>NZ_CP045702.1:4800000-6137227 GCF_014216315.1 Streptomyces finlayi
GCTCGCCGAGATGCTCCGCGTCGTCGACGGGGACCGTCACGCCGCGATCGTCGGACCCAAGCTCCGCGGCTGGTACGACCGCAAGCAACTGCTCGAAGTCGGCGTCTCCATCGCCAACAGCGGGCGCCGCTGGACCGGACTCGACCGCCGCGAGCAGGACCAGGGCCAGCACGACCAGGTCCGCACCGTGCTCTCCGTCTCCTCCGCCGGCATGCTGATCCGCCGCGACGTCTGGGACGAGCTCGGCGGCTTCGACCGCGCTCTCCCGCTGATGCGTGACGACGTGGACCTCTGCTGGCGTGCGCACATGGCGGGACACCGGGTGCTCATCGCCCCCGACGCGGTCCTGCGGCATGCCGAGGCGTCCGCGCGGGAACGCCGCCCCATCGACTGCGCGGGGCGCTCCGTCTCCAACCCGCACCGTGTCGACAAGGCGGGCGCCGTCTACACGATGCTCGTCAACGCCCCCACCAAGACCCTGCCGTGGGTCCTGCTCCGCCTCGTGTTCGGCACCCTGCTCCGTACCCTCGCCTATCTGGTCGGCAAGGTTCCCGGACAGGCCGTCGACGAGGTCAGAGGACTCCTCGGCACGCTGCTGCGGCCGGGCAGGATCATCGCGGCCCGCCGCAGACGCGGCAGGTCCACGGTCGAGGCCGGCGAGCTGCGCTCCCTGTTCCCGCCGCCCGGCGCCACCGTCCGCGCCACCGTCGAACAGGTCGCCGAGAACTTCGGCGGCCGGACCGAATCCGAATCCGGCGGCTCGCGGCACGGCGCCGTCGAGTCCGGCCCCGGCGGCGACGACGCCGACTTCCTGGAGATCGAGCAGTTCGCCCGGCTGAAGCGCATCGCGCGCCGGCCCGGTCCCGTCCTCTTCGCCGTCCTGCTGCTCGTCTCCCTCATCGCCTGCCGGGGTCTCCTCGGCGGCGGCGCGCTCGCGGGCGGCGCGCTGCTGCCCGCGCCCGGAGACGTCTCCGAACTCTGGGGGAGGTACGCGGACGGCTGGCACCCGGTCGGCACCGGCGGCACCCAGACGGCACCGCCCTACCTCGCCGTGCTCGCCGCCCTGTCGGCCCTGTTCCTCGGCTCCACGGGCTTCGCGCTCACCCTGCTGCTGGTCTGCTCAATCCCGCTGGCCGGACTGGCCGCGTACTTCGTCTCCCGGCCGCTCATCGAATCGCGGCTCCTGCGGGCCTGGGCGAGCGTGGCGTACGCCTTCCTGCCCGCCGCGACCGGGGCGCTGGCCACCGGCCGCCTCGGCACCGCCGTCCTCGCCGTGCTGCTCCCGCTGATCGCCCGTACCGCCGTATCGGCCCACGGGCTGCGCGCACCAGGCTCGGACGCGCCGCGCGGCAGCTGGCGCGCGACCTGGGCGTACACCCTCCTGCTCACCCTCGCGACGGCCTTCACCCCCATCGTCTGGCCGCTCGCCGTGGCACTCGGCATCGGTGTGCTGGTCCTGCGCCGCGGCGACATCACCGCGTACGGGCTCCGCTTCCTGGCCGCCGTCGGCACCCCGCTGCTCGTCCTGGCGCCCTGGTCGCTGACCCTGCTGACCAGCCCGGCGAGCCTCCTCAAGGAGGCGGGCCTCGACCTGGGCGCCGGCACCGCGTCCGCCGTCGACCTCCTCGGGATCAGCCCCGGCGGCCCGAAGGCGGCAGGCGGCGTCCTCCTCCTGGGCGTCGTGCTGGCCGCCCTCGCCGCACTGCTGCGCGGTGAGCGGCAGTTCGCGATCCGTACCGCCTGGGCCGTCGCACTCGTCGCACTGCTCTTCGCGGGCCTCGCCAACGGCTCGACGTGGGCCGGCCCCGCCACCCTCGTCTACGGCATCGCGCTGATCGCCGCCGCGCTGCTCGGGGCGGACGGCGCCCGGGTACGCGTCGCGGGACTCAGCTTCGGCTGGCGCCAGCCCGTCGCCGCCCTGATAGCCGTGGCCGCGCTGGCCGCACCCGCCCTCGCCGCGTTCGTCTGGATGGCCGGTGGCGCGACCGGGCCGCTGGACCGCCGGGACCCGGTACAGGTGCCCGCGTTCGTAGCGGCGGAGAGCGTCACCCGCGACCAGCCCCGCACGCTGGTCCTGGGCGGAACCTCGCCGCACTCCGTCTCGTACACCCTGGTCCGTGGCTCGGGCGCCCGCCTCGGAGACGCCGAGCTGACCGAGTCGGGCGGCGGCAACACCCACCTCGACAAGGTCGTCGCCAACCTCGTCGCGGGCTCGGGCGCCGACCAGGGCCGTCAGCTGAGCGGCTTCGCCATCCGTTACGTCCTCGTACGGGACGGGGCGCCCCGCGAGATGAGCCGGGTCCTCGACTCGACGCCCGGTCTGAGCCGGCTCAGCCAGCTGGACGGCAGCGCACTGTGGTGGGTGGACCGTCAGGTCGCCAGGGTCATGGTCGTTCCCCCGTCCGCCGAGAGCGGCACGGGCGGCACGGAGCCCGAGTGGCTGCCCGTCGCGTCGAGCCCCGTCGAGGCACACACCGCGATCCCTTCGGGCACCGCCGGCCGTACGCTGCGGATCGCCGACGCCGCGGACCCCGGCTGGCAGGCCACGCTCGACGGGAAGGCCCTGACCGGCAAGACCGTCGACGGATGGGCCCAGGGCTTCGAGCTGCCCGCCGAGGGCGGCACCCTGGACCTCACGTACGACGCCCCCCTCACCCACACCGCCTGGATCTGGGCGCAGGCCGTGCTCGCCGTCGTCCTGCTGGTGCTCGCCCTGCCGACCCGGCGCCGGGTCATCGACGACGACCTGCCCGAGGAGACCGAGGCCGTACCGCTCGAAGCGGTCGCGGGGGAGGGCCGCCGGGCCCGCAGACTCCGGGCCGCCGCCCAGACGGAGGCCGAGGGCCAGGACCGGGACGGCGAGGCACTCGCCGCGGAACCGACGGTGGCGCCCGAGGAGTTCATCCCGGCGCAGCGGTCCGCCGACCCGTACGCGGCGGTCCCGGACGACCAGGACGCCTTCGCCCAGCAGAGCGACACCGGTACGTACGCGGCGGTGCCGCAGCAGCAGTACGCCGAGTGGGACGCGCAGCAGTATCAGGGCGCCGACTACCAGCAGCCGTACCAGGGCGAGCAGTACGACCAGTACCAGGGCGGCGCACAGCCGCAGACCGGCCAGTACGGCGGCGAGCAGTACCCGGCGGCCGGTCAGTACCAGGCCGACCCCTACCAGCAGGACCCCGGCTATGACCCGTACGGCTACGCACAGCAGCAGCCCTACGGCACCACGGGCGGCACCACGGGCACGGGTGAAGCCGCCGCCCCGTACGACGGCCAGGGCGGGTACGGCCCGCAGCACGGCACCCGGAACGACGAGCACGACCCAAGCACCGCCCCGGGCGAGGGCCCGTGGCATCCCGGTAACGCATCGCGAGGCGAGTCCGAGTGAAGTCCACCCCCCTTTCCCTCATCGCGGGCGTCGTCGCCCTCGCCGCCGTCACCGGGTTCGCCGCGCTCAACGCGCCCGGCGACCCGGCCCCGGAAGTGGCGAAGGCCGCCGCCCGGCTGCCCGTCGAACGCTCCAGCCTGCTCTGCCCGGCGCCCAGCAGCTCCGACCTGGCGGCCACGACGTACATGTCCTTCACCCCGGCGGGCAAGAGCGCCGGTGAGGCCGCCGGCGCCGAGCTGAAGCCGGCCGCGGCGTACTCCGCCGACGAGGCGACGGAACCGGACCCGAAGCAGGACAAGAAGGTTCCGGCCAAGGACGGCAAGGCGGTCCTCACCCTCAAGGAGCCCGGAAAGCCGGTCGGCGCCGAGACCTCGAAGCCCGACGCCCCCGCCCTGGTCGGCACCGCCACCGGCAGCCTGGCGCCCGGCTGGACCGCGCAGCAGACCACCGCGGTCACCGCGGGCGCCGCCCGCGGCCTGCTCGGGGCCACCTGCACCGGGCCCGGCACGGACTTCTGGTTCCCCGGCGCGAGCACCTCGAAGGCACGCCAGGACTACGTCCACCTCACCAACCCCGACGACAGCGCGGCCGTCGCCGACATCGAGCTGTACGGCCCCGACGGGCCGCTCAAGTCGGACGTGGGCGACGGGATCACGATCCCGGCCCGCTCCAGCGTCCCGATGCTGATCTCCACCCTGACCAGCGAGGCCGTCGAGGACGTGGCCGTCCACGTCACCACCCGTTCCGGCCGGATCGGCGCCCTCGTCCGCGCCGCGGACGACACGGCGGGCAGCGACTGGATCGCCCCGTCCGCCGACCCCACGGGCACCCTCGTGCTGCCGGGCATTCCGGCCGACGCCACCTCCGTACAGCTGGTGGCCTTCGCACCGGGCGAGGACGACGCCGATGTGAAGGTGCAGCTGCTGGGGAAGAACGCGGCGTTCGCCCCCGCGGGGAACGACACCCTGCACATCAAGTCGAGGATGACCGCGAGCATCGACCTGCGGGACGTCACCAGGGGAGAACCCGGTTCGCTGCGGCTGACGCCGGTGGATGCCGGACGAGCCACCCCGATCGTCGCCGCGCTGCGCGTCGTCCGCGGTACGAAGAGCGGGCGGGAGGTCGCCTTCATCCCGGCCACGGGACCGGTGGGCGTCCGGGCGAGCGTGGCCGACAACAGGGCCAAGGGCTCGGTCCTCTCCCTCACCGCGCCGGGCGCCACGGCCGAGGTCGAGGTCACCGCGTCGGCGGGCACCGAGGGCGGCGAACAGGTCGTCAAGACGTACACCGTCAAGGGCGGCACCACACTCGCGGTCACCCCGCCGGTGCCGTCCGGTCTCAAGGGCAGCTACGCGCTGACGGTGGCGACGAAGTCCGGCGGCCCGGTCCACGCGGCCCGTACGCTCGCTCTCCCGCAGGGCGGCGTCGAGATGTTCACGGTGCAGACGCTGACCGACGACGGGGGCACGGTCGCTGTCCCGACGGCACGGCAGGACCTGTCACTCCTGGACGACTGAACTCCTGTACGGCTGAGCTCCCGGACGGCTGACCTCCCGACAACTCGCGCCGACGGGGCGCACAGGTACGGGCGGGGCTCAGTCCTGCCCGTACCGGGGATCGACCGACTCCGGTGCGAGTCCGAGCAGCTCGGCGACCTGCTCGACCACGATCTCGTGCACCAGCAGGGCACGTTCGTCGCGGCTCTTGGTGCGGATCTCGACAGGACGCCGGTAGACGACGATCTGAGCGGGCTGTCCCTTCTCGGCGGAGACGGCACGCCCGAGCGGCACGGTGTCGCCGAGGGTTCCCGGCACGTCCAGGACCTGGAAGTCGACATCCGCCAGCTGAGGCCAGCGCCGCTCCAGCCGCTCCACCGAGTCCTGCACGAGATCGCGGAACGTCTCACTCCTACTGGCCGACATCGGCACCTGGGGCGGCGCGACGGGTCCGCGCATGCCACGTCCGTGTCGGTCGCGGCGGCGGGGACGGGGCTCGGACGGGTGGGGAGGTACGGGACTGTCCATCACTGACGCAGCGTAACGCTCCGCGCGGCGACCCGGTCGAGGCTCCCGCACAGGACCCACGGGTGTTCAATTCCGAACATTCAGGCCAAGGTGAGTCAGGATCAGGCCCCGACTCCGACTGTCCCTCCGCGCCGGATGACAGCCTGTGCTCATGACATCCACCGGAATCCACCGGCCGATGGCCCGGACCCTTCTGCTGCCGTGCAGGTCAGGGCTGTTGCCCGGAACGCCGTTGTGCCGGAGGTCACAGGGCGACACGTGGGGGTGAGGTGCGGGAGAGTCGTCGCAGCCCGCTCAAGAGTGCGGTACCGTCCAACATCGTGAGCCCTGTACGTCGCTGTTCGCGAACTGCGTGCGGCCGCCCTGCCGTCGCGACACTGACGTACGTCTATGCCGACTCGACTGCGGTCCTCGGCCCGCTCGCCACCTATGCCGAGCCCCACTGCTACGACCTGTGCGCCGAACACAGCGAGCGGCTGACCGCGCCACGCGGCTGGGAAGTGGTCCGGCTCTCCGACCCCTCGGCCCCCACGCGCCCCAGCGGGGACGACCTCGAAGCGCTCGCCAACGCGGTGCGGGAAGCGGCCAGGCCGCACGACCGCGGTCCGGGCGCCGGCAACCGCGGACCGCGCACGGCCGATCCGGTGGAGGTCGCGCGCCGCGGCCATCTGCGGGTGCTCCGCTCACCCGATTCCTGACCCGTACCGAGCCCGCCGATCCCTCTTCCGTCCTGGGCTGGATGCCGCCCTGACGGGCGCCCCGGGTAGTTTGGGCCCTCCGCAGAGACCCCCAGGAGGACCGGCCGTGGTTGCTGACCTGTCGCAGCTCGTGAAGGCGTACGACGTGCGCGGCGTCGTGCCCGACCAGTGGGACGAGCCGCTGTCCGAACTCTTCGGCGCCGCCTTCGTCCAGGTCACGGAAGCGGACGCGATCGTGATCGGCCACGACATGCGGCCCTCGTCGCCCGGCCTGGCCGCGGCCTTCGCACGGGGCGCCGCGGCGCGGGGCGCCGACGTCACCCTGATCGGCCTCTGCTCCACGGACCAGCTGTACTACGCGTCGGGGGCACTGGACCTGCCGGGCGCGATGTTCACGGCCTCGCACAACCCGGCCCGGTACAACGGCATCAAGATGTGCCGGGCGGGCGCGGCACCGGTCGGCCAGGACACCGGCCTCACGGAGATCCGCACACTGGTGGAGAACTGGTCGACCGACGGCGCCCCCGTCCAGGCGCCCACCACCCCGGGCACCATCACCGAACGCGACACCCTCACCGACTACGCCGCCCACCTCCTCGGCCTGGTCGACCTGTCGGCGATCCGCCCCCTGAAGGTCGTCGTGGACGCGGGCAACGGCATGGGCGGCCACACCGTCCCCACCGTCTTCGCGGGCCTCCCGGTGGACCTCGTCCCGATGTACTTCGAACTGGACGGCACCTTCCCCAACCACGAGGCCAACCCCCTCGACCCGAAGAACATCCTCGACCTCCAGGCCCGCGTACTCGCCGAGGGCGCCGACCTGGGCCTCGCCTTCGACGGCGACGCGGACCGCTGCTTCGTCGTCGACGAGCGCGGCTCGGGGGTCTCCCCCTCCGCGATCACGGCCCTGGTCGCGGCCCGCGAACTGGCCCGCAACGGCGGCGAGGGCATCGTCATCCACAACCTGATCACCTCCTGGTCGGTCCCCGAGGTGATCCGCGAGAACGGCGGAACCCCGGTCCGCACACGCGTCGGCCACTCCTTCATCAAGGCCGAGATGGCCGAACACGGCGCGATCTTCGGCGGCGAACACTCGGCGCACTACTACTTCCGGGACTTCTGGAACGCGGACACGGGGATGCTGGCCGCTCTCCACGTCCTGGCCGCGCTGGGAGGCGGGGATGCCCCGCTCTCGGAACTGCTCGCCCAGTACGACCGGTACACGGGCTCCGGCGAGATCAACTCCACCGTCGACGACCAGACCGGCCGTCTGACCGCGATCAAGGCGGCGTACGGCGACCGTGACGACATCACCTTCGACGAACTCGACGGCCTCACGGCAACATCCATGGACTGGTGGTTCAACGTCCGTGCCTCCAACACGGAACCGCTGCTGCGCCTGAACGTGGAGGCCCGTGACGAGAAGACGCTGGCAGCGGTACGCGACGAGGTCCTGACCCTGATCCGGGCCTGACCACATCCAGCTCCGGTATCAAGCCCGCCCGGCGATCGAGGGCAGCTCTCGGGGGCTCCGGGGAGCGCCCCGGTTCCGGGGAGGGGCGGGCGGGGGACAGCCCGACGCAGGCGCCCAGCCCCGGGCACACCTCACCCCCGGGCACACCTCACCCCCGTGCCGCCCCCGCCCCGGCCGCGCCCCCGCCACCCCGGCGGTAGGCTGACGTCGCCCGACCCACGCGACCGCAACCGCACCCCGCGACCGCGCCAGCGAACCGCTCGTACGAACGCCCGAAGGGACCCACCCCATGCCGCTCGAAGCCGGCCTTCTGGAGATCCTCGCCTGCCCGGCCTGCCACTCTCCGCTCGACGACCGGTCGGCAGCCGGGACCCCGGAGCTCGTCTGCACCGGCAAGGACTGCGGTCTGGCCTACCCGGTACGCGACGGCATCCCGGTCCTCCTCGTCGACGAAGCCCGCCGCCCCGCGTAACAGCGCGCCACACGCGCCCAGCGCGACCCGCGAGAACGGGGACACGACGCGACGGGTCGGCGACGACCGGCGCCCGCACTCCCGTACCCGCACCCCGCACCCCGTACGGTGATCGGAGGCCCACCGCCATGCTCGACGAGTCATTGCTCGACGCCCCGGAAGCCCTGGCCCGCGCCGACCGCCGCGGTCTGCTCCGCGGCGCCGCCGAGGCCGGTGCCCGGGTCCGTACCGCCGCCCGGCACGCCGCAGAGGCAGGCATCGGCGGCCTGGCCCCGGAGGGCAGGCCCAGAGCCGTCCTCGTCGCGGGCCCCGGTACGGCCGCGTCCGGCGTCGCCGACCTGATCGGCGCACTCGTGGGCGCCGCGGCCCCCGTCGTCCGTGTCCACTCCACCGGCGTCGCACCCGCCGCGGGCGCCCTGCGCTGGGCACTCCCCGGCTGGGCGGGTTCCGTGGACCTGCTGCTCATCGCCACTCCCGACGGCTCCGAACCCGGCCTCGCCCAGCTCGCCGAGCAGGCGTACCGCCGGGGCTGCACGGTCGTGGCCGTCGCCCCCATGCGCTCCCCGCTCCGTGAGGCCGTCGACGGCGTCCACGGCCTCGTCGTCCCCATGGCGGCGGCCCCGCACGGCGAGTACGACGCCGAGACCGAGGCAGCGGGCCCCGGCACCCTCTGGGCGCTGCTCACACCCCTGCTCTCCCTGCTCGACCGGCTCGGCCTGGTGGACGCGTCGTCCGAGGCGCTGCAGAGCGCCGCCGACCGCCTCGACCACACCGCCGAACGCTGCGGCCCCGCCATCGCGACGTACAGCAACCCGGCGAAGACGCTCGCAGCCGAGCTCGCCGACAGCCTGCCGCTCATCTGGACGGAGGCCGGAGCCGCGGGCCCGGTCGGACGCCGGTTCGCCGCGGTGCTGACCGATCTCGCCGGCCGCCCCGCCCTCGCCGCCGAGCTGCCCGAGGCGCTGCCCCTGCACGGCAGGCTGCTGGCCGGGGCCTTCGCCGCCGGAGCCGACCCCGACGACTTCTTCAGGGACCGCGTCGACGAGCCGGAGGCGATGCGGGCCCGCGTCGTCCTGCTCCGGGGCCGCACCGCCGGCGGCCTGAGCGCCGCACCCGCGGCCCGCGAACTGGCGCTCAGCCACGACACGGCGATCAGCGAACTCGAACCGGAGGAGGGCACCGACCTCGAAGCCCTCGCCGAACTCCTCGCGGTCACCGACTTCGCCGCCGTCTACGTGGCCCTGGCCTCCCGGAACCACTGACTCCTGCCCTCGCGGCACCCACCACCGCATCCACCCCGCTTCCCGAGGACGAACCCCATGGACCGGCTCTCCAACACCGTGCGCCCCTATGCCTGGGGCTCCACCACGGCCATCCCCGAGCTGCTCGGCATCGCCCCCACCGGCGAGCCGCAGGCCGAGATGTGGATGGGCGCCCACCCAGGAGCGCCGTCCAGGGTCACCCGCGCGGGCGCCGAGCAGCCCCTCACCGAGGTCATCGCCGCCGACCCCGGCCGCGAACTGGGCCGGCCGGCCGTCGACAAGTTCGGCCCCCGCCTCCCCTTCCTCCTGAAGCTGCTGGCCGCCGGCGCCCCGCTCTCCCTCCAGGTGCACCCCGACCTCGACCAGGCCAAGAGGGGATACGCGGACGAGGAGAGCCGGGGGGTCCCGGTCTCGGCTCCCCACCGCACGTACAGGGACGCCAACCACAAGCCCGAGCTGATCTGCGCGCTCACCCCCTTCGAGGGACTCTGCGGTTTCCGCAGGCCCGCCGAAGCGGCCGACGCGATAGAGGCACTCGGTGTCGATTCCCTCATGCCGTACGTGGACCTCCTGCGTGCCAAGCCCGAAGAGGCGGCCCTGCGTGAGGTCCTGACGGCGATCCTCACCGCCGAACCGGCGGAGATGGCGGCCACGGTCACCGAGGCGGCGGCCGCGGCCGAACGCCTCGGCGGCGCCCACGCCCCGTACGCCCAGCTCGCCCACCACTACCCCGGCGACCCCGGCGTCCTCGCCGCGATGCTCCTGAACCACGTGGAACTCCAACCCGGAGAGGCCCTGTTCCTCGGCGCGGGCGTCCCGCACGCCTATCTCGGCGGCCTCGGCGTCGAGATCATGGCCAACTCGGACAACGTGCTGCGCTGCGGACTCACCCCCAAGCACATCGACGTCCCCGAACTCCTGCGCGTCGTTCGCTTCGAGGCGACCGACCCGGGCGTCCTGCGCCCCGAGGCGGCACCGTCCGGCGAGGAACCCTACGAGACGCCGGTCGACGAGTTCCGGCTGTCCCGCTACGACCTGTCGCCCGGAGCCGCCCCTGTCGACCTGACGGTGTCCACTCCGCAGATCCTGCTCTGCACCTCCGGTGCCCCCCGCGTCGGTGATCTCGAACTCGCCCCTGGCGAATCGGTGTTCGTTCCGGCGGACGAAAAGGTCGAAGCATCCCGTACGGGCACGCTGTTCCGCGCGACCGTGG
Organism: Streptomyces finlayi; assembly: GCF_014216315.1. NCBI lineage: Bacteria > Bacillati > Actinomycetota > Actinomycetes > Kitasatosporales > Streptomycetaceae > Streptomyces > Streptomyces finlayi. The sequence continues at coordinate 4,810,532 of NZ_CP045702.1, forward strand.
TGGCTTGACGTACCGTCCGCACAGCGGCTGCAACAATGTCCGGCCGTACAGCGGCGCCCGTGCCGCAGCACCGAGGAAGGGACACCAGGCACCCATGAGCGCGTCAGGCGGAACCAAGGCGATCGTGGCGGCACTAGTCGCCAACCTCGCGATCGCAGTGGCCAAATTCGTAGCGTTCGTCTTCAGTGGCTCGTCGTCGATGCTCGCGGAGAGCGTCCACTCGCTCGCCGACTCCGGCAACCAGGGTCTCCTCCTGCTCGGCGGCAAGAAGGCCAAGCGCGAGGCCACTCCCGAGCATCCCTTCGGATACGGGCGCGAGCGCTACATCTACGCCTTCCTCGTCTCCATCGTGCTGTTCTCGGTCGGTGGCATGTTCGCGATCTACGAGGGCTACGAGAAGATCAAGCACCCGCACGAGATCGAGGCCTGGTACTGGCCGGTCGGCGTGCTGGTCTTCGCGATCATCGCCGAGACCTTCTCCTTCCGCACGGCCATCAAGGAGTCCAACCTGACCCGGGGCGAGCGCTCCTGGACGGAGTTCGTCCGCCACTCGAAGGCCCCCGAGCTCCCCGTCGTCCTCCTGGAAGACCTCGGTGCCCTGGTCGGCCTGATCCTGGCCCTCGCCGGTGTGAGCCTCGCCCTGGTCACCGGCGACGGCGTCTGGGACGGCATCGGCACCCTCTGCATCGGCATCCTGCTGATCATCATCGCGATCGTGCTCGCAGTCGAGACGAAGTCCCTCCTCCTCGGCGAGTCCGCAGGCATCGAGGACGTCGAGAAGATCAAGGCGGCGGTCGTCGACGGCGAGAGCGTCACCCGCATCATCCACATGCGCACCCTCCACCTCGGCCCGGAAGAACTGCTGGTGGCGGCAAAGATCGCGGTCGAGCACGACGACAGCGCCACCGAGATCGCCCACGCCATCAACGCCGCCGAATCCCGTATCCGCGAAGCCGTCCCGATCGCCCGGGTCATCTACCTGGAGCCGGACATATACAACGAGGAAGCCGCCGCCGCGGGCACCAACCCGGCCACGTCTCCCGGTGCCCCGGCTCCGACGAAATCCGGCCACTGACGAGCGGCTGACGAGCCTCTGACGAACACCGCCTTCCACCCCCGACGGCCCGGTGATCGCCCCAAGCCCCTGGACGGGCTGGGGCACACCGGGCCGACCGGTGTAGATTCTTATGGAGTAACAGACGTCGCTGCTGATGGCGGTCGATCGGTCCGCACCGCGGACCGGCCGAGGGAGAGAGGGCCTCCGACGGACTGCACCGCGAACTCCCGGGCATTCGTGTGCCCGCCGCCGCAGAGCCAGCCAAGCCCACCCTCGACCCATCACGAGGAGCAGCCCGTTATGACGACGACCGCCAATCGCCAGGACTTCAAGGTCGCCGACCTTTCCCTTGCCGCCTTCGGGCGCAAGGAGATCACCCTCGCCGAGCACGAGATGCCCGGCCTGATGTCGATCCGCAAGGAGTACGCCGCCGCGCAGCCGCTGGCCGGCGCCCGGGTCACCGGTTCGCTGCACATGACGGTGCAGACGGCCGTGCTCATCGAGACCCTGGTCGCCCTCGGCGCCGAGGTCCGCTGGGCGTCCTGCAACATCTTCTCCACCCAGGACCACGCCGCCGCGGCCATCGCCGTCGGACCGAACGGCACCCCGGAGGCCCCCGCAGGCGTCCCGGTCTTCGCCTGGAAGGGCGAGACGCTGGAGGAGTACTGGTGGTGCACGGAGCAGGCGCTGACCTGGCCGAACACCCTCACCGGTGGCCCGAACATGATCCTCGACGACGGTGGCGACGCCACCCTCCTCGTCCACAAGGGCGTCGAGTTCGAGAAGGCGGGCGCGGCCCCGGACCCGTCGACGGCGGACAGCGAGGAGTACGCGTACATCCTCACCCTGCTGAACCGCACCCTCGGTGAGGCCCCGCAGAAGTGGACCCAGCTGGCGTCCGAGATCCGCGGCGTCACCGAAGAGACCACGACCGGTGTGCACCGCCTGTACGAGATGCACCGTGACGGCACCCTCCTCTTCCCGGCGATCAACGTCAACGACGCGGTCACCAAGTCGAAGTTCGACAACAAGTACGGCTGCCGCCACTCGCTGATCGACGGCATCAACCGCGCCACCGACGTCCTGATCGGCGGCAAGACCGCCGTCGTCTGCGGCTACGGCGACGTGGGCAAGGGCTGCGCGGAGTCCCTGCGCGGCCAGGGCGCCCGCGTGATCATCACCGAGATCGACCCGATCTGCGCCCTTCAGGCCGCAATGGACGGCTACCAGGTCGCCACGCTCGACGACGTCGTCGCCCAGGCCGACATCTTCATCACCACGACGGGCAACAAGGACATCATCATGGCCGCGGACATGGCCAAGATGAAGCACCAGGCCATCGTCGGGAACATCGGCCACTTCGACAACGAGATCGACATGGCAGGCCTGGCGAAGATCGACGGCATCGTCAAGGACGAGGTCAAGCCGCAGGTCCACACCTGGACGTTCCCCGACGGCAAGGTCCTCATCGTGCTGTCCGAGGGCCGCCTGCTGAACCTGGGCAACGCCACCGGCCACCCCTCGTTCGTCATGTCCAACTCGTTCGCGGACCAGACCCTGGCCCAGATCGAGCTGTACACGAAGCCCGAGGAGTACCCGACGGACGTCTACGTGCTGCCCAAGCACCTCGACGAGAAGGTCGCCCGTCTCCACCTCGCCGCACTCGGCGTCAGGCTCACGACCCTGCGTCCCGAGCAGGCCGCCTACATCGGCGTCGAGGTCGACGGACCGTACAAGTCCGACCACTACCGCTACTGATCCACCCGCCGGCGCCGCGGTCGTCACCACCTGGCGCCGACGGAGGGAAACAACCTCAGCAGCAGCTACGAGCGCAGGCCCCCGCACCCCCGTGCCGGGGGCCTGCCCCGTATCGCACCCGCACAGCCCCGAGGAACCCGAAGGACCCCATGCCCCGCGGCCGGTATTCGCTCCACGATCTCCACGACCACACCCCCCTCGGCGAAGAACACTTCCACTGCGCCCCCGGCCCTTCCGGTTGGCGCTACGTCTCGCAGACCACGGCCCCGTCCGGAGACCACCTCGGCTCCCTCGACCTCACCCTCGACGAGCTCGGCCGCCCCATCCGCATGGAACTCCATGCCAGGAGCTGGCAGGTCCGCGGCGCAGCCCTCGAAGGCGTCACCTGGGTCCGGAACGACCCGAGCGGGACCCATGCCACGGAAGGCAATGTCCGCGCCCACGCCTTCTCCGGCACCTCTCCCGCGTTCCTCGTCGCCACTGCCCGACTCCTGCGCCTCACCCCCGATTCCGCCGAGACCCGGATCCGCCTGGTCACCTTCACGGACCCGGTCCTCGCACCCCGCACCGTCGATCAGTCCTGGGCCCTGGTGAACAGTGAAGCCCACGCCACTGACAACGGACCCTTGGTCGTGGACGAATACCAGGTCAGCGACCTGGACACCGGCGACAGGCACACGGTCCACCTCGCGGGCGACGTGGTCCTCTCGGCCCCGGGCATCGAGCTGGAACACCTGGAATCACCTCCCTCGCCCCCCGCGCACTAGGCAGGCGGAGCGAACCCGCTGGACGTGCCCTCCTCGGGTTTCGAAGTGCCCGCCTCAGACTTCCGCAGAGGCACACGAGCCCCAGCGACGGGCACCCGCGCAGGCACCACAGCCGCCGCCCCCGCCCCACGCGCCATCGTTGGTAGTGACGGAACCCCGCCCCCACCCGAGGCCACGGGGCGCCCGGCGGGCGAAGGCGCGAACGCCCGCCGCGCATCCCGCGCCTGCCGCTCGTTCACCACCGCCGCCAGAAAGGCCGCCGCGGGGACCCCGGTCGGCACCGGTACCCCCGTCCGCGCCGCCAGATCACCGGCCAGACGCTCGGCGACGGACCATCCCACCGCCGCGTCGAGTTCGCGCATACGCGTCAGGTACTGCCGGATCGCCAGCCAGAGATCATCGGGGACGGACGACAGATCCAAGTGGGCGAACCGTCCGACCAGCCACGGCGGCGGAGGCGGTACGGCCACGGCCCGCCCGGCCGGCAGCCGCTCACGTACGACGAGCGTGCCGGCGAAGACATCACCGAGCCGCCGTCCACGCGCCGACACCAGCGACGCGATGCAGGCCACGACACCGAACGTCAGCAGAATCTCGACGATCCCCATGGACCCCCGCACGAGCGCGTGCCGGAACCGGATCGGCCCCCCGTCGTCGCGCACCACGCGGAGCCCGCACGCCAGCTTCCCCAGCGAACGGCCGTGGCTCAGTGTTTCCACCGCGATAGGGCCTCCCACCAGTACGAGGAGGAAGGTCGCGACCGCTATCGCCGCCTTCGCCGCCTCGTCGAGTGACACCGTCGCAATGGCAAGACAGATCGATACCGTCACGAACACCAGCAGAACCGCCGCCAGATCGATCGCTGTCGCCAACGCGCGGCTCGGCAGCCTCGCAGGCCGCAACCCCAATACGACCGCGTCACCGGTCACCAGCTCATTCATCGCGCCCACCCCTTCGACGACCTTCCATGCCCCTCAAAACCTCAGTCTGCCAAGCTGACCCGCAACGCGCCGCAGTAGTACGGACCCGTACGCACCCATGCCTGGAGCAGCAGCCGACCATGGATCTCGACGTCTTCGTCACCGCCCACCACACCGAGTGGGACCGCCTGGACCACCTCCTGCACCGCGGAAGGCAGCTCACAGGGGCGGAGGCGGATGAACTTGTCGTGCTCTACCAGCGCACGGCGACCCATCTGTCACTGATCCAGTCCAGCGCTCCGGACCCCCTGCTCACCGCCCGTCTCACGCAGCTGGTTGCCCGAGCCCGCTCCGTGGTCACCGGCACCCGCAAGGCGTCTTGGCGCGACGCCGCCCGGTTCCTGAGCGCCGGATTTCCCGCAGCCGTCTACCGCTCCCGGCACTGGTGGGTTCCCACCGCCGTACTCTCCACACTGCTGGCGGCACTCATCGGCTGGTGGATCGGCACGCACCCGGAGGTCCAGTCGGCGATCGCCGCCCCCGACGACCTGCGTCGGCTCACGCGACCGGGCGGGGAGTACGAGACGTACTACTCCAGCCACCCGGCAGCCTCGTTCGCGGCCCAGGTGTGGACGAACAACGCGCAGGCCGCCGCGATGTGCCTGGTCCTCGGGGCGTTCCTCTGCATACCGGTGATCTACATCCTCTTCGTCAACGTCCTCAATCTCGCCGTGGGCATAGGCCTCATGTCCTCGGCCGGCCGGCTGGACGTCTTCCTCGGCCTTGTCCTTCCGCACGGCCTGCTGGAGCTGACGGCCGTCTTCGTGGCAGCGGGTACGGGCCTCCGGCTCGGCTGGACCGTCATCGATCCGGGCCCCTTCACCCGACGTTCGGCCCTGGCCCAACAGGGACGTGCCGCGATCGGTATGGCTATCGGACTCGCGTTGGTGCTCTTCGTCTCGGGCCTCATCGAAGGCTTCGTCACCCCTTCCGGCCTTCCGACCTGGGCCCGCGTCTCCATTGGTATCGGGGCTGAGCTGGCATTTCTTGCCTACGTCTACATCCTCGGAGGCCGAGCGGCCCGCGCCGGGGACACCGGCGACCTCGACGCGGGCGAGCGCAGCGCCGAACTCCCGTCCGCCGCCTGAGGACCGATGTGCAACGCCCCTCGGCGACCTGCTAGTCTCCTCTTCGCCCACAAAAAACTGTTGACACAGTCTGCGTGGGGAGGTAGATTTAAACAGTTCACTCGGACTGGACAAGTTCGGGTGTGACGGTTAAGTTCATCTCGCTCGTACCGGAAGTCCAGGACTTCCGCAGAGCCATCGATTCTCTTATTTGAAATCATCAGGCCGTTCAATCGGCCGGAATATTTCTGATAAAGTCGGATCAGCCGAAAGGCAAAGGCCCTCCAACAGGCCGCCGGAAGCAAATTCGAACCGGAAACGGTACGAAATGATTCTGGTAAGGTTGGAACCGCCGGAAAGGGAAACGCGAAAGCGAGGAACTGGAAAGCGAATCCCGCTTCGACCGGGAATCGGACACGAAAGAGTCTGATAGAGTCGGAAACGCAAGAACGAAGGGAAGCGCCCGGAGGGCCCCGGTGAAACGGGACCGAAGGAAGCGTCCGTTCCTTGAGAACTCAACAGCGTGCCAAAAGTCAACGCCAGATATGTTGATACCCCGGCCTGCTTCGGCAGGTTGGTGGTTCCTTTGAAAAGTCCTATTCCGGGCCCTCGTGGTCCGGGTAGGCAACACTAGCGAGGACGCTGTGAACGACCGGTCATATTCCGACTCGGTCGTTCCGCTCTCGTGGTGTCGTCCCGATTACGGGAATACATTCACGGAGAGTTTGATCCTGGCTCAGGACGAACGCTGGCGGCGTGCTTAACACATGCAAGTCGAACGATGAAGCCCTTCGGGGTGGATTAGTGGCGAACGGGTGAGTAACACGTGGGCAATCTGCCCTTCACTCTGGGACAAGCCCTGGAAACGGGGTCTAATACCGGATAACACTCTGTCCTGCATGGGACGGGGTTAAAAGCTCCGGCGGTGAAGGATGAGCCCGCGGCCTATCAGCTTGTTGGTGGGGTAATGGCCTACCAAGGCGACGACGGGTAGCCGGCCTGAGAGGGCGACCGGCCACACTGGGACTGAGACACGGCCCAGACTCCTACGGGAGGCAGCAGTGGGGAATATTGCACAATGGGCGAAAGCCTGATGCAGCGACGCCGCGTGAGGGATGACGGCCTTCGGGTTGTAAACCTCTTTCAGCAGGGAAGAAGCGCAAGTGACGGTACCTGCAGAAGAAGCACCGGCTAACTACGTGCCAGCAGCCGCGGTAATACGTAGGGTGCGAGCGTTGTCCGGAATTATTGGGCGTAAAGAGCTCGTAGGCGGCTTGTCACGTCGGATGTGAAAGCTCGGGGCTTAACCCCGAGTCTGCATTCGATACGGGCTAGCTAGAGTGTGGTAGGGGAGATCGGAATTCCTGGTGTAGCGGTGAAATGCGCAGATATCAGGAGGAACACCGGTGGCGAAGGCGGATCTCTGGGCCATTACTGACGCTGAGGAGCGAAAGCGTGGGGAGCGAACAGGATTAGATACCCTGGTAGTCCACGCCGTAAACGTTGGGAACTAGGTGTTGGCGACATTCCACGTCGTCGGTGCCGCAGCTAACGCATTAAGTTCCCCGCCTGGGGAGTACGGCCGCAAGGCTAAAACTCAAAGGAATTGACGGGGGCCCGCACAAGCAGCGGAGCATGTGGCTTAATTCGACGCAACGCGAAGAACCTTACCAAGGCTTGACATATACCGGAAAGCATCAGAGATGGTGCCCCCCTTGTGGTCGGTATACAGGTGGTGCATGGCTGTCGTCAGCTCGTGTCGTGAGATGTTGGGTTAAGTCCCGCAACGAGCGCAACCCTTGTTCTGTGTTGCCAGCATGCCCTTCGGGGTGATGGGGACTCACAGGAGACTGCCGGGGTCAACTCGGAGGAAGGTGGGGACGACGTCAAGTCATCATGCCCCTTATGTCTTGGGCTGCACACGTGCTACAATGGCCGGTACAATGAGCTGCGATGCCGCGAGGCGGAGCGAATCTCAAAAAGCCGGTCTCAGTTCGGATTGGGGTCTGCAACTCGACCCCATGAAGTCGGAGTTGCTAGTAATCGCAGATCAGCATTGCTGCGGTGAATACGTTCCCGGGCCTTGTACACACCGCCCGTCACGTCACGAAAGTCGGTAACACCCGAAGCCGGTGGCCCAACCCCTTGTGGGAGGGAGCTGTCGAAGGTGGGACTGGCGATTGGGACGAAGTCGTAACAAGGTAGCCGTACCGGAAGGTGCGGCTGGATCACCTCCTTTCTAAGGAGCATCTAGGTTTCCTTCGGGGAATCCAGAGACCATTTCGTCGGCAAATGTTCGACGGTGGTTGCTCAAGGGTGGAACGTTGACTATTCGGCACGACAGGTTGGTTTTCTCAAGTACTGCTTCGGCGTGGAAAGAGGGAATGGGTCGGTCGGGTCGGGCACGCTGTTGGGTATCTGAAGGTACGGGCATTTTTTTGTCTGGATCTTCGGTGCCGGCCCCAGTGAACTCGCCTGTAAGGGTGGGGTGATGGGTGGCTGGTCGTTGTTTGAGAACTGCACAGTGGACGCGAGCATCTGTGGCCAAGTTTTTAAGGGCGCACGGTGGATGCCTTGGCACCAGGAACCGATGAAGGACGTGGGAGGCCACGATAGTCCCCGGGGAGCTGTCAACCAAGCTTTGATCCGGGGGTTTCCGAATGGGGAAACCCGGCAGCCGTCATGGGCTGTCACCCACTGCTGAACACATAGGCAGTGTGGAGGGAACGCGGGGAAGTGAAACATCTCAGTACCCGCAGGAAGAGAAAACAACCGTGATTCCGGGAGTAGTGGCGAGCGAAACTGGATGAGGCCAAACCGTATGCGTGTGATACCCGGCAGGGGTTGCGCATACGGGGTTGTGGGATCTCTTTTTCATAGTCTGCCGACTGTGAGACGAGTCAGAAACCGTTGATGTAGGCGAAGGACATGCGAAAGGTCCGGCGTAGAGGGTAAGACCCCCGTAGCTGAAACATCAACGGCTCGTTTAAGAGACACCCAAGTAGCACGGGGCCCGAGAAATCCCGTGTGAATCTGGCGGGACCACCCGCTAAGCCTAAATATTCCCTGGTGACCGATAGCGGATAGTACCGTGAGGGAATGGTGAAAAGTACCGCGGGAGCGGAGTGAAATAGTACCTGAAACCGTGTGCCTACAAGCCGTGGGAGCGTCGCTGTTGTTCTTCGGAACAGCAGTCGTGACTGCGTGCCTTTTGAAGAATGAGCCTGCGAGTTAGCGGTGTGTAGCGAGGTTAACCCGTGTGGGGAAGCCGTAGCGAAAGCGAGTCCGAATAGGGCGATTGAGTTGCACGCTCTAGACCCGAAGCGGAGTGATCTAGCCATGGGCAGGTTGAAGCGGAGGTAAGACTTCGTGGAGGACCGAACCCACCAGGGTTGAAAACCTGGGGGATGACCTGTGGTTAGGGGTGAAAGGCCAATCAAACTCCGTGATAGCTGGTTCTCCCCGAAATGCATTTAGGTGCAGCGTCGTGTGTTTCTTGCCGGAGGTAGAGCACTGGATAGGCGATGGGCCCTACCGGGTTACTGACCTTAGCCAAACTCCGAATGCCGGTAAGTGAGAGCACGGCAGTGAGACTGTGGGGGATAAGCTCCATGGTCGAGAGGGAAACAGCCCAGAGCATCGACTAAGGCCCCTAAGCGTACGCTAAGTGGGAAAGGATGTGGAGTCGCAGAGACAACCAGGAGGTTGGCTTAGAAGCAGCCACCCTTGAAAGAGTGCGTAATAGCTCACTGGTCAAGTGATTCCGCGCCGACAATGTAGCGGGGCTCAAGCGTACCGCCGAAGTCGTGTCATTCACACATATAGGGCCAACGCCCGTGTGGATGGGTAGGGGAGCGTCGTGTGCCGGGTGAAGCAGCCGCGGAAGCGAGTTGTGGACGGTTCACGAGTGAGAATGCAGGCATGAGTAGCGATACACACGTGAGAAACGTGTGCGCCGATTGACTAAGGGTTCCTGGGTCAAGCTGATCTGCCCAGGGTAAGTCGGGACCTAAGGCGAGGCCGACAGGCGTAGTCGATGGACAACCGGTTGATATTCCGGTACCCGCTTTGAAACGCCCAGTACTGAATCAGGCGATGCTAAGTCCGTGAAGCCGGCCCGATCTCTTCGGAGTTGAGGGAAGTGGTGGAGCCGATGAACCAGACTTGTAGTAGGTAAGCGATGGGGTGACGCAGGAAGGTAGTCCAACCCGGGCGATGGTTGTTCCCGGGGTAAGGGTGTAGGCCGTGTGATAGGTAAATCCGTCACACATCAAGGCTGAGACCTGATGCCGAGCCGATTGTGGTGAAGTGGATGATCCTATGCTGCCGAGAAAAGCCTCTAGCGAGTTTCATGGCGGCCCGTACCCTAAACCGACTCAGGTGGTCAGGTAGAGAATACCGAGGCGTTCGGGTGAACTATGGTTAAGGAACTCGGCAAAATGCCCCCGTAACTTCGGGAGAAGGGGGGCCATCACTGGTGATCCGATTTACTCGGTGAGCTGGGGGTGGCCGCAGAGACCAGCGAGAAGCGACTGTTTACTAAAAACACAGGTCCGTGCGAAGCCGTAAGGCGATGTATACGGACTGACGCCTGCCCGGTGCTGGAACGTTAAGGGGACCGGTTAGTGCACTTTCGGGTGTGCGAAGCTGAGAACTTAAGCGCCAGTAAACGGCGGTGGTAACTATAACCATCCTAAGGTAGCGAAATTCCTTGTCGGGTAAGTTCCGACCTGCACGAATGGCGTAACGACTTCTCGACTGTCTCAACCATAGGCCCGGTGAAATTGCACTACGAGTAAAGATGCTCGTTTCGCGCAGCAGGACGGAAAGACCCCGGGACCTTTACTATAGTTTGATATTGGTGTTCGGTTCGGCTTGTGTAGGATAGGTGGGAGACTTTGAAGCGGCCACGCCAGTGGTTGTGGAGTCGTCGTTGAAATACCACTCTGGTCGTGCTGGATGTCTAACCTGGGTCCGTGATCCGGATCAGGGACAGTGTCTGATGGGTAGTTTAACTGGGGCGGTTGCCTCCTAAAGAGTAACGGAGGCGCCCAAAGGTTCCCTCAGCCTGGTTGGCAATCAGGTGTTGAGTGTAAGTGCACAAGGGAGCTTGACTGTGAGACCGACGGGTCGAGCAGGGACGAAAGTCGGGACTAGTGATCCGGCAGTGGCTTGTGGAAGCGCTGTCGCTCAACGGATAAAAGGTACCCCGGGGATAACAGGCTGATCTTCCCCAAGAGTCCATATCGACGGGATGGTTTGGCACCTCGATGTCGGCTCGTCGCATCCTGGGGCTGGAGTCGGTCCCAAGGGTTGGGCTGTTCGCCCATTAAAGCGGTACGCGAGCTGGGTTTAGAACGTCGTGAGACAGTTCGGTCCCTATCCGCTGTGCGCGTAGGAATATTGAGAAGGGCTGTCCCTAGTACGAGAGGACCGGGACGGACGAACCTCTGGTGTGCCAGTTGTCCTGCCAAGGGCATGGCTGGTTGGCTACGTTCGGAAAGGATAACCGCTGAAAGCATCTAAGCGGGAAGCCTGCTTCGAGATGAGTATTCCCACCCCCTTTGAGGGGTTAAGGCTCCCAGTAGACGACTGGGTTGATAGGCCAGATGTGGAAGCCCGGTAACGGGTGGAGCTGACTGGTACTAATAGGCCGAGGGCTTGTCCTCAGTTGCTCGCGTCCACTGTGTTAGTTCTGAAATAACGAACAGCTGTGTTCATGCCAGCGTTCAAATTTCATAGTGTTTCGGTGGTCATTGCGTCAGGGAAACGCCCGGTTACATTCCGAACCCGGAAGCTAAGCCTTTCAGCGCCGATGGTACTGCAGGGGGGACCCTGTGGGAGAGTAGGACGCCGCCGAACAATTATTCCGGGAAAGCCCCGTGCCCTTGTGGCACGGGGCTTTTCTGCGTTCAGACACATTTTCAGCGGGCTGCCCCCTTCTGCTGGTCCTTGCGGCCTGCTGGTTCCGACCGACGAGGGGAAGGGGACGCTGGGCGTCGGGATTCAGAGCCGACCGGCAGCCTTGAGAGCCAGATAGGCATCCGCCAGCGCGGGCGCAAGCTTCTCCGGGGTGGCATCGACGACCACGACACCATGACGCTTGAGCTGATCCGCGGTGCGGCGCCGCTGGGCCTGAGCCTGAGTGCCGGCTGCTGCCTCGTAGATCGCGTCCACTGTGCCCCGTGCCTGCGTCATCGACTCGGTGCGGGGATCGGCTACCGAGGCCAGCAGCACCGTGTGGCGCTTGGTGAGCTGAGGAAGAACCGGCAGCAGACCCTCCTCGATGGGGGCGGAATCCAGGCCGGTGAGAAGGACGATCAGGGAGCGGCGGGGCGCGCTCGCCAGTGCGGCCTTGCTGAGGCCGCGGGCATCCGTCTCGACGAGTTCGGCTTCCAGAGGCGCCATGGCTGTGACGATCGACGACAGAACGTCGCCCGCAGCCGTGCTGCCCTGGACCTGGGCGCGGACTCGGCGGTCGTAGGCGAGGAAATTGACTCGGTCGCCGGCACGCGTCGCGAGAGCGGTGAGGAGCAGGGTGGCGTCCATCGCCGCGTCGAGACGGGGAACGTCACCTACGCGGCCCGCCGATGTGCGGCCGGTGTCCAGCACGATGAGGATGTGCCGGTCCCGCTCGGGACGCCAGGTCCGCACAGCGACGGCTGACTGCCGGGCCGTGGCCCGCCAGTCGATGGAGCGGGTGTCATCACCGGGCACGTAGGCACGAAGGCTGTCGAACTCGGTGCCTTCACCACGGGTCAGCACGCTGGTGCGGCCGTCGAGCTCGCGCAGACGCGCCAGACGGGAAGGCAGATGCTTGCGGCTCGTGAACGGCGGAAGGACGCGGACCGTCCAGGGGACCTGGTGGTTTCCCTGGCGGGCGGCCAGGCCGAGAGGACCGAAGGAGCGAACAGTCACCTGCTCGGCCCGGCGGTCTCCGCGCCGGGTGGGGCGGAGGAACGTGGTGAGGCGTCGGCGTTCACCCGCCGGGACCGTCACCTCGTGCCGGGACGCGGCCCGGTCCGTGCCGACGGGCCAGCTGCTGGGCGGCCAGGCATCGCGCACGTGGGCCCGCAGTCGGCGACGCGAGGGATTGGTTACGGTCAGTTGCACCTGCGCCGCGTCACCCAGTCGAACGGACGTGTCGCCGGATCGGGTGAACTGGAGCGTACGCACTGGCGCTGCCAGGGCGTAGTCGCACAGAATTGCGAGAGACAGCGGGGCGTTCACCGCGAGCATGCCTGTCCAGCTCGGGGCCAGGATGCCTACGGGGAGTGACCCGAGGGCGGCCAGGAGCGCGGTTCGTCCGGTGAGGGCCATGGTCACCGCCTCATCGGGGAACGGGTACGTGGGCGAGCACCGCGGTGATGACGGAGTCAGGGGTGACTCCTTCCATCTCCGCTTCGGGCCGCAGTTGGATGCGATGACGGAGTGTGGGAAGCGCCAAAGCCTTTACGTCGTCCGGAATGACGTAGTCCCGGCCGGTAAGCCAGGCCCAGGCGCGTGCGGTGGAGAGCAGGGCTGTGGCGCCTCGGGGGGAGGCGCCGAGCGAGAGTGAGGGGGACTCACGTGTGGCACGACAGATATCCACGACATAGCCCGCGATCTCAGGGGAGACCTTGGTCTTCGCGACGGCCGAGCGAGCGGCCTCCAGGTCGGCGGGTGTGGCGACGGGGCGGATACCGGCTGCTCGCAGATCACGGGGGTTGAAGCCGTCGGCGTGACGGGTCAGGACGCTGATCTCGTCCTCGCGTGACGGAAGAGGCACCGTCAGCTTGAGGAGGAAGCGGTCCAGTTGGGCCTCGGGGAGGGGATAGGTGCCTTCGTACTCGACCGGGTTCTGAGTGGCGGCCACCAGGAACGGGTCGGGCAGGAGGCGAGGGGTCCCATCGACGGTGACCTGGCGTTCCTCCATCGCTTCGAGGAGGGACGACTGGGTCTTGGGGGGCGTGCGGTTGATCTCGTCGGCGAGAAGCAGGTTCGTGAAGACCGGGCCGGGCTGGAAGGAGAACTCTGCCGTGCGGGCGTCATAGACGAGGGAGCCCGTGACGTCGCTCGGCATGAGGTCCGGGGTGAACTGGACTCGCTTGGTGTCGAGTTCCAGTGACGCGGCGAGAGCCCGGACCAGAAGGGTCTTGGCCACCCCGGGGACGCCTTCCAGCAGGACGTGACCTCGGCAGAGCAGCGCGACGACGAGCCCGGTGACGGCCGGGTCCTGTCCGACGACGGCCTTGGCGATCTCGGAGCGCAGGGCTTCCAAGGAGGCGCGGGCGCTGTCGGAGTCCATGGGGGCCGCAGGGGGCCAGGCGGCCGCGTTCGGCTCCGTGGACTCGGGGGTCGGGGCGCTCATGAAGTGCGTACCTCTCTTTCGAGGGCGTCGAGTTGGTCGGTCAGGAGGACTAGGGCCGCGTTGTCGTCGGGTGCGGGACCGAAGAGCAGTGAGCTGAGGTCGCCGACCCGTTCGGTGACGCGGGCCGAGATCGCGGGGAGGAGCACTTCGGGGGAATGCGCTTCGCGGGGGGAGACACCGGCCAGGGGTGCGAGGCGGGCACGGGCGGCTGAGCGCAGGGAGTCGGCGGCCCGGTCGCGGGCATTGGCCTTGCGGTACAGGCGGGCGCGGCCCTCGGTGGTCTCGGACGCCTGGATGGCTACGGGCAGGTGTTCGGTGACGAGAGGACCCAGACGGCGTGCTCGCCAGATGGCGACGAGTACGGCAGCGAGGGCGAGTTGCAGGGTGCCCCACAGCCAGCCGGAGGGGATCAGGTCCGTGAAACTCTGCGAGTCACCTGCTGCTCTGTCCTCCTCGGTGGGCGGGGCTCCGCTTTCCTCGTCGGTTTCGGTGGCGGTGGGATCAGAGAGCGAAGGGAGGTACCAGACGAGATGCGGGCGGGAACCGAGGAGTTGCAGCGCCAGCGAGGCGTTGCCCTGCTGGGCGAGGCGGTCGTTGTGGAGCAGGTCGGGGGAGCCGAGCAGCACGGTGTCGCCGGCTTGCTGTCCCTGGAAGACGAGGACGGTGGCGAGGCCGTCGTCCGGATAGCAGGAGGTGGTGGCCGGGGCGTCCGCCGTGTAGCGGATGCCGCCCGTCTCCGCTGTGCCCGCGTCTCGGGCGGCGGGGAGGTCGCAGCGCGGGGTCCTCGGCTCGACGGGGCGGGGCGACCGGGCTCGTACGCCTGGGGCCAGGTGGTGCAGGGACAGTCCGTCCGGGGCGAGCAGGACCGTGCGGCCGGCGGAGTCCGCTGTGGCTGCGCTGAGCCGGCGTTGCTGGTACGGCGTGAGCAGATTGGGCGCGGTGGTGAGGAGGGTCGTGTCGGGGCCGGCTGCGGCGGTGGCCTCGTCGAGTGTGGTGACGACGTCTACGGAGACGCCGCTCCGTTCGAGGAGTTCCGCGACGGCGCGACTGCCCTGCGGGTCCGCGGAGCGGGGATCGAGGCGGCCGTGGTGGTCGCCGGAGCGAACGGCCGCGAGCGTGATGCCCGCCACCACGAGGATGAGCAGGGCGAGCATGAGCCCGCGGGTGCGGTTCCAGACCTGGCGTGCTGTGAGGGATGCCGAGGTGGGGGAGGTGGTGGGCGTCCTGGTCATGCGCCGGCTCCTTGGACCGTGCTGGTCAGCAAGGGCTTGGCGGCCACGAGCTCCAGGTCGAGGGCGAGCAGCGTGGCGTATGTCTGCTCGGTTCCTGTGCGGCCGCCGTATGTGACGTCGTCGAAGGTCCTGGCCGCGGTGCGGAGGCGGACGGCGTACGGCGGGAGGTGGCGGCCTGCTTTGGCGGCTGCCTCGTCCGCGGTGCGGCCGGGCCGGGGGTCGAGCAGTGCGCGTTCCTCCAGGTCGCGGACTACGGCGCGCATGCGCTCCTGGATCGCTTCGGTCCAGCGGCCGGCGGCGGCGTGTGTCTCGGCGGCCGTGCGGTGCGCGTCCGCGGTGTGGGTGCCGCCGCCGAAGAGGGCGTCGGCGGAACGGACCGTGCGCTGGGGTGTGCCCAGCCGCCACCAGAGGGCGACGGCCAGGCCCACGACGATCAGTACGACCAGGACGATTCCGAGCGGTCCGCCAGGTGCGCCGCCTGCGACGGCGTCGAAGAGGCCGGCGAGCCAGTCCCAGAAGCTGTTGAGGCCGCGCTGGAGAAGGTTCGGATCGTTCTCGTGGTACATCGGCTTGGACAGTTCGTCCTCAGCCGCCTCACGGGCGGGGACCCGTGGAGTGTCCACGGGTATCTCGTCCGCCCGGATGAATCGCCGTATCGAAGTGGTGCCCCCCGCCCCCCGCACTGCGTCAGCTCCTGTGGGTGTCGTAGCCCGGCACGTTCGCGGCACGCGCCAGGTCGAGATCGAGGGCTTCGCGGCGGATGCGCTGGTCGACGTAGAGCAGCGCCATCACTCCCGCGGTGAAGGGGTAGGTCAGCGTCGAGACGATGACCTCGCCGATGCCCGAGACGATGAGGAAGGGCCAGCCGAACTCGGCGCTGCCGTTCATCAGGTCGCCGATCCCGGCGCCGTCCATGGCGATCGCGACGATGGCGAAGGGGACGCCGATGACCAGGGCCACGACGATGACCAGCAGGTAGGTGAGCGCCAGGATGCCGAAGGTGCGCCACCACGCACCCTGGACCAGCTTCGCGGAGCGGCGCATCGAGGTCAGGATCGACTGTCGTTCCAGCATCAGTGCCGGAGCGGCGAGTGTGAAGCGGACCATCAGCCAGAGGACGACGACCAGCGCGGCGGTGAAGCCGAGCAGGGCCAGCATGATCCCGGCGGTGGAGCCGATCAGCAGGCCGGGGAGCAGACCGGCCGCCATGATCGCGGTGCTCATGAGGCTGAGCAGGAGGGTCAGGCCGAGCAGCTGCGGGAGCCTGGGGCGGGCCTCGGTCCAGGCATCGGAGAGCGTCGCGCGGCGGCCGAGTACCGAACGGCTGATCACCACGGTCAGCACCGCTGTGGTGATGAGCGTGGCGATCAACGAGATGAGTGTCGCCGGGGCGCTGCTGAGCAGGGTGGACTGCATGGAGTCCGCGGTCTGGCGCAGAGCCTCGGCGCCGACGGCGTTCGGGTCGACCGATACCGGCGCGGGCAGCAGATAGCGCTGGATGAGAATGATCGCGACCTGCGCGATCACGGCGACGGTGAGGCTGACGCCCAATACCGTGCGCCAGTGGGCGCGCATCGTGGACACCGCGCCGTCGAGGATTTCGCCGATGCTCAGGGGGCGGAGCGGGATGACCCCGGGCTTCGCCGCCATGGGCGCGTTGCCCCATCCCGGGCCCTGCGGGGCGCCTCCCCAGCCGGGCGCCGGCGGGTGTGCTCCGGGGCCGGTGCCGGACGTGCTCGGTGGGGACCACTGCCCGGGAGGCGGCTGCGCGGGAGACCACTGGGGTGCAGGGCTGCCGGCGTCCACGGGCTCGGAGGGGCGGGGGATTCCCGCCTCCTGGCCGTCGGAGGGGGCAGATCCGGGCGAGGCCCAGCCCGGAGAGTCGTTCATTCTCGCTCCTTCACGATCCCGTCCGCTCATCGGGGCGGGAGGTTGGCAGCCATCGTGCCACGCGACGCTGCGGCGCGGACCGGACGCTCCATCTCCTTCGTGCCTTCATTTGTGGACGCCTTACCGGGCAGACTGGGCGGATGGCTGATCAGGACGCGCAATCACCGGTGGGCATCGAGCCTCCGGCGCTCTCCGTACTTCGCTGGGACGAGCTTCCGGAAGGCCCTGTGCTGGTCCTTCTCGACCAGACCCGGCTGCCGGTCGAGGAAGTGGAGCTGGTGTGTACCGACGTACCCGCGCTGGTGCGGGCCATCCGGGCCCTGGCGGTCCGGGGTGCCCCGCTGCTGGGTATCGCCGGGGGGTACGGGGTGGCGCTCGCCGCGGCCCGTGGATATGACGTGGCCGAGGCCACGGGACTGCTGGAGAGGGCGCGGCCCACCGCTGTGAACCTCGCCTACGGGGTGCGGCGGGTGGCCCGCGTGTACTGGGCGGCCGTCGAGAAGGGCCTGACCGCCGGGCAGGCGGCCGGGGCGGCGCTCGCGGAGGCGCGGGCGCTGCACAGGGAGGACGCGGCGGCCAGCGGGCGTATGGCGCGATTCGGTCTGGCCCTTCTGGACGAGCTGTTGCCCGGTGGCGGTCATCGGCTCCTCACCCACTGCAACACGGGTGCGCTCGTGTCGGGTGGTGAGGGCACGGCTTTCGCGGTGGCCCTCCAGTCGCACCGGGCCGGCCGGCTGAGGCGGCTGTGGGTGGACGAGACGCGTCCGCTGCTCCAGGGTGCCCGGCTCACGGCCTACGAAGCGGCGCGGAACGGGATGGCGTACAGCTTGCTCACGGACAACGCGGCGGGTTCGCTGTTTGCCGCGGGTGAGGTGGATGCCGTACTTATCGGGGCGGACCGCATCGCCGCGGACGGCTCGGTGGCGAACAAGGTGGGGAGTTATCCGTTGGCCGTGCTCGCCAAGTACCACCATGTGCCGTTCATCGTCGTCGCACCCACGACGACTGTCGATCTGGACACCGCGGACGGGGAAGCGATCATTGTGGAGCAGCGCCCCGGCCGAGAAGTGACGGAGCTCACATCTCCGCACATGGTGTCACCGGGCGGAGAGGCGGGCGGACTGCCCGTCGCACCGGTTGGGGCCCCGGCGTACAACCCCGCATTCGACATCACGCCGCCGGAGCTGGTCACGGCGATCGTCACGGAGGAGGGCGTAATCTCCCCGGTCACGGGGGTCGGACTGGCAGAGCTGTGTGCCAGGTCATCGCAGATAACGATTAGCTAATGGGATGATGTCGTTTATGAAGGGACGCGTCCTTGTCGTCGACGACGACACCGCACTGGCCGAGATGCTCGGGATTGTGCTGCGTGGAGAAGGTTTCGAGCCGTCGTTCGTAGCGGACGGTGACAGGGCACTTGCTGCATTTCGTGAGGCGAAGCCGGACCTGGTTCTGCTGGATCTCATGCTGCCCGGTAGGGACGGCATCGAGGTCTGCAGGCTGATCAGGGCCGAGTCAGGTGTGCCGATCGTCATGCTCACTGCCAAGAGCGACACGGTCGATGTAGTGGTGGGCCTGGAATCCGGGGCCGACGACTACATCGTCAAGCCGTTCAAACCGAAGGAGTTGGTTGCCCGGATCAGGGCGCGTTTGCGGAGGTCCGAAGAGCCTGCGCCGGAACAGCTGGCCATCGGTGACCTGGTCATCGACGTGGCCGGTCATTCGGTGAAGCGGGAGGGTCAGTCCATCGCGCTGACCCCGCTGGAGTTCGACCTGCTGGTCGCGCTCGCCCGTAAGCCGTGGCAGGTCTTCACCCGTGAGGTGCTGCTCGAGCAGGTGTGGGGCTATCGCCACGCCGCCGATACCCGTCTGGTGAACGTTCACGTCCAGCGGCTCCGTTCCAAGGTCGAGAAGGACCCGGAGCGGCCGGAAATCGTCGTGACCGTCCGAGGCGTCGGTTACAAGGCCGGACCGAGCTGACATGACCCTGGGCAGCGCTGCTCCGAAACCCGGGGAGCCGGGAGTCCGTATGGAGCGGGCTGCCGGTCCTGGGCGGAAGTCTTCCCGGGCGGGCCGTCTCCTGCAGGGCGGACCTGTGCCCCGTCTGCTGATGCGGTGGGTGCGGCGTCCGGTGCTGCCCGCTGTGCGGCTGTGGCGGCGCAACCTTCAGCTGCGCGTCGTCGCCGGCACCCTGCTGATGTCGATCGGCGTGGTGCTGCTGCTGGGCTTCGTCGTGATCGGGCAGGTCCGCAACGGCCTGCTCGAAGCGAAGGCCAAGGCTGCCCAGACGCAGGCCGCCGGTGGTTTCGCCGCTGCCCAGGAGAAGGCGAACGAACCGCTCGTCCCGGGTGACCGGGGACAGGACGCTGCGGACGGCGTCACCGCCAACACGTCCTGGCGTACGGAGCTCGTCGACCAGCTCGCCAGCGGTGGCAAGAACGCCTTCAACGTGGTCGCGCTCAGCGCCGAGTCCGGCGCGGGGGGCGCGTCCAGCCGCGCGCCGCGCGGTTCGGGCAGCGTCGACGCCGCCAGCGTCCCGCAACGACTGCGGGACGACGTGAACGAGGGGCCCGGGGCCTTTCAGACCTACTCCCTGATCCGGTACTCGTACGGTAAGGAGTCGCAGTCCGGTCTGGTCGTGGGCAAGCGGCTCTACGACATCGACCACAATCCGTACGAGCTGTACTACCTCTTCCCGCTGACGCAGGAGGAGAAGTCCCTGAGCCTGGTCATGACGACGCTGGCGACGGCAGGGCTCTTCGTCGTGGTGCTTCTCGGGGCGATCGCCTGGTTCGTGGTGCGGCAGGTCGTCACGCCCGTACGCATGGCCGCGGGCATCGCCGAGCGGCTCTCCGCAGGCAGGCTCCAGGAACGTATGAAGGTCACCGGCGAGGACGACATCGCCAGACTCGGTGAAGCGTTCAACAAGATGGCGCAGAGCCTTCAGCTGAAGATCCAGCAGCTCGAGGAGCTCTCGCGCATGCAGCGGCGCTTCGTCTCGGACGTCTCGCACGAACTGCGGACGCCGCTGACCACCGTGCGGATGGCCGCTGATGTCATCCACGAGGCGCGCGCCGACTTCGATCCCGTCACCGCACGCTCCGCGGAACTGCTCGGGGACCAGCTGGACCGTTTCGAGTCGCTCCTCTCCGATCTCCTGGAGATCAGCCGGTTCGACGCGGGCGCCGCGGCGCTGGAAGCCGAGCCCATAGATCTGCGTGCGGTCGTGCGGCGGGTGATCGGCGGCGCGGAGCCGCTTGCCGAGTGCAAGGGGACCAGGATCCGGGTGGTCGGCGACGAACAGCCGGTGATCGCGGAAGCCGATGCCCGCCGTGTCGAGCGGGTGCTGCGCAACCTTGTGGTGAACGCCGTCGAGCACGGCGAGGGCCGGGACGTCGTCGTACGGCTCGGTGTGGCCCAGGGCGCGGTGGCCGTGGCGGTCCGCGACTACGGCGTGGGACTCAAGCCAGGCGAGGCGACCCGGGTCTTCAACCGCTTCTGGCGGGCCGACCCGGCACGGGCCCGTACGACCGGTGGCACCGGCCTCGGGCTCTCGATCGCCGTGGAGGACGCCAGGCTGCACGGCGGCTGGCTCCAGGCATGGGGTGAGCCCGGTGGAGGTTCTCAGTTCCGGCTCACGCTGCCGCGTACGGCGGACGAGCCGCTGCGGGGTTCACCGATACCGCTGGAGCCGGAGGACTCGCGGCGCAACCGGGAGAATCGGGAGCGCGCCGAGGCCAGCCCGGTGACCGTGAGCGACCACCGGCTGATGGCCGTACCGAACCAGCCGGGTTCCTCGGAACGTTCGCAGCTGGCGGTGCCCGCGCGTGCCCCTGTGGCGCCGCGCACCGCGCCGGCGTCCGTCCATCCCGCCGCGCTGCCGGGCAATGGCGCACGCGTGGTGGCGCGTCAGGCCGGGGACCGGCCTCGCGGCGGCGCCGACTACGAAGCGCAGAACCCGGACCGGGAGGACACGACTCGTGGACACTGACCGTCTGAAGGGCGGCCATGGACGCGCGGTGCGGATGTCCGCGCTGCTCTGCTGCGGCGTGGTGGTGCTGGCCGGATGCGCCTCCATGCCGGTCACCGGGGATGTGAAGCCGGTCGACGCCTCGCAGCCGGGCGACTCCCAGGTGCAGGTGTACGCGGTGCCGCCCAGGGAAGGCGCCACCCCCATCGAGGTGGTCGACGGCTTCCTGGAGTCGATGACCAGTGACGACCCCGAGTTCATGACGACCCGCAAGTACCTGACCGAGGAAGCGGCCCGTACCTGGAAGCCGAGCGCGGGCACCACGGTGCTCGCCAAGGCGCCCAACCGGAACGGCCCCTCCCTCGGCGACAAGGACCGCAAGCGCACGGAAGGCGCCTACACGCTGACCGGCGAGCAGGTCGCCGCGGTGGACGCGCAGAGCTCCTACCAACCGCTCGCCCCCACCGACTACTCCCAGACCCTCCATCTGGTGCAGGAGAAGCGGGCCGACGGCAAGCGGGAGTGGCGGATCGACATCGTGCCGGACGGCCTGGTGCTCGGACAGTCGGACTTCAGGCGGCTCTACCGGTCCGTCAACAAGTACTACTTCGCCACGGGCCTGACGAACGGCCGTTCCACGCTGGTGGCCGACCCCGTCTACGTACGGAACCGGACGGACCCCGTCACCCGGATGGACACCGCGACGCAGACCGTCCGGGCCCTGCTCGGGGGGCCGACGAACTGGTTGCGGCCCGTCGCCGATTCCCGCTTCCCCATCGGCACGGCGCTCAAGAAGGGCGTCACATCCCTGGCGCCCGACGACCAGAACGTCCTGAAGGTCCCGCTCAACCGGAAGGCGGACAAGGTCGGCCGGACGGCCTGTCGGATGATGGCCGCTCAGGTCTTCTTCACCTTGCGGGACCTGACGTCCGCGCGAGTGGAACAGGTGGAGCTGCGCGGCGACCGGGGCCAGCTGTGTTCGCTGGGCGCGGACGAGGCGGTGGAGTTCGCCCCCGACAGTGGGTCCGGTGCGCCGGACAGCCAGTACTTCGTCGACGCCAAGGGGCAGGTGGAACGGATACCGGGGAACAGCAAGGGCACCGGCGACCCCGAACCCGTGACCGGACCGCTCGGCAGTGGGACGGTGCCGATGAGCACGGTCGGAGTGGCCCGCGACGAGCAGTTGGCGGCGGGTGTCTCCGCGAACCATCAGGACCTCTACGTCTCCTCCCTCGTCTCGGACGGCGAACTCGCCGAACCCGTCGTGACGAGCAGGGCGAAGAAGCCCGAAGACCGGCTCTCGGCTCCGAGCTGGGACGGTCTGGGCGACCTCTGGGTGGCCGACCGGGACCGGGCGGGACCCAGGCTGCTGCGCCTGGTCGGCGGCGAGGGCACGCCGCAGGAGGTCACCGTGCCGAGCCTGAACGGCGGGCGGATCGAGGCCCTGCGGATGTCGGCCGACGGGGTGCGGATCGCGCTGCTCCTGTCGAAGGACGGGCACACGACGCTCAAGATCGGGCGGGTGCAGCGCCGTGGCCCGGCGGAGCGGCCGCAGGTCTCCGTGGAGGACCTGCGCCAGGCGGCGCCGCAGCTCACGGACGTGTCGGCGATTTCCTGGTCCGGCCGCAGCCGCCTTGTGGTGGTCGGCAAGGAGGAGGGGGGTGTGCAGCAGGTGCGTTATGTGCAGGCGGACGGCTCGACCTCGTCCTCCGGTGTGCTGCCCGGGGTGAACCAGGTGACGGCGGTCGCGGCGGCGGACGACGAACAGCTTCCCCTGATGGCGGAGACCGAGGACGACGGCATCGTGAAGCTGTCTCCGGGCGACAACTGGCAGACGGTGATCAAGGCGGGCTCCTCCCTGGTCTACCCGGGCTGAGGCGGCCGGAGTTTTCCACAGGGGGTGGCCGGTTTCGGCCGCCCCCTGCAGAGTGTCGGGATGCGGGGATGGTGGCGGGAATTCGCCGGACTGGTCCTGCCGGTGGCCTGTGGCGGCTGCGGCAGGCCGCGTACGGACCTTTGCGCGGAGTGCGGGGCCGCGCTGCTCGGCGCGGGGCCGCGCACGGTGAGACCGGTGCCCGAACCCGAGGGACTGCCGTCGGTGCGTGCCGCGGCGCCGTACGAGAACGCGGTACGGGCGATGCTGCTGGCCCACAAGGAGCGAGGCGCACTGGGGCTCGTCGGCGTGCTCGGCAGCGCTCTGGCGGGCGCTGTGCGGGCCGGGGCGGGGCCGGTGTGCGGGGCGGGGCCGCTCCTGCTCGTGCCCGTACCGTCGGCGCGGCGTTCCACTGCCGCGCGGGGGCATGATCCGGCGCGGCGTATCGCCCTTGCGGCAGCGGCGGAGCTGCGGCGCACGGGGACGCCGGCCGGGGTGCTCGCGGTGCTCCGGCAGCGGCGGGCCGTGGCGGACCAGTCAGGGCTCGGGGCCGGACAGCGGCGGGCGAATCTGGCCGGGGCGCTCGAAGTGGCGGGCGGCGCCGGGCGACTTCTCGCGGGCGGCCCGGTGGTGCTGGTCGACGACCTGATGACGACCGGAGCCTCGCTGGCCGAGGCGGCACGCGCGGTCCGCGCAGGCGCCGTGGCGGATGCCGGTGCACGCTGGAGGAACACCGGGGAGCAGGGCCTGCGAGCCGCGGTTGTCTCAGCCTCTCCGTCCGCTTTTGAAATAAACCGGAACTGACGCAGAAGTTGCGTCGTTGCAGCTAGTGAGTAGGCAAATGAACCTGAACGGAGGTACGTGCCGGTAGCGGGTGCCGAGACCGGGCCGGGCAGGCTATGTTCGGTTGTGAGGAATGGTGAATGCCAGACCTCGACGAATGCACCATCAGGTTTCGGGCAAGTGACTCATCGGTAGTCCAGAAACGATGGAACCGGTGGGGTGGAGACCGCGCCGGCGGGGGAGGAGGGGTGAGAGCCGCCGAGTCCGAGGTTCCGGCCAGACCGGAGCCTGGTGCAAAAAGGGAAATGCTCCGCCGTTGAAGCGGAGCGATCCGGGAACGGAGTTCTGCGTGGACATCGTCGTCAAGGGCCGCAAGACCGAGGTGCCCGAGCGGTTCCGCAAGCACGTGGCCGAGAAGTTGAAGCTGGACAAGATCCAGAACTTCGACGGCAAGGTGATCAGCCTGGACGTCGAGGTGTCCAAGGAGCCGAATCCCCGTCAGGCCGACCGTTCCGATCGGGTGGAGATCACGCTCCGCTCCCGCGGGCCTGTCATCCGGGCGGAAGCGGCCGCGGGCGACCCGTACGCGGCGCTGGACCTGGCCACGGGCAAGTTGGAGGCGCGGCTGCGCAAGCAGCACGACAAGCGCTACAGCCGCCGTGGTGCGGGTCGGCTGTCCGCTGCCGAGGTCGGAGAGACCGTGGCGGGCGTCGCGTCGTTCAACGGGAACGGTGAACTGGTCGCCGACGAGGCGTCGACGGGCAGTGTGCCCACCACCAAGATCGGCTCGCTCGAGGTACAGGGTGAGGGGCCGCTGGTGATGCGCGAGAAGACGCACGTCGCGGCACCCATGGCGCTCGACCAGGCGCTCTACGAGATGGAGCTGGTCGGGCACGACTTCTACTTGTTCGTCGACTCGGAGAGCAAGGAACCCAGTGTCGTCTATCGGCGGCACGCCTACGACTACGGTGTCATCCGCCTGGTGACGGACCCGCTCGCCGCTGACGAAGCAGGCGGCGCGGGCGGTGCGCTCGGCGGCTGACGTCAGCAATGCCGCGGTGCCCCTGGAGCGTCTGTGCGCCCCCAGGGGCACCCGTGTGCGGCAACTGGATCACCGTTCCGGCGTCCAGGCATGAAAGCATGGCGTCCCAGGCCAACCGGGGCTCCACGAGCTGCTGTTGGCGGACAGTTTGTGGACGACAGGCCGCGGCCTTCAGGGGGAGCAACGATGGCGAACACCTTCGGGCCCGTGCGCGATGCGAATGACGCCTACGGTGCGACCGGTGCGGGCTCCGACGCGGACAACGGCAGTGGCTCCCGTAAGGAGCCCATCCGGGTTCTTGTGGTCGACGACCACGCGCTCTTCCGCAGAGGTCTCGAGATCGTCCTCGCGCAGGAAGAGGACATCCAGGTCGTCGGCGAGGCCGGCGACGGGGCGGAAGCCGTGGACAAGGCGGCCGATCTGCTGCCCGACATCGTGCTGATGGACGTGCGGATGCCCAAGCGCGGCGGTATCGAGGCGTGCACCTCCATCAAGGAGGTGGCTCCCAGCGCGAAGATCATCATGCTGACGATCAGCGACGAGGAGGCCGATCTCTACGACGCCATCAAGGCGGGCGCGACCGGATATCTCCTCAAGGAGATCTCCACCGACGAGGTGGCCACGGCGATCCGGGCGGTGGCCGACGGCCAGTCCCAGATCAGCCCGTCGATGGCGTCGAAACTCCTGACCGAGTTCAAATCGATGATCCAGCGCACCGATGAGCGCAGACTCGTCCCGGCACCGCGGCTCACGGAGCGTGAGCTGGAAGTCCTCAAACTCGTTGCAACGGGCATGAACAATCGCGATATCGCGAAGGCGTTGTTCATTTCCGAGAACACGGTGAAGAACCACGTCCGCAATATCCTGGAGAAGCTGCAGCTCCACTCCCGGATGGAAGCCGTGGTCTATGCCATGCGGGAGAAGATCCTCGAGATCCGGTAGCGGGAAACGGGGCGGGGGAACGCGACAGGGAACGCCGCGAGGTAATCCGCTCAGGCGAGAGCGCGGGCGATTTCCGCCATGAGCGGCTCGCGCAGCTCCGGGGCATCGACGCGCTCCAGCCGGACGTTCGTGCAGCCGACCCAGGACGCCGCTTCCACCAGGGCCTGGGCCATCGGCGTCACGGCCTTCCGGCTCAGGAGGGACACCTGCCTGGCGACCAGCGTCGACCCCTCACGGGCCGGGTCGACCCGGCCCTGAAGCCTGCCTCCGGCCAGCAGCGGCATCGCGAAGTACCCATGGACCCGCTTCGGCTTGGGGACGTACGCCTCCAGGCGGTGGGTGAAACCGAAAATCCGCTCCGTGCGTGCCCGTTCCCAGATCAGCGAGTCGAAGGGTGAGAGCAGCGTCGTGCGGTGCCGTCCGCGTGGCTCCGATGCCAGCGCCTCCGGGTCGGCCCAGGCCGGCTTGGTCCAGCCCTCCACCGATACCGGCACCAGACCCGAGTCGGCCACCACGGCGTCGAACTGCTCGCCCTTGAGCCGGTGGTAGTCCGCGATGTCGGTCCGGGTGCCGACTCCCAGCGACCGGCCCGCCAGGGCCACCAGTCGGCGGTGGCACTCCGCGTCGTCGAGGTCGTCGTGGAGGAGGGCGTCCGGGATGGCACGCTCGGCGAGATCGTAGACGCGCTTCCAGCCGCGCCGCTCGGCGCAGACCACCTCGCCGTGCATCAGCGCCCGCTCGACGGCCACCTTCGAGGCGGACCAGTCCCACCACTCGCCGCCGTTCTTCGCGCCGCCCAGTTCCGTGGCGGTCAGCGGGCCCTCCGTGCGCAGCTGCTTGATCACCGTCTCGTACGCCCCGTCGGGCAGGTCCTGGTACCAGTGCGGACGGGCGCGGTAGGCGCGGCGGCGGAACGCGAAGTGGGGCCACTCCTCGACCGGCAGGACGCAGGCGGCGTGCGACCAGTACTCGAAGGACCGGCCGCCCGACCAGTACGCCTCCTCGACGGTGCGACGGTCGACGGCACCGAGACGGGCGTACGGGACGAGTTCGTGCGATCTGGCCAGCACCGAGATCGTGTCGAGCTGTACGGCTCCGAGGTGGCGCAGCACGCCCGGCACGCCTGCCCGGCGGTCCGGGGCGCCCAGGAAACCCTGTGCGCGCAGGGCGATCCGGCGGGCCTGGTCGGCGGAGAGCTCCACGGTGGGAAGCGGTACGGGCGTCATGGACCGAACCCTAGAGCGGTGCACTGACAGCCGGGCCCGGATGAGCGAAAGGCATCCGTATCCGGTGGTCAGCGGGGCGCGGGTACATCAGCGGGGCGCCGGTACATACGGGTGGCTGCCGGGCAGGCCCAGGTCCGAGGGCAGCAGGGCGCCGATCCAGACATCGCGGCGTACGCCCTTGTTCAGCAGCGCCGACCGCTGCTCGCCCTCCATCCGGAAGCCGGCCCGTCGGGCGACCGACCGCGAGGGGGTGTTGCCGACCTCGGCCCGCCACTCCAGCCGGTCCGCGCCGAGGGAGGTGAACGACCAGTGGGCGGACGCCAGCACGGCCTCCGTCATGTAGCCGCGGCCCCGGTGTTCCTTGCCGGTCCAGAAGCCCACCTCGTACGTCCCGGGCAGAACACGCTGGTTGACGCCGAGGGCGCCGACGAGCAGGCCGCTGTCCCGCAGCACCACCGCGAAGTTGTACATCGAGTCGTCCTGCCAGCCCCTGGGCGACAGCGCGGCCGTGAAGATCTCCGCGTCGGATCTCGCGTACGGGGAAGGGGCCACCGTCCAGCGCTGGATGTCATGGTCCTGGCAGGCCGTGTGGACGCCGTCCGCGTCGTCCGGTGCGAAGGGACGCAGGACGAGGCGTTCGGTGGTGAGAGTGATCGGCTCCATGGAGGGATTGTGGTGAGGAGCGGCCACTTGTGCGAGCGTTTTTGCCGCATCCCGGCACCTTAGTGGCCTTCCGTCCGTTGTTCTGTGAGGGTGCGGCGAGGTCCACGCGGCAGCAGCCCTCCCGACGCGGTGGGGTCCTCGCTTACGATGGCCGTTGCGGTGGGGCCCACCTGCCGTGCCCGCGCCAGAGTCCATTACACGACCCAGTGCCAGGCCCGACCGGCAAGGAGACCAGCCTCAGTGTCCGTCTTCAACAAGCTCATGCGTGCAGGCGAAGGCAAGATCCTGCGCAAACTGCACCGCATCGCGGACCAGGTCAGCTCCATCGAAGAGGACTTCGTCAACCTCTCCGACGCCGAGCTGCGGGCGCTCACCGACGAGTACAAGGAACGGTACGCGGACGGCGAGAGCCTGGACGACCTGCTTCCCGAAGCGTTCGCGACCGTCCGTGAGGCGGCCAAGCGCGTCCTCGGACAGCGCCACTACGACGTACAGATGATGGGCGGAGCCGCCCTGCACCTCGGCTACGTCGCCGAGATGAAGACCGGTGAGGGCAAGACCCTCGTCGGCACCCTGCCCGCGTATCTCAACGCGCTCTCCGGCAAGGGTGTTCATCTGATCACGGTCAATGACTACCTGGCCGAGCGTGACTCCGAGATGATGGGCCGGGTCCACAAGTTCCTCGGCCTGTCCGTCGGCTGCATCGTCGCGAACATGACTCCGGCCCAGCGCCGTGAGCAGTACGCCTACGACATCACGTACGGCACCAACAACGAGTTCGGCTTCGACTACCTCCGCGACAACATGGCGTGGTCCCAGGACGAGCTCGTCCAGCGCGGCCACAACTTCGCCATCGTCGACGAGGTCGACTCCATCCTGGTCGACGAGGCCCGTACGCCGCTGATCATCTCCGGCCCGGCCGACCAGGCCACCAAGTGGTACGGCGACTTCGCCAAGCTGGTGACGCGCCTCACCAGGGGTGAGGCGGGCAACCCGCTGAAGGGCGTCGAGGAGACCGGCGACTACGAGGTCGACGAGAAGAAGCGCACCGTGGCCATCCATGAGTCCGGTGTCGCGAAGGTCGAGGACTGGCTCGGTATCGACAACCTCTACGAGTCGGTGAACACACCGCTCGTCGGTTACCTCAACAACGCGATCAAGGCCAAGGAACTCTTCAAGAAGGACAAGGACTACGTCGTCGTCGACGGCGAAGTCATGATCGTCGACGAGCACACCGGCCGTATGCTCGCCGGCCGCCGGTACAACGAGGGCATGCACCAGGCCATCGAGGCGAAGGAAGGGGTGGACATCAAGGACGAGAACCAGACGCTCGCCACGATCACCCTCCAGAACTTCTTCCGCCTCTACGGCAAGCTCTCCGGCATGACCGGTACGGCGATGACCGAGGCCGCCGAGTTCCACCAGATCTACAAGCTGGGCGTCGTGCCGATCCCGACGAACCGGCCGATGGTCCGGGCCGACCAGTCGGACCTGATCTACCGCACCGAGGTCGCGAAGTTCGCCGCCGTGGTCGACGACATCGCCGAGAAGCACGAGAAGGGCCAGCCGATCCTGGTCGGCACCACCTCGGTCGAGAAGTCCGAGTACCTCTCGCAGCAGCTCTCCAAGCGCGGGGTCCAGCACGAGGTGCTCAACGCCAAGCAGCACGACCGTGAGGCGACGATCGTCGCCCAGGCCGGCCGCAAGGGCGCTGTCACGGTCGCGACGAACATGGCCGGCCGAGGCACCGACATCAAGCTCGGCGGCAACCCCGACGACCTCGCCGAGGCGGAGCTGCGCCAGCGCGGACTCGACCCGGTCGAGCACGTCGAGGAGTGGGCGGCGGCACTGCCCGCGGCGCTGGAGAAGGCCGAGCTCGCGGTGAAGGCCGAGTTCGAAGAGGTCAAGGACCTCGGCGGGCTGTATGTGCTCGGCACGGAGCGGCACGAGTCGCGGCGTATCGACAACCAGCTGCGCGGCCGTTCCGGCCGTCAGGGTGACCCGGGCGAGTCCCGCTTCTACCTGTCGCTGGGCGACGACCTGATGCGGCTGTTCAAGGCGCAGATGGTCGAGCGCGTGATGTCGATGGCCAACGTGCCGGACGACGTGCCGATCGAGAACAAGATGGTGACCCGGGCGATCGCGTCGGCACAGTCGCAGGTCGAGCAGCAGAACTTCGAGACGCGTAAGAACGTCCTGAAGTACGACGAGGTGCTCAACCGGCAGCGCGAGGTCATCTACGGGGAGCGCCGCCGCGTCCTGGAGGGCGAGGACCTGCAGGACCAGATCCGTCACTTCATGGACGACACGATCGACGACTACATCCGGCAGGAGACCGCCGAGGGCTTCGCCGAGGAGTGGGACCTGGACCGGCTGTGGGGCGCGTTCAAGCAGCTCTACCCGGTGAAGGTCACGGTCGAGGAGCTGGAGGAGGCCGCCGGGGATCTGGCCGGGGTCACCGCGGAGTTCATCGCCCAGTCCGTCAAGGACGACATCCACGAGCAGTACGAGGAGCGGGAGAAGACTCTCGGCTCGGACATCATGCGCGAGCTGGAGCGTCGCGTGGTGCTGTCCGTCCTGGACCGCAAGTGGCGTGAGCACCTCTACGAGATGGACTATCTCCAGGAGGGCATCGGTCTGCGGGCCATGGCGCAGAAGGACCCGCTGGTCGAGTACCAGCGCGAGGGCTTCGACATGTTCAACGCCATGATGGAGGGGATCAAGGAGGAGTCCGTCGG
Organism: Streptomyces finlayi; assembly: GCF_014216315.1. NCBI lineage: Bacteria > Bacillati > Actinomycetota > Actinomycetes > Kitasatosporales > Streptomycetaceae > Streptomyces > Streptomyces finlayi. The sequence continues at coordinate 4,840,870 of NZ_CP045702.1, forward strand.
CTACCTGTTCAACCTGGAGGTCCAGGTCGAGCAGCAGGTCGAGGAGGTCCCGGTGCAGGACGCCGCCGAGCGGACCTCGCTCTCCAAGGACGGGGCGCCCGTCGCGGCGGTCTCCCGTCCGGAGATCCGGGCCAAGGGCCTGGACGCGCCGCAGCGGCCCGACCGGCTGCACTTCTCCGCTCCCACGGTGGACGGCGAGGGCGGTGTCGTCGAGGGCGACTTCACCAACGGCGACAGTGCGCGCTCCGAGGCGGACGGCATGACGCGTGCCGAGCGCCGCAAGGCGCAGAAGGGCGGCAGCACCGGTGGCGGCGGCGGCCGTCGTCGCAAGAAGTAGCACGCGGCGTCGAGGGCGCGGCGGTACCGGGGTATCGCCGCCGTCCGCCGCACGGCTGGGGCCGGGCACCTTCCGGGTGTCCGGCCCCAGCCGTTTCCGTGTCGCGGGGTCCTTCGTGGCGCCCGCCGCGGGGTCTGTGGCGCGGTGGGTCACGGGGTCCGTCGTGCGGTTTCCGCTCATCGGCTTCCTGCTCCGATCAGCGGCCGTGGGGGGTGGGCCTCGCGTGCGGGACGGGCTCGCCGCCGAGTTCCACCGCCGCGCAGCGCCAGCGGAGGTCGGTGCCCCGTTCCAGGCGGAAGGCCATGGCGCGGACCCGGTCGCCCGCGGCGATGCTGGCGAAGGCCTCGACGACCCCGGTGGCGGGCTGGGCGCCGTGGCAGTGCCGCAGGACCGGCCGGACGCCTTCCGCGCCGAACGGGCTGCTGGGTGCGAGCTCGGCGAGCTGGTCGTACGCCTCGCCGATGGTGTGACCGAGCATCCAGTGCACCGGGCGCCGGCCGCTGAGGACGGCGAGCAGGCGTTCGGCGAACCACTGGTGCGGGTGGGGGTGCCGCGCGGTCCGTTGCCGGACCTGCTGCGGGGGTACGGTTCCGGGCCTCCGCTGATCGCGTCGTGCGGCGGGCCTGGTCTTGTCCATGCTCATGCTCATCGCCCCCGTGCTGTTCCGTGCCCGGAGGAATACCGGGCAGTAACTTCTGTTGCGGATCTTCTACGGGGGAGTCGGGTGGCGCCGCAAGCCGGGAAAGCGACCCGGCCCGGATGCCCGGAGATCACCTATCCGGGTGTCGGGGCCTGTGCCGCAAGGGCACGGTGAGGGTGAGGGGCCGTTGCGGGGTGGACGAACGGGGGCTGCTCAAGGACCCCAACGAGGGACCTCCCACGTATCCTGGGAACGTCTCCGACTACGAAAGCGGCCAGCCATGCGTGTGTACGTCCCCCTGACCCTCTCCGGTCTCGCTGCGGCGCACAGGGCGGGCGAAGTCGGGCCTGGGCCACTGACCGCTTATGCGGTGACCCCGGCACTGCGTGAGTGGTACGTCTCCGACGACATCGAGGAACTGGAGTACGCGGCGCTCAGCCGGGCCGCTTCCGCTTCGCTGCGCGTGATCGCCGGGAGCCCCGACGAGCCCCGGCGCAGGGTCGTCGTCGCGGTCGACGTACCGGACGGGACGGCGGTCGCCGACCCCGGTCACGGCCTGGACGGCGCCTCGCTCGGCGAGGTGCGGATCGCGGGCGCCGTGGCGCTGGCCAAGGCCGCGGCCGTGCACGTGGACGCCGACGACGCCGAGAAGGACGTGGCGGCCGCCGCGGCGGCGCTGGGAGCGGCGGACCTCGGTGACGACGACGCACAGTTCACGGTGGACGGGGCCGAGGACCACGAGCTGCTGTGGTTCGGCATCCAGGAGATCCCGAACCTGATCGGCTGACTGTCGGACCCGGCAGGTACTTTCTTCCGCATGGCGACGTCAGGGAATCACGAAGTACATCTGGTCTGGGACTGGAACGGCACGCTGCTCGACGACATCACGGCCGTCATCGGTGCGGCGAACGCCGCGTTCGCCGAGGTCGACCTCGCGCCGGTCACGCTGGAGCAGTACCGCGAGATGTACTGCGTGCCGATTCCCCGCTTCTACGAGCGGCTGCTCGGGCGGCTGCCCACCGAGGCGGAGTGGGAGCGGATGGACGGCATCTTCCATCGCCACTACACCGAGCAGCGGGTCGGCTGCCGGCTCACCCAGGGCGTCGAGGATCTGCTGTCGCAGTGGCGGCTGGCGGGGCGCAGCCAGTCCCTGCTGAGCATGTACGGACACGAGGAGCTGGTTCCCGTGGTGCGGGGGTACGGCATCGAGCCGCACTTCGTGCGGGTCGACGGCCGCACGGGGCCGTCGGGGGGCAGCAAGGCGCTGCACATGGAGCGGCACTTCGCCGCTCTGGACGGGATATCCCCGCAGCGGTCGGTGGTCATCGGCGACGCGGTGGACGACGCGGTGGCGGCGGCGCATGTGGGTGCGCGGGCGGTGCTCTATACCGGCGGGTCGCACAGCAGGGCCAGCCTGGAGGCGGCTGGGGTGCCTGTGGTGGACAGCCTGAGCGAGGCGGTGTCGCTCGCGGAGCGGATGATGGGGTGAGTGGGGGCGGGGGCCTGGCTTCGGGCTCGGGCTCGGGGTCGGTCAGGGATGCGTGGCCTTGCGGCCTCGCTTCATCCTCAATCGCCGGACGGGCTTGATCCTGGCCGCGCTCTGTCCCTGGCGGTCGGGATGATCGCGGCTCGGCCCGTCCTCGGTCGCCGGACGGCTTGATCTGCCGAGGTGCGTGAGTGTCAGGGCTGGGGGGCTGTGGTGCGGAGCACTTTCAGGAACGCGCGCATCCAGGCCGAGTGGTCCGGCCAGGCGCGGGAGGAGACGAGGGCGCCGTCCACGACCGCTTCGGTGTCGTGGAACACCGCGCCGGCCGTTCGCATGTCCGGTTCCAGCGCGGGGTACGCGGTGACTTCGCGGCCGGACAGGACACCCGTGGCCGCGGTGATCAGCGGACCGTGACAGATCTGGGCGACCGGCCGGTCGGAGTCGAAGAACGCCTGGACGATCTTGCGGAGCTCGGCGTCGTTGCGCAGATACTCGGGGGCCCGGCCGCCCGGGATCACCAGGGCCACGTAGAAGCCGGGGTCGACGTCCGCGAAGGCGAGGTCGGCGGGCCAGGTGTAGCCGGGCTTCTCGGTGTACGTGTCGAAGCCGGGCTCGAAATCGTGGACCACGAAGCGGAGCGTCTTGCGTTCGGGGGCCGCGATGTCGACCTCGTACCCCTCCTCGCGCAGCCGCTGGTACGGGTAGAGGACCTCGAGGGACTCGGCCGCGTCGCCGGTGATGATCAGGATCTTCGCTGCCATGACTGGGCTCCCACACGTCGAAGGGTGTCGAAGGGGCGCCGCAGGGCAGGTGCCGGAAGGCGGATGCCGTGCGACCCGGACAGCCTGCCGGTTGGCACACGGTTCGCCAGGACGGCACGACGCACTGTCCAAAGTGTCAAAGTTGGGACCCATCTTTTGTACACATACGGCTCATGACGGTGACGGGGGCAAGGACGATAGCCTGGTGCCGTGATCAGCGCGATACGCCTCGGGGGCAGCGAAGCCCCCGGCCTGCGCCCGGAGTGCCATAGTGCCCGGGCGATCCGCGCTCTCCGTACCCCGGACCGCCTGCCAGAAATGGCCAATAGGGTCCCGGGTATCTCTCATTGCGGCATAGCGTCGAGGCGGACCGGATACCCCGTGTCGAGGCGGTACGCCGTATTTTTCACCTACGTCACGCAACGGCGCGCGACAGGAGCCAGAGGACATGCAGACCAAGCTGGACGAAGCCAAGGCCGAGCTGCTCGCACGAGCCGCCGAGGTAGCTGACAACAGCCCGGGCGGTGGTGTCGGTGGCCCAGGGCATACCCCTCGGGTGCATGTTGCCGGGACTGGGACCGGTACCGGACAGGGGAAGCGCCCGAGCGAGGGCGCCCTGCTCGCCTATCTCCAGCGCTACTACCTGCACACGGCTCCGGAGGACATCAGCGGGCGTGACCCGGACGATGTCTTCGGTGCTGCTTCTTCCCACTACCGGCTCGCCGCAGAGCGGCCCCAGGGTACGGCGAACGTCCGGGTGCACACCCCGACCGTCGAGGAGAACGGCTGGACGTCCAGCCACTCCGTGGTCGAAGTCGTCACGGACGACATGCCGTTCCTGGTCGACTCCGTCACCAACGAACTGTCCCGCCAGGGGCGTGGCATCCATGTCGTGATCCACCCGCAGATCATCGTCCGCCGCGATGTCACCGGGAAGCTCATCGAGATCCTCACCGACGTCAACGGCGCCGGCCCGGCCCCGAAGGGCCGTAAGAACGCCAAGGGCGCCAAGGACGACAAGGCGGAACTGCCGCACGACGCGCTCGTCGAGTCCTGGATCCACGTCGAGATCGACCGTGAGTCCGACCGCGCCGACCTCAAGCAGATCACCGCCGACCTGCTGCGTGTCCTGTCCGACGTACGGGAGACCGTCGAGGACTGGGGGAAGATGCGCGACGCCGCTCTGCGCATCGCCGACGACCTTCCCGGTGAGCCCCTGGACGACCTCGCCGACGAAGAGGTCGACGAGGCCCGCGAGCTGCTGCGCTGGCTCGCCGCAGACCACTTCACCTTCCTCGGCTACCGCGAGTACGAACTGCAGGACAGCGACTCGCTCACCGCCGTCCCCGGCACCGGCCTCGGCATCCTGCGCGCCGACCCGCACCACACCGGCGAGGAGGCCCACCCGGTCTCCCCGTCCTTCGACCGGCTGCCCGCCGACGTCCGGGCCAAGGCCCGTGAGCACAAGCTGCTCGTCCTGACGAAGGCCAACAGCCGGGCGACCGTGCACCGCCCCAGCTACCTCGACTACGTCGGAGTGAAGAGGTTCGACGCCGACGGCAACGTCATCGGCGAGCGCCGCTTCCTCGGACTGTTCTCCTCCGCTGCGTACACCGAGTCCGTGCGCCGGGTGCCCGTCGTCCGCCGCAAGGTCGCCGAGGTACTCGAGGGCGCGGGCTTCTCGTACAACAGCCATGACGGCCGCGACCTGCTCCAGATCCTGGAGACGTACCCGCGCGACGAGCTCTTCCAGACGCCGCCCGACCAGCTGCGCTCCATCGTCACCTCCGTGCTCTACCTCCAGGAGCGCCGCCGACTGCGGCTGTACCTGCGCCAGGACGAGTACGGGCGCTACTACTCCGCGATCGTCTACCTGCCGCGCGACCGCTACACCACCGGTGTGCGCCTGCGGCTCATCGACATCCTCAAGGAGGAGCTGGGCGGCACCAACGTCGACTTCACCGCCTGGAACACCGAGTCGATCCTCTCCCGGCTGCACTTCGTCATCCGGGTCCCGCCGGGCACGGAACTGTCGCACCTCACCGACGCCGACACCGACCGCATCGAGGGACGGCTCGTCGAGGCCGCCCGCTCCTGGGCCGACGGCTTCCAGGAGGCGCTGAACGCCGAATGCGGCGAGGAGCGCGCGGCCGAGCTGATGCGCCGCTACGGACACTCCTTTCCGGAGGGTTACAAGGCCGACCACTCGCCGCGCGCGGCCGTCGCCGACCTGGTGCACGTCGAGGCGCTCCAGCGGGGCGAGAAGGACTTCGCGCTCAGCCTCTACGAGCCCGTCGGGGCCGTCGCCCGCGAGCGACGCTTCAAGATCTACCGGAGCGGCGAGCAGGTCTCCCTCTCGGCCGTCCTCCCGGTGCTCCAGAGGCTCGGCGTCGAGGTCGTCGACGAGCGTCCGTACGAACTGCGCTGCGCCGACCGTACGAGCGCCTGGATCTACGACTTCGGGCTGCGTATGCCGCAGACTGGCGGCGACTACCTCGCCGACGACGCCCGGGACCGCTTCCAGGAAGCCTTCTCGGCCTCCTGGACGGGTGAGGCCGAGAACGACGGCTTCAACTCCCTCGTGCTGCGCGCCGGTCTCAACTGGCGCCAGGCCGTGGTGCTGCGCGCCTACGCGAAGTACCTGCGCCAGGCGGGGTCGACCTTCAGCCAGGACTACATGGAGGACACCCTCCTCAACAACGTCCACACCACCCGGCTGCTGATCTCCCTCTTCGAAGCGCGGATGTCGCCCGAGCGGCAGCGGGCCGGCACGGAGCTGACCGACGGGCTCCTGGAGGAGCTCGACGGCGCGCTCGACCAGGTCGCCTCGCTCGACGAGGACCGCATCCTGCGGTCCTTCCTCACCGTCATCAAGGCCACGCTGCGCACCAACTTCTTCCAGAAGACGCAGAGCGGCCGGCCGCACGGATACGTGTCGATGAAGTTCGACCCGCAGGCCATTCCGGACCTCCCCGCGCCGCGCCCGGCGTTCGAGATCTGGGTGTACTCGCCGCGCGTCGAAGGCGTGCACCTGCGCTTCGGCAAGGTCGCCCGCGGTGGTCTGCGGTGGTCGGACCGGCGGGAGGACTTCCGTACGGAGATCCTCGGCCTGGTCAAGGCGCAGATGGTGAAGAACACCGTCATCGTGCCGGTCGGCGCCAAGGGCGGCTTCGTCGCCAAGCAGCTCCCGGACCCGGCCGTCGACCGTGACGCCTGGCTGGCCGAGGGCATCGCCGCGTACAAGATGTTCATCTCCGCTCTGCTCGACATCACCGACAACATGGTGGTCGGCGAGGTCGTGCCGCCCGCCGACGTCGTGCGCCACGACGAGGACGACACCTATCTCGTCGTCGCCGCAGACAAGGGCACGGCTAGCTTCTCCGACATCGCCAACGACGTCGCCGTCGCGTACGGCTTCTGGCTCGGTGACGCCTTCGCCTCCGGCGGCTCCGCCGGTTACGACCACAAGGGCATGGGCATCACGGCCCGCGGCGCCTGGGAGTCCGTCAAGCGGCACTTCCGCGAACTCGGCCACGACACCCAGACGCAGGACTTCACCGTCGTCGGCGTCGGCGACATGTCCGGTGACGTGTTCGGCAACGGCATGCTGCTCTCCGAGCACATCCGGCTGGTCGCGGCCTTCGACCACCGGCACATCTTCATCGACCCGAAGCCGGACGCCGCGACCTCGTACGCCGAGCGGCGCCGCCTCTTCGACCTGCCGCGCAGCTCCTGGGCCGACTACAGCAAGGAACTGCTGTCCACGGGCGGTGGCATCCACTCGCGCGACGCCAAGTCGATCCCGATCAACGCCCATGTCCGTGAGGCGCTCGGCATCGAGTCGGGGGTCACGAAGATGACGCCCGCCGAGCTGATGCAGAACATCCTCAAGGCCGACGTCGACCTCCTGTGGAACGGCGGCATCGGTACGTACATCAAGTCGTCCTCCGAGTCGAACACGGACGTCGGCGACAAGGCCAACGACGCGATCCGGGTCAACGGCGAGGACCTGCGGGCCAAGGTCGTCGGTGAGGGCGGCAATCTCGGTGCGACCCAGCTCGGCCGGATCGAGTTCGCCCGAAACGGCGGCCGGATCAACACCGACGCGATCGACAACAGCGCCGGTGTGGACACCTCCGACCACGAGGTGAACATCAAGATCCTGCTCAACGGGCTCGTCCGCGACGGTGACATGACCGTCAAGCAGCGCAACAAGCTGCTCGCCGAGATGACCGACGAGGTCGGCCAGCTGGTGCTGCGCAACAACTACGCGCAGAACACCGCGCTCGCCAACGCCAGTGCGCAGGCGCCGTCCCTGCTCCACGCCCAGCAGCGCTTCATGCGCCGGCTGGGCCGCGACGGGCACCTGGACCGCGCCCTGGAGTTCCTGCCCAACGACCGGCAGATCCGCGAACTCCTCAACTCCGGCAAGGGACTCAGTCAGCCCGAGTTGTCCGTGCTGCTCGCGTACACCAAGATCACGGCCGCCGACGAGCTGATCTCCACCAGCCTGCCGGACGACCCGCATCTGCAGAAGCTGGTGCACGCGTACTTCCCGCAACAGCTGCGGGAGCGCTACCCGGACGCCATCGACGGGCACGCGCTGCGTCGCGAGATCATCACGACGGTGCTGGTCAACGACACGGTGAACACCGGTGGTTCGACCTTCCTGCACCGGCTCAGGGAAGAGACCGGAGCGTCGATCGAGGAGATCGTGCGGGCGCAGGCCGCGGCGCGCGAGATCTTCGGCCTGGCCGAGGTGTGGGACGCCGTCGAGGCGCTCGACAACCAGGTCGACGCGGATGTCCTCACCCGTATCCGGCTGCACTCGCGGCGCCTCGTCGAGCGTGGCTCGCGCTGGCTGCTCGGTAACCGGCCGCAGCCCGTCCGGATCGCCGAGACGATCGAGTTCTTCCGGGACGGGGTGGAGCAGGTCTGGGGCCAGCTGCCCAAGATGCTCATGGGTGCGGACCAGGACTGGTACCAGTCGATCCGGGAAGAGCTCACCTCGGTGGGTGTCCCGGACGAGCTGGCGACGCGGGTCGCCGGATTCTCCTCCGCCTTCCCGGCGCTGGACATCGTGGCGATCGCGGAGCGCACGGGCAAGGACCCGTTGGCGGTCGCGGAGGTCTACTACGACCTGGCCGACCGGCTGCGGATCACCCAGCTGATGGACCGGATCATCGAGCTGCCGCGGGCCGACCGCTGGCAGTCCATGGCCCGCGCGTCCATCCGCGAGGACCTGTACGCGGCGCATGCCGCGCTCACGGCGGATGTGCTGGCCGTGGGGAACGGGTCGTCGACGCCGGAGGAGCGGTTCGCGGCGTGGGAGGAGAAGAACGCGGCGATTCTGGCCCGGTCCCGGTCCACGCTGGATGAGATCCAGGGCTCGGACTCGTTCGATCTGGCGAATCTGTCGGTGGCCATGCGGACGATGCGGACGTTGTTGCGGACGCACGCGTAGGTCGGGGCGGGGGTGGGCGCCCGGTCCACCTTTTGTCCTCAATCGCCGGACGGGCTGGTTCTGCCGTCCGGCGATTGAGGTGCGGGTTACAGATTGTCCTCAATCGCCGGACGGGCTGGGGGTGGCTGCCGGGCCGTCCATGCGGAGCGTGCCCGCTTCCAGCCACAGCCCTGCGCCACCCCGTCGCCTCGCAGGTCATCCCCGATCTGCTCGTCGAGGCGGCGCGCAACCCGGAGATCTCCGACGCGATCAAGGCCGCGCTGCTCGACCAGCAACAGGGCGTGGCCGCCGTCGGGCAGCGATCCCGACCGGGCCCTGGACCTGATCGTCGGTCCGCTGTACTGGCGCCTGGCCGTCGTCCGCGGGGATCTGCCCAAGGGCTACCTGGACGACCTCGCGGCCTCGGCGGTCGCCGCGCTCCGGCAGAACTGATCCGGGCGCGGGCGCTCTACTCCGGGTCCGTCAGCAGCCGGTCCGCGACCCGGGCCGCCGCACCCCCGTCGTCCAGGTCGCAGTACTCCTTGCGGAAGCTCTCGTACGCGTCCGCGTGCCGTGCCGCCAGCCCGTCCGTGCCGCGGAGCGCCTGTGCCACCTCGTCCGTCGTGACGAGGAGCGGGCCCGGCGCCCGGGTCTCGAAGTCCAGGCAGAAGCCGCGCACGGTGTCCCGGTAGTGCTCCAGGTCGTAGGTGTGGAAGAGCATCGGGCGGCCGGTGTGCGCGTAGTCGAACACCAGGCCCGAGTAGTCCGTGACCAGTACGTCGGCGATCAGGAGCAGCTCGGCGGTGTCCGGGTGCCCCGACACGTCGAGCACGCCGGGCCCGGTCGGGACGCTGCCCGTCACCCGGGGGTGCCTGCGTACCAGCACCGTGTGGCCCGCGCCGAGCGACCGCGCCAGGGCGGCCGTGTCGAGCGCCGGGTCCCAGCGGTACGGGCCCGGCGCGTCACCGGAGGATGCCGTCCGGTCGTGGGCCAGGTGGTCGCGGTACGTCGGTGCGTAGAGCACGACGCGGTCGCCGTCCGGGATGCCCGTCCGGCGCCTGACCCGCTCGGCCGTCTTCTCCCGGCCGGGCGCGAACAGCAGGTCGGCGGCGGGCGAGCCCGCCTCCAGCACCTCGCCCCCGTACGCCAGGGCGCGGCGCAGATGCGGAGTGGCGAAGCGGCTGGGGGAGACCAGCACCGACCACTGGGCCGAGCGGTGCGGCAGGGAGGTGAGGGTGTGGTGGTCGGCGTACAGACTGCCGTCGAGGTCCGTGCCGAAGCGGCCGAGCGGGTTGCCGTGCCATGTCTGCACGACCGTCTGGCCGGGGCGCCGTTCGAACCACTCCGGCAACTGGTCGTCGGTCACGATGCGGCGGGCCCGCGCCAGAGCCTCGTACCAGGCGGCGCTGTACTCGACGACGGGGACCGCCGTGTCCGGCACGTGCGCCGCTCGCCCCGCCCGCCCCGCGGTGACCCAGAGGTGCTCGACGTCGGTGCCGCGCCGCACCAGTTCGGTGTGGACGGCGCGGGGGGAGTCGCCGCCCGTGTAGAGGACGGCGTCGCGCAGGGGGAGGGTGCGCCGCTGCGGGTAGTGGGCGGTGCGCAGCAGGCGCCGGCGGTACGCGCCCCGCTCGGCGGCCGGCAGGGCCGGGCCGGCGTGCAGGGTCAGCCGGTCGCCGTGACGCCGTTCGAGGGTCAGCTCGCCCTCACCGTCCGGACGGGGGAGCGGCAGACGGGTGGTGAGCGACGCGGTGGCCCGTACGGGGAGACCGCCCAGCCGCAGGTCCCAGCGGCCCTCCTGGAGTGCGGCGGCGACGAGCGCGGGGGGCACGGACGCGGCGAAACGGCCGTCCCTCCGCGTCACCGTCACGGACGCCGTCTCGCGCAGCGCCTCGTGGCGCAGGACGAGTTCGGTGCCCGTCCCCGTCCCCTCGATGCGCAGGCCGCCGTCGGCCGTCCACCGCGCCCCGTCCACGACCGCCTGCCCGCTCAGGTCCACCACCAGCTCACCCGCAGGGCCGGCGGTGGCCGGCGGCAGCAGGTCGGACGCGGCGGCGAGCGGGGCCCGGCTGCCGTCTTCGAGCACCAACGAGGCGTGCCACAGGGCACCCCCCTCCGGCTCCACTTCGGGAGGAGCCGGGCGGTTGGGCGGTGGCACGTCGGCGAGTTCCGCGAGTGGAATCCGTACGGCGAAACGCCCGTCGTCCCCGCACTCGACCGGGCAGGTCCGCTCCTCCTCGGTGCCGTCCAGGGTGAGCAGCAGGGCTTCCGGCCGGGCACCGCCGTACCGCTGACCCGTCAGCCTCAGAGTTCCGGTTCCGCCGTCGTGCGTCTGTGCGAGGGCGGGCAGCTGTGAGACGTCCAGTTCGAGCCGGCCGTCCCGGTAGCCGAGTACCGCCCGTCGCCCGCCGTCCAGATCGCGGACGAACGGCTGGGCCGAGGCGGCGTCCACGGCCCGTACGGCGGCACGTCGCACCACACCGTGGCCGGCCACCACCATGCCCACCAGCCAGCGGCCGGGCCGCAGGGTGCGCGGATCGATGACCATCTCGAAGCCCGCACGGTCGTAATCGTGCAGCTCCTGACCGGAGTTCACCGTCGCCTCGGGGGCCGCGACGGACCGTACGGGCACCGTCCGAAGCTGCCTGCCCGCCGCCGAGCGCAGGACGCCCCACTTCAGTGCGTGAAGGGCCGTGTCCGCGGGGAGGTTGCGGATGTACGCGTATCCACGCAGCCCGAGCCGTCCGTCCGGCCGCCATGAGGCACCCGACAGCCGTGCCACCGCCGGAAGGTCGGACCGGTTGAGCCGTGAGTCCCCGTGCGTGACGCCAGGATGGCCGGCCCTGCGCCGGCCGGGCAGGCCCTCGACGGTGAACGTGCCTGCCCCGTTGGTCCGTTCGAAGGCGAGCACGGCCAGCAGGTCGTCGAGCCTGCGCTCGCGCACCAGCCGCCACTTGACCCGCAGCTCGACCGGCAGCCCGGCGAGGGCCGAGCTGCCCGCCCGGTCCAGGAACGCGCCCGCGTCGGCCATGAACGCCGTGCGGTAGGCGGCGCTCCCGAGCGTCATCCCTTCCAGGAAGTAGAGGAAGTCGTCGCGCAGGCACGACACGTCGTAGCGCCGCCGCTGCTCCGCGTCCCGGCCTGCCAGGAACGCGCTGACCCGCTCACAAGCGGCGATCCTGTCCCGGACGCCCGTCACGTCCGTACGCCGCCGGGTGATCGAGCCCTCCCGCACCCGCCAGTGGTACACGTGCTCGTGCAGCACGTCGACCGAGTGGGCGAGGTAGTGCGCCGGGATCATCACCGGGGTGTCCTCGTAGAGCTTCCCCTCGGGGAAGGTGAAGGCGTGGCGGTCCCAGAAGGAGCGCCGGAACACCTTGTTCCAGGCGACCCGGTCCGCGAGCAGACGGGCGTCGCGGGTGATGTGGGTCCGGGAGCGGGTGGCCGTCAGCCACCGGTACTGCCACGCCTGCTGCCTGCCCCGCTCGGTCAGCCGCCAGACGTTGCCGGTCGCCAGGTCGGAACCGGTGGACTCCAGGGACGCGGTCATCCGTTCGTAGGCGTCATGGACGAGGACGTCGTCACTGTCGGCGAACGCCAGGTACGGGACGCCGGGAGTGGTGTGCCGTACTCCCGTGTTGCGGGCGGCGCTCAGCCCCGCGTTGGGCTGGTGGACACATCGGAATCGGCTGTCGTGAGCGGCGAACTCCTCCGCGATCCGACGGCTGCCGTCGGTGGAGCCGTCATCGACGAGCACCACCTCGATCGCTTCGAGGGACTGCCCGGCCAGGGACCGCAGGCACTGCTGCAGCCACTCCTCGACGTTGTGGACGGGGACGACGACGCTGAGCAGAGGCTTCATGGTCATGCTCAACCGGGGTGGGCGCCGCGAGTCACCGGCACTGACCCGAACGGGTGAAGGAGAAGGCCGGATCACGGGCCTGCCCGATTACGCTCGGCTGCCATGCTCCTCAGTGTCGTCATGGTCGTTCCTCGTGGGCCGGGATATCTGCGCGCCGCCATGGACTCCGTACTGGACCAGCCTGTGCGGGAGTTGGAGATCGTCCTGGTGGCCTCTGCGGCCTCTGCGGCCTCCGCGGCCACCGACGCCTTCGCCGCCATCGCGGCCGAGTACCGGGAGCGCGACACCCGGGTGAGGGTGCCGGCCTCCGCGGGAGGCCTCACGCCGGGCGGAGCCCGTAACACCGGGGCCGCGGAGGCGCGCGGTGATCACCTCCTCTTCCTCGACGGCGACGACCTGCTGCTGCCGGGCGTACTCGCCCCGGTCGCCGCCCTGTTGGCGAAGGAGCACCCGGACGTGCTGCGGCTGGGGCACGACCTCGTCGACCGCTGGGGCGAGGTCCGGCCGGGTGCCCCCGACGCCGTTCCCGCCGCCCGCAACCAGCTCTTCCGGCACTCCTTCTGGACCACGCACGGGCTCCGCTTCACCGACGGCCCGTACGAGGACGTCCTCCCGGTCCAGCGCGCGCACCTGCTGGCTTCCGGTGCGGGGACACTCGCCACCCTGGACCGGCTCTGCGTCCGCCACCGTCGCCCGGGCGCCGGGGCGTGGCGGGGAAGCGGGGCGCTGCTCGCCGCGTACGGACAGCTCATCGCCGGGACCGGCGACGGCCCCCGGGCCGCAGCCGCGCGCACGGCCCACATCCGGGCGCTGCTCGAAGAGCCCGGCGCTGTCCCCGCCCGCGACCGCGCCGCCCTGTTCCGCGCCGCCGGTCTCCCGGGTCCCTACGCCGCCCAACGTGCGCGAACCGCGGCCCGCACCGCCCGCGCCCGCCTCCCCGCCGCTCTGCTCCGGCACCGTAAGGCGCTCCGCACGCGCGTCCTGCGCGCCGCCTACCGCGCCGACCTGCTGCGGCCGCTGGACCCCCGCCTCGCGGTGTACGGGGCGTACTGGAACCGCGGGATCGCCTGCAACCCGGCCGCCATCCACGCCAAGGCCCTCGAACTGGCCCCGCACATCCGGGGCGTCTGGGTCGTCTCCTCGCGCCACCGTGACCGGGTGCCGCCCGGTGTGCCGTACGTCATCGAGGGCTCCCGTGCCTACTGGCGGACCATGGCCACCGCCACGTACCTGGTCAACAACTCCAGCTTCCCCGGCGGCTTCACCAAGCGTCCCGGGCAGATCTACCTCCAGACCCACCACGGGACCCCGCTGAAGACCATGGGCCTCGACCAGCGCGCGTACCCCGCCCTCACCAACGGGATCAGCTTCGAGAAGATCGTCGCGCACACCGACCAGTGGGACTACAGCCTCTCCGCCAATCCCCACAGCACCGAGATCTGGGACCGCGTCTACCCGTCCTCGTACGAGCATCTGAGCCTGGGCTATCCGCGCAACGACGTCTTCTTCACCACCACCACCGAGCAGACGGCGACGATCCGCGCCGGTCTCGGAATCGGCCCCGGGCAGAAGGCGCTGCTCTACGCCCCGACCCACCGCGACTACCGCAAGGGCTTCCTGCCCCGCCTGGACCCGGAACGCGTCGCCCGCGCACTGGGGCCCGGACACGTGCTGCTGGTGCGCGCCCACTACTTCTACGGGGGCACGGCGGGACTCACCGACGCGCGGCACGGCCGGGTCGTCGACGTCACCGGGCACTCCAGCGTCGAGGAACTCTGCCTGGCCTCCGACGGGTTGATCACCGACTACTCCTCGCTGATGTTCGACTACGCGTGTCTGGACCGCCCGATCATCGGCTACGCACCCGACTGGGACGCCTACCGCGCCTCCCGCGGCACCTACTTCGATCCGCTGTCCGGGCGGCCGGGGGAGACCCCGGGGGCGATCGCCACCACCCAGGACGAGCTGCTGGAGCTGCTGCGGAGCGGCGCGTGGGAGAACGAGCGGACGAGGGTGCTGCGCAAGGCGTTCCGGGACCGGTTCTGCCCGTACGACGACGGGCGCGCGGCGGAGCGTGTGGTGCGGCGGCTCTTCCTCGGAGAGAAGGGGGTCTGAGGCACGTCGTCACTCGAACGGCGGATCGGGCCCGTCCGGTGCGACCCCTCCGCATCCCGCCGTCGTTGTGCTCAACAGCTCATGCACGCGGCAATGTCGGGAGAACCTCATGCACCAGTCGGCCTATGAGCAGATGGAACTCTGCATCGAGGAGTATCTGCCCAAGACGCGCAGACACCGCGTCGTGGACCTCGGCTCGCGGATTTCCGGCAAGCAGTCCCGTACGCACAGGGGATTGCTGGCAGGCCACGACATCGACTACTTCGGCGTGGACGTCCTCGACGGACCCAACGTCGACGCCGTGATGAAGCGGCCGTACCGCATCCCCGCGAAGTCCCGCAGTGCCGACGTCGTGCTCTCCGGGCAGGCGTTCGAACACATCCCCTTCTTCTGGGCGTCGATGCTCGAGATCGCCCGCGTCCTCAAGCCCGGCGGCTACACGTTCATCACCGCACCCTCACGCGGCCACGCGCACGACGCCCAGGACTGCTGGCGCTACTACCCGGACGGCTTCCGTGCGATGGCGGCCCACTCACGGCTCGAACTCTGCGAGGCGTACACCGACTTCCCGCCGCGCAAAGGCATCTGGCACGACTACCGGGGCATCGACAAGGGCGCCTACTGGGGCGACTCCGTCGGGGTGTTCCGCAGGCCGCAGCGCTATCCCCGGCTGACGATGTTCGCCGTACGGGAGCTGACCGTGTGGTGGGCCAACCGCGTCGGCGGAGTGGACGCGGTCCCGGTGCCGCGCCCGCTGGACGGCCGTGCGCGGTGCGGGCGGCCGGCAGCACTCCCGCACGACGCGCCGGCCGTGACCTCCTCCTGATTCCATGGTCCAACCGGGGCAAATCAATGGCAGGTTGACGAAAGATGACATGAGTCGCAATGCGCGCGTACTGTCCCTGGGCATGGCTTGGCGCAACGCCGTCAACGGCGTCCTTCAGCAACTCACCGGGTACCAGCTCAGGCGAGTGTCCGTGCCCGCTCCCCGTATCGCCCCCGCCGCTCCGGCGCCCGCACCGAAGCCCAAGCCGAAGGCCAAGGCCGGTCCGCAGTTCCCGGCGGACTACGACGACGAGGCGAAGGACATCATCCGGGAGGTCAAGCCGTACTCGATGACCTCCCCCGAGCGGCTCAACGCCTTCATCCTCGCGACCCGCCACATCGCCCGCCACAACATCCCCGGCGACATCGTCGAGTGCGGCGTGTGGCGCGGCGGTTCCATGCAGGCGTGCGCGAAGACACTGCTCTCGCTCGGGGAGACCGAGCGCGACCTGTACCTCTTCGACACGTACGAGGGCATGACCCCGCCCACCGAGGAGGACCTGCGCCGCGACGGCAGGTCGGCACAGGAGCTGCTCGACGCGCAGGGCAAGGACCGGCCGATCTGGGCGGTGGCCTCCCTGGAGGACGTCCAGGCCGGATTCGAGAACGTGCCCTACCCGAAGGAGCGCGTCCACTACGTGCGGGGCAGGGTCGAGGACACCGTCCCGGACCGCGCCCCGGAGCAGATCGCGATTCTCCGTCTGGACACCGACTGGTACGCCTCCACCAAGCACGAACTGGAGCACCTCTACTCGCGTCTGGTGAGCGGCGGAGTGCTCCTGATCGACGACTACGGCTACTGGCAGGGCTCCCGGCAGGCCGTCGACGAGTTCCTGGAGAAGACCGGCGAGCAGCTGCTGCTGCTGCGCATGGACGAGGGCCGCATCGCCGTCAAGCCCTGAAGACGGCCCCGACGTCGGCGGTGATTTCGGCGGTGACTTCGGTGGTTACGTCGGCGGTGACTTCGATGTCTACGTTCGCGTGAACCCGTGAACCCCACCAGCCCCGTGCCACACCGGTACGGGGCTCGGTCGTCTGACCGACTCCCGGCCGCCGGCCGTCACCCGAACGGCTGCTGCCGGGTGACCGGGGCGCGGCCCGCGCTGTTAGCCCCGGGGTGCGTCCGGCCCTGATCCGCCGGACCCGCCCCAGACCCCCCAGGTCGTCCGTCCGGAAGGATCGTGCACAGCGCATGCCACCCCGTCTCACCGTCGTCGTCCCCCTGTACAACGTCGAGCAGTACCTCGGTGCCTGCCTGGACTCGCTGGCCGGACAGACGATGTCCGATCTCGAAGTCGTCATGGTCGACGACGGCTCCACGGACGGAAGCGGGAGCGTCGCCCGGGAGTTCGCCGCGCGGGACCCGCGCTTCAGGCTGGTCTCCCAGGAGAACGCCGGGCTCGGCGCCGCCCGTAACGCAGGGGTCCTGGAGGCCCACAGGGACGGGGAGTTCCTGACGTTCGTCGACAGCGACGACATCGTGCCCCCGGGGGCCTACGAGCGGATGCTCGCCGAACTCAGCCGCTCGGGCTCCGACTTCGTCACCGGGAACGTGCTCCGGCTGCGCGCCAACGGCGCACTCGAACAGTCACCGATGTTCCGCAAGCCGATGGAGAAGGCCCGGTCCGCCACGCACATCACCCGCGACTGGCTGCTCCTCGGCGACCGCATCGCCTGCAACAAGGTCTTCCGCAGACCGTTCTGGGACCGCCACGCCTTCGCGTTCCCGACCGGCGTGCTGTACGAGGACATCGCCGTCGTCCTGCCCGCCCACTTCCTCGCCACGTCGGTCGATGTCGTCGAGGAGCCCGTGTACCACTGGCGGGACCGCGCCGGTTCGATCACGACGCGGCGCGCGGTGCCGCAGGGCATCCGGGACCGGGTCACCGCCGTCTCCACCGTCAGCACGTTCCTGGCCGCGCGAGGCATGGCCGAGGCCAAGCGCCGGTACGACGGGCACGCACTCTCCGGAGACCTCTGGCTGTTCATCGACGCGCTCCCGGAGGGTGACGCCGCCTTCCACGAGGCGTTCCTCGAACACGCCAACGCCTTCGCCGCGACCGTCGACCCGGCCGTCGTGGACGCGCTGCCCCTGCACCTGAGGGTCAAGTGGCAGCTCATCCGGGAACGCCGGATGCCGGAACTCCTCGCACTCCTCGCGTACGAGAAGCACGACCGCGACACCTTTCACGTCCGTGGCCTGCTCAGGCCTCGCGCGCACCACCCGGTCGTCGGCGGCCCGCTCCCGCCCCGCGCCACCGCCCTGAGCGGCGCGGACCTCCCCGTACACGCCCACCTCACCCAGGCCCTCTGGCGTGACGGACTGCTGCACCTCAAGGGGTACGCGTACGTCCGCAACGCCCCGGGGCGCTCGGCCGGTACCGGCTGGCTGCGGTCGGGGCGCCGCGTCCTCCCGCTGCGACTGCGCACCTTCCGTACGGACGAGGCAGCCGCCCGGTCCGGCCGCACGCTGCACCGCTACGAGCGGTCCGGCTTCGAGGCCGTCGTCGACCCCCGCACGCTCGCCGCCAAGGGCGCGGGAAAGAGCGGCCGCAAGACCTGGAAGCTGGAATCCGTCGTCCTGGGCGGCGGGCGGCCACGCCGCGGTCCGATGCGGCTGCTCGGCAACCCGGCCGCGCCCGCCGTCGTGTACGCCGGTGAGCGCACCCGGGTCGTCCCCGTCCTGTCGGGCAACAAGCTGGAGCTGCGCACCGACCGGATCGACGCCGTCCTCGTCGCGCACACGGCGACGGCGGACGGTGTACGGATCGAGGTGCGGGTCCTCGACGGCAGCGGGCCGACCGCCCTGCGCCTCCAGGAGTGGCGCACCAAGGAGACCCGGGAGATCCCCCTGGGGACCGGCGAGCCGGGAGCCGCGACGGTCGTCGCCGAGGTGCCGCTCACGGCCTTCCGGGGGTCCGACGGGGTGTGGGGCGTCCAGCTCGTCGGCGGGAGACGCCGGATCACGGTGGCCGCCCGGCCGGAGACCGGCTCCGCGCGGTACCCGCTCGCCGGTGGCCGCGAGGTCTACGTCGCCGCCAACCCCTCGGGGGACCTGGTCCTCACCGACCGGACCGGGCAGCCCGTCGTCGAACGGCTCTCCTGGGCCGACACCGGGGAGCTCGTCCTCGAAGGCGGCCTCGGCGGCCTCCCCGGGACGTACGACCGCGGCATCGAGCTCGTCCTGCGCCACAGCGGCCACCAGGAGGAGACCGCGTTCGCCGCCGAGACGGTGGCGGGCGACGCGGGAGAAGGGTTCAGGGCCGGGCTGGACCCGGCGGCCGTCGACGGGCTCGGCGGACCCCTCCCGCTCTCCGAGGGCCGCTGGTACCTCTTCCTGCGCGCCCTCGGCGAGACCGACCCGGACGCCTACCTTCCGCTGCGTGCCGCGACCCCGCTCCACGCCGGACTGCCGCTCCACCGTGAGCAGGACGGCCACCGGCCCTTCACCCTGGAGCGCCGGTTCCACGACCGGCTCGTCCTGGAGTCCGGCAGCGCCCTGCCCGTCGTGGACCGGGGCGCGTACGGGCAGAGCCGGCTGCGCGAGCGGTACGCCGGCCTGCGCGGCCTCGGGGAACTGCGCCCGGCCGTGCTGTACAGCAGCTTCGACGGACGGCAGTTCTCCGATTCGCCGCGGGCGATCCAGGAGGAACTGGCCCGCCGCGACAGCACGCTCGAACACCTCTGGGTGGTCCGCGACGAGCAGGTACGCGTCCCGGCCGGCGTACGGGCGGTCGCCCTGCACAGCGCCGAGTGGCACGAGGCGCTGGCCCGCAGCCGCTGGATCGTCTCCAACACGCAGCTTCCCGAGTGGTTCGAGCGGGCCGACGGACAGTTCGTCGTCCAGACCTGGCACGGTACCCCGCTCAAACGCGTCGGCCGCGACCTGGCGGGCACCCCGACCGCCGATGCCGCCTACATGGCGTCGATGCCGCGGCGCGCCGCCCAGTGGAGCGTCCTGGTCTCCCCGAACACCTTCTCCACCCCCGTCCTGCGACGGGCCTTCGGCCACACCGGCGCTGTCATCGAATGCGGCTATCCCCGCAACGACCTCCTGTACGCCCCCGACCGGGAGAAGGTCGCCGACTCCGTACGGGAGAGACTGGGCATCCCCCAGGACAAGCGCGTGATCCTCTACGCGCCCACCTGGCGCGAGGACCTGCCCAAGCAGGGCGGCCGCTACGGGCTCGACCTCCAACTCGACCTGGCCCACGCGGAGAAGGAACTCGGCGAGGACAGCGTCCTGCTCGTGCGCCGCCACTACCTGGTGGGCGGAAGCATCCCGCAGAGCGCGTGCGTCCGGGACGTGTCGCGTCACCCGGACGTCGCCGAGCTGCTGCTGATCAGCGACGCGCTGGTCACCGACTACTCGTCGCTGATGTTCGACTTCGCCGGGACCGGCCGCCCGATGCTGTTCCACACGTACGACCTGGAGCACTACCGCGACACCCTGCGCGGCTTCTGCTTCGACTTCGCCGCGCAGGCGCCCGGCCCGCTGATCCCCACGTCGGCGGGCGTGGTGGAAGCCCTGCGGGACCTCGCGGCCGTCACCGAGACGCACCGCGACGCCTATGCCCGGTTCCGTGAGTCGTTCTGCGATCTCGACGACGGCACCGCGGCGGTCCGGGTCGTCGATCTGATGCTCAAGGGGGAGCAGGCATGAGCACACCGGACTTCAGCTGTGTCGTCACCGGCGGGGGAGGGGCCGCCGCGCTCCGTGCTTCCGTCGGCTCGGTGACCGGCCAGAGCCTGCGGGCCACCGAGGCCCTCGTCGTCCTCGCGGGCGACTGCGGCCCTGACACCCGGGCGGCGGCTGAGGAACTCGCCGTGGGCCACCCCGGCCGGGTCCGCCTCGTCGTCGCGGACGGCGCCGCTGCCACCACGGGAGCCCTGCGCAACACCGGGCTCGACGCGGCCACCGGCCGGCACGTCCTCGTGCTCGGCGAGGGTGAACGCCTCCAGCCGCACGCCTGCCGCAACCTCTGGGAGGCCGCCGAACGCACCGGCGCGGACCTCGTGGCCGGGCGCTGGAGCCGGCTCACGGGGGAGGGCACCAAGGAGCGCGAACCCTCCTGGCAGCACCAGCTGTTCGCCCGCTCCCGGACCGTCACCCGATTCGGCGACGCACCCGAACTGGCGGTCAGGGACGCGCTGGTGACCGGGTTCTGTGTACGCCGTGAAGCCGTCGAGCGGCACGGTCTGCGGTACGCGGAGGACCTCACCCGCAGCGAGATCCTGTTCGGACCCCTGGCGGCCGCAGCCGTCGGCCGGATCGCGCTCGTCCGCAGACTGACCGTGACCGGCCGGGTGGAGAGCGGGCAGGACGTCGCCGGACTGATCCAGGCGCACCGGGGTGTGTGCGGCACCCTGGTCGCGCAAGGGCTGCACGAACTGCGCGAGCAGCGGGAACGAGCCTTCGCCCTCGACCGGCTGGTGCCGCTCGTCCGGACCTTCCCACGGCTGCCCTCCGACGACCGCGACCGGATCGCCGCCGCTGCCGCCCGGGGCCTGGCCGACAGCGTCCCGGGCCCGGTCCGGGAGACCCTGCCGCCCCTCGAACGGGTCGCCGTCCACCTCCTCGCCCAGGGCGACGCGGAGGGCCTGCTCGCGGCGGCGTACGCGCTGAACCGGCCGGGTGCGGTGGCCGCCCCCCTCGTCACGGGCGACGACGGCCGGGTCCACTGGCCCGCCCCGGGGCCGCCCCACGCGGAACCCGTAGCCCTGGACGTCACCGGACTCGGCCACCAGTACCGCCCGTTCGGCGAGTTGCGCCTGATGAACCGGCTCACCCGCTGCACCCCGGAGAACGGCCGCCTCCTTCTCGAAGGGCACCTGGTCCTGCCCGCCCACGCGGCTCCCGGCCCCGGCCTCCCGCTCACCGCCGAGCTTGAGTTCCGGGTACGGGACGGCTCCCGCGCCTTCCGCTTCCCGGTCGCCGAACTGCACCGCGAGGCCACCGGCATCCGCTGGCGCACCCACGCCGACCTGACCCGCGTCCTGCGCCCCCTCGGGGCCCGCGACACGCTGTGGGACGCCCGCCTGTTCGTCGAGGCCGACGGCACCCGGTGCGTCAGCGACCTCTACGCCGCCCACGGACTGATCGGGGCGACGGACCGATTCACCGCCCGCCCGCGGCTCGGACGGCTCGCCGGGGACACCTGGGAGCCCTACGTCACGCTCAAGGACCACCTGGCTCTGCGGCTCGTCCCCCGCAACCGGCCCGCCCGCGCCCTGCGCCGCCTGGTCCACTACGCGACCCACTTCCGTCCCGCCCGCAAGGCACAGCTCCTGTCGAAGGCTCTGCGCAAGAGGCGCGACCGGTGGCGCTCCCGGGCGTTCAAGGCGTCCGTCTACAACACCTGGCTCTGCCGGCTGCCCGTACGCAGGGGTTCCGTCGTCTTCGAGAGCCACATGGGCAAGTGCTACGGAGACAGCCCCCGGGCCATCCACGAGGAAGTGCGCGGACAGGGTCTCCGGCTGCACTGCGTCTGGTCGTACGAGACCTCCCCGAAGGGCTTCCCCGCCGACGCGCGGCTCGTACGCCGCTGGTCGTGGCGGTATCTGTGGGCCCTGGCCCGGGCCGAGTACTGGGTCGACAACCAGGGCTTCCCGCAGAATCTGCGCAAGCGCCCCGGTACGACGTACCTCCAGACCTGGCACGGCTCGGCGTACAAGCGCATGGGCTTCGACGAGACGCGGGTGCGGATGCAGAACGCGCCGCAGCGCCACCGCCTCCAGGAGGCCGTGCACCGCTTCGACCACTTCCTCGTCCGCTCCGAGCACGACGTGCGCACCCTCGCCCGCGCCTACCGGCTGCCCCCGGAACGGCTGTTGGCGACCGGCTACCCGCGCAACGACGCCCTGCTGGCCGCACGGGCCAGGGACGAGGCCGAAGGCCGGCTGCCGCGTTCCGCGCTCGCCGACCGTCTCGGCATCCCCGACCACAAGAAGGTCGTGCTGTACGCGCCGACGTTCCGCGGCGGCCCCGGGAAGCGCAAGCGGCGGCGGCTCCCGCTGGACGTGGCCCGCTTCGCGGAACGCTTCGGCGATCAGTACACGCTGCTCGTGCGGGCCCACTACCTGGAGGCCGCACGGCTGCCCGTGTGCCCGCCCGGGACGGTGGTGGACGTGTCGGCGCACCACGACGTCACCGAACTGCTCACGCTGGCCGACGCGTTGATCACCGACTACTCGTCGATCATGTTCGACTACGTGCTCCTGGACCGGCCCGTCGTCCTGTTCGCCCCCGACCTCGACGCCTACGCCGCCGCCCGGGGCAGCTACTTCGACCTGCGGGAGAAGGCACCGGGGCCGGTCGTGGAGACGGAGGACGAACTGTTCGCGGTGATGGGCCGGCTGAAAGCAACCGGCACCGCGTCCGAGGAGGCGCGCGCCGCGTTCGCCGAGGAGTTCGGCAGCTACGACAAGGGCGACGCGGCCCGTACCGTCGTCGGCACCGTCTTCGCCCGCCACCTCTCACGCACCTCCAGGGGGGCCGGCCGATGAGCCGCAGCCGTGACGTGTTCATCGTCTCCAACAGCACCGACGAACTCGGCGGAGTCACCGGCTGGACGCACCGGACGGCCCGGCTCCTCCAGGAGCGCGGCCACCGGGTGCGGGTGATCGGCATCCACGCCTCCGAGCTGAAGATGGCGCTCCCCGACACCCCCGGCTACCCGGTCACCGCCCTCTACCCGACGCACCCGCCGACCCCCTGGGCACCGAAGAGGCTGCGGGACCGTCTGCGCATCCCGGCGCGCCGACGGGAGGCCGCCCGGGCGGAGGAGAAGCGGCGCGCGGTCCGGCGGCTCTCCGGGATCTTCCGCACGGCGGGGCCCGGCGCGATCGTCCTCGTCACGCAGGTGTGGGCCATGGAGTGGGTCGGGGAGGCCGACACCTGCGGCCACCGCGTCATCGGAATGAGCCACGAGTCGTACGACTACTCGCGGGCGAGCCACCGCTACCGCTGGATCAAGAACCACTACAGCACCCTGGACCGCTGGCTCGTCCTCACCGAGGAGGACGCCGACATCTGGGCCGGCGACGGCATGAACAACGTCGGCTTCATGCCGAACGCCCTGGCCGGACTGCCCGACGTGCCCTCCCCGCGCACCGCGAAGAGCGTGGCGAGCATCGGCAGGCTCAGCGACCAGAAGGGCATCGACATGCTGCTGGACACCTGGGCGCTGGTGGCCCCGCAGCGGCCGGACTGGCGGCTGGGTGTGTACGGGGCGGGCGAGGACGAGGCGGAACTGAAGGCCCTGTGCACCGAGCTGGGCCTGGACGGTTCCGTCGAGTGGAAGGGGCGGACCGACGATGTGCCCGGAGCCCTCGCGGACGCCTCGGTCTTCGTCCAGTCCTCGCGCGGCGAAGGGTTCCCGCTGGCGCTGATGGAGGCGATGGCGAGCGGAGTACCGTGCGCCGCCTTCGACTGCGCGCCGGGCGTACGGGAGATCGTGCGTGACGGCGAGGACGGGCTGCTCGCCCCGGCCGGGGACATCGCCGCCCTGGCCGACCGGCTGCTTCGGCTGACCGGCAACCCCCGGATGCGGGACGCGATGGGGGAGCGGGCACGGACGAATGTGCAGCGGTTCTCCGAGGCGGAGACCGTCTGCCGCTGGGAAGAGCTGTTCGCCTTCCTGGAGCGGTGAGCGAGGGCGGGGGGAGGCGCCGGGCCGGGACCGTCCACCGGCCCGGCACCGCCGTCCTGCGCGGGCCTCAGTCCCCCACCGGGCTCGCTGTCGCCGCCCTGGACGGGTCCGACGGCGCCCGCACCGCCGACTGCCGGGGCAGCGTGCCCACCGGACGACGCTCCTTGAGCGGTACGGGCACGGGCAGCCCCGCCGTCTCGCCCAGGAAGACCCGGCGCACCACCCGCTCCGCGGCGTACCCGTCGTCGTACGGACAGAACCGGGCCCGGAACGCGGCCCGCAGCTGTGCGGACCGGGAGCCCCGCCAGTGGTCGGTGGTGAAGATGTCGAACAGTTCGTCCTGGCTGCGCGCGACGACTCCCGGCGGAAACGTCTGCAGATCGAAGTACGTGCCCCTGGCCGCCTCGTAGGCCTGGCTGTCGTCGAGGTGGATGACGAGCGGGCGGTCCAGATTGGCGTAGTCGAACATCAGCGACGAGTAGTCCGTGATCAGGGCGTCCGAGGCCAGGCAGAGCGCCTCCAGCGACGGGTGGTCGCTGACGTCGATGATCCAGGGATGCGGGGACCGGCCGGCCGGGGCCTTCGGGGCGCTGTACAGGTAGTGGGAGCGGGCCAGGACGACGAAGCGCGGGCCGAGCACCTGCAGGAGCCGTTCCAGGTCCAGGCCCTGGCGCTGGGAGCGCCGGTAGTCGCGGTGCGTCGGCGCGTACAGGATGGCGGTGCAGTCCTCCGGGACGGACAGCGTCTCGCGCACCCGTGCCACCTCCCGCGGGTCGGTGCGGTGGAAGACGTCGTTGCGCGGATAGCCGTACTCCAGCGTCGTGTAGGCGGACGGGTAGGTCCGCTCCCAGACGAGCGTGGAGTGCAGATTGGCGGAGAGGGAGTAGTCCCACTTGTCGATGTTGCGCAGCAGCTGGTCGAAGTCCGTGGACCCGGCCGCGGCCGGGCGGTCCACCAGGTCCGTTCCCATGGTCTTCAGCGGCGTCCCGTGATGGGTCTGCAACAGCACCTGACCGCGCCGCTTCACCAGCCGCCGGTCGAAGTTGACGTTGTTCACGAGGTACTTGGAGCGGGCCAGCGCGGTCCAGTAGCGGAACGTTCCCGGGTGCAGCCGGCGGGTCGCGGTGGGCACGGTGTGCGCGTGCTCGGGGCGGCAGATCCAGGAGGTCCGCAGCCCCGGGACCAGCTCGCGGGCCTTCGCCTCGATCGCCGCCGGATTGCAGGCGTAACCGCGGTTCCAGTACGCGGCGAACACCGCGTCGTGGGGGCGGACGGGCAGCCGCAGCTGGACGCGGTAGTGCAGCTGGAGGAGGGCACCGCGCACCGCGTGACGCAGTGACGCGGTGCGGAGCCGCAGCACGCCGCCCAGTTGCTGCGCGGCCCACAACAGCCGGTACGTACGGTGGGCGCCCAACCGGAACAGCCCGTGGCGCAGCCGTGCGCGGCGCGGGACGGGGGCGCCTGGAGTGCGGTAGCGGACGCAGTGGGCGCGGGCGCGGCGGAAGAACTCGGCGCGGGTGCCCGGCGGCAGCCGGCCGTGCGAGGTGAACAGCGTGGAGAAGTGGTCGAGCATCCGCCGGAACATCACCGGCCGCCAGACGGCGAGACCGGGCCGCTCGTCGATGAACGCGAAGACCCGGTCGTACTGGTCGAAGACGTCGAAGTGACGGCGGCTGGTGGTGGAGAGGATGTTGCCGCGGCGCCGCTGACGGTAGCCGACGCAGACGGCGTCGAGGACCGCGATCGATCCGGCGGCCATGAGCACCGGATAGGTCCAGGGCGTGTCCTCGTAGTAGCCCGGCGGGAAGGTGAAGCCCTCGGCCTCCACGAACTCGCGGCGGTACGCCTTGTTCCAGACGACCATCAGGACCTTGAGCAGCTCGGGGCGGTCCGCGAGCCGGAAGGAGGGGGGACCGGTCTCGGTGAGGTGCTGGGCGAGCTGGTTGCGGACGGTCCGGCCCGACCAGTACACCCGGGTGTAGTCGTAGACGAGGACGTCCGGGCAGCCGGTCGCCGCGATCCGGTCGGCGATGGTCCGCAGCGCGTCCGGCAGGAGCGTGTCGTCGCCGTCGAGGAAGATCAGGTAGTCCCCGCTCGCCTCGGCGATCCCGGCGTTGCGCGCGGGGCCGAGGCCGGTGTTCTCCGGCAGGTGGACCACGCTGAACCGGTGGTCGCGGCCGGCGTACTCGTCGGCGATGGCGCCGCAGGCGTCCGGTGAGCCGTCGTCGACCACGATGATTTCGAAGTCCTTGAAGGACTGGCCCGACACCGAGTCCAGGCACTCGTGCAGATACGCCTGGACCCGGTACGCGGGCACGATGACACTGAACCGGGGCACAACACATCCATGGGTCGGTCGCGGGCGGCAGGTGGCCCGCAAACGGCCGAAGGAGTGACATGGTTACGCCAGACGTGGCATTCGGGGGACATCGGGGGTGGAGCGGCCCGGTTACGGGTAACGGGGCCGCTCCGTGTTGACGCGCCGGCCGGGCGCGGTGCCGTGCCTACTTGACGGCGCCCGCCATCACCCCGGACACGAACTGCCGCTGGAACGCGAAGAAGACGGCCAGCGGAATCACCATCGAGACGAACGCTCCGGGCGCGAGCACATCGATGTTGTTGCCGAACTGGCGCACCTGCTGCTGGAGCGCCACGGTGATCGGCGGGGACTCGGAGTCGGCGAAGATCAGCGCCACGAGCATGTCGTTCCACACCCAGAGGAACTGGAAGATGCCGAGCGAGGCGATCGCGGGTCCGCCCAGGGGCATCACCACCCGGGTGAAGAGCCTGATCTCACCCGCCCCGTCGAGCCGGGCGGCCTCCAGGAGTTCGCGGGGGATCTCCGCGAAGAAGTTGCGCAGCAGGAAGATCGCGAACGGCAGCCCGAAGGCCGTGTGGAACATGATCACGCCGAAGGTCGTCTCGAAGAGGCCGATGACCCCGAAGAGTTCGGAGACCGGGATCAGGGCGACCTGGACCGGCACGACCAGCAGCCCGACGACGATCAGGAACCACCAGTCGCGACCGGGGAACTCCATCCAGGCGAAGGCGTATCCGGCGAGCGAGCCGATCACCACGACCAGGAACGTGGTCGGCACGGTGATCATCACCGTGCTGAACAGGGAGTCGGTGATCACCGAGTTGTCCAGCAGGCGCTGGTAGTTGGAGAACGTCAGCTCGGAGGGGGCCGTGAAGATCTTCCACCAGCCGGTCGCCGCGATGTCGTCGGCGTCCCGCAGCGAGGAGAGCAGCAGCCCGATCGTCGGCATCAGCCAGAACAGGGCCACCAGGATCAGGAAGACCCGCATCACCCCGCCGCCCGCCCGGGCGGCGAGCCGCGCACCGAGGGACTGCTTGGCCTTCACCGTCGGCACTGTGGTCACCGGCGCCCCTCCTTGCGTATCCGGCGGATGTTGAACAGCATCACCGGGATCACCAGCAACAGCAGGAGTACGGCGATGGCGCTGCCGATCCCCAGGTCGGCGTCCGTGCCGAACGAGGACCGGTACAGCTGGAGCGCCAGTACGTTCGCGTCGTCCTGCGAGGACCCCGGCGCGATGATGAACACCAGGTCGAAGATCTTCAGGACGTTGATCATCAGGGTGACCAGAACGACCGCGAGGACCGGGGCGAGCAGCGGCACCGTGATCCGGCGGAACACCTGCCACTCACTGGCACCGTCCACCCGGGCCGCCTCCAGCAGTTCACGCGGCAGACCGGCCAGGCCCGCCGCGATCAGCACCATCGCGAAGCCCGCCCACATCCAGATGTAGCTGCCGATGATCCCGGGCGTCACCAGGGACGGACCGAGCCAGTCGACGCCGTTGTACGGCTCCGCGAAGTTGGACGCCGGCAGCCGGACCTGGGCGCCGTCCGCCGAGGCGGGCAGGGTGAACGTGCCGTCCGCGCCCGCTGTCGCCGACGCGATGACCTTGCCGTCCCTGACCGCCTCGACCTTGATGCCCTTGAGGCCGAGCTCCTTGGGATCGACGACATTGGGTGTGCCGCCGCCGCCCTTGGTGAAGTCCAGCCAGGCGGTGCCGGAGATCTTCCCGTCCCCGCCGCCGGCCGCCTTCGCCGGTGCGGCGTCACCCGGCATCTTCGCCGGGGCCACGCCGACGAGCGGGATCAGGACCGGCTCACCGGCCCTGACCGGCTGCTTCGTCACGAACGAACCGCCACCGCCCGCCTTCAGCGGATGCGCGGGCAGCGGATGCGCCTTGGGGAAGCCCGACGACTCGGCGAACGTGTCGTGCACCCCCACCCATACGGCGTTGGCGACCCCGCGCTCCGGGGCCTGGTCGTACACCAGCCGGAAGATGATGCCCGCGGCGAGCATCGAGATCGCCATCGGCATGAAGACGATCAGCTTGAACGCCGTGCCCCAGCGGATGCGTTCGGTCAGCACCGCGAAGATCAGGCCGAGCGCGGTGGAGACCGTCGGCGCGAGCACGACCCAGACCGCGTTGTTCTTGACCGCGGTACGGATGGTGGCGTCGCTGAACAGGGCCTTGTAGTTGTCGATCCCGGCGAAGCCCGTACCCGCCTGGTCGAAGAAGGACCGGTAGACGGAGTAGATGATCGGGTAGACCACGAGGGCGCCGAGGAGGACCAGCGCGGGCAGCAGGAACACCGCCGCGACGAGCTTCCTGGTACCGGTCACACTCCTGGCCGGGCGACGGGGTGGACGCTGGTCGGCGGGGGGCACCACCGCGGTGGTGCCCCCCTTGGCCGCTTCTCTCATCCCGTCAGCTCTTGAACGCCTTGGCCGCGTCGGACTCCAGCGTCGCTTGGGTCCCCGCGATGTCCTTCGGGTTCTTCAGGAAGTCCTGGAGTGTCTTCCACTCGCCCTTCCCAGGAGTGCCGCCGAACGACTGCGGCGCCTGGTCCGACATGTCGAACCGGACGTCGTCCCCGGCCGCGACCAGCGCCTCGGCCATCGTGCGCTGTACGTCGTTCGGATACGCGGCCGCGTCCAGGCCCTTGTTCGGCGAGATGAATCCGCCCGCCTCGGCCCAGATCTTCGCCGCGTCGGTGGAGGCGAGCCAGGTCAGCAGCGCCTGCGCGCCCTTGCTGTCCTTCAGCGCCACCGCCGCGTCGCCGCCCGTCACCACGGGGGACTCGGCGCCGACCGCGGGGAAGGGGAACACCTTGGCGTCCGTCCCGATCTCGGCCTTCGTCTGCGCGATGTTGATGGAGACGAAGTCGCCCTCGAAGACCATGGCGCCCTTGGGCTGGTCACCGCCGGTGAACGTCTGCGTGACGGACGCCGGGAACTCGGTCTGGAGGGCGCCGTCCGCGCCGCCCGCGATCAGGCTCGGCTTGCCGAAAAGCTGGGCGAGGGTGGTGAGCGCGTCCTTCACGGACGGGTCCGTCCACTTGATCTCGTGCTGTGCCAGCTGGTCGTACTTCTCGGGTCCGGCCTGGGAGAGGTAGATGTTCTCGAACCAGTCGGTGAGGGTCCAGCCGTCCGCGCCGGCGACCGAGACCGGGGTGACACCGGAGGCGGAGATCGTCTCGGCCGTGGCCAGGAAGTCCTTCCAGGTCTTCGGCTCGCTCGCGCCCGCGTTCTCGAACGCCTGGGCGTTGTACCAGATCAGCGACTTGTTCGCGGCCTTGAAGTACACCCCGTACTGGGTGCCGTCCACCGCTCCGAGGTCCTGCCAGACCTGTGCGTAGTTCTTGCTCAGCTGGGCCTTCGCCTCGGCCCCCACCGGCTTGGCCCACTTCTTCGCCACGGCCTGCTGGATCGCCCCGACCTGGGGAATCATCGCGACGTCCGGCGGCTGGCCTCCCGCCACCTTCGTACCGAGGAAGTTGACGATCGGGTCCTGGGCCGGGACGAAGGTGACCGTCGCTCCCGTGCGCTTCTCGAACTCCTCCAGCACCTTGGTGAAGTTGGCCTGCTCGGGTCCGGTCCACACCGCCGCGACCGAGACCTTCTCGCCGTCCAGTTTCGGCAACACGACACTCGACGGGCTCTGGCTGTCCTTGGCGGAGCCCTTGCCCGGCTTGTCCTTGCCGTCGCTGTCGCCACCGCAGCCGCTGAGGGCCAGTGCCCCGACCGCGGTGCACACCAGTGCGGCCCTACGCATACGAAGGGTTGTGCGCATCCCTGCCCCGTCTCTCCTGCGCGCATGTGCGAGGAGCCCCCGCTCGAATCCCGCGGGGTCCCCCGTGCGCATGGCGTGTCTTCATTGCGTACACGTCGTTCGTGCGCACAGTCCTACGCCCGGGGCGCGGGCGCCGCAATACCGTGATCAGCCCCAACCAGGGGATCGTTGTGGGCTCGTGACGTGCGGTCAGTAAGCAGGCGGCCTGATCGAGGCCGTGGAGTCAGGAGGGGAAGGGGAGGAGCGGGGGCAGTCGTTCCGCGTTCACCGAGCGGGCCGCTCGCTCCAGGGCGCTGGCCAGCAGCGCCAGGTCCGTCGGTCCGTTGCCCAGTTCCCGCACGGGACGCCGGGTGGGCGGATCGCCCATCCGCTCCCACTCCAGGGGGACGACGGTGGGGCGCAGGGTCGCCGTACGGGGAATGCGGCCGGTGACCCGGCCTCCCTGGAACGGGGTGACCCGGCCGTCCGGATGCCCCAGCCTGCCCCGGCCCGGGGCAGGTTCGTCCGGGGAGGGCGGCACGGCCGGTGCGTCGAGGATGATCCGCAGCCGCGCCCCGCGGGCCAGCTCGGTGTCCTCCGTACGGTCCGGGCGTGCGGAGGTGGCGACCAGGTGGACGCCGAGCCGTCCGCCGTCCCTGGCGACCGCCTCCAGCGCGCGGACGACGGAGCCGGCGGCCGGGCGGCCGGGGCTGCCGAGCGCGGGGGCGACCAGGGCGTCGAAGTCGTCGGCCAGGACGACGAGCCGGGGCAGCGGCGAGGGGCCGGGGTCGGTGGTCCGCGCGGAAGGCCTCAGCCGCAGGGTTCCGGTGGCCGGTGAGTCCAGGTCGCCCCGCTGCTCGCCGGCGCTCGGCGGGCGCTGGCCCACGATCCGCTGCCCCACCCCGTGCCGTGCGTGCCACTCGGCGAAGTCCAGCGGGCCGAGCAGCTCGGCGCGGCGCTTGAGCTCACCGCCGAGTGACTGGGCGAACTCCCGCATCCGCACGGGATCGGAGGCCACCAGGTGCGTGAAGACGTGCGGGAGTTCGGTGCAGGGGCCGAGCCCCTCACCGCGCTCGTTGCCCGCCCCGTCGATGAGCAGGATGCCGAGCCGGTCGGGCCGCGCCGCGGCGGCCAGTGAGGCGGCGACGGCCCGCAGCAGCTCGGAGCGCCCGCTCCCTGCGGGGCCCTCGATCAGCAGGTGCGGTCCTTCGTCGGCCAGATCGACGCTGAGGGCCCCCCGGGGCCCGGCCCCGAGCACGACGACGGGCCGCCCGGCGTACACCGCCGACCCGCCCGGCCCCCGGCTCTCGGTGCCGGGGTACGGCGTACGGCCGGAGTCGCGGGTGTTCGGGTACGGGGTGCGCTCGGAGTCGCGAGTGCTGGGGTAGGGGGTGTGCTCGGAGTCGCGGGTCTCGGTGCCCGGGTACGGCGTACGGCCCGAGCCGCTGTCCGTGCGCGGATACGGCGTGCGGCCCGAGCTGTGGGCCGTGCTGCCCGGGTACGGGGTCCGGCCCGAACCGGAGCTGTCCCGTTCCGGGGCTGCGCGCTGGGCGCCCACCCGGGCTGCCGTGCTGACCGTGCGGCCCGAACCCGGGGTGTCCAGTTCCGACGCCGAGGGGCCTGGCGGGGCCGCGGGGCGCGGTGACGCACCCGGCTGCTCCTCCGCCGTGGAGGCCCAGCGTGCCATCAGCGACGCCGGGGTGGCCCTCGCCAGCCCCAGCTCGTCCAGCAACCGGGCGGACGGCGGGAGCGCCGCGGACGCCGGGCGGCCCGGCAGGGCCACCGAGCCCTCCTCGCGCAGCGGGGCCAGGGCCCGTCCGAACCGCTCGGCCCAGGCCACCGACACCGCGTCCACGGCCGCCACCGTGCCGTTGCCCGCCGTCTGCCCGCCCGCCGTACGCAGCAGGCGCAGCGCGGTCGCCACATCGCCGCTCAGCATCGCGACGGCCCCGCACTCCCGGAACGCTGTCGAGGCCCGGCACGCGGCGTCGTACGTCGCCGTCACCGGAGACGTGGGTGAGGAGGCCGGTGTCTCGGCGAGGCAGATCAGATGGATACCGGCGGCCGCCCCCGAGCCCGCCAGCCTGGCCGTGGTCTCCCGCAGCGCCGCGGAACCGGGGTCACCGTCGACGATCACCACGGTGTACGGACCCGTGTGCAGCCGGGCGGCCTCCGTGACCGCCGACCGGTCGACGCTCGCCCAGCCGGGACCGAGCGGCCCCTCGTCCAGCCGGCGCACCAGCTCCCCGGTGCGGGCCGTGGCCTGCTCCCGGTCGTACGCGAGAAGCAGTCTGCAGTCCTGTCCGTGCATCGGCCGCAGGTGCGGCAGCCACCCGAGCCACGCCCACTCCCGGCGCCGCTCGTCCGCACCGCGTGCCCGGTCCGTGCTGATCAGCACGATCTCCAGGTCGAACGGGGAGTGCAGCGCGGCGAGCTGCGCCACCGTCGACCGGGCCAGTCCGGCCAGCCGGGACCTCGGACCCGCGAGGCCGAGCGAACCGGCTTCCCGGAGGCACACGGTCACCGGAACGGCGGGCAGGTCGGCCCGGTCGGTCGTGCCCAGCCGTACGACGAGCGCCTCGGGATGCGCGGTGTCGCGCTCCCACAGGCGCGGGCCAGGACCAAGAGCGGTCAGCAGTACCGCCGCAGGGTCGGGCCAGGTGCCCGCCGGGGCGGTGGAGCGCACAGGCGGCGAGGAGGGAGAGGAGGACGGGGAGAAGGGGGAAGCGGCGGCGCGGGCGTTGTCCGTCCGCTCCGTCGTGTCGTGGGCGGCCTCGCCCCTGCCGCCTGCCAGCCGCCTGGCCCACGCGCCTATGCCGCCGCGCCTGGGCGGCTCGTCCGCGAGGTGGCGGGTGCCGTGCCCATGGGTGACGGCGGGGCTGTAGCGGTCGTCGTCCTGCACGTCGTCGTGTCCCGCCGGTCCCGGGCCGCCCCGGGGGGAAGCCCCGCCGTACGTGTGCGCCGAACCGTCCCCGTCCCCGTACCCGTGCCCCTCGTACTCCGCTTCCCCGTGCGCCGTCCGTTCCTGGGCGTGGGTGACCGATGCCCGGTTCACCCGCAGGTGGCCCTCGCCGTCCGGGGCTGTCGGCAGTGTGGGCCCACGGGTGCCCGAGGTGAGCCGGAGCGTCGATTCGCCGAGCCGCAGCAGCGCGCCCGGGGTCAGCCGGACCGGCCGGTCGTGGACCTCCGTACCGTCCAGGGAGGTGCCGTTGGTCGAGCCCAGATCGGTCACCGAGACGCGGCCGTCCTCGGAGACCGTGACCGCGCAGTGCAGGCGGGAAACGTCCGGGTCGTCGAGCGGGACGTCCGCGTCGGCCGAGCGGCCGATCCGGATCTGCCCGCCGTGCAGCAGATGCACCCCGCCCGCGTCGGGTCCGGCGATCACATGCAGATGCGCGGGAACGGCGTCGTCCGCCGCCTCGTCCTCACCGGGTACCTGGAGCGACAGCACCGCGCCGTCCACCAGTGGGGGCTCACCCAGCGCGATGCGCTGCGCGTCGAGCCGCTCGCGCCCGGCGAACAGCACCACCGCGCCGCCGCCCATGGAGCTGTCGGGCCCGGAGACGGCCGAGGCCAGCCCGGAGGCGACGGCGGCGAGAGCGGTGCCTGCGGGTGCGGTGACCAGCACATCGCAGGCGCGCGCCGGGGTCGGGTTCTGGCCGCTGCGCGGCGCGAGGACGGTCAGCCGGATCTGCATCGCCGTCAGCGGTCCCTTCTGCGCGGGCGCCCGGCAGGGGGAGACGGCCTGTGATTCCCCCCACCCGGCACGGACGCGTCGTCCGGTACAGGTCGTCACGTACCGCGGGGCTCCCGACCCCACAGTTCCGTGCTGGAGGCATCCTCGCACCTGCCACTGACAACACGCCCGGGGGTCATCACTAAGTGATCTTGAATGGTCGGCTGTGGACCCAAAAGTGCCTGCTTGGGCCTGGCCCTGCGTCCCCGAGGGGCAGTTGCGGCACTGCGGCAAGCCGTTCTGTACGTCTGTTCGACAACCATTCGCGTGTGGTTCGCGTCTTCACCCCCACACACTCCAGGACACACAGGACACGGCAGGAACACGACCGCAAGACGACCGGCCGACGGCCCGTTCGGCGGCATTAGAGTGGGCCGCACATCCGGGCAGGCCCGGCGGACGGCAAGCACCACGATCAGCAGGGAGCGCATGACGTGCGGCCTGTAGGCAGCAAGTACCTCCTGGAGGAGCCGCTCGGACGCGGCGCCACCGGCACCGTCTGGCGAGCCCGCCAGCGGGAGACCGCGGGCGCCGAGGCGGCCGTCGCGGGCCAGCCCGGCGAAACCGTCGCGATCAAGGTCCTCAAGGAGGAGCTGGCCAACGACGCGGACGTCGTGATGCGGTTCCTGCGCGAGCGCTCCGT
The DNA here is from genome assembly GCF_014216315.1 of Streptomyces finlayi. Classification (NCBI taxonomy): domain Bacteria; kingdom Bacillati; phylum Actinomycetota; class Actinomycetes; order Kitasatosporales; family Streptomycetaceae; genus Streptomyces; species Streptomyces finlayi. The sequence continues at coordinate 4,875,461 of NZ_CP045702.1, forward strand.
GCTGCTGCGGCTCACCCACGAGAACATCGTGCGCACCCGGGACCTGGTCGTCGAGGGGGATCTCCTCGCCCTCGTCATGGACCTGATCGACGGCCCGGACCTGCACCGTTACCTCCGCGAGAACGGCCCGCTCACCCCGGTCGCCGCCTCGCTCCTCACCGCCCAGATCGCCGACGCGCTCGCCGCCAGTCACGCCGACGGCGTCGTGCACCGCGACCTCAAGCCCGCCAACGTGCTGCTCGACGAGCGCGACGGCCGGATGCACCCGATGCTCACCGACTTCGGCATCGCGCGGCTCGCCGACTCCCCGGGCCTGACCCGGACCCACGAGTTCGTCGGGACGCCGGCCTATGTGGCACCGGAGTCCGCCGAGGGCCGCCCGCAGACCTCAGCCGTCGACATCTACGGCGCGGGCATCCTGCTGTACGAGCTGGTCACCGGCCGTCCGCCGTTCGCCGGCGGCACCGCGCTCGAAGTCCTCCACCGGCACCTCAGCGAGGAACCGCGCCGCCCCACCACGGTTCCCGCACCGCTGTGGACGGTCATGGAGCGCTGCCTGCGCAAGGACCCCGACCAGCGGCCCAGCGCCGAGAACCTGGCCCGGGGACTGCGTGCCGTCGCCGCCGGCATCGGCGTACACGCCAACTCCGCCCAGATCGCGGCGGCCGACGGTGTGGGGGCCCTGCTCGCCCCCGACCCGGCCCCCGCAGCGGTGCCGGAGACCCTGGGTGCGGCCGACCCCACCCAGGTGCTGCCGAGCAACGCGGGCTCGTACGACCCGAACGCTTACGACCCTGCGGCCGCCACCAGCGTCATGCGGCAGAGCCCCGGACCGAACCAGGGACACGGCCAGGGACACGGCCAGGGAGCGGGCGGCGCCGACCCGACGTCCGTCATGCCGCCCGTCCCGCCGCGCCCCGACGGGCCTCCGGAGCCCGACGGCCCGCACCCGTGGCAGTCGCAGCTTCAGGCGGCGCGCGACCGCAACGAGCAGACGCAGATCCAGTACCTCGACCCGAACGACGACCCGTTGCGCCGTCGGCCCCAGCGCCAGCAGCAGCCGCCGCAGCAGCAGCAGCAGCGGCAGCCCCAGCGCCAGCAACGTCAGCAGCCCCCGCAGCACCAGCAGTACCCGCCGCAGCAGCCCCAGCGCTACCAGCAGCCCCCGCAGCAGCACCAGCCTCAGCAGCGCCAGCAGTACGCGCCGCCGCAACAGCCTCAGCAGCCCCAGCCGCCGGCTCCGCGCCAGCCGAGGCAGCCGAGGCAGCGCAGTTCCAACCCGATGCGCATCCCGGGGCTCGGCTGTCTGAAGGGCTGCCTGTTCACCGTGGTGCTGCTCATCGTCGCGAGCTGGCTGATCTGGGAACTCACGCCGCTCCAGGACTGGGTGGCGCAGGGCAAGGGCTACTGGGAGGCGATCGGCGACGCGATCTCCACCGTGACGGACTGGGTCTCGGAGCTCGGCAATGCAGCCGACAGCGGCGAGAACGTCGGCAACTGACGCCGGAGAGCAGCGATTCTGTAGCTATGTCGACTTCTACGGGGCAATTTCGCCCGTAGAAGTGGAGGTTGGCGCCATCCAGGGCACGCAGTACCCCGATCGCCGCGTAACTTTGTCGATCGGGGGTCCAACGCCAGCCGCTGAGGGAGCAGTCTTGGCACGGAATATCGGCAGCCGGTACACCGCCCACCAGATTCTGGGGCGCGGCAGCGCCGGCACGGTGTGGCTCGGCGAGGGGCCGGAAGGCCCCGTCGCCATCAAGCTGCTGCGGGAGGACCTCGCGTCCGACCAGGAGCTCGTGGGCCGCTTCGTCCAGGAGCGCACCGCCCTGCTCGGGCTCGACCATCCGCACGTCGTCGCCGTCCGCGACCTCGTGGTGGACGGCACCGACCTGGCGCTCGTCATGGACCTCGTACGCGGCACGGATCTGCGCACCCGTCTCGACCGCGAACGCAGGCTCGCCCCCGAGGCGGCGGCCTCGATCATCGCGGACATCGCCGACGGCCTGGCCGCAGCGCACTCGGCCGGGGTGGTCCACCGCGACGTCAAGCCCGAGAACATCCTCCTCGACATGGAGGGCCCGCTCGGCCCCGGCGGCTCGCACCCGGCCCTGCTCACCGACTTCGGCGTCGCCAAGCTGATCGACACCCCGCGCCGCACCAAGGCCACCAAGATCATCGGCACGCCGGACTATCTGGCTCCCGAGATCGTCGAGGGCCTCCCGCCGCGCGCCGCCGTCGACATCTACGCCCTCGCTACGGTGCTGTACGAGCTCCTCGCGGGATTCACGCCCTTCGGTGGCGGCCACCCCGGCGCCGTCCTGCGCCGCCACGTCACCGAGACGGTCGTCCCCCTCCCGGGCATACCGGAGGAGCTCTGGCAGCTCCTGGTCCAGTGCCTGGCCAAGGCGCCGGCCTCCCGGCTGCGCGCCTCCGAGCTCGCGGTCAGGCTGCGCGAGCTGCTCCCGCTGCTGAGCGGCATCCCGCCGCTGGACGTGGACGAGCCGGACACCGAACCGGAACCGCAGACCTACGACGAGCAGCAGTACACCCCGGCCGCCGAGGAGCCACGCCGCCGCGGCGCCGTCCCCCTCGTGCCCGGCTCCTCCCCGGACTCCAACCGCGACACCCACACGAGCATGCGCGTCCCGGCCCCCGACGAACTGGCCGGAGGCCCGCTCGGCACGGCACGGGCCCCGCGCGCTCCCGGCCGCCCGCGCCCCGGCTCGGCCCGCAACAAGTCCGCCGCTGTCCGTAAGCGACGTATCACGCTGGGTGTGGCAGCGGTCGTCCTCGGCGCGGCCGTCGGCGTCGGCAGCTGGCTGGCCGCCGGGGGCGACGACGCGGGCGCCACCCCCCAGGACACCAGGAACTCGGCGCCCGCATCGCCCTAGAAAGCTGCTGAAGATCTTGTGTGGGGGCTGTCCGGCCGTGGGCCGGGCGGCCCTTTCGCTATGCGGTGGGCGGGGTGAGGGCCCAGGTGTCGCCGGTTCGGGTGAGTCCGAGGTGGATCAGTCGGCGGAGGTTGAGGGCTGCTGCGCGGTGGTGGAGCCAGGTGTCGTTCTTCAGGACGCCGCGGTAGGGCACTCTGCGGTTGCCCCGTGCGACGAGCCAGGCGATGGCCCGTTCGACCGGTGGCCGCCAACGCCGGTACTCGGCTTGCCAGCCGGGGCTGGTGGCAGCCTCGTCACGGGCGGCCTTGAGCAGGTCGTACTTGGCGTGGACGGTGAAGACCCGGCCGGTCTTGGACTTCGTGCAGTGTTCCCGCAGCGGACAGCCGGTGCACAGTTTCTTGAACTGGGCCTGGCGTTCGCCGCCCCGGCGGACCTGGCCAAGGGGAACGGTGTGTCCGGCCGGGCAGGTGACCTGCCCGTTCGTGGTGTCGACGTCGAAGTCGTCGGCGGTGAAACCGCCGGGGACGGCCGGCCGCAGCGGTGGTGGCTTGAGGACCAGGTGGTGTCCCTGCTCTTGCAGGTGCTCGCGTAACTCGCCGGTGCCGTAAGCGGCATCGCCCAGGACTGTGACCGGGGATTCCTCGTCGGCGAGGAGATCCCGGGCGACGGCTGCCTCGTGGTTGTGGGCTCCGCTGCCGGCGGTCAGCGCGACCTCGGTGAACAGCCCTTCCTCGGGCTCGAACGCCACATGGGCACGGAAACCCTCCTGGTGGCGGGAGCGGTTCTTGTGGATGTGCCGGGCCTCGGAATCGACCGTGGAAACGGTGCGGTCGTAGACCGTGCGACGGGCGATGCGCCACCGCCCGTCCCGCCCGTCGGAGCCGTCGACGGGTTCCACGTCCTGCCCGGCGACCAGCGCGAGAAGGCCGACCGCGTGCGCCGCAGCCTCTCCCAGCTCCTGCTCGGGCAGCCGGCCCAGCAGGTTCAGTGCGTCGGTGACCAGGGCATCGACCAGATCGGCGCGGGCCTGCTCGTCGTTCCAGACGATCTTCGGTTTGCCCGGATCGGTGTAGTCGTGGGCGGTGCACCACCGGTCGGCGACCTGCTGGGCGCCCGGGACCTCGCGGACCACCCGGCGGACCGCGGCGACCAGCTGAGTGACCGTGTCCTGGGTGGCGACCGCGTCGTCCAACACCGTCGAGTCCAGCGCCCGGCGCTGCTTCCCCTTGAGCACACCGGTGGCCGCGACGACCTCCCTGACCTTCGCGAACAGCCGGTTCGGGTCACCGGAGCGCTGCAGTCGACGACGGAAATACGTCAACAATGACGGATCAAACGCAGTGTCATGCAGCCCGAGTCCGCACGCGGCCTTCCAGCGCAGATCGCAGCGCAACTCCTGCACCGTCTCGAAATCCGAGAGCCCGTGCAGGCTCTGGAGCACCACCGTGGCGGCCAGCACCTGCGGCGGCAACGAGGGACGCCCGTTCGTCGAGGGATACATGTCCGTGAACATGGCACCGGGGAAGATGACCTCGCGATGCTCAGCCAGAAACGCGAACACACTCCCGGCCGGGATCAACTCCCGGCACGTCTCCCACACGTCCTCGCCGACGCTCTCCCCAGCCCATTCCCCCTGCATGAACACAAGACTGGCCCCACTCCACCCGGAGCGGGGCCAGAACCCAATATTTTCAGCAATCTTCTAGGTCCTGTCTGGAGTTCCCCCGCGGCGTCGCGGCGTCGCGGCGTCCGGCACCGCCGCCTCCGGCGTTGTCGTCAGTCGCGAGGGCTCCGCCATCGCTCCCTCCTCCGCCTTGGATTCGACGGCACCGGACGCCGCTCCCTCTCCCGCGCTGGAACTCCAGACAGGACCTGGCCCCGCAGCGGAACGGGCACGAACCGGGGCGCGCTTCCGGGCGAGGGACAGCTTCACTCGTCCAGCCGTTACGCTGGACCCGTGGCAGTCGTCGATATTTCCGAAGAGCTGAAGTCCCTCTCCTCCACCATGGGGTCGATCGAGGCCGTCCTGGACCTGGACACGTTGAGGGCGGACATCGCCGCGCTCGAGGAGCAGGCTGCGGCGCCGTCCCTCTGGGACGACCCGGAGGCCGCGCAGAAGATCACGAGCAAGCTTTCGCATCTCCAGGCCGAGGTCCGCAAGACCGAGGCCCTGCGTGGCCGTATCGACGATCTCGGCATCATGTTCGAGCTCGCCGAGGACGAGGGCGACGCGGACGCGCTCGCCGAGGCCGAGACCGAGCTGGAGTCCGTACGCAAGGCGCTGGACGAGATGGAGGTCCGCACCCTTCTCTCCGGCGAGTACGACTCGCGTGAGGCGCTGGTGACCATCCGCGCCGAGGCGGGCGGCGTCGACGCCGCAGACTTCGCCGAGAAGCTCCAGCGCATGTACATCCGCTGGGCCGAGCGGCACGGCTACAAGACCGAGGTCTACGAGACGGCGTACGCCGAAGAGGCCGGCATCAAGTCGACCACCTTCACCGTCGAGGTCCCGTACGCGTACGGGACGCTCTCCGTCGAGCAGGGCACCCACCGGCTCGTCCGGATCTCGCCCTTCGACAACCAGGGCCGCCGCCAGACGTCCTTCGCGGGCGTCGAGGTGCTGCCGGTGGTCGAGCAGACCGACCACATCGAGATCGACGAGTCCGAGCTGCGCATCGACGTGTACCGCTCCTCGGGTCCCGGCGGCCAGGGCGTCAACACCACGGACTCCGCGGTGCGCCTGACCCACCTGGCGACCGGCATCGTCGTCTCCTGCCAGAACGAGCGCTCGCAGATCCAGAACAAGGCGTCCGCGATGAACGTCCTCCAGGCGAAGCTCCTCGAGCGCCGCCGCCAGGAGGAGCAGGCGAAGATGAACGCGCTCAAGGGTGACGGCGGAAACTCCTGGGGCAACCAGATGCGTTCGTACGTCCTGCACCCGTACCAGATGGTCAAGGACCTGCGTACGGAGTTCGAGATGGGTAACCCCGAAGCGGTCTTCAACGGCGAGATCGACGGCTTCATCGAGGCCGGTATCCGCTGGCGCAAGCAGAGCGAGAAGTAGCCCCACGCACTGAGCAGTTGAGCCCGGCCGGCCGCCCGCCGCCCGGGCTCTTCCGTGTTCCGGCAAGGGGAGTTGGGGGGACGGCGTGGCGAATGCGTCACAGTCGTGGTTCCGAATGCCTGTCAAGAACCCACATATTGGTGCGCATTACACGAAACGGCCTTGACGTAATCCTCAAGTCTGGACAGGGTGCTTGAGCAGCATGCGTATGTCCGGGCACGGGTGCGAACGGGGGCGGGCGGGATGGTCACGGCACGAAGTGGCCCTGCCGAGAGCGCAACCCCGCAGGGCCGTGGACCCGCATATGGCTGCTCCATATTCAGATTTCGGCTACTGGGGGTAGCAGCAGATGACCAAGAAGACGCGAGTCCGCGTCGCGCGGATAGCCGCAGGTGCGGTAATCGCCGCGGGCGCCTCGCTCACCGCTGCCGGTGCGGCACAGGCCGTCGGTATCGGTGTTGATGTCGCCGGTCTCAGCGTGAAGGCCGAGGCCGACGAGAGCGGTGTCGAGCTCGACGCCGGTCTCGGCCTCGACGGCGAAGGCACGGCCGGTGGCGGTGATGTGGCCGGTGGCGGTGATGTTGCCGGTGGTGGTGATGTTGCCGGTGGCGGTGACGTCGCTGGTGGTGGCGACGCGGCTGCTGCGGCGGGTGGCGGTGACGCTGCTGCCGCGGGTGGTGGCGACGCTGCTGCTGCGGCGGGTGGCGGTGACGCTGCCGCTGCCGGTGGTGGCGACGCGGCTGCCGCTGCTGGTGGCGGTGACGCTGCTGCCGCGGGTGGTGGCGACGCTGCTGCTGCGGCGGGTGGCGGTGACGCTGCCGCTGCCGGTGGTGGCGACGCGGCTGCCGCTGCCGGTGGTGGCGACGCGGCTGCCGCTGCTGGTGGCGGTGACGCTGCCGCTGCCGGTGGTGGCGACGCTGCCGCTGCGGCGGGTGGCGGTGACGCCGCTGCTGCTGGTGGTGGCGACGCGGCCACGGGCGGTAACAGTGGCAACGGCGGCAACAGCGCCGGGGGCCAGCAGGCCGGCGGCACCGGTACGTCCGGGACCTCCGGTTCCGGCACCGACGGCGGCGCGGGCACCTGCACCGTCGACCTCGACGGCGCCGAGTGTGTCGACAACACCGACACGGACAGCGTCGGCAACCAGCCGGTCGAGCAGGGCAAGGGCAAGGACGAGCTCGCCGAGACCGGTGCGGCCGAGACCACGTTCCTGCTGGTCGGCGCCGCGACGATGATCGCCGGCGGCATCGGCTTCCGGATTCTTCCGCGCCTGGTGAACGGCCGCACGGCCGCCTAAGGGCGATCAGCGGTACGAACGTACAGAGGGACCCGGCCCGCCCAAGCGGACCGGGTCCCTCTGCATGTCACAGGCCTTTCGGAGGCCCGCCCGACGGTCTCGCCGCCCTGCTACGCGAGCAGTGCCAGCGCGGCGACCAGCAGCACCATGAGCGCGATCAGCATCGCGGGGCTGAGCCCGGCGAAGGGTCCCTGCTCCCGCTCCTGCTCCTCCATCTGCTGGCGCACGGCCCGGCAGACGCGGCAGCGCCCCTCGTTCACGGGCGCCGCGCAGTTCGCGCACACCAGTCGGTCATAGGTCATGCGCTTTCTCCTCCCGCGCGGCGGAGCCGCATACACGTTCTCTCCGCACAACGCTCCGGGAAACGCGGCTGTTCCCCCTACCACTGTGCCAGCTTGCGCGGATTTCGGCGCGGGCCGCCCGGCCGCGTGACGCCGGACCCTGTCGTATCAGGCGCCGAGAGGCGTCGGATTTGCCCGTTCCAGGCGTCACAAAACACTCATTACCGGAGCCCGCATGCACGCCAGAGCCCGGTTCGCGTATGGTCACGCTCACCTATTCCCGGCCGACCGTGGTGCACTCGTGATCCGATTCGACAACGTCTCCAAGACCTACCCGAAGCAGAGCCGTCCCGCGCTCCGGGACGTCTCACTCGACATCGAGAAGGGCGAGTTCGTCTTCCTGGTGGGCTCCTCCGGTTCCGGCAAGTCCACCTTCATGCGGCTGATCCTGCGTGAGGAGCGAGCCAGCCAGGGCATGGTCCATGTGCTCGGCAAGGACCTCGCGCGGCTGTCCAACTGGAAGGTGCCGCAGATGCGCCGTCAGCTGGGCACGGTCTTCCAGGACTTCCGGCTCCTGCCCAACAAGACCGTCGCCGAGAACGTGGCCTTCGCGCAGGAGGTCATCGGCAAGCCGCGCGGCGAGATCCGCAAGGCGGTGCCCCAGGTTCTCGACCTCGTCGGTCTCGGCGGCAAGGAGGACCGGATGCCCGGTGAGCTCTCCGGTGGTGAGCAGCAGCGCGTGGCGATCGCGCGGGCGTTCGTGAACCGCCCCATGCTGCTGATCGCGGACGAGCCGACCGGCAACCTCGACCCGCAGACCTCCGTGGGCATCATGAAGCTGCTGGACCGGATCAACCGGACCGGCACCACCGTGATCATGGCGACCCACGACCAGAACATCGTCGACCAGATGCGCAAACGCGTCATCGAGCTCGAGCAGGGCCGTCTCGTACGTGACCAGGCGCGCGGCGTCTACGGCTACCAGCACTGAGCACCCGCACGAGCATCGAGTACTGAAAGGACGCCATGCGCGCCCAGTTCGTCCTGTCGGAGATCGGCGTCGGTCTTCGTCGCAACCTCACGATGACCTTCGCCGTGGTGGTCTCCGTCGCCCTCTCGCTCGCCCTGTTCGGTGGCGCGCTGCTGATTCGCGACCAGGTCAGCTCGATGAAGACCTACTGGTACGACAAGGTCAACGTCTCGATCTTCCTCTGCAACAAGAGTGACGCCAAGGACGTGCCCAAGTGCGCCAAGGGTGCGGTCACCACTGAGCAGAAGAAGGAGATCAGGGCCGATCTCGAGAAGATGGAGGCTGTCGAGAAGGTCAGCTTCGAGACGGTCGACCAGGCGTACAAGCACTACCAGGAGCAGTTCGGCGACACTCCGATGGCCGGCAACATCACGCCGGACCAGATGCAGGAGTCGTTCCGCGTCAAGCTCGACGACCCGCAGAAGTACAAGGTCGTCGCCACGGCATTCGCGGGGCGTGACGGGGTGCAGTCCGTCCAGGACCAGAGATCCATCCTGGACAACCTCTTCGAGCTGATGAACGGCATGAACACGGTGGCGCTCTTCGTCATGGCGCTGATGCTGGTCATCGCGCTGATGCTGATCGTCAACACCGTCCGAGTCTCGGCGTTCAGCCGCAGACGGGAGACGGGCATCATGCGGCTCGTCGGTGCCTCCGGCTTCTACATCCAGATGCCGTTCATCATGGAGGCGGCCTTCGCCGGCCTGATCGGTGGCCTGCTCGCCTGCGCCATGCTGATAGGGGGCCGGTACTTCCTGATCGACGGCGGACTCGCCCTCCAGGACAAGCTGAACCTGATCGAGTTCATCGGCTGGGACGCGGTCCTCACCAAGCTGCCGCTGGTCCTCGCGATCGGGCTGCTGATGCCGGCCGTGGCCGCGCTCTTCGCACTCCGCAAGTACCTCAAGGTGTGAGATGCGCCCTGGCGCCGCGCGGCCAACCGCCGGTGCGGCGCCGGGGCCTTGTCCTAGACTCGACGCCATGCCGGGCCCTTCGTACCGTCTCCGGCCCCGCGGTCTCTGCCGCGGGGCGGCCCTGACATTGATCTTCGGGTGTGTGCTCGCCACCGCCGCCGCCACCGGGTCGCTGCCGCGAGAGGCCGAGCCGGGGAAGAACCCGGACATACAGACGCGCTCCGTCGCCTCCGCCGTGGACCCCCGGGACCGTGAAGCGGTCGAGGACGCGGCCGCCGAGGCCGAGGCCGACGGGAAGTCCGTGACGGACGCGGCCCAGGAGGCCGTCAGTCGCAGTGGGGACCGCTGGGGCGCGGTCTACGACGAGCAGGAGTACGCGGACTTCGAGCAGGCCCTGGACGGCTCGTACACCGGTGTCGGCCTCTCCGCCCGGCGTGCGGCCGACAAGAGCGTCTCCGTGTCCCGTGTCGAGCCCGGTGGGCCCGCGGACCGGGCGGGCGTCCGCAAGGGCGACCAACTGCGCACGGTCGACGGTCACCCGGTCGACGGGCGTCCCGTCGCCGAGGTCGTGGCCCTGCTGCGCGGAGACCGTACGGGTGCCACGGAGGGCACCGAGGTCGTCCTGGGGCTCCGGCGCGAGGGTCACGGCTGGACCGAGACCCTGCGCCGGGCCAGGCTCTCCACCGAGGCCGTCACCGTCCGGCGGCTGGGCGGCACTCCCTCCTCCGCCGTCCTGATCAAGGTCACCGCCTTCACCAAGGGGTCGGGTGCCGAGGTCCGGGACGCCGTGCGCGCGGCCCCCCGGGACGCCGGAATCCTCCTGGACCTCCGTGCCAACGCGGGCGGCCTGGTCACCGAGGCCGTCACCGCGGCCTCCGCGTTCCTGGACGGTGGCCTGGTGGCCACCTACGACGTGCACGGCGAGCAGCGCGCCCTGAACGCCGAGCCGGGCGGCGATACGGACCGGCCCCTCGTCGTCCTCGTCGACGGCGGGACCATGAGCGCCGCCGAACTGCTGACGGGCGCCCTCCAGGACCGGGGCCGCGCCGTCACCGTGGGTACCCGCACCTTCGGCAAGGGATCCGTGCAGATGCCCAGCAGGCTCGCGGGCGGTTCGGTGGCCGAACTGACCGTCGGGCACTACCGCACACCGGTCGGCCGAAGCGTCGACGGACAGGGCATCACACCGGACCTGGTGGCCGGTGCGGCGGCCCAGCAGCGGGCCGAGACAGTATTGAGTGGCATCGGGGGTGGGTCGTAGTGCGAAAATGACCGCACTATGGCCAAGGAAAAAGACACAGGGCGCAAGATGATCGCGCAGAACAAGAAGGCGCGGCACGACTACACCATCCTCGACACGTACGAGTGCGGCCTCGTGCTGATGGGCACCGAGGTCAAGTCGCTGCGGATGGGCCGGGCCTCTCTGGTCGACGGCTTCGTCCAGATCGACGGCAACGAGGCGTGGCTGCACAACATCCACGTCCCGGAGTACGTGCAGGGGACCTGGACCAACCACACGGCCAAGCGCAAGCGCAAGCTGCTCATGCACCGGGCCGAGATCGACAAGCTGGCGTCGAAGTCGCAGGAGACGGGCCACACGATCGTGCCGCTCGCGCTGTACTTCACGGGCGGCCGGGTCAAGGTCGAGATCGCGCTCGCGAAGGGCAAGAAGGAGTACGACAAGCGCCAGACACTGCGCGAGAAGCAGGACACCCGGGAGACGAACCGTGCCATCTCGGCGGTCCGGCGACGTCAGCGGAGCGCCTGAGCCGGAATAGGCTGGCACCGTCGCGCGCTGTTGACGTACGATGGCACTGCACCCCCCGGGGTGTGGCACCACCTTTGAAAAAAACACATGGGGATGATCGGTTTCGACAGCGGATGTCGAAGCAGGGGAAGCGAGTCGAGGAAGCGGCAATGATCTCGTAAACCATATGTCGCAAACAATAATCGCCAATTCCAAGCGCGATTCCTCCGCCTTCGCCCTCGCTGCCTAATTAGCAGCTAAGCGAAGACTCTGCGGAGTGTCAGCCCGGGGTTGATCCCGACCCGGATCCTGGCATCACTAAGGGATCTAAACTTCTGGACCCGGTCACGGGGCCCAGAAGGAAATCAAACAGTGGCTGGGCCTGTCGGAGGCTTGTTCGCGTGACCTCCGGGGCCGAGAAAAGCGCAGCGAACTGCACTCGGAGAAGCCCTGGTTCCGCACCGTTGGACGCGGGTTCGATTCCCGCCATCTCCACAATTCCCATGTACACGAGGACCCCGTTGCCACCAGGCAACGGGGTCCTCGTGTTTCCCGGTGCCGGCACCGGTCACGGGCGCCGGATGCCGACCGCCGCGACCACCAGTGCCAGACCCGCGGCCCCCACGGGCACCGCGTAGCCGGTCACCGTTCCGGAATGCTCCACCATCCAGCCTCCGGTCGCCGAGCCGGCGGCTATGCCGCCGAGCAGCGCCGTGACCGCGAGCGTCATGCCCTCGTTCAGCTGTCCCTCGGGTGTGAGGCGCTGGACCAGGGTCATCCCGGTGACCATGGTCGGCGCGGTCGCGGCGCCCGCCAGCAGCAGACAGCCCGCGAGCACGAGCCGCGAGTCGGTCGAGGCGGCGGCGAGCAGGGGCAGGGACATCAGTGCCGTCATCCCGGTCAGGCAGAGCAGCAGCCGGCGCCGGACGTTGCCGACGGGCCGCAGTGATCCGTAGAGCAGGCCCGCGGCGCAGGACCCGGCCGCCTGGAGGGCGAGGATCGCGCCTCCGGCATGGGCGATGGACACCACCTCCATGGCACCGAACACCGCGCCCGTGGCGAGGAACGCGGCGAGCAGGGCGGGCATCCCGGCGGTACGGAACGGGGACGCGGTGTGGGTACGGGGTGCCACCGGGGGCTCGGTCGCCCGCTGCGCGGCGAAGATCAGGACTCCGGCCATCATCAGGACCGCGCCGGCCAGGGTGCCGGCCTCGGGGAACAGCGCCCCGCACAAGGTCGCGGCCAGAACGGGGCCGAGCATGAAGCAGAGCTCGTCCGCGGCCTGCTCGAAGCTGTTCGCGGTGTGCAGGGCCGCCGGATCGCCCCGGTGGATGTGCGCCCAGCGGGCCCGGGACATGCCGCCGGTGTTGGGTGTGGTGGCCGTCGCGGCGTAGGCGGCGAAGAGGGTCCAGACAGGGGCGTCGAAGTGGACGCAGAGCACCAGCGCGAGCGAGCCGAGCGCGGCGACCGCGGTGGCCGGTACGGCGACCCTGGCCTGGCCGTAGCGGTCGACGAGCCGCGCGGTCCAGGGGGCGACGACGGCCATGGCGGCCAGGCCCGCCGCGGTGACCGCGCCCGCCAGGGCGTACGAGTCGTGGGCTTCGGCGATCATGATGACCGCGCTGACACTGAACATGCCCGAGGGCAGCCTGGCCAGCAGATTGCCCGCGGTGAACGCGCGGACACCCGGTGTGCTGAGCAGCCGGCGGTACGGGTTGACCCGTGCTTCCGGCGGTGTGGACGGGGCGGGGCGCGGGTGGCTCGGGGCGGCGGTGCTGGTGTCGGGCGGCATGGGCCAAGCGTCGGGGCGCCCGGTCCGTGCGGTCCAACACCTACTCCGTACCGATTAACGCGTGCGTGTTGTAAATTCTGCGCGTGGCAACCTCCGGCACCGATCCCCGGCTCCTGCGCGCCTTTCTCGCGGTCGCCGACGAACTGCACTTCACCCGCGCCGCTGCCCGGCTCTACGTGGCCCAGCAGGCGCTGAGCAGGGACATCCGGAGGCTGGAGCGCGAACTCGGTGCCGAACTCTTCGTACGCACCACCCGTCAGGTCTCCCTCACGCCGGACGGTGAGCGGCTCCTCCCGTACGCCCGGCAGGTGCTGGACGCCCATGACGCGCTGGCCGCCGCCTTCGGGGATCCGGCCGCCCGGCCGTTGCTCGTCGATCTCAACACCGACGGTATGACCGCCGCCCGGGTGCTGGCGCGGGCCCGGGAGCTGGCTCCGGCGTGCGAACTGATGGCGCGCTTCGAGAGCGGTCTGACGTGGGCGGCCGGCGAGTTGCTGGCCGGGCGGCTCGACGTCTCCTTCGGGCGGGCCGCGGGGCTCGACCCGGCGGTGCGGTCACGGCTCTCCGTGCAGCCCGTCCGGTACGAGCCGATGGCCGTCCTGCTTCCCCGCGCTCATCCACTTGCCGGTCGGGAGGTCGTCGCACTGGACGAGCTGGCCGGTGAAACCGTCTACGCCGGCGCGGGCAACGAGCGCACCCGGGAGTGGACGGACCTCGCGCGGCGGCTCTTCGGCGAGTGGTCCATCACGCTCGCTCCGCCCGTGCCCCTCGCTGTCGGAGTGGCCGAATTTCAACGTGTCATGGCGAAGTCGGGGAATCCTGTGCTCGCGGTTGTGGACTTTCCGCCCCTGCCCGGAACCGTCGTACGGCCCCTGGTCCGCCCCGTACCGTTGTCGCCGCTCGTGATGGTCTGGCGTAATGGGGTGACTCACCCAGGTCTGTCCGCTCTGTGCGTGGCGGCTGCCCAACTGGGGGAGGCGGAAGAGTGGATGGCCCGTCCACCTGGATCTTGGTTGCCGGAAATCGACGCATCACTGATGTGTCACCGTTCCTGAACAAGACCCGGGGACCGGAGCTTCAGGGTCCGGGTCGTGCGCTACATTCATGGTCCGGGTGCACTGGGACAGGCGCGCGTGGACAGGGCTGGGGCCCCTTTGACCGCGCGAAACGGTCATTCCACTTGCTCCCGGTTCATTGAGTGGGGGATGTGCGTACACCTGTGGAAAACTGGCGTGAAGGTACCCGAACCGGGCATACGCACGAGCCGAACGAGGTCACGCTCCAACTCGACGGCCTGGGACGGCAACTCTCCGAACTGGCCATCGAGCCGGGCACTCCGGACAGCTCCGACAACCCGGTCTTCGTCGACGAGAGCGGCCGTCGCAGCAAGTCCCTCCGACGCGTCGGCTGGCTGCTCGCCGCGATCTGTGCCGGTTACGCCGTGACGCTGGTCGTGGCCCTCCTCGGCGGCAGCTCGCACGCGCCCTGGCTGCCGATCACCGGTCAGCCCGAGAAGTCGGCGGAGGTGGAGGTCCAGCCCGCCCCGACCGAACCGGTCGGACCGGAGGCGAGCCCCGGCCCGGCCACCCCGAGTGCCACTCCCTCGGACCTCGACGCCCCAGGCAGCGGCGCACCGCAGTCGGCCAACGGAGCCGACCCCGTGCCGGCCGGGTCCGCGCCGGCCACCCGGGCGCCCCTGCCCACCGTGGCCGCCCCGGACGAGGAGGCCGCCGCCTCGTCCTCCGCTCCTGCCGCTCCGGTCCCCGCTGCGCCCGCGCCCGGCTCCTCGTCACCCGTGGAGCCGGAAAGCCCCGCCCCGCCCGTCGAGACGACCGTTCCGCCGGTGGATGAACAAGAAGGCGCCCCCTAACGATGAAAGCCCCCGCCGCGCGGGTCGGGCACCACCGGAAGAAGCGGGCCAAGCGCAGACTTCCCATGCGCTATCTCCTCCCGTCACTGCTTCTCGTCGCCCTGCTCGCCATGCTCATGCTGCGTGGCTACGTACACAGCGAGATCCTCGCCGACCACCGCGTCCAGCCCCCCGCCCCCACCACCCAGGTGCCGGGTCACGTCCTGGAGGGCGGTCCGGTCATCGACGCCCGGTCGGCCACCGAGCCCGCCAAGACGCTGCGCATACCCGACCGCAAGATCGTCATCACCTTCGACGACGGCCCCGACCCGGTCTGGACGCCGCGGGTCCTCGACTCGCTGGAGAAGCACGGCGCACACGGCGTCTTCTTCGTCACCGGCACCATGGCCTCGCGCTACCCCGGCCTCGTCCAGCGCATGGTCGACGAGGGCCACGAGATCGGGCTGCACACCTTCAACCACCCCGACCTCTCCTTCCAGACGCCCGAGCGGATCGACTGGGAGCTGTCCCAGAACCAGCTGGTGCTGGCAGGGGCTGCCGGTATCCGTACGTCTTTGTTCCGGCCGCCGTACTCCTCGTTCTCCGACGCGATGGACAACAAGTCCTGGCCCGTCACCCAGTACATCGGCAGCCGCGGCTACCTCACCGTCGTGAACAACACCGACAGTGAGGACTGGAAGCGCCCCGGGGTGGACGCGATCATCGAGCGGGCCACGCCCAAGGGCGGCCGGGGCGCCATCATCCTGATGCACGACTCCGGCGGCGACCGGTCCCAGACCGTGGCGGCCCTCGACACGTTCCTGCCGAAGATGAAGCAGCGCGGATACGAGTTCACCCACCTCACCGCGGCCCTCGGCGCTCCCAGCGCGCACACCCCGGCGACCGGGTTCGCGCTCGTCAAGGGCAAGGCGTTCGTCTCCGCCGTCAGCGTCTCGGAGCGGATCACCGATGTGCTCGTGGTCGGCCTCGCGGTCATCGGCGTGCTCGTCATGGTCCGGTTCGGCCTGATGCTGGTGCTCTCGTTCCTGCACGCGCGGCGGGTCCGGAAGAGGGACTTCAGCTGGGGTCCGCCGCTCGCACGACCGGTCTCGGTGCTCGTCCCCGCGTACAACGAACGCGAATGCATCGCCGCGACCGTAAGGTCACTGGTCGCCAGTGACTATCCGATCGAGATCATCGTCATCGACGACGGTTCCACCGACGGAACGGCCGACATCGTCCAGGCGCTCCGGCTCCCGAACGTCCGCGTCGTCCGCCAGCGCAACGCGGGCAAACCCGCCGCGCTCAACAACGGCATCGCCCACGCCCGGTACGACATCGTCGTGATGATGGACGGCGACACCGTCTTCGAACCCTGCACGGTCCGCGAGCTCGTCCAGCCGTTCGCCGACCCCCGGGTCGGGGCGGTCGCGGGCAACGCCAAGGTGGGCAACCGAGACTCGCTCATCGGCGCCTGGCAGCACATCGAGTACGTGATGGGCTTCAACCTCGACCGCAGGATGTACGACCTGCTGGGCTGCATGCCGACCATCCCCGGCGCCGTCGGGGCCTTCCGCCGCGAAGCGCTGGACCGGGTCGGCGGCATGAGCGAGGACACGCTCGCCGAGGACACCGACGTCACCATGGCCCTGCACCGGGACGGCTGGCGCGTCGTGTACGCGGAGAACGCCCGGGCCTGGACCGAGGCGCCGGAGTCCGTTCAGCAGTTGTGGTCGCAGCGCTACCGGTGGTCGTACGGCACCATGCAGGCGATCTGGAAGCACCGCCGCTCCGTCATCGAGCGGGGACCCTCGGGCCGCTTCGGACGGGTCGGGCTCCCGTTCGTCTCGCTCTTCATGGTCGTCGCCCCGCTGCTGGCACCCCTCATCGACGTCTTCCTGCTGTACGGACTGGTCTTCGGTCCGACGGGGAAGACGGTCGCCGCCTGGTTCGGCGTCCTGGTGGTGCAGGCGGTCTGCGCCGCGTACGCCTTCCGGCTGGACCGGGAGCGCATGGTCCATCTGATCTCGCTGCCACTCCAGCAGATCCTGTACCGCCAGCTCATGTACGTCGTGCTGCTCCAGTCGTGGATCACCGCTCTCACCGGTGGCCGGCTGCGCTGGCAGAAGCTGCGGCGTACGGGAGTGGTGGGGACGCCCGGCGCCCAGCAGAACGGGCGCACGGCCGCCGGACGGGACCGGAGGACCGTGGCATGACCTACCCGGACCAGCCGTTCCCGCGGGCGCACGAGCCCGTGCCGCAGCAGCCGCACCGGTCGCAGCCGCACCGGTCGCAGCCGCACCGGTCGTCGCCGTACCAGCCGTTGCCGTTCGAGCCGGGGCCGTACCAGCGGACGCCTCCGCCCCGGCAGCCCCCGCCCGGCGCCCCCGCCACCCGACCCGCCGAGGACGAGCAGGCGAAGAAGCCCGGCCGCGACCGCTATCTCGACCTGCTGCGCGCCGTCGCCCTCGTCCGCGTCATCCTCTTCCACCTCTTCGGCTGGGCCTGGCTGACGGTGATCTTCCCGTCCATGGGCGTCATGTTCGCCCTGGCCGGGTCCCTGATGGCCCGCTCGCTGGCACGCCCCGCCGCGAGCGTGGTGCGTGACCGGCTCCGCCGGCTGCTGCCGCCGATGTGGGCGTTCTCGCTCGTCGTCGTACCGCTCATGTTCGCGCTCAGCTGGAAGCCGGTACGGGAGGAGGGCCTGTGGTGGTTCGTCAGGCTCGGCTGCTACCTCCTGCCGATCGGCTCCCCTCCCTTCCCCGAGGAGAGCGGATCACCCGGCGGGTACTTCGAGGTGTCCTGGGCCGAACAGGGCGTGGGGCCGCTCTGGTACATCAGGGCCTACCTGTGGTTCGTCATCGCCTCACCGCTCCTGCTGAAGGCGTTCCGCAGGCTGCCGTGGGTGACGATGCTCGCCCCGATCGGCCTCACCGCCGTGCTCGGCACGGGTCTGGTGACGATCCCCGGGGCCACCGGTGAGGCGGTCCTCGACTTCGCCGTGTTCGGCTCCTGCTGGATCCTCGGCTTCGCCCACCACGACGGTCTGCTGAAACAGGTCCCGCGCTATCTGGTGGTGTCCTCCGCCGCGATCGTCATGGGCTTCGGCCTCTGGTGGGCTTCCGGCCACCTCACCGACGAGGGCTGGAACCTCGACGAGATCCCGCTCGCCCAGTCCACCTGGTCCTTCGGCTTCTGCGTGATCCTCCTCGTGTACGCCCCGTCCTGGCGGAAGCTCCCGGACAGGCTCGCCGGGTGGGACAGCCTGATCACCCTGGCCAACAACCGGGCCGTGACGATCTACCTCTGGCACAACCTGCTGCTGATGGCGAGCGCACAGCTCGTCGACCAGCTGTGGAACGTCCCCTGGGCCGGCGACCACCTCGACCCGTACCTGGAGCGCTCGTACACCGTGCTCACCCTGATCGCGGTCTGGCCCCTCCTGGGCCTGGTGATCCTCGCGTTCGGCTGGGTCGAGGACGTCGCGGCCAGGCGCCGGCCGCGCCTGTGGCCCAACGGCACCCGGAAGGAACCGGAGAAGGCGCCGCGGTCCCGCACGGGCGGCCGCGCCCGCGCCCGCGCCCGCTGACCGTTCACTCCCTCACCGGGCCGTCCCCGGCCCGGTGAGAGCAAGGTTGCCTACCGGTCACCTCGCGGCACCACGCCGAAACGCGCGCTCCATACGGTCGGGACACAAGCACCCGACACCTCGTGGAGGCGCCTGATGGCCGGCCGTTGGATCGAACAGTGGGACCCGGAGGACGAGACCTTCTGGCGCGAGACGGGCGAGCGCGTGGCCCGGCGTAACCTCTGGTTCTCGGTGCTCTCGGAGCACATCGGATTCTCCATCTGGACCCTGTGGTCGGT
The DNA here is from genome assembly GCF_014216315.1 of Streptomyces finlayi. NCBI lineage: Bacteria > Bacillati > Actinomycetota > Actinomycetes > Kitasatosporales > Streptomycetaceae > Streptomyces > Streptomyces finlayi. Next base: position 4,894,196 of record NZ_CP045702.1, read on the forward strand.
GATGGTCCTGTTCATGGGACCGGAGTACGGGGTCGACCCGGCCGGGAAGTTCTTCCTGATCTCCACGGCCACCCTGGTCGGCGCGCTCGTCCGGGTGCCGTACACCTTCGCCGTCGCGAAGTTCGGCGGGCGCAACTGGACAGTGTTCAGCGCGCTGACGCTCCTCGTGCCGGCCATCGCCGCGTTCGTCGTGATGGAACCGGGCACCTCGTACGGAACCTTCGTCCTCGTCGCCGCGCTCGCCGGGATCGGAGGAGGCAACTTCGCCTCCTCCATGACGAACATCAACGCCTTCTTCCCGCTGCGCAAGAAGGGCTGGGCGCTCGGCCTCAACGCGGGCGGCGGCAACATCGGCGTCCCCGTCGTCCAACTCGTCGGACTGCTCGTGATCGGCACGGCAGGGGCCGCGTACCCCCGGCTCGTCCTCGGCGCGTACATCCCGCTGATCGTCGTCGCCGCCCTGTTCGCCGTGTTCCGCATGGACAACCTGCGGCCGGTGCAGAACGACACCGGGGCGGCCTGGGAAGCGGTGCGCGACCCGCACACCTGGATCATGGCGGTGCTCTACATCGGCACCTTCGGCTCGTTCATCGGCTACAGCTTCGCGTTCGGTCTCGTGCTGCAGACCGAGTTCGGAAGGACCCCGCTCCAGGCCGCCTCCCTCACCTTCATCGGGCCGCTGCTCGGCTCCCTGATCCGGCCGGCGGGCGGCTGGCTCGCCGACCGGTACGGCGGCGCCCGCATCACCCTGTGGAACTTCGCGGCGATGGCCGCGGCGACCGGAGTCGTCGTCCACGCCTCCGGTGCCGAGTCCCTCGGCGTCTTCCTCATCGGCTTCATCGCCCTGTTCGTGCTGACCGGCCTGGGCAACGGATCGACGTTCAAGATGATCCCCGGGATCTTCCACGCCAAGGCCGTCAGCAAGGGCATGCGCGGCGAGGAGGCCGCCGCCTACGGACGACGGCTGTCCGGCGCGGCCATGGGGCTCATCGGGGCGATCGGCGCACTCGGCGGGCTCGCGATCAACCTGGCGTTCCGGCAGTCCTTCCAGACGGCGGGCACCGGGACGGCCGCCTTCTGGTCCTTCCTCGCCTTCTACGCCGTGTGCTTCGCCGTCACCTGGGCGGTATACCTTCGCCGGACCGCCGCGGTGGCCGCGAAGCCGCAGCTCAGCTATGCCGAGGTGTGACGGAACCCGCGTGCGTACGGGGGGACGTAACGGGTGTGAAATACAAGTGAACCGAGGCTGTCACGCAGTGTTGGCAGTCTCGGCCCTCCGCACCACCGAGCATTAGCGGGACACGAGAGCCGGGTATCACGCCATGCACGACGACGCACAGCACGGGCCCCTCGCGGGCTTCACGGTCGGGGTGACCGCCGCCCGTCGCGCCGAGGAACTCGGCACACTCCTCCAGCGCAGGGGCGCCGTGGTCCTGCACGCCCCCGCCCTGCGCATCGTGCCCCTCGCGGACGACAGCGAACTCCTCGCCGCCACCAAGGAACTCATCGACGACGTACCCGATGTCGTGATCGCCACCACGGCGATCGGATTCCGCGGCTGGGTGGAGGCCGCCGACGGCTGGGGCATCGGGGACGCGCTCCTGCGGGTGCTGCGCGGCGTCGAACTCCTGGCGCGCGGCCCCAAGGTCAAGGGCGCCATCCGCGCCGCCGGCCTCACCGAGGCGTGGTCACCGGGGTCCGAGTCGATGGCGGAGGTCCTGGACCGGCTGCTCGGCGAGGGCGTCGAGGGCCGCCGTATCGCCCTGCAACTGCACGGTGAACCGCTGCCCGGGTTCGTCGACGCCCTGCTGGCAGCCGGTGCCGAGGTCGTCGGCGTCCCCGTCTACCGGTGGATGCCCCCCGAGGACATCGCCCCGCTCGACCGGATGCTCGACGTCACCGTCGCCCGGGGCCTGGACGCGCTGACCTTCACGAGTGCCCCTGCCGCCGCCTCGTATCTGAACCGGGCCGAGGTACGCGGGCTGCTTCCCGAGATTCTGTCCGCACTCCGGGACGACGTCATGACGGTCTGCGTCGGCCCCGTGACCGCCGTCCCGCTCCAGGACCGGGGCATCGACACCCTCCAGCCGGAACGCTTCCGGCTGGGCCCGCTCGTCCAACTGCTGTGCGCCAGGCTCCCGGACACAGCCCGCCCGCTGCCGGTCGCCGGCCACCGGATCGAGATCCGCGGGCACGCGGTCCTCGTCGACGGCGCCCTGCGCCCGGTGCCGCCCGCGGGCATGGCCCTGCTCCACGCCCTGTCCCGCCGGCCCGGCTGGGTCGTGGCCCGGGCGGACCTCCTGCGCGCACTGCCCGGCAGCGGCAGCGACGAACACGCGGTGGAGACGGCGATGGCCCGGCTGCGCAGCGCGCTCGGCGTACCCCGGCTGATCCAGACGGTCGTCAAGCGCGGCTACCGGCTGGCACTGGACCCGGTGGCCGAGACGAGATCCGACGGGTAGGCGGCGCCCGGCCGGGGGAGCGGCCGGGCGGATGTGGGGCGCGGCACGTGTCAGGACCCTGGGATAGCGTGCTCGGATGATCCATGACAGCCACCCCGTCGCCGACGGCATGACCCTGCGCCCCGTCACCCTCGCCGACGCCGGCTCCCTCGCCGAAGCACTGACCCGCAGCCGCGCGTACATGCGTCCCTGGGAGCCCCTGCGGCCCGACGAGTTCTACACGCCCCAGGGGCAGACACAGCGCCTCACCGGGCTGCTGGCCGACCGGGACGCGGGACGCGCGATGCCGTGGGTCCTGGTCGACGCGGAGGACCGTGCGGTCGGATCCTTCACGCTCGCCAGCATCGTCCTCGGGCCGTTCCGCAGTTCCCCCCTCGGCTACTGGGTGGACGTCGAGCAGGCGGGCCGCGGGCTCGCGACCGCCGCCGTCGCCCGCATCTGCGACCTCGCGCGCGACGGCCTCGGACTGCACCGCATCGACGCCGGGACCCTCGTGGACAACGCCGCCTCGCAGCGGGTGCTCGCCAAATGCGGCTTCGAGCAGTTCGGTACGGCCCCGCGCTACCTCCACATCAACGGTGAGTGGCGCGACCACCGGCTGTTCCAGCGGATCCTGCACGACGGCCCGCCGTGCTGACCCGTCGGGCAGCGCTCAGGCGGTCACGGACCTGACGTGGCGATGGCCGTCCAGCGGGTAGTCGGGAGGAGACGCCGGGAGGATGCCGGTGAGCGGGAAACCGCACTTCTCCGCGACCCGGCAGGACGCCTCGTTGTCCACCTGGTGCAGGAGCTCCAGGTGTGCGAGCCCTGCTCCGGTGGAGGGAGCGAACGAGGCGAACGCCCAGTCGCAGAGAGCCGCGAGGGCCCTGGGCGCCACACCGCGGCCCCGCGCGGCCGCCGTCGTCCAGTAACCGACCTCGGCCGTGTCCGACGCCGGTCCTGGCCGCTTCAGCGCGAGGTTGCCGACCAGTTCGCCGCCCCCGTCCGTGTCGGTCACGGCGAAGCCGAAGCGGGTACCGGCCGCCCAGCCCTCCCGCTGCTCCGCCAGCCACTCGGCCGCCTCGTCGGCGCTCGACACCCGCGTTGCCAGCCAGTGCCGCATCGCCGGGTCGGCGTGGGCGGCGAGGAGAGCGGGAGCATCGTCCGGCCGCCACGGCCGCAGGAGCAACGAGCCCGTGGTGAGGGTGATGCCGGGGTGTCCTTCGTCCATCCAGTCACGGTACTGAACTCCCTCGCGGCGCCCGGAAGGCACCCACCCGGCAGGAGGGGTTCCGGCCCGGCCCGGTGACGGGCACTCTGGTGGGGGATTCCCCATCGGTGACCCCGAGGCGGTGACGGACGTATGGCGCGTGTGGCGGCGGGCAGGGGCGGGTACGACTGGCGGTTCGGCTCCGGCCGGATCAGCCTCGACCTGGTGGCGACGGGGACCGGGCCCTTGGGCGCGTGCGAACAGTTCACCGGTCCTGGACCGCTCGCCGACTGGCTGGTGGCCGCCGGCCTGGTGCCGTGCGGCACGGTGCTCGCGGCGGTCGACGACACCTGGGTCACCCGCTTCCGCCGGCTGCGCACGGACATCGGCCGGCTGCTCACCGCCGAACTCGGCGGCGGCGGGGACGACACCGCCCTGGAGCACGTCAACGCGCTGGCCGCCGGGACCCCGCCGGGACTGCGCGCGGTACGGGCCGGTGGCGGCGCACTCACCCGCACCCTGAACGCCCCGCCCGTGTGCGGGGAACTGCTCGCCGCCGTCGCCCGGGACTGCGTGGACCTGCTCACCGACCCGGCGGCCAGAGCGGCCCTGCGGCGCTGCGAGGGCGAGACCTGCCGTCGCCTCTACCTCGACACCTCACGGGGGCACCGGCGCCGCTGGTGCTCCAGCGAGGTCTGCGGGAACCGGGAACGGGTCGCCCGCCACCGCCGCAGGACGGCCGCCCTCGTGGACGGGTCCCAAAAGAATCTCGCGCCGGACTGAATGGTCCGGCGTCCGGCCCCGTACTGATGGTCGAAAGGCTCGACAGGGTCTCGACCGGGAGGTTCGGGTGCGCAAGGATGCGGCCGTGGCCGATGACCGTCCGCACAGGGCTCGACATCGCAGTGAGCCGCCCCGCACCGCCTCCGACGTCCCCGACGAGGAGCTGATGCGGGCGCTCTACCGCGAACACGCCGGGCCGCTGCTCGCCTACGTGCTCCGCCTCGTGGCGGGGGACAGGCAGCGCGCCGAGGACGTGGTGCAGGAGACGCTCATCCGTGCCTGGAAGAACGCCGGTCAGCTCAACCGGGCCACCGGCTCCGTACGCCCCTGGCTGGTGACGGTCGCCCGACGGATCGTCATCGACGCCCACCGCAGCCGGCAGGCCCGGCCGCGCGAGGTCGATCCGTCGCCGCTGGAGGTCATTCCCGCGGAGGACGAGATCGACAAGGCGCTGTGGCTGATGACGCTCTCGGACGCGCTGGACGATTTGAGCCCCGCGCACCGGGAAGCATTGGTCGAGACCTATTTCCGTGGACGTACGGTCAACGAGGCCGCCGAGGTGCTCGGAATACCCAGCGGGACCGTGCGCTCCCGGGTCTTCTACGCACTCCGTTCCATGAAGCTCGTACTCGAAGAGAGGGGGATCACGGCATGAGCGACCACGAATGGCAGCCATTCGGGCCCCGCCCCACCGGCCCCCGCGGCCCCTCGGGGCCCGCAGGCCCGTCCCGCGGAGCCTCCGGGCCGCCCCACCGCCCCTCCGGCCCCTTCGAGCACCCCGTGGAGGGGCCTGGCCACGACGCCGCCGGTGCCTATGTCCTGGGCATCCTGGACGAGGCCGGGGCGAGCGCCTTCGAGGCGCATCTCGCGCACTGCGCGCTGTGCACCGCCCACCTCGACGAGTTCGCCGGCCTCGAACCCCTGCTCGCGATGCTCTCCGAGGCGCCCGCGGCCCACCCGGGCGCCCGCCCCGTCCCGCACGTGCCCGAGCCGCCCGCCCCCGCTTTGCTCGGCCGGCTCGTCGACGAGGTGGCGCGGAAGCGGGACCTGCGCCGCCGGCGCGGCCGGTATCTGCTGGCGGCTGCCGCCGCGGTGATCATCGCGGGTCCCGTGATCGCCGTCATGGCCACCGCAGGCGACGACGGCGGGCGGTCCGTGGCGGCGGGCGACCCGCATCCCACCAGCCCGGCCGAGGACGCCTTCTTCCACCACATGAAGGAGAAGACGACGGCCACCGACCCCACCACCGGCGTGGACGCCACCGTCGGCATGGAGTCCAAGGCCTGGGGGACCCACACCGTCCTCCGGCTCAAGAACGTCAAGGGCCCCGAGAAGTGCAGTCTCGTCGCCGTCTCCAAGTCCGGCGACGAGGAGGTCGTCACCTCCTGGTCCGTACCGAAATGGGGGTACGGGATCGAGGACTCCCCGCACCCCTCCGCGACGTCCCCCCTGTACGTGCACGGCGGTGCGGCGATGGCCCGCGACGACATCGACCACTTCGAGGTACGGACCTTCGACGGTGAGCGGCTGGTGGAGATCGGCGCGTGAGCCTGCGGGCGCGCCGGGGGACACCTTCCGACGCGCAATCGCAATGCTGGTCACAGGTGCGGAGCGGGCCCCCTTTCGCGTACGGTTGACGGCTGCTCTATGCACGTCAGAAGGGGGCCCCGGTGGCCGCGCAGGATGCCGCTGTCGATTCGTTGCGGGACCGGGAAATCGGTGTCGAGCAAGAACATCTGGACCGGGTTTACCACCGCCTCGAAGAGAAGATCGACGAGGCGGAATTTCTCATGCACGACGCCGTGAAGAGGGGCCAGGTCGGTACGCCGGGGGCGCTCGCCGAGCGCGACGCCCAGGTCTTCCGCGCCGGGGTGCACCTCAACCGGCTGAACAACGAGTTCGAGGACTTCCTCTTCGGGCGGATCGATCTGCTGCTCGGCAAGGACGGTGAACGCGGCCCGGACGGCGCCTTCACCTCCGTCGAGCCCGCCGACGACGCCGTACGTCCGGACAACACCGCGCACATCGCCGAGACGCTCCACATCGGCCGCATCGGGGTCCTCGACTCCGACTACGCGCCGCTGGTGATCGACTGGCGGGCCCCGGCGGCGGCGCCGTTCTACCGCTCGACGCCCAAGGAGCCGGGCAGGGTCGTACGCCGACGGGTCATCCGCTCCAAGGGCCGCAAGGTCCTCGGTGTCGAGGACGACCTGATGCGCCCGGAGCTCACCGCCCGCCTGGGCGGCGACACGCTGCCCGTCATCGGCGACGGTGCGCTGATGGCCGCACTCGGCCAGGCCCGCAGCCACACCATGCGGGACATCGTCTCGTCCATCCAGGCCGAGCAGGACATGGTGATCCGGGCCCCCGCCGCCTCCGTCACGGAGGTCTCCGGAGGCCCCGGCACCGGCAAGACCGCGGTCGCCCTGCACCGGGCCGCGTATCTGCTCTACCAGGACCGGCGCCGGTACGCGGGCGGCATCCTCGTCGTCTCGCCGACCCCGCTCCTGGTCGCCTACACCGAGGGCGTGCTGCCCTCGCTCGGCGAGGAGGGCCAGGTCGCGATCCGCGCGGTCGGCTCGCTGTCCGACGAGGCGTCGGGCGTCGAGGGCGCCACCACCTACGACGAACCGGCCGTCGCCCGTATCAAGGGCTCGTCCCGGATGCTCCATGTGCTGCGCAAGGCGGCACGCGGGGCGCTGGAGCAGCCCAGGGCGCAGCCGGCGTCCCAGGACGGCCAGTTGTCGTTCGGGGACGAGGAGCAGGAGCAGGAGCAGGCACGGCCCGTCGGCACCCCCACCCGGCTCCGGGTGGTCGCCTTCGGCGCCCGCGTCGAGCTGAACGCCGACGAGCTCCAGCGCATCCGCAACAACGTGCTCAGCGGCACGGCGCCCGTCAACCTGCTGCGCCCCCGTGCCCGCAAGCTGCTGCTGGACGCCCTGTGGACCAAGTCCTCGGGCCGGGGCCGCTACACCGACCCGGAACTCGTCGCCGAACTGCGTTCCTCCTTCGACGAGGACGTCTCCACCGAGACGCCCTTCCTCACCTTCCTCAACGACTGGTGGCCCGAGCTCACGCCCCGCAGGGTGCTGGCCACGATGGCCGACGAGCGCCGGCTCGGCCGGTGGGCCCGCCGCATCCTCAACCAGGGCGAGGTGCGACGGCTTGCCCGCTCCCTCAAGCGGCTCGACAGCGAGGGCCAGGGCCCGCTCTCGGTCCACGACGTCGCGCTGCTCGACGAGCTGCAGACCCTGATCGGCACCCCGAACCGGCCCAAGCGCAGGCGCGAGTACGACCCGCTGGACCATCTCACCGGTCTCGAGGAGCTGATGCCGCAGCGCGAGGAGACCCAGTGGGAGCGGGCCGAGCGGCTGGCGGCGGAGCGTACGGAGTACGCCCACGTCATCGTCGACGAGGCGCAGGACCTGACGCCCATGCAGTGGCGGATGGTCGGCCGCCGGGGCCGGCACGCCACCTGGACGATCGTCGGCGACCCGGCGCAGTCCTCCTGGTCCGACCCGGACGAGGCGGCGGCGGCCCGGGACGAGGCGCTCGGCAGCCGCCCCCGCCGCCGTTTCACCCTCACGGTCAACTACCGCAACCCGGCGGAGATCGCCGAGCTGGCGGCGAAGGTGCTCGCCCTCGCGATGCCGGGCATGGAGTCCCCGGCGGCGGTCCGCTCGACCGGTGTGGAGCCGCGCTTTCAGCCGGTACGGGACGGGGACCTGGCCGGCACGGTCCGCGAGGAGGCGCGCAGGCTGCTCTCCGAGGTGGACGGGACCATCGGCGTGGTCGTCGCCATGAACCGCCGTGCCCAGGCACGCGAGTGGCTCGCGGAGCTCGGGGAGCGCGTGGTGGCGCTCGGCAGCCTGGAGGCGAAGGGCCTGGAGTACGACGCCACGGTCGTCGTCTCGCCCGCCGAGATCGCCGACGAGTCACCGGCCGGCCTGCGGGTGCTGTACGTGGCGCTGACCCGGGCCACGCAGCAGCTCACCGTGGTGTCGGGGGAGCGTGACGTGCCGGACGAGGACGGGGTGCCGGACCTGCTGAGGGACTGAGCGGGCGAGCCCGGCCGGGGAGCCGCCGCGGCTGAATTCCGGTCATCCTGCGATGCGGGAATCACTTCCCGGGGGTCTTTGTTAGCCTGGTGATGGCACCGGCTCGATCCAAGCCCCCGGGCCCAACCTTCGTCGCTTCGAGCGACCACTTGCCGCGAGGCGAGCATGGCGGGTCGGTGCCACCTAAGTGAAGAAGACAGGCCCGCGTCACCTTCCGGTGGCGCGGGTCTGTTTTTCGTTCCGGAGGCGGTTCACGAGGGGGTGGGGTCACGAGGGGGTGGGGCTTCCACCGACGACCCCCCTTCTCGTATGGTGGAAACTAATTTCCGATGGGTGGCAGTCATTACCGGCTACCCGCCGGTAGGTGCGACGATCGGTAAGCATGACCGCGGCGAGTGCCGCGGGCACGCGGCAATGAAGCTAAGGGAAAGCGAAGGACTCGGCCATGGCAACGGCGCCCAGCGTCTCGTACTCGATGACGGTCAGGCTGGAGGTGCCCGCGAGCGGCACAGCGGTCTCCCAGCTCACCACGGCCGTGGAGTCCTCCGGAGGTTCGGTCACCGGCCTCGACGTGACCGCTTCCGGCCACGAGAAGCTGCGGATCGATGTCACCATCGCGGCCTCCTCCACGTCGCACGCGGACGAGATCGTCGAAGGCCTGCGCGACATCGAAGGTGTGGTGCTCGGCAAGGTCTCCGACCGTACGTTCCTGATGCACCTCGGCGGCAAGATCGAGATGGCGTCCAAGCACCCCATCCGCAACCGTGACGACCTCTCGATGATCTACACCCCGGGTGTCGCCCGTGTGTGCATGGCGATCGCCGAGAACCCCGAGGACGCACGCCGCCTCACCATCAAGCGCAACTCCGTCGCAGTTGTGACGGACGGCTCCGCGGTGCTCGGTCTCGGGAACATCGGTCCGATGGCCGCGCTCCCCGTGATGGAGGGCAAGGCGGCCCTGTTCAAGCGCTTCGCCGGCATCGACGCATGGCCCATCTGCCTGGACACCCAGAACACCGACGAGATCGTCGCCATCGTCCGCGCGATCGCCCCCGGCTTCGCGGGCATCAACCTGGAGGACATCTCCGCACCCCGCTGCTTCGAGATCGAGGCGCGGCTGCGCGAGGCCCTGGACATCCCCGTCTTCCACGACGACCAGCACGGCACCGCCATCGTCGTCCTGGCCGCCCTCACCAACGCCCTGCGCGTGGTGACCAAGGACATCGGGGACGTACGGGTCGTCATGTCCGGCGCGGGAGCGGCCGGTACGGCCATCCTGAAGCTGCTCATCGCCGCGGGCGTCAAGCACGCCGTCGTCGCCGACATCCACGGTGTGGTGCACGCGGGCCGCCAGGACCTGGTGTCCGCCGACCCCGACTCGCCGCTGCGGTGGATCGCGGACAACACCAACCCGGAGGGCGTCACCGGAACCCTCAAGGAGGCCGTCCTCGGCGCGGACGTCTTCATCGGCGTCTCCGCCCCCAACGTCCTGAACGGCGAGGACGTGGCCGCCATGGCGGACGGTGCGATCGTGTTCGCGCTCGCGAACCCGGACCCCGAGATCGAGCCCGCGATCGCCCGTCAGACGGCGGCGGTTGTCGCGACCGGCCGCTCGGACTTCCCCAACCAGATCAACAACGTGCTGGTCTTCCCGGGCGTCTTCCGCGGCCTGCTGGACGCTCAGTCCCGCACCGTCAACACCGAGATGATGCTCGCCGCCGCCGGCGCCCTCGCGGACGTCGTCGCCGAGGACGAGCTGAACGCGAACTACATCATCCCCTCGGTCTTCAACGACAGGGTCGCCGGAGCCGTCGCGGGGGCCGTCCGTGCCGCCGCGAAGGCCGCCGGCGCCGCCGTCGAGAGTTCCTCGGACCTCGGCTGAGGCACGCCCTCCGCGCAGGCCGGCCACGGCCCGTGCGGAGGGTGCCCTGCCTCACACGCGGCCGCCGTACGGCGCGTCGTGGGTCGCGGCGTCCCAAACGCCCCTTTAGGGTGGCGGGCAGCGGGCCCCTCAGGGCCCGGCATCCGCTGCGGACCGCTTCAGGGAGTCGACGGAACGTCACTACGCGCAAGCCGTGGCGCTTTTCGTGTGACTCCGGAGGGTTCCGGATTGGCTTTCCCGCCGCTGGTGGGGGCAGGATGCGTATTCGGGCGAGAGGGTCTGACATCAGACCCGGGTCCGGGGACTGTCAGAGGGCCCTGGCAGCATCGGCTTCGATCTCACGCCTCACAGGCAAGAAGAACACGGGAGTACAAACATGAACCGCAGTGAGCTGGTGGCCGCCCTGGCCGACCGCGCCGAGGTGACTCGCAAGGACGCCGACGCCGTGCTGGCCGCGCTCGCCGAGACCGTCGGAGAGATCGTCGCCAAGGGCGACGAGAAGGTCACCATCCCCGGCTTCCTGACCTTCGAGCGCACCCACCGTGCCGCTCGCACCGCTCGGAACCCGCAGACCGGCGACCCGATCAACATCCCCGCCGGTTACAGCGTGAAGGTCTCCGCGGGCTCGAAGCTCAAGGAAGCCGCCAAGGGCAAGTAAGGCCCTGAGCAGCAAACGAAGAGCGGTCACCCCGTGGGGGTGGCCGCTCTTCGGCGTCCACGGCCCTCAGAGGGCCCTCTGAGGGCCGTGGACGCCGAACGGCGGTGACTCCCCCTCAGAGGGAGCCACCGCCGTCCGTACAGTGCCGTTGTGCGCCTCGCTAGACGAGCGACCCGCCCGGCAGCTCGACCTTCGCGCCGAGCTTCTCCAGCTTGTCCATGAAGTTCTCGTAGCCGCGGTTGATCAGGTCGATGCCGTGCACCCGCGAGGTGCCCTGCGCCGCCAGAGCGGCGATCAGGTACGAGAAGCCGCCGCGCAGGTCGGGAATGACCAGATCGGCGCCCTGGAGCTTCGTGGGACCCGACACGACCGCCGAGTGCAGGAAGTTGCGCTGGCCGAAGCGGCAGTCGGAGCCGCCCAGGCATTCGCGGTAGAGCTGGATGTGCGCGCCCATCTGGTTGAGCGCCGAGGTGAAGCCGAGCCGCGACTCGTACACCGTCTCGTGGACGATGGACAGGCCGCTGGCCTGTGTCAGCGCCACCACCAGGGGCTGCTGCCAGTCCGTCTGGAAGCCGGGGTGCACGTCCGTCTCCAGGGCGATGGCGTTCAGCGCGCCGCCCGGGTGCCAGAAGCGGATGCCCTCGTCGTCGATCTCGAAGGCCCCGCCGACCCGGCGGAAGGTGTTCAGGAAGGTCATCATCGAGCGCTGCTGGGCGCCGCGCACGTAGATGTTGCCTTCGGTCGCCAGCGCCGCGGACGCCCAGGAGGCGGCCTCCAGGCGGTCCGGGATGGCCCGGTGGGTGTAACCGTCGAGCCGGTCGACACCCGTGATCCGGATGGTCCGGTCGGTGTCCATCGAGATGATCGCGCCCATCTTCTGCAGTACGCAGATGAGGTCCTCGATCTCCGGCTCCACGGCCGCGTTGGACAGTTCGGTGACACCTTCGGCGAGCACGGCCGTCAGCAGCACCTGCTCCGTGGAGCCCACCGACGGGTACGGCAGCCTGATCTTGCAGCCGCGCAGTCGCTGCGGGGCCTCCAGGTACTGGCCGTCCGCCCGCTTCTCGATCGTCGCGCCGAACTGGCGCAGCACCTCGAAGTGGAAGTCGATGGGCCGGCCGCCGATGTCGCAGCCGCCGAGACCCGGGATGAAGGCGTGGCCCAGACGGTGCAGCAGCGGGCCGCAGAAGAGGATCGGAATGCGCGACGAGCCCGCGTGCGCGTCGATGTCGGCGACGTTCGCGCTCTCGACGTGGGAGGGGTCCAGGATCAGTTCGCCCGGCTCGTCACCGGGGCGGACGGTCACACCGTGCAGCTGCAGCAGTCCCCGGACCACCCGCACATCACGGATGTCGGGCACGTTGCGGAGCCGGCTGGGCCCGCTTCCGAGCAGTGCGGCGACCATCGCCTTGGGCACCAGGTTCTTGGCGCCGCGGACGCGGATCTCGCCCTCGAGCGGGGTTCCGCCGTGGACAAGCAGGACATCGTCTGTGCCGGTCATGAATCTCGCGTTCCGGAGTGGTCGGGCGGGGGGCCATCGAAAAGGGTAATGGCCTCCTACCCCCCTTCCGTAAGGCATACGGGCGTGTACGAACGTCAAGGATCCGCCACAACACCCTCTGCCCAACACTCCTGGCTGAGGGTTACCGTCCGGAAGGGGGCGCAACAGTGCGCTCCCCGTGCGTCCGTGCGCCCCTGAGCTGCACTCGCAGGCGCTTCGGGACCGGCCGGTCCACTTGGTCCCCGCGGAGGCCCGGGATGCGGGATCATTTCTGCCATGACGGAGGTGTCCTCGCTCACAGGGCGGCTGCTCGTGGCCGCCCCCGCCCTGGCGGACCCGAATTTCGACCGCGCGGTGGTGCTGCTCCTCGACCACGACGAGGAGGGCTCGCTCGGCGTGGTCCTGAACCGCCCGACCCCGGTCGGTGTCGGTGACATCCTCGCGCCCTGGGCCGGACTCGCCGGGGAACCGGACGTGGTCTTCCAAGGTGGCCCCGTCTCGCTCGACTCCGCGCTCGGCGTGGCAGTGATCCCCGGCGACGACGGCCCTCTCGGCTGGCGCCGGGTGCACGGGGCGATCGGCCTGGTGGACCTGGAGACGCCGCCGGAGCTGCTGGCCGCCTCCCTCGGATCGCTGCGGATCTTCGCCGGGTACGCGGGCTGGGGCCCGGGACAGCTGGAGGCGGAGCTCGGTGACGGTGCCTGGTACGTCGTCGAGTCCGAACCCGGCGACGTGTCCTCGCCCCGCCCGGAGAACCTCTGGCGGGCGGTCCTGCGGCGCCAGCGCAGCGAGCTCGCGATGATCGCGACGTATCCGGACGACCCCTCGCTGAACTGACGGCGCGGCCCGGTGCCGGACCGGTGGGACGGCCGGGCGTGCCGGGAGGCCCTGGCGGCTCCGGTACGGCGTGCCCTTCAGTACCCTTGGCGGTTATGAGCACTCTTGAGCCCGATCGCGGGGCAGGTACGGGGACCCTCGTAGAGCCGACCCCACAGGTGTCGCACGGCGACGGCGACCACGAGCGCTACGCCCATTACGTCCAGAAGGACAAGATCATGGCGAGTGCCCTGGAGGGCACTCCCGTGGTGGCGCTGTGCGGGAAGGTCTGGGTACCGGGGCGCGACCCCAAGAAGTATCCGGTCTGCCCCATGTGCAAGGAGATCTACGAGTCCATGGGCGTCGGTGGCGACAAGGACAAGGGCGGCAAGGACAAGAAGTAGTCCTCGCCGGCCCGCGGTCGCCGGGAAGACCGTAGAAGGATCTGTAGCAGGGCCCCTGGGGCGTGCGGCGACGCGTGCCCCAGGGGCCTTTGCGTTGCACGGGCTGCTTCCGCTGGTCACAGAGTGGTAGAGACCACTTGTCCAGGCCCTGATGCGCACCTACTCTCCTGCCAGTTGTGCAGAACGAAACGTGCGTTGCACAGGATGCAACGACTGACCGGTAGGGGCTCCGATGAATCTTTCTGCCCGAATTGCCGCCCCCGCTGCGGCGCTCGTGCTGGCGGGCCTCACCGCCACCGCCTGTGCGCCGCAGACCTCCGACACCAGCGCCAAGGGGGACGAGAAGTCCGGAACCCTGCGCGTCTGGCTGTTCCAGGAGGTCGGCAACAAGCCCAAGGAACAGGTCGTCGACGCGGCCGTCGCCGACTTCGAGAAGAGCCACAAGGGCGCGGAGGTCGAGGTCGAGTACATCCCCGTCGACACCCGCGCCCAGCGGATCAAGGCCGCCTTCAACGACCCGAAGAGCGCCCCGGACCTCATCGAGTACGGCAACACCGACACGGCCGGTTACGTGAAGGACGGCGGACTCGCCGACGTCTCCGAGGAGTTCGCGGCCTGGGACGAGGCCAAGGACAGCGACCCGATAGCCAAGCAGTCCGTGACGGTCGGCGGAAAGATCTACGGAGCCCCGCTCTTCGTCGGCGTACGGGCGCTGTACTACCGCACCGACGTCTTCGAGGACCTGGGCATCGAGGTACCCAGGTCCCAGGCCGAACTGATCTCCACCGCGAAGAAGGTCCACAAGGAGAAGCCGGACCTGTACGGCCTCGCCGTCGGCGGCGCGTACACCTACGGCGCGATGCCGTTCATCTGGGCCAACGGCGGCGAACTCGCCGACGACACCGGCGACACGTACAAGGCCGCCATCAACAGCGACAAGGCCCGCAAGGGCATCGAGGCCTACACCTCGCTCTTCGGCGACGCCAACTGCCCGGCCGCCAAGTGCGCCTCCATGGGCGGCAACGCGACCATCACCTCCTTCGCGTCCGGCAAGGCGGCCATGGCCATCGGCGGCGACTTCAGCCACACCGCGGTCGAGGCGGGCGCCGTGAAGGGGAAGTACGCGGTCGTACCGCTGCCCGGCGTCGCACCGGGTTCGATCGCCCCGGCGTTCGCGGGCGGCAACAACATCGGCGTGCTCAAGAGCAGTTCGCACCGCACCCTGGCGGTGGACCTGATGAAGTCGCTGACCGGCAAGCAGACCCAGGCCAAGCTCTTCGACGCCATGGGCTTCCTGCCGACCTACACCGACGTACGGGACAACGCGGCGAAGAAGGAGCCCTTCGCCGCGCCGTTCGTCCAGACCCTCGGCGCGGGCGCCAAGTTCGTCCCCGCCTCGCCGGGCTGGGGCCAGATCGACGCCTCGCTCGTCCTGCCGACGATGTTCCAGGAGATCGTCAGCGGGCGTAAGGACGTCGCGCAGGCGTCGGACGACGCCGCGAAGAAGATGGACGCGGCGTTCGCCGCCGCGGGCTGACCATGACCGCGACCGGCACCACGTACAAGGCTCCCGGGGCGGGCGGCGGCGTACAGCCCCGCCCGCCCCGGCGCCGCCGCTCCGTCTCACCCGCCCGGCAGCCGGGCTGGACCCCCTGGCTCTACCTCCTGCCCGCGCTGGTCCTCCTCGGGGCGCTCCTCGTCTACCCGATCTACCAGCTGGGCCTGATCTCCTTCCTGGAGTACACCCAGGCCCAGGTCAGCGGCGGCGAGCCGACCACCTTCAAGGGGTTCGGCAACTACGGGACACTCTTCCGCGACAGCCAGTTCTGGCAGGTGCTGCTGGCGACCGTCGTCTTCGCCGCGGCCTGCGTGGTCGCCACCCTCATGACCGGCTGCGCGCTCGCCGTCCTGCTGACCCGGATCCGCGCCCTGCCCCGGCTCGCGCTGATGATGGCCGCGCTCGGCGCCTGGGCGACCCCCGCCGTCACCGGGTCCACCGTCTGGGTCTTCCTCTTCGACCCCGACTTCGGACCGGTCAACCGTGTCCTGGGGCTCGGCGACTTCTCCTGGACGTACGGGCGCTACAGCGCCTTCGCCCTGGTGCTCCTCGAAGTGCTCTGGTGCTCGTTCCCGTTCGTGATGGTGACCGTCTACGCCGGCATCCGGGCCATCCCCACGGAGGTGCTGGAGGCGGCTTCCCTGGACGGCGCGTCGCAGTGGCGGATCTGGCGGTCGGTCATGGCACCGATGCTCCGGCCGATCCTGGTCGTCGTCACGATCCAGTCGATCATCTGGGACTTCAAGGTGTTCACCCAGATCTACGTCATGACCAACGGCGGCGGCATCGCCGGCCAGAACCTGGTGCTCAACGTGTACGCGTACCAGAAGGCGTTCGCGTCCTCGCAGTACAGCCTCGGCTCGGCGATCGGTGTCGTGATGCTGGTGATCCTGCTGGCCGTGACGCTGGTCTATCTGCGCCTCGTCCGGCGCCAGGGGGAGGAACTGTGAGCGCCTTCAGCACCCGTTTCCGGGTCCGCAGGCCAGGCCGGCTGGCCGCCGAGGCGGCGGCCCTGCTCATCGCCGTCGCGGTCGCCTTCCCGCTCTACTGGATGGTGCTCTCCGCGTTCAAACCGGCGGGCGAGATCCAGTCCACCGAGGCACGCCCCTGGACGCTGTCACCGTCCCTCGACTCGTTCCGCCGGGTCTTCGAACAGCAGGACTTCGGCCGCTACTTCCTGAACAGCCTGCTCGTCGCGGGCACGGTCGTCATCGCGTCCGCGCTCATCGCGTTCCTGGCGGCGACGGCGGTGACCCGGTTCCGCTTCAAGTTCCGGACGACCCTGCTGATCATGTTCCTCGTCGCGCAGATGGTGCCGGTCGAGGCGCTGACCATCCCGCTGTTCTTCCTCATGCGGGACTTCGGGCAGCTGAACACGCTGGGATCGCTGATCCTGCCGCACCTCGCCTTCTCGCTGCCGTTCGCGATCTGGATGCTCCGCGGCTTCGTGAAGGCCGTCCCGGAGGCGCTGGAGGAGGCCGCGTACATCGACGGGGCGAGCCGCACCCGCTTCCTGTGGCAGATCCTCTTCCCGCTGGTCTTCCCCGGCCTCGTGGCGACCAGTGTCTTCTCGTTCATCTCGACCTGGAACGACTTCCTGTTCGCGAAGTCCTTCCTCATCAGCGACACCTCCCAGTCGACGCTTCCCATGGCGCTGCTGGTCTTCTTCAAACCCGACGAGAACGACTGGGGAGGGATCATGGCAGCCTCGACGGTGATGACCATTCCCGTCCTGGTCTTCTTCGTCCTCGTACAGCGACGCCTGGTCTCGGGACTCGGCGGAGCGGTTAAGGACTGACGTGGACAATCTCATTCCCGCGCCTGTGCGCACCGGCGCCGAGGACGGGCCCGGATCCACCCTGGACGCGTCCACCACCCTCACCGCCCAGGCCGGCACCGAGACCACCGAGCGCTGGCTGCGCTCCACCCTCGGTGCGGCGTTCGGCCTGCCGCTCGCGCCCGGGGGGCCCGCGCCGGCCGCGAACACCATCGCGCTGGACATCGACCCCGCCCTGGAGCCCGAGGGCTACCGGCTGGTCACCGTGCCCACCGGGGGCGTACGACTCACCGGAGGCAGCCCGGCAGGCGTCTTCCGGGGCGCGCAGACCCTCCGTCAGCTCCTGGGGCCCGACGCCTTCCGCCGCGCCCCCGTCAGCGCCGCCGGCAAGACCGTCATCCCCTTCACGGACATCGAGGACAGCCCCCGCTTCCCCTGGCGCGGCCTGATGCTCGACGTCGCCCGGCACTTCCTGCCGAAGGAGGACGTCCTGCGCTACCTGGACCTCCTCGCCGCCCACAAGCTGAACGTCTTCCACTTCCATCTGACCGACGACCAGGGCTGGCGCGTGGAGATCAAGCGCTACCCCCGGCTCACCGAGACCGGCGCCTGGCGCAGCCGCACCAAGTACGGTCACCGGGCGTCCGATCTGTGGGACGAGACCCCGCACGGCGGCTACTACACCCAGGACGACATCCGGGAGATCGTGGCGTACGCCGCCGCGCGGCACATCCGGGTCGTCCCGGAAATCGACATCCCGGGCCACTCTCAGGCCGCCATCAGCGCGTACCCCGAACTGGGCAACACCGACGTCATCGACACGACCGCACTCGCCGTCTGGGACGACTGGGGCATCAACCCGAACGTACTCGCCCCCACCGACACCACCCTGCGCTTCTTCGAGGACGTCTTCGAGGAGCTCCTCGACCTCTTCCCCGCGGACACCTCGCCCTTCATCCACGTCGGCGGCGACGAGTGCCCCAAGGACCAGTGGAAGGAGTCCGCGACCGCCCAGGCGCGGATCGCCGAACTCGGCCTGGCCGACGAGGACGAGCTCCAGTCCTGGTTCATCCGTCACTTCGACACCTGGCTCACCGCGCGTGGTCGCCGCCTCATCGGCTGGGACGAGATCCTGGAGGGCGGACTTCCCCCAGGTGCCGCCGTGTCCTCGTGGCGGGGTTACGCGGGCGGGATCGCCGCAGCCGAGGCCGGCCACGACGTCGTGATGTGCCCGGAGCAGCACGTGTACCTGGACTACCGTCAGGACGGCGGCCCCGACGAGCCGATGCCCATCGCCTACGTAAGGACCCTGGAGGACGTCTACCGCTTCGAGCCCGTACCTCCGGGCCTCTCCGAAGTGGCGGCCCGTCACATCCTGGGCACCCAGGCCAACGTGTGGACCGAGGTCATGCAGAACCGGTCCCGCGTCGACTACCAGGTCTTCCCCCGGCTCGCCGCCTTCGCCGAGGTCGCCTGGTCCCGGCTCCCCGCATCCGGCGAACGGGACTTCGCCGATTTCGAGCGCCGGATGACCGCGCACTACGCCCGGCTCGACGCCCTCGGCGTCGGCTACCGGCCGCCGGGCGGCCCGTTGCCCTCGCAGATGCGCCCCGGCGTTCCCGGCCGCCCGATCGAGGGGGCACCCCCGAACGCGTAGGCACCGCATCCGGGTCGCTCACGGGGCCGCCGCGGGCCCCGTGAGCCTCCTCGGACCCGCCCGCACGAAGGTGACATGTCGTACGGGACTCGCTGAAGAGTGGCAATCCGCACTCTGCGCCGAAGAGGTGCGAATCGGTACCATCCCCTGGTCAGGGGCGGAAACCCCCTTCATGGACCCTCGCGTCGGGCCGGTCGGAAGATGTGCCAGAGTTGCCACGTCCGGGCTGTGAGCACGTACCGTACGGCGGGACAGGCGGGACAGCCGGGAGACCGGAAAGGGGCAGCTGGGTTGACCACTCACGCACCGCAGGCGATGCAGTCGGTGACGCTGCCGGCCTCGCTGGACGAGGCCGTGGCGGCGCTCGGCGCCATGCCCGCCGCCGTCCCTGTGGCCGGTGGCACGGACCTGATGTCGGCCGTCAACAAGGGGCTGCTGCGCCCCTCGGGCCTCGTCGGCCTCGGACGGATCAGCGAGCTGCGCGGCTGGCACTACCAGGACGGTCACGCGCTGCTCGGCGCCGGACTGACCCACGCACGCATGGGACGGCCCGACTTCGCCGCCCTCATCCCCGCGCTCGCCGCGTCGGCACGTGCCGCGGGCCCGCCCCAGATCCGTAACGCCGGGACGCTCGGCGGCAACATCGCGAGCGCGGCCCCGACCGGCGACACCCTGCCGGTGCTGGCCGCCCTGGAGGCCGAACTGATCGTCGCGGGAGCCGGGGGCGCCCGCCGTGAGGTCCCGGTCTCGCACCTGCTGGCGGGCCGCGAGATGATCTCGCCCGGCGAACTGATCGGTTTCGTCCGCGTACCGCTGCTGCACGCCCCGCAGGTCTTCCTGAAGGCCACAGGACGCACCGGCCCCGGCCGCGCGACGGCGTCCGTGGCGATCGTCCTGGACCCCGCCCGGCGCGGAGTGCGCTGCGCGGTCGGTGCCGTGGCACCGATGCCGCTGCGGCCCCTGGAGGCCGAACGCTGGATCGCCTCGCTGATCGACTGGGACGGCGAGCGCGGCCTGGCCCCCGACGCACTGGCCGCCTTCGGCGAGTACGTCGCCGCGGCCTGCATCCCTGACCAGACCCCGCCGGACGACGGGGGAGAGGCGCCACCGCTGCCCCCGGCCGTTCAACATCTGCGCCGCACCGTCGCCACGCTGGCCCGACGCGCGCTCGGGAGGGCACTGTCGTGAGCAACGACCCCAACGAACAGCAGGGGCAGCACGACCCGTACGCGCAGCAGTACGGCAGCTGGCAGCCGACCCCGCAGAGCGGCGAGTACGACGCCGAGGCGACGGCCTTCGTCCACCTGCCCCCGGAGGACCTGGCGAACGACCCGCTGGCCGCCCCCGGCCACGGATACGTACCGCCGATGATCCTGCCGCTGACCCCGGCCGCGGGGCTGGATCAGGCGGGAACGGGCAGCTGGGTCGTCCGGACGCCGAACACGCAGACCTCCGACCCGCATGGCTCCGACCCGCATGGCTCCGACCCGCATGGCTCGGACCTACACGGCTCGGACCTGCACGGCTCCGACCTTTATGCGTCCGACCAGCGGACGCCGGGCCCGCGGAGCCCTGACGGGCCCGCGGAGGGCGAGCCCCCCGCGCCCTCCTCGGTGCACTGGCCGGACCCGAACCAGCAGCAGGAACACCGGGAGTACCCGGTCACCTCCTCCACGACGGCCCAGTGGGACTTCGCCGAGGTGACGACCGCCGCCGCCGAGCCCCCCGCGGGCTCCGGGGCGCCCGGTCACACCGGCCAGTGGACGATCCCGGTCGCGGACGGCGACCTCCCGGAGGAGTCCGGCGAGTTCGCGGCCTCCGCCCTGGCCTCGCAGTGGTACGCCGGCACGGACAAGGACCGGCCCGCCACACTGCCGGGCGGCGCCCCCGCACCGTGGGCGACGCCGCAGCCGGAGGAGGCCGAAGGCGCGCTCCCGGCCGCCGGGGACATGCCGTCGGGCACGGAGCTCCCGGAGGGCACCGAGGACGCGCAGGGCACGGAGGGCACGGAGGACGCGGAGGGAACGGAGGACGCGGAGGCCACGGATGTCACCGCAGCCCCCGCCCCCGACCCCACGCCCACGCCCACCCCCACGCCCGCCCCCGACGCCCAGCCGGAGGGCGACATCCCCGAGGCGACGCCGCCTCACCAGGACCCCGAGGTCCCGGCATACGCGTCCGGCACCGCTGCCACCCCCGTCACGGGCGCCGCGAGCGAGCACCCCTCCGCCTCGTACGTCCTGCACGTGAACGGCGCCGACCGCCCGGTCAGCGACGCCTGGATCGGCGAGTCCCTCCTCTACGTGCTGCGCGAGCGCCTCGGCCTCGCCGGCGCCAAGGACGGCTGCTCGCAGGGCGAGTGCGGTGCCTGCAACGTCCAGGTGGACGGGCGTCTCGTCGCCTCCTGTCTGGTCCCCGCGGCCACCGCGGCGGGCAGCGAGGTCCGTACGGTCGAGGGTCTCGCCGTCGACGGCGAGCCGTCCGACGTGCAGCGGGCCCTGGTCGCGTGCGGAGCCGTCCAGTGCGGCTTCTGCATCCCCGGTATGGCCATGACCATCCACGACCTCCTCGAGGGCAACCACGCGCCCTCCGAACTGGAGACGCGCCAGGCTCTGTGCGGCAACCTCTGCCGCTGCTCCGGCTACCGGGGAGTGCTCGACGCGGTGGGCGAGGTGATCGCGGGCCGCGAGGCGAACGCCGAAGCGGCCGCGTCCGGGCCGGCCGACGAAGTGCGCATCCCGCACCAGGCGTCCCCGGGCGCCGGTAGTGTCCAGCCTCAGCCGCACGAGGGAGGCGACCTGTGAGCCGCAAAAGCAGGACCGCCGCAATCCCGAGCGCGACCCCACCGGCCGACCACAGCTGCTGCCGCAGCGGGGCGAATGACAAGGAGGCGGCGTGAGCAGCGACGCAGCCACCGCGACCAGCGCCACCCGCACCACGTTCCCTGACACCACCGTTCTCGGCTCCGGCCCGGACCAGGAGACTCCCGCGCTCGGCCTGGGCGCCTCGCTCCCGCCCGCCGACGCCCGCGCGAAGACCGAGGGCACCTTCCCGTACGCGGCGGACCTCTGGGCCGAGGGACTGCTGTGGGCGGCCGTGCTCCGTTCACCGCACCCGCACGCCCGCATCCTGTCCATCGACACCTCGGCAGCGGCCGAGATGCCGGGGGTACGGGCGGTCGTCACCCACCAGGACATCCCCGGGGACGGCTCCTACGGGCGTCTGGTCGTCGACCGCCCCGTGTTCGCCTCCGAGCTGGTGCGCCACCACGGTGAGCCCGTGGCCGCCGTCGCCGCGGACCACCCGGACACGGCACGCCTCGCCGCGGCGGCCATCGCCGTCGAGTACGAGGTCCTGGAACCGGTCACCGACCCGGAGAAGGCGTTCGCCGCCGAACCCCTGCACCCCGACGGCAACCTCATCCGCCACATCCCGCTGCGTTACGGCGACCCGGACGCCGTGGGCGAGGTCATCGTCGAGGGCCTGTACCGCATCGGCCGCCAGGACCCCGCCCCGATCGGAGCCGAGGCCGGTCTGGCCGTGCCCCGCCCCGACGGCGGCGTGGAGATCTACACGGCCTCCACCGACCCGCACACCGACCGCGACCTGGCCGCCGCCTGCTTCGGCCTGGAGCCGGACCGGGTGAAGGTCGTCGTCACCGGTGTCCCCGGGGCGACCGGCGACCGTGAGGATCCCGGCTTCCAGATCCCGCTGGGCCTGCTCGCCCTGCGCACCGGCTGCCCGGTGAAACTGGTCGCCACCCGCGAGGATTCCTTCCTCGGGCACGCCCACCGCCACCCGACGCTCCTGCGCTACCGCCACCACGCGGACGCCGAGGGCCGGCTGGTCAAGGTCGAGGCCCAGATCCTGCTCGACGCCGGCGCGTACGCCGACTCCTCGTCCGAGTCCCTCGCCGCCGCGGTCGCCTTCGCCTGCGGCCCGTACGTCGTCCCGCACGCCTTCATCGAGGGCTGGGCCGTCCGTACGAACAACCCGCCCTCCGGTCACGTACGCGGCGAGGGCGCGATGCAGGTCTGCGCGGCCTACGAGGGCCAGATGGACAAGCTGGCGGCCAGGCTGGGCATCGACCCGGCCGAGCTCCGCCTCCGTAACGTGCTGTCCACGGGTGACATCCTGCCCACCAGCCAGACCGTGACGTGCCCGGCACCGGTCGCGGAACTGCTCAGGGCCGTACGGGACTTCCCGCTGCCCGCCCTGCCGAAGGACATCTCGCAGGACGACTGGCTGCTGCCCGGAGGCCCGGAAGGCGCGGGCGAGCCCGGGGCCGTGAGACGCGGAGTCGGTTACGCGCTCGGCATGGTCCACATGCTCGGCGCCGAGGGCGCGGACGAGGTCTCCACGGCCACGGTCCGGGTGCACGACGGCATCGCCACGGTCATCTGCGCAGCGGTGGAAACCGGCCAGGGCTTCTCCACCCTCGCCCGGCAGATCGTGCAGGAGACCCTGGGCATCGAAGAGGTCCACGTGGCCGCGGTGGACACCGACCAGCCCCCGGCGGGCCCGGCGACGCACGGTCGTCACACCTGGGTCTCGGGCGGGGCCGTGGAGCGGGCCGCCAAGATGGTGCGCACCCAGCTCCTCCAGCCGCTGGCCCACCAGTTCGGCATGTCCACGGAGCTCCTCCAGATCGCCGACGGCAAGATCACCTCGTACGACGGGGTGCTGTCCACGACGGTCACGGAGGCCATGGACGGCAAGGAACTCTGGGCCACCGCCCAGTGCCGCCCCCACCCGACCGAACCCCTCGACGAGTCCGGCCAGGGCGACGCGTTCGTCGGCCTCGCCTTCTGCGCGATCCGCGCGGTGGTGGACGTCGACATCGAGCTGGGTTCGATCCGGGTCGTCGAGATGGCGGTCGCCCAGGACGTGGGCCGCGTCCTGAACCCCGCCCAGCTGGCCGTCCGTATAGAGGCGGGCGTCACGCAGGGCATCGGCGCCGCCCTCACGGAGAACCTCCGCACCGCCCGTGGCTTGATCCGGCACCCCGACCTCACCGGCTACGCGCTTCCGACGGCCCTGGACGCACCGGACATTCGCATCGTCAAACTCGTCGAGGAACGCGACGTGGTGGCCCCCTTCGGCGCCAAGGCCGCCTCTGCGGTACCGGTGGTGGCGTCCCCCGCGGCCGTCGCCTCAGCAGTCCGCTCGGCAACCGGCCGCCCGGTCAACCGCCTCCCGATCCGCCCACAGGCAGCGGTGGCAACACCCAAGGCATGACAGGCGCCTGACGGTGTGATCCGCGTTGCACGTGCAACCCGGGGGTGCGGTCTGTCACTGATGCTGACTACAGTGATCTGTAAAGCTTCAGTCAGATGTACACGGGGGAGGGCACTGTGGCGAGCGACGCAGGGTCAGGAGCGGGACCGGCGCCGGGATGGCCGTTCGCGGGCATCTTCGATGTCGTACAGGACACAGTGGGTGACCTGTACACGGAGCTGCAGTCGTTCACGAAGTTCCGGGACCGCATCGACGAGCTCCTGCAGGACCTCAAGGCATCACCGGCCGACGCGAAGAAGGTGGGCGAGGACCGTGTCGCCCCAACCGAGTTCGGCGATGTGGCGTGGACCGAGGCCCAGGGGCTGTACGGATCGTACAAAACGGTCATCACCGAGCTGGAAAACCTCTCGAAGATGCTCTCGGACTCGATAGAGGGCATGGGTATCGCGGTTCTCGCGTCCCACAAGGGCTACGAGAACATGGACGAGGACATCCGCGCGCGCATGCGCGCTATCAGCGGCAGTACCGAGGAGCATTACGGCGGCGAGTACGTGCCGGATGAGCCTTCGGCGAAGTCGGCGGAGCCGACGCCGACGCCGCAGGAAACCTCCGCGGACTTCTGATGGCGACGTTCTGTGGCGGGGTAGGGGTACGGGCAGAGGTAGGGACGGGGGAACGGGATGCCTAGGACATCGTTCGAGGACATGTCGCACGAGCGGATGCTCAGGTGGCTCGACCAGACCAACAGCGGGGCTGTGCAGGGCGCGGCCGACCGCTTGTTGAGCGCGTCCACGGAAATCAAGAAGATCGCGGAGGACTTGAAGATCCGTCCGCAGATCGTGGAGTGGAAGGGCGAGGGCGCCAACGCGTTCCGAACCTGGACCGCGGACCTGGCCAACGCGACCTTGCGCCTCGCCGAGTACAGCGAGGGCGCGTCGAAGCGGCTGGCCGAGGCGTCCGACGCGATCGCCCTGGCCCAGATGGCGATTCCCCGCACGCACGCCGGCGCACAGGCGAACCTGGACGCGGCGCTCGCGGCGCGGAACGACCCGGATGCATCGGCGGTGGCCCGGACGTCGGCGGAGACGCTGATCGCCGGGAAGGAAGCGAACCGCCAAGAAGCTGCCCAGGTGATGAAGAGGCTCTCGGAGGCATACGAGCTGTCGAGCGACCGGATCACGGGCATGGACGTGCCCAAGTTCCCGCCGCCGCCGGAGGCGTTCGTGCCGAACGCGGATCAATACGACAGCACTGGCGGTGGAGACTACAGCCGTACGGGCGGAGCGATCGGCGGAACCGCCGGCGGTGTCGCGGGCGGTCCCGCGGCGTATGCGAGAGAAGCCGAATCGGCAGGTGGCGGCGTAGCGGTGACGCCCGGATTGGTGCAGTCGCCCTCTTCTTCAGGCACCATGCCGCGTTCCGTGGATATGGAGATCGACAGCGTAGCCACGCTGCCGGACGCTCCGGCCATTCCTTCGGCGACTCCGCCGAGCATGCCGGGCGGGGGGAAGGCCGATGGCGGTTTGCCGTCGGTGATCGGGGGCGCCCCGCCGATTGTCGCGCGTGGCCCCGGCCAGCCGCCCACGGCTGTTGGCGGAGGTAAGTCGACAGGTACTTCGCGCCTGCCCGTGTCCCCCGCGACCGGCAGGACTTCCGGCCCCGGGCCCATCGGCCGACCGTCCGGGCAGAGCGGAATCGTCGGTGGCCGCCCGGTCCCACAGTCGTCGGGCAGGCCGATGGTGGGACTTCCCCGCGGCACCGTGATCGGTGGCGAGGGAACCCATGGCGGCCGTGCACCCATGGGGCACGGCCCGGGCATGGGGGGTCCCACCGGTGGTCAGAACGGCATGATGGGCGGTCGCCGTCTGGCGGGTGAGACCGGCGGAATCGTGGGTGGCCGTCCGCAGCAGCAGGGGGCCACCAGCGGCCGTCCGTTCACGCCGGGAGGCAGTGGCCTGGTCAGGGGCGGGGGCTCGCCTCAGAGTGCTCGTGGCGCAGGTCCGGTGGGCCGTGGGGGAGCACTCAATCCTCAGCGTCCGGGGGACTCGCGCCGTGAGGCAAGGGGCGAGAGGCCGGACTACCTCACGGAGGATGAGGAGACCTGGCAACAGAACGGTCGCCGCATCGTGCCGCCGGTCGTCGACTGAGTACTAGGAACTAGTAAAGGAATCGCATGCGGATCAGCAGGAACGTCAACTGGGGAGCTGCTCGCCCAGGAACCGTGGCTTCGGTAGTTTTGGGGCTGCTGCTGATCGGGGCCGTACCTGCTCGTGCGGACTCGGTGCGTTCCGATCAGTGGCATCTCGACAGCATGCAGGCTGAGGAGATGTGGGAGACGAGTACCGGTGAGAACGTGACCGTTGCAGTCATCGACTCCGGCGTCGATCCCTCCAACCCGGACCTGCTCGGCCAGGTGCTCAAGGGGAAAGACCTGGCGCTCACTTCGCCTGGCGACGAACACGTCGACTACGACGGTCACGGAACCGGAATGGCAGGGCTGATCGCCGGTACAGGACAGTCGGGCGGGGGTGACGGCGCGTTCGGGCTTGCGCCGGGAGCCAAGATCCTTCCTATTCGTATGACGGACGACACCGGAAAGGTCAACGGGGCAACCGGAAGCAAGAATTTCAATGACGACCTCACGAAGGGTATTCGGTACGCCGCGGACAATGGCGCCAAGGTCATCAATGTCTCCTCTGGGGATTTGGTAGGTTCGCCACAGCTCGCCGATGCGGTGAAGTACGCCCTTCAGAAGGGATCGTTGATCTTCGCTGCTGTCGGAAATACTGCCGAGTCGGGAAATCCGATGCGGTATCCGGCAGGAACTCCCGGCGTGGTTGGCGTGGCATCCGTCGGTAGGGATGGCAAGAGAGCCGATTACTCGCAGTACGGGACTCAGGTCGATCTCGCCGCACCGGGTGTCGACATGGTCCAAGCCTGCGGTGGGAAAACGGGTCTATGTAAGACCACCGGCACCAGTGACGCCTCAGCTATCGCCTCTGCCTCCGCCGCACTCATCTGGTCCCAGCACCCCGACTGGACCAACAACCAGGTCCTGCGCGTCCTCCTGAACACGGCAGGCGGCCCGAACAACGGTGCCGAGCGCACCGACTACGTCGGACACGGCATCGTCCGCCCCCGCATCGCCCTGAAGACCCCGGGCGACCCCGGTCCCGCCGACGTCTACCCGCTCCCCGACCTCGCCGCAGCCGAGTCGGCGAAGCCGTCCGCAAAGCCGACGCCGACCAAGGGCGGCTCCGAGGCGGATGAGGACGAGACCCCGGCCGTCGCTGCCCCCGCCACCGACGACGAGAGCGGCAACGCAGCGCTCTGGATCGGCCTTGGTGTCGGAGCCGCTGCCCTGATCGGTGGTGCGGTAGCCGTCGCAGCCGCACGCTCCCGCCGCCGCACCGCCGCCCCCACCCCGCCCCCGTACCAGCAGGCGCCCCACCCGGCCTACGCCCCGCCCCACGGAACCCCCGGCGCCCGGCCCCCGTACGGCGGCCCGCCGTCCCAGGACCCCCGCGTCTGAGCGGAGTTGTGCAGGGGAAGTCGAGGCTTGCGGAGGCTGCGTAGCGTCCCACGCAACGCAGCCTCCGCAACCACTTACAACCGCCCCCAAGGGGTTCTGTCGGTCCGAGCAGGAGGCACTTGTCTGGTCTGCGGGCAGATCGAGAACACGAGCTTCGCGATCGACTCGATCCCCCGGCGGGCGTAGGGTGCGGCGGCGCGGGTGCCCTCGCATAAGTTGGCCGTCTCATCCGACGCACCGCGACGAGGATCAGCCCATGCCCAGCAGCACCAGGATCCGCCTGATCGAGCCCACCGACGCCGCTCCGATAGCCGCGCATCGGGTGCGGGACTTCGAGGCTTTCCGGCCGTGGGAACCGGCCCAGCCGGCCGACTTCTTCACCCCGGAGGGCCAGGCGGAGCGGATCGACGGCCTGCTGGCCGGATACCGGGCCGGCGCGGTCTGGCCGGGCGTGGTACTCGCCGACGACCAGGTGATCGGGCAGGTCACCGTCGGAGGCATCCTGCCGCAGCCGCACCTGCGCCGCGGCTCCGTCGGATACTGGATCGCCGGCGTCGCCCAGAATCAGGGGCACGCCGGGCACGCCGTCGGGCTTGTACTCCGGGTGATGACGGACGAACTCGGGTTGCACCGCGCCGAGGCGTCCACCAATCTGGAGAATCTGCCGTCGCAGCGGGTGTTGCGCCACAACGGGTTCAGTCCGTACGGCGTCGCGCACTCCTCGATCTTTCTCGACGGGAGCTGGCGGGACGGGCTGCTGTGGGAGCGGATCCTCAGCGACTAGCCTCGCCGCCGCCCGCCTCACCCGCGGTGGGCGCCGCCTCCGCCTGCGGATCTCGGCGACCTGGCCCTGGAGACACGAACTGGCCACGGCTTTCCACCGCCTCGCCCGCACTGCCCTGACCGGTTGGCTGACCCCCGCCCCCGCCCACCGTCGTGGAGCGTCGCGAGAGGGACGGCCGGATCAAGCTGCACCAGGCCGACGACCACCTCGCCTCCGGTGCGGCGGGTGGCGCGCTCTGGGGACATCGGGCTGCTGTTTCAGGCGCCGTCTCGGCGCGGCCATGGGCGCGCGGCCGCAGGTGGGGCCGTCACGGACACAGGGGCCGGCGAAGCCCGGTGCCGCCTTCCGGGTGCGTGCCCTACGGCTTGGCGGGGTGAGCGGAGAGCCATTCCGGGGCCAGCACCGACCAGATCTCGGTGTCCTGACGTACGCCCCGGTAGAGGTCGTTCTGCCGCTGTACGCCTTCGAGGGTCATCCCGAGCCGCTTGGCCACGTTGATGCTGGGCGTGTTCTCGGGGGACACCAGCCACTCCACCCGGTGCATTCCGCGTTCCCGGACCGCCCAGTCGATGATCACGCGAAGCGCACGGGTGATCAGGCCGCGCCCCGTCGCGTCCGG
Source organism: Streptomyces finlayi (assembly GCF_014216315.1). Taxonomy (NCBI): domain Bacteria; kingdom Bacillati; phylum Actinomycetota; class Actinomycetes; order Kitasatosporales; family Streptomycetaceae; genus Streptomyces; species Streptomyces finlayi. The sequence goes on from NZ_CP045702.1 coordinate 4,923,114, forward strand.
TTCCAGCCAGCAGCCTGCCTCGCAGGTGCCCGCGGCGGCGTCGAAGGCGGGCAGGAGGATGCCGCCGACGAGGAGTCCGTCGAGCCGGATGCCGTAGATCCGGCCGGTGTCCGCGGCGGTCTTGTCGGCGTGCTTCCGGAGCCAGTTCCGTGCGGAGTCGAGGTCGGGCACGACATCGGGGAGTCCCACGTGCTGACCGATGTAGGCCCGGCCGCGGTCCATGTGGGCGAGGAACTCCTCGGCCTGCCAGGGCTCCAGCGGCTGTAGCTCCGCTCCGTCACCCAGGGGTATCGCGAACACGCCCGTCCTCCTCAACTGCCGTGTACGTCCTTCGATCCTCGCACGCGGCCGGTGCCGGTCCCCGTGGCGCACTCCCCGGCGTGGAGTTGGCGAAACTGGGCGGTTAGCGTGGGCGTCATCGAGGGCGGAGACAATGACGCCGATGGAATCCGATACGCGAGTACGGGGGAATGCATGACGTTCGACGCAGAGTGGGCGGCACTTCGTGTGGAATCGACACAACGGGTTGATATGCGCCTGAATGGTGTCCCTGCGGAGCCCGGTGGTCCGTCTTCTGCCGACCTTGCGGTCAATCAGGACCACCTGGGCGCCATCGGGCACGAGGCGTACGAACTGCGGACCAGGGTCTCGAAGGACGGCGATCACGCCAGGCCCTCGACCTTCGACGCGGCCATCGCGCTCACCAACGGCAACTTCGAGAGCGGCTCGGGCCTTCTGAAGGTCCACGACCGTTGGAGTACCCACCTGAAGACGCTGCTCGACGCGTGCTCGCAGATTTCGAATCACCTTAATTACACGAAATCCGCCCATGCGAAGGATGACGTCCAGATCGGCGGCGACCTGATCTCGGTGTCCAAGCTCAACGAGTATCTGAAGTAATCCGCGGGGGAACAGGTCATGTTGAAGTACGAGGACATCGTCGACGCACCCGTCGGCAGACTGAAGACGGCCGCGGACGACTGGTCGGAGATGGTCACCAAGCTGGACCGGCTGGCCGAGGACGCCACCGACGGGATGAAGGCCAAGGCGGACAAGGCCGAGTGGGAAGGCGCCAACGCCGGCGTCACCAAGGCGTTCGTCGGCAAGACCGCCAAGGAGTTCAAGGACGCGGCGGCCGAGGCGAAGGGCGTCAAGCTCATCCTGGAGGACGCCCACACGGCCATCAAGAAGGCCAAGGACGATCTGGTGACCATCCGGGACGTCGACGGCCCGGCGGCGGGCATCCATGTCGACGCCAAGGGCAAGGTGACGACCCGCCATCCGCTGGAGAAGGACAACACGGCGCGGCACGACCCGGATTACAGCGAACTCCTGGCCAAGCAGCGTGCGTCCCTCGAAGCCTGGCAGAAGAAGATCGACCTGATCGTCGACAACTGCAACGACACGGATGTCGCATTCAAGAACGCCCTGGAAGCCAACGTCACCGAAGGCAAGGACTTCAGCGCACCGAAGTACCAGAACCTCGACCAGGAGGAAGCGGCCCGCGCGGCGCAGTTCGCCGCCAAGGGGCCTGCCCTCACGCACGCCGAACTCCAGGCGCTGAACGAGCTGCTGCGCGACAACTCCAAGTCCCAGGAGTTCTCGAAGAACTTCTATGAGAAGCTCGGGCCGGAGAAGGCCCTCACGTTCTTCGGCCAGATGGGAAGGGACACGCTCGATGAGAATGACTACGGCAAGGTCGACAAGGAACGCCTGAAGGACGTCCAGGAGCTGCAGCGCAATCTCGGTCTCAACCTGGCCACCGCCTCGCACGACAAGACGTTCACGGCCGAGTGGGGTCCAGAACTCCGAAAGCTCGGCACCGAGCAGATGCCGCTCACCCAGGGCGATTTCCGCACCAGTGCGTACGGTTATCAGCTGCTCGGTGGAATCATGCGCTACGGGAACTACGACGCGAAGTTCCTCAACCCGATTGCCGAGCATGTGGCGCAGCTGCACCAGAAGGATCCCTATCTCTTCGCCAACACCAAGCAGATCAACGGTCCGGTGGACAACCCGTTCAACCCGTCGGGGAAGGGCGGCGCCGGCTACGACCCGGCCACGGCCATGCTGGAAGCGCTCGGGAACAGTCCGGATGCCGCGAAGCGCTTCTTCACCGACGACCCGACCGCGTACAACGAGGATGGGACGGTGAACAAGGGGGCTTCGGCGGACCTCGGCAAGGACAAGGACGGCGAGGAGATCAAGAACTATCTCGACTTCTTCGGAAACGAGAAGTGGGAGACGTTCGGCGACAGCAACTCCACCGACCCGGACAAGCTGAAGCCGACGCTTCAGTACATGCCGGATGCACTGGGACGAGCCCTGGAGTCGGCGACCCTCGGCTACCCGGCCGGCCACCCGGACGCGGGCGTGGTCAGAGACGCGGACAACGCCAAGGTCATGCAAGACGTCATGGAGAAGTACGGCGCGGACGCGGGGCTTGTGAAGCACCAGGAGGGTCTGGCGGGCAGCCTCGGCGTCATGGGCGCTGGATACATCGATGACATCAACTGGGCGCTGGAGATGAACGACCAGAACAGTGTTTTCGCGCCGGGCAAGAACCCGGACGGACATCTCGACTTCTCTGACTCTCCGGACAGACACGGTCGGGACGTCGCGCGGCAGTTTCTGAGCGTCATGGGGCAGCATCCTGATGCGTACGCCACTCTCTCCGCAGCGGAGCAGGTCTACACCCGGAGCGTGCTTGAAGCCCAGGTGGGAGCCGATGGGATCGACACGGGCTCGGCCCGGTCGGCAGTGTTCGTGGGTGCCGAGGTGCAGGGCATGCTCGACCAGTCCCGGGCCGACCAGGTCCAGGCAGATCACATGAAGACGCACGAGGACTACGAAAAGGCCGTGGCCAAGCGGGCGGGCTGGGTGGAGTTCGGTGCGGTTGCCGGAGTCGCGGCGGGTGTTGCCTTCTTGCCGGCGACGGCTGCTGTGGGTACGGCCGCGGTGCTCATTCCGTTGGTCACCGACACGGCTAGTGGAGCTGCGGAGCAGGTCATCGGGCAGGTCGTCGGAGATATCTCGGACAACTCGGTGGAGAAGAGCAAGGAAAAGGCCGAAGACCTCACCGAGCAGGAATGGAACAGGATCTATCGTTCCGGCGAAGCGATGGCTGAGGCCCCGATGCGCGAGTTCCTGGCGGGTCATGCGAGCGCCGTCGACACGGGGTTCCGACAGGACATGAAGGAATCGATGACGACGGGTTACGGGAAAGGAAACGACCGCGAGAACCAACAGGGCACGGCACCGAATACCGACTGACGCAAGAGGAGCGGGTACGGGCGGATGAGGATCATGGGATGGGTGCGGGCACGGCGTCTGTTTGCCGTTGCCGGGCTGGTGCTGGTCTTGGGCGCCGGGGGTGTGGCGTGTGGTTCGGACGAGAAGGTGGAGGAGGCCCGGTTCGTCGGTGCCGGTGAGCTCTGTAATGGGCTGTTCGCCGGTCCGCTGGCGAAGAAGGTCGAGTCCGTAACGGGGGACACGGTGTTCTACAACCAGGGGACCAAGGGGCTGGACAATGTCGTCGACGCGCTGAAGCGCGGCTATGCGTCGGGGCGTAGCTGGGCAACCGGGGCCGAACTCTGCAGACTGGAACCGAGGGGTGGCGGGTCGCGAGAAAGAGGCGGGCTCAAGTTCTCCATGTACGCCCCACAGGACGTGGGTGACCTTCGTATGCCAGCCGGATCGGAGCTCTACACCATGGGCTTGCAGGCCGAAGTCGGGAAAGGAGGCGCATCGCTCTATGTCGAGTGTGTCAGCCCTCAGTTGAAGGGGTCGGAAGAGACCCCGTTGCGGATTCTGGGTGGTTTCGGGCGCGGGAAGAGCGACACACCGGACACGCGCGAGTTCCGCGATACCAACTTGGAGATCCTCCATGCTGCTTCGCTCGTCGTGGTGAACAAGCTCGAATGTGAGAACAACGCCGGTCTGACTGAGAAGCCCGTGCTGGAACCCCGCACGTGAGGTGAGGGATGAAGGGCCCCTCGAATTCGCCGGGATCCGAGGGCCCTTCGCGTAAGTACGGGCATGAGCGCCCTGGAGATCGTGACTGGATTCGAACCGGTGTCACTCGAGTTGCAGTCGAGCCTCTGAACCTCTCGGGCACACGGTCATGTGTGTTGTTTTCTTCCTTGCCCTGTCGACGTTATGGAGGCCGTACGCGGCGTCCAAGGGGCCCGGTCGGCCCGCAATCCGACTGCCACACACTGTTCATGAGGTATTGCGGGAACGGAAAAACTGCGGCCAGTGATCTGGATAAGGTCAAATGATGATGCTGTGCAAATCGAATCGGATGACCGTCATCGCCGTTCTGGTCATCGGCGGTCTTCTTTCGGGATGTTCCGGGGGCGAGGAACGCGCAGAATCCCCGGAACTGGGGCGGTGCAAGTCGTTGCTCGGCGCCGGGAACGTGGACGCGGCTGTCAAGACGACGGGCGGAAGCGATGTCGAGGTGAGCGGAACACCTCAGGCGGATGTGCTGGTGAACGGTCTCGTACGGGAGGCGAAGCGGTGGCAGAAGTCGGATCTGCTGCACAACTCCTACACGGGTTGCCGCATGGATGCGTTCGAGGGAGGCCAAATCATCGGCACCGTAGATGCATCGGTGAAGTGGTCCGTTCTCTCACTCGGGTTGCTGGACAGCCCGAAGAACAGTCGGACGTGGCGTCAGGTGAACGAATCGGTGTATGTGGCACCGGAACCTGGTCCGGCCCGAATGCAGTTGCTCGCGGCATGCGCGGTACCCGGAGCAACTGCGTCGCAGTCGTCCGATCTGCCGCTCCAGTTCGAGGTGTCGGGTGCGAGCCTCGGAGCGGAACTCCGGTGGGAGTTGCTGAGGGCGTTCGCTCAGTCGGTGACGGAGGAGATGGGGTGCGCGACGCCTCCCGTTATTCCCTCCGCACTGCCTGCGGCCACGTAACGTGGGATGTCTGACACCGGAGAGGCGCCTCCTGAGACGACGAATGAGGCAGACGCGCGAATGCCCCCACAGAGCTCTGCGGGGGAAGGGCGGTGTCAGCCGACGCAGGCAAGGCGCTGAAGGTGATCACCGGCTCCTCGCGGTTCGAAGCGACTGGCGAGCTGTCCACGGTCGCCCACGCGGCGAAGGAGCTGAGTGACCGGTATACGTCCTTCACCACCGGTGATGGAGACATCTGCCGCGGCTACACCCCCGTCTGCACGTCCGGCGACGAGCTCAGGATCACCTGGCAGGTGCCCGGCAGCGCACCGGTGGACGACCCGGCCCCGAAGTTCACCGTGCTGGAGATGGGGGGCGGGCCCTTACCGCGACGGGCGGCGCGTTCCTCCGGTTCACCAGCCGAAGCGGAAAACTGCCCGGCTCCGGGCCGGCCCACATCGACATGTCGATGGCACCCTCGCGGAGTGGGATCGGGCCGGCGACGGACGGGCCGACTGCTCCCACAAGCACCGCCGGCACGGCGTGAACGTGCGGGTCGTGACCGATCCGACGGGCCACACGCTGTGGATCTCGCCCTCGCTGCCCAGCCGTACCCACGACCTCACAGCGGCCCGCGGGCACCGGATCATCCGGCTCTGCGAACGCCAGGGCGTCCCCGTCCTGGCCGACCGGGCCTACCAGGGAGCCGGACCGTGGGTGACCACCGGACGCAAACGGCCTCCAGGCGGTGAACTGTCCCCGACCCAGCGCACGGTCAGCCGAGCACTGGCCCAGGCCCGGGCACCCGTTGAACGAGGGATGGCACGACTGCAATCCTGGCGCATCTTCCGCCGGTCCCGCGTGAGCCCAAACCGCATGACGTCAATCGCCGCAGCCGTCCTCACCCTGGAGAGACAACGCTGAAAACGGTCAAGGAATCCATGAGGATCGGATACGCGACGGGCAACGACCGTGAGAACCAGCAGGGCAGTGACCCGGAAGCCGGCTGACGCGGTGAGCGGCAACGAGACAGAGAGATGCTGATGTTGATCAAAGGTAGGCGTATCCCCGGCGGCCTCTCCGGTGTGGTCGTGGCTGCTTCTCTGCTCGTCGGCGCCGTCGGCTGCGGCGGAGGCGACGAGGGCGCGAAGGCGGCCGACGAGAAGCCCGTCGCCGCGGAGAAGCTGTGCGGTGGTGCCGTTTCCACCGAGGCGAGGAAGGCGCTGGAAGTCATCACAGGGTCGACCCGGTTCGAGAAGACGGACGAGACGTCCACCGTCGCCCATGCGGCGGAGGAGATGATCGGCGTCTTCTCGCCGCTCAGCAACGGCTCTTCCGGCGGGAACGGTGACGTATGCCGGATCTACACCCCGGCCGGAACGACAGGTGACGAACTCCGCGTCACCTGGCACCTGTCCCTCAGGGACCCGGGGAACGAGAAGCCCGCTCCGAAGTTCACGCCGCTGGACATGGGGGAGGGGGCGGGTGCCGCTCCGGACGAGGCGTTCGTCGGCCTCGCCTGCCGCGGCGAGAAGCTCCCCGGGTCGGCGCAGAATCCCGGCCATATCCGGATCGGTGTCCAGCGCATGGGAATGCCGAAGGAGGCCGAGGGCGACATCGAGGCGTTGACGCGTGCCTACGCGACCGTTACGCACTCGGTGTCGCTCGCCGTGGCGAAGCAGCTGGGCTGCGAAGGGGAGGCAGGGCTGGGCCCCAGGGCCTCATTCGAACCGGCGTAGCACCGGGGCGGGGAACGGAAAAGAGGCTCGGGACGCGGTTGAGGGCAGTGTGCCCTCGCGGCGTCCCGAGCCTCTTCTCAGCCCGTGCGGTGTGGAGACCATGACCGGATTCGAACCGGTGTAACTCGAGTTGCAGTCGAGCCCCTGAGCCTCTCGGGCACACGGTCATGTGTGTTTTCCTGCTTGCTCTGACGACGTTAGGGCGGCGGTGTGGGCCGTTCAAGGGGTCCGGCCGGTCCGCAATACGACTGCCATGCCCCGTTCATGGAGGACGCCAGGACCTACGACCAACGGACGAGACCGGACCCATATATAGACAGGGTTCAAACGCATCCATGCCCCTTACCCTTGGCTCATGACCGCCCTCGAACCGCGCGACGCCGATGCCTCGCCCTCCATCGAAGCCCTTCTCGGAACCCCCATCGGAATCACCGTCGCAGGCGAGAGCGAAAAGCAGCAGGAGCAGCAGCAGCAGGAGCAGGAAGCGAAGAGCGAGGGCGTCCTCGGGCGCACCCACCGCGCGCTCAGCATCGGCATCGTCTCCGTCGTGCTCCTCATCGCCTTCGAAGCCACCGCCGTCGGGACCGCGATGCCGGTCGCGGCGCGTGAGCTGCACGGCATCCCGCTGTACGCGTTCGCGTTCTCCGCGTACTTCACCACCAGCCTCTTCGCCATGGTGCTCTCGGGGCAGTGGGCCGACCGGCGCGGGCCGCTGGGGCCGCTCGCCGCCGGGATCAGTTCCTTCGCGGCCGGGCTGCTGCTCTCCGGGACCGCGAACAGCATGTGGATGTTCATCGCCGGACGGGCCGTCCAGGGGCTCGGCGGCGGGCTGGTCATCGTGGCGCTGTACGTGGTGATCGGCCGCGCGTACCCGGAGCGGATCAGGCCGGCGATCATGGCCGCCTTCGCCGCGAGCTGGGTGATCCCCTCCGTCGTCGGCCCGCTCGCCTCCGGCACCGTGACCGAGCACCTCGGCTGGCGGTGGGTCTTCGTCGGCATCCCCGTGCTGATCGTCTTCCCGCTGGCCCTCGCCCTGCCCGCGATCCGGCGGATGGCGGCGGGACCCGCCGACGGTTCGACGGGCGCGGAACCCTTCGACCGGCGGCGCATCCGGCTCGCGCTCGGGATCTCGGTGGGCGCGGGACTGCTCCAGTACGCGGGCCAGGAGCTGAACTGGTACGCCCTGCTCCCCGCCGCTGCCGGGGTCGTGCTGCTGGTGCCCGCCGTGCGTGGGCTGCTGCCTCCCGGCACCGTACGCGCGGCGCGCGGGCTGCCCGCGGTGGTGCTCCTGCGCGGGGTCGCAGCCGGTTCGTTCATCGCCGCCGAGTCCTTCGTGCCGCTGATGCTCGTGACGCAGCGTGGGCTGAGCCCGACGATGGCCGGTCTGTCCCTGGCCGTCGGCGGTGCGACGTGGGCGTTCGGCTCGTACGTGCAGTCGCGCCCTCGCCTGGAGGCGCACCGGGAGCCGCTCATGGTGGGTGGCATGGTGCTCGTCGCGCTGTCGATCGCGGCGGCGCCCACCGTGCTGATCGACGGTGTGCCGGTCTGGATCGTGGCCGTGGCCTGGGCCTTCGGGTGCTTCGGCATGGGCATGGTGATCGCGTCGACCAGCGTGCTGCTGCTGAAGCTGTCGGCACCGAAGGAGGCTGGGGCCAACTCGGCCGCCCTCCAGATCTCCGACGGTCTGTCCAACGTGCTGCTGCTCGCGGGCGGCGGGGCCGCGTTCGCGGCGCTGGGAGGCGGAGCGCTGGGGGCGGCTGCGCACGGGGCGGGGACCGGGGGCCTGGGCTCGCACCCGGGCGCGTTCGTGGCGGTGTTCCTGCCGATGGCGGGGGTGGCGCTGGCGGGGGCGTGGGTGGCGGCGCGGATACGGACCGGATAGCGGTACCACTCTGGCCCCACTGGCTGGTACCGTTTTGCTATGGCCATGAATCTGCGTCTTCGCGACGACCAGACCGAAGCACTCAAGCAGCGCGCCGAGCAGGAGGGCACGAGCATGCACGCGATACTCCTGCAGGCCGTGGACGACTACCTCGCCAGGACCGCCCAGCAGGCCATCGTCCGGAAGACCGCCAAGGAGCAGGCCGCCAAGTGGGGCGAGCTCATGGAGCGGCTCAAGTGACCTGCGTCTATCTGTCCGCCGAGGACATCCTCGTCATCGCCGAGCATGCCTGCGGCGACATGCAGATCGTGGTGCGCGACGCGGGCCTCCTGGAGTCGGCGGCGCACCGGCCGTCCGCGGCCATGTTCGGCGAAGAGGCGTACCCGGACGTGATCGACAAGGCCGCGGCGCTGCTGCAGTCGCTGGCGATCAATCACCCTCTGTTCGACGGCAACAAGCGCATGGCCTGGCTGTCCTGCGTGACGTTCCTGGCCATGAACGGAGTGGACCTGCGTCCCGACATCGACGCCGCGGAACGCCTGGTCATCGCCGTCGCGACGGGGGAGACGGACGAGGTGAAAGCCATCGCGCAAGGGCTTCGCGAGCTGGTCGTCACCGAGGTGTGACAGCCATCGCAATTCCTGACGCGGCGGCGTAGTTCAGGGACGTTCGCAGCCGGGCCCCCGGTAAGGTGGCCCGGTTGTCGTATCTCGTACGAGGTCGTACGAGGTCGTGCGAGACCCGCGGACAGCGCCACACGTACCCGAGAGACCCGAACCGGAGACCGTGACTACTACCGCCTCCCACCACCTCTCACCCGCCTTTCCCGGCCGCGCCCCCTGGGGCACGGCCGGCAAGCTGCGAGCCTGGCAGCAGGGCGCCATGGAGAGGTACATCCAGGAGCAGCCTCGCGACTTCCTCGCGGTCGCGACGCCCGGCGCGGGGAAGACCACCTTCGCGCTGACCCTCGCCTCGTGGCTGCTGCACCACCACGTCGTACAGCAGATCACCGTCGTCGCGCCGACCGAGCACCTCAAGAAGCAGTGGGCCGAGGCCGCGGCCCGGATAGGGATCAAGCTCGACCCCGAGTACAGCGCGGGCCCCGTGAGCAAGGAGTACCACGGGGTCGCCGTGACGTACGCGGGTGTCGGAGTCCGGCCGATGCTGCACCGTAACCGGTGCGAACAGCGCAAGACCCTCGTGATCCTCGACGAGATCCACCACGCCGGTGACTCCAAGTCCTGGGGCGAGGCGTGCCAGGAGGCGTTCGACCCGGCGACCCGGCGGCTCGCGCTCACCGGGACGCCCTTCCGGTCCGACACCAACCCGATCCCCTTCGTGGCGTACGAGGAGGGGAACGACGGAATCCGGCGCTCCTCCGCCGACTACACGTACGGCTACGGCAACGCCCTCGCCGACGGTGTCGTGCGCCCGGTCATCTTCCTCAGTTACAGCGGCAACATGCGCTGGCGCACCAAGGCCGGTGACGAGATCGCCGCCCGCCTCGGCGAGCCGATGACCAGGGACGCCATCGGGCAGGCGTGGCGCACCGCGCTCTCGCCCACCGGTGACTGGATCCCCAACGTGCTCTCCGCCGCCGACAAGCGGCTGACCGAGGTCCGCAAGGGCATCCCCGACGCGGGCGGGCTCGTCATCGCGACCGACCAGGAGTCGGCCCGTGAGTACGCCAAGATCCTCAAGAAGGTGACCGGCGAGAAGCCGACCGTCGTCCTCTCCGACGAGAAGGCGGCCTCGAAGAAGATCGACGCCTTCACCGACGACGGATCGCGGTGGATGGTCGCGGTCCGGATGGTGTCGGAGGGCGTCGACGTGCCGCGCCTCGCGGTCGGCGTGTACGCCACCACCATCTCGACACCGCTCTTCTTCGCGCAGGCCGTGGGCCGTTTCGTGCGTTCGCGGCGCCGCGGCGAGACCGCCTCAGTCTTCGTGCCGACCATCCCGATGCTCCTCGACTTCGCCAACGAGATGGAGGTCGAGCGGGACCACGTCCTCGACAAGCCCAAGAAGGCCGGGGAGGAGGAGAACCCGTTCGCCGAGGAGGACAAGCTCCTCTCCGACGCGGAGAAGCTGGAGGACGAGGAGACCGAGGAGCAGCTGCCCTTCGAGGCGCTGGAGTCCGACGCGGTCTTCGACCGGGTGCTGTACGACGGTGCCGAGTTCGGCATGCAGGCGCACCCGGGCAGTGAGGAGGAGCAGGACTACCTCGGAATCCCGGGGCTCCTCGAACCCGACCAGGTGCAGCTGCTGCTCCAGAAGCGGCAGACCCGGCAGATCGCGCACAGCCGCCAGAAGCCGGCCGCGGAGGCCGACCTGCTGGAGAAGCCCGCCGAGGCCCGGCCGGTCGTCACGCACAAGCAGCTGCTCGGGCTGCGGAAGTCGCTCAACACGATGGTGTCGGCGTACACGCATCAGAGCGGCAAGCCGCACGGCGTGATCCACACGGAGCTGCGCCGGGTGTGCGGCGGCCCGCCGAGCGCCGAGGCGACGGCCGGACAGATCCAGGACCGGATCAAGAAGGTCCAGGAGTGGGCCACCCGTATGACGTGAGCGGGCGCCGCCCTCTCCGCACCACCACCGCCGGCCCGGGCGAGGAGCACCGCTCCCGCCCGGGCCGAGTGCTCCCCCGACATGTTCCCGGGGGCTCCATGGAATATTTCTGGCCGATTGTTTACAGCACGTTAACGATGGTTCACATGTGGTGTACATGCCGTATACGGAGCGTGGCGGACGAGTCGCCCGACCAGGACGCGCGTAGATGTCCGGGTTCCGGACGGTGTCGCGCTGACCGGCGCTTATACCGGGCGGCCGTACGGAGGTTTCCGCGGGCGCCCGGATTCTGGACGAGGTCTTCCGCTGAGCGGACTCGCTCGCTACTGTCCCGGCCATACGAACGCCCCGTGGCAACGCCGCCGCGGAGCGCAGCCGGTGCCATGGCCTGCCGGCGGCCTCTCCGTGCGTCGCCGATGGGACCGGTGTCGCCACTGCCGCGAGAGAGCCGCCGTCACTCACCAAGAGGGAGAGGGCGTCGTGACCGCGGAGACATCCCAGACGCTCGACCGAGGACTGCGCGTCCTCAAGCTGCTCGCCGACACCGATCACGGCCTGACCGTCACCGAGTTGTCCAACAAACTCGGCGTCAATCGCACCGTGGTCTACCGTCTGCTCGCCACGCTGGAACAACACGCCCTGGTACGCCGCGATCTGGGCGGCCGGGCCAGGGTGGGCCTGGGCGTCCTGCGCCTGGGCCGTCAGGTGCACCCGCTCGTCCGGGAGGCCGCGCTGCCCGCGCTGCGTTCGCTGGCCGAGGACATAGGGGCCACCGCCCACCTCACGCTCGTCGACGGCACGGACGCGCTCGCCGTCGCGGTCGTCGAGCCGACCTGGACCGACTACCACGTGGCCTACCGCGCCGGCTTCCGGCACGCGCTCGACCGGGGCGCGGCGGGCCGGGCGATTCTCACCGCCCGGCAGCAGCCGACACCGGGCCACCCCGGCTACACCCTCACCCACGGCGAGCTCGAGGCCGGGGCGAGCGGGGCCGCCGCACCCCTCGTCGGGGTCTCGGGGGTGGAGGGCAGCGTCGGTGTGGTGATGCTCGCGGACGCCGTACCGGAACGGGTGGGTCCACGGGTGCTGGACGCCGCCCGGGAAGTAGCGGACGCCTTGCGGTGACAGGGACACCGGGCGGGTTCGGCCCCGAGCCCGCCCGGCGGCGTGGGGCCGGGCACGGCAGATAGATTGGGCGGGTGCTCTCTCGCCTCTCGCGCCCCCGCGCGCTCGCCCTCTGTGCGCTGCCCGTCCTCGCGGTGTTCGGTACGGCCGCCTTCGCGCCGCTCCCGTTCACCCTGGCCGAGCCGGGGCTGACCGCGGACGTCCTCGGGAAGGATCACGGAAAGCCGGTGATCACCATCGAGGGCGCACCCACGCGGACCACCGAGGGCGCACTCCGGATGACGACGATCGTCGCGACGGGGCCGACCGCCGCGGTCCGGGTCGGCGATGTGATCGACAGCTGGTTCAGGACGGACCGCGCGGTCATGCCCCGCGACTCCGTCTATCCGACCGGCGGCTCCGAGAAGGAGATCGAGCGGCACAACCTCCAAGACATGAAGGAGTCGCAGGACGTCGCCGTCGACGCGGCCCTGAAGTACCTCGGCAAGGACCCCGGCTCCCTCGACATCACCCTGAACCTCGCCGACGTGGGCGGCCCCAGCGCCGGGCTCTTCTTCTCGCTGGGAATCGTCGACAAACTGGTGGGCGACGGCTCCGGCGGCGATCTCACCGGCGGCCGCACCATCGCGGGTACCGGCACGATCGGCGCCGACGGCAAGGTCGGCGCCGTGGGCGGTGTCTCCTTGAAGACCCAGGCGGCCCGCCGTGACGGGGCCACGGTCTTCCTCGTGCCGAAGGCCGAGTGCACCCAGGCGCAGGCCGAGCTGCCCAGGGGCCTGCGGCTGATCCCCGTCACGACGCTGAGCGGCGCGGTGTCCTCTCTGCGGGCACTGGAGCGGGGGGACAAGGTCCCGAGCTGCTGACACCCTTCCCTGTGACGGGTCCGTGCTCCGGTTCCTCCATCGTGCGCCAGGCGGGGAAGACCAGCGGGCTCAGCGTGGCGAGGAAGTAGACCCCGCCCATCGCGAGCAGCGCGCCCGTCGCACCCGTGCTCTCCACCAGCAGCCCGGCCGCCAGACCGCCTACCGGCATGGCGAGTTCGCAGCCCGCGGTGAGCGCCCCGGACACCCGGCTGCGCAATTCCTCGGGGACGCGTTCGTACGTCATCGTGGTCAGGATCGGGTTCAGCATGCCGCCCGCGATCCCGCTCAGCGCCATCGTGACGGCCAGTGGCAGCGTCGTACCGGTGAACGCGGCGACCGCGAACCGGGGCGCGCCACACAGGATCACGCACACGGTGAACACCGTACGCCGGGAGAAGCGGTGCCCCACGGCCCCGTACAGCAGTGCTCCGGTGAGCCCGCCCGCCCCGAACAGTGCGGTGAGCAGGCCGAGGTCGGTGGCTCCGCCCAAGCGGCCCTCGGCGTGCACGGGGAGCAGAACGGCGTTCCAGCCCTGGTCGGTGCCGTTCATGAACATCACCATGACGACGACGGCGAGCAGGAGCCGGTTGCCCAGCAGGTAGGCGTATCCCTCGCGGAGTTCGGAGCGGTACGCGCGGAGCGTCACCGGCGCCTGGGCCTTGCGCGGTTCGGCCGCCGGGACCCCTCGTACGCCTGCCGCGACCAGCAGGGCGGACAGGACGAACGTCGCTGCGTCCAGGAGGAGCACGGTCTCGGCGCCGACGAGCGAGATCAGCACACCGGCCAGCGCGGCCCCGACCATCCGGGCGCCGCGCGAGACGGCGTCGAAGAGACTGGCGGCGCGGGCCAGCGTGGTGCCCGCGTGCTCGGCGAGGTCGGGGACGAGGACGTACCGGGCAGTGTTGCCCGGTGTGTGGACGAGGCCGTTGAGCGCCATCAGCGCACACAGCATCCAGAATTCGAGGGCCCCGGCGTGGTGCAGCAGCGGGATGGCAGCGATGGCCGTGCCGCAGACGGTGTCGGAGGCGACGGAGACCCGGCGGCGGCCGATCCGGTCGATGACGGGCCCGCCGATCAGCGCGGCGACGACGATCGGCAGCGTGGCGCAGAAGGCGACGACCCCGGCCCGGCCCGCGCTGCCGGTGGTCTCCAGGACGAACCAGGGAACGCCGATGAGCGTGAGCGAAGTCCCTGCGGTGGATATGGAGTTGGCCGCGAGCACAGCGGCCAGTGGGGTGCGGTGACTCATGGCGTTCCCCCTGGTCCTGGTCTATGCCGTACGAGGTGCGCGCACCGCCGCGGGAGCGGGGCGCTCCTGGGCGAGTCGCAGGCCGATCTCGACGAGTGCCCAGCCGAGCCGGGTGCGCAGACCGTGGGACGGGGCCCGTAACCGGGCTGCTTCGGCCTGTAGTTCAGCGGCGCGGCTGTTGTGGAGCAGGACGTGGATGTCCGGATGCATGACGGTCCTTTCATTCAGATGTGCGAGGGAAGGCGTGCAGATGGAACCGGACCTTGGCGGAACCCTCGGTGCCGGGAGCCACCTCCCGCTCCCGGTAACTGTTGATGAGTTCGTGCACCTTGGCGTCCAGTTCCATCGTGAGTTCCGGGGTGAGCCGAAGCGTCCAGTCGCTGAGGTCGTGGGCGTCGGCCCAGTCCGGCCAGTCGCCCAAGGTGCCGAGGAAGGTGCTGAGTTCCTGGGTGTGGATGGAGGCGACCTCGTGGGTGAAGAGGTTCGCGGCGCCCCGCACCGTCGGGTCGGAGTTGGCATGGAGCTCGGAGTTGAACCGGATGGACTCATGGGCCGCCTGCCACCAGCGCTCGCGGCCCTTGCCGTGCTCGGGGGCGTCCTCGACGAAGCCGTACGCGGCCAGTTGGCGGAGGTGGTAGCTGGTCGCCCCGCTGGACTCGCCCAGGACCGCGGCGAGTTGCGAGGCGGTGGCGGGGCCGTTGGCGCGCAGTCTGCTCAGCAGGCGTATACGCAAGGGGTGGGCCAGCCCTCGCAGGGTGCGGGGGTCGAGCTCGTGGACTCTGTCCTGCGGGATCTCCGGCATGAAACCACCGTAGAGTTGCAAAGGAAGTGTTGCAAGCAGTTTTTGCAACGACTTCTTTGCAGCGACTTCTTTGGAGCGACTTCTTTGGAGTCCGGCCGCCCCGTCACCCCTCCTTGATGAACCCCTCCTCGACCAGCCAGTCCTTCGCGACCTCGTGCGGGTCCTCCCCGTCCACGTCGACCTTCGCGTTGAGGACCTGGGCCACCTCCGTCGTCAGCTTCCTGCTGACCGGGTCCAGCAGGTCCGCGATCTCCGGATACTTCTCGAAGGTCGCCGTGTGGATGACCGGGGCCGCGTTGTAGTTGGGGAAGAAGCGCCTGTCGTCCTCCAGCACGTCCAGGTTCATCGCCTTGATCCGCCCGTCCGTGGTGAACACCTCACCGAGCAGGCAGGAGTTGGACTTCGACACCTGGGTGTAGATGATCCCGGCGTCCATCTTCTGGATGTCGGCCGCAGGGACCGACATCCCGTACGCCTTCGCCATGCCCGGCAGACCGTCGTCGCGCGAGGCGAACTCGTTCTCCACGCAGACCGTCACCGCGCCCGGGTTCCTCTTCGTCAGCTCTGCGACGTCCGAGAGCGTCCTCAGCTCGTACTTCGCGTTGTTCCTTTTGCTGATGGCCGGCGCGTACGTGTTGTTGAGCGTGGACTGCGGCAGCCACGTCACCCCGTTGCGGCGGCCCTGCTCGCGGACCGCCTCCCACTGCTCCAACGGGTCGACGACCGGCTTCGCGCGGCCGAGGTAGGTGATCCAGGCGGTGCCTGTGTACTCGTACATCGCGTCGGCGTCGCCCTGCACGATCGCCTCGCGCGCACTGATCGAGCCCGGCAGGTTCGTCCGGTCCAGGACCTCCGCGCCCGCCGCCTTGAAGACCAGGCCGATCATCTGGCCGAGAACGATGTTCTCGGTCAACTTGCCCCGGCCCTTCAGGGCCGGGTCAAGTTGACTCGGTGTCCTCCGCCGCCTGCTCGACCAGCGGGATGATGCGGAGCGGGACCGGGTTCTCCATGACGATCGCCGTGGAGGCCCGGACAATGCCATCAAATCCGACAACAAGGTCGATCACGCGCTGAAGATCCGCGTTCGAGCGGGCGACGAGCCGGCACAGCATGTCCCCGTGCCCGGTCGTGGTGTGCAACTCCAGCACCTCGGGAACGCGACCCAAATGGGCCCGCACATCCGCCCCTTGGCCCTGCTTGATCTCCAGCGTGGCGAAGGCGGTGACGGGGTAGCCGAGCGCGGCCGGGTCGACATCCGGGCCGAAACCCCGG
Organism: Streptomyces finlayi; assembly: GCF_014216315.1. Taxonomy (NCBI): domain Bacteria; kingdom Bacillati; phylum Actinomycetota; class Actinomycetes; order Kitasatosporales; family Streptomycetaceae; genus Streptomyces; species Streptomyces finlayi. The sequence goes on from NZ_CP045702.1 coordinate 4,939,523, forward strand.
ATTACCCCGTTCGACTGAAGGCGGTCCAGCCGGGCCTGCACGGTCCCGCGCGCCACCCCGAGCCGCCGGGACGCTTCGAGCACTCCGATGCGGGGCTCCCGGGCCAGCAGCACGATGAGGCGCCCGTCCAGTCGGTCGATCGCCACGGTCCGCCTCCGGGAGTCCAGTATGTGATGGTCATCCTGTACGCATGGCCACCTGGCGCAGCGTACCGCCTGCACACATTGTCCAGTCGGATCGCGAACTGTTGCGCACCTTGCGAAGCGGCGAGAACCTTCGGGTATGACTGAGACTCTGCACACCACCCCCGACACCGCCCGGCAGGCCGACCCCTTCCCGGTCAAGGGAATGGACGCGGTCGTCTTCGCCGTGGGCAACGCCAAGCAGGCCGCGCACTACTACTCGACGGCATTCGGCATGAAGCTCGTCGCCTACTCCGGACCGGAGAACGGCACGCGCGAGTCCGCGAGTTACGTCCTGACCAACGGCGCCGCCCGTTTCGTCCTGACCTCGGTCATCAAGGCGTCCACCGACCACGGCCGCTTCCTGGAGGAGCACGTCGCCGAGCACGGTGACGGCGTCGTCGACCTGGCCATCGAGGTCCCGGACGCCCGTGCCGCGTACGCCTACGCGGTGGAGCACGGTGCCCAGGGCATCACCGAGCCGCACGAGGTCAAGGACGAGCACGGCACGGTCGTGCTGGCAGCCATCGCGACGTACGGCAGGACCCGCCACACCCTCGTCGAGCGCGGCGGTTACGACGGCCCGTACCTGCCCGGCTTCGCCGCCGCGTCCCCGATCGTCGAGCCGCCGGCCAAGCGCACCTTCCAGGCCATCGACCACTGCGTGGGCAACGTCGAGCTCGGCCGGATGAACGAGTGGGTGGCCTTCTACAACAAGGTCATGGGCTTCACGAACATGAAGGAGTTCGTGGGCGACGACATCGCCACCGAGTACTCCGCCCTCATGTCGAAGGTCGTCGCCGACGGCACGCTGAAGGTCAAGTTCCCGATCAACGAGCCGGCGATCGCGAAGAAGAAGTCGCAGATCGACGAGTACCTGGAGTTCTACGGCGGCGCGGGCGTCCAGCACATCGCGCTGGCCACGAACGACATCGTCGCCACGGTCCGCTCCATGCGCGCCGCGGGCGTCGCCTTCCTGGACACCCCGGACTCGTACTACGACACGCTCGGCGAGTGGGCCGGAGAGACCCGCGTCCCGGTCGAGACCCTGCGCGAGCTGAAGATCCTGGTCGACCGCGACGAGGACGGCTACCTGCTCCAGATCTTCACCAAGCCGGTCCAGGACCGTCCGACGGTCTTCTTCGAGATGATCGAGCGCCACGGCTCGATGGGCTTCGGCAAGGGCAACTTCAAGGCGCTGTTCGAGGCCATCGAGCGCGAGCAGGACAAGCGCGGCAACCTCTGACCCTTGGGCAGCCTCCCCTGAATTACCACCACTGCGAGGCCTCCCCGGCCGTGGCAGCGGAACGGGCCCCTCGGCGGGGGGCCCGTTCCGGCGTTCGTGCGCGGCCTCACTGCCCCGCTGACGGGCGGGCCGACGGGGCCGTCCGGGCCGGGGACGGGGTGGCCGTGGCGGAGGGGGTCTGCTCCTGCTTCCGGGAAGGGGCCGGAGACGGGGTGGCCGTCTTCGCAGGCGTCGAGGCCGATCGCGTCGGTTCCGGGGCCGGTTCCCGGGTCTGGACCGGGGGCGCGGAGGGCCGCATGTCCTTCGGACCGCCGTCCGCCGGTTCGCCGAGGGCGTTCAGGGCGTCCTGGGCGAGGGGCGCGGCCAGCGGGGAGAAGGACGGGTTGGTGCGCAGGGCCTCCCCCAGGTGGCGGCGGGCCGCGCCGTACTGGGCCAGTTCCCGTTCGATCACGCCCAGGTGGTACGCGTACGAGGCGTTCCTGACACCCGTCTCCAGTGCCTTGCGGGCGTACTCCAGGGCCTGCGCCGAGTCGCCCGACCGGTGCAGCGCCCAGCCCAGTGCGTCGGCCACCGCCGCGCTGCGGTGCCGGCGCGACCACTCCGAGCGCAGCAGCTCCACCGCCGTCGCCGGACTGCCGTGGTCCGTCTCCAGGCGGGCCAGGACCAGGGTCTCGTTCACCCCGGCGGTCTTCGCCCGCGTGAGCATCTCCCGCAGCTCCGTGTACTGGCTGAGGGCGTCGCCGTCGAAACCCAGGGACTCGTACAGCTCGCCCAGTTCGAGGACGTACTCCGGACGGGGGAGCTCCGCCACCGCCTTTTGGTAGGCGGCCAGCGCCTCGTCCGTACGGTCCAGGGCCACCAGCGCGCGCGCCCGGCCCGCGTGCGAGGCGTGGTGGCCGCTGTCGGTACGCAGGGCCGCGTCGAACTGGGCCACCGCCTCCTCCGCCTCACCCCGCTCCCAGGCCAGCTCGCCCAGCCGGTGCAGGGCCTCCGCCTTCTCGGCCAGGGTGGTCGCCCGGTCCGCGGCCTCCTGGGCGGTGGCGAGCGCGTCCTCGCGCCAGCCCCTGGCGCGGTACATCTCGGACGTCCGGGCCAGGGCCGGCGACCCCTTGCGGAGCTCACCGAACTTCTCCGTCGCCGCCCCGGCCGCCTTGTGGTCGCCCAGCCCGTTGTACGCGTCGATCAGGACCGCGTACGTCCGCCACGTCTTCGGCTCCCGGGCCCTGACCGTCTCACCCCACTTCTTCGCCGCGAGGAAGTCGTGCCGCGCGTTGGCGAGCGCCGCCATGCCCACCCACGCCTCCCCGTTCCCCCGCTCGCCCGGCCGCGCGGCCAGGGAGCGCTCGAAAGCCTGGTCCGCACGGGAGTAGTACGCCGTGTCCGCAGTGCGCCGCCCCCACTCCACGTACGCCGAACCGAGCACCGCCCACGCCGGAGCGTCCTTCGGATGCCGGGCCACCCACGTCTGCCGGTCCGCGATCAGAGCCGTCAGATCGGGGAGCGCGGCGGGGGAGCCCGCGGTCGTCGCCTGTTCGGCCCGCTCGACCGGACCGGGTACGCGAGGACCGGTGTCCCTCCGGTTCTCCGGCACCGCCACCACGGCCCCCGCCACGAGCACGGCGGCCGCAACCGCCCCGAACGCGGCCCGGCGCAGGGCCGTACGCAGGGTGGGGGGAGGAGGGGCGTCGGCCGTAGCGACTTCCGGCGGGAGGTCGTACGGGTCGGGCGGCTGACGGGATTCCGGGTCCTGCTGCGGCATGACATCCATACCGATCACTCTGCGTCAGTACGAAGAGCACACCGCGTCTTGTGAACGCTGCCGTAGACGGGTTCACACCATTGGCCCCGGGTGTCACGCTTAGATCATGGACGATCTTCTCGAACAGCTGCGTGCCGGTCTTCCCGCCGAGGCCCTGATCACCGACCCGGACGTCACCGCCTCGTACGCCCATGACATGGCGAGCTTCTGCGACGCGGGCGCGCCCGCCGTCGTCGTGCTCCCCCGCACGGTCGAGCACGTCCAGCACGTCATGCGCACGGCGACAGCCCTGCGCGTCCCGGTCGTCCCGCAGGGTGCGCGCACCGGCCTGTCGGGCGCGGCCAACGCCTCCGACGGCTGCATCGTGCTGTCCCTGGTGAAGATGGACCGGATCGTGGAGATCAGCCCGGTCGACCGGATCGCCGTCGTCGAGCCGGGCGTCATCAACGCGGTCCTGTCGCGCGCCGTGAACGAACACGGTCTGTACTATCCGCCGGACCCCTCCAGCTGGGAGACGTGCACCATCGGGGGGAACATCGGCACCGCCTCCGGCGGACTCTGCTGCGTGAAGTACGGGGTCACCGCCGAGTACGTCCTCGGACTGGACGTCGTCCTCGCCGACGGACGCCTGCTCACCACCGGCCGCCGCACCGCCAAGGGCGTCGCCGGATACGACCTCACCCGGCTCTTCGTCGGCTCCGAGGGCAGCCTCGGGATCGTCGTCAAGGCCGTCCTCGCACTGAAGCCGCAGCCACCGCAGCAGCTCGTCCTCGCCGCGGAGTTCCCCTCCGCGGCAGCCGCCTGCGACGCCGTCTGCCGGATCATGGAGCGCGGCCACACTCCGTCACTCCTCGAACTGATGGACCGTACGACGGTCCGCGCCGTGAACGCGATGGCCGGCATGGGCCTCCCCGAGACCACCGAGGCGCTGCTCCTCTGCGCCTTCGACACCCCGGACCCGGCCGCCGATCTCACCGCCGTGGAGGAGCTGTGCACCGCCGCGGGAGCCACCGAAGTCGTCCCCGCCGAGGACGCCGCCGAATCGGAAATGCTGCTCCAGGCCCGCCGGCTGTCACTCACCGCCCTGGAGACCGTCAAGTCCGCCACGATGATCGACGACGTGTGCGTACCGCGCTCGAAGCTCGCCGCGATGCTCGACGGGACCGCCGCCATCGCGGAGAAGTTCGGCCTGGTCATCGGCGTCTGCGCCCACGCCGGTGACGGCAACACCCACCCCGTCGTCTGCTTCGACCACACCGACGCAGACGAGTCCCGCCGGGCCCGTGAGTCCTTCGACGAGATCATGGCCCTCGGTCTCGAACTGGGTGGCACCATCACCGGCGAGCACGGCGTCGGCGTACTGAAGAAGGAGTGGCTCGCCCGGGAACTGGGTGACGTCGGCATCGAGATGCAGCGCGGCATCAAGGCCGCGTTCGACCCGCTGGGACTCCTCAACCCGGGCAAGCTCTTCTGACGTCCGTACCGTCACACCTCACCGTCCTGGGACGGGGACTCGTCCGAGATCCACGGGTCGCTCTGCCACAGGTCGTCGGCCGGCAGCGGCGCGAGCAGCTCGGCGAGCGCCTCGTCCAGGCCCAGCCGGCCGGACTCCGTGCCGGGCGGCACCACCCGCAGGGTCCGCTCCACCCAGGCGGCCACGGCGGCGGACGGGACCTCCAGCAGGGCATTGCCGTCGGGCGAGGTCAGGGCGACACAGATGACGTTCCGCTCGTCGATCTTCGTCGGCCAGATCCGTACGTCCCCGTGCCCGCACGGCCGGAACACGCCCTCGACCAGGAGCTCGCGCGCGAACGTCCAGTGCACGGGCGCCTCGGAGCCGATATGGAACGTGATGTGCACGGCGAACGGGTCGGCCGTGCGATAGCTCAGCCGGGCGGGGACGGGGATGGAGCGCTCGGGCGACAGGACAAGCTTCAGTTCCAGCTCGCGTTCCACGACGTTCAGCATGAGAGTGCACGACCTTCCGGTGCTCGGTGGCCGGTCCCATGACCGGCCCGCACAAGGAGAGAGAGCCCTCCCTGCCACCTATTACGCGACTTCTCAAAAAAACTTCAGAAGTTCGCGGAACAGGGTCCAAACGCCGGGACCGGCCCGGGGGCGGGCGGCCGTCTGATAGATGTGGACCCTTGTACAGACGGTCTGAGACCTCGAAGAGAGATACGGGACCACGGTGATGAGCGCGCCAACCCCGGCACCCGGTGAAGACAGCCCCCGCGAGGGGTACTACCCCGACCCCTCCATTCCCGGTTACGTCCGGTATTGGAACGGCGCTTCGTGGGTTCCCGGTACGAGTCGGCCGGCGCCCCGGCAGGGCGAGACGGCCCCCGCGCCGCCGCCCGCCGAAGCCGCTGCCCCGCCCGGACGGCGGACGGCCGCCGTGGAGGAGACCGGGCCGGTCTTCTTCGACGAGGTGGACGACGTCGACGAAGTGCACGGAACCCAGGGCGAACCGGGGGCGGGTGGCTCCACCGCCGGCAACCGTTTCGAACCGCAGCCCGCCTGGCAGGCCGACACCTCCTGGCAGACCGGCTTCGACGGCGACCGCGACCGCCGCGTCTCCTGGGGCGGCGACCAGGCGGCCCAGGGCGCGCCGGAGGCCCGGACGCCGGAGGCCCGTACCCCCTCCGACAGGGGTCCGGCCGACCGCGCCCCCGCCGATCCCCGTCGGCCCGTGGCGCAGGACCCGACCGGCGGCGCGCTGCCCGGTATGCGGGACGGCCGCACCCCCGCTCCCGCCCCCGCCCCCGCCCCGGACGGCACGGTCACGATCCGGGCCACGGGCGGTCAGGGCGGCAGCGGCGCCAGGCCGAACCGGCCGCGCGACACCGGACCCGTGCCCGCCGACGGCACGATGACGATCCGCGCGACGGGCCCCGGCACCGCCCCGCAGGCCTCCGCCCCGCAGCCCTCCGTTTCACCACCGCCCACCCCCGCCCAGCGGCAGGCGCCGCCCGAGGCGGCACAAGGCCCTCAGGCGGTCCGTGGCCAGGCCCACAACGAGGCCCCCGCGCCTGCCCCCGCCCCGAGCCCGGCCCCCGTACCCCCGGCGCTCCACACGCCTCTGACGCCCGGCCCCGGTGGAGGCTCGGCCTCCTGGGCCCAGCAGGTGCACCAGCTCGCCCAGCCCGAACAGACGGCGCGCCCCCCGCAGCAACTCCAGCCCCAGCAGCCCCAGAACCCACAACAACACCAGCAGGCGGGCGCGCAGTCCCAGCAGCCCCAGCAGCATCAGGGGCAGCAGGCTGCCCGGCCCGACCAGCCCGTCGTGCCCTGGAAGCCTCCCGTCGACGACCACTTCCAGCAGCTCGCCCGTGCCCAGACCTCGACCAGGCCCGCCGGGCTCGGGAAGCGGTTCGCCGCCCGGCTCCTCGACACCGTCGTACTCGGCGCGGTCGTCGGTGCCGTCGGCTTCCCGCTCGTCACGCAGGCCCTGGACCACATCGACGGGAAGATCGAAGCCGCCAAGCAGTCCGGCGAGACGGTCACCGTCTGGCTGGTCGACTCCACGACGGCCGGCCTGTTCGGCGGGGTCCTCGGCGCCTTCCTCGTCCTCGGCTTCCTCCTGGAGGCGCTGCCCACCGCGAAATGGGGCCGCACGTTCGGCAAGAAGCTCTGCGGCCTGGAAGTGCGCGACATCGAGTCCCACGGACCGCCCACCGTCGGGGCCGCGCTGCGCCGCTGGCTCGTCTACGGCGTCCTCGGCATCCTCGCCGTCGGCGTGCTCAATGTGCTGTGGTGCCTGATCGACCGTCCGTGGCGCCAGTGCTGGCACGACAAGGCCGCCCGCACCTTCGTCTCCGGCTGACGTCCCGTCGGACGGCCCGGTGGCCGCGCCCCTTCCCCCGAACGCACCTGAGCCGTTGCGGGCGGGGGTGGGCCGGGGTGCACTGCCCCCATGAGTAACGACCAGCCGACGCCCGGCCAGCCGCCCGAGGACGACGATCCGTTCCTCAAGAAGCCGCAGGAGCCGACGCCGCCGTCCGGGGATTCTCCCTACGGCAGCGTGCCGCCTCCGCCGCCTCCGCCGCCGCCGTACGATCCGGGCCGGTACGGCGGTCAGTACGGGGGAGTCGATCCGCTGGCCGGAATGCCGCCGCTCGCCGAACCGGGCAAGCGGATCCTGGCGCGTCTGATCGACTTCCTCATCATCTCGATCCCGCTGTATGTGATCTCGCTGCCCTTCGGGGGCGCGGTGGACGTCACGAACGACAACGGTGACGAGGACTTCTCCTCGGCCTTCAGCAACTCGTACACCGGGCACCAACTGCTCTGGTCACTGATCGGCCTCGTGGTCTACGTCGCGTACGACACGTATCTGACCAAGAAGGACGGCCGGACGATCGGGAAGCGGCTGCTGAAGCTGCGTGTCGCGATGCTGAACGACGGTCGGGTGCCGGACACCAGTTCGGCGCTGATGCGCGCGGTCGTGCTCTGGTTGCCGGCCCTGCTGTGCTGCCCGTGCCTGTGGTGGCTGATCAACATCGTGCTCATGTTCACGGACAAGCCTTACCGGCAGGGGCTCCAGGACAAGGCGGCCAAGACGGTGGTCGTGACCGTCCCGTAGCGCCCGCGGCGCCCGGGCGGACCCCGCGGCGCCGACGGTGTGTCAGCGGCGCAGTGAGTGTTGCCCCACGCGCTCGGTGGCGCGCTCCGCGGAGCGGGCCGCGGGGACCTTCGCCGAGGGCGCGTCGAGCGCCCGGTGCGTACGAGCGGTGGCGGACGGTGTCGCCGTCCCGGCCGTCCGCGATGCTCCGGGACGCTTCGGCAGAGGCACGGTCACGGCCACCAGCAGCCCGAGGGCGAGCGCGGTGGTGCAGACGACCGCCACACCGGCGAGCGAACTCGTCCCGGAGAGCAGCAGCATGGCGAGGGTCGAGAAGACGACGGTGACCGAACCGTAGGAGAGCTGTGCGGCAGTCGGATGCGGCATGGCGATTTCCGTCCTCGGGACGTCGGTTGGGCGGTCTCTCAACACGGTCGCACTGTCAAGCGACTCTACGACGGTGGATGCCCGAGCGGAACGTGTAGTAAGCGTGACCTAACCCACCGTGCCGAGGCACAGGGGGCGCACTGGGTCACAGTTCGGGGCAACAGACCGGTGCGACGCGCCCGTTGCGATCCGATGAACGTCCGGATACCGGAAGGAGTCTCCTACATAGTGCACTTGGCCTGTTCAAGTCAAGATCTGTCTTTTCTTCCGTAAGTCCGATCGAATGTCGTCACTTGTGACGCGTTTACGCGCGCGGCCCTTAAGAAACCCCCTGGCCGCGGACGCGGGCGCTGGGGAGGACTGCATCAAGTGACCACCAAAAGACGCGCGCTTCGTGCCACCGCGGTTGCCGTGGCCTTGGCCACGAGCGCCGCGACGGCGTCGGCATTCGCCACCGCCCAGGCAGACGACCAGCCCTCGGGCTCGGCTGCTTCCCACATCGACCGCCGTGACCCGGCGGCACCGGCGAAGGGACAGGACCACGACCTGGAGGGCCCTTTCAGCAAGCAGCAGGACGCGCAGCGTCAGGCCGCTCTGGACCAGGTCATCTCCGGAGACAAGAAGGTCACCAACCGCAACGGTTCCAAGGTCGTCAAGCTCGACGACAAGAAGTACGTCGAGCTCGGCCGCGAGAAGACCGACAAGATCTTCACCATCCTGGTGGAGTTCGGCGACCAGGTGGACGACACCACCATGTTCGACCCGGACGGCGACGGCCCCAAGCCGCCCGTCAAGAAGTTCGGCGGCACGCCCGGCCCGGCCCACAACGAGATAGCCGAGCCCGACGAGTCGAAGGACAACAGCACCGCCTGGAAGGCCGACTACAACCAGGCCCACTTCCAGGAGCTGTACTTCGGTGAGGGCAAGGGCGTCGACTCGCTCAAGACCTACTACGAGAAGACCTCCTCCGGCCGCTACTCGGTCGACGGAGCGGTTTCCGACTGGGTGAAGGTCCCGTACAACGAGGCCCGTTACGGCTCCAACTACTGCGGCAGCAGCAACTGTGCCAACGTGTGGGACACCGTCCGCGACGGCGTCAACGCCTGGGTCGCGGACCAGAAGGCCAAGGGCCGCACGCTCGACCAGATCAAGACGGACCTGGCGCAGTACGACCAGTGGGACCGTTACGACTTCGACGGCGACGGCAACTTCAACGAGTCCGACGGATACATCGACCACTTCCAGCTGGTGCACGCCGGCGAGGACGAGTCGGCCGGCGGCGGCGCCCAGGGCACCGACGCGCTGTGGGCGCACCGCTGGTACGCGTACGGCACCAACGCCGGCGCGACCGGCCCGGCCGGCAACAAGGCCGGTGGCGCCGAGATCGGTGACACGGGCATCTGGGTCGGTGACTACACCGCGCAGCCCGAGAACGGCGGCCTGGGCGTCTTCGCCCACGAGTACGCCCACGACCTCGGCCTCCCGGACCTGTACGACACCTCCGGCGGCGGCGAGAACTCGGTCGGCTTCTGGTCCCTGATGTCGGCGGGCTCCTGGCTCGGCACCGGCACCGGTGAGATCGGCAACCTGCCGGGCGACATGACCGCCTGGGACAAGCTCCAGCTGGGCTGGCTCGACTACGACACCGCCAAGGCGGGCAAGAAGTCGCTGCACAAGCTGGGTGTGTCGGCGTACAACACGAAGGACAAGCAGGCGCTCGTCGTCGAGCTCCCGGAGAAGGCCGTCACCACCACGGTCACGAAGCCCGCGGAGGGCTCGAAGCAGTGGTGGAGCGACATGGGCGACGACCTGTCGAACACGCTGACCCGCTCGGTCGACCTGACCGGCAAGTCCGCCGCTTCGCTGGACCTTTCGGGCTGGTACGACATCGAGGCCGACTACGACTACCTCTACACCGAGGTGTCCGAGAACGGTGGCGCCAACTGGACCGCTCTCGACGGTACGGCCGACGGCAAGGCCATCCCGCGTGACGCCAGCGACAAGCCGGCGCTCACCGACGTCTCGGGCGCGTACAAGAAGCTCTCGTACTCCCTGGACGCCTACGCGGGCAAGAAGGTCGACCTCCGCTTCCGCTACCAGACGGACGGCGGCGCCGGCGGCAAGGGCTTCACCGCCGACGCCATCACCGTGACCGCCGACGGCTCCGTGCTCTTCACGGACAACGCCGAGGGCGAGGACAACGGCTGGACCGCCAAGGGCTTCTCCCGAATCGGTGAGTCCTTCACCCAGGACTACCCGCAGTACTACATCGCCGAGAACCGCCAGTACGTCTCGTACGACAAGACCCTCAAGGTCGGCCCGTACAACTTCGGTTTCTCGACGACCCGTCCCGACTGGGTCGAGCACTACCCGTACCAGAACGGTCTGATGGTGTGGCTCTGGGACAAGTCCCAGAAGGACAACAACACCTCCCAGCACCACGGCCAGGGTCTGATCCTTCCGGTCGACTCCCACGCCAAGCCGATGAAGTGGGCCAACGGCTCGCTCCTGCGTAACAAGATCCAGCCGTTCGACGCTCCGTTCAGCTGGCAGCGCACCGACGGCTTCACGCTCCACAACGCCGACGTGCCGCTGCGGATCAAGCCGTCGCGCGGTGTCCCGGTCTTCGACGACCGCAAGGGCACGTACTGGTACGCGGAGAACCCGACGGGCAGCGTCAAGGTTCCTGACACCAACACCCGCATCTCGGTCGTCGGTGAGCCGCGCAACGGCTCCTCGATGACCGTCCTGGTCGGTCCGTCGACCAAGTAATTCGTATCACCGAAGGTCAACACATGATCGGCCGTCGCCCTCTAGCGGGCGGCGGCCGATCGTGTTTAGGTGCCTCTTGTTCGGATCCTTATTGACACGATGTCTCACGGGGGAGCGCGGAGCATGGCAGGCGGAGGTTTCTGCAGATTGCCGAACGGCACGGTGGTGGTGGCACTCACCTTGATCCACACGGCCGGGGGGGCGGACCCGGCAGCACCCGTACGGGTCCTGGTGCACGCGGTCAACCGGGCGCGCGCCCTGACCAGGCTGCGCAATCTGGGTCTGCGCGCCGTCTACCTGCGCGGCAACGCCCATCCGCCCACGCCGGACGAGATCACCGCGGTGCTGCACCACCCGGACGGACTGCTGTGGAAGGCCCTGCCGCAGACGGGCCAGGAACTCTGGCACCCGATACGCGCCCTGCTGAGGCCGGGCGGCGGCTACGCGGGCCCGGTCCGCCCGGCCGCCTGACCCGGCCCTCCGGCCGACGTCCTACGCGGCGGGCCGGACGATCGGCTTGCCGGAGAGTTCCACACCCGCCGCACGGAGCTCCGCCAGGGCGCGCCCGGTGGTCCCCTCGGCGACTCCGGCGGTCAGATCCAGCAGCACGTGGGTGGTGAAGCCCTCGCGCACCGCGTCGAGCGCCGTGGCCCGGACGCAGTGGTCCGTCGCGATTCCCACCACGTCGACCTCGGTGACGGAGCGGTCCCGCAGCCACTGGGCGAGGCCGAGTCCGTTCTCGTCGACACCTTCGAAGCCGCTGTACGCCGCGGTGTGCTCGCCCTTGTCGAAGACGGTGTCGATGGCGCCCGAGGCGACGGCCGGGGCGAAGTTCGGGTGGAAGCCCACCCCCTCCGTACCGGCGACGCAGTGCGCGGGCCAGGAGTGTTCGAAGTCGGGCCGGTCGGAGAAGTGCTCTCCCGGGTCGACATGGCGGTCCCGGGTGGCGACCACATGGCGGTAGCCGGCCTGGGCCTCACCGATCAGGTCGGTGATGGCGGCGGCGACATCGGCGCCGCCCGCCACCGCGAGGCTGCCGCCCTCGCAGAAATCGTTCTGAACGTCCACGACGATCAACGCGCGGTGCATGGCGGGTGTCCTTCGGTGGGGGAGAAGAGGGGAGCGGGGCCGGCCGGGGATGCCGCTGAGCCTGGAGGTGTCGGGCCTGGGGACATCGAGCCTAGAGACTCCGCCCCCACAATCAAGCCCGTCGGGAGAACGGGGGCAGCGGGCGACCCGGGCGACCCGGGTACCCCCTCGCGCTCCTCACACGTACTCGGTGGGAATCACCGGCTCGCCGCGCGACAGCTGGCTCGCCGACATCGGCAGCCCCTCGCGGGCGGCGATGTGCCGGACCCGGGCCGCCTCCAGCGGTTCGCGCGCGATCACCTCGCCGCCGCGCACCAGCTCCACCAGCAGCTGCCGGCCGGCCAGCTCCGCCGGAACCGGTCCGGTGCCGATCACCTCGGCCTCGGCCACCCCGTGCTCGTCCAGCCGGCGCGCGGCCCACTTGCGGCCGCCCACCGAGGACTTGCCGCCCATCGACTTCTTGGCGACCGGACGCAGGGTGTCCGCCGGGTCGGCGGAGCCGGCGCGGGCGACCAGCTTGTAGACCATCGAGCAGGTCGGGTGACCGCTGCCCGTGACCAGCTGGGTGCCCACCCCGTAGGCGTCGACCGGCGCCGCGGCCAGCGAGGCGATGGCGTACTCGTCCAGGTCGGAGGTCACCACGATCTTCGTCTCGGTGGCGCCCAGCTCGTCCAGCTGCTGGCGCACCCGGTGTGCGACCAGGAGCAGGTCCCCGGAGTCGATCCGTACGGCCCCGAGTTCCGTACCGGCGATCTCCACCGCCGTACGGACCGCCTCGGTCACGTCGTACGTGTCGACGAGCAGGGTCGTGTTCCGGCCGAGGGAGTCGACCTGGGCCTGGAACGCGTCGCGCTCGGTGTCGTGGAGCAGGGTGAAGGCGTGGGCGCTGGTGCCGACGGTCGGGATGCCGTACCGGAAGCCGGCGGCCAGGTCGGACGTGGTGTCGAAGCCGCCGACGTACGCGGCCCGTGCCGAGGCCACCGCGGACAGTTCGTGCGTGCGGCGGGCGCCCATCTCGATCAGTCCCCGGCCGCCGGCCGCGACCGACATCCGGGAAGCCGCGGCGGCGATCGCCGAGTCGTGGTTGAGGATGGAGAGGATCACGGTCTCCAGCAGTACGCACTCGGCGAAGGAGCCCTCGACCCGCAGGATCGGCGAGCCGGGGAAGTACACCTCGCCCTCCCGGTAACCCCAGATGTCGCCGCTGAAACGGTAGTCGGCGAGCCATTCGAGGGTCGGCGCGTCGACGACGTCCCGTTCGCGGAGGAAGGTCAGCATCTCGTCGTCGAAGTGGAAGTTCTCCACCGCGTCGAGCACCCGCCCGGTCCCTCCGACCACGCCGTACCGCCGCCCCTCGGGCAGCCGCCGCGTGAATGCCTCGAACACCGAGTGCCGGTCAGCCGTGCCGGCCTTCAGCGCCGCCTGCACCATCGTGAGCTCGTACTGGTCGGTGAAGAGTGCGGTCGACGGCACACCGACCCGTCGCCCAAGGTCCGCTGAGTTCATGACACGGATGCTACCCCCTATTTCGTCAAAGTGACGAGATGTAGGGCCCGTTTGTGCGATGAGCCCTCCCGGGTGGCAGCATGGGGTAGGTGAGCGTTGCTGCCCCCGTAGAGATCGAACGTCCCGAATCGGCCGAGGAGACCTCCGTCGTTCCCGAGCCCGACGTCCCCTGGGTGACGCTGGTGCACAACGACCCGGTCAACCTCATGAGCTATGTGACCTATGTCTTCCAGGCGTACTTCGGCTACTCCAAGGACAAGGCCCACAAGCTGATGCTGGACGTCCACCAGAAGGGCCGCGCCGTCGTCTCCAGCGGAAGTCGCGAGGAGATGGAGCGCGATGTCCAGGCCATGCACGGGTACGGCCTCTGGGCGACCCTGACCCAGGACCGCAACTAGCCTCGTCGCCGAACCCGCCCCGCCCCTCCTTCCGCCCCACCATCGGAGAATCCATGGCCGGCCATTTCGAGGCCACCCCCGGCGGCGGCGCGGCCGTCGCGCTCGACGAGGTCGAGATCGCCATCCTGCGGTCCCTCGCCGTCCAGCTGCTCGAACTCATCGGTCCGGGCGACGAACCCGCCGAGGGCGAGGACCCCCTCGCCGCCCTCTTCGCCGAAGGGCCCAGCGAACCGCCCTCCGACCCCGCCCTGGCCCGGCTCTTCCCCGAGGCGTACGGGGACGAGGACAAGGAGCTGCGCGAGGCGTCCGCCGAATTCCGCCGCTTCACCGAGAACGACCTGCGCAGCCGCAAGCGCGACGACGCCCTCGCCGTCGTCAGAACCCTGGACTCGCTCTCACCCGGCGGCGACGGCGGCGCCGTCCTCAGCCTCACCGCCGAGGAGTGCCGGCACTGGCTGGGCTCCCTCAACGACCTCCGGCTGACCATCGGCGCCCGCCTGGAGGTCTCCGACGAGGACGGCGCCGAGGAGGGCTCGCTCTACCGCCTTCCCGACAGCGACCCACGCAAGCCCATGGTCATGGCCTACCTCTGGCTCGGCGCTCTCCAGGAAACGCTCATCGAGACCCTGATGCCGTAGAGGCGTCCAGTGTTCGCTCAACGGACGCTCAAATCCGGATAACGATCGCGTCACCCGAAAGGCCTTGTTTGCCGCCCCGGGAGACGTTTGTCCCCTTTTTGCTGTGGCGTGCACCACAACATGACCCCCGGCCCCCTCGGGCGAACGTGATAGATCTGCACGACCGCCCGGGGTCGCCACCGCTGTTCCCGGGTACGCCGCAGACCGGCCGAACGCCGGCGGCACTACCTCCATATCCGGGGGGATCAGGACCGGTCCGTAGCCGTCGAAGGCGCGGACGCAACCCCGAGAACACCGCCTTCGTCAAGCGCTGACCCCGCCCGAAGGCCTCCCCGGACGTCCGGCCGCCCCAACGGCCGCGTCCACCATGTGGGCCCGCGCGTACCACTCCCCGGTACGCGCGGGCCCTCATGCATATCCTGGGCGCCATGCTGACCCTTACCCAGGCGCTGTACGACCAGATCGTCGCGCACTCCCGCGCAGACCACCCCGACGAGGCGTGCGGCGTGGTGGCGGGCCCGGCCGGAACGGGCCGCGCCGAACGCTTCATCCCCATGCTCAACGCCGCACGCTCGCCCACGTTCTACGAATTCGACTCGGGCGACCTGCTGAAGCTCTACCGCGAGATGGACGACCGCGACGAAGAGCCCGTGATCATCTACCACTCGCACACGGCGACCGAGGCCTACCCCTCGCGCACCGACCTCACGTACGCCAACGAGCCCGGGGCCCACTACGTCCTCGTCTCCACCGCGGACACCGACGAGGCGGGCCCCTTCCAGTTCCGCTCCTACCGCATCGTCGACGGCGAGATCACCGAAGAGGACGTCGAGGTCGTCGAGGCGTACTGAGCCGGCTCCTGACTCCCGGACCGCCCGGGAGGGGCATCCCCCCGGCCGCCGACGGGAGTCAGGAACCGCCCAGCCGCCCCTTCACCGCACCGCTGTCCACACAGCGAACGCACATCGTCCACGATGCGAGATCACACTCGGGTTTCCCCGGGGGGAATCGATACGATGAGCCCATGGTTCTCCATGACGTGAGCGACAAGACGCCGGGCATGATGCTCGTCGCGCGGCTGCACGTCGACCTGTGCAGGCTCTCCAGCGCGATGTGTCCCGGCTGCAGCCTGCCCCCGAGCCGTACGGTCTGAGCCGCGGGCCCGAGCGCCACCCACACGCCCCACCCCCCTGCGCGGGGGCACAAACGCGCGCCCCACGTCACCTCTCCGCTTCCGACAGGAGCCCACGCCATGGCCATCGAGGTCCGCATCCCGACCATCCTCCGCA
Organism: Streptomyces finlayi; assembly: GCF_014216315.1. Taxonomy (NCBI): domain Bacteria; kingdom Bacillati; phylum Actinomycetota; class Actinomycetes; order Kitasatosporales; family Streptomycetaceae; genus Streptomyces; species Streptomyces finlayi. The sequence continues at coordinate 4,955,353 of NZ_CP045702.1, forward strand.
CCTACACCGACGGCGCCAAGGCGGTCGAGGGCAGCGGAGCGACCGTCGCCGACCTGTTCACCGACCTGGAGAGCCGCCACACCGGCATCCACGAGCGCATCGTCGACGGCGGCGAACTCCGCCGCTTCGTGAACGTCTACCTCAACGACGAAGACGTCCGCTTCCTCGACGGCATCGACACCCAGCTGAGCGACGGCGACAACATCACCATCCTCCCGGCCGTCGCCGGCGGCATGCGCTGATGCGGTACGACTCCCCGCTGGCGGCCGTGGGCAACACGCCCCTCGTCCGCCTGCCCCGGCTGTCCCCGTCCGACGACGTACGCATCTGGGCCAAGCTGGAGGACCGCAACCCCACCGGCTCGATCAAGGACCGCCCCGCGCTCCACATGGTCGAGCAGGCGGAGAAGGACGGCCGCCTCACCCCGGGCTGCACGATCCTCGAACCCACCAGCGGCAACACCGGCATCTCGCTCGCCATGGCCGCCAAGCTCAAGGGCTACCGCATCGTCTGCGTCATGCCCGAGAACACCTCGCAGGAACGCCGCGACCTGCTCACCATGTGGGGCGCCGAGATCATCCCGTCCTCGGCGGCGGGCGGCTCCAACACGGCCGTCCGCGTCGCCAAGGAACTCGCGGCCGAACACCCCGACTGGGTGATGCTCTACCAGTACGGCAACCCGGACAACGCGGGCGCCCACTACGCGACGACCGGCCCGGAGATCCTCGCGGACCTCCCGTCCATCACCCACTTCGTCGCCGGCCTCGGCACGACGGGCACCCTCATGGGCGTGGGCCGCTACCTGCGCGAACACGTCGAAGGCATCAAGATCGTCGCCGCCGAACCGCGCTACGACGACCTCGTCTACGGCCTGCGCAACCTCGACGAGGGCTTCGTCCCCGAGCTGTACGACGCCTCGGTCCTCACCACCCGCTTCTCGGTCGGCTCCGCCGACGCGGTCACCCGCACCCGCGAACTCCTCCAGCAGGAGGGCATATTCGCGGGCGTCTCCACGGGCGCCGCCCTGCACGCGGCGATCGGCGTCGGCAACAAGGCCGTGAAGGCCGGTGAACCGGCCGACATCGTCTTCGTCGTCGCCGACGGCGGCTGGAAGTACCTGTCGACGGGCGTCTACACGGCGCCCACCACGGAAGCGGCCATCGAAACGCTGCAGGGCCAGCTCTGGGCGTAACCCGGACCGGACCGCCCTCACCGTCCCCCACCGTCGGACGGGCTGACACACCAGCCCGTCCGGCATCTTCTTTTCCGGCCCGTCACCCCGACGTCCGCACCCGCGCCCACACCCCCGCGTCCACCACACCCACCCTCCGCCGGAACCCCCGCACCGCGACCCTCCGCGTCTCGTCCGGCTCCAGATAGCTCGTCCGCCCCTGCGCGTCCCCCACCGTCCCCGGCGGCAGCGCGATCACCCCGGGGCGCTCCGCGTGGTGCTTGCTGGTGATCTTCGCGACGACGGCCGTGCCGCGCCGTACCGACAGCACGAGACACGGCCGGTCCTTCGACCCGGGCCCGTCCTCGTACGGCACCTCCGCCCACCAGATCTCGCCCGGCCGAGGCGACTCCCCGGTCCGCCGCGGACCCGCCGGACGACCCGGCGGACGGGTCCGCCCGCCCGGACGGCCCCGGCCGCCGCGCCCCCGGCCGTCCACCACCGCGACGACCAGTGCGAGCAGTACGACCGCGACGAGAGCCACCCACCAGGACGTGTTCATACGACGACCGTACCGGCGCCTTCCGTCGAACCGGTGACAGAGCAGGTGAGTTCCCCCACAACGGCAGGCTGCGGAGGAGCGACCAGGTGTTTCGCGCCTTACGCTCGACGAACCGTTCCACGCACCGCTCACGGCACCGCTCATCGCACCGCAGGAACCGCACGAACCCTCCCCGTTCCCACGTCTCGGAGGTTCACGCTCCATGAAGCTCACCGTCGTCGGCTGCTCCGGCTCGTTCCCGTCCGCGGGTTCGGCTTGCTCGAGCTACCTCGTAGAGGCCGACGGCTTCCGGCTGCTCCTCGACATGGGTAACGGCGCCCTCGGCGAGCTCCAGCGCCACGTCGGTCTCTACGACCTCGACGCGATCTTCCTCAGCCACCTCCACGCCGACCACTGCATCGACATGTGCGCGTACTTCGTCGTGCGCTACTACCGGCACGACGGCGGGCGCCCCGCGTCCATCCCGGTGTACGGCCCCGACGGCACCGAACAACGGCTGACCACGGCCCACGCCGACACACCCTCGGACCGGGCGATGAGCGAGGTCTTCGACTTCCACACGCTCAAGTCGGGATCGTTCGAGATCGGCCCCTTCTCCGTCCGTACGGAGCAGCTCTGCCACCCGGTCGAGACGTTCGGCATCCGGGTCGAGCACGGCGGCCGGACGCTCACGTACTCCGGCGACACCGGCTCCTGCGAGGCCCTGGACGAACTTGCCGAGGGCGCGGACCTGTTCCTCTGCGAGGCGTCCTTCGTCGACGGCAAGGAAGACATTCCCGATCTTCACCTGAACGGCCGTGAGGCGGGTGAGTACGCCGCGCGCGCCGGAGCCGGCCGCCTCGTCCTCACGCACATCCCGCCGTGGACGGACGCCGCCCGCAACGTGGCCGACGCCCGCAGGGTGTACGACGGCCCGGTCGAGCTGGCGGCCCCCGGCGCGGTCTACGAGGTCTAGGTCCTGTCTGGAGTTCCCCCGCGGCGTCGCGGCGTCCGGCACCGCCGCCTCCGGCGTTGTCGTCAGTCGCGAGGGCTCCGCCATCGCTCCCTCCTCCGCCTTGGATTCGACGGCACCGGACGCCGCTCCTTCTCCCGCGCTGGAACTCCAGACAGGACCTAGGCAGCTCCCGCGCCGGGACACGCACGAGGCCCCCACCTTCCGCCGACGGGAAGGTGGGGGCCTCGTGCGAGTCCGTCAGGCCAGGGCTTACGCCTTGGTCAGGTCCTCGACCTCTTCCTCGGGCTCGCGGCCCGGGGTGGTGAGGTTGAACTTGGTGATGGCGAAGCGGAAGACCACGTAGTAGATCACCGCGAAGACCAGACCGATCGGGATGATCAACCAGGGCTTGGTCGCCAGGTTCCAGTTCAGGAAGTAGTCGATCGCACCGGCCGAGAAGCTGAAGCCGTGGTGCACGCCCAGCCCCCAGGTGACGGCCATGGAGACGGCGGTGAGCACCGCGTGGATCACGTACAGCAGCGGCGCGATGAACATGAACGCGAACTCGATCGGCTCCGTGATGCCGGTGACGAACGAGGTCAGCGCGAGGGACATCATCATGCCGCCGACGGCCTTGCGGCGCTCGGGGCGTGCGCAGTGCGTGATCGCCAGGGCGGCGGCAGGCAGGGCGAACATCATGATCGGGAAGAAGCCGGACATGAACTGCCCGGCGGTGGGGTCGTTGTGGAAGAAGCGCGGCAGGTCGCCGTGCCACACGGCACCCGCGGAGTCCTTGAAGGAACCGATCTCCTGCCAGGCCACCGTGTTGACGAACTGGTGCATGCCGACGGGCAGCAGGGCACGGTTGACGACACCGAAGATGCCGGCGCCGACGGCGCCCAGACCGGTCATCCACTCACCGAAGTTGGTGATGAGGTCACCGATCGGCTCCCAGACGAGGCCGAAGAGGACACCCATGATCGTGCCCACGAAGGCCATGATGATCGGGACGAGGCGGCGGCCGTTGAAGAAGCCGAGCCAGTCCACCAGCTTGGTGCGGTGGTAGCGCTGCCATATGACGGCGGCCAGGAGGCCCATGATGATGCCGCCGAAGACCTTGGGGTCGTTGTACGTCGCGGCGACGTCGACACCCTTGTTCGCCGTGGTGTTGACGACGGCGTCCGAGGTCGGGAACGCGGTCAGCACGCTCTTGTAGACCAGGAAGCCGACCAGGGCGGCCAGTGCGGTGGAGCCGTCGGCCTTCTTGGCGAAGCCGATGGCGATACCGACGCAGAACAGCAGCGGCAAGTTGGCGAAGACCGCGTCACCGGCGGACGCGAAGACCGTGGCGACCTTGCCCCAGCCGAGGCCTTCGGCCCCGAAGACGTCGGGCTGGCCGAGGCGGAGCAGAATGCCTGCGGCGGGCAGCACGGCGATCGGCAGCTGGAGGCTGCGTCCCACCTTCTGCAGGCCCTGGAACAGGCCGGCGCCCCGCTTCTTCGCGGGGGCCGCCGAATCGGTGGCCGTACTCATCAACTTCCTCCATTGGCAAGGCGCCGCCAGGACTGGTGTGCTCGGGGCGACGACTCAAGGAACGCGGCGGGTCAGGGCCGCGTGGTCTGGACCACTCAGTGGTGTAGACCAGTTTTAGCACGGTGAAGGTTGGATAAGGAACCTTTGAATTCCCCTTGATTCGCAGTAGTGCATCCAGCACTTTCCGTGACATGCCGAAGGCCCCCGGACCAGACGGTCCGGGGGCCTTGGCGGGGCCGGGTGAGGAGCCCGGCACGGCCTACTTCGTGAGATTCTTCTCGATCTCCTCCTCGACCTCGTCGGGCTCCCGCCCGGGGGTCTGGAGGTTGAACTTGGTGATTGCGAACCGGAAGATCACGTAGTACACGACGGCGAAGGCCAGGCCGATCGGAATGATCAGCCAGGGTTTGGTCGCCAGGCTCCAGTTGATGACGTAGTCGATCAGGCCCGCCGAGAAGCTGAAGCCGTCCTTCACCCCGAGCGCCCACGTCACCGCCATCGAGACACCGGTGAGCACCGCGTGGATCGCGTACAACAGGGGCGCCACGAAGAGGAACGAGTACTCGATCGGCTCGGTGATGCCCGTCACGAACGACGTCAGACCCACCGAGACCATCAGACCGCCGACCGCCTTGCGCCGGTGCGGCTTCGCGCAGTGGTAGATCGCCAGGGCCGCGGCCGGCAGGGCGAACATCATGATCGGGAAGAAGCCCGTGGTGAACTGGCCGGCCGTCGGGTCACCGGCCAGGAACCGGTTGATGTCACCATGTACGACGGTGCCGTCGGGCTTGGTGAAGTCGCCGAACTGGAACCAGACGAACGTGTTGAGGAACTGGTGGAGGCCGAACACCAGCAGCGCGCGGTTGGCGACACCGAAGATGCCGGATCCCAGCCAGTTCAGGTCCACCAGCCACTCGGAGAAGCTGATGAGACCGTCACCGACCGGCTGCCACAGCCAGGCGCCGAGGCCCGCGAAGACCAGGCCGACGAACGCCATGATGATCGGGACGAGTCGGCGGCCGTTGAAGAAGCCCAGCCAGTCCACCAGCTTGACGCGGTGGAACCGCTGCCAGAACCAGGCCGACGTCAGGCCCATCACGATGCCGCCGAACACCCCGGGATTCTGGTACGCGGCCGGTGTAACCGTGGTGTCGTCGGCGACGCAGACACCCGCCCACATCCCCGCACCGCTGTACGTCGTAGCGCCCTCGCAGTCCACCGGGAACGCGCGCAGCACCGCGTAGTAGACGAGGAAGCCGGTCACCGCCGCGAGCGCCGTGGAGCCGTCCGACTTCTTCGCCATGCCGATGGCGACACCCACGCAGAACAGGAGCGGCAGACCGAGACCTGAGTCGAGCAGCGCACCGCCCGCCGCCGCGAACACCTTGGCGACGTTCGTCCAGCCCAGGCCGTCGGCGCCGAAGACGTCCGGCTGGCCGAGCCGGTTGAGGATGCCCGCGGCCGGCAGCACCGCGATCGGCAACTGGAGGCTGCGGCCCATCTTCTGCAGGCCCTGGAAGAGGCCGCTCCACCACTTCCGTGTCGGCACTGCTGCGCTGCTGGAGCTCATCGGCATCCTCCCGGAACACGCCTGGTTTGGCGGTTGTTGCAAACTGGTGTAGACCAGTCGCGGTACGGTGCGGAGTCCGTTCGGGCGGCAGGGCACCGGTGATCGTCATCTTTCGTGATCAGCCGGATACCCGCCTGCGAAGTTGGGCCAACCGTGCGTTACCGTGACGAAAAGGACCCATGGTGGGCCGCTCACAGCACGCAAAGACCAGGGAGTAGGACATGGCCAGCAAGGCTGAGAAGATCGTCGCCGGGCTCGGCGGTATCGAGAACATCGACGAGATCGAAGGCTGCATCACCCGCCTCCGCACCGAAGTCCACGACGCCGGCAAGGTCGACGAAGCCGCTCTCAAGGCCGCCGGAGCCCACGGCGTCGTCAAGATGGGCACCGCCATCCAGGTCGTCATCGGCACCGACGCCGACCCCATCGCCGCAGACATCGAAGACATGATGTGACCCGCTGACACCGGCTCACCCCACCGGCCGCCGCCCCCTGCCACCCAGGGAACGGCGGCCGGTCCCGTACCCCCGGGCGCGCCCATTAGGCTGCCCCCATGTCTCGCATCGACGGCCGCACCCCCGAACAGCTCCGTCCCGTCACCATCGAACGCGGATGGAGCAAGCACGCCGAAGGATCCGTACTCATCTCCTTCGGCGACACCAGAGTCTTCTGCACCGCCTCCGTCACCGAAGGCGTCCCGCGCTGGCGCAAGGGCAGCGGCGAAGGCTGGGTCACCGCCGAGTACTCGATGCTGCCCCGCTCCACCAACACCCGCGGCGACCGCGAATCCGTTCGCGGCAAGATCGGCGGACGCACCCACGAGATCAGCCGGCTCATCGGCCGTTCCCTGCGCGCGGTCATCGACTACAAGGCACTCGGCGAGAACACCATCGTCCTGGACTGCGACGTCCTCCAGGCCGACGGCGGCACCCGCACCGCGGCCATCACCGGTGCCTACGTCGCCCTCGCCGACGCCATCGCCTGGGCCCAGACGAAGAAGATCATCAAGGCCGGCCGCAAGCCGCTGACCGGCACCGTCTCCGCCATCAGCGTCGGCATCGTCGACGGCACCCCCCTTCTCGACCTCTGCTACGAGGAGGACGTCCGCGCCGACACCGACATGAACGTCGTCTGTACGGGCGACGGCCGCTTCGTCGAGGTCCAGGGCACCGCCGAGGCCGAGCCCTTCGACCGCAAGGAGCTCAACGTGCTCCTCGACCTCGCCACCGCGGGCTGCGACAACCTCACCGCACTCCAGCTCGAAGCCCTCGCCCGCACCCTCGGCGAGTAGAGAAGCAACCAGAACCACACCGCACAGCGTCGTTACGGGCACGGGCGCACGGGTCGAACCGTGCGCCCGTCCACGTACCAACTCCCGGGGAGGGACCGCACCATGGCCACACGCCACCACCGCCGCAACCGCATCGCACTCGCCGTCACGGCCACCTTGCTGACCCTCACTACCGCCGTGGGCTGCAGCGCCCTCGACAAGGCACTCGACTGCGTCCAGACCGCCGACGCGATAGCCACCAGCGTCGGCAAGCTGGAGAAGGCCGTCTCCACCGCCGCCGACGACCCGACGCAGGCCTCCGAAGCCCTCGACGAGATCGACAGGGAACTGAAGGACCTCGGCGACAAGACCGACAACGCCGACCTCAGCAAGGCCGTCGAGGACCTCAAGACCGGCGTCACCAACGTCCGCGGCTCCATCGAGTCCGGCGACGCCACCCCCGACATCAGCCCGGTCACCGACGCAGCCACCGAGATCGGCAAGGTCTGCACCCCGTAGGGCCCGGCCCCGCTCCGGCCGGCTCCATCCGGCGATAATCGAGGCATGACGCGCCTCATCCTCGCCACCCGCAACGCCGGGAAGATCACCGAACTCCACGCGATCCTCGCCGACGCAGGTCTCAGCCACGACCTCGTCGGCGCGGACGCGTACCCCGACATCCCCGACGTCAAGGAAACCGGCGTCACCTTCGCGGAGAACGCCCTCCTCAAGGCCCACACCCTCGCCCGCGCCACCGGCCACCCGGCCATCGCCGACGACTCCGGTCTCTGCGTCGACGTACTCGGCGGCGCCCCCGGCATCTTCTCCGCCCGCTGGGCCGGCGCCCACGGCGACGACAAGGCCAACCTGGACCTGCTCCTGGCCCAACTCGCCGACATCGACGACCCGCACCGCACGGCCTACTTCGCCTGCGCGGCAGCGCTCGCCCTCCCCGACGGCACGGAACGCGTGGTCGAAGGCCGCCTCCCGGGCACCCTGCGCCACACCCCGTCCGGCACGAACGGCTTCGGTTACGACCCGGTCCTCCAGCCGAACGGCGAATCGCGAACCTGCGCGGAACTGACGGCGGCGGAGAAGAACGCGATCAGCCACCGGGGCAAGGCGTTCCGGGCGCTGGTGCCGGTGGTGCGGGAGCTGGTGGGCTGACGCCTTCTGGTACGCCACAGGCCCGGTTCATAAGGGCATGAGCCATGAGCCGGGCCTGTTCGTCAAGTGCGCGAGAAGGGACTCGAACCCTCACGCCGCTAGGGCACTGGTTCCTAAGACCAGCCTGTCTCACCAATTCCAGCACTCGCGCGCGCGTTGGCAGTCTACAAGGGGAGGGCGAGTACGCCAGGTCAGAACTTCGGGTCCGGGCTCTGCGCGTGGACCATTTCCGCCGCTTCCTCCGCCGTTTCCACCGACGGCGGGGAGCCCGCCAGGGGCTGGTTGGCTGTTTCCTTCATGCAGGCCACCGCGATCACGCCGACCAGGGCCGCCGCCATCGAGTAGTACGCGGGCATCAGGTCCGAGCCGGTCCAGCTGATCAGGCCCGTGATCACCAGCGGGGTCGTACCGCCGAAGATCGACGCGGAGATGTTGTAGCCGACCGACAGGGAGCCGTAGCGGACGTTCGTCGGGAACAGGGCCGGGAGGGCGGCCGACATCGTGCCCAGCATGCAGACCAGGGACAGGAACAGGAAGCCGAGCATGCCGGTCATCAGGAGCGGCTTGCGGCCGAAGCGGTCGGAGAGCCTGATGTCGGTCCGGCGCAGCTTGGGGTTCTGGCGCTTCCTGATGGCGCGGAAGAGGGTGGGGTGGCGGTGACCGCTTCTCGGTCGGCCCCCTGATGGAGGTCGGAGGCCGCCATGGCCGGTTCCTTTCCTGGCAGGGCGCTTCCAGGACAGGCTTCTGTTCGGCCATGGCGGCCGCAAACCGGCTCACAGCCGGATTGGGACGTGGGTCACAGGGGTTCGACCTGCGGGGCGATCGGCGGGGCGATCGGCGGGTGGGTCCGTGGGCTCGTCAGATGCCGAGGTCCTTGATGATCTTGGCTACGTGGCCGGTCGCCTTCACGTTGTAGAAGGCGTGTTCCACCTCGCCCTGTTCGTCGACCACGATCGTGGACCGGATGACGCCCGTCACCACTTTGCCGTAGAGCTTCTTCTCGCCGAAGGCGCCGTACGCCTCCACGGTCTCCCTGGTGGGGTCGGCGACCAGGGTGACCTTGAGGTTCTCCTTCTCGCGGAACTTGGCGAGCTTCTCCGGCTTGTCGGGGGAGACGCCGATGACGTCGTATCCGGCGCCCGCCAGGAGGTCCAGGTTGTCGGTGAAGTCGCAGGCCTGCTTGGTGCATCCGGGGGTGAGGGCGGACGGGTAGAAGTAGACGATGACCTTGCGTCCCTTGTGGTCGGCGAGCGAGATCTCGTTGCCGTCGGCGTCGGGAAGGGTGAAGGCCGGGGCGGTGTCGCCGGGCTGGAGTCGCTCGCTCATGGTTCTCCTCAGTTGGCACATCTGGTGTTTGGGGCCGAGCTTAATAGGGGTGCCGCCGGGTGTCCGGGCGGTCGAGCTGACAGACTGTCGATGAAGGTTTACCGGACGACGACCACGGAGGCGGCGCAGTGTCGGATGCCAGGACCCCTGCGCAGATCGAGGCGGACATCATCACCAGGCGTGAGCAGCTCGCCGTGGTGCTCGATGAGATCGGGGTGCGGGTGCACCCTAAGACGATCATGGGTGACGCGAAGGCCAAGGTGGCCGGGACGGTGGACCGGACGGCCGGGCGTGCGTTCGTCGCGGTGAACCGTTCGGTGTCGGACGTGAAGGCGAAATTCGTTTCGGAGGACGGTTCGCCCCGTCTGGAGCGGGTGATTCCGGCTGCGTTGGTGGTGGTCGGTGTGGTGGGTCTGCTGACCCTGTCGGTGCGTCGGAGGAAGTAGGACGTGCCGGGGCGCCCCTCGTGGGCCCCTGGGGCGTGCGGTGCGGGTTCGAGCGGGTAGGTTTCGGCTCGTGAGCGACAACACCCACGACGACAAGCTGCCCATCCGGATGCTGCACGACCGCGTGCTGGTCCGGTCCGATTCGCCCGAGGGCGAGCGGCGGTCGGGCGGAGGCATTCTGATTCCGGCGACGGCCGCGGTCGGCCGGCGGCTGGCGTGGGCCGCGGTGGTGGCGGTCGGCCAGAACGTGCGGACGGTGGAGCCGGGGGACCGGGTGCTGTACGACCCCGAGGACCGGGCCGAGGTGGAGGTGCGGGGCGTGGCGTACGTGCTGATGCGGGAGCGGGATCTCCACGCGGTGGCCGCGGACCGTTTCGAAGGTTCGGTGGATTCGACCGGGCTGTATCTGTAGTTCGTCGGGTCGTGGTGACGGCTGAGGGAGCCCGGTGACTGGCGTCACCGGGCTCTTTGTCGTTTTTTGCTACGGTGGTGGGACCCCGACGAGACGCGCCGTACCGGGCTCCGCAAAGACGACGCACCGTGTTGTCCGCGTGTTTTCTCGTCGGAGGTGCCGTCATGGCGTGGGTTCTGCTGGTTGTCGCCGGTCTGCTGGAAGTGGGCTGGTCGATCGGGATGAAGTTCACCGAGGGGTTCACCCGGCTGTGGCCGAGTGTGTTCACGGGCCTCGGGATCGTCGCGAGCATGGTGTTGCTGTCCCATGCGGCGAAGACGCTGCCGATCGGTACGGCGTACGGCGTGTGGGTGGGGATCGGCGCGGCCGGTGCCGCGGTGGTCGGCATGGTGGCGCTGGGTGAGCCCGCGACGGCGGCCCGTATCTTCTTCGTGTGTCTGCTGCTGGTGGCGGTGGTGGGTCTGAAGGTGACCTCGGGTCACTGACGCACTCCCCTGGCCGGCTCCCGGCCCGGCCGGTCATTCGTCCTGTGGACGGGTGCCGCGTACGCCTTCGAAGGAGCCTCCGGCGTTGCCGGGGGCTTCTTCCGTTTCCGGGGCGTCCCCGGTTCCTCCGGTGACGTTCTGGCCGGGGGAGGTGGACGGGGTCCCTGACGCGCTTTCGATGCCTTCGGTGGCGGTGTCTTCGGGGTCCCCGCTGTCGTCCGGGTCCGGTTCCGTTTCTTCCTCGGACGGCGGGGGCTCGTCGGCGCCGTCCTGGAGCTCCAGGTCGAATTCCTGCGGCTCGGCGGTGGCGAGGGCGGCGGCGGTGTAGTCGGCCCAGGTGGCGGCGGGCGGGCCGCCGCCGTTCATGCGGGCCAGGCCGAGTGCTCCGTACAGCGGTGTCTGGGCTCCGGTGTCGGGGTCCTGGCCCATGACGGCGACGACGGTCGCGAGGTCGGGGGTGTAGCCGGCGAACCAGGCGGCCTTGTCCTCCTCCGCGGTTCCGGTCTTGCCGGCGGCGGGGCGGTTGGCGGCCTGCGCGGCGGTTCCGGTGCCGTCTTCGACGACGGTCCGCAGGATCGATGTGGTGGTGTCGGCGGCGGTGCGGCTGACGGCCTGTTCGGTGTCCCTGACGGGGAGGGTGATGTTCTCACCGTCCTTGGTGACCTTGTCGACGAGGGTGTACGCGCCGCGCCTGCCGTGGTTGGCGAGGGTGGCGTACGCCTCGGCCATGTCGAGGACGCTGGCGGTGGCGGGGCCGAGTGCGATGGACGGTGAGGCGGTGAGGTCGGGGGTCTTCTCGGGGATGCCGAGCTCGACGGCGGTGTCCCTGACCTTCTCCGGGCCGACGTCCTGGGCCAATTGGGCGTAGACGGCGTTCACGGACCGGTCGGTGGCGGTGCGCACGGTGACGGAGCCGTAGTCGGCGTCGTCCTCGTTGGCGGGGTCGTATCCGGTGGGTCCGTCCGGGCCCACGACCATGCGTTTGTTGGTGCCGTCGTAGACCGCCTCAGGGGTGATGGGGCGGCCGTCCTGGGTGGCGGAGCCGTGGGCGACGGCGGAGGCGAAGACGAAGGGCTTGAAGGTGGAGCCGACCTGGTAGTCGCGGCGGGTGGCGTTGTTGACGTACTGCTTGGTGTAGTCGACGCCCCCGTACATCGCGACGACCTTGCCGGTGCCGGGGTCGATGGAGGCGCCGCCGACGCGGACGTTGCGGTCGATCGCCCGGGTGTCACTGGTCCTGGACATGACGTTCTTCTCGACGGCGTCGACGAAGGCGTCCTGCTTCTCCTTGTCCAGGGTGGTGGTGATGCGGTAGCCGCCGGTGGCGAGGGTCTTCTCGTCGATGATCCTGTTGCTCGTGAGGTAGTCCTCGGCGGCCTGGACGAGGTAGCCGCGCTGTCCGGCGAGGCCGGGGGAGAGCTTGGCCTTGCCGGGGACGGGGAAGCGGGTGGCCGCGCGTTCGGCGGCGGTGAGCCAGTCCTCCTTGACCATGCCGTCGAGGACGTAGTTCCAGCGGGCGAGGACGGCGGCCTTGTTCTCGGGGTGGGCGACGACGTCGTAGGCGCTGGGGGCGTTCAGGAGGGAGGCGAGGTACGCGCCTTCGGCGGTGGTGAGGGCTTCGGCGTTCTTGCCGTAGTAGGCGTGGGCGGCGGCCTGGATGCCGTAGGCGTTGCGGCCGAAGTAGCTGGTGTTGAGGTAGCCCTCGAAGATCTGGTCCTTGCTCACCTCGCGGTTGAGCTTGACCGCGATGAAGAACTCCTTGGTCTTGCGGACGACGGTCCGTTCCTGGCCGAGGTAGTAGTTCTTGACGTACTGCTGGGTGATGGTCGAGCCGCCCTGTGTGCCCTTGCCGGTGAGGGTGTTCCAGCCGGCGCGGCCCATGGCTTTGATGTCGACGGCGCGTTCGGAGTGGAAGTCCCGGTCCTCGGCGGCGAGTACGGCGTGCTGGACGGTGAGGGGGACCTGGTTGAGCCGGACGTTCTCGCGGTTGACCTCGCCGTCGCGGGCGAGGACCGTGCCGTCGTTGTAGAGGTAGGTGTTGGACTGGGCGGTGGCGCTGGCGTTGGCGGCCGGGATGCCGACGAGCTGGTATCCGGCGAGCAGCCCGCCGATGACGAGGAGCGCGAGGCCGAGGACGGTGCCGAGGAGCATGCGCCAGGTGGGGACGGCGCGGCGCCAACCGGTGCGCTTGGGGCGCGTTGTGCGCCTCTTCTTCTTGTTCGCGCCGGGTGAGCCGGTGGAGAGTGGCCGGCCGTCGGGGTCGCGCGGGGCCCAGTGCTGCACGTCGCTCATGTCGGTGGGGACTCCTCGGCTGCGGTCAGTCATCACATAATGCACCTTTTTATCCGATAAGTTCCGGATTCTCCCGTGATAACCGGTCGCGGCGGCTGCCGGGCGTGGACTAGGGTCGTGCGCTTTGATGCCGAGGGCCCGGGGGTGGCTGTGGTGCGGTTGTACGGGGTGGTGGCGGCAGGCGGGTTCCGGCGCCATGCCACGTACCGGATCGCGACGGCGGCGGGGGTGTTCACCAACACCGTCTTCGGCTTCATCATGGCGTACACCTACATCGCCCTCTGGGACGAGCGTCCGCGGCTCGGCGGTTACGACATGTCCGAGGCGCTGACGTACGTGTGGCTGGGGCAGGCGCTGCTGATGACCTGCGCCATGATGGGCGGCGGCTTCGAGGACGAGCTGATGGAGCGCATCCGTACCGGCGACATCGCGGTCGACCTGTACCGGCCGGCGGACCTTCAGTTGTGGTGGCTGGCGGGCGATCTGGGGCGGGCGGCGTTCCACCTGCTGGGGCGGGGCATCGTGCCGATGGTGCTGGGCTCCCTGGCGTTCGATCTGGCGCTGCCCGGTTCGTACTGGACCTGGCCGGCCTTTCTGCTCTCCGTGCTGCTCGGTGTCGTGGTGAGTTTCGCGGTGCGCTATCTGGTGGCCCTGTCGGCGTTCTGGCTGATGGACGGGGCGGGCGCTATGCAGATCGCGTGGCTGGCCGGGCTGTTCTTCTCCGGGATGCTGCTGCCGCTGAATCTGTTTCCCGGGCTGCTGGGCGAGGTGGCGCGGATGCTGCCGTGGTCCTCGTTGCTGCAGGTCCCGGCCGATGTGTTCCTGGGCAAGCGCACGGGCTGGGGGCTGGTGGAGGCGTACGCCTTCCAGGCCGGCTGGGCGCTGGCACTGCTGACGGCGGGACGGTTCGTGCAGGTGTTGGCGACCAGGAGGGTGGTGATTCAGGGTGGCTGAGCCCGAGGGCGCGTCCGAGGTCGCGTTCGAGGACCGTTCCCGGCTGGTCGAGGGGGTCAGGGCCTATGGGCTGATCGTCGCGATGTGGCTGCGCTCCACGATGGCGTACCGGGCGTCGTTCGCGATGACGGCACTGGGGAATTTCGTGGTGACCGCGTTCGACTTCGTCACGATCCTGCTGATGTTCTCGCACGTGGACGCGCTGGGCGGGTACACCCTGCCGGAGATCGCCCTGCTGTACGGGATGTCGGCGACCGCCTTCGGGCTGGCCGACCTGCTGCTGGGGTCGATGGACCGGCTGGGGCGGCGGGTGCGGGACGGGACGCTGGACACCCTGCTCGTACGGCCCGTACCGGTGCTGGCGCAGGTGGCGGCGGACCGTTTCGCGCTGCGCCGGCTGGGGCGGATCACGCAGGGGCTGCTGGTCCTCGGGTACGCGCTGGTGTCGCTGGACATCGCGTGGACGCCGCTGAAGGTGCTGATGATTCCGCTGATGGTGCTGAGCGGGGCGGCGATCTTCGGGGCGGTGTTCGTGGCGGGCGCGGCGTTCCAGTTCGTCGCGCAGGACGCCTCGGAGGTGCAGAACGCGTTCACGTACGGCGGGACGACGCTGCTCCAGTATCCGCCGACGATCTTCGCGAAGGATCTGGTGCGCGGGGTGACGTTCGTGGTGCCGCTGGCCTTCGTGAGCTGGTTGCCCGCGCTGTACGTGCTCGGCCGGGAGTACCCGTTGGCGCTGCCGCAATGGGCGGCCTTCCTGCCGCCGGTGGTGGCAGGTGCGTGCTGGGCACTGGCGGGACTGGCGTGGCGGGCGGGACTGCGGGCGTACCGGAGCACGGGCAGTTAGGCGGGTGCGGACATCTAGTCCGTCCGGCGACCGAGGACGAAGGAAAGGGTGAGGCGGACATGGACGCGGACTTCATCGAGCTCGACGGAGTCGAGAAGGTCTTCGACGTACGCCGCCGGGCGGGCTTCCTGCGCCGGGAGCGCCATCAGGTGCGTGCGGTCGACGGCATCAGCTTCCGTGTGCCGCGCGGCGAGATGGTCGGATACATCGGCCCGAACGGTGCGGGCAAGTCGACCACGATCAAGATGCTCACCGGGATTCTCACCCCGAGCGGCGGCCGGCTGCGGGTGGCGGGCATCGACCCGTCCCGTGAGCGTACGCGGCTGGCGCACCGGATCGGTGTGGTGTTCGGGCAGCGGACGACGCTCTGGTGGGACCTGCCGCTGAAGGACTCGTACCGGCTGATGCACCGGATGTACCGCATCCCCGACAGCCGGTTCCGCGAGAACCTCGACCGGTGCGTCGAACTTCTCGATCTGGCCGAGCTGCTGGACGTGCCCGTACGGCAGTTGTCGCTCGGGCAGCGGATGCGCGGGGACATCGCGGCGGCGCTGCTGCACGATCCGGAGGTGCTGTATCTGGACGAGCCGACGATCGGGCTCGATGTGGTGTCCAAGGCGAAGGTCCGCCGGTTCCTCCGGGACCTGAATGCCGAGCGGGCCACGACCGTGCTGCTGACCACGCACGATCTCACCGATATCGAGCAGCTGTGCAAACGGGTGATGGTGATCGACCATGGCCGGCTGATGTATGACGGGGCGCTCGCCGGACTGCACGAAGTGGGGGAGAGCGAGCGCACGCTGGTGGTCGATCTGGAGCGTGAACTCCCGCCGATCGAGCCGTCCCCGGAGTTCGCGGTGCGGGTGGTGAAGGTGGCGGGGCCGCGGCAGTGGCTGGCGTTCCCGGCGTCCGCTTCGGCGGCGCCGCTGGTGGCACGGATCGCGGCGGACTACCCGCTCGTGGACCTTTCGGTCCGGGAGCCGGACATCGAGGCCGTGATCGCGAGGATGTACGAGACGGGGGCGGCGGCTCCGGGCATCGGGGGGACGGACGTGGGCGCGGCCCCGGGGTCCAGGTCGGGCGGGTAGTTCATCGGCCGGTCGATGACGTGAGCGGGTGCGTTCAATAGGCTGCCCGGTATGACAAGTGAACTTCCGGAGATGCGTGCCTCCGATGCCGAGCGTGACCGGGTCGCCGAGCGGCTGCGCGAGGCGGTGGCCGAGGGACGGCTGGAGATGGACGAGTTCGAGCAGCGGCTCGACGCCGTGTACAAGGCCCGTACACACGGGGAGCTGGCGCCGCTCGTCAGGGACATTCCGGCTCCGGGTTCGACGTTGGAGCCCGCGGGGGCGGCTTCACCCGTCACGTCCGGGCAGGGCGCCGGCTGGGCGGAGCGCATCGGGGGCCCCGCCACATCGAGGGGTGCTTTCGCCTTCTGGGGCGGGTTCAACCGCAACGGCCGGTGGACCGTGGGCCGGCAGTTCACCGCCTTCGCGATGTGGGGCGGCGGCCACATCGATCTGCGGCAGGCCCGTTTCGAGGACCGCGAGGTCGTCATCCGCTGCTTCACGATCATGGGCGGGATCGGGGTCACCGTCGAGCCCGATGTGGACCTGGAGGTCAGTGGCGTCGGCATCATGGGAGGGTTCGGCGAGCACTCCCCGAAGAGCGAGGAGGCCGCTCCGGTGCCGGGTGCCCCGCGGGTGCGGGTCGTGGGGTTCGCGCTGATGGGCGGGGTCGACGTGCAGCGCAAGTGGTCCAAGGCCAGGCGGCGGAAGCTGACCGAGGGGCCCGAGGCGTCCTGACCCCGCCCGGCGCCGGGTCCTGACCCCGCCCGGTGTCCGGTCGGGGCGCCGGTGGGTTGTCCGGGCAGGCCGCCGACGTGTTGTCAGAACGCGTCTGACCTGGGGGTGTTCACCAGCTTGCCGGTGTCGATCAGGTCGGCCAGTGCCTGGTAGCCGGCGTCGTTGAGGTGGAGCCGGTCGCCGGAGTCGTACGCGGCCAGGAGCCGGTTCGGTACGTACGGGTCGCTCACGGCCCGGTCGAAGTCCACGTAGGCGTCGAAGACGCCGCCCGCCCGGATGCGCTCGTTGACGGCCAGCCGTACCGCGTTCCGTTCGGGCGTCCACGTCGGGTAGCCCTCGTACGGTGTCAGGGTCGCGCCGATGACCCGCAGCCCCCGGGCGTGCGCCTGGGCGGTCAGGGAGCGGAAGCCCGCGATGATGCGCTGAGGGTCCGGCTCCTGGGGGGCCTGCTGCACGTCGTTGATGCCGAGCGCGATGATCACCGTCTTCGCGCCGGCCACCGACAGGACGTCGCGTTCGAAGCGGCTCATGCCGCTGGGCCCGCCGAGTGCGTTCGGCCCGTCGGTCAGGAGCCTGTTGCCGGCTATCCCCTGGTTGGCGACGCCGTAACGCCCGCGCAGCCGGTCGGAGAGCAGGTCGGGCCAGCGGTTGTTCGCGTCGGTCGTGGAGCCGCTGCCCGCGGCGAGTGAGTCACCGATCACGACGATCGTGCCGGGTGTCGTCTCGTTGCGGACGTCGACGGCCGTCAGATAGCGCCAGTGGGTGGTCCGCCAGGTACCGCGGTCGTCGGCCAGATAGGACGTCTGGTGGGAGTTCGGGTGGATGGTGACGGGCCCGGAGGCGCGGGGCGTGCGGAAGCTGACGATCAGGTCGGCGTCGGCGGCGACGGGCACGACGACCGGGTCGCTGACCACCTGCTTGCCCGCGGGCACGGTGATGGTGGCCGAGCCGTCGAAGGTCACCGGGCGGGTGTTCACGGTGACTTGGTCGAGGCTCAGGGGGCCCGTACCGAAGACATTCGAAAGGGTGATGCGGGCCGCGTCGCCTCCTACGCTCGTGTGCACGGTGTTGCGGATGGTGCGTCCGGGAAGGCCGTGCGCGGTGTCCGGTTCGGCGGTGACGGCTGCCGCGGTCCAGGTCGCGACCCAGGTACCGGCGGAGTTGGCCGGCGCCGCCGGGGTACGGGCCGCCGCGTGCGGGTCCGGCTCGGTCAGCGGCCCCGGCCGGGAGCCCGCCAGGAGAGCCGTGCCGAAAGCGATGGCGGCGGCGAGTGCTGCTGTGCCTGCCACGAGGGCGATGAGCAGGGCATAGCTGTGGCGCCTCGGCATGTGCGGTGTGTCTCCTCGTGCAGATCGAACTGGTCCCATGATGCGACAGGCCGACGGGAACTCGACATGCGGCCCGGGAGTAGGTGAGGTAAGGACAATGCGTACGGCACGGGGGCGACTCGTACGCGGACGGGTGGAACGCATGGAACGGACCGGATCCGGAGCGCACGACGCCGGGCAGGATCCAGTGGTGCACGACGACGTGGTGCATGACGTGGAGCAGGGAGCGGGGCAGGTGGCGGAGGCCGGTGAGCAGGCAGGGCAGCCGGGGGAGCCGGGGCAGGCGGACTCCGTTCCTGCGGCCGGTCCCGGGGACGCCCCCGAGGCCGGGCACGGTCCGGGCGCCGCAGGGGCGACGGGCAGCGCGGGTGGCACGGGTGGCACGGGTGGCACGGGGCGGCGGAGCCCGACGCCGCTCGCCGTGTTCGCGTACACGGCGGCGGACGAGGAGAAGCGGCGCGGCGTACGCCGGATGAAGACCACCGCCACCGGCCTCCTCCTGCTCGTCGCGCTCGTGTACGTCCTGGCCACCTGGGCGAAGAGCGCAGGTGTGAGTGGCTGGCCGGGCTACGTCGCGGCGGCCGCCGAGGCGGGGATGGTGGGCGCGATAGCGGACTGGTTCGCCGTCACGGCGCTCTTCCGGCGCCCGCTCGGTCTGCCCATCCCCCACACCGCCATCATTCCCACGAAGAAGGATCAGCTCGGGGCGTCACTTGGTTCCTTCGTGGGGGAGAACTTTCTCTCCGGAGAGGTCGTTCGTGACCGAATTCACGCTCTCGGGGTCGGTTCGAGGCTCGGTGCGTGGCTGGCGGAGCCGGATCACGCCGACCGGGTCACCGCCGAACTGGCCACGGCACTGCGCGGCGCGCTGACCGTACTGCGGGACTCCGACGTCCAGGCGGTCGTCGGCGAGGCGATCACACGGCGGGCGAACAGCGCGGAGGTCGGGCCGGGGCTCGGCAAGATGCTGGAGAAGATCGTCTCCGACGGCGGTCACCGCAAGGTCGTCGACCTGGTCTGTGTACGCGCGCACGACTGGCTGGTCCTGCACGGAGACTCGGTGTTGGGCGCGGTGCAGGGCGGGGCACCCGGCTGGACACCGAGATTCGTCGACAAGCGGGTGGGGGAGCGGGTCTACAAGGAACTGCTGCGCTTCATCACGGAGATGCGGGACATGCCGGAGCATCCCGCGCGGGGTTCGATCGACACGTTCCTGACCGACTTCGCGGCCGACCTCCAGTCGGACTCGGACACCCGGGCGCGGGTGGAGCGGCTGAAGGCGGAGATCCTGGGGCGTGGCGAGGTCCAGGACGTCATCGCGTCGGCCTGGTCCTCCGTACGCACGATGATCATCGCGGCGGCGGAGGACGAGCAGAGCGAGCTGCGGCTGCGCGCGCGGGCCTCACTGATGTCGCTCGGCGCCCGGCTCGCGACGGACGACCGGCTGCAGTCCAAGCTGGAGGGCTGGCTGGAGGACGCTGCGGTGTACGTCGTGACGACGTACCGCTCGGAGATCACGTCGCTGATCAGCGACACGGTGGCCGGCTGGGACGCGGATCAGACGTCGAAGAAGATCGAGGCGAACATCGGCCGGGACCTGCAGTTCATCCGGATCAACGGCACGGTGGTGGGCGCGCTGGTGGGTCTGCTGATCTACACGGTGTCGCACGGGTTCGGGGCCTGAGGGGCGGCCGGGGGATGCGGCGAGCGTCCTGACCACGTCTGAGATCGCCCGGGAACGCCCGTGGTGCGGCGGCCCGGTAACGGCCGGGCCGCCGCCGTACAGGCGCGCTCAGTTCGCCGCGCGCCGTGTGACCGCCCAGGACGCCGCGGCGACGCCGCCCGCGACCGCGAACACGGCGGGCCAGGCGCCGACCTTCTTGGCGAGCGGGTGCGAACCGGCGAACGCGGCGACGTACGCGACGGTCAGCCCCGCGGCGGCACGCGGACCGGCCTGCCGGTTCCACTCGTACGCGGCGAGGGTCCCGGCGGCCGCCAGCGCGACCCCGCCGAGCGGCCGCTTCTTCGTCCACCGTGCCACCCCGTACCCGCCGACGAGCCCACTCGCCGCCACCGCCGCTGCCGGAACCTTCGCCATTGCCGCCGCCTTCGCCTCTGTGCCGTCAAGCCCTGTGATCGAACGCCTCGGGCATGTGTATGGTCTGACCCAATCGTACGAGGGGGGTCTCATACGCATCCGAACCGGCTGCCGTGCTGCCGTGCTGCCGTGCAGAGCTGGGTCGTCGCGGCGTTCCCGGGGTCAGCCGGCCGCGGGGTACTCCGTGGCGGGCACGGCCGGCCGGCCCGGCCAGGCGTTCAGGCTGGTCGCCAGCTGGGCGCGCGAACGGACATCCAGCTTCTGGTAGATGCGGGTCAGACGGGCCTCGACCGTCTTCACGCTCAGATACAGCTTCGCGGCCGCCTCCTGGTTGCTGGCGCCCTGGCCGACGAGCTGGGCGAGGCGCAGCTCCGCCTCCGTGAGGGAGGACAGGGCGTTCCCACGGGCCGGGGACGGTTCAGCCGTACGGGACGGAGTCTCCGTCGTGAGTCCCAGCCACGGGGTCGCCCCCGCCTGCTCGAAGCCGGCGGCAGCGGCCTGCAGCGCGCTCTGGGCGGCCGACCGCCTGCGGCGACGGCGCTCCACGCGGGCGAGCGCGATCAGTGCCCGGCCGCGCTCCAGCGGCAGCCCCGCCGAGGCGAACCGCTCGGCGGTCCGGGACAGCAGGCCGACGGCCTCGTCCGGATTCCCGCCGGCCGCCAGGTACAGCGCGTGCACCCGGTCGCAGCCGAGCAGTACCGTCGTGAGGCCGAGGCGTTCCGCGACCGGACGGACGTCGGCCAGCAGCGCTGCCGCCTCCTGGGGGGCGTCGTTCGCCAGCAGCGCCTCGGCCAGCTCCTCGTGCCAGCGCAGCATGGAGGGGTCGACGGTCGACTGGGCGCGTTCGTCGGCCTGTACCCGGCGCAGGGTCTCCAGGGCGCTCGCCACGTCCCCGTTGATCAGTTGGACCCGGCCGAGCGCGTACAGGCTCCGGGGCAGGAAGACCCGGTCGCCCTCCTCCCCGGAGGCGTGGACGCTGCGCCTGGCGTAACTCGCGGCGCGCTCGAAGCTGCCGCCCGCGGTCTCCGCGAGGGCCAGTGCGTACCAGGCGGGCCCGGGCGAGAGGCCGGCCTCCAGGGTCAGGGCGAGGCACCGTCCGGCGTGCGCGAGTGCCGCCGGGCACTGCCCACGTCGGGCCTCGACCTCCGCGAGCGTGCGGAACAGCTCGATGGCGTCCTCCACCGGGCCGCGGCGCTCGATCAGGGGGAGGAGGGCGTGGGCCTGATCGCGGGCCTCGGTGAGCCGGTCGTCGAAGAGTGCGTGACGGATCGTCAGGATCTGCGCGGCGTTACGGATGCCGAGCGGACGCTCGAACTGTTCCAGGCCCCGGGCCTCGGCCAGTACCCGTTCCGCGTCCGGTGAGCCGAGGACGCGGTCCATGCGGGCTTGTACGGTCAGGGCCCTGGCGGCCGTCTTGCGGTCACCCACCGACGCGGCGAGCGCGGCGGCCTCGACGGCGGCGGCCCGGGAGCGCTGGGGGTCGCCGTCGGCCAGGACGTACTTCACCGCCAGCCGGAGCTGGACGGCTGCCCGCAGGGCCGTATCGCCTTCGGAGTCCTCCATGGCGTGGACGTAGAGCTCGTCGAGGCCGCTCAGCCCCTGACCCGCGGTGTCCAGCACCGCGAGCCGGGCGCGGACGCGGTCGGCCGGTGTGGCGTCCCGGGCAAGGAGATCGGTTGCCGCGCGGATGGCCAGGTCGGCGCGGGCGGCGCGGGCGGCTTCCTGGGCGGCGTCCAGGAGCCGGGCGATCCGCTTGGTGCCGTGCTGGAGGGGCGTGGAATCGGCGGCGAGGAGAGCCAGTTCGGCGGCCAGCGCACTGTTCCCGCGGAGCCGGGCGGTGTCCGCGGCCGCCGCGACCTCCGCGGCCAGCTCCTCGTCCGGGGTGTCCGAGGCCAGTGCCCGGTGCCGTACCGCTTCGACGGGGTCGTCCACGACCCGCGCGAGCGCCGCGTGACCGGCGCTGCGTTCGTCCCAGCAGGCGTCGTGCACGAGCGTGGACGGCAGCACACCGGCCGTGAAGCCGACCGTCCCGTCCTCCTTGACGGAGATCAGGTTCGCCCGCTCGGCGGCGGCGAGGTCGGCCGATGCGGTGGGGCGGCCCGCCCGGCGTATCAGCGTCACTGTCGGGCGGAGCGCCAGGGCGGCCAGCAGGAGCGTGGAGCGGACGGCGGGCGAGACGACCCCGAGGAGCTGCCGCGCGATCTCGCGGGCCCGGCCGGACAGGGACAGCGCTTCGGCGTGGTGCACCGGAGTCCGCGCGTCGGCTAGGGACCTGCCGACGGCGAGCGCGAGGCGCGGATTGCCGCCGCTGGCCTTGTGGATGCGGCCGGCCATCCGGGAGGGCAGCCGGTGGTGGATGAGGAGTTCGGCGATCTGGTCGGCGTGCAGTGGCGGTACGAACAGGACGTCGGCCTCGGACGGTACCCACAGGAGTTCCGGGCCGGCCACGTCCGGCTGCCGGGTACCGGCGTGCGGCGTACCGGAGTGCTGCGCATCGCCAGGCTGCGCATCGCCACCATGCGCATCGGCGTGCGGCGTACCGGCGTGCGGCGTAAGGGAGTCGGGGCTGTAGGGCGCCGGTGTCTCGACGGCGATCACCCGCAGCGCGGCCGGGGCGAGGTGGAGCGCGAACCGCAGGAGGTCGGCACTGGCGGTGTCGATGCGCTGGATGCCGTCGACGACCAGCAGGGCGGGGCCGCGCGCGACGAGGGTCCGCAGGATCTGGGCGAGGGCCAGCCGCAGGGCGATGGGGTCCCAGCCGCCGTCGGGGATGGGTGCTTCGCGGCACAGCATGGCCACGGCAGTCCGCTGCGGGCCCGGCAGCCCTTCGAGGACTCCTGCCGCGGCTGACGTGTCCGTCCCGCCTGTCGTGCCTGTCCTGCCCTTCTCGGCAGGCTTGTCGGGCGCCCCGGGTGCCGGCCAGGACACGGACGCCGATACGGACGCGACGAGGGCGGCGGCGGCGGCACCCGGTATGTCGCGGTCGGTGGGGAGCGTGGGCAGCCACAGGACGGTCTCGCCGCGGGACTCGGTGCGCGCGGCGGTGGCCAGGGCGAGTTCCGTCTTGCCCACCCCGGCGGGGCCGGTGAGCAGGGCGCGCCCGCGGGTGTGCAGGACCCGTTCGAGGCGGGCCAGGAGCTCCGCCCGACCGACCGGCGCAGGGCGGTAGGTTGCCGACGTCACGTACCCACCCCACCCTCCGGCGTGCGCGAGCCCGCTGCCCGTGCGAGAGCAGAGAATACGAAGTCGGCCGCCGCCGTCCAGGTCCGATGTCGGCATACGGACCGACCGCCTGCGGGGCGCGCCCGCGAAGATTCCCGCGGACACGCCCCTGACCAGCGATGATGCCGAATTTCAGGCGTCTCAGAGAGTGAGACTCCAGGTGTCGATGTAGCCGGTGTCACCCGATGCGACGTCACGGACCTGGAGTTTCCAGGTGCCGTTGGCGATCTCGCTCGACGCGTCGACCGTGTACGTCGCGAGGACGTTGTCGGCGCTGTCCGAGGACGACGAGCCCTTGAGGTTGCGCATGGTGCCGTCCGGGGCGATCAGGTCGACGACCAGGTCGCCGCGCCAGGTGTGCTTGATGTCCACGGCGACCTTGAGGGCGGCGGGAGCGTTGCCCGTACGGCCGGTGACCGTGATGGACGAGGTGACGGTCGCGTTGTCGGAGATCGTCACGTTCGTCGCGTTGCTGAACGTGGTGCCGCCGGGGGTGGTGGGAGTTCCGGTGACGGCGTTCACGGTCTTCGTCGCGTCGGCGATACCGGAGCCGCAGCCGCCGGTGCAGGTGCCGGGAAGCGGCCGGGCGTTGCTCTTGATCGCGGACTCGATCTCGGCCGGGGTCAGGGTGCTCTTGGCCGACTTGAGCAGCGCGGCGAGGCCGGCGATGTGCGGTGCGGCCATCGAAGTGCCCTGGTAGGGCTTGTAGTTCTCGACCGACTGGGTGGTGGTACCGGAGTTCAGCGTGGAGAGGATGCCGTTCTCGGGGGTGGTGATGGTACCCGGCGTGTCGGTGGCGCGGCGGGTCTCGCCACCGGGCGCGGAGACGTCGATGATGCTGCCGAAGTTCGAGTAGAACGAACGGTTGCCCTCACGGCTGGTGGACGCCACGTTGATGACACCGGCGCAGTTGGCGGGGGTGAAGCCGGAGGCGTTGGCGTTGCTGTTGCCGGCCGCGACGACCACGGTGGTGCCGCGCGAGACGGCGCCGTTGATGGCGGTCTGGTAGACGCTGGGGCAGGTGGAACTGGCGCCGCCGAGGCTCAGGTTGATGACCTTGGCGGGGTTCGCGTTCGCCGTGGCGCCCGGGACGGTGCCGCCGGACGCCCAGGTGATGGCGTCGGCGATGTCCGAGGAGGAGCCGCCGCACTTGCCGAGCACACGTACGGGCTGGATCTTCGCGCTGTACGCGATGCCCGCGATGCCCTTGGCGTTGCTGGCGGTCGCACCGATCGTGCCGGCGACGTGCGTGCCGTGCCAGGAGGAGTTGCCCGCCGTGGAACCGGTGCCGCACTCGCCGGCGGTGGCGTTCCAGTCGCCCTCGTCCTTGGCGTCGCTGTCGCGGCCGTTGCCGTCGCGGGCGTCCGTGGAGGAGGAGATGAAGTCGTATCCGGGGACGATGTTGGCGGCCAGGTCCGTGTGGGCGGCGTAGCCGGTGTCGATGACGGCGACGGTGACGCCGGTTCCGGTGCCCTTGTCCCAGGCGCCGGGGACGTTCATGCCGCCGGTGGCCTCGAACAGGTCCCACTGCTTGGCGTAGTCGGTGTCGTTGGGGGTGACCGCCATCGCGTAGGCGCGGATGTCGGGCTCCACGGACGCGACGGACGGGTCGGCGCGGAAGGCGGCCATGACGTCGGTGACGTCCTTCTTGGACGTCTCGCCACCCAGGTCGACCAGGGCGGCGCCACTGGCGAGGCGGCGCTCGAACGACAGGCTCTCGCCGGTCTCCTTGGCCTTGGCGGCCGCGTCGCTCCTGGCCGCGGCGTTGGAACCGGCCTCGGCGGCCTTGGACTTGTAGGTGACGATGACATCCTCGACCGGCGCGGTCGGCAGGGTGGTCATGGCCTGCGAAGCCGGGGCCGGCTTCGGCGAAGGGGCCGCCGGGGCGGCGGCGAGCGCCACGGAGGAGGTGGCAACGACACCGGCGATCGTGGCGGTCGCGGCCACGATGGATATGAGTCTCCGCCTGGAACCGTTCAAGGTGTTCCCTTTCAATCACTACTCGTGCGGATCGCGGCGGTCGGCGCGAGAACCGCGGCGCAGCGTGGGGGCTGCGGTCCGCGGTTCCTGGGCCGGGTCGCCCGTGCGCCGCCGTCGACATCACGGCCCTGGTCAAGGCCGCCACCGCCGTCACCCATGCCTTGCATGCACCTGACAGCTGGGAGTCAAGGACGTGCGGGGAATGGGATTCGCCGGTGCGGCAGACAGTAGGGAAAGGCGAGATGAACCCGATACGGGGAAAACCCTTGTCCACCGGCGAGGGGGCGGGGCGGGAGGCTCGGGGAACCCTCGCGCGGCCCGGCCGGGGCGGGTGGTGCGGGCGTCCGACGGCGGGGCGCGCGGCCAGGGAGGGCGCGCAGGGCGGGGAGGCCAGGAAGGTCAGGGAGGCGGGGAGGCGGGGAGGTCACAGGGAGGCCAGGAAGGTCAGGGAGGCAGGGAGGCGGGGAGGTCACAGGGAGGCCAGGGAGGCGGCCAGGGAGGCGGCCAGGGAGGCGGGGAGGCCGGCGCGGGGCCGCCCGCGGCGTGGGGCCGCGCCATGACCCCCTGCCGTGTCCCCGCGGCGTGGGGACGCAGCATGACCCCATGCCGTGTCCCTACGTCGTGTCCCCCGTCGTGTCTCCATGCTGCGTGTCGCCAGGCTGTGGGAGCACTGCGTGTCCCCGGGCTGGGGGGAATCGGCTGTGGGAGCACGCCGTCGACCGGTGCCGGCCGTGGGCCCGCGCGTCTGCCGGTCCTGGGCTGCTTCCTGCCCGGCCGTCAGTCGGCGAGCGTCTGAATCAGCTCACTGCGGGCGGAGTCGTGGATGACGCGACCGAGCGCCCCGTTGACGAGCGGCATGTACGGCGGGACGTGACCGCATTCGACGTCGGCGATGAGGGGCACACCCAGGGACCCGAGCGCGTCCAGTACGGCTTCGTGCTGACTGAGCGAGGAGGCGTCCGGCGCCGACGTCCGGCCTACGAGCACGGCGTTGGCGCCTTCGAAGAATCCGGCCAGCTTCATGCCGTGGAGAGTCCGGCAGATCGTGAAGGCATCGTGCTCCACCGCCTCGACGTACACGAGCAGCCCTTCCGGGGCGCGGTCGCGAGCGAACGACGCGACATCGCCGTACGGCGTACCGGCCACATGGCAGACCGTCTCGACGCACCCGCCGATGAGCCGCCCGGAGACGTCCACATCGCCGCCTCCGTCCAGCCTGGTCCAGCGGCCGGGGGTGTCGAGCGTGAACGCGCTGACCTCGGGATGTGCCTGGAAGTCGTCCCGGCCGGAGGCCCGATGGCGGCCCGGCGGGATCTGCGTGAACCGGCTCCCCCCGGGCATGGCGACGATGTCCAGCCAGGACAACAGCCCCTCGGGTGCCCGGTAGGGCGTGTCCATGAGGTTGTTGCCGTGCACGGTCGCGACCCCGGTGAGCAGGGTGAGGGGGGTGATGACGGTCGACATGTCCGAGTACCCGACGACCCAGGTCGGCTCGGCACTCCGCAACCGCTCCCAGTCGAGCAGCGGCAGCAGATCGATCGCGGTCTCGCCGCCCCACGGGGGGACCACGGCCCTGATACGGGGATCGGTCAGCATTCTCATCAGCTCGGCCGCACGTTCGGCCACGGACGCACTGACATGCCCGCCACCGTCCATGCACGTGCCGACGACGACCTCGTACCCCCGCGCCTCCACTTCCCGTACGGCGACGTCGAACCGCCCGCGCAGCTCCTTCGGCACACCGCTGGAGGGAGAGGTGACGCCGACGCGGTCACCAGGACGGAGGGGGCGCGGGTATCGAATGGGCATGCGGGCGAGCATGGCACGGCAGCCGACGCCCGGGCCAGGCACTTTCGGCTCGCCGGCCACGCACTCGCGGCCACCCCCGCGGGAGCACGCCCCGTCGGGCTCGGCGCGGCTCGGCCCGGACGACGCGCGACGGCAGTCGCTGAGGGACGCGTACCCGGCGCCGGCGCCGGAAGGCCTGGAATACGCGGCGTCTCAGGGCCAGACGGCGTACAGCCGCGGGCCGTTGCCGGTGTCGGCCGGAGGCGGGTCCAGGCGCCGAGCCACGCGGAGGAGTCCCGTACGTACCGGATGTGAGGCCGAGCCCGGATTGCGGACTCTCCGTAGCGCAACACGCAACGCAGAATCCGCAATCGGCCCCATGGGTTGGAGCCGACCGACCGATGGGGAGGAGGGGACCATGGCCGCTGCGACGAAAGCCGATGTCAGGACGCTCGACCGGCTCGCGGGCCGGCAGAGAGGCCTGGCCACCAGCTGCCAGCTCCAGGCCGCCGGCCTGGCCAGAAGCACGATCCGGCGCCGTTGCGAACCGGGCGGGCCGTGGCAGTGGGTGCTGCCCAGGGTCACGCTGATGCAGACCGGCGCCCCGGACCCGTACCAGCGGGTGCTGGCGGCCGTCCTCTACGCGGCGGAACCGGCCTCCGACCCGCTGTCCGGCACGACGGCCGTCGTGACGGGCGAGGCGGCGCTGTCCCTCTACCGGGTACGTGGCACAGGCAGCGGCACCGTGGACGTCCTGCTCGACGAGGCGCGCAGGATGCGGGACGTGGCGTACGTACGCATCCGCCGCACCCGCCGCCACCCGCCGAGCCTGCTCCTCGAAGGGGTGCCGTGCGTCCGAAGGCCCCGCGCGGCGGCGGACTTCGTCGCCCGCGAGACCTGCCAGGACCGCGTACGCGCGATCCTGGCGAACACCGTCCAGGCCGGACGTTGCGACCCCCGCGACCTCCTCACCGAACTCCGCGCGGGGCACGCCCTGCGCGGTGCGCCGTTACGCGCGGTGGCGGACGAACTCCTCGTGGGCGTCCGCTCGATCGAGGAGGGCCGCACCCGCGACGTACTACGAGCAGGAGGCGTCCCGGAGGCCCTCTGGAACCCCACCCTGCTCACCCCGGACGGCACCTTCCTGGCCGTACCCGACGCCTACTGGCCCGACGAGGGCGTAGCCCTGGAGGTCGACTCGGAAGAATTCCACCTGGGAGCGACCGAGTACCGCGCCACGCTGCGCCGCCGCCTGAAACTGGAGGCCCAGGGCGTGGAAGTGGTGAGCGTGGCACCGGCCCTGGTGCGCGACCACCCGGACGAGGTGGTCGCGGCTGTACTGGCCAAGCTGCGGCTGGGCGCGGGGCGGCGGGCGCCGATTGCGGTGGTGGTGCGGGCGTAGGGGTGGGCGCACCTCACAGACGCAGGGCCGATACGAACTCCGCCCACGCAGCGACCCGTACGGAGATGGAGGCCCCTTCCGGGCGCTTCGAGTCACGTACACCGACGACGGCGTGCAGATTGGCCACCTCGACGCACTCAGTGCCGCTTCCACCGCTGTACGACGACTTGAACCACACGCGTTCGCTGTCCATCAAAGCTCCCCAATGACCCGATTCAGGAGCGCGGCAGACTGATCGATATCCAACGACTGCGCACGCAGGTACTCGAACGCCAACCTATAGCGCGCTAGTTCCTGCGGCTTCTCCATGAAAAGGCCACCGCCGATGATATCGACGTACACGACGTCGAGTTCAGGCGTTGGGCCGCCGAGGATGACGAAGCTGCCGACAGCAGCGGCGTGGGCGCCTGCTTCGAACGGCAGTATCTGAACGGTGATGTGAGGCTGGGACGCCTGCTCCCTGAGGTGCCTCAACTGCTCCCGCATGACGTCACGCCCGC
This sequence comes from Streptomyces finlayi, assembly GCF_014216315.1. Classification (NCBI taxonomy): domain Bacteria; kingdom Bacillati; phylum Actinomycetota; class Actinomycetes; order Kitasatosporales; family Streptomycetaceae; genus Streptomyces; species Streptomyces finlayi. The sequence goes on from NZ_CP045702.1 coordinate 4,984,445, forward strand.
CCACCATGCGCCGGATCACCGCCTCATCAATCACGGCCCACATGTGAGGAGGCTCGGCACGAGAGAGAAGCTCCTGCCGTTTCATTCGGATGTCCACCATGTGGTGGATCTCTTGATCCGTGCACCTCATCTCGGAGGCGCGGTGCACTGCTTCCGCGTACGTGCGTGTTTGGAGAAGCCCTGGGACGTACATGCACGCGTAGTGGCCCTCGCTGACCACTTCGTCCTCAAGTGTCAGCATGAGATTCATCGACTCGGGAATCGGGTCCGCCAGGGATCGCCACCACCCCTGAATACGAGCTCCCTTCGCCAAATCGACCAGCGATTCACGTTCCTGGTCGGAGGCGCCGTACTGGCGACACAGGGCGTCCACGGCTGGCCACTTGACGGTGCCTTCCTTCGTCTCATACCGACTCAACGTCGCCTTTGAGATGCCGACTCCGGCGCCCGCCTCCTCCAAAGTGAGGCCTTTGCGCTCGCGGAGCCGACGTAGGTCTGCGCCGAGCTGTCGTCTACGGGTGGTTGGTCCGACTGGCATGGCCGTCCTTCGCGTTGATCCCTCAGAGGGTGCACGGTGCAGAGCGCTCCGAGCAAGACAGCGCACTCCGGGGGCGTGCACCGGCGACTGTGCTCCCATCAGTCGCTAGTGAGAGTTCCAAAATGAGAGTTCCAATGTCACTCTATTGATGGGAGCGGGCACGCTGGGTGACTGCGTCTCTCGCAGGAGTGATGATGGGGATGAATGGATGTCGCTTCGGCATCGTCAGGAAGGCATGGGACCTGCCCTTCCTGGCCGAGGCAGGGGAGTTGGTCGGCTTGCGGCGTGTGATGCGACTGCATCTGGAGCTGTGGGGCCTACCTGATGTAGTCCACTCCGCGCAGATCTGCGTGACGGAGATGGCGGCGAACGTGATCAAGCACGTGGGATCAGGTACTCCGACGCGCTTGGACGTTTTCATGAGCGGCAGCGACCTCCGCATCGAGATGAGCGACCCTGATACGCGCGCGCTCCCCACTCTCATCGAGGCAACCGACGTGTCTGAGACGGGGCGAGGGCTTGCCCTTATCGATGGCATCGCTGAGCGCTGGGGCGTCATCCTTCGCGGCGACTCCAAGGTCATCTGGTGTGAGCTCGCCACGGGCCTACCCTCGCCGGTTGGCCATGTCGATGGGCCGCGTGTGGCGAAGGCGGAAGCCGTTTTGGGACTACTTCAGTTGAGGCCTGCGGTGGAATCCTCGACCTTCAGTCGGCTGAGTGTGGCGAGTGCGGAGATGGCGGCGATCGATCTCATCGCTGATCTTCTTCATTGGTTGCGAGCTCACGGGTGTGACCCGGACAGCGCGATGGATCGCGCGCAAACGTACTTTGAGGCCGATTTGCCGGGAGTCAGCTGAGTAGATTCCAGCCACCTAGCAACTGCGGTGGACGGAGCTCCACGGTCAGCACCGTTGAGGACGGTGGAGCAGCACCGCATAGAGAAGCGATTCATACGGGCTCGCCGTCGCTCTGGCACATTCAGGAACAGGGCCTCGGTTCCTAGCCGGCGGCAATGGCGGAGTACGTCAGCACGTCCGCAGGGATCTCGTGGCGAAGCTTCCAGACGATGCCCATGGGCTTGCTGCCCTTGTGCTTCACATACTCGGCTGGGCCGAGCAGTATCCATGGCTGAGGGCCACCGATGTCCGTCTTCTTGAAGCGGCGGACGAAGAGGAGGACTCGGGTATTCCTCTCCTTGTGGGTCTGGTAGCGAATGCCCGTGGGGGAGGCCTCAGATGTCTGGTTCTGAGACTCCCAATGGAACAGGGAGTCGTTGAGCGCGTAGTCCTTGTAGCGCGTCTCTGGGGAAAAGTCCTTCTCGTCCTTCTCTAGCGTGATGAGCAGCGCGTCCGTTTGGATGCTCTCGCACCACTTCACCCCCTCGCGGAAGTGCCCCGGCATGAAACCGTCCACCGTGGATTGGCCCAGGGCGGTAAGGATCTCTTCGCGGCTGTAGGAGGCGTGGACCGTCAGCGACAGGCTGGCGTGGGTGCCCAGTAGCGGTACGGGGACGTGGTCAGCCTGCTCCATGACATGGGCGAGGACTTGTCGCAGTTCATCCCGGAAGGCCCGGTGGGGGCGGAGCGTGTCGAAACCGGCCTGGTAGCTCGTGAAGTTGGCCCCCAACGGCCAAAGGGAGAAGAAGAACATCCGGGCGTACGCCTGTTCTTGGTTGCTGAGCTCTTCGTACGCGAGGGCGTCCTCGCCGACGAGCTTCGCGTATGCGGTGGCCCGCAGCGGGTCATCCACGTGGAGGAAGGCTGATACGCGCTTGAGTAGAGCCTCCTCGCCGTCGGGGCCGGTCTGATCGAGGAGCTTGGCTCGACGGAGGAGCCCGGTCCATGAGTTCCCGTTCCGGTAGAGCTCCTTGAGCTCTCGGCCGCTCTCTCGCAGATAGCCGGCGAGAAGAGGCTCGGCGTAAGACGCCACCTCGCCGGCGAGCTGCGTGACGTTGACTCCGATCTGGTTGCGAATGTTGTCGATGATCAATTCCTTGGCTTTCGTCTCAAGGATGATCTGACAGCCAGAGGGGAGCTGGGGGAAGTCGTGCTCAATGCTCGTGAGGAGCCGGTTGCGTGTGAGGTTCGTCAGCGCGCGGAACTGCTCTTCGAACCGAAATTCCTTGCGGTGCTGTCCGATGAAGTCCAAGACCGTAAGGACGGCTTTGCCCTCCGTTCGCCGTAGCCCGCGGCCCAGCTGCTGAAGAAACACTGTGGCGCTGGATGTGGGTCGAAGGAGGAGCAGGGTGTCTACGTCGGGGATGTCTAGACCCTCGTTGAAGAGGTCTACGGAGAAGATGACCTGGAGCGCACCCGTTCTCAGCTGATCGAGCGCTACCCTGCGCTCCCCCCTGGGGCTCTCGCCGGAGAGCGCAACGGCGGCGAGACCTGCTCGCTGGAAGAAGTCGGCCATGAAGTGAGCGTGGGCGACCGAGACGCAGAATCCCAATGCCCGCATGGCGCCCGGATCAGCGATCTTGTCCTTCACAGCCTGCACGACGAGCCTGGCGCGAGCATCGTTGCCCGTGAAGAGGTTACTGAGAGCCGTCGAGTCATACGCGCCGCGCTTCCACGTGACCGCACTCATGTCGGTGTTGTCGGTGATACCGAAGTAGTGGAACGGGCTGAGCAGGTCATTCTCCAGGGCTTCCCAAAGTCGCATCTCGGCGGCGATTCGGCCGTCGAAGAACTCGTCCTGAATATTCAGACCATCCATGCGCTCCGGGGTAGCCGCAATGGTCCTGAGTTAGCTGCCCGGGGTGCGATGATCTTGGGGTGGAGCGGATTGAGGGTGTGGCCGCGGGGCGGCTGACGGATGACGTGTCGATCGGGTTGCTGGCGGCGGTGTTCCCGGAGGAGGCCGTGCGGGCGGCGATCGATGAGGCGGGGGCGCGTGAGGAGCGAACGCGGTCGTTGCCGGCGAAGTTGATGATGTATTTGTCGCTGGCGTTGTGGTTGGAGCCGGGCAAGGGGTACGTGCGCACCCTGCGGGGCCTGCTGGAGGGGCTGCGGTGGTCGCGGGGCGGCTGGGGCGAATACCGGGTGCCCAGTGACGGGGCGATCTCGCTGGCCCGTTACCGGTTGGGTGAGGCGCCGTTGCGGAACCTGTTCGACGAGGTCGCAGCCCCGGTGGCCGATGAGCGCACCCCGGAGGCGTTCTGGCGGGGGCTGCGGTTGATGGCGGTGGACGGCACGGTCTTCGATGTGCCCTCGGGGAAGCGGAACGAGGCGGCGTTCGCGGTTCCGGCCGGTGGAAGCCGGCCGCAGGTCCGCCTGGTGGCGCTGGCCGAGTGCGGCACGCTGGCCCTGACCGGGGCGGCCTTCGACTCCATCGCGGTCGGTGAACGCACCCTGTTCACCCGCCTGTTGGACCGGTTGGCGCCCGGCATGCTGCTGCTGGCCGACCGCGGCTTCCCCTCGTTCGGCCTGTACCGGGCTGCCGCCGCGACGGGCGCACAACTGCTGTGGCGCGTCTCGGCTTCCTTCACCCTGCCCGTCAAGAAACGGCTGGCCGACGGCACGTACCTGTCCGAACTGCGCGGCGAGCGGAAGTCGCAGCGGGTCACGGTACGAGTCATCGAGTACTCCGTCGCCGACGACGGCGGAATCAGCGAGGTCTTCTGCCTCATCACCACCCTGCTGGACCCTGAGCACGCGCCCGCTTTGGAGCTGGCCCGCAACTACGCCGAACGCTGGTCGGTGGAAGTGCTCTTCAAACTGCTCAAGGTCGACCTGCGGCAAAGTGGCGGCATCCTGCGCTCGGGCAAACCCGAGGGAGTACGACAAGAACTGTGGGCGCTACTCTGCGTCTACCAGGCCCTGCGCACCCTGATCGCCAGGGCCGCCGTGATCGCGGGCATCGACCCCGCCCGCATCAGCTTCCCGCCCGTCCTGGACGCCGTCAAAAGCTCCCTCAGGACGGCTTTTTCCCCCTGACCAGCTCGCGAAGGCCCTGCACTTCCTCATAGCCGACCTCCCCGGCATGCACATCCGAGACCGCCCCACCCGCACCACGCCCCGCACCACGAAACGCCCCCATCTCAGCTACCAAACCCGCAGCTCAACCGACCCCGGAACCCGGCGCGTCACCCGCACCATCGTGCTCCACACACTGACACCCGACCCGATCTAACTCATGGCCATTGGGGGTAGCCGTGAGTCCGAGAAGCTCCAGTGGAGCGAAATGGTCAAGGAGCCTACGGTAGGTGGGTGATGTGCCGTGGTGGAACTCGTCGATCACGATCACGTCGAAGTGATCCGGTGCAAAGCGGTCCAGTGCACGCGGGTTGAGGGACTGTGCGCTGGCGAATACATGAGTCCAATTGTCGGGAATCTCCCCAGTGAAGAAGAGCTCTCCGAAGTTCGCGTCGACGAGGACGTTTTGGTACACGCGGAGGGACTGTTCGAGGATCTCTTTACGGTGGGCCACGAAGAGGAGGTGCGGGTCGCGGCCGAGCTGCTGCCGCAGGCGCTTGTAGTCCAGTGCCGCCATCACGGTCTTGCCCGTACCTGTCGCGGCGACCATCAGGTTGCGGTGCCGGTCGTGCACGGTGCGCTCGACTTCTAGCCGCTCAAGCATGTCGCGCTGGTGGGGGTAGGGGCGAACTTCCAGGCCAGAGAGCGTAATGCTGTTCCGGACCTGAGTGCTGGTGCCGCTTGCGTGTGACAGTGCTTCGTCGAGCCGCTGAGCGTCAGTGTGTGGGTCGTACGGCTCGAATGCCTGCTCACTCCAGTAGGCATCGAACGTTGCCTCGAACTTGCGGAGCACGGCGGGCGTGGCGACGGACGACAGCCGGACGTTCCATTCAAGGCCGTCGAGGAGGGCAGCCTTGGACAGGTTGGAGCTGCCAACATATGCCGTGTCGAATCCGCTGTCTCGGCGGAAGAGCCATGCCTTGGCATGGAGCCGGGTGGAGCGAAGCTCGTAATTTACCTTTACCTCGGCGCCGAAATCCTGAACCAGCCGGTCCAATGCGCGACGCTCGGTGGCGCCAATGTAGGTCGTTGTCAGCACGCGAATGGGAACACCACGTTCCCGTGCAGATGCCAGTGACTTTTCAAGAACGCGGAGACCGTGCCACTTTACGAATGCGCAGAGGAGATCCACACGATCGGCGGTGGCCAACTCGGCCCGAAGCTCAAAGCCGAGGCTCGGATCTTCCGGCGAGTTGGTGATCAGTGCTGTGTCCGAGAGCGGAGTGGCTGGGCGGATGGCGTAGACGCCGGGAGCCTCCTGCTCGGCCACAGCGAGCAGCTGGCGTGGGCCGTCGGCCACGAGGTCTATCCACTGGGTCGCACCCTCGATGGTGTTGAGGGACTCCAAGATGTGGTTGGCGGCCAGAACCTGTTCCGCGGGCGTGAGCCGCTGAAGGACCTGCCGGACCGTGTCGCCAATGTGTCGAGACAGGACGTGCGGCGTGGACTCCTGCCCCACGATGGCGTCAATGGAGCGCCATCCCGTGGCATCGAAATCTTTGAGGCGCTCTGCGAGGCGATGAGTGATGAGCGTTTCGTAAAGCCCAGCGACTGGCGCCGCATCCGCGAAATCGTTGGGCATGGTCGAGTCCCCTCATCCCGGCACGTTGTTACGTGAGCAGTTGTATCAAGGGGTACTGACAGAAGCGTGTCCGAGATGCGCATGATGGGGAGAGTGGATCGCGGCCCGCTCGGTCCCGCGCCGTCCCCGCGCCCCGCGCCATCCCCCGCCTCGGTGATAGTGCCGTCAAAGCCGGGTCGGATGTCAACTGGCGTGAAATAATCCGGAGTTCAGGGACGGGATGTTCCAGGTCGCTTCAGGTGGGACGGCAATGGCGCCGATGGGGGCAAGCGGATGACGGACGGGCCGGGCGTGAGCGGGCAGGGGCAGAAGCCGGAGCAGAGGCCGGAACAGGGGCCCGGAGCGGGGGCCGGGACCGTTGAGGTGCGGATCGGGGTGAGCGGGACGCATACCCGGCGTGATGATCTCGAGGCGCTCCATACCTGGTTGCAGAGCGCGCCCGATCTCGAAGAGGTACGGGAAGCGGATCAGCTGGCTGTCGGGCGCAAGGTCTCCGACCAGCAGACCGAGGGCATGAGCGGGGAGCTCATCCAGGACATCGTGCTCGTGGTGTCCGTCGAGGTGGCTCGTAACGTCATCGACAAGGTGTGGCGGTCCGTGGAGACCTGGGTGCGGAACCGGCGCAGGTTCGCCGACCCCGAGGAGACGCCGCGCGTCACCCTCGACGCACCCGACTCCGGGCCCGGGGCCGTGCTGGGGCGGGACACCGATGAGGGTGGGGACGCCGATCGGGACGGAGACGGCGGGACCGGCGGGACCGGCGACAGCGGCGACAGCGGCGACAGCGGAGGGTCGCGGGGCGGTGGCGGGGGTCAGGTGCGTCGTGGCGACGAGGCCGGGGAGGTCTAGGCGTCGTGCCGCCGTACAGCGCGCGCGGCGAGGAGGGCAGGGGCAAGCGGCACCGTGCGGTCGTCGTCGGTGTCGAGTCCTACAGCGGTGACCGGAACGACCTGCCCGCCGTCCGCCACAACATCCGGCTGGTCGCCGAGGCGCTGACCGCCGAAGGCACCGGGGTACTCGACCCCGCAGACGTCGTCGTGATTCCGGGCAGGGGGGCCACCCGGGCCGTTGATCCGCTCCAGGTGCGGGCCGCGCTGCGCGCCGCGCGCGAGGAGGTCGGCGGGCTGCTGGTCGTCTACTTCGCCGGGCACGGCATCGTGCGTCCCGACGGGAGCGACCTTCATCTCCTGTTCACCTCCTCACGTGTGACCCGGGACCGGCACCATCCCTTCGTGGACGCGCTGTCCTGGCGGGACGACGTGATGCCGGAGCTCTCCAAGGCCCGCGCCGACTGGGTCGTGGCGATCCTCGACTGCTGTTTCGCCGGAAACGCGCTGCAATCGTTCAACCCTGCCGTCGGGCAGAACTTCGCCCTGCTCACCGCTGCGGAGCCGGGCGTGGAGATCCCTCCCGGCGACCCCTCGGCCGGTACGGAGTTCACGGTCCGGCTGCACGGGCTGCTGACCGGGCGTACGGCTGCCGTGCAGCCGGCCACGTTCACCCGGCTCGTCACCGAGATGCGGGAGGCGATCGCGCCCCTCAAGGCCGTCGACGGACACCGGTGGATTCCGGACGAGCGGCGGCACGGGGACGATGTGCTGCTCGCCCTCCCGGTACGCGGGGGGAGCGGGCCGCACACGGGGAATGAGGGCAGGGAGGGGGACAGGAACGGAGCCGGGGAAGGGGACGGGAACGGGGGCGCGGACCGGGACCGGGACGGGAACAGGGGCGCGGACCCGGGCCAGGACGAAGGCACGCACGGAGACGGGGGCACGGAGGGCGAGGAGAAGCGCGTGCACGGCGGTGTGGTGTCCTCCGTCGCAGGGCGGTGGTGGTTACGGCTGCCCCTTCCCCGCCTCGTACGGCGTCGGCTGTCCGCGCCCCGTGGTGCGCGCGCACGGCGTGCGCTGCGGTCGCGGCGTCGCCGCTCTACCGCCCTCGGGCTCGCCGCCGCCCTGGCCCTCGCCGGTTTCGGTACGTGGTGGGCGGGCGGGCTGCCCGGCGGCGCCTCCCGCGACTGTCCGCCCGCGATGGAGCTCCGCGTACTCACCGATCCCGACCTCCGGCCCACCGTCAAGAAGGCCGCCGACGCCTATATGGAGCGCGGCAGCGGCTGCCGTTCCGTCGGGATCACCACGTACGACGCCAAGGCGACCGACGCCGTGGCCGCCCTCCGGGCCTCGTCCCTCTGGCAGGACCCGCCCGCCGCCTGCCCCGCGACCGGTGAGTGTCTGCGGCCCCAGCGCGATGTCGGCCCACAGCCGGACATCTGGATTCCTGCGGCGGGCAGCGCCTGGCGCCGGGTGATGGAGGGCGGGCAGACCGAGGCCGGCGGGAGCGCCGCTGCGACGGCCACCGGCGACGTCTCCTCAGGAGGCGACGGAACGGAAGGGGCCGAGGGGGCAGCAGGTGAACGGGCCGTGACCCTGGACGCGCTGGGCTCGGTCGCCTTCACGCCCATGGTTCTGGCGGTACCCATCAGCATGGCCCTGGTACCGGAGTCGCAGACGGGCCGGCCGCTCGGGTCGCTCATCTCCGAACTGCGTGACGCGCAGCGCCCGGACCGGTCCGTCTCCGTACTCAGGCCCGACCCCGAAGGCACCGACGGGGCACTGTTGGCCACCGAAGCCCTGTACGCCTCGTCCGAGGCGGGGTCCGGGTCAGGTTCGGCGTCATCCCTGGAGCAGAGCATGGCGCAGGCGCTGCGTCCGATGCCCGCCACCGCGAGGGAGTTGATGTGCGCGCTGGCCGACGGCACCCGCAATCCGCTGGAGGACAGCGCGGCCGTTCTCGTACCGGAACAGACCATGGCCCAGTGCAACCTGCCGTCCGGCGACCCGGGACGCCCCCGCTGCGCGACGGATGTGCTGGACAACCGAACCGCCCAGTACCCCAACGACATCCCGGTGCTCGATCTGCCGTACCTCCAGGTCACCTGGGACGACGCGGGCCGCGACGCCGAGGCGCGCGACCGGGAGGTGAGGCGCTTCTACGCGTGGCTGGCCGAGGACACGGCGGCGCAGAAGTTCTTCACCGATGACGGCTTCCGCAGGGTCGGCGACAACGGCAAGCCCGCGCCGCCCGAGGAGAACTCGCCGCTCCGCGCGGACCTCGACGCGACGGGGAGGTATGCCGTACGCCAGTCGATTCCGCCGACCGCCACGAGCACCGTCACGGCCGCTTCGCTCAACACCACGCTGCGCCGCTACCGGCAGGCGCTCGGCCCCGGGCGGGTGCTGTACCTCCTGGACAACTCCACCTCGATGGCCGACAAGCGGGTCTGGGACGGCTCAGGGCGGGCGAAGGAGCTGGTGGTCCGGTCGATGAGTTCGCTGGGTGCCGGTGACGCGTACGGCGTGTGGTCGATCGCTTCGGAGAAGGACCCGGACGTCGTGCCGTTCGGGCGGCACGGTCGTGCCGCCGCGCAGAAGGCCGTCGCCGCGGCCGGGACCGCCGATGTCGACGCGCGCGTCGTGGAGGGGCTTCGCGAAGGATTCGCGACCTTGCGTGACGGGCTGACCGAGGACGATCCGCCACGGCTCCTCGTCCTGGTCACCGACGACGAGGACTCGAAGGGGCTGACGAAGAAGGAGCTGGCGGAGCTCGTCGCCAAGGCGGAACAGGCCCCGCCGGTACGGGTCGTGGTCGTGTCCCTGCGTGGTGGCGGCTGTTCCGCCGGCCGGCTCAACGAGGCGATCACGGAGGCGACCGGCGGGCGCTGCCTGGACCTGTCGGACGACATCCCCACCGAACTGACCGCCGAGGTCGCCAAGACGGGCACGGGGGACGCGGAATGACCTGGCTCGGAAGTCGAAGTGGAAGCGGAGGTGGAATGGGACGTGGAAGTGGAAGCGGAATGGGACGTGGAAGTGGAGGACAGGGAGGCGCCCGGCGCGGGGGAGGACGGAGCACGGGACGGCGGGTCCTCCTCGCCGGCGTGCTCGGCTGTCTCCTCGCCGTGTCCTCGGCCGCCTGTTCGGGCGGACCAGAGGGTACGCCGCAGGCGGGCCAGGACGGCAACGCCACCGACCAGGGGCCGATCGTCGTCGCCAGCGGGCTCGATGTCACCGGGTCCGGCGGGGTGCGCCAGCAGCTCATAGAGGAGTGGAACAGGAAGCACGCCTCGTCGAAGTCCGAGCAGGCCAAGCTCGTCGAACTGCCGGGCGGCGCCGACCAGCAGCGCAGCCAGCTGCTCGGCGCGCTGCAGTCCGGGAGCGCCGGATACGACGTGGTGAACCTCGACATCACCTGGATTCCCGAGTTCGCCGAAGCCGGACTGATCCGCCCGATGCCCGAGGAGGAGACCGTCGACCGTGACTTCATCAACCGGGTCCACCGGACGACCCTCTGGAAGGGCCGCTCCTACGCCAGGCCCTTCAACACCGATGTGGGCCTGCTCTACTACCGCCCCGACCTGCTGGAGGCCGCCGGAATCCAGCCGAGCAGGCAGCCCACCCTCAACTGGTCCTGGGGTGACCTCAACGCGTCCATCAAGACCCTCGCGCTCAGCCCCGGCCGGGGCGACGACCAGGCGGGCTGGACCACGCAGCTCAAGCAGTACGAGGGGCTCACCGCCAACACCGTCGAGGCGTTCGCCAGCGTGGGTGTCGAACTCGCCGACGAGGAGGGCAGGTACCGGGCGAGCGAGGCGGACCTCAAGAAGGGCCTCGACGAACTCCTCGAACGGACCCGTCACGACCGGATACTGGCCAGCGCGGTCAGCGCGGACGAGACGGCGACCCTGGCCGACTTCGCCGCCGGACGCGTCGCCTTCCTGCGCCACTGGCCGTACGTCTACGGCGCCTTGCGGACGCTGCTGCCGCCCGACGCGTACTCCGTGAACCGGCTGCCCGGTGCTTCCGTGCTGGGCGGGCAGAATCTCGCCGCCACCGCCGATTCGCCGCGCGCCGGGAACGCCCGCGCCCTCATCGCGTTCCTGACCTCGCAGGAGAGCGAACGCTGCCTGCTCGACGCGGGCTTCGCCGCGACCAGGGCCTCCGCGTACAACGGGAATTCCAGGCCCTGCTGGCCCCGCGTCGCCGCCGCTCTCCGCCCGGCCGACGGCGCTTCCACCGCCACCGGCGGTCCGTCGTCCGCGCCGCCCTCCAAGGCGGGGGAGGGCGGCGCGAAGGACCAGGGGGCAGCGGCGCGGAAGGCCTTCACCTGGACGCTGAGCGGGGCACTGAAGGAGGCGGTCCAGCGCCCCCGTACGCCTTACTACGGGGCGTTCACCCAGGTGTTGCAGGCGCATGTGCACGCGCTGCTGTCCGCGGAGAGGCCGGACAGCGCGAAGGCCGCCGGCCGTCTCCACCTCGACCTTCGGGACGCCTTCGAAGGGAAGTGAGGCCGTCCCGAAGATCCGCCCGCTCCACCCCCTCCGCCCGCTCCACCCCCTCCGCGGCTACGCGACCCCGTGGCACTCCCGGTACGCCCGCCCCGAACCGCACCAGCACGCCGCACTGCGCGCCGGCGGCCAAGGGATCGCACGGCCCCGGGCGGCGAGCGTGGTGGCGTACTGGGGGAGCAGGTTCGGATCGGCCGGGGACGCGGCCTCCGAGGCGGCGAACGCCTCGTACGAGGGGACCGTGCCCGCGACGATGCCGAGGTTCGGGGTGCCACCCGCGTGCAGGTCGCGCAGCGCGGCCTCCAGGCGGGCCAGGTGCTCGGTGTGGGTGGTGTACTCCTCGTCGGCCAGGGAGGGGTAGGCGTCGAGGAGTTCGGCCAGTTCGGCTTCCGGCCAGTGCAGGACCGCCACCGGGAACGGACGCGACAAGGCCGCCCGGTAGGTGCCCAGTTCGGCACGGAGCCGGGTGATCTCGGCCTTCAGCTCGCCCGGGTCCGAGGAGCCCAGGGACCACAGGCGCTTCGGGTCGTGGAGCTCGTCGAGCGAGACGTTCGCCGTGCTCAGGGCGTCGGCCAGTTCGTCCCAGGCGTCGTGGTCGTGGCCCATCAGCCGGCGTACGCGATGCCGCCCGGTCAGCAAGGACTGGGTGGCGTACGGGACTTCCTCGCCCGGTGCCAGGAGCAGCGTCAGCGCGGTCTGGAGGACGTCGTGGGCCGCCTCCAGCTCGTCGTGGGCTTCGAGGGTCCCGGCGACGATCTGCCACGGGGCCGCCTGGAGCGGGCCGGCCACGCGGATTCCGTCGATGATCGCGCGGGCCTCGGCCTCGTGTCCGTACTCCCAGAGATTTGCGGCTTTGAGGGCTTTGACCAGGTACGGGTTGGCGGTGTCCGTGGGGGGCGCGCTGAGCAGTTGGTCGTAGAGGCCGGTGGCGCGGGCGCGGTCACCGGCCAGTTCCAGATGGGCCGCGGCCTGGAGGAACAGCGGTTCGTGGTCCTCGGGGTACTGCGCCGCGGTGCGGAGCAGGCGCTCGGCTTCGGTGATGTGATCGGCAGGCGTGTCGGGGCGCATGGAGCACACGGTACTGCCGCACAGGCGCTTGCTGGGAGAGCCGGCCGGTGGGCGTGGGTGACGACACATGTCTGGTGGGTTACGGGGATTGCCCCTATCGTGCGGGCCGTGCGGGAGCGGATACCTGTGGTGGTGCAGCGGAACTCGCCGGGCCGGCGGGCCGCTGTGCGCGGCCTGTGGACGGGCGCCGAACTGGTGGTGACGCTCGGCGTCGTCCTCCTGCTCCTCGTCGCGCATCAGCTGTGGTGGACCAACCGGCAGGCCCGCGAGGGTGCGGAGCGCCAGGTCCGGGCCCTCCAGGAGGACTGGGGGCGGGATCGCGGCGCGGCTGCGCCGGTGGACGAACCGCCGGAGGGCGGCCAGGGCGACGAGCCCGGGACCGATGGGCGCAGCGGGCGGCAACCGCAGCCCCCCGCGCCGGACCGTGCGGCCACGTCCGTCACCCCCGCCGCCCCCAGGGCTCCCCGCTGGGATCAGGCGTACGCTGTCCTGCGCATCCCCCGCCTCGGCCTCACCGCGCCCGTCGCGCAGGGCGTCGGCAAGCCAGGCGTCCTCGACAAGGGGTACGTCGGCCACTATCCGCGTACCGCGCAGCCCGGACAGCCGGGCAACTTCTCGGTGGCCGGGCACCGCAACACCCACGGAGAGCCCTTCCGTCGCATCGACCGGCTGCGGCGCGGTGACCGGATCACCGTCGAGACCCGGGACGCCGTCTACACGTACACCGTCGACAAGGGCCTCGCGCAGACGTCGCCCTCCGACAGCGGGGTGATCGCCGCCGTGCCACGCAGCAACGTGCGGACGTCCGTCGGATACAGCGAGCCGGGGTACTACCTGACGCTGACGACCTGCACGCCCGAGTTCACCTCGCGGTACCGGCTGATCGTCTGGGGCAAGCTCACCGCGATGCGACCGAGGTAGCGCGTCCGTATCCGCTGTCCGCACCGAACACCCCTCCCGACGAGCGCTGTTGTGGTGTGCGTGGAAGTCGTGCGTCGGCACTGAAGGGCGGCCTCAACCTCGCGCCGAACGGCTACGGCTGGGCCTCGGGCGGCTACATCGCCGACTCCGAGATCGACGGTCGGATCGGCGACTACTGGCAGCAGCAGCGGTACACGGTACGGAACGCGGAGTACCGGCTGCCCTGATCCACCTGATCCACCACTGACGGACGGCCGTCCCCTCGCCCTCGCCGGGGGAGGGGACGGCCGCCGTCAGCGGGCCGCGCGCTGCGGGATGGCCGCGCGCTGCTGGAGGCTCGCGCGCCAGGCGGGGGCCGGCTCCTGCGGGCCGGTCTCCCGCGCACGGCCGCCGCGTGCGAAGAAGTCGGCGAGCGGCAGGATCGCCGCCCCGACGGTGACGGCGTCCGGTCCCAGCGTGCCGAGGTCGATACGCACATGGGAGGCCGGGTACGACAGGGCGTAGGAGGTGGCGTGCGTCCGTACGGAATCCAGGAAGCGGGCACCGAGCTGGAGTCCCGCCCAGCCGCCCACGAGGATCCGCTCGGGCTGGAAGAGGTTGATGAGGTCGGAGAAGCCCGCGCCGAGGTACTCCGCTGTCTCCTCCAGGACGGCCAGCGCCGTGGCATCGGCCTCGCGCACCGCGGCACCGCCGTGCGCGCCCGCGTCGGCCTCGGGGTAGGCGGCGGCGAGCATCGCGGTGAGCGCCGTCTCCTCGTCCGCGCCCTCGGGCGGGTGTCCGCCCGCCTCCGCCCAGCGCTGGAGGAGCGCCTCGGCTCCCGCGTACGCCTCCAGGCACCCCTGGGCTCCGCAACGGCAACGGCGCCCACGGACCCGTACCGTCAGATGCCCCCACTCCACGGCCCGGCCCGGGCGCATCGAGTCGGAGACCACGCAGGCGCCGACGCCGGAGCCGAAGAGCACGACCACCGCGCTCTGCGCGCCGCGGCCGGCCCCGAACCACATCTCGGCCTGGCCCAGCGTCTTGGCGCCGTTGTCGATGTAGTACGGCACGGTCTCGGGCAGCAGCCCGGACTCGCGCAGCAGCCGTTCCAGCGGGACGGCGTCCCAGCCGATTGTCTGGCCGTGCACCACGGCCCCGTCGTCGGGGGTCCGCGCGACGATGCCGGGCACTCCGATGCCGACCCCGAGCAGCAGGTCGAGGGGGATCTCCGCCCGCTCCAGGACCTCGGCGATGCCGTCCAGGAGATGGCCGACGACGACGCCGACGTCGTAGCGGGTGTTGCGGCCGACACGGTCTCCCGTGAGCGGCTTCTCGACCCGGGCGAGCTCGGTGAGGGCGAGGTCGAAGAGCTCGATCCGTACGCGGGTCTCCCCGACGTCGACACCGATCACGTATCCGCACCGGGGGCTGATGCGCACCAGGATGCGCGGGCGCCCGCCGCCGGAGTCGACGCTGCCGGCCTCCTCCACGAGCCCTTCCGCGACCAGCTCCGCCACCACGTTGCTGACCGAGCCCGAGCTGAGGCCGGTGGCGGGACCGAGCGAGAAGCGGCTCAGGGGCCCGTCGAAATACAGCCGTTGCAGAACGGCGGTGCGGTTTTCCCGCCGCAGGTCACGCACCGTACGGCCCCTGCGCACTTTCACCCTGCTCCCTCTTCCTGAAGTTCCTGCTCGCAACCTACAGGCGCCAGGACCCTTGACGCGCCCTTCGCTTGAGGTTTAACTCACATCCTGAATTAAGTCGCAGGGGCCTTCAGGTTCCGAACGCGGGGTGCTGCTCCGACCGAGCGGAATCCCGGCGTCGGCCAGCAGCCGCGGCAGCGGATCGGCGCCGAGACGACGAGCGCCACACTCCCCGCGCGCCGGGTGAGTGACCAGGGCCCTGACCGCCCGGTTGGGGGCGTACCCGGTCCGGTCGATCGGGTGCCGGACCACGTCCTGGATACCGGGGTCGACGTCGCGCACCCCGTTCACGACCCGCGACACGGTCGCCCGGGACACCCCCGCCTGGCCCGGGGCACCCCCTCCTCGCGTGCGACGTCTTCGAGCGTCGGGCCCCGTCTGCTCATGGCTTGAACCTCAAGGCGCTCGCGGGAGCCGTCGGGTCCGGCTGGGGCATCATGTATAACGACGTGAGGGGCGAACGCGTGTGCGCGTCCCGGAAGACCGTGACCGTGGTGACTGTGGTGAAGGAGGGGCCGATGGGTGACGCGAACCGTCTCCGCGGCGCCTTCGCACGGCTGCTCCGGCCCCTCGGTCTGATCGTTCTCTTCTTCACCGAGGTCCTCCTCGCCGAAGGCGGCAGCCTCTCTGCCGCGGTCGCGCTCGCCGCCACCGCGGCAGCAGGTTCCGCCCTCCTCGCCTCCGCCGTCATCAGCGCGCGCTGCGCCGCCCCCGTGCCCCGCACCCGGGTCCGCACAGCCATCCGTGACCGGGAGGAACGCACCGCGTTCCTGCCCCAACGGGACCCCGACGCACGAGGCCGCACCAGGCCCCGGGCACCGGGGCGCGCCCTCCTGACGGCCGCGTAGGGGTTTCGCCGCACCAAGAGCCACACCGTGTCGCACCCCGCGTGGGTCGTCCTGCCGAGTCCGTACGCAACTCCCGCGTACTCCCGCGTACTCCTGGCACGACGAGACCCCCGGAGGGCTCATCCATGTCCGCTTTCATGTCCGCCTTCGCGAGCCTGGTCGGCTCGCTCGCCGACCTGCTCCAGCCGTTCTTCCAGACGGCGTCCACCGCCGCCGCGATCGTCCTGTTCACCGCCCTCGTACGGCTCGCCGTGCACCCCCTGTCACGGGCGGCGGCCCGGGGCCAGAAGGCGCGGACCAAGCTCCAGCCGCAGATCGCCGCACTCCGCGAGAAGCACGGCAAGAACCCCGAGCGGATGCAGAAGGCGCTCATGGAACTGCACACGGCAGAGAAGGTCTCCCCGCTCTCCGGATGCCTGCCGAGCCTGCTCCAGATGCCGGCGTTCTTCCTGCTGTACCACCTTTTCTCCAGCACCCGGATCGGCGGCGAGCCCAACGCCCTCCTCAGCCACCGGCTCTTCGAGGCCCCCCTCGGAGAGCGCTGGCACGACGCGCTCGCGGACGGTGGCGTGTTCGGTGCGCAGGGGCTCGTCTACCTGGCGCTCTTCCTGATCGTCGCGGCCGTCGCCACCTTCAGTTACGGGCGGACGAAGCGACAGATGGCCGCCAACCCGATGACTCCGGCCACGGGCCCCGACGGACAGCCGGTGCCCGGCATGGGGGCGATGACGAAGCTGATCCCGCTGATGTCCTTCATGACGCTCTTCACCGTGGCGTTCGTACCGCTCGCCGCCGCCCTCTACGTGGTCACCAGCACCACCTGGACCGCGATCGAGCGGGCGTTCCTGTACCGCGACATGACGGCTCCGGGCACCGCCATGGCCGGTGCGGCGTAGGCGGGCGGGCGAATGCGCCGGTCCAGTGAGTGAACAGGGTCTTGCCAGGTGATCCGATGTCTTGGAGGATCGGCCAAGCCCCATCGATGGCCGCAACCACCGACGGGCTCGATCTCGACCAAGGGGAGATGAACCGTTGAAGCTGCTTCGAGTCGGTACGGCAGGTGCGGAACGCCCTGCGCTGCTCGACCAGGACGGAACCCTGCGCGACCTGTCGGGGCTCGCCGGTGACATCGACGGCGGACTGCTCGCCGACGCGTCGGCGCTCGCCCGGATACGGGCCGCGGCCGGGTCCGGTGAGCTGCCCGTGCTGGACGCGGACGGGCTGCGGATCGGGCCGCCGCTCACCCGGATCGGCAAGATCGTGTGCATCGGGCTGAACTACCATGACCATGCGACGGAGACCGGCGCCGCGATCCCGGCGGAGCCGATCCTGTTCTTCAAGGCACCCGACACCGTCGTGGGCCCCGACGACACGGTCCTGGTGCCGCGCGCCTCCCGCAAGACCGACTGGGAGGTCGAACTCGCCGTGGTCATCGGGCGGACCGCCCGCTATCTGGAGTCGGCGCAGGAGGGGCTCGCGCACGTGGCGGGATACGCGACGGCGCACGACGTCTCCGAGCGCGAGTTCCAGATCGAGCGCGGCGGCACCTGGGACAAGGGCAAGAACTGCGAGACGTTCAACCCGCTGGGTCCCTGGCTGGTGACCGCCGACGAGGTGCCCGACCCGCAGGCCCTGTCGCTGAGGCTCTGGGTCAACGGTGAGCTGAAGCAGGACGGCAGCACCGCCGATCAGATCTTCCCGGTGGGTGAGGTCGTCCGCTATCTGAGCCATTTCATGACGCTGTACCCGGGCGATGTCATCAACACCGGAACACCGGCCGGGGTCGCCATGGGGCGGCCCGAGCCCAAGCCGTATCTGAAGGCGGGGGACGTCGTCGAGCTGGAGATCGAGGGGCTCGGACGGCAGCGGCAGGAGCTGAAGGACGCCTGACCGCTGCGCCGCGGGGCGCCTGACAGCTCCTGCGGAGCACGGAAAGGTCGGAGGGGTGAACCCTCTCCGGCGGCCGGCGGCCGGTGGCCGGGTGGTCGGCGGGTGGACGGGGAAGCGGCGCCCGCCGGCCAGGTAGGCCCCGCCCGCCGCTCGCCCGTCCTTCCCCTGCTCGCCCGTCCGTCCGCGGCTGCCCGCCGGTCAGCCGGTCAGCCGCCGAGCTTCGTGGCGAACTGCTCCAGTGCCTCGACGACCAGTGCGTGGTCCTCGGCCTGGGGCAGACCGGACACCGTGACCGAGCCGATCACGCCCGCGCCCTCGACCGCGATCGGGAACGAACCGCCGTGCGCGGCATAGACACCCGGGTCCAGGCGCGAGGACTCCTCGAACGTCGTGCCCTTCGCCCGGAAGCGGGTGCCCACCAGGTACGAGCTCTCCGCGTACCGCTCGACGACCCGCCGCTTGCGGTCGATCCAGGCGTCGTTGTCCGCGGTCGAACCCGGCAGCGCCGCATGGAACAGCTGCTGCGCGCCGCGCCGGATGTCGATCGCGACCGGCGCGTGCCGGGCCCGCGCCAGCGCGACGAGCAGCCCGCCGAGCACGTACGCGTCGTCGTACCCGAAGTGCGGCAGCGTCAGGCTGCGCTCCTGGGCGATGAGCTCGGAAATGGTCGGGGCGGTGGGGTTCATGCGGAGTTCTCCTCGGTGGGGTGGGGGAGAAGGGTCACGGAGGTGCCCTCGCGCGCGGAGCGGCGTGCACCCTCCAGGACGTCCAGGGTGGCCGCGGCCTGGAGAGCGGTCACCGGGTTCTCGCCGGTGCCGCGCAGGGCGGCGGCCACCGCCGCGTAGTACGCCGGGTAGTCGCCGGGAAGCGAACGGACCGGGGCGCCGCCGCCCGTCAGGGGCGACTCGCCCGAACCGAGCCGGCCCCACAGCTCCTGCGGCTCCTCGCCCCAGGGCTCGCCCGCGGCGGGGCGCAGGCCCTCGCGGAGGGCGGCCTCCTGCGGGTCCAGGCCGTACTTCACATACCCGGCCGCGGAGCCGAGGACACGGAAGCGCGGGCCCAGCTGGGCGGTCGTGGCGCTGACGTGGAGATGCGAGCGCACCCCGCTCGCATGCGTGATCGCCATGAAGGTGTCGTCGTCGGCCGAAGCGCCCGGACGGCGTACGTCGCACTCCGCGTACACCTGCACCGCCGGGCCGAACAGGGTGAGCGCCTGGTCGACGACGTGGCTGCCCAGGTCGTAGAGCAGTCCGCCGATCTCCAGCGGGTCGCCGGACTCGCGCCAGCCGCCCTTGGTCTGCGGACGCCACCGCTCGAACCGGGACTCGAATCGCTGTACGTCACCGAGCTCGCCGTCGGCGATCAGCCGGGCGAGCGTGCGGAAGTCGTTGTCCCAGCGGCGGTTCTGGAAGACGGAGAGCAGGAGACCGCGCTCGTCGGCGAGCGCGGCGAGCTCCCGCGCCTCGGCGGCCGTGCCCGCGATCGGCTTGTCCACGACGACCGGCAGGCCGGCCCGGAGCGCGGCGGTCGCGAGGGCGACGTGGGTCTTGTTGGGGGAGGCGATCACGACGAGATCGAGCTCGTCGGCGCGCGGCCAGAGCTCGTCGGACGAGACCGCGATCCGTACGTCGGGGAACTCGGCGAGGGCCTGCGCCCGCCGCTCCTCGTTCGACGTGACGACCGTGTCCAGGACCAGGCCCTCGGTCGTGGCGATCAGCGGGGCGTGGAAGACGGAGCCGGCCAGGCCGTATCCGACAAGTGCGACCCGGAGCGGGGCGTTGGGGTTCCCAGTCATGCCCGCCACTTAAGCAACGCTGTTGCCAAAGTGCAAGCGGTGGGGACAATGGGGTCGTGAACAGAAGCAATACCAGGAGCGGCAGCGGAGCCAACCTCCCGACACTGCGCCACCACAACGCCGCGCTCGTGCTGGACCTGCTGCGGGTGGCGGGCGAGCGCGGGATCAGCAGGCTGGAACTGGCCGAGCGGACGGGGCTCACCCCGCAGGCTGTCAGCAAGATCACCACCCGGCTGCGGGCTGAGGGGCTGGCGGCGGAGGCGGGCCACCGCGCGTCCACGGGCGGCAAGCCGCGGACGGTGCTCCGGCTGGTCCCGGACGCGGGGTACGCGGTGGGGCTCCACCTGGACCGCGACGAGCTGACGGCGGTCCTGGTCGACCTGGCCGGCACGCCGGTCGCGGCCCGGACGACTCCTCTCGACCTCGGTGCCCCGGCGGGCGAGGTGGTCGCGGAGGCTGCGGAGGCTGCGGAGGCGGTACGCGGTCAACGGCCGGTGTTCGGGCTGGGGGCGGCCATGCCGGGGCCGCTGGACCACCGGGGCGGGGTGCTGCACCGGGTGACGGGCTTTCCGCAGTGGGACGGCTATCCGCTGCGGGACGCGCTGGCCTCGGCGACGGGGCTGCCGGTGGTCGTCGACAAGGACACCAACGCGGCGGCCCTCGGGCTGGCCCTGCGGGAGCCGGGCGAGGGCGACTTCGCGTACCTCCACCTGGGGACCGGGCTCGGCGCGGGCCTCGTACTCGGCGGTGAACTGCACCGGGGGGCGCGTACGGGGGCGGGGGAGTTCGGCCACCAGACGCTCCAGCTGGACGGCCCGCTGTGCGAGTGCGGGGGGCGGGGCTGCGTCGAGGCCCTGTGCCTGGCCGCAGTGGCGCGCGGCGATGTCGCGGAGGCGGTACGGGTGCTGGGGGCGGGGGCGGCGAATCTGGTCGGCCTGCTCGACATCGACCGCGTCGTACTGGGCGGACGGATCGTCGCGGCGGACGAGGAGGCGTACGTACGGGGCGTCCGGGCGGTGATCGAGCACCGGGCCCGCCGCGACGGAACGGGTCGGCGTCCGACCCCGGTCACGGTCGCGGGCGGAGGCGACCGCCCGGTCGCGGAGGGAGCGGCCCAGCTGGTCCTGGCCCCGCTGTTCGGCCGAGTAACAGAACCGGGCCCGTGGCCGGAGGCCATGTCCTCAACCGCCGGACGGGCCGGGTTTGGCGGACGGGCTTGATTCTGGCCGGGCGAGTGGGGAAGTTTCGTTCGCCGGGAGCTTGAGAGCAGGGATGCGGGCACGATTCAGCCTGCCTGGCGTTTGAGGGCGAAGGGGTGCTGCGGACGCGCGGTGCCATCCCAGCCCGTCCGGCGTCCGAGGACGGACCGGTGCTGTGTGGGGCGGTGAGCGACACCTGAGCCCGTCCGGCGATTGAGGACAAAAGGCGGTGCCCGCACGGGGCCGGGTCCGGAATCTCAGCCCGTCCGGCGATTGAGGGCCAACGCTGGGCCGGGTACGAGGGCTCCGTACGGGGGACCCCACCCGCATGTCGGCCCCCTTCGCCCGCGCGCGCGTGGCAACGTCGACGACCACCGCCCCGCGAGCAGCAAAGGGTGACCGACCATGCCTCCCAAGCCCCCCGCCCGGCTCCGCGACGGCCGCGCCCTCATCACGCTCGGCACCCTCGGCCCCGCGGCCGGAATCGCCGCAGCAGCCGTCCTCCTCGTCGGAGCGGTCCCCGCGGGCGCCGCCGCGTCCTCCGTCAGCGCCGACCGGCAACCCGGCTGCGGTGACCCGAACTCCGACGAGTTCCCCATCGAGACCCGCATCCACGGCGGCCCGGACACGTACGCCTCCGGCGGCGGCTACGGGATCTGGTTCCTCGATCTGACCAACAACACCTCCGAGCCGTGCCGCGCCGTCCACCCGGTCCTCGTGCTGACCGATCAGGGCCGGAAGCTCGCCGCCGACCAGATCCAGCTGGAGTTCTCCGAGCGGACCAAGCGCGCCGGCCCCGACGTGGAGTACCGCGTCAGCTGGGAGACCACGGACCGGGACGAGCAGATCGGCGTCTTCGGAGGGGGTGGGGAGGACGAGGACTTCCCGGGTTTCACGGTGCCCGCCGGACGTACCGTCACCGTCCAGGTCCGCATGGCCTTCACCTCCGACACCGAACCCGGCAAGGTCACCCTCAACGCCGCCGTCGTCCACCGGCACAAGGGCAGTGGAAGCGGCAGCGGCGACGGCGAGTGGATCG
The DNA here is from genome assembly GCF_014216315.1 of Streptomyces finlayi. Taxonomy (NCBI): domain Bacteria; kingdom Bacillati; phylum Actinomycetota; class Actinomycetes; order Kitasatosporales; family Streptomycetaceae; genus Streptomyces; species Streptomyces finlayi. The sequence continues at coordinate 5,006,328 of NZ_CP045702.1, forward strand.
GGGAATCCGGCGGCTACCCCTTCGTCATCGTCGACGGCGACCCGGATGTCCATACGGATTCCGACCCCGGCGACCCGGATGTCCATACGGATTCCGACCCCGGTGACCCGGACACCGACCCCGGCGACCCGGACACCGGCACCACCACCCCCCGTGACGCCGCCGGCAACCCCCTCCCCGAGCTGGCCCGCACCGGACAGGACCCGGTCCTCCCGCTCGGATTCGCCACCGGAGCCCTCATCATCGGCGGGGCGGCCGTCGTGACCCGCGCGGAGCGCGCCCGCCGTGAGCAGGGGTAGGCGCCACGACCGAACCCCGCCCCGTTCATATCGGTCTGCCACCATCGCTCCGTGGACTATCCGAACGACCAGGCACCTGGCGCACCGATCCGCTCCGGCATCCCGGAGCACGGCCGTATCCCCAAGTACTACGCCGTCAAGGCCCATGTATCCGTCCTCATCGACGAGTTGGGCGAAGGCGGCACGCTTCCCACCGAGCGCGACCTCGCCCTGCGCTACGAGGTGTCGCGCGAGACCGTGCGGCAGGCGCTGCGCGAACTGCTCCTGGAGGGACGGCTGCGCCGCCGCGGCCGCGGCACTGTCGTCGCCGGGCCCAAGCTGGAGCAGCCGCTGTCGCTCGCCAGTTATACCGAGGGCGTCCGCCGCCAGGGCCGTACGCCCGGCCGTACGCTCATCGGCCTCGACCGTTTCCCCTGCCCCGAGGCACTCGCCGCCGAGATCGGCGTCACCCGCGGCGAACCGGTCTGGCACCTGGAACGCGTCCTGCTCGCCGACGACGAACGGGTCGGCCTGGAGAGCACCTACGTGACCGTTGCCCGTGTCCCGCGTCTGGACACGGAGTTCGACCCCGACTCCTCCTTCTACGCCTACCTCCACGACCGCCTCGGCATCTCCTTCGGCGACGGCGACGAGCGCATCGAGACCGTGCTCGCCACCCCGCGCGAGGCCCTGCTGATCGGCACCCCGCCCGCCCTGCCGATGCTCCTGATCCACCGGGTCTCCCGGGACGCCTCGGGCCTCCCGCTGGAGCGGGTGCGGACACTCTTCCGTGGCGACCGGTTCTCCTTCACGACGCATCTGGGCAACCGGCCCAACCAACGCTGAGCCGAAGTGGCCGATAGACGACGCACATTTGATAACGGAAACATAACGGGTCTGGTCCAAGCTTGGGTGCTCGTTCACCCTCCCGTTGCCGCGCCGATTCGTTCGGGCCACCCGCCCCCAGGAGCGTGGCCGTCGTGAGAGTCATCGTCGTAGGAGCCGGCGTGGTGGGAACCATGCACGCCTGGCACGCAGTGAACCGCGGCCACGAGGTCGTCCAGATCGAGCGAGAGAGCGAGGCGCGCGGGGCATCCCTTCGCAACTTCGGACAGATATGGGTCAGCGGCCGGGCGGGCGGCGAGGAGCTCGACACCGCCCTGCGCGCCCGTGAGCTGTGGGAGGGCATCGGCGCACAGGTCCCCGGCCTGGGCTTCCGCCCCTGCGGATCGCTCACCCCGCTCCGTACACCCCTGGAACACGCCGTCGCCGAGGCGGCCGTCGCCCGCCCCGACGCCGCGGCCCGCGGCTACAAGCTGCTCACCGCCGCCGAGGCCCGAGCCGTGAACCCGGCGCTGCGCGGAGCGTTCGAGTCCGCGCTCTGGTGCGAGCGGGACGCGGCCGTCGAGCCGCGCACCGCCCAACTTGCCCTGAAGGAAGCCCTGCTGGCCTCCGGCCGGTACGCCTACCTCGGCGGCCGCGAGGTCCGCGAGGTCATCGGCGCCAGCGCGGTCCGCGACGACCACGGCGACGTACACACCGGCGACGTGGTCATCCTGTGCACCGGCGCCTGGCTCGGCGGACTCGTCCGCGAACTGGCCGGACCCGACCTCCCCGTGCGCCGCGTCCGCCTCCAGATGATGCAGACCGACCCGCTCGGCGAGCCGCTCACCACGTCCGTCGCCGACGCCGACAGCTTCCGCTACTACCCGGCGTACACGAGCGAGGCCCTGGACGCGCTCAACGCCGGGCAGGCCCAGGAGCCCACCGCCGCCGAGCACCGGATGCAACTGCTCATGGTCCAGCGTCGCGACGGCGGACTGACCATCGGCGACACCCACGAGTACGAGCACCCCTTCGCCTTCGACACCGTCGAGGAGCCGTACGAACACCTCACCCGGGTCGTCGAGTTCTTCCTCGGCCGCCCGCTGCCGAGAATCCGCCACCGCTGGGCCGGCGTCTACGCCCAGTGCACCGACACCAGCCGGGTCGTCCACCGCCAGCGGGTACGCGGCGGCACCTGGCTGGTCACCGGACCGGGCGGGCGCGGGATGACCTGCTCGCCCGCCATCGCCGAAACGACCGCAGACGAACTGGGCTGGTGAGCACGTTGAACGGGAAGCACACCCACAACCTGGTCGTACTCGACATGGCCGGAACCACCGTCGCCGACGGCGGACTGGTCGAGCAGGCCTTCGCTGCCGCCGCCCAGCGGCTCGGCGTCGAACCCGGCTCCGTCGAACACGCCGAGCAGCTCGCCCACGTCCGCGCCACCATGGGCGAGTCCAAGATCTCCGTCTTCCGGCACCTCTTCGGTGTCGAGGACAAGGCCCAGCAGGCCAACACCGCCTTCGAGGAGGCGTACGGGAAGCTCGTCGACGGCGGACTCATCGCCCCGATACCCGGCGCCCGGGAAGCCATCGAGGAGCTGAAGGCCGAGGGCCGCACCGTGGTCCTCTCCACCGGCTTCGCCCGCCCCACCCAGGACGCCATCCTCGACGCTCTCGGCTGGCAGGACCTGGCCGACCTAACCCTGTGCCCCGCCGACGCGGGCGGCCGCGGACGCCCCTACCCGGACATGATCCTTGCCGCGTTCCTGCGCACCGGCGCCGTGGACGGCGTCCACGACCTCGTGGTCGCCGGCGACACGTCGTACGACATGCTCAGCGGCGCACGCTCCGGGGCCGGCCTCGTCGCGGGCGTCCTGACCGGCGCCCACGACACGGCGCGCCTGGAGCAGCACGGCGCCACCCATGTCCTCGGCTCGGTCGCCGAACTGCCGGGCCTGATCGCGCGGACCGAGGCATGACGGGCGGCGGCGCCGTCCGCAGCGGCATCCGGTTCGACCAGGTCACCGTCGCGTACGGGGGGAACGTCGTCCTCGACCGGCTCGACCTGACCGTCGAACCCGGCGAGGTCATGGCGCTGCTCGGGCCCTCCGGCTCCGGGAAGACCACCGCGCTGCGCGCCGTCGCCGGATTCGTCCGGCCCGCCTCCGGGCGGGTCCACCTCGGCGACCGCGATGTCACCGCGCTGCCCCCGCACAAGCGCGGCATCGGCATGGTCGTCCAGCAGTACGCCCTGTTCCCGCACATGCGGGTCCGGGAGAACGTCGACTTCGGCCTCAAGGCCCGCAAGGTCCACAAGTCCGAGATCCCGGGCCGGGTCACCGAAGCGCTCGAACTCGTCGGCATGGGCGCCTACGCCGAGCGATACCCGCGCGAGCTGTCCGGCGGCCAGCAGCAGCGCGTCGCCATCGCCCGCGCGCTCGCCATCCGGCCAGGCGTCCTGCTCCTCGACGAACCGCTCTCCGCGCTCGATGCCCGGCTCCGCTCCGGAATGCTCGCCGAACTGGCTCGACTGCACCGCGAGTTGCCGAACGTCTCCATCCTGTACGTCACCCACGACCAGGTCGAGGCGCTGACGCTCGCCGACCGGATCGCCGTCATGGACAAGGCGCGGCTCCAGGACTGCGGTACCCCGCAGGAGCTGTACCGCCGTCCCCGTACGGAATTCACCGCCTCGTTCGTCGGCAACGCGAATCTCCTTCCGGTGACGGTCGGTTCGGGGTCCGTGACCTTCGCGGGGAAGCGCCTGGAACTCTCCACGGGCGAGGCCGCCGAGGGCAGCACGGCCACCCTGTGCGTACGCCCCCACCTCGTCGGTCTCGGTGAGGGCCCCAACGCCCTCACCGGCACGGTCGCCGAGGTCCAGTGGCGAGGCTCCACACACCGGCTGTACGTCGACGTCGACGGCCACCGACTCAAGGCGGACGTACGGGAGTTGCGCGAGACACCGGCGCTGGGGGAGGACGTCACGCTGCACTTCGCACCCGAGGACGCGGTACTGCTCCCGGGCGTCCGTCAAGCCCGCCCGGCTCCTGAGCGCGAAACGGTAACCGGAGGGGCCCGTGGCTAGCGCCGTCGCCGCAGACATCCGCCCGGGCCCGGCCGGTACCCCCGCCCCGCGCGAGCGCCGTACGGCCTGGATCTGGGCGCTTCCCCCGGTGGCCGTCCTCGCCCTCGTCCTCCTCTACCCGCTCGCCCTCGTCGTCCAGCAGTCCGTCAGCCCCGACGAGGGCGGCACCTCACTCACCCCGTACGCGGACGTCTTCGCCTCCGAGTCCTTCCGCTCGGCGCTCACCACCACCGTGTGGCTCGCCGTCGGATCGACGGCCGGCTGTCTCGTCCTCGGCTTCGCCCTGGCCCTCGTCATCGCGTTCGTGCCGTTCCCCGGCGGGAAGGCCGTCGCCAAGTTCATCGACGTCTTCCTCTCCTTCCCGTCGTTCCTGATCACGCTGGCCCTGCTGTTCATCTACGGCACGGTCGGCATGGCCAACGGGCTCTGGACCGACGTCACCGGAGCGCCCGACGGGCCCTTCCACTTCCTCACCACCCCGTGGGGCGTACTCCTCGCCGAGATCACGTACTTCACCCCGTTCGTGATGCGGCCCCTGCTCGCCGCCTTCTCCCAGCTCGACACCGCGCAGCTGGAGGTGGCGTCCTCGCTGGGCGCCCGCCCCGCACGGATCGTGCGGAAGGTGATCCTCCCCGAGGCCCTTCCCGCGCTCGCCGCCGGCGGCAGCCTCGTCCTCGTCATGTGCCTCAACGAATTCGGCATCGTGCTCTTCACCGGGGCGAAAGGGGTCACGACCCTGCCGATGCTCGTCTACGGCAAGGCGATCCTCGAATCCGACTACCCGGCCGCCTGCGTCGTCGCCGTGGTCAACATCGCGATCTCGGTCGGTCTCTACGGCCTGTATCGGTTGGTGAGCCGCCGTGTTGGTGCATAGTCGGTCCGCGAAGTGGGCCATCTGGGCCCTCTTCCTCCTCCTCTTCGTCCCCCTGTTCGCGGTGCCGCTGCTGGTGATCGTCGCCGCCTCGTTCGCCACGAACTGGTCCGGCGCCTTCCCCTCCGGGCCCACCGCCGAGCACTACGCCGCCGCCACCAGCGGCGACGCGCTCCAGGCCCTCACCACCAGCCTGACCACCGCCGTCGGCGCCAGCCTGCTGGCCCTGACCGTCGGCTCCTGGGCCGCCGTCGCCGCAGCCTCGCTGCGCAGGGGCGGCAAGAGGTTCCTGGACGCCCTGTTCATGCTGCCGGTCGCCGTGCCCTCCGTCGTCGTCGGCCTCGCGGTGCTCGTCGCGTTCAGCAAGCCGCCGATGCTCCTCAACGGGACGCGCTGGATCGTGATCCTCGCGCACACCGTTCTTGTCACGGCGTTTGCCTACCAGTCGGTTTCGGCCGCGACAGTACGTCTCGACCCGATGTACGAGCAGGCGGCGGCCAGCCTCGGCGCCCGCCCCTCGTACGTCCTGTGGCGGATCAGGCTCCCGCTCCTGCTGCCGTCCCTCACGGCCGCTGCGGGGCTCTGCTTCGCCCTGTCCATGGGCGAGTTGAGCGCCACGATGATGCTCTACCCGCCCGACTGGACACCGCTCCCGGTGCAGATCTTCGCGGCCACCGACCGTGGCTCGCTCTTCACCGGCGCCGCGGTGGCCGTGGTCCTGATGGGCACGACCCTGCTCGTCCTGCTCGGCGTCTCCCGCATCCGGACCAGGGCCTCGTACCGCTGACAGCCCCGTACTCACTTCAGGAGATACGACACCATGCGCAAAAACCTCCTCAAGCCGATCGCCGCCGTCACCGGCAGCCTCGCCCTCGCCGCCACCCTCTCCGCCTGCGGCTCCTCCGCCGCCTCCGACGAGAAGGTCGTCACCGTGTACAGCGCCGACGGCCTCAAGGGCGAGAACGGCGACGGCTGGTACGACAAGGTCTTCAAGGACTTCGAGAAGAAGACCGGCATCAAGGTCGAGTACGTCGAGGGCGGCTCCGGCGAGATGGTGCAGCGCGCCGTCCGCGAGAAGTCCAACACCCAGGCCGACGTACTCGTCACCCTCCCGCCCTTCATCCAGCAGGCCGACTCCAAGGGCCTGCTGAAGGCGTACGAACCGGCCGGCTCCGACCAGGTCGACGGCGCCGACAAGGCCGCCGACGGCAAGTGGACCTCCGTCGTCAACAACTACTTCGGCTTCATCTACAACACGAAGGAGCTCAAGACCCCGCCGAAGACCTGGGAGGAACTGCTCGACGGGAAGTTCAAGGAGAAGATCCAGTACTCCACCCCGGGTGTGGCGGGCGACGGCACCGCCGTCCTCATCAAGGCCATGCACGACTTCGGCGGCAAGGAGCCGGCGATGGAGTACCTGAAGCAGCTCCAGACCAACAACGTCGGCCCGTCCGCCTCCACCGGCAAGCTCGCCCCCAAGGTGGACAAGGGCGAACTGCACGTCGCCAACGGTGACGTCCAGATGAACTTCGCCCAGTCCAAGGACATGCCGAACCTCGGCATTTGGTTCCCCGCGAAGGGCAGCGGCAAGCCCACCACCTTCGCCCTCCCGTACGCGGCCGGACTCGTGAACAAGGCCCCGCACAGCGAGAACGGCAAGAAGCTGCTCGACTTCATGCTCTCCGAGCAGGCCCAGAAGGACGTCAGCGCGGTCGGCGGCGGCTTCACCGCACGCAAGGACATCGAGTCCACCGACGCCAACGCCATCGAACTCACCGCACTGCTCGACGGCGTAGAGGTCTTCGAGCCCGACTGGTCCGACATCGGCACCAACCTGGACAGCTACGTGGACGCCTGGAAGTCGGCGACCGGAAGCTGACCGGCCACCTTTCGGCAACGGTTCACTGCAAGGCTCTGGACCGGACCCCTCTTGTCTCGCAAAGATAACGGGTCTGGTCCAGACATCGCGCTCTCGTTGGAGGATCACGTGTCCAGAGGTATGTCCAGGCGCTCCGTGCTCGCCGGCACCGCCGCCGCGGCCGCCGTCGCCACCGGCCCACTCACCGCCACCGCCGCCCGCGCGGCAACCACAGCCGCAGCCGCGCCCACCCTCCCCAACGGCACCAGCCTCGACAAGGTGCTCGTGATCGGCATGGACGGCGTACGCCACGACAGAATCGCCGCCGCCAAGGCCCCGAACCTCAAGTCCCTGACGGCGAACGGCACATACGGCACCTCACTGCTGTACGCCAACCCGATGGCCGCCACCTCGTCAGGACCCGGCTGGTCGACCATCTCCACCGGAGTCTGGCCCGACAAGCACGGCGTCAAGGACAACTCCTTCACCGGCAAGAACTACACCGCCTACCCCGGCTTCCTGGCCCGTCTCGCCCAGGTGCGCCCCGAACTCTCCACGTACGCCGCCGTCGACTGGAAGCCGCTGGACACCCAGGGCACGGTCACCGCCGGCGCCGACGCCAAGCTCGTACTCGACGGTGACGCCGACGGCTACATCGGCCACGACGCCACCATCGCCGCTCAGTCCGAGTCGATCCTGCGCAACCAGAACCCGGACGTCCTCTTCGTCTACTTCGGCCAGAGCGACATCGTCGGCCACAACCAGGGCGCCAGGAGCCAGGCGTACCTGGACGTCATCGACGTCCAGGACGGCTACGTCGGCCGGCTGCTCGCGGCCATCAAGGACCGCCCGTCGTACGCCTCCGAGCGCTGGACCGTCGTCGTCGCCACCGACCACGGCCATCTCGACGCGGGTGGCCACGGCGGAAGCGCCATCGAGGAGCGGCGTACGTTCGTCCTCGCCCAGGGCCCCGGAATCGCCGCAGGCGCGCGACCCATCGACACCCGTCTCGTCGATGTCGCGGCCACCGTCTTCAAGCAGCTCGGGATCGCCCCCGAAGCCTCCTGGGGCCTGGATGGCAAACCCGTCCAGGAGCGCTCCACCGACCCCTTCGACGCCCTGCAGTCCTCGCTCTCCGGCCGGGTCGACGAGAGGGGAATCCCGGCCGGAGTCCTCGGCTTCACGCACTCCGCGCCCAGCGGCTGGTCGGTCATCAACTCGGCGATGGGCACGGGCGGGACGACCGAGTGGCGGGGCTGGTCCTTCGCCACCGACGAGTTCTGGAGCCGTACCCAGCGCGACCAGTCCCGCGAGCTCAATGTCCGCGCGCGCGGTGTGTTCGCGGTCGCCGATTCCGACGAGTGGGCGGACAAGTCCTTCTCCGGTACGTACGACTCGACGCTCGTCACCCCGGCGTACGCCGTCGGAGGCAAGGCCACCGTGAAGCTCGACTTCACCACCTTCTACCGGCAGGAGGGCAGCCAGAGCGCCCGGATCCTCGCCTCCTGGAACGGTGGCACGCCGGTCGCTGTCGCGTCGTACACCTCCGACGTGATCTCGCAGCCGCAGTCGCTGAGCCTGCACGTTCCGGCCGGGGCCACCAGCGTGAGTTTCCGGTTCCATTACACCGGCAGCAACAACTGGTACTGGGTGGTGGACGGCGTCAAGATCAGTTCCTCGTGACCGAGTAGTTCCGCCCGGTCGGTCGGCACGCCTAAAATCGGGACGTCGGCGCTGCACAACGCGGTGCCGCCGGCGTCCCCGCACATCGCGTGCACAGTACGTACGGCAGGAGCCCGTCCCATGGCAGAGCGCAAGCCGATCGAATCCTGGCTGACCGACATGGACGGCGTCCTCATCCACGAGGGCACGCCGATCCCCGGCGCCGACGCCTTTCTCAAGAAGCTCCGAGAGTCCGGCAAGCCCTACCTCGTGCTGACGAACAACTCCATCTACACCGCACGTGACCTTCAGGCCCGTCTCACCCGCATGGGCCTTCACGTGCCCGTCGAAAACATCTGGACCTCAGCGCTGGCGACCGCTCAGTTTCTCGACGACCAGCGTCCCGGCGGTACGGCATACGTCATCGGCGAGGCGGGCCTGACCACCGCATTGCATGACATCGGGTACATCCTCACGGACTCTGATCCCGACTTCGTGATTCTGGGTGAAACGCGCACATATTCCTTCGAGGCTCTGACGAAGGCTGTCCGGCTGATCAATGACGGTGCACGCTTCATTGCCACCAACCCGGATGAGACCGGACCGTCGACAGAAGGAGTGCTTCCGGCAACCGGATCGGTTGCCGCGCTGATCACCAAGGCGACCGGTAAGGACCCGTACTTCGTCGGCAAGCCGAACCCGCTGATGATGCGTGCCGGGCTGAACGCCATCGGGGCGCACTCCGAGACCTCCGCCATGATCGGTGACCGTATGGACACCGACGTACTCGCGGGCCTGGAAGCCGGCATGACGACGTTCCTGGTCATGACCGGAGTGACTCAGCCGGGCGACACCGACCGGTACCCGTTCACACCGTCGAAGATCGTCGAGTCCATCGCGGATCTGGTCGACCTCGTCTGACGGTGGATGCAGCAGCCCACCCCACACCGGGTGGGCCTGCTGCATCGGTAGCTCAGTGCGGTCATCTCCAAACGATCTCGAGCAGCTCCGGACGGAATCGACCTCGCTGCGCGCCGCCCTTGCCCGCCTTGCTGATCACCACGGCTTCCATGCTCCGCGCGATCTCCGCCCGTCTCATGTCCACGGTGTACGAGTCCCATTCGCGGACGATCCGGGCAGCGACGGAACCGGCCCGGGCCGGAGTGACAGAGAGAAGGGACGCAAGCTCCTTCACCTCTTGTTCCTTGTCCTCAAGGCGTCGGACCTCGCGGGCGAACTCGGACAGCGAAAGCTCGTCCGAGGCGCGAAGCCGACGGGCCTCGACCTTGTCCGACTCGATCTGCCTGAGCTTGGCCTTCGCCGCCTCCAGCTCGGGGCCTTCCGGTTTGGCGGGCGTCACATCCCGAGCCTGCGTCTTGAGGTGGCTCAGCAGGATCTCCTGCACATAGTCATCGACCGGGGGACCGCTACGGGACAGCTTCCCGCAGCCCCCTCCCGCGACCCTGCACAGGTAGTAGTACCCGTACCGCTGATAGCTCGGCGTGGAGCGCTGATATATGGCGGACGCCAGCCCGGAGCCGCAGTTGCCGCAACGTGCGATGCCGGTCAGTAGTCGCTTTGTGACCGTGCTGCCGACCTTGCGGCCCTTGCCCGTTTTCTTGCGAGCGTCGAGAACGTCCACCAGTTCTTGCCACTCGTCCGGGGTGAAGATGGTCTCCCACGTCCCGATGACCGGGGTGCCGTCCATGCGCTCGACGAGGTGCTCGACGGGGTCCACGCGCCCGGCCCGGTCGCGGTGCATCTGGGGATGTAGGCGCGGTACCCGCAGAGGCGAGGGTTACGGAGGACGTACGTGACGCTGCTGTAGCTGATGGTCTTGCCCGAGGGGGTCTGTGGCGTGCGGACCATCGCTTCTGCCCACTCGCGGTGGACCGAAGCGACCAGCTTGCCGTTCACGATGTCCTTGCGTGCTTTCCGGAGGATCTCGGCCTCCGTCTCATCCACATGCTCGGCGTCCTTCCATCCGAAGGCGCGCTGACCCTTGTGCGGCTTGCCCTCCGTGGCCTCGGCAAGCTTTTGCCGGGCGACTCGGCGGGCAGCATCCGCAGAGAACTTGTTGGCGATGTTGACGTGGATGCGCGCCTCGAAGCGTCCGTCCGGAGTAGTCAGGTCGTAGTCGCCGGCCGTAGTGGCGAAGATCATCGGGCGGCGGGCCTGTTCGTAGATGTCGATCAGACGCTCGAGGTCGCGGGGCTGCCTGGCTATGCGGTCGATGTTGTAGGCCAGGATGCCGCTGATCGCCGCAGACGCGAGGTCCGCGGTCATCTCCTCGAACCCCCTGCGCGAGACGTTCCTCTTGTAGGCCGAGAGGTCGTTGTCCTCGTACACGTGCCGGACATTGACCCGCTTGAGCTCGGCGAGGTTGTACACGTCCTCGCGTTGACGGATCACCCCTTGCCGTCCGTCGCGTCCGTCTCCGATCTGCCCGGTATCGGAGATTCGCGTGTACCCACCCACGTCAAGCATGCCTGCCCCCTCGCGAGCACCGTTGCCGCCTTGATCGCTCCTCACTGTATGTGTTTTCTGCGTGCGTAGAGGAGTCAGAACATACAGCTTTGATGGGCACACCAGTACGATCGTGCCCACCTGTGAGACCCCCTGCCCGGGCTCCTGCGGATGCGAAATGCCGACGCACGGGCGAACCTTCGGGAAGGAGGTTCACCATGCGTTCACTACCCCTCACGTTCTGTGCCGCAGCGGCTGTCGCGGCGACTCTGCTGCCCACGACCGCCGCGCTGGCCGACTCCGAGCCCCAGGGAAGGGTCTCGGTGACTCCGTCCGCGATAGCCCCCGGCGGGGAGGTGGAGCTCTGGGTCGACATCTGCGGCAAAGGCAAGGAAGCCAAGGGCAACTCCGACGCCTTCGTCTCGGAGGCCCACTTCGCCCCCGCCGACAACAAGGGTCTGTTCGCCGAGGCCCGTATCCGCTCCGACGCCGAACCCGGCGACTACGACGTCTGGGTGAACTGCAAGGGCGGCAAGGGCAAGGCCACCGGCAAGCTCACCGTCGTCCACCACAGGCAGCCCTCGCCCGTCGCACCCGTCAGGGCCGGCGGCGGTGGCACCGCCACCCTGGCCGACCAGGCAGCCGAGCAGGACGGCCCCGGCACACGGCACGCCGTGACCGGGCTGGTCCTCGCGGCCGTCGCGGCCGTCGCCGTCGCCTTCCGCAGCGTGCGGCGCCGTCGCTCGGCCACGGACTGACGTGTCCGTCTCGGACCGCCCGGCGGGCACCGGGCGGCTGCTCACCGGAGTGGCCTGGGCCGTTCTCCTGCTGGGCCTCTGGCTCTGGGGCCGCGAGATCACGGACGGCCCGGGCGGCAGCTCCGCCCCGACGACCGGCGACGTCGCCGCGGTCGGGCGCCCGCTGGGCGTACCGCTGCCGCCGGCGCACAAGCCGCTCGACGGAGCCGCGCCCGAGCGGGTCGAGATCCCCTCGATAGGCGTCGAGGCCCCCGTCGTCCGGCGCGGACTGGACGAGGGCGGGGCGATCGACCCGCCGCCGTACGGGAAGCCGCAGACCGTCGGCTGGTACGGCAGCGGCACCGAACCGGGCGCCGAGGGCGCCGCGCTCTTCGTCGGCCATGTCGACACGGAGACGAAGCCCGCCGTGTTCTACGGGCTCAGCGCCGCCCGCCCGGGCGAGAAGGTCCGGGTGGCCAGGTCCGACGGCTCGGTCGCGGTGTTCACCATCGACGACGTCCAGGTCTTCACCCGGGAGCGCTTCGACGCCCGGAAGGCGTACGGCCCCCGCGAGGACGGCCGGGCGGAGCTCCGGCTGATCACCTGCGGCGGCACGTACGACCGCAAGACGCGGTCGTACACGGCCAATGTGGTCGTCTCGGCCTATCTGACGGGCCAGGACAGCGCGGGAGCGAAGACCCCCGCCTGAGAGCCTGTCGTACGGCACCCCGTGAACACCTGGCCCGGCCGGCAGCCCACTCCCCCTCGGAGTGTGTCGGCCGGGCCGGTCCTCGACCGCTGGTGCCCCGGCCGCGGGAGTGGCCGGGCACGGCACGGGAGGTCGGGAGCCTGCCCGACACTGTAGGCACGGGGAGGCCCTCGGACCACGTCACTTCTGACGGGATGTCCGGATACCGAGGTCCCGGCGGACGCCCGTGGCGCTGTGTCAGGATGGACGGGACCGGGAGTACATCGGCGCGGCCGGCAACGGATGCGACCAGTGCGACCAGTGCACCCGAGGGGGAGTGGATGTACGGCAGACACACCGGTACGGCGGCCGCGATCGCGGCTGTCGTACTTCTGGCGGGATGTTCTTCGTCCGGCGAGGAGAAGAAGGACGGCGGGTCCGCCACGATCGGCCAGCAGCCCAAGGACGCTGACCCGTTCTGGGTCGACCCCGACGGCACGGCGGCGAAGCAGGCCGCCGGCTACGCGGAGCACGGCGACGACAGGAGCGCCCGCCTGATCAGGAAGATCGCCCAGCAGCCGGTCGGTGAGTGGATCGGCCCGGACGACCCCGAGGCCGAGGTGAAGGGCGTCACCGAGGCGGCCGAGAAGGCCGACCGTGAGGCCCTGCTGGTGCTCTACAACATCCCGCACCGTGACTGCGGACAGTTCTCCAAGGGCGGCGCGTCCGACGGGGACACGTACCGGGGCTGGGTGGAGAGCGTCGCCAAGGGCATCGGGGACCGCCGGACCACGGTGATCCTGGAGCCGGACGCGCTGCTGCACCTGGTGGACGGCTGCACACCGCAGGAGTTCCACGAGGAGCGCTACGACCTGCTCAAGGGCGCGGTGCAGCGGTTGAAGCGGCAGCCCGGGACGACGGTGTACGTCGATGCGGGCAACGCGGGCTGGCAGAGCCCGGACGCGCTGTTCGAGCCGCTCCAGCGGGCGGGCGTGGGGGACGCGGACGGCTTCGCGGTCAATGTGTCCAACTTCCAGACCACGGCGGCCAGTACGGACTTCGGGAAGCGGCTGTCGGCGAAGGTCGGCAGCAAGCCGTTCGTGATCGACACCAGCCGCAACGGGAACGGCCCCTACGACGGCGGCGACCCCGCGGAGAACTGGTGCAACCCGCCGGGGCGTGCGCTGGGCGAGACCCCGACGACGGAGACCGGTGACGAACTGGTCGACGCCTATCTCTGGATCAAGCGCCCCGGCGAATCGGACGGCGCCTGCAGGGGCGGCCCGAACGCGGGTGAGTGGTGGCCGGAGTACGCCCTGGGCCTGGCGGGCGGCTGAGGCGCCCGGTCACCGGCGCACGGTGTGTCCTCAAGCGCCGGACGGGCCGGGTCGTGGCTGAGCGGGCCCCGGCCACGTCGAGCCCGCCCGGCGTTCGAGGGCGCAACGGCCACCGGACGGCCCCGGTGCCTACGGCACCTCCACCCACGTCCCCTCCGACGGCGTGCCCCGGTCGTCCGTGACGAACAGCATGTACCAGCCCGAAGGAACCAGCGCCCGGTTCCTGGGCACCGTCACCGTGACCCCGTCCGCCGAGGTCTTCAGGTCCAGCGCTACCGTGCGCTGGTCCGTGTCCGTGACATGCGTGACCGCGCTCGGCCGCATCAGCTTCGCCGACGTCAGGGACGAGGCCTGCGGGCTCTCGAACGTCCCCGTGCCGCCCCGCGCGATCCGCTTCGGACCGCCCGTCAGCTCCGGCCGGCTCCCGCGGTACAGATACGGCGGGGTGTAGATCTCGATGCGCTGCTCGAACGTACCCGGCCGGGTGTTGTCCCGGTCCGCGTACAGGGAGTCGGAGCCGAAGATCATGACCCGGCCGTCCGGCAGCAGCACCGAGCCCGAGTGGTAGTTGCGGCCGACCGCGGGGTCGGCCACCCGCTTGTACGTGTCCGACTTCGCGTCGTACAGCCGTGCCTGGAGCACATCGGAGCCCCCGCGCCCGCGGTAGTCCTCGGAGCCGCCGGTGACGAGCAGGGAGTCGTCCGGCAGCAGTGAGGCGCTCGGATAGCGCGTGCCGTCCGACAGCGCAGCGCCGTCCACGAACCGCGGCTTCGGCTGCCCGAGATCCACCAGCCGGGACCTCTCGCTCGACTTCTCGGACTCGCCGACCCCGCCCCCGCCGATGACCATGAACTTCTCGTCCTGGGCGGGGGGCAGCCGTACGGTCGCCGAGGTCTCCATCTTGTCCGGGTCGCTGAGCCCGGGGATCTTCTTGAACGTGTTCGTCCCCAGGTCCCAGACGCCGGGCGCCCGGCCCATGCTCGCGGGTCCGTACCCGGCGTTGGAGCCGGAGTAGAAGAGCTTGCCGTCGTTGAGCAGGAAGACCGCCGGGTAGGTGGGGAACTTCCGGACGACGCCGGTGTACTCCCACTTCTTCGTCTCGGGGTCGTAGATCTCGTCCTTGCCGGGCACGATCTGCCCGATCTCGTCCAGGCCGGAGAGGGCGAGGACCTTGCCGTCCTTCAGCGTGGTCAGCGTGGGATACCAGCGCGCCTCGTTCATCGGGTCGACGGTGATGTACTTCTCCGCGACCGGGTCGAACTCGTAGGCTTCCTTGATGCCCTGGAAGTCCTTCTTGTCCAGGGCGAGCTTCTGCGCGATCCCGTACACGTTACGGGTGTCGGAGCCGGAGAGACCGGCGATCCGGTAGTTGTCCTCGGTGCCCGTCTCGTACTTCATGCCGGACTTCCGGGCCTCGACGTAGATCCGTCCGCGGCCGGGCTCGTTGCGTACGAAGGCCCCGGTCTGCTTGTCGAAGATCTTCGTGGCCTTCTCGACCAGCACCGGGTCCTTGGAGACGAACGTCTTCCCGTTCTCCTTGCCCGTGAACCGTGTGCCGGCCGGCAGGGTGATGGGCTGGTCCGGGTCCTCGTTCTGGACGATCATCAGGCCGCCGGCCTTGGTGACGTCGCCCTCCAGCTTCTCGTACCGCTTGGTGCCGCCGGCTATCAGGAGTTTTCCGTCCGGCAGTTGGGTGTGGCCCGAGCAGAACATGTCCTTGGGCGTGGGTATGTTCTTGAACCCGTTCGTCTCCGGGTCCCACAGCACCGACCGGAAGCTCTTCGCGTCGAAGTTCTTCTGGTTGTTGCCCGAGCCCGCGACGAGCAGCACCTTGCCGGTGTGCAGCAGCGCCGCGTGGATCGTGTTGATCCGGAACTCGGCGGGGACGTCGAGGTAGTCCCAGTGGCCGTTCGCGGCCTTGTACTCGGCGGTGTTGATCTCGTACGCGTGGTAGCGCTCGGTCCCGAAGCGGTACAGCCACGGTCCGTTCGCCCCCGCGAGCGCGAGAACCACCGCCGTGCTGATCGCCAGTCGGCGGGTACGGCGGC
Organism: Streptomyces finlayi; assembly: GCF_014216315.1. Lineage (NCBI taxonomy): Bacteria > Bacillati > Actinomycetota > Actinomycetes > Kitasatosporales > Streptomycetaceae > Streptomyces > Streptomyces finlayi. Next base: position 5,022,191 of record NZ_CP045702.1, read on the forward strand.
TCGGGCGGTACTTCATTTCTCACGTCTCCCAAGGGCGATCTGCATGGTCTGTTCGTTGTCGGCCGGGCCTGGCCTCCGCGACGGCTCCGGCTGTGGCCGCGGCGGAGGCTGGGGCCCCGCGCGGCGCTTCTTCCTCTCGGCGCGCACGGTGTACCGCCAGCCCAGGATCGGCGCCGCCGTGATCAGCAGGGCGAGGCAGGCCCACGTCAGCATCGCGGGATGGCTGTGGCCCAGGAAGAAGGACGCGACGATGGAGCCGCCGAAGACGAGAAGGAAGAAGAGGTGGATGCGGAAGGTGCCGAAGAGGGTGTCCGGGCTCGACGAGTCGCCCTTGGGCGTCACCACGAACGAGCTCTTGCGGCGCAGGACGGCATCCATCAGGGAGCGTGCGTAGATCGGTGCCGAGAGCGCCGACATCATCATCCCGGCGAGTCCGCCGGAGCCCTCGGGCTCGTGGGGCGAGACGTTGTGGCGGCGGTTCCAGATGTAGAGACCGATCTGGAGCGCGGAGGCGTTGCCGTAGAGCATCATCCAGATCGTCGGGTCGATCTGCACACCCGAGGCGCCCATGCCGAGGAACAGCGCGCAGCTCAGCGCGGCGAGTATCCAGTTCATCGCCGACATCGGATAGAAGATGATCATCATCGTGTAGTTGAAGAGCTTGCCCGCGGGGAGCGAGAACCAGCCCTTCCAGTACTGCTTGAGGATCGTCTCGTAGGTCCCGCGCGACCAGCGGAGCTGCTGGGTGAAGAAGTCCGTCCAGGCGGTGGGTCCCTCGCCGACGGCCAGCACGTCCGGCGTGTAGACCGAGCGCCACTTCTTGCCGGTCAGCGGGTTGCGGGCGCGGTGGATCTCGAAGCCGGTGGCCATGTCCTCGGTGATCGAGTCGTACAGACCGCCGATCTGCTTGAGGGTCGAGATCCGTACGGCGTTGCTCGTGCCGACGAACATCGGGGCACCGTAGCGGTTGCCGGCGCGCTGGATCAGCGCGTGGAAGAGGAACTGCTGCGACTCGGCGGCCTTCGTGACGAACGTGTCGTAGTTGCCGTAGACCTGAGGGCCGATGACGAAGCCGATGTCCGGGTCGCGGAAGTAGCCGAGCATCCGCTCCAGGTAGTTGGGCAGCGGTACGTGGTCGGTGTCGACCGAGGCGAAGAAGTCGTAGTCCCCGCCGTGGGCGTCGAGCCAGGCGTTGTAGTTGCCGTGTTTCGTCTTCGCGCGGTGTGGGCCCGTGGCCTGGTTCCAGCGCGCGACACCCTTGCGGGAGAAATGGTGCACACCGAGCCGGGCGCACACCTCCTTGACCGCGGGGTCGTCGCCCTCGTCGAGCAGCCAGACGTGCATGAGTCCGCGGTGCCGGATGCGTACCGCCGCCTCCAGCGTCTTCGTCACCATCTCCAGGGGCTCCTTGCCCGGCACGAAGGAGGTGAGGAAGGCGACCTTGGTGCCGGTCTCCGGCACCACCGGGACCGGGTCACGGGCCACGAGTGTCGCGTGCGCGTTGGAGAGGACGTTCATCGTGCGGAAGAGCTCGATCAGACCGATCGAGACCAGCATGACGATGTCGAGGATCAGCAGCGTGTCGTTCTTGAGGTTCGGGTCGCGTTCCGTCCAGTGCGCCGGCTGCATCAGCCAGGCGAAGAGGCCGAGGGAGACGAGAGGAGCCGCGCCGAGGAGCAGGGCGGCCCTGAGGCGGTGCGGCTCCTGCGAGAGCAGGGAGCGGTAGCGGACCGTGTAGGGCCGGCCGGGTTCGGGCTGGGTCAGGGGACCCGCCAGCCGGCTGTAGTGCTCGTAGTCGTATCGCGGCAGCGCCTTGTTCGTCTGGCGCCGTCGCTGCCCGGTCCGCAGCTGCGACGGTATCCGTAGCTGGGTGGTCCGGGAAGAGTCGTTGTCCTGCCGGGCGCCTGGCGGCGTCGACGTCATGGGTCATCCCCCCGCACGCAGGGTCAGTGCGTGATTGGTCGGTCAGTCGTGGGCGGTGGAGCCCCCCCGGATCACCGCGCACGCACACAGTGGCGGGTCACTTTTCCACAGACATGGAAAGGAGTGCTGCCGGTTGCATGATGCCCTCTCGGTGTTCGTCCGTGAGCGGGACCCCCACCCCGCGGTGAAAGCAACCGGCATCTCATGTTCCGCTGCCCAACTGTCCGGGCACGGCGCCCGCCTTGGAGCCCGACGGCCAGATAACAGGTTGTCCGGCTCAACGCCGTTGCGTTTGGGTTTTGAGTCGCAGGTCAAGCCCTGTTGAATGACGCAACGGGACGTCCTGATAGATCAGCTTGTGTCGAGCAAGAAGATCATCGGGAGTCCCGTTGCAGGAGAAGTCTGTCATCACGCGCACGGTCGAGGCGGCCGGGGGTGTGTACGCGCCCGGCCACTTGGGCGAGCTGACCCAGATCGTGGACTTCGTACTGGTGGACGCGGTGATCGATGAGACAGGGTCACGTGAGAAGCGGCTGCGGCTGCTGCCGTCCCGGGTGGTGGTCTATTTCGTCCTCGCGCTGGCCCTGTTCGAGGACTGTTCCTATCGGGGCGTGTGGGGCAAGCTGACGGCGGGGCTGGAGGGACTGCCGTTGGTGCGTCCGGCGGTCTCCTCGCTGTCCCGGGCCCGACGGCGGATAGGAGCGGCACCGCTGCGGCGGCTGTTCGAGATCCTCGCCGGACCCGTCGCCCACCTCGGGCAGGCCGGCTCGTTCTATCGGGGGCTTCGGACCGTGGCCGTGGACGGCACCTTGCTGCACGTGCCCGATGAGGAGGCGCTCACCTGGCGCTATCCCAAGCGGGCGGGCGAGAGCGTGGAGTTCGGCTACCCGCTGCTACGACTCGTGGTCCTGGTCGAGTGTGGCACCCGTGCCGTGCTGGCCGCCGCGTTCGGCCCCGAGAGTGACGGCGAACTCACCTACGCGGGACGCCTGTTGAGTGTGCTGGACCGCACGATGCTCCTGCTGGCCGATGCCGGCTTCGACGCGAACGAGTTCGCCCGGGACGTCCAGGCCACCGGCGCCCAGTTCCTGGTGCGCTCCTCCGCCCGCCGCATACCCACCCCCTTCCGGCACCTGGACGACGGCTCCTACCTGGCCCGGATCGGCTACGGCGTCCTGCCCGTCATGCTGACCGTCCGCGTCATCGAGGCGTCCGTCACCGTGACCCTGGCCGATGGCACCGTCCGCACCGAGCAGTGGCGCCTGCTCACCACTCTCCTCGACCCGGCCGCCCACCCAGCTGCCAGGCTCGTGGATCTCTACCACGAGCGGTGGCAGTCGGAGACGACGTACTTCTCGATCAAGGCAACGATGCTGGACGGCCGTGTCCTGCGCTCCCGCAGCCTGACCGGCCTCGACCAGGAGGTCTACGCCCTGCTCACCACCTACCAGGCCCTGATCCGTGCCGCTTCCGACACCGCCTGCACCCGGCCCGGCCTGGACATGGACCGCATCAGCTTCACCGTCCTGCAGACCACCGCCGGCGACACCGTGACCACCGCGACCGCGATCCTGCCCCCGACGGGACCCGCCGACCTCGTCGGCACCATCGGCCGGGCCGTCCTCGACGCCCTGCACCCCGCCCGCCACCGGCACCGCGTCAAGGCCCGCACCCGAAAGAACCCCACCAGCAAGTACGGCCCGAACGCCGGACAACACCCCACGACCAGCCAGAACTACACCGTCCACACCACTGTCACGTTCTTCGAGCACGGACTTGCGAGCCGCTCGCGGACGTAAACGCAACGGTGTTGTTGTCCGGCTTGTCGGGTGATCACAAGGGCGGAACGCGGTGTTTATCGGGCGTATGTACGGGTTGGTCGGGTGTAGGGGGGTAAGGGGGAGGGGCGCGCGGGGGTGCGTGTGAACTCCCGCGCGCACGAACAAGGCCCCCTCACGCTCGGTGAGGGGGCCTTGTCTTTGCGTGCGCCGTCAGGGACTCGAACCCCGGACCCGCTGATTAAGAGTCAGCTGCTCTAACCAACTGAGCTAACGGCGCCTGCTGACCTGGAGAACTCTACCGGATGGGAGGCCGTGCCCCTGACCAATTCCGCCGCGCCGCGTCCTGTGGGATGGTCGTTTTTTTGATTTGATCCGTCAAAATGCGATATGTCAGGAGAGTTGAGACACTGACGCCCGTTGCAGATGCGCCCAAAGATCTTGACGAGTGCGGAGGGGAATCGCATGACTGTGCCGGTCTTCGAGGAGTACGAACCCGCTGTCGACTGCACCTGTGCGGGGTGTGCCGCGCAGCGCCGTGCCGCGGCCAGGGCCGTGCCGACGCGGCACGGCGGACATCCGGCGGCGCACGGCGCACGCCGGGCGCTGGTGCTGGTGACCGCCGCCGGAGTGGTCCTGTCCAGCGGGGCCGCCGAGGCGGCGACCGCCACGGGACACGCCACGGGGCCCGCCCGGACGGACGCGCCGGCCGACCCGGAACCGGCGACCCCACAGGGCGAGAAAGGTCCACTGCAGGGGGTGGGTGCCTCGGGGCCGCCCTCGGCTCCGACGTTCCGGGCGACCACGCGGGCCGACATCATCAACCGGGCCAAGGTGTGGGTCTCCGCGAAGGTCCCGTACAGCATGGAGAAGTACTGGTCGGACGGCTACCGCCAGGACTGTTCGGGCTTCGTCTCGATGGCGTGGAACCTGGGGCGCAACGAGTGGACGGGCAGCCTCGACCAGTACGGGACACGGATCGCCCGGGAGGATCTGCAGCCCGGCGACATCCTGCTCTTCCACAATCCGGGGGACCCGAACAAGGGCTCGCACGTCACGATCTTCGGTGGCTGGACCGACTACCGGCACAGTCACTACACGGCCTACGAACAGGCCCGTCCCCGCACCCGCAAGCAGGCGACGCCCATGGCGTACTGGAACAACTCCGACCGGTACGTGGCCTACCGCTACCGGGGCCTCACGGGCGGGGCGAGCGGCAGCAGCTTCTCGACGCCCTACCCCGGGGCCGGGCGGTTCGGGCCCGGTGCGAGCAACAAGTACGTCACCCAGCTCGGCAGGATGCTCGTGGCGCGGGGCGGAAAGCGGTTCTACTCGCAGGGGCCCGGCCCGGACTGGGGCGAGGCGGACCGGCGGGCGACCCAGGCGTTCCAGATGGCCCAGGGCTGGCGGGGCAAGGAGGCCGACGGCATCCCCGGCCCCCAGACCTGGCGTCATCTGACCGGCGGCACGGGACGCGGCATTCCGGCCGCCGGTACGGGCGGCAGCCCCAATACGGTCTCGCCCTTCCCGGGCCGCGGCCATTTCAAGCCGGGTCAGTCCAACAGTCATGTCGCACGGCTCGGCACACAGTTGGTGAGGAAGGGCTACGGCAGGCACTACGTGTCGGGCCCGGGCCCCCGGTGGACAGAGGCGGACCGCCGCAACGTCGAGGCGTATCAGCGGTCCCTGGGCTGGCGCGGCAGCGAGGCCGACGGCTATCCGGGCCCGCACACCTGGCGGCGGCTCTTCGGGTGACGGCACGGACATGACGGAGGCGGGTATGCGACCCATGGTGTGGACAGCTCCGGATTCCCGGAGAACGGAAAGGCAGGGCAACCGGTGAACGGACACGAGGACGCGGGCGCAATCCCCGCCGCGAGTACCGAGACCATGACCGAGACCGGGACCGAGACCGGGACCACGATCGAGACCATGACCGGGGCCGCTCCGGCTCCGGCTCCGGCTCCGGCTCCGGCTCCGGCCTCGGACATGGGCGAGCGGGACGGGCAGGTGGCGGACGCCGTGGCCGGGGCGCGTGAGGTGCCGGACGCGCCCGGCGCCGTCACCGAGGTGGATCTGGTGCTCGACCTCGTCCCGGCGGACGCCGTCGTCGGGGCGTCCGCCTCGGTCCCGGTCCGGGGGTCCGACGGTGCCTCCGTGGCGGGCGGCGGTGTCCTGCCGCACGGTTGGGCCGACGCCGGCCACGCCTCCGGGCCGGTCGTCGTGCCGGGGCCCGGGCCGGGGGCCAGGGGCACGGCCGTCGACGCCGACAGCTGGTGGGACACCGGGCGGCGGCACTCCGTCATCGCCAACGAGTCCACGGCCTCCATCCCGGTACACCTGCTCTTCCGCGACGACCGTGACGCACAGATCACACGCGGCGCGCAGAACACACGCGACGCACAGGAATCCCGTGACACGCATGACGTGCGGGACACCGGTACGGGTCGTCCCGAGCCCGGTGATCCGAGTGCGCTGCCCGCCTTCGTGACCCGTCGTCCCCGGCCCGTACGGCGTCCGCCCCTGCCGCGCTCGCCGCAGAGTCAGGCGCAGCCGTCGACCAGGCCCGCGCCGCTCGGCGACCCCCGGCTGTCCGAGCGGCCCGGACCCGCCCTGCCCGGCTGGGCCGCGCTGCTCACGGGGGCGGCCGGGACCGTGGCCGGGCTCGCCACCCTCTGGTGGTCAGGGGCGCTGCCCGCCGCCGCGCTCGACCGCATCGGGATCGGCTCGCGCCCGTACGACGGCGTCGGCATCGGGGCGTGGGTGCTCCTGACGTTCCTGGTGACGGTGGTCCTGTTCGCGCTCGGCGGTCTCGGCCGGGGCCGGGTCGGATACGCCTGGGTGCTGACCCTGTTCGGCGACTACCGGGGGAGTGTCCGTCGCACCGGCCTGGTCTGGGTCTCCCCGCTCCTGCTGCGCCGCCGCGTGGACGTGCGGCTGCGGCACTGGCGCAGTGAACCCCTGCCCTCCGTCGACGCGAACGGCACCGCGCTGCGCGTGGTCGTTCTCGTCGTCTGGCGGATCAAGGACACCGTGCGGGCCACCCTCGGCGTCGCCGACCACGAGGAGTATCTGCGTGAGCAGGTCGAGGCCGCGATGGCACGCGTCCTCTCCCAGCTGCCGGCCGACGCCTTCAACGAGGACGCCCACACCCTCCGTAACGCCGAGGCCGTCGGCGACGCGCTGACCCGGATGCTGAAGGCGGACTGCGAACCCGTGGGCATCGACGTGTACTCGGCGCAGCCGACCGGCATCGAGTACGCCCCCGAGGTCGCCGCCGCGATGCAGCGGCGCCGGATCGCCGCGATCGACGCGAGGCACCGGGACAGTGTGCTGACGTCCGTGGTCGACGCCGTCGACGACACGGTGCACCGGCTCACCTCGCGCGGCATCGTGGAGCTCGACGACTACGAGCGAAAGGCGCTGGTGAAGGACCTGACGGTGGCCTTCTACACCGGTCGCAGCGGCTCCGAAGGTTCCTGAGAGCCATTTTGGGGCTCCCGCGGGTGAACCGGAATCGGCCGCTCATTGGTCTGGACATGTTCATGCTGCGTCCATAACCTAGGACTTGGTCTAGACCGCACAACACGCGCGCAGAGCAGAGCTCATGGAACCTCCCCCACGTTCTTGAGGAGCAGCAGCATGCGGAAAAGGGCAAGCGCGGCCGTGATCGGCCTGGTGATAGCGGGCGCGTCGATGTTCGCGACCGGCAGCGCCAGCAGTCACGGCTACACCGACTCCCCGATCAGCCGTCAGAAACTCTGTGCCAACGGCACGGTGACCGGCTGCGGCGCCATCCAGTGGGAACCGCAGAGCGTCGAGGGCCCCAAGGGCTTCCCGGCGGCCGGTCCGGCGGACGGCAAGATCTGCTCGGCCGGAAACGCCGGCTTCGCGGCGCTGGACGACCCGCGCGGCGGCAACTGGCCGGCGACCAAGGTCACCGGCGGCCAGGGCTACAGCTTCCGCTGGCAGTTCACGGCCCGGCACTCCACCAGCGACTTCCGGTACTACATCACCAAGAACGGCTGGAACTCCAGCCAGCCGCTCACCCGGGCAGCGCTGGAGTCGCAGCCGTTCATGAGCGTGCCGTACGGGAACCAGCAGCCCCCGTCGACGCTGACCCATCAGGGCACCATCCCCACCCTGAAGTCCGGTAAGCACATCATCCTCGCCGTCTGGAACGTCGCGGACACCGGCAACGCTTTCTACGCCTGCTCGGACGTGCGGTTCTGACGTCCGGTCAGCCCAGTGGTACGGCGGCGGCCCGGGCGGGGGCCGCCGTTTCGCGTATGCCGCCGTTACGCGTGTGCCGCCCGCTCGCCCGTCGCGCCGCAGCGGCACCGGGCCGGCACCATTCCCGCCCGCAGCAGCAGCACCGCTCCGGTTCGGGTGCGTCTTACCAGGGGGCCATACGAGCGTATGGGACGCCCGCCCATTACGCCTGTGTAAGACATCTGTATGGATTCCGCGGCGGCAAAAACGCGGTGGGCGGTCTCCGGTACTTCGGAAACCGCCCACCGCGTTGTCTGTGCGCCGTCAGGGACTCGAACCCCGGACCCGCTGATTAAGAGTCAGCTGCTCTAACCAACTGAGCTAACGGCGCCTGGTGACTCGAAAATAATACCTGCTCTTCGGCAGTGCTGACGACATGCCTCGGCCGCCCCCGGCTCCACGCCCGGATTGCCCGTGAATGCCGGGCCGTCCGGCTTCTAGGTCCTGTCTGGAGTTCCAGCGCGGGAGAGGGAGCGGCGTCCGGTGCCGTCGAATCCAAGGCGGAGGAGGGAGCGATGGCGGAGCCCTCGCGACTGACGACAACGCCGGAGGCGGCGGTGCCGGACGCCGCGACGCCGCGGGGGAACTCCAGACAGGACCTAGAGCGCCAGTGACAGCAGTACGGGAGCCGCCCGCCGGTTCAGGGTGTCCGCCGCCGACCGCAGCCGGTGCGCGTCCTCGATCGGCAGCGAGAGAGCCAGGCAGCCCGCCGATGCCCCGGCGGTCAGCGGCACCGCCGCGCAGACCGTGCCCAGCGCGTACTCCTGGAGGTCCAGCATCGGGACCGTCGCGGGCTGGCTGTCCAGCCTGGAGAAGAGGACCTTCTCGCTGGTGATCGTCCGCGAGGTGAGCCGTGCCGTCTTGTGCCGGGAGATGTGGTCGCGCCGCCCGTTCTGGTCGAGCTGCGTCAGCAGGCACTTCCCGATCGCGCTGGCGTGCGCCGCCGACCGGAAGTCCACCCACTCGTTGACCGCGGGCGTGCCGGGCCCGGCCGCCACCTGCGTGACCCGGATCTCGCCGTCGACGTACCTGCTGAGGTAGACCGCGGCGTCGACGGAGTCACGCAGCTGCATCAGGGTCAGCTGGAGCCTGTCCTCCAGGGCCTGCCGGCGGGCCGCGCCGGAGCCGAGCAGGAGGAGCGAGGAGCCGATGACGTACGCGCCGTCGGTGATCTGCTCGACGTACCCCTCGCGGCGCAGCGTCAGGAGCAGGGAGGCGAGGTGCCCCGTGGGCAGCCCCGTCTCGCGGGCGATCTGTACGTCGGTCACACCGGTGCCGTGCTTGGAGACCGTTTCGAGTACGCGTAGGGCGTACTGCACCGAGTGGAACGGCGCGGTCGGTTCGGGCTTCAACGCCACGGTGTCCCCCTACCAGGTTGTGACCGCGAGCTTTCGACCCACGATAGCCCTCAAGACCCCCGAAAGGGGGTGCTGTTGACGACTTGATGGGGGCGCCCCGGCCCTGTCAGCTGGGGCGCACCCGCATGGCATATGCCCCTGTCATTGTCGGTACATCAACAGCGTGGTCACAGCACCGCGTTGAGGAACTCGCGCGTACGTTCGTGCTCCGGCGCGGTGAAGATTTTTTCCGGAGATCCGGACTCCACGACCCGTCCGGCGTCGAACATCAGCACCTTCTTCGAGACGTCCCGCGCGAAGTTCATCTCATGGGTCACGCAGAGCATCGTGATGTCGGTGGTTCTGGCGATGTCCGACAGCAGATCCAGTACGCCCGCCACCAGCTCCGGGTCCAGTGCCGACGTCACCTCGTCGAGGAGCAGGATCTCCGGCTCCATCGCGAGTGCCCGGGCGATGGCCACCCGCTGCTGCTGGCCGCCGGAGAGCTGGGAGGGGTGTGCGTCGGTCTTCTCCGAGAGCCCGACCAGGTCGAGCAGTTCCCGGGCCCTGGCCTCCGCCTTGTCGCGGTCCATGCCCAGCACGCTGATCGGCGCCTCGGTGATGTTCTGGAGCACCTTCATGTTGGGGAAGAGGTTGAACTGCTGGAAGACCATCCCGATCTTCTTCCGGGACTCCCGCAGCCGCTTCTCGCCCGCCGGCTTCAGGGAGCCGTCCGGGGCGCGTACGTGCGACAGCGGTGAACCGTCGACCCAGATCACCCCGTCGCTGACCTTCTCCAGTGTCATCAGCAGCCGCAGGATCGTCGTCTTGCCGGAGCCGCTCGGACCGATCAGGGTGACGTGCTCACCGCGCCGCACGGTGAAGTCCAGCTCGTCCAGGACCACGTGGTCGCCGTACCGCTTCACGACCCGGTCGAAGCGGACCAGCGGCTCGACGCCGGTCGTCGCCTGGCCCGGGGCCGCGTCCGCGGGCTCCTTCAGGGGGGCAGATTCAGTGGCCAAGGCGCTTCTCCAGCTTTCTCATCAGTAGCGAGGTGGGGTAGCTCGCGACCAGGAAGACCAGGCCGGCGAGCGTGAACGCCTCCGTGTACGCGAAGTGTTCGGACCCGTACTTCCGGGCCTCGAAGACCATCTCCTGCACCGTGATCACGGCCAGGAAGGGCGTCTCCTTGAACATCGAGATGGCGTAGTTGCCGAGTGCGGGCAGCACATTGCGTACCGCCTGCGGCAGGATCACGGCCTGCCAGGTCCGCCGGACCGGCAGGGAGAGCGCCCGCGCGGCCTCCCACTGGCCCTTCGGCACACCGTCGATCCCGGCGCGGTACACCTCGGAGGTGTACGTGGCGTAGTGGACGCCCAGCACCACGATGCCGATGGTCAGCGGCTCCACGGAGCTGAAGACGGCCGCCGCGCCGACGAGCTGGACCAGCAGCGGGGTGGCGCGGACGAACTCCATCACCGCCTTCACCGGCACGGTGACGAGCTTGCTCGGAGCACGTCCGGCGACCGCGATGGCCAGCCCGAGGACCGCGGCCACGAGCGTGCCGAGCACGGTGGCGAGCAGGGTGACCCGGAATCCTTCGAGCAGCAGGGGCAGGGCTTCCCCGGCGGCGTTCCAGTCGAAGCCGTTCACGCGGTGCCTCCCGTGACGGTGGTGGTCGCGGTGCGGCTCTTGAACAGGCTCTTGGCTCCGGTGTCCAGACCGAGCCGCCGCTTGGCGGCCCGTTCCAGCAGGTTCATGAGCAGGGTCAGCGCGTAAGCCAGCACGAAGTAGGCGGCCAGCAGTGTCAGATAGGCGGTGAGGGTCTCACCGGTGCGGTCCCGCACCTGCTGGATCACCGTCATCAGATCGGCGGCGGAGATCAGCCACAGCAGAGGGGTGCACTTCAGCAGCTGGATCAGCAGGTTGGTGAAGGAGGGGATCATCTGTACCCACGCCTGCGGAAGGATCACCTTGCGCATCCGCCGGGACGGGGTGAGGTTCAGCGCGAGAGCCGCCTCGTACTGTCCTCGCGGTACGGAGTTGATGGCGCCGCGCACCACTTCGGAGCCGTACGCGCCGTAGTTGAGGCCGAAGGCGACGACACCGCAGAGCAGTGGCGTCAGTTCGTAGCCGGTCAGGGGCGGCATCGCGTAGTACAGCCAGAAGAGCTGGATGTAGAGCGAGGTGCCGCGGAAGAATTCGACGACGGTCCGCGAGACCCCCCGCACCAGGAGCAGCCGGCTGCCGGCCATCAGGCCGAGGACGAAGGACAGGACGAGGGCCAGCAGGGCTCCCAGCACGGTGGCCTGGAGCGTCACCCACAGTCCGGCCCTGACCTGGGGGAACTCATCGAGGAGAGTGGAGAAGAAGTCACTCATACGGTGTGGTCCGCCCCCGTCAGCCCTTGCACAGTTCGGCGGTCTTCAGCGTGGCGGGCGGAATCTCCGTGGCCCCGAAGCCGTACGGCTCCAGCAGGCTCACATAGCGCGAGCGGTCCGAGACGATCTTCTTGAGCTCGCGGTTGAAGGCGTCCCGCAGGTCCCCGTTGCCCTGGTTGAACACCGCGCCGCCGGGGGAGTACTGCTTCTTCCCGTCGAGCTCCGGCAGGAACGCCTCGGTGACCTCGGTGTCCGGGTTGGTCCTGGCGAGCCAGCGCAGCGAGATGCCGGTGAGCAGGAAGGCGTCGACGCGCCCGCCCTTGACCGCGTCGGCGCCGTCCTGTGGCTTCTGCAGCGTCTTGATCCTGTCCTCGGCGATGCCCGCGCCCTTGGCGTACGAGCCCTCGACCGCACCCGACATCACGCCGACGGTGATCCCGGCGGCCTTGGCGGAGGCCAGGTCGGTGACCTTCCTCGGGTTGCCCTTCTTCACCATCAGGGCCGTGGGGGAGATGAACTCCGGCTCGGAGAATATGGCGTTGGCGCAGCGCTCGGGCGTGATCGCCATGCCCGCGCTGACGACGTCGTACTTGCCGGCCTGGAGTCCGGGAATCAGGCCGTCCCACTCGGAGAGCGTGGGCTTCAGCTCGTCGACACCGAGTGCCTTGAATACCTCGCGGTGCAGCGTGGGCGCCTCGCCCTTGAGCTCCTTGCCCTCCAGGTAGCCGTACGGGGCCTCGTTGGCGTACGCGACCCGCACGAAACCCTGCTTACGGAGCTTGTCGAGGGCGCCTTCGCCCTGCACCGACCCGGCGTCGGTCTTGCTGCACGCGGTGAGCAGGCCGGGAACGACGAGCAATCCCCCCACGGCCGCGGATCGGTTGAGGAAACCCCGGCGGGACAGGTTCGGGAAGTCAGCCATGGTTCGCAATCTCCTGGAGGGTCGAACAGTCCGGACAGGGTGAGCGCCTGCCCGATCCCGTACGTCTTTGCAGGACTGGACGCCATGTAACCCAAAAGTGGCCGGAAAGTGACCGTTCCGTGCCCTGACGCGGGCGGAGTGCGACGAGGCGTGTGCGGGGGGTGTGCGGGGCGTATGTGCTTACGGCGCGCGGGATATGGCGGGCAGTCAGGAGCCGCGGGGTGCGGGCGGGCGGTCGCCGCCGTCGGCGGAGGGGACGTATCCCAGCTCCTTGTCGACCACGTTCACAAGCGGCTCACCGGCCGCCCACCGTTCGTACATGTCCACGAACTGCTCGCCCAGCCGGTCGCGCCAGCCCGCCGTGTCGCCGCTCATGTGCGGCGAGACGACGAGGCCCCGGACGTCCCACAGGGGGCTGTCCGGCCCGAGCGGCTCCTCCTGGAAGACATCGAGTGCGGCGCCCGCGATCCACCGCTTGCGCAGGGCGTCCGCCAGATCGGTCTCGACGACCATGGGGCCGCGTCCCACGTTGACGAACACGGCCGAGGGCTGGAGCAGACCGAAGAACCGGGCGTCGAACATTCCGTACGTCGATTCCGTCAGCGGCGCCGCGCAGATCACCCAGTCCGCGCGGGCCGCCAGCCGGTCGAGGTCCTCGATGCCGTGGATGGTGCGCCGGGCCCTCCGTGCCACCAGGGCCACCCGTACGCCGAGGCCGTGCAGCAGCCGGGTGATCTCCCGGCCGATGGGGCCCGCCCCGACGACGACGGCACGGGTGCCGGAGAGCTGTCGGACCTCGCGGTGGCGCCAGTGGTGCAGCCGCTGGAGCTCCAGCGTCCCCGGCAGGTCCTTGGCGAAGGCGAGGACCAGGCCCGCGACGTACTCCGCGACGGGCAGTTCGAAGATGCCCCGCGCGTTGGTCACGACCGTGTCGGACGCGGCCAGCGCGGGGCAGAGCAGCCGGTCCACCCCCGCGCTCGCGGTGTGCACCCAGCGCGGGCGGGGGCCGTCGCCCGGCCAGGCCCCGCGCACCGCGTCCGAGGTGAAGTCCCACACCAGCAGGGCGTCCGCGGAGGGAAGGTGCCCGGCCAGCCCCCGGTCGTCGGTGTACCGGACGCGCACCCGCCCGGTCAGCCGGCCGAGGCGCGGTGACGGGTCGGTGTCCAGGACGAGGAGCACGGGCTCTGACATCACTCACCACGCTCGCACCGGAAGCCCGCCCCGTCAACGGAGCCACCCGGTCACCCTCCGTGCGACCGCCGCGATGCCCCCATCAGGGGAATACTTGTGAGTGGCGAGGGCACCGGTGACTGGGTCACGCGCCCGGCGGGAGGCCGGCCCGCTCGCCTCGCCCGGCGCTCCGGACGTACAGGAAGGCTGGACATGACGACCATCGGACTTCTCTACCCCGGCCACTCCGCGGAGGACGACTACCCGCGGATCGAGATCATGCTGGACAGCGACATCAGACTGCCGCTCTTCCACACCGCCGTCGGCGAGGACGTCCACCACGTCGAGGCCATGCGTGAGCTGGGTTCCGCCGAGCGGCTCGCGGCGGGTGCCGAGGACCTGCGCCTGGCCGGTGCCGAAGCACTCGTCTGGGCCTGTACCGGCGGGAGCTTCGCATACGGCTGGGAGGGTGCGCACGAGCAGGTCGCGACCCTGGCCAGGGCGGCCGGGCTGCCGGCGTCCAGTACCTCCTTCGCCTTCGCGCACGCGGTACGGGAGATCGGGGTGACCCGGGTGGCTGTCGCCGCGACCTACCCGGACGGTATCGCCGCGCTCTTCGCCCGCTTCCTGGAGGCCTCGGGCGTCGAGGTGGTCGCGACCCGGGGCAGCGGGATCATCACCGCCGCCGAGGTGGGCGCGTGGGACGCGCGGCTGGTGAAGGAGCTGGCCGTCGCCGGGGACCATCCGGACGCCGAGGCGGTGCTCCTGCCGCACACGGCCCTGCACACGGCGGCGTACATCACCGAGCTGGAGGAACTCCTCGGCAAGCCGGTCCTCACCGCGAACCAGGTGACGGTCTGGGAGGGCCTGCGGCTGGTGGACCGCCGGGTCTGGGAACCGGCGATGGGGGCCCTCTTCGCGGTCCACGCACCGCCCCCGGGCATCACCGAGACCCGGGGCATCGTGGTCCGGGAATAAGCGGAGCCATCCTCCTGTTGCTTCTTCCGTTACGTACGCATCACCGGGAGAGGCCGAAACGTGGACGACAACCGAGGCGACCAGATTCGCGGCACCGCGGCCGGAACGGCCTCCGTGCCGCTGTCCGTGCTCGATCTGGTGACCGTGGGACAGGGCCGCACCGCGACGCAGGCGCTGCGCACCAGCGTCGACATCGCCAAGCTCACCGAGCGCCGCGGGTTCCACCGCTTCTGGGTCGCCGAGCACCACTCCATGCCGGGCGTCGCCTCCTCGTCCCCGGCCGTGATCCTCGCCCACCTCGCCGCGCACACCGAGCGCATCCGGCTCGGTTCCGGCGGAGTGATGCTGCCCAACCACGCGCCGCTCGTGATCGCCGAGCAGTTCGGCACGCTGGAAGCCATGGCCCCCGGGCGCATCGATCTGGGACTGGGCCGCGCGCCCGGCACCGACGGCGCGACCGCCGCGGCCCTGCGCCGTACGGAGCGGCTGAACGAGGGCGCCGACGAGTTTGCGGAGCAGCTGGCCGAGCTGGTCCGGTTCCTGGACGACGACTTCCCGGACGGGCACCCCTACGCCAGGATCCACGCCGTGCCCGGACCCGTGCAGGCGACCGCGCCCGGCGGCGTGCAGTCCGCGGCCCGCCCGCCGGTCTGGCTGCTCGGCTCCTCCGGTTTCAGCGCCCGGCTGGCCGGTGTCCTCGGACTGCCGTTCGCCTTCGCGCACCACTTCTCGGCGCAGAACACCGTTCCGGCGCTCGACCTCTACCGGGAGTCGTTCAGACCGTCCGCCGTACTGGACGCCCCCTACGCCGCGATCGGCGTCTCCGCCCTCGCCGCCGACGAGGAGCGCGAGGCCCGCCGCCAGGTGCTGACCGGCGCCCTGTCGATGGTCCGCCTGCGCACCGGACGCCCGGGGCTGATCCCGAGCCCGGAGGACGCGGCAGCGTACGCCTTCAGCCCCATGGAGCGGGAGTTCGTCGACGGCTGGCTCTCCAACGTCATCCACGGGACCGCGGACGAGGTCCGTACCGGCCTCGACGACCTGGCCGAGCTGACGGGCGCTGACGAACTCATGATCACGGCGAACGCCCACGGCGGGGACGCGAGGCTGCGCAGCTACGAGCTGATCGCGGACGCGTACGGCCTGCCTTCCTGACGCCCGGCCCTCGCGCTCCCACGCGCCGGACGGGTCGGGACGTTCAGACCCGTCCGGCCCGTGACGCCTTCGCGCCGATCAGCGCGTCGATGTGTTCGGGCGCCACCGCACGCGAGTACAGCCACCCCTGCCCCGTGTCGCAGCCGATCCTGCGCAGCCGTTCGGCCTGGCCCGCCGTCTCCACGCACTCCGCGGTGACGGTGAGGCCCAGCCGGTGCGCCAGTTGCACCATCGCCTCGACGATCGTCTCGTCGGCGGGGCTGGGATGGGCGCCGTCGTCGTAGCGGAATCCGTGTACGAACGAGCCGTCCAGCTTCAGTACGGAGACGGGCAGCCGGCTCAGATACGCGAGGTTGGAGTAGCCCGTGCCGAAGTCGTCGATGGCGATCCGTACGCCCATGTCGCTGAGCGCCTGGAGTGCCCGCAGCGGACGGCCCGCGGAGCCCATCACGGCGGACTCGGTGAGCTCCAGTTGCAGCAGCCCGGCATCGAGCCCGGTCTCGGCGAGGATCTCCGCCACATCGGCGACCAGGTCGGAGTCCCAGACCTGCCGCACGGCCACGTTGACGCTGATGAACAGCGGTGGCTCGTCCGGATGGTCGAGCTGCCAGCGCCGGGCCTGATGGCACGCGGTGCGCAGCACCCACCGGCCGAGCTGGACGATCGTGCCGTCCTCCTCGGCGATCGAGACGAACCGATTCGGCGCCAGCAGACCGAACTGCGGGTGATTCCACCGCACCAGCGCCTCCACGCCGCGTACGGTCCCGTCGGCCATGCAGACCAGCGGCTGGTACTCCAGGGTGAACTCGCCGCGCTCGACGGCGGGCCGGAGGGTGGAGGAGAGCGCCTGCCGGGTCATCCGGTGGGCGTTGCGCTCGGGGTCGAAGAGGGTCCAGCGGGCCTTGCCGTCCTCCTTCGCCCAGTACAGCGTGGTGTCGGCGGCCTGCATCAGACCGGTGGGCGAGGTGCCCGCCGAAGCGCGTTCGACGACGCCGATCGAAGCGGAGACGGAGAGCCGCTGTCCGGCGAGGTCGAAAGGCTGCTGGAGGGCGACGAGCACCGCGTTCGCGAGGGCGGTGAGCTGGGCGGTGCCGGTGGACTCCTCGACCAGGATGGCGAATTCGTCCCCGCCGAGCCGTGCCACGAGATGGCTGCCGCTGCGGGCGGCGCCGTCGCGTTCGGCGCAGTCGGTGAGCCGGCCGGCGACCGCGGCCAGGAGCCGGTCGCCCATGCGGTGCCCCATGGTGTCGTTGACCGCCTTGAAGCCGTCCAGGTCCAGGTAGCAGAGTCCGATCCTGCCGTGCGGGGGCAGTGAGTCGTCCTGGTACGGCGGTGTGTCCAGGGCGGCCGAGAGCCGTTCGAAGAACAGGGTCCGGTTGGGCAGCCTGGTCACCGGGTCGTGCATCTGGAGATGGCGCAGCCGCTTCTGGAGTTCGCGCCGGTCGCTGATGTCCGCGACCGACAGGAGTACGCCGCCGGTGGCGGTGGACGAGCTGTCCATCGGGACGACGGTGATCTCCGCCCACAGGGAGCGTCCGTCGGGGTGCTTCAGCCTGCGGGTGCACCGGAAGCGGGAGCGCCGGCCGTGCAGCACCTCGTGGTACGCGTGCCAGGTGCGGTCGTCGGACGCGAGATCGACGAGACCGGCGGCCGGCTGTGTCGCCAGGGTGCCGGAATCGGTGCCGAGCAGCCCCGCGAGGGCGTCGTTCGCGCTGACGACGAGGCCCTCGTGGTCCAGGACTGCCATGGCGAGGACGGAGACCTGGAAGGCGGCCCGGTAGTCGTGCGGCTCGGTCGGTCCGGCTCCAGCCGTATGACGCTCCGTGACGGGGGCTCGCGCGGTGCCGAGGGGTCTGCCTGCCGGGGGCTCCGGCCCTTCGGAGGTTCCGCTCACCGCTTGCTCCCGCTGTGCAGATCGTCGTGCGAACAGGTGTGGGACAGGCCACCGTGTGGAGTCCCTCTGTCAGGGACCGTATCCACGGGGGGAAGCGTGGTGAAGCATAGAGGGTGGCGAGTCGGCCGTTCCAGCGTGCCGGCCGTCGCCGCCGGTCCGTACCCGCCTGGCCCCTGCTTCTGCCTTCCATCCAGTTTGCCCACTAGTGATCGTTTCCGTGCAGTTCTGTTTCGAGGCCTCGTCGGATTGATCGATTGTGACTGTCTGTGAACCGGTCGCGGTCATGGGTCGCCTGACCCGAGTGGGGCAGCTCAACAGGACGTACGGCATCGGACCGGCACAGGGTGGGTGGGGTATCCCGTGTTTCCCATCCGGAGGTAGATGTGCAGCGACTGCGCAGACCCGAGGGAGTGGAGAGACCGAGTCTGCGTGGCCTGGCCGCCGCTCTGACCTCGCTCATGGCACTCGCCGCCACCTCCCTCGTCGCAGGCCCCGTAGTGGCCGCCACGGGCGACGCGGGGCCGTGCGCCCTGCCCAGGACCGGAGCCCACCACTCGCTCGGCCTCGACACCTGGAACGGCGCCTACCCCCGCCCCGACCGCGGGCTCGACGCGGTCATGATCTTCCTGTCGTTCCCGGACTCCCGGCCCACGGTCACCCCCGCCGTGCTGACCGCCGACTACTTCCCCTCCACCACCCGCTTCTTCGAGCGCGCCTCGTACGGGAAGTTCACCCTGCGCCCGCACGCCCGGAAGCAGTGGACCGAGATGCCGCGTCCCTCCAGCTGGTACGGGATAGAACGGGACTGGGACTCGGGGCGGCGCAGCGCGTACCTGCGCGACGCGATCGACGCGGCCGACGGCGCGGTCGATTTCTCGGCGTACGACATCGTCTATCTGGTCGCCGACCCGGACGCGCCCGGTGTCGACTCCGACGCCACCAAGGTCGTCAACTTCGACCGTCCGCTGCGGGCCGACGGCACGGACATCAGGCGCGTCGTCACCGTCTTCGAACAGCACCCGCCCGACCGGAACGTCCTCGCCCACGAGACCGGCCACGTCTTCGACCTGGCGGACCTCTACCACCGGCCCACGGACGGCAAGGGCGACTGGGACACCTACGTCGGTGACTGGGACGTCATGGGCAGCCAGTTCGGGCTCGCGCCCGAACTGTTCGGCTGGCACAAGTGGAAGCTCGGCTGGCTCGACGACCTCCAGGTCAGATGCGTGCAGGGCAGCGCCGACCTCACGCTGGAACCCATCGCGGCCACGCCCGCGCCCGGTGGGACCATCGGGACACGGCTCGCGGTGATCAGGACCGGCGAGAACGGCGCCCTGGCCATCGAGGCCCGCAGCGCCACCGGAAACGACGGGGCGACCTGCACCGAAGGCGTCCTGATCTACCGGATCCGCAACGGGGCCCCGTCGGGCGGCGGCCCCGTCGAGGTCCTGGACACCCATCCCGGCACCGACGCCTGCTGGGACCGGTCGGTCTACCCGCCGCTCGCCGACGCGCCGCTGAGCGAGGGGGAGACGTACACCGTGCCCGGCGAGCGCACCAGGATCGAGGTCGCGGGCCGGACCCCTTCCGGCTCCTGGACGGTCCGGATCACCACGGGTACGTAGGGCTTCGCGCACAGACGAAGAAGGCCCCTCGCTCTCGCGAGGGGCCTTCTTCGTCTGTGCGCCGTCAGGGACTCGAACCCCGGACCCGCTGATTAAGAGTCAGCTGCTCTAACCAACTGAGCTAACGGCGCCTGGTGACGTCGTAGACATTAGCACCCGGATCGGCAGGAGGAAAAATCGAATCCCCGGAGGCCGGGGAGGGCTGTGACCTGCCCACCCGTACGCACGCCCACAGCAGTACGTCGGGGCCGGGGAGCCACGGGCCAGGGGTGTCGGGGGCCACCACCCAGCGGGGTCCTGTGCCCTCGGAACCACCGGCCAGGGGAGGCACGGTCACCGCGTCACCCGCGCCGTGGCAGAGCAGCGGCGGCACGGAACCCCGGTGCGCTCCCGGCTGCCCGGGACCCGCGGTGCCCCACTCCTCCCAGTCGAGCAGCGACGGCAGCCGCTGGGCCGTACCGGGGGCGGCGAACAGCAGCGTCCGGCCCCGGTGCGTGGCGACCGGGCCGGAGCCCGGCCCCTTGGACCAGAGCTGCTCCAGCATCCGCCGCCCGAACAGCGCGGGCACGTTCACCACGTCGAAGACGGACCCGCACGGCAGGACGCCGGGGGCACCCGGACGCGCCTGCCACTGGGAGAGCGTGCTGCGCGGATACGCCGAGGCGCCGGCGAGCCAGGAGGCCCCCGCGGCGGTCACCTGGGCGGCCGGGTGCCGCGGCTGGTCCCGCAGCAGAGCGAAGATGTCGACGTTGCGGTGGGAGGCCCCTGCGGCGGCGGGGAGGGGCGATTCGTCTTTCGTCCATGCGCTCATGCGGACAGGTCTACAAGGAGTGACGGTGCCGATTCGGGGAGTTGCCGGAAACGGGGACAGAACGGGGGGCGCAGGAGTATCTTGCCCGGGCATATGCCAGCTGCGGTACCCGGTGACCCGGGCGGTCCCCGCGCCCGTCAGGGTCCCGCGTTCCTGAGCAGCGACCGGCCGAACTCGATCATCTTCTTGGCGTAGTCCTCGGTCCACTCGGCGCGCTCCGCGACATCCGCCGCCGTGAGCCGGTCGAAGCGGCGCGGATCGGCGAGCTGGGCGGCGGCCACCGCCTGGAACTCGACGGCCCGGTCGGCCGCCGCGCGGAAGGCGTGCGTGAGCTCCGTGGCACGCGCCAGCAGCTCCTTCGGGTCCTCCATCGCGTCGAGGTCGAAGAAGTGCTCGGGGTCGGCTGCCGCCTCCGACGGCTCGAAGAGCAGCGGAGCGGGACGCATCCGCTGCCGCTCGTTCCGCTCGGGTTGTGCCATGGTGCTCCTCCTTCGGGCGGGCCAGGTGGCCACCCTCCATTGTCCAACCCGGCGCAAGAGGGCTGGGACGGGTCCAGGGCCTCTCGTTAGGACGAGGCCGTGTCAAGGCCGCCAGCGCACCCGGTGTTCCGCGAGATGTGCCAGCACCGAGTGATTCGCGTCCCATCCGTCCGGGAATTTGACCGTGACGCCCAGCTGGACAGGCTCGGTCGACGGGTGCTCGTCCAGCAGGTCCTCGACACCCTCCCGGCACACCACGATGCAGGCATGGCGATGGCGCGAGGCCAGGACGCAGAGACGGCCCGTCTCCAGGTGGAAGGCCGTGGCGTCCGGGCGTCCCGACAGCGGGTGCAGGACCACCGTCACATCGAACTCCCGGCCCTGCAGCCGGTTCGCCGTGTCCACGGCCACGCCCGAGACCCCCAGTTCGGCCAGTGCGGCCCTGACCGCCGCCGCCTGGTCGCGGTGGGCCGTGCCGACCGCGACCCGGTCCGCCGTCACCGGGGCCGGATCCGGTGAGCGCTCGCTCGTCGCCGCCCCGCCCCGGTCCAGCAGCCGACGGACGGTCAGGGCCACCGCCCGCACCGCCTCCGGGTCCGTACGCGGGGTGTGCCTGGCCGGAAGCTCCAGCAGCCCCCAGCCGGACTCCGCCGCCTCGTCGAGCACCCGGTCCGGCGCCGAACCGTCGGACGGCACCCCGAAGGCCAGGCGCCGTTCCCCGCGCTCCGTACCGCTGCGGAACGGCGTGAACGGGTAGAACGCGTCCGAGACGAGCGGCGCCGCCGAGGCCGGCAGCCGCCAGGACACGGGCAGCCGGTGCTGCGGCAGCTGCGGGTTGTGGGCGAGCAGCGTGGTGACCGCGCTCGCCGACGGGTCGTACGACAGCCCCGCCCACTGGTCGGCGCCGACGATCGAGAACGGGTCCAGCTGGCCCGGGTCACCGACGAACAGCGCCCGTTCGAAGAGGCCCGCGACGGCCAGCAGCGCGTCCGAACGCATCTGGTACGCCTCGTCGACGATCGCGTGCCCCCACGGCTCCACGTTTTTCACGTGGGCCCACTTGGCGGCCGTCGAGATGACGATGTCGAGCCCGGCGAGATCCGCCGCCTTCGCCGACTTCCGTACGTTGTCCAGGCCGTCGAGCACTGTGTCGTACGGGTCGGAGTCGTTGCTGTGCAGACGGCCCACCGGCAGCTCCGGCGCCTTCTCGGCCAGCCGGACGACCAGATCGTCGACCTGGGCGTTCGTCTGTGCGATCACCATCAACGGGCGGCCCGCAGAGGCAAGTTCGAGGGCGGCGCGCACCACAAGGGTCGATTTCCCGGCGCCCGGCGGCGAGTCCACCACGATGCCGCGTGAAGTGCCGTGCAGGGTGTCGTGGAGGATCCGGTCGGTTGCCCGCGTCGCCTCGGCGCCCGGGTCGAACGTGGCCTTCTCCGAGGTCACAGCAGGTCCTCCGCGGTCACGGGGTCGGGCTGTTCGGCCCGTTCGGCGGCGGCTCCGGGCGGGCCGCCGTGGGTCCAGGGGGTCTCCTCGGGCTCCGGCAGCTTCGGGCCGCCGCGAGGATCGTGCTCGAACAGCGTCCAGACGATCCGGTCGCCCGGCTCGGGGACGGAACCCGGTGCGGGTTCCTTGCTCCGCCCCATCCGGTCAGTGATCCGCAGCACCAGCAGGAGGCCGTCCTCCCCGCCCTCCGCGTCCTCCCCGTCTTCGTCCGCTGCGGGCATCTGCTCCACGAACTCCGCGGTCTGCGGTTTGCCGTCCAGCGAGCGGTACACCTTCGTCCGCTCCCCGAGGTGCGGGTGTTCATCCGTGCGGACCGTGACCAGCGGGCGCGGCGAGGGGCGCTTCGACTCGGTGTACGCCATCTCCACGTCCGTCACCTCCCCGACGAACGCCTCGCCCGACAGTCGGCGCCCGGCGAGCACCAGCGGGTCGTCCAGCGCCTCCTGCGCGTCGAGCTGGGCCTGGGCCGCCTCCCGGGAGGCCAGCTTCCGCGCGGCCGTCACCGCGTCGTCCCGGCGCGGCTGCGGAGGCTCCCCGGCCCGCACCCGGTCCCGGTGTCCGGTGAACGACCAGCGGTCCCGCGTCCAGCGGTCCTCGGCCCTGGCTCCCTCGGGCATGCCCTCCAGCAGGTCGAGCCCCCGCCACACGGCGTCCCAGGTGGGCAGCATGACCTTCGCCAGCAGTGATCTGATCTGCCGCTCGGCACGTGTCAGTTCGGCCAGGCGCTCGTCGGCGGAGAGTCCGTCCTCCGCGGATGCCAGTGCCGTACGCGCCCGGTCGTACGCCTCGACGGCGGGGGCCAGCAGCCGGTTGTCGAACGCCGGGTCCGTGGCCGGTCCGGCGGGCGGGCAGAGCAACTGGCCCTCCTTGTCCCGCTCCAGCTCCGCGCGCAGGGCGGCATCGGCGCCCGAGCCGCCGTCCGGCGGTGCGATCCAGGCCAGCAGAGCGCCGAGATGCTGGTCCTCCAGGCTGCTCTGGCCCGTCGCCCAGTGCCGGTTCAGCAGATCGGTGGTGGCGAGCAGCAGGGACGAGCCCGGCACCCGGGCCCGCTCCGCGTAGTGCGTCAGCCAGCGGCCCAGCAGGGGCACCCGCGCGGGCGCCGGATACGGGGTGTCCGGGTCGTCCTCCGCGGTCCGCCGGAAGCGCATCGAGCGCCCCAGGAGGCGTACGAAGTCGATGCCCGCATGGCTCGGCACGATCAACTGGGCGGCTTCCGTGCACAGTTCGACCTCGACCTTGACCTTCTTGCCGGTCTCGGGATCGGTCTCGTTGCGCTCGGCCGGTTCCACGACGTCGGCGTACGACTCGATGTGCGGCAGCACCGCCTCGGCCAGCTCGGCGAGGAACGCGAACCGCAGATCGCGGTCGCGCGGCTGGGCCACGGCCAGCAGCCGGGGCGCCTCCCGGTCCGTACCCACCAGGGCCCCGAGCGGGGCACCCGCCTCACCGGCGGTGGTGAGCGGCACCAGGACGAGCGGGCGGCCGGTGAGATGGCGGTGGCGCACGGTGGCCAGGGGCTGCGCGCGCCCGTTCTCCACCGCCTCCAGCCGGGCGAGTGTGGTGATCAGTGACATACCGCCCGGCCCTCCAGGGCTTCCGCGCGCAGGGCCGCGGCGCGGCGCAGTGCGGCCACCGTCGGGTCCGCCGGGTCGCCCTCCTTGCCCGCGGCGGCGGCCAGCACCGCGCCGACCGTCGTGAGCCCGCCGAGTTCGCCCCTGACACTGCGCCCCAGCGACTCCACCGCCCCCTGGACCCGGGACTTCTCCCGGCAGTGGAAGGCCAGCTCGCACGCCGCCAGGCACTCCGGCGCGTACGCCGCGCCGACCGACTCGACGGCCTGGCCGAGCTCCTGCGGCGAGCACCCCGGGTCGAAGGTGGTGCCCTCGGGCAGGGTGGCGGCGATGTCCTCGATGCGCGTCAGTCTGGTCAGCTGGCGGCGGGTGACGGCCCGCTGCTTGCGGACGTCGACGACCGAGGCGGTCGGCAGGTTGGAGAAGTCCTTCGGGCAGACCAGCAGCACCCGGTGCCCGACCCTGGCGCCCCCGGTCTTCTCGGCGATCCGCTCCAGCGCCAGGACGTAGACGGCGGACTGCCGGGCCGCGGCACCGACCTTCGCCGCGTCGGCCGAACCGTCGATCATGGGGAAGGACTTGATCTCGACGACCGTCCAGGTGCCGTCGGGGTGCACCACCACGGCGTCCGGCTCCAGGTAGGCGGGCGAACCCGCCACCTCCAGGGCCAGCATCGGATGGTCGAGCAGGGCCCAGCCGCCCGCCGCCGTCGCCTCCCGCAGGGCCAGCGCCGTCCTCGCCGCGCGGCCCTCGGGCCCTGCGGCCGTCAGATCGGGCACCTGTGCCTCCTGCGGGGCTGCCTCGCAGCCGCCGCCGAGGCGCTCGTACAGCAGGCGGAGCAGTTCCGTACCGCCGTCGGCCTTCACCTTCGCCTCGAACGCGTTGCCCCGCATGAACGCGAACTGCGACTGGCCGAACGCCGCGGGCGAGCCGAGCGCCGTGGCGAGCACGGCCTTGTTCACCCCCGCCGCGTCGAGCAGGGCGCGCCGCTTGCAGCCGGGGTTGGCGGCGAGGGCGGCCAGCGCGCGTGCGTCGAGCGGGTGGGGGGCGACGGACGGGCCGCGCAGCTCAGCGAGCCGCTGCCGCAGCGTCGTCGCCGGCCGGGGCGCCGGTGTCGGTGGAATCTGCGGAGGGGGTCCGCTGGCCGGGTATTCGCTCACCCGCGGAAGTCTCGCATCCGGCACTGACATCCGGGGCCTTACCGGTGTTCACGGCCGTGCGTACGGCGGCGAGCCCCGCCAGGAGCCGGCCCTTCACACGGTCGGCGAGGCGGATCACCGGCTTCGTCAGGAGGGCTCCGGCCGTCATCACGGCGACACCCGCGACGGCGTCGAGGAAGTAGTGGTTCGCGGTGCCCATCACCACGAACGTGGTCAGCAGGGGATAGGCGATGGCGAGGCCGCGTACGAAGGGGTGACGGCCGTGCCGCCACAGCAGGACACCGCACCACACCGACCAGCCGACGTGCAGGCTCGGCATCGCCGCGTACTGGTTGGTCATTGCGCCGAGGCCGCGCGGGGCGCTCGCCTCCGCGCCCCACCAGCCGTACGAGCTGTACTGGGCCATCGTGTCGACGAAGCCGTACCGGGCGTCGAGGAGCCGGGGCGGGCAGGTCGGCATCAGCGTGAAGCCGATCAGCCCGAGGAGCGTGGAGGTCATCAGCCAGGTGCGAGCGGCCCGGTAGGCGTCCTTCCGTCGGCGGAACAGCCAGATGAGGATCGCCGGGGTGACGAGGTAGTGCAGCGAGGCGTACGCGAAGTCGGCGGGTATCCCGAGCATCGGGTTCGCCGTCAGCAGGCGGTTCAGGGGGTGCTCGGCGTTCAGGAAGAGCGACTGCTCCAGGCGCAGGATGGCGAGCCCGTGGTCGACGGCGGTCGACACGTCGCCGCGTACCAGCAGGCGTCCCGCCGAGTACAGCGCGTACACCACCGCGATGAGCGGCAGCTCCGTCCACCAGCGGGGGCGGTGGCCGGCTGCTGGCGCGGCGGTGGCGTGCTGCATCCGGTGGCTCTCCCCATGTTCATGCTGCGGTCGAAAAGCATTCAACCGTACGGCGGACGTCGGCCGGGATTCCGTGGGGGTCCCGGTTCCGGCCCCGCTTCCGGCCGCGGTCCCGGCCCCGTTTCCGTGACCGGGGCCAGTGACCGTGGCCAGTGACCGGGGCCGGGACCGCGCTGGGAGGGACGTCGATACGGCCCCGGAGGTTGCCTTCCGGGCACGTGGGAGATGATGGAGCGGGAGGAATCGGCCACGCCCCGACCGGGGCCAGGGACCGGATTGCGCCCCTCGTCGCTGTATGTCGCTGTATTCGGACACCGCCGTCCGGGACCTATCAGATCGTGAGATCTCAGTTCCAGGGAGAGCCCCCATGGCACCGCGCATCCTGCTCGCCCGGCACGGCCAGACCCAGTGGTCGGTGCGGGGCAATCACACCGGCAGGACGGACATTCCGCTGCTGGACACCGGCAGGGAGGGTGCCAAGCTGCTCGGCGAGCGTCTGCACCGGGCGCCGTGGGCGGGGCTGCCCGGTGTCGAGGTCAGGACCAGTCCGCTCGTCCGGGCGGCCGAGACCTGCGCGATCGCGGGGTTCGGGGAGCGGGCGGAGCCGTGGGACGCGCTGATGGAGTGGGACTACGGCGCGTACGAAGGGCTGACGCCGGCACAGATCCGGGCCGGCCGGCCGGACTGGCTGATCTGGCGGGACGGGGTCCCGGAGGGCGAGACGACGTCCCAGGTGTCCGGCCGTGCGGACGAGATCGTGGACTGGGCGAGGTCGGCGGACCACGACGTCCTGGTCTTCGCCCACGGCCACATTCTGCGGGCGCTGGCGGCCCGGTGGCTGGGGGAGGACCTGTCGTTCGGCGCCCGTATCCGTCTCGATCCGACGTCGCTGTCGGTACTGGGCTGGGCGTACGGCCGGCCGGCGCTGGAGCGGTGGAACGACACGGGTCACCTGGACCGCTAGGGTCTTTCCCGCTCCCTGATCCGGCCTGATCCAAACGAAAGACCCCAGGTGCGGTGGGTGCCTGGCTGCGGGCCGTCCCGCGCCGCGTCCTCGGGCGCCGGACGGGCCGAAGGGGGCCGGACCTGCCGGGAGGCGCCCGGAGATGGAGGGGTGCCGCGCCGTCGACGGGGAGCCGGGGGTGTGTGTTGCGAGCCCGTCCGGCGTGCGGGGAGGGAACCCGCACCCGCTGCCGGAGCGCCGGAGTGCCGGAGTGCCGGAGTGCCGGATCAAGCCCGTCCGGCGCTTCGGGAGGACGACGAAGCCGTCGCACCCGTTGTCCCCCGGCGCGCCTCCCCGTGGCGAGCCATCAGGTCCCTGACCGCCGGCGTCGCGTTCTGTGCGAGCACCCCCACCGCACCCGCCAGCATCGTGCGGATGCGGGACGACTGGACCCGGTCCAGCAGGTCGAGCACCCCGTGCCCCGCCGTCGCCGCCTCGTCCGCGAGCCCGCCCCGGGCCAGGTCCCCGGTCAGCTGCGCCCGGTACAGGGCCAGGTTCCGCGTGAAGTACGGGTCCTGGAGCTGCGTCGCCCGCCGCGCGTGCCGCGCCGCGCGCGGCCAGTCACCCAGGGCCGACCAGCACTGGGCCTGGAGCATCTCCAGTTCGGCCTCCTGGAAGAACGTCATCCACTCGGGGTCCGCCGCCGACGCCCCCCGCTCGAACGCCCCGTACGCCCGCCCGACCGCCCGGTCGCACCCGGTGCGGTCACCGAGCCCCGCCCTGCCCCCCGCCTCCCGCAGGGCCAGCAGGGCCAGCAGCCGGGCCGAGCCGAGCGACCGGGCGGCCCGCTGGCCGGCCTCCGCCGCCCGTACCGCCTCGCGGGGCCGTCCCGTGTCCCGGGCCAGGAAGGACGCGTTGCAGAAGGCGTGGGCCTCCAGTGCCGCGTCCCCCGCCACCCGCGCCGTGGCCAGCGCCTCCGCGTAATGGGAGCGGGCGTCCTCGAAGCGGCCCGAGTCATGGGCCAGCCAGCCCACCGAGATGGCCAGTTCGCCCGCACCCGTGTGTAGCCGGTCCGCCGTGGCGCGGCGCGTGGTCGTACCCGCGTCGAGCAGGGCGTACGCGGCTCTGAGCGGCTGCGCCGCCCGCCGGTAGAGGCCGTCGGCCCCGTGCCGGTCGTCCAGCAGCCGGATCTGCCGTACCGCCTGCTCGACGGCGTTCACTTCGGTTTCGCCCACCCGGCGCTGCGCGGGAAGGCTGGTCAGGGCGGCAGCGGCGGACGCGCCGCCGAGGCCCAGGGACGCGGCCACCGTGGCGGTGCCGCTGGTCATGAACATGCGACGCAGCACGTCGCTCTCCTCGTCGGTGTGGCAGTGGACCGTAGGGGGCGGGGAAGGGGGGGAGCCGGCGCCGGGGCCCGCGTCCGAGATGCGCGCCCCCCGGCCGCGCACGGCCTCGCGGGCCGAGAAGCCCAGGTCCTCCAGCCCGGCCCCGGGAAACATGTGGAGGAAGACCCGTTCGTACGCGTAGTTGGGGCAGCGGATCTCCCCGGACTCCACGCGGCCGATGTACCGGGCGTCGCAGGCGACCTGTTCACCGATCTCCCGCGCGGCCCGGCGCACCGCTGCCGCGAACTCCCCGGCGGAGCGCTGACCGCGCAGCCGGCGGAAGACGAGGTTGGGAACTGGCCGTGTCGACACCATGGCTGGGCCCTCTCCGGTGCGGCCGGGCGCTGGTTCTGTTGCCCCGGCGGAGCAAGAACGTACCCGCTGTGACGAGCCACACACGGAGCGTTTAGGTGCAAACCGGATATCTCGCCCCCGATCCGCCATGAAATGCCATCCTTTGCGGCGGCGTGGTGCCGTAGCCCTTGACGCCGTGGACGCGTTGGTCCATGTGGAGACGGAGTCTGGCTCCGTTCGGCGATGAGAGGAGGGGTTCCCTTGCCGCACCTCGGCACGGAGACCGGCTCACGGACGACCGCGGCGCACCCCATGACCGCACCACCCGCCGCACCCGCACCCGTACACCCACAGCCCGCACCTGTCGGCGAACCGTGCGATCTCGTCACGGTCCCCGCCCGCCAGGGCCTGGAGGCCGTGGACATCCTGCGCCGCGGCGCCGATCAGGAGGCCATGGGCCCGGTCCTCCACGACGGCGCCTGCCACACCCTCGGTTTCCTGGTGCCGCCCGGGACCGCCGACGCCTGGGACGTACCGGGCAGTGCCTGTACGCGGACGAACGGCCGCGGGCTCCGTATCCCCGCCGAGCCCCCCGTCTCCGGCAGCGGCTGGCTGCTGCCGCCCGCCGCCGACGCACCGGTCACCGATCCCGCCGTGCTCCGGGAGGCCCTCGGTCAGGCGGCCCGGCTGATCGAGGCGGCCGACAACTGCCGGTGAGCCCATAATGGCCGGACGGCCGGATTCCCCGGCGCCGCCGGTGAAGTGCCGGCCCGGTACGTATGAGGCAGGGCGAGCGAGCGTGGCACGTCGAGGAGCGTCGGCAGGAGGCGCGAGCCCCCGGAAGCGGTCCGACCGCAAGCGGGAGCCCCTCGCCGCCGAGGTGGACGGCGGCCGCGCCGAGCTCGTACCCGACCGCGAGCGGCCGCGCGGCTGGACCCTGCTGCTGGACGACGCCCCGCAGTCGCACGTGGACCTGGACGACCCCTCGTACCTGTCCTTCGAGTACCAGCGCCGGATCGGTCACATGATCGATCTCGCCGCGCCCCCACAGCAGCCCCTTCAGGTGGTGCACCTGGGCGGAGGGGCGTTCACGCTCGCCCGATACGTCGCCGCGACCCGCCCCCGCTCCACCCAGCAGATCGTCGAGGT
Organism: Streptomyces finlayi; assembly: GCF_014216315.1. Lineage (NCBI taxonomy): Bacteria > Bacillati > Actinomycetota > Actinomycetes > Kitasatosporales > Streptomycetaceae > Streptomyces > Streptomyces finlayi. The sequence goes on from NZ_CP045702.1 coordinate 5,051,765, forward strand.
CGACGCCGCGCTCGTCCAACTGGTGCGCCGGGAGCTGCCGCTGGACCCGCAGGCCCGGATACGCGTCCGCTCCACCGACGCCCGCGCCGGACTCGGCAGGATCCAGGACGGCTGGGCCGACCTCGTCATCGCGGACGTCTTCAGCGGCGCCCGTACCCCCGCCCACCTCACCTCCACGGAGTTCCTCGCCGAGGTGCGCCGCGTGCTGAAGCCCGGCGGACAGTACGTCGCCAACCTCGCCGACGGGCCGCCGCTGACCCATCTCCGCGGCCAGATCGCCACCGCCGCGACCCTCTTCCCCGAACTGGCGCTCGCCGCCGACCCGACCGTGTGGCGCGGCCGGCGCTTCGGCAACGCCGTGCTGCTCGCCTCGGATCTGCCGCTCGCCGTCGCGGAACTCACCCGCCGCGTCGCGACCGACCCGCACCCCGGCCGCGTCGAACGCGGCAGGGCGCTCGCGGACTTCACCGGCGGCGCCGCCGCCGTCACGGACGAGGGCGCCAAGCCGTCCCCGGCGCCGCCGCCCTCCACGTTCAGCTAGGAAGCGCGGCCAGGCCCTTACGGATCGACGATCTGCACCAGCGGAGGATGGCCGGAGGTGGTGTTCGTCCACACCCGCATCGACCAGCCCTGGGCCGGCGTCGCCGACACCAGCTTCGCCGAGCTGCCGCCCAGCTCGAACACCACCCGCCCGCCGTCCGTGCGGTAGCTCTTCACCTCGCCCGACGCGGCCGAGGCCGCCGAGGAGCGCGCGGGTGCCGGGCTGAGAACGGCTTTCCCGTGGACCCGTTCGGCCTCGGCGAGCAGGCCCAGTTCGATGTAGTACGCCGCCCGCTTCGGGTCCTCGGAGACCTTCATGTGGACGCCCTCCAGCAGAAGTTCGAAGCGCCGCCGCACGATCGCGCGGATAAGTGCTTGTACTTCTGGCCCTCGAAGAGTGCCAGTTCGGAGTGGTCAATCGGTACATAGGGGCGAAATCAACAGGAGTGGGGCACGGCGGCACCCTCGTTCCGCCGTGCCCCGGTCCGTGGCGGCCTCAGCAGGTCGGCGCCTTGGGAAGGATTCCTGTCCTCGCCAGCTCGCCGTACCAGTGGGCGCTGGCCTTGGGCGTGCGTGTCTGGGAAGGGTAGTCGACGTGGACGATGCCGAAGCGCTTGCCGTAGCCGTACGCCCACTCGAAGTTGTCCATCAGCGACCAGAGGAAGTAGCCGCGCACATCGGCCCCGTCCGCGATCGCCCGGTGGACCGCCGACAGATGCCCGTGCAGATAACGGATGCGCTCCACGTCCTGCACCACACCGTCGTCCCCCTGCTTGTCGGGGTACGCCGCACCGTTCTCCGTGATCATCAGAGGCATACCGGGCGCCTCCTTGGTGTACCGCATGAGCAGGTCGTGCAGCCCGGACGGGTCGATCGACCAGCCCATCTCGGTCTGCTCGCCGGGCGGCTGGTGGAAGGCCACCTGCTCCGAACCGGGCCACGGCGAGGACTCGCTCGCCCCGTGCGCGTGGCTGCGGGGGCTCTCCGCGTCACTGCCGTCCGAGACGACCGCGGGCGTGTAGTAGTTGATGCCCAGCGAGTCCAGCGGCTGGTTGATCGCCGCCAGGTCGCCCGGCTCCACGAACGACCAGTCCGTCAGCCGCGCGGTGTCCTCGAACAGATCCTGCGGGTAAGAGCCCTTGAGTACCGGGTCCGAGAAGACCCGGTTCGCCAGCGCGTCGATCCGGCGCGCGGCGTCCAGGTCCTGCGGGGACCGGGTCCGGGGCCGCACCACACTCGGGTTGAGGCTCAGCGAGACCTGCGCGCGGGCGGGCAGCGCCGCCCGCAGCGCCTGCGTGCCCAGACCGTGCGCCAGATTCAGGTGATGGGCGGCACGCAGCGCGGCGACCGGCTCCGTTCGGCCCGGAGCGTGCACCCCGGAGCCGTAACCGAGGAAGGCGCTGCACCAGGGCTCGTTCAGCGTCGTCCACAGCTCCACCCGGTCGCCGAGCGCCTCCGCGACGATGCCCGCGTACTCGGCGAAGCGCACGGAGGTCTCCCGCGACGTCCAGCCGCCGGCGTTCTCCAGCTCCTGCGGGAGGTCCCAGTGGTAGAGCGTGAGCATCGGCCTCACGCCCCGCTCCAGCAGCTCGTCGACCAGGAGCCGGTAGAAGTCCAGACCCCGCTGGACGGCGGGACCCCGCCCGGTGGGCTGGACCCGGGACCACGAGACCGAGAAGCGGTACGCGTTCACCCCGAGGTCCGCGATGAGCTGCACGTCCTCCGTGCGGCGGTGGTAGTGGTCGGTGGCGACGTCGGCGTGGTCGCCGCCCTCCGTCTTGCCCGGTGTGTGGCTGAAGGTGTCCCAGATGGAGGGGGTGCGGCCGTCCTCCCGTACCGCGCCCTCGATCTGATGGGCGGAGGTCGCGGTGCCCCAGAGGAAACCGGGCGGAAAGTGTGCGGACATGAAGAGCCTCCGTGAGTGTCCTGAGTGTCCTGGGCGTCCTGGGAGAGGAGAGCGTCCTGGGAGAGGGAAAGAGGGCGCGGGGGATCAGCCCTTGACGGCGCCCTGCATGATGCCGCCGACGATCTGCTTGCCGAAGAGCACGAAGACGGCCAGCAGCGGCAGCGTGCCGAGCAGCGCGCCCGCCATGATCACCGACTGGTCGGGGATGTACCCGCGGCCCAGCCCGGTGAGCGCCACCTGGACGGTGGGACTGCCGTTCTGGGTCAGCGCGATGATCGGCCAGAAGAAGTCGTTCCAGGCCATGACGAACGTGAGCATCCCGAGCACCGCCATCGCCGGCCGTGCGGCCGGGAAGACCACGTGCCACACGATGCGCATACTGCTGGCCCCGTCGACCCGGGCCGCCTCGATCAGTTCGGTGGGCAGCGCCCCGATCAGGTACTGCCGCATGAAGAACACCCCGAAGGCGCTCACCAGAGTCGGCAGGATGACCGCCTGCAGCTGATCGGTCCACTGGAGCTTGGCGACCATCATGTACAGCGGTACGACGCTGAGCTGCGGCGGCACCATCATCGTGCCGATGACCAGCAGCAGCAGGATGTTCTTGAAGCGGAAGCGGAGCTTGGCGAAGGCGAAGCCCGCCAGGGTGGAGAAGACGACCGTGCCGACGGTGATGGAACCGGCCACGATCGCCGTGTTCAGCAGGGCCGTGCCCATGTTGGCGTCGGTCCAGGCGATCTCCAGGTTCTTGAAGAGATTGCCGCCGAACCAGAACGGCGGCGGATTCTGCGCCAGCCGGTGGTTGTCGCGGGACGCCGCGATCGCCGTCCACACGAGGGGGAAGAGCGAGATCACCGTGAAGACGATGAGTACCGCGTAGGTGAACTTGCCGCCGTGCAGGTGCTTGCCGGCGCGAGCCTTGCCGCGCCGCCCCTTCCGTGGGGCCGGCGGTGCCTGCGGCGCCACCCGGTCGGCCGGAGTCAGGGTTGTCATCGTGTCGCCCCTCATGAGCTCTTGCGCAGACGACGGCCTACCAGCCAGTTGACGGCGCCGATCAGCAGAAGGATCAGGAACATCGTCCAGGCGATGGCCGAGGCCCGTCCGAGGTGGAGATTGACCCAGCCCTGCTCGTACAGATAGAGACCGAGCGTCTGGAACTGGTGGTTGGCCCCGCCGGAGGCGCCGCCACCCCGATTGAAGAGGAGCGGCTCACCGAAGAGCTGGGTCGCACCGATCGTCGACACCACGACGGTGAACAGGATCGTCGGCCGCAGCGACGGGATCGTCACATGGACGAACTGCTGCCAGCGGGTGGCGCCGTCCAGCGCCGCCGACTCGTAGAGATCGTTCGGAATCGCCTGCATCGCCGCCAGGTAGATCAGCGCGTTGTAGCCGGTCCACCGCCAGACGACGATCGTCGACACGGCGAGCTGCGAGGTCCACTTGCCGTTCTCCCAGTCCACCGGGCCGAAACCGACCTGACCCAGCGCCCAGTTGATCATCCCGATGTCACGGCCGAAGAGCATCACGAACACGAGCGTCGCCGCGGCCACACTCGTCGCGTACGGCGTGAGGATCGCGACCCGGAAGAACATCGAGCCGCGCAGCTTGTAGTTGAGCAGATGCGCGATGCCGAGGGCGATCAGCAGCTGTGGAACCGTGGAAAGGACCCCGATGGTCAGGGTGTTGCGCAGCGCGTTCCAGAAGAACTCGTCCTCCATCAGCCTGGAGAAGTTGCGCAGGCCGATCCATTCCATGTCGTTCGGGGCGGTCAGCTCCACCTGGTGGAGCGACGCCCACCCCGTGTACAGCAGCGGGAACAGGCCGAAGGCCAGGAAGAAGACGAAGAACGGAGCCACGAAGGCGTACGGACTCCACTTCAGGTCCCACCGGTAGAGCCGTCTACGCCGCTCGCTGCGCACCGGACCCGATGAGCCGCCGCCCACGCGGCGCGGGGCCGCGCCCCCCTCGGAGAGGGGCGCGGCCGTGCCGGACTTACTTGTCGTACCGCTCACCGGAGGTCACTTCTCCAGGGCGTTGTCGATCGACTTCACCGCGGCGTTCCAGCCGTCCTCGGACGAGACGCCCTTCTGGTCGACCTGGAGCATGCCGACATCGGCCAGGTTCTGGGCGATGATCAGGTCCTTCGGGCCGACGATGGTCACCGGGATGCCCTTGGCGGCGTCGGAGAAGATCTTGCCGATCGGGGCGTCGTTGACGTACGGGTCCTTGGCGTCGGCGACCTCGGGAAGCGAGAACGCGGCCTGCGCGCTCGGGAAGCTGCCCCGCTTGGCGAAGAACGTGGCCTGCTGCTCGGGGGCGGTCAGCCAGGCGACGAGCTTGGCGGCCTCCTCCTTGTTCTTGCCGGCCTCGGGCACGGTCAGGAAGGACCCGCCCCAGTTGCTGGCCTTGGGCGCGGCGGCGACGTCCCACTTGCCCTCGGTCTTCTCGGCTCCCTTGTCCTTGATGTAGCCGATCATCCACGGCGGGCAGGAGATGGTGGCGAAGGTGCCGTTCACGATGGCCTGGTCCCAGGAGGGCTGGAACTGCTGGAGCTTGGCCGTCAGACCGAGATCGGCCGCCTTCGCGGCGACGTCCCAGGCGTCCTTGACCGCCGGGTTGGTCTTGTAGACGACCTTCCCGTCCTTGTCGTAGTAGCGCTCGGCCGAGCCACCCTGTACGGCTGCCATCAGCCCGGAGGCGGAGTCGATGAACGCGGTGCCCTTGGGCGCCTTCGCCTTGTACTTCTCGCCCGCGGCGAGGAACTTCTGCCAGTCGCCTGCCCACAGCGCGCCGACTTCCTCGCGGTCCGTGGGAAGCCCGGCCTTCTCGAAGAGGTCCTTGCGGTAGCAGATGCCCTGGGGGCCGATGTCCGTACCGAGCGCGACCGTCTTACCGCTCTTGTCCGTGCCCTGCGACCACTTCCACTCCAGGAAGTTCTCCTTCTTCACCCCGGCGGTCTTGCCCAGGTCCATGAGCTTGCCCGACTGCGTCTGGGCGATCTCGGCGATGTTGTTGACCTCGATCGCCTGGATGTCGGCGAGACCACTGCCCGAGGCGAGGTGTGTGAGCAGCTGCGGGTAGTAGTTCTCGTTCCGCTCGATCGAGGTCTGCTCGATGTTGATCTCGGGGTGGAGCTTCATGTACGCGTCGTACAGCCCCGCCTCCTTGAGACCGAAGGCACCGAACACGCCGACGGTGATCGTCGTCTTGCCCTTGCCGCCGCCCTTGGTGGCGCTGGAGTCCGGGTCTCCGGAGTCCTCGGCGCAGCCGGCCAGCAGTCCGGCGCCGAGGGCGGCGACGGCTGCGATGACCACGGCTCTGCGGAGCGTGCGGCGGGGCGGTGGTGCGGTCGTTCCCCGGGTGAAGACAGAAGTGCGCATTGCGGCCTCCTAGTGCCCTGTACGTGCCCTCCCCGGCCCAACTGCGCGAACGCGTCCGTACGTTGTTTCGCGCTGTGGCCCAGGTGAGGGACGTGCGGGATATTTATGTGTCAGGTACGGTGGGAGCGCTCCCATACGTGATGTGTTGAAGGGTTGCGGCTCGCCGGGAGGGTGTCAAGGGACCGGACGGCGAGACTTGTTTCAGTTATCGGCTTGTGAGAAATTTTCGACGACTGGGAGGGGCAGCCATGACTGTTCGTGGAAAGCAGGGGCGGCGGCCCACACTCGAGGAGGTCGCGGCGAAGGCAGGCGTCGGCCGGGGGACGGTGTCCCGGGTGATCAACGGCTCACCGCGCGTGAGCGACAGCACCCGGGCCACGGTCGAGGCGGCGGTGAACGAACTGGGTTACGTGCCCAACCGTGCCGCCCGCGCCCTGGCGGGCAACCGCACGGACGCCATCGCCCTGGTCGTGCCCGAGCCGGAGACCCGGTTCTTCGCCGAGCCGTACTTCTCCGACATCGTGCGCGGTGTCGGAGCGGCGCTCGCCGATACCGAGATGCAGCTGCTGCTCACCCTCGCGGGCAACGACCGCGAGCGCCGCAGGCTGGCCCAGTATCTGACCGCGCACCGCGTGGACGGCGTCCTGCTGGTCTCCGTGCACGCGGATGATCCACTGCCGGATTTGCTGGAGCAGCTGGGCATGCCCTGTGTGATCAGCGGACGCAGGCACGCCGCCGAACCCCTGGCGTCGGTCGACTCCGACAACTTCGAGGGCGGCCGCTCGGCCGTCAATCACCTCATATCCCGTGGTCGCCGCTCCATCGCCACCATCACGGGCCGGCTCGACGTGTACGGCGCCCAGCGCCGTCTCGACGGCTACCGCGAGGCCGTCGCCGCCGCGGGCATGGCCCCCGACGAGCGGCTGATCGCCCCTGCGGACTTCACCGAGGAGGGCGGCGCCCGCGCGATGCGGGAGCTCCTCGCCCGCTGCCCCGAGGTCGACGCGGTCTTCATCGCCTCCGACGTGATGGCGGCGGGCGCCCGCCAGGTGCTCCGGGAGGCCGGCCGACGGGTCCCGGACGACATCGCCATGATCGGCTTCGACGACTCGGCGGTCGCCCGTCACATGGACCCGCCGCTCACGAGCGTCCGGCAGCCCACCGAGGAGATGGGCCGCACGATGACCCGCGTCCTGCTCCAGGAGATCGCGGGGCGCTCCGACGACCGCCCGCGCATCGTGCTGCCCACGGAGCTGGTCGTGCGCGACTCGTCCTGATCGCCGGGACAACGGGAAGGGCCCCGGTCCGAAGACCGGGGCCCTTCCTTCAGGGTGAGTAACGGGACTTGAACCCGCGACATCCTGGACCACAACCAGGTGCTCTGCCAGCTGAGCTATACCCACCATGTCGCCCGGTCGCTTTTCCGACCGGCCGAGAAAAAGTGTACAGGGTCCGAGAGGGTGCTCGCGCCCCCGTTGTTCTCGCCCCGCCCACGGGCCCCGAAAGGCCCGTGACCAGGGTCGTCGTACTACTCCGCCGGAGCCGCGAAGCGCGCCGCGATCTCCTTGGCGCGTACCGAGTCGGGGCCGGGCTGCGGCACGAAGACCGCCTCCCGGTAGTAGCGGAGCTCCGTGATCGAATCGCGGATGTCCGCCAGTGCCCGGTGGTTGCCGTTCTTCGCCGGACTGTTGAAGTACGCCTTCGGGTACCAGCGGCGTGCCAGTTCCTTGACCGAGGACACATCGACGATCCGGTAGTGGAGGTAACCCTCCAGCGACGGCATGTCCCGAAGGAGGAAGCCCCGGTCGGTACCGACCGAGTTTCCGCAGAGCGGGGCCTTGGCGGGCTCCTTCACGTGTTCGCGCACGTAGGCCATGACCTGCTCCTCGGCGGCTTCCAGGGTTGTTCCCCCTGCCAGCTCGTCGAGGAGCCCCGAGGCGGTGTGCATCTGCCGCACCACCTCGGGCATGGTCACCAGGGCCGCGTCCGGCGGGCGGATCACGATGTCCACCCCTTCGCCGAGCACGTTCAGCTCCGAGTCGGTGACCAGCGCGGCCACCTCGATGAGTGCGTCGTCCGTCAGCGAGAGCCCGGTCATCTCGCAGTCGATCCACACCATACGGTCGTTCATGTGCCCCACCCTACGGGGCGTGGCGCTGCCCCGGCAGGGCCGGGCGTCCCGGGGCGTACGCGTCCGGGCCCGGTTTGAGGTGCTCCGTCGAACCGCCGGAGCCCGCGGTGACCGGGGCGGGCCCGGCCGGTGCGGGGCGCCTGCCTGAGACCGTCCCCTGGGCGGGCACGACCGGGTTGAGCACCGTGGTGATGCTCTCCAGCCCCCCGCCCTGCGGACGGCGGGCCCGGTACGCGGCCCGGTAGGCGGCCGGGGACGAACCCAGCTGGCGGCGGAAGTGCCCGCGCAGCGCGACCGGGGAGCGGAAGCCGCAGCGGCCCGCGACCTCGTCGACCGAGAAGTCGGAGGTCTCCAGCAGCCGCTGCGCCTGCAGCACCCGCTGGGTGATGAGCCACTGGAGCGGTGCGCTTCCGGTGAGCGAGCGGAATCTCCGGTCGAAGGTCCGCCTGCTCATGTAGGCGCGCGCGGCCAGCGTCTCCACGTCGAACTGCTCGTGGAGATGCTCCAGTGCCCAGGCCACCACCTCGGCGAGCGGGTCGGAGCCGATCTCCTCCGGCAGCGACCTGTCGAGGTAGCGCTCCTGACCGCCGCTGCGGCGCGGCGGCACGACGAGCCGGCGGGCGAGTGCCCCGGCGGCCTCCGTGCCGTGGTCCGTGCGGACGATGTGCAGGCAGAGGTCGATTCCGGCGGCCGTGCCGGCGGAGGTGAGCACATCACCGTCGTCGACGAAGAGCTCACGCGGATCGACGTGCACCGACGGATAGCGCTTGGCCAGCGTCGGTGCGTACATCCAGTGTGTCGTCGCCGGGCGGCCGTCCAGCAGGCCGGCCGCGGCGAGGACGAAGGCCCCGGTGCAGAGTCCGACGATGCGTGCGCCCTCCTCGTGGGCACGGCGCAGCGCGTCCAACGCCTCTGCGGGCGGTGGCGATGTGATGGACCGCCAGGCGGGCACCACGACGGTGCCTGCCCTGCTGATCGCCTCCAGGCCGTACGGCGTGCTGAGTTCGAGCCCACCCGTGGTGCGCAGTGGTCCCTCTTCGCCCCCGCAGACGAGCAGTCGGTAGCGGGGAACTCCCGCGTCCTGCCGGTCGATTCCGAAAACGGAGAGCGGGATGGAGCTCTCGAAGATAGGTCCGCCGCTGAATAGCAGTACGGCTACGACTTCCCGGCGTCGCCGCCCGGTCAGCTTCCGTGCGGCCTCCGTTGCGGTGGCGGAGTCCTGGCTCATGACGCTAACGAGTTCCCCCGCGATTGATCGGGGCGAGGCCGTGACATGACGAGGGCCGCGCGGGTTCTTCGAGTGTGATCAAGAAGTGGGCCCGCGCGGCCTTGTCTCATCCTGCCTTCTGCGGCGTGAGCCGCCAACACTTCGGCGAGTTGCTCGACGAGCTCGAACCCAGGTGGGAGTCACGGTGCGAGGGCGAACGCCATGACCGGCGCGGGCGGGACCGCCGTCGGCAGGCCGGGGCGGGACCGAAGTACGAACTCGCCTTCCGCGACCGGCTGGTGATCACTCTGGCCTACCTGCGCACCGGCCTGCCCCAAGATGCCCTCGCCGTGGTCTACGACGTCGGCTCCTCGACCATCGGCAGGGCGATCCAGGAGATCAGGCCCCTGCTCGCGGCCCGCGGCTTCGCCGTCCCCGACCGGCCCGGCCTGCGCTTGCGCACACTGGAGGATGTGTTCGCCTACGCGCAGGCCGAGAACATCGAGCTGCGGCTCGATGGTGCGGAGACCCAGGTCCGCCGCCCGCAGGCCGGCCGCCCCGGGCGCCGGGCGTTCATCTCGGGCAAGCGCAGGCAGAACACCATCAAGACCACCACGTTCAGCGACGGCCAGGGCCGCCTGCTCTACTCCGGGGCGGAACGGCCCGGCCGGATGCACGACCAGACCGCCGTGCGCACCGAGGGCATCGCCGAGCAGTTCAGGACCCGTCCCGGCGTGAAGGCGAAGGTCGACTCCGGCTACCAGGGCCTGGCCAAGGAGTTCCCCGACCAGGTCACCGCGCCGCCGAAGAAACCGAAGGAGGACGCCTGCGACGGCGACAAATACGCCTGGCGCGAGGCGAGGCGACGACAGTCCTCAGCCCGGATCTGCGTCGAGCACACCAACGCCGAACTGCGCCAATGGGCCCCACTACGACGGTTCACCGGACGACGCGAAACCTTCCCCGAGACCCAGCAGGCCATCGCAGCCCTGATCTCCGACCGCGCCGCCAAGCGGCCCACCCACCGCGAACACAGCACCGCGCTCGTCCTCTCCCGCGACACCGCCTGCTGATCACCCACCAGCCGAACCGCCAGGCCAGCACGCCACGAACTCAATCGCGGGTGAGGTCGTAAGCCCCCCTCGGTGTTCGCGTCTCCCTGGTCCTTACGGGCCTGTCGCTCCTGCACGTTTCCCCTCGGTCTCGCACGAGTCCGCAGACTTCGTCCCATGATCGAATCTACTGCGTCCCGTAGTGCCGCAGTGACACGTTCTCCCACCGGCACTATGTCGACAAGGCAACTTGGCGCGAAGCTGTCGATCACGAAGCGTTCCACTCGTGAGGCGCACAGGGAAGTGCGCCTCACGATCTTGGCCCGTCCCCGTTGGGTGAAAGCGTACCGCGCGGTCTATTCCTGCCTGGTGGCATGTGGGTTGGCCGGGTGGAACACCAAGAGTCGGACGCCGCAGTGAAGTTGGCTGAAAAGCAGCGGTTGCGTGCGCGGGATCCAGTCACACCCGGCGCACCCCCCTTCGGTCACCGGCCGCCCCGGTGCGCCCCGTCGGTCTCGCGTGCGGTCTCGCGTGCGGTCTTGCGTGCGGTCTTGCGTGCGGGCGAGGCGATGTGGACCGGAGCGGCCGCGCGGGCGGCGTCGTGTGCGGACCGGCGCGGCAGCGGCAGCCGGCAGGCCGCCGTGACGGCGGCGAGCCCGAGGGCCCAGGACACGGCGCTGCCGAACCGGGTCCCGTACACCGTGAAGGCGGCGGCGACGAGCAGACAGCAGAACGGGCCCCAGCGGACGGCCTCCGGCGACGCGGCGGTGGCAGGCTCGACGAGGGGGGTGCCGGCGGTCGGGTCGGCCGGAGCGGCCGGGGGTGCGGACGCGGCTACGGGCACGGTTTCTGCTCCCTGGAAGGGTGGGGTGGATCGGCGTGACGGTCGGGCTGACGCCGGAGTGGCGGCCCGGTCACTGCCTGCCGCGGTGCGCCCGCCGGACAGCCGCGCGGAAGGGGGAGCGGGAGGGCGGAGGAGAGGCGGAGGGGGGCGGCCGGCCGGGCAAGGCTCGGTGTAGGACACAACCGGCATTGCCATACGTCTCCGCCTGGGGCATGCTCCCTGCAACGTCGCACGCGCTGTGCGGGGATCCGGGCTGTGGAGGAGTGGCGCCGTACCCTTGGGGGTATGGGGCTGGGAAGATGATTCCCGGACACACCTTTGCCACCTTGATACACCGCCCGAAGCCGCTCCCTCCACATGAGGACTCTCTTCGCCGAGACACCGATGGCCGGTCACGAAATCCCTGAACCCGCAGACCGCAAGCAGGTGGCCGACCCACTGTCGGAGCCGCTGCCGGTCGAAGAAACACGTCATTCCTGCGATCCGGCCTTCCGGCACGGGGTCGTGGTCGGTTTCGACGGATCGACGTCCAGTGAACGGGCCCTCGCGTACGCCATCGGCATGGCTTCGCGCTCCGGTTCCGGACTGATCATCGTCCATGTCGCCAATCGGCTGCCGACCACCGTCTGGGCGGGCTGCGAGCCTCCGGTCTTCGTCGACGTGCCCGATCACCGCACCGAGGTCCTCGGTCTTGAGCTGGCCTGCGCGGACTATCTCTGCGATGTGCCGTGGGTGCTCGTCGAGCGCGGCGGGGACATCTGCCACGAGCTGGAGGAGGTCGGCCGCGAGTATTCCGCGGACGCCATCGTCGTCGGCTCCACGCACGGCATCGTCGGCCGGATCTTCGGCTCGGTCGCGGGCCGGCTGGCGCGCCGGGCCCGGCGCCCGGTGATCGTCATCCCCTGACCCGCCCGGGCAGGTGTCCGGCGCCGGATGGACGGCGAGCGGCCCCGCAGCCACGGTGACGTGGTCGCGGGGCCGCTGCGCGCGTGCTCCCGGTGCCGTTCTCCGGCTCCCGGTACGGCTACTCGACCGTGACGGACTTCGCCAGGTTGCGCGGCTTGTCGATGTCGCGGCCCATGGCCAGCGCCGTGTGGTACGCGAAGAGCTGGAGCGGGATGCCCATCAGGATGGGGTCCAGCTCGTTCTCGTTCTTCGGGACGACGATGGTGTGGTCCGCCCGCTCCTGCTCGCGGTGGGCGATGGCGAGGATCCGGCCGCTGCGGGCCTTGATCTCCTCCAGGGCGGCGCGGTTCTTCTCCAGCAGGTCGTCGTCCGGGACGATCGCGACGGTGGGGAGCGCCGGCTCGATGAGCGCCAGCGGCCCGTGCTTCAGCTCGGACGCCGGGTACGCCTCGGCGTGGATGTAGGAGATCTCCTTGAGCTTCAGGGAGGCCTCCAGCGCCACGGGGTAGCCCCGCACCCGGCCGATGAACATCATCGACTGGGCGCCCGCGTACACCTCCGCCAGCTTCTTGATCTCCGCCTCGGTCTCCAGGATGCGCCCGATCTGCTCGGGGAGCTTGCGCAGACCGTCGATGATCCGCTTGCCGTCGGCGACCGACAGGTCGCGGATGCGGCCGAGGTGCAGGGCGAGCAGCGCGAAGGCGACGACCGTGTTGGTGAAGCACTTGGTGGAGACGACGCAGACCTCGGGGCCCGCGTGGACGTACATGCCGCCGTCGGCCTCGCGGGCGATCGCCGAGCCGACCACGTTCACGACGCCGAGGACGCGTGCGCCCTTGCGCTTGAGCTCCTGGACGGCGGCCAGCACGTCGTACGTCTCACCGGACTGGGAGACGGCGACGTACAGCGTGTCGGGGTCGACGACCGGGTTGCGGTAACGGAACTCGGAGGCCGGCTCGGCGTCCGCGGGGATGCGGGCCAGCTCCTCGATGAGGCCGGCGCCGATCAGGCCCGCGTGGTACGAGGTGCCGCAGCCCAGGATCTTGATCCGGCGCACTCCGCGGGCCTCGCGGGCGTCCAGGTTGAGGCCGCCCAGGTGCACGGTGGAGAAGCGGTCGTCGATGCGGCCGCGCAGCACGCGGTCCACGGCGTCGGCCTGCTCGGAGATCTCCTTGTGCATGTACGTGTCGTGGCCGCCCATGTCGTACGACTCGGCCTCCCACTCCACGGTCGTGGGCGTGGCCGTCGTGGTCGAGCCCTCCGTGGTGTACGTGCGGAAGTCCTCGGCCTTGAGGGTGGCCATCTCGCCGTCGTCGAGGGTGACGATCTGGCGGGTGTGTGCGACGAGGGCCGCCACGTCGGAGGCGACGAACATCTCCTTCTCGCCGATGCCGAGGACGACCGGGGAGCCGTTGCGCGCGACGACGATGCGGTCGTTGAAGTCGGCGTGCATGACGGCGATGCCGTACGTGCCCTCGACGTGGCGCAGGGCCTCGCGGACCTTCTCCTCCAGGGTGTCCGCCTGCGAGCGGGCGACCAGGTGGACCAGCACCTCCGTGTCGGTCTCGGAGAGGAAGACGGTGCCGTCGGCGACGAGCTTCGCACGGAGCTCGGTGGCGTTGTCGATGATGCCGTTGTGGACGACGGCGACCTTGTGGTCGGCGTCCAGGTGGGGGTGGGCGTTCTCGTCGCTCGGCGCGCCGTGGGTGGCCCAGCGGGTGTGGGCGATGCCGGTGGTGCCGGCGAAGCGCTTGGGGACGCGGGACTCCAGCTCACGGACCCGGCCCTTGGCCTTGACCATCTTCAGGGTGCCGGGCTTGCCTGCCGCCGTCTTGCTGGTGACGACGAGGCCGGCCGAGTCGTAACCCCGGTACTCCAGCCGCTGCAGTCCCTCCAGCAGCAGCGGTGCCACATCACGCTTGCCGATATAACCGACGATTCCGCACATAGAAGTCTTGCCCCTCCATCGACGTACCAGTGAGTGCTCAGCCGTAGACGATGCGGCGCAACTGCCGGAGCGAGAGCTCCGGCGGTGCGACCGCGCGGTGCGGCAGCTCGGCCGCGATCCGTTCGAAGATCTCCGTGTTCACCAGGCCGCCGGACTGCAGTTCGCGGTGGCGGCGGCGGACGAAGTCGTCGGTCGTCTCGTCGAAGTACGCCAGCACGTCAAGGATCACCCGGCCTGCTTCGCCGCGCTGGAGCGCGGTGCTGCGCACCAGGTGGTCGATGAGGTCGTCATGCGACGATCGGCGTTCGAGCACTCGTTGATATTGCGTGGTGGGGAGGCATTATGCAAGAAATCTGCCCGATATCGGGCAGGCTGCGGAGTGAAATGAGCTTCGGTCGCCGGACGGGCTGAAATCACGCCCCTCCGGCGACGCGCCGCAGCTCTACAGACCCGCGATCGGGTTCTTGAGCGTGCCGATCAGCTGCAGGGCGCCCGACGGGTCCGTCAGGTCGACCATCTGCTTGTTGTCGCGCAGCTGCAGTCGGTTCAGGCAGGACAGCGCGAACTCGTCCGTGAACATGTCGTACCGCTCGAACTTGTCCGCGAGGTGGGGCACCGACTCCTGGTAGCCGCTCACGCACTCCGCGACCGTCCGCCAGAACGTGTCCTCGTCGAGGACGCCCTCCGCGGCCAGGCCTGCGCCCAGGAACCGGAAGAAGCAGTCGAAGACGTCGGTGAAGACCGACAGCAGCTTCATGTCCTCGGGGACCTCGGCGCGGATGCGCTCGACCTGGGGCGGCAGAACCGCGTCCGGGTCCATGACCGCGATCTCCTCGGCGATGTCCTTGAAGACCGTGCGGCGTACGGCCCCGTCCTCGATGACCAGGATGACGTTCTCGCCGTGCGGCATGAACACCAGGTCGTACGCGTAGAAGCTGTGCAGCACCGGGACGAGGTAGGCGTCCAGGTAGCCGCGCAGCCACTCCGCCGGCTCCAGGCCCGACTCGGCGATCAGCACGCCCGCGACGGACGTCCCCTCGTGGTCGGTGTGGAGCAGTGAGGCCATCGTGGCGACGCGCTCGCCGGGTGCCAGGTCCGGGACGGGGCTCTCGCGCCAGAGCGCGGCCAGCATCTTCAGATACGGGGAGCCCTTGGCGGTCGCCGACTCGTACGCCCGGTGGTGGTAGCCGACGGCCGCCCGCTCCCGGATGATCGAGAACCGGGCCCGGCGCAGCAGCTCGTCACGCTCGACGAGTCCCGCGAGCCAGTCGTTGATCGCGGGCGTCGCCTCCATGTACGCGGCCGAGAGCCCGCGCATGAATCCCATGTTGAGGACGGAGAGCGCCGTCTTCACGTAGTGCTTGCCGGGGTGGTCGGTGTTGAAGAACGTACGGATCGACTGCTGGGCGAGGTAGGCGTCGTCGCCCTCGCCCAGGCAGACCAGGTGCCGCTGCGCGAGCTCTCCGGCGAAGGTGACGGACAGCTTGTTCCACCACTGCCAGGGGTGCACCGGGATGAGGAAGTAGTCGTCGAGGTCCAGGCCGAGACCGCTCATCGTGGCGCCGAACCGGCCGAGGGTCTCCTCGCTCAGTTCCCCGGCGATCAGTGTCCCGTAGTCGAGACCGGCGCCCGCGGTGAACGTGGCGCGGTCGCGGCGGGCGGCGAGCCACACCAGCCGGATCTCCGCCGCGGTCTCGGGGGCGTACGCGCGGTACTCGTCCACGCCGAAGCCGAGGCGCCCGTTGTTGGCGACGAAGCAGGGGTGGCCCTCGGTCATCCCGGTCTCGATCGCCTGGAAGCCCGCGGAAACGAGCTGGGCGGAGGTGGCCGGTTCCTTGGTGAGTTTGTACGCGGTTCCGGCCAGCGTGGAGGAGATCTCCTCCAGGTAGACCGGCAGGATCTCCGCGGAGAGCCCCAGGGGCGAGCGCAGCTCGATGAAGAAGTCCAGCGCGTCCAGAGGGAGTTCGCCGCCGTGCCGGTGGCGGGTGATGGAGTCCGCGTCGACCTGCCAGTGGTCGAGTGCGAAGCGCCGTGCGGTGAAGCGGTACTCGGTCTCCGCGTCGTCGCTGCGGACCGAGTAGCGGTCGTCACCGAGCGGGGCGGGCGTGAGCAGACGTTCGTGGGCGAACTCGGCGAGACCCTTGCGGATCAGCAGCCGGGTGGCGGTGGCCCAGCGCTCGGGGGAGAGGTGGGCGACGCTGTCGGTGAGGGCCGGCATCAGGAGGGACCTCCGGTCGTGGCCTGGAACTGTTCACGGGTGCACGCGCTGAGCAGCGCGGTCTTCTCCGGCTTGGTGATCTCGCGGAGGATCTCGAAGCCGACGGCCTTGTTCAGCGCGTGCACCGCGCCGTTGCGGACGTCGGGCTCCACGACGACACGGAGCACCGAGGGGTCGGCGAACAGTTCCTTCATGACGGCCGTGATCACGGCGAGCGTGAAGCCGTGCAGCGGGGTGTCCGTGGGGGCGACCAGGAAGTGCATCCCGATGTCACCCGGCTCGGCCTCGTACAGCCCCTTGAGCTCGACCTCGGCCGGGTCGTAGCGCTCCATGAGGAAGGCGGGCTCACCGTCGTGCAGCCCGATGAACGCGTCGTGGTGCGGGTGGGAGGCGATCGCCATGTACTCGCGCTCGACGTCCTGGAGCCGGGCGTCGCCCATCATCCAGAACGACGCCTTGGGGTGGGTGACCCAGCTGTGCACCAGCTCCGCGTCGGACAGGGGGTCCAGCGGGCGGACGGTGAAGGTGCCGATGGTCCGGCTCATATCGCGAACTCCTGGAAGGCGATGGACTTCTCGACCGGGTAGTGCTCACGGCCGAGCAGTTCACCGATGATGTACGCGTTGCGGTACGCACCCATGCCCAGGTCGGGCGAGGTGATCGAATGGGTGTGCGTGCCCGCGTTCTGGAGGAAAACGCCGCGTCCGGTGCTGTCGATGCTGTAGTTGCGGGCCACGTCGAAGCGGCCCCGGCTGTCGTGTCTCAGTCGGTCGGTGATCGGCTCCAGGAAGGCCGGAGGGGTGTACCTGTATCCGGTGGCGAGGATCAGCCCGTGCGTGGTCAGGGAGTAGTCCTCACCCTGCTCCTCCTGGCGCAGACCCAGGGTGTACGTACCCGACACCTCGTCGTAACTCGCGCTGTTCAAAGCCGAGTTGGTGAGCAGACGGGTGGGTACGGGGCCCGGCAGGTTCTTCTGGTAGAGCAGGTCGAAGATGGAGTCGATGAGCTCGCCGTCGATCCCCTTGAAGAGACCCTTCTGGCTGGACTCCAGCCGGTAGCGGGCGTCCTCGGGCAGGGCGTGGAAGTAGTCCACGTACTCCGGCGACGTCATCTCCAGCGTCAGTTTGGTGTACTCCAGGGGGAAGAACCTCGGGGAGCGCGTCACCCAGTTGAGCCGGTAGCCGTGCACATCGATCTCGGAGAGCAGGTCGTAGTAGATCTCCGCCGCGCTCTGGCCGCTGCCGACGAGGGTGATGGACTCCTTCGCCTGGAGCGCCGCTTTCCCCTCCAGGTAACGGGAGTTGTGCAGCAGGTCGCCGCCCAGTCCCTGGCACGCCTCCGGGATGTATGGCGGGGTGCCGGTGCCCAGCACCAGGTGGCGGGCGCGGAAGACGCCGTCGGCGGTGCGCACGGTGTAGAGCGCGTCGCTCTCCTCGTACGTAACCGACCGGACGGTCTGGTTGAAGCGGATGCTGCTCAGTTTCGCGGCGGCCCAGCGGCAGTAGTCGTTGTACTCGGTCCGCAGGGGATAGAAGTTCTCGCGGATGTAGAAGGCGTACAGCCGGCCGCGTTCCTTGAGGTAGTTCAGGAAGGAGTACGGCGATGTCGGGTCGGCCATCGTCACGAGGTCCGACATGAACGGCGTCTGGAGGTGGGCCCCTTCGAGAAACATACCGGCGTGCCATTCGAAGTCCGGCTTGGACTCCAGGAAGACGCCGTTCAGCTCGTCGATCGGCTCGGTGAGGCACGCGAGCCCGAGGTTGAACGGTCCGAGGCCGATCCCGATGAAGTCGTGGGGGTCAGGAAGCGCGGTCAAGGGATTCTCCCAGGTACTGCTCGGCGTGGCCCGAGATCAGGTCGAGGACCGCGGTGATGTCCTGCGCGGTCGTTTCAGGGTTGAGCAGGGTGAACTTGAGGTACTGGCGGTCGCCGACCTTCGTGCCGGCGACTACGGCCTCGCCGGAGGCGAACAGGGCCTTGCGGGCGTGGAGATTGGCCCGGTCGATCTCGGCGGGTGCGGTGACGGACGCCGGGATGTAGCGGAACACCAGGGTGGAGAGCTGCGGCTCGACGACGACGTCGAACCGCGGGTCGGCGGCGAGGAGCCGCCAGCCCTCGGCGGCCAGGCCGCAGACCTCGTCGAAGAGCTCGCCCACGCCGTCCGCACCCATGATGCGCAGCGTCATCCAGAGCTTCAGCGCGTCGAATCTTCGGGTGGTCTGGAGGGACTTGTCCACCTGGTTGGGGATACGTTCCTGCGTCATCCGCTGCGGGTTGAGGTACTCCGCGTGGTACGTGGCGTGGCGCAGCGTCGCTCGGTCGCGGACCAGCACGGCCGAGGAACTGACCGGCTGGAAGAAGGACTTGTGGTAGTCCACGGTGACCGAGTCGGCCAGCGCGATGCCGTCGAGGAGGTGGCGGCGCGTGCGCGAGGCCAGCAGCCCGCAGCCGTAGGCGGCGTCCACGTGCATCCAGGTGGAGAAGCGCTCGCAGAGGGCGGCGATCTCGGGGAGCGGGTCGATGGAGCCGAAGTCGGTGGTTCCCCCGGTGGCGACGACCGCCATCGGCACGGAGCCTTCGGCGACGCACTGCTCCAGGGCGCGGGCCAGGGCGACGGTCTGCATGCGCTTGTTGCTGTCGACGGGGACGGACACGACGGAGTCGGGTCCGAGGCCGAGGAGTTTCGCGGACTTCTGGACACTGAAGTGGCTGCACTCGGAGGCGAAGATCCGCAGCCGGGTGTAGTGCTCGGGACGGGACTTGGCCTCATCGCGGGCCAGTAGGAGCGCTTGCAGGTTCGACTGCGTACCGCCGCTGGTGAAGATGCCGTCGGCGGCGGGGCCGAGGCCGATCCGCTCGGTGGTCCAGTCGATCAGCTTCCGCTCGATGAGCGTGCCGCCCCCGCTCTGGTCCCAGGTGTCCAGGGAGGAGTTGATGGCCGAGAGCACGGCCTCGCCGAGGACGGCGGGGATGACGACCGGGCAGTTGAGGTGCCCCAGATAGCGCGGGTGGTGGAAGTAGACGGCGTCGCGGAGGTAGACGTCCTCGAGTTCGTCGAGAGCGGCCGAGGCGTCCCCGAGGGGCCGGTCCAGGTCTATCGCGTCGATGACGGGTGCCAGGTCACCGACGCCAATGCCGCTGAACGGCCGGTCGGTGGCGGCGAGTTTGGCCGCGACCCGTTCGACTCCCGCGGTGACGGAGCGACGGTAGTGCTCTGCGGTCGAGTCGTTGAGCAGGTGCGAACGCATGACTGGGGTCCTCCCGGGTGAGGGGAACTTCATCGAAACCCTCCGGGCAGGAGAAAAGGGGACGAGGGCGCGATGTTGAAGTAAGGGTAGCCTAACCTAAGTTTTGACGCAGGCCTCCCCCGCTCCCCACGGAGTCCGGAAGTTGACCGGTTTACGCGTCTTCGGTGGCGTCTTCGGCGGCGGCGGCGTCTTCGGCGGTGGTTTCCGCGCGCAGCAGGTCCTCGCTGAGGCCGCGGCGCCAGTAGCCGACGAAGGTGACCCGCTTGCGCCGGAACGGGGCGGGCCCCGTTGGTGTGGCGAACCCGGCATCGGTGGTCCGAAGGAAGGTTAGCCTACCCTTTTCTCGCTCCGGGGACCCGCTCCGGGGACCCGCTCCGGGTCAGCTGTGAGCGGGCGCCCCTGCCGGATTCCGGAACGGTCGGGTCCGGAGGCGAAGAGTGCCTTACGAGTGCATTGCCCCTTCTGTGTCAACGCTTGACATGTCCCCCTCCAAATGCAGTACAACTCTTGCGCCGGTGACGAACGCTGGGGAGCCGGTCCGGTACCGACCGTCACCGCCCGGTCGCTTCGCGCACCCCTGCGAAGTGTCCGGCCCGGTGCGGTCCAAAGGCACTGAGGGTGACACACGGGATGTTCGGTCCACGCGCACGAAGAAATCTGACGACCAGCACGATCGTGGTGCTGCTGTCGGCGGGTCTGCCACAACCGGCGTTCGCCGCCCAGGTCGAGGGCAAGGCCATCGTCGACGGGGTACGGAGCTGGTTCGGGGCGGACGACGACGGTGGCGAGGGGGAGAGACCCCGGCCACCCGAGCTCCCCGACGAGGGGGTGACGGACAACCAGCGGCTCCCCGAGGGGCGCGAGGCTCCCAAGCCGAAGCGGACGGCGGAACTCACCGAGAAGCGCACCCCCAACGCCCGCTACTGGAAGCTCTCCGACGGCAGGGTCCAGGCCGAGATCTCCGGCACCCCGACGCACTACGAGTCGGGCAAGGACTGGAAGGCCATCGACACGGCGGTGCGCCCCGCCGCCCGTGACGGCTTCAGCCACGCCAACACGACCAACGTCGCCGGGACACGGTTCGGCTCGGACCCGGACCGGCTCGTCCGCTTCGCCACCGGGTCCGGACACCAGGTGACCATCGGTCTCAAGAAGCCCGCGAAGACGAAGCTCACTCCCCAGGTGGCAGGCAACGCCGTCACCTACCCCGCCGCGCTCGGCGCGGGAGCCGACCTCCGGTACACCGTGGGCCACGGCTCGGTGAAGGAGGACATCGTCCTCGCCGCCCCGCCCGCCGGGAGCGCCGCGTACACCTTCACCCTCGACACCAAGGGCCTGACGGCCGGGCAGCTCGAGAACGGCTCCATCGCCCTCTACAGCGAGAGTGGCGGACCCGGGCGCCCCGAACTGGTCATCCCCGCACCGTTCATGACGGACGCGAAGAAGAACGCGGCTTCCGCGTACGGGACGGCCTCCAGCGACGCCGTCCAGCAGAAGCTCACGGGCGCGAAGGGCTCGTACGAGCTGACCCTGCGCCCGGACGCGAAGTGGCTGGCGGCCCCGGAGCGGCAGTACCCGGTGCTGATCGACCCGACGATCTCGATCGCGCCGACGGCCACCCAGTCCCAGGACGTCATGATCTCCTCGGACGACCCCGCAGCCAACTACGACGGCAACTGGCGGCTGTCCGTCGGTGCCACCAGCCTCGGCGGCGCCTCCCGCGCCCTGGTGAGGTTCCCGCTGACCGGCGTCCCGGCCGGGGTGAAGCTGGACTCCGCCGACCTCAAGCTCTACTACGACCAGACGCACGGGTCGGGCGACACGGACGTCCCCCTGGAGGCGCACCGCGCCACCGCCGCCTGGAACGAGACCACCGCCACCTGGGCCAGTGCCAAGGACATCACGGGTGAGCTCTCCGGCACCTCCGTCGTCGTCGACGACGGCGACACCGGGACGACCGCGGCGAAGGGCGCCTGGCCGGCGTCCGGCAACACCGCGTTCACCCAGTACGCGGTCGACAAGGACTACCTTTACAACAAGGACGCGGTCGCCGGTGACACGTACACCTGGCAGCCGCAGATCCCCTCGGACGGCACCTACCGGGTCGACGTCCACAGCGTGCCCGCGGCCGACCGGGCCACCAACGCCCCGTACACCGTGGCGTTCGACGGCGGCACGAAGGCGTACACCGTCGATCAGCGCACCGGCACGGGCGGTGTCTGGAAGACGCTCGGCAGCCACCCCTTCAAGGCGGGCAGCACCGGCAAGATCGTCCTCGGTGACGGTCCGGTGACCACCTCCACCGGGGTCATCGCCGACGCCGTACGGCTGACCAAGGGCGCCACCGTCACCAAGCGGGCCGGGGTCGTCAACACCTGGCACTCCTTCGGCGTGACCGACACCGTGCAGTCCTGGATCAACGGCACCGACACCAACAACGGCTTCGTGGTCAAGGCCGCCGACGAGACCACCACCGCCCCCGTGGGCGGACCGCGCTACGAGGCCGCCGAGTTCGCGTACAACGGCGGCGACGGCTCCAACCACCCGCGCCTCGTGCTGACCTGGGGACGCCCCGGAGTCACCCTCGACGCTCCCCGCGTCATCCACTCCACCGGCGCCGAGCTGAACTGGTCCGCCTACGCCGACCCGTCCGCGGCCTCGACGGCCGACGACATCGTGGAGTACCAGGTACACCGCAGCGTGTTCCAGACCTTCACGCCGTCCTCGCAGACCCTGCTCGCGCCCGTGGCGCCCACCAGCAGGTCGTTCACGGACTCCACCGCCACGCCGACCGCCGCCGACTCGGCGGACACCTTCGGGAACGTCTTCTACTACATGGTCGCGGTGAAGACCCGTGACGGGCAGGTGATCCCGGCACCGACGGAGATCGTCAAGCTGCCCACCGCGGGCCGTACCACCGTCGTCCTCCAGGGCGACGCGGCCGACACCACACTCTCCAGTGCCCAGCCCACCACCGGCCACGACTCGATCACCGACTCGGCGATCGCGCACCCGTGGATGACGGTCGGCAACAACTCCGCGACGTACGGGAAGACGCGTGCGCTGCTGAAGTTCCCCTCCCTGAGCGAGGTACCCACCGGGGCGCGCGTCCTTGAGGCGCAGCTCGACATGTGGGGCACCACGACCACCACCGGAAGCGACGGGGCGGTCTACGAACTCCGGGGACTGACGAAGGACTTCGACGAGGCGACGGCGAGCTGGAACAACGCCACCGCCACCACCCCGTGGACCGCACCGGGCGGCGACGTGGGCACGGCCGTCGCCGACACCGTGGGCAGGGTCACCAACGACCCCGCCCGGCAGAGCTGGATGCTCACCTCGCTGGCCCAGCAGTGGGTCTCCCAGCCCACGAGCAACAAGGGCGTGGCGATCAAGCTCCAGGACGAGTCGCTGAGCGGGCCGCAGGAACGCACCGTGTTCCTGTCCTCCGAGGCCGAGGAGCCGCAGCTGCGGCCCCAGCTCGTCGTCACGTACATCGACAAGTCGACGGCCTCCACGTACTTCGCCCCCGACACCCCGTCGCGGATGATCCCGGGCGACGAGTACGGCATCGACGTCACCCTCACCAACACGACCACCACGGAGTGGAAGTCGGCCGACAAGGCCCTCTCGTACACCTGGTCGCTGCCCGACGGCACGGACGCCACCACCGGCGGCAACCAGCTGCAGACGCCGCTGCCCAAGAACGTTCTGCCCGGTGAGACCGTCACGGTCAGGGCGCGGCTGAAGACCCCGATCAACTCGGACTCCGGCAACAAGCGCCTCGACTACGTCCTCGAGTGGGACCTGCGCGACAACACGGCGGGCACCTGGCTCTCGGCCACCGAGTCCATCCCGCCGCTCGCGCAGAACGTGCGCGTGGAGGACCCGACCTCCGACCAGCTGGGCATGGAGAAGTTCTTCTCGTACACGGGGAAGAACACGGGCGGCGGCGGCACGCTCATGAACAACCTGTACGCGGGCAACACCGTCTGGCAGTACAACGCCCTGAGCAACCCGGGCCGCGGTCTGTCGACCTTCGCGCGCTTCGCCTACAACTCGCTCGACACCTCGGACACCGTCCTGGGCCACGGCTGGTCGGCGCAGGCCGCATCCCCGCTGCGCCTCGGTGCCGCGCTCGACTTCCACCCCAACCCGAACCCCCGCGAGGTGACCCTGCCGGACGGCGACGGCACCTCGCACATCTTCCGCAAGCAGGACGACGGGTCGTGGAAGGCGCCCGCGGGCGTGCACTACCTGCTGGAACAGGGTTCCGGCGTGGACTGCACTCCGGACAAGGACGGTGACCCGCAGGCGTGGTCGCTGACCCGCCCTGACCGCACGCGGTTCTTCTTCGACTGCGACGGCTATGTGACCTCGACGGTGGACAAGAACGGCAACACGCAGCTGTTCACCTACGAGGAGCGCAAGTCCAACAACAAGCCGGTCAAGTTCCTCCGCTACATCACCGACCCGGCCGGCCGACAGTCGCTCACCCTGGACTACTACTCCAAGGCCGACAGCAGCAACCCCAAGATCATCGACCACCTCAAGTCGATGACCGACATCTCGCAGCGCAAGCTGACCTTCGCGTACTCGGACAAGGGGCTGCTCACCAAGCTCACCGACGGCGCGGGCTCGTCCCAGCCGAAGGTGTTCCTCTTCGAGTACGACGCCACGCAGGGCAACAAGAACGTCAAGCTGGTCAAGACGACCGACCCGCGCGGCGGCGCCACCTCGCTCGACTACTACTACCCGAACGAGGGCGACGACCCGAAGTTCCACTGGCACACCCAGCAGATCACCGACCGCCTCGGCGGCACCACGGGCTTCGTGTACACCGACCCGGACGGCAGTGCCGGCTCGGTGATCGAGACCAAGGTGACGGACGCGGAGAACCACGTCACGTCTCAGGTGCTCGACGGGTACGGGCGGGTCACGCAGATCACGAACGCCAAGTCGGAGACGACGAAGCTCCACTGGGACGCGGACAACAACGTCGACCGGCTGGAGGAGGCCAACGGGGCCGTCTCCACCTGGACGTACGACCCGAAGACCGGCTACCCGCTGGAACAGAAGGACGCCGAGGCCAACAAGAACGGCACTCCGGCCCGTACCTACACCTATTCCACCGGGCTGAACGGCCACATCGCCGATCTCTTCGAGAAGCGCTCCCCCGAGGGCCGCACCTGGAAGTTCGGCTACGACCCCCGCGGCAACCTGACCTCGGTCACCGACCCCAAGGGCGTCGCGACGGCGGCCCTGGACGACTACACCTCGAAGTCCGAGTACGACACGTACGGCCAGCTGACGAAGTCGATCGACGCGAACGGTCACGCGACCGCGAACAGTGACTTCCAGCCGATGGGCTACCCGGCGACGATCACCGACGCCACCAACACCCGGTCCGCCTTCGTGTACGACGAGCGGGGCAACGTCACCGAGGTCACCAACGCCAAGGGCGCCCGGGTCACCCAGACCTACGACACCTTCGCCCGCCCCCTGGAGAAGAAGGAGCCGAAGGACCAGGCGTCCGGGGACTTCATCACGACACCGGCACCCGTCTACGACGCGAACGACAACATCACGCGGACGGTCTCGCCGAACGGCTCCCCCTCCGACTCCGTGTACGACAGGGCCGACCAGCTCACCGCGGCGACCATGCCCGGAGACGAGGCAACGGACCCGGTCCGCAGGACGACCGCCACCTACGACAAGGTCGGCAACGTCGTCACGATCACCGACCCCCGGGGGAACGAGACCCCGACGGTCGGGGACCACACCACCACGACCCGGTACGACGCGGTGTACCAGCCCGTCGAAATGCTGGACTCGGACGGCGGAAAGGTCACCACGGCGTACGACAGTGTCGGAAACGTCGTCAAGGTGTCCGACCCGAAGAAGAACGCCAGCGCCGACCCGGACGACTACACCACTTCCTTCACCAACGACCTGAACCATCGCGTGGTGAAGACCACGGACGCCATCGGCAACTTCACCACCGTCAGGTACGACCTCGACGGCCTCACCGTCGGCAAGACGGACTCCGAGGGCAACGAGGCGCTCGCCACGTACGACGAGCGGGGCGCGCTCGTCGAGTCGAAGGTGCCGTTCTCCAAGGACGGCTCGGGAGGCGTCACCTACCGCACCACCCGGTACGCGTACGACCAGGTGGGCAACCGCACGAAGACGATCACGCCGCGCGGTGTCGAGACCACCGACGACGCGACCGACTTCACCTCGGAAACCGTCTACGACGAGCTGAACCGGGTCAAGGAGGAGCGGTCGCCCTTCGACAAGGACGCGACGCGCTACAGCACCCCCGATTCGACGTTCTACTTCTACGACTCCGTCGGCAACCTGAGCTCTGTGTCGGCCCCGCCTTCGGACGGCCAGAGCGTCCGCAACATCACCGAGTACAGCTACTTCGACAACGGCTGGACCCGGACCGCGAAGGACCCGTGGGACATCACCACGTCCTATGAGTACAACGACCTGGGCCAGCAGACGAAGAACACCATGACCTCGGCCGGCGGGTCCCAGCAGCGCACCATGACCTGGGACTTCTTCGACTCCGGTAACCAGCGGGCCCGCTCGGACGACGGCGTGCCCGTCGGTAAGCAGGTGGTCCTGGTCGACAGCTCGGACTTCAACAACTCCGCCAACCAGGGCAACTGGGCGCGTACGCAGGCCGAGCAGCAGTACGGCTACGACACCTACTCGCACCCTGCCGGTTCGGGCTCTGACCAGTTCGTGTGGCAGCTGAACATCCCGCAGAAGGGCACCTACGAGGTCCTCGTACGGCACCCGAAGATGACGGGCGCCGCGAGCGATGCCAAGTTCACGATCGATCACGCCGGTGGCAGCGTCACCAAGACCGTCAATCAGACGCAGAACACCGGCACGTGGGTCTCGCTCGGCAGCTACGAGTTCGTCGAGGACGGCCCGCAGAAGGTCAGCGTCACCGACCAGGCCAACGGAACGGTTCTCGCCGACGCGGTGAAGCTGGTCCGGGCCAACACCGGCGAGGCCGACACCGAGAAGAAGGACTTCACCTACAAGTACGACGCCAATGGCGCCATGGTGGAAGTCAAGGACAACTCCTCCGGCGCCAAGATCGACACATACAAGATCGCCTACGACGGCGGGAACCGCATCGCCAAGGTCGAGGAGGTCGCGGCAGGCGCGGTCAAGAACACCACCGCACTGACCTACGACGTCAACGGCAACCCCGTCACCTCCACCCACGACCTGACCTGGTCGAAGATCGAGTACGACGCGCGCGAGCTGGTCGCGAAGGTCACCAACGCGGACTCGGCGACGGCGGGCAACCAGCAGGTCACCACGCTGAAGTACACCGCCCGCGGGCAGCTGCTCAAGCAGACCCGGCCCAACGGCAACACGCTCGACATGTCCTACTACCTGGACGGCTCGGTCAAGCAGTCCGTCGAGAAGACCTCGGGCGGGACCGTCGTCTCCCAGCACGACCTGGAGTACTCGCCCAACGGGCACCGCTCCAAGGACGTACTGAAACTGATGAACGCCGACGACAACACGGCGTACATCAACAACACGCACACCTTCGGCTACGACCCCCAGGACCGGGTCACCAAGGTCGACAAGACCGGTGACTCGCCGGCCACCGAGTCCTACACCTACGACCGCAACAGCAACGTCATCGAGCAGACGGTCGACGGCACCACCACGACCCAGCGCTACGACCGCAACCGGCTGCTGAGCGCGAGCGCCGAAGGCGTCTCCTCCACCTACAACTACGACCCGCTCGGCCGGCTCGACACCGTCAGCATCGGCGGCGAGACCGCGCAGAAGTACACCTACGACGGCTTCGACCGTCAGGTGAAGGCCCGCGCGGGTTCCGGCGCGGCGGCGGTGAGCACGTCCTACACCTACGACCCGTTCGACCGGACCGTCTCCCAGGTCACCTCCGGCGCCGAGTCCAAGACCACGGCGTTCACCTACCTCGGTCTGGACAACCAGGTCCTGCGCGAGGAGCTGGACGGCAAGGCGGACAAGTCCTACCAGTACCTGCCGTCCGGCCAGCAGGCCACCCAGATCAAGCACAAGGACGACGGCACCAAGGAGTACTCGCAGTACACGACCAGCCCGCGCGGCGATATCGAGGCGATCACCAAGGAGGACGGCAAGACCCGCTCGACGTACGGATACACCGCGTACGGCAAGGACGACGCGTCGCAGTTCACCGGCGCGGACAAGCCGGATTCCGGGAACCCCGACAAGGAGTCGTACAACGCCTTCCGGTTCAACTCGTCCCGCTGGGACAAGGGCTCCGGCACGTACGACATGGGCTTCCGCAACTACGACCCCGGTCTGAACCGCTTCACGACCCGCGACTCCTATGGCGGGGCGCTCGCCGACATGTCGCTGGCCACGGACCCGTTCACCGGTAACCGCTACGCCTTCGCGGGCGGCAACCCGGTCACCTTCGTGGAACTGGACGGGCATCTGTTCGGCCTGTCGCTGTCCGACATCGGTCATGCCGCACTCGACGTGGTCGGCCTGATCCCGGTGGTCGGCGAGGTCGCCGATGTCGCCAACGGCATCTGGTACGCCGCCGAGGGCAACTACGCCGACGCCGCGCTGTCCATGGCCTCGGCGATCCCGCTCGTGGGTTACGGCGCCACGGCTGTCAAGGCCGGCAAGTACGCCAAGAAGGGCATCGACGCGGCCGACTCGGCCGGTGACGTCAGCAAGACCGTGGACAAGGTCGACGACGTCGCCGACGCGGGCAGCACGGTCCGCAAGGCCGACGGTGACACACCCGGTGCCCCGAAGAAGGAGCCCGAAGCGCCCAAGTGCACCAACAGCTTCGTCCCCGGGACCCGGGTGCTGATGGCCGACGGCTCCACCAAGGCCATCGAGGAACTGCGCGAGGGCGACCACGTCCTCTCCACCGACGTCGAGTCCGGTGACACCCGCAGCCGGGAGGTGACCGACACCCTCAGCAGCAAGGGCGGAAAGGACCTTGTCACGCTGACCGTCGACGTGGACGGCAGGGACGGGAAGAAGACCGCCAGCATCACGTCGACCGAGGCGCACACCTACTGGCTGCCCGACGCGGGCCGTTGGGTGGAGGCCGTCGACCTCGAACCCGGCTCCTGGCTGCGTACCTCCAGCGGCACCTGGGTCCAGGTCACCGCTGTCGATCACCGCCACCGCACCGCACGCGTCCACAATCTGACTGTCGACGCCGTCCACACGTACTACGTGGTCGTCGCCGGTCAGAGCCTCCTCGTACACAACGCGAACTGCGGACCGGCCGAAGTCACGGTCAAGTACCAGCAGGGGATGTCGAAGGTGGAGTTCGCCAAGAAGGCGGCCGCCCTGCAGAAGCTGAGCGAGCAGGGAAAGCTCTTCAAGGCTCCCAACCCGGTCAAGCGCAACTCGCAGATCACCAAGAACTACAAGGGTGACCTGATCAAGCGGGTCTACGACCAGTACGGGTCGACGAACCCGGCCTTCGCCGACAAGCTCAAGGACCGCATCCTCAACCGGATGGACCCCGACCACATCCATGAGCTGCAACTCGGCGGTGCCGACGCGGCCGGTAATCTCAAGATGCTGGACCGATTCACCAACTGGCACATCGGGACCCAGCAGATCTGGCCACAGATCAGGAACCTGGACGATTTCACCCCGATCAAGATCAAGATCGAATGGTAGGTGTGACACGGTGAATGCCGAGCTTCGGCGGGTCGTGGAGGAGCTGCGCGCTGCGATCTCCACCCAGGAGGAGTGGCGCATGACGAACTCGTTGCCCGCCGGAGCCGGCCCCGAGCGCATCGGGGCCGGGCTGCCGGGGCAGGTCCGGGAGTTCCTCACGGCGGCGGACGGTGTGACCTGCGGTGATGTCACCGTCTTCGGCGCCGCCACGGTCGACGGGATGCAGTTCTACACCGACCCGGTCGCCGGGGCCCCGATCACACTCGGCCGCGAGGAATGGTTCTGCCCCGGTGTCGTCTCCGACGAGCCGTTCTTCATCAACCGGTCGACGGGCGCGGTCTGGTACTTCCCGGATACCGGGGTCGAATGGTGGATGTCGTCCGCGTTCGAGAAGGCGGCGGACGACTTCACCGCATTCTTCCTGCAGTGGGTGGCGGGCCCGGATTACGTCCGGCTCTCCGTCACCGGGCCCGACGACCAATGGGCGGACCTGCTGCGGCACGTGGGCCGACTGCGGCTGTGAAACCCGCAGTGGAAGGGCGTTGGGCGCCGCTGTTCATCGGTGCTGTTGTGGGCGGTCCCACCGCCCACAACAGGCCGGTCTCGGACGGCATCGGACTGCTCGCCCGGCTGGCCGACGAGGCGTAGTGGCAGCGGACCGACGGGGAGACGGGCGTGGACGTGGTCTTCCATGTACCGGGCCCGCTCCTCGCCCCCGACTACGAGGGAACGCGCACGGGCACGCTCTCGCGGCGTGAACGCCTGATCACGATGCAGATCGCCGTCCCCTCGGACCTCGGTACGCGGGGACAGCGCGAGGTGTCCCGCTATCTCGCGGACCACCTCGTGGAAGCCGTGGTCGTGGCCAGGACCACGGTGGCTCGCCGGAAGGCGATGCTTGCCGTCGGCCAGGCGGTGCCCATGGCCCGGTTCGTGGCGAGCGCGTCCACGACGAGGGCTGACCCAGCACGACGCTGCGGGTCCCGGGGATCATGATCCCCGGGACCCGTTGCCGTCTCCACCGACCGGAAGGGACAGGACAGTCGGTGCGTTTCCGCCGGACCGATCCGTCCAACGCGGAAGGCCACCGTGTGCTGCGTCACCGCACGCGCACGGCGGCCCTGTAGCTGTAGGTTCCAACCGTCAGGCCGGCAGCCCTAGTTCGCGGGCGATCAGCATCCGCTGGACCTCGCTCGTGCCCTCGCCGATCTCCAGGATCTTGGAGTCGCGCCACATCCGGGCCACCGGGTACTCGTTCATGAAGCCGTAGCCGCCGTGGATCTGCGTCGCCTCGCGGGCGTTGTCCACCGCCACGGTCGACGAGTACAGCTTCGCGATCGCCGCTTCCTTCTTGAAGGGCTCGCCCGCCAGCAGGCGTGAGGCCGCGTCGCGCCAGCCGATGCGGGCCATGTGCGCCCGCATCTCCATGTCCGCGATCTTGAACTGGATGGCCTGGTTGGCACCGATCGGCCTGCCGAAGGCGTGGCGCTGCGCCGCGTACTTCACCGATTCGTCCACACAGCCCTGCGCCAGACCCGTCGCCAGTGCCGAGATGGCGATACGGCCCTCGTCCAGGATGCGCAGGAACTGCGCGTAGCCGCGGCCCTCCTCGCCCAGCAGGTTCGCCGCCGGGACGCGGACGTCGCTGAAGGACAGCTCACGGGTGTCCGAGGCGTTCCAGCCGACCTTGGAGTACGGGGCGGCGACCGTGAAGCCGGGGGTGCCGGAGGGCACGATGATCGCGGAGATGCGCGGGGCGCCGTTCTCCTTGCGGCCCGTCACGGCCGTGACCGTGACGAGCTCCGTGATGTCCGTACCGGAGTTGGTGATGAAGCACTTGGAGCCGTTGATGACCCACTCGTTCGTCGCCTCGTCGAGGACGGCCGTGGTGCGGGTGCCGCCCGCGTCCGAGCCGGCTCCCGGCTCGGTGAGGCCGAACGCGCCGAGCGCCTCGCCCGAGCAGAGCTTCGGCAGCCACTGCCGCTTCTGCTCCTCCGTGCCGAAGCGGAACACCGGCATCGCGCCCAGCGAGACCCCTGCCTCCAGGGTGATCGCCACGGACGAGTCGACGCGGGCGAGCTCCTCCAGGGCGATGCCGAGGGCGAGGTAGTCGCCGCCCATGCCGCCGTACTCCTCCGGGAACGGCAGACCGAACAGGCCCATCCGTCCCATCTCCCGCACGATCTCGTACGGGAACTCGTGGCGCTCGTAGAAGTCGCCGATCTTCGGCGCGACCACGTCGTGCGCGAACGCCTCGACGGTACGGCGCAGTTCCTCGTGCTCGGCGGTCAGCCGGTGGTCCAGGGACATCGGGGGATCACTGCTCCTCGTGGGACAGGGCGCGGACGGTGCGGGAAGGGCTGGGTCGGCCCAGTTGTGCGGCGAGCCACACGCTGGTGGCGGTGAGCTCGGCGAGGTCGACCCCGGTGTGGATGCCGAGACCTTCGAGCATCCACACGAGGTCTTCGGTGGCGAGGTTTCCGGTCGCGCTCCTCGCGTACGGGCAGCCGCCGAGGCCGCCCGCGGAGGCGTCCACGGTGCTCACCCCGTGCTGGAGCGCGGCCAGGGTGTTGGACAGGGCCTGTCCGTACGTGTCGTGGAAGTGCACGCCGATGGTGCCCGTGGCGATGCCCTCCTCGTTCAGCGCGGAGAGCAGGGCCTGGACATGGCCCGGGGTGGCGACGCCGATCGTGTCGCCGAGGGAGAGCTCGTCGCAGCCGAGGTCCATCAGCGCCTTGGCGACACGGACGACCTGGGCGACGGGAACGGCCCCCTCCCACGGATCGCCGAAGCACATCGAGAGGTAGCCGCGCACATGCGCCCCGCCGGCCTTGGCACGGGCCACGACCGGCTCGAACATGGCGAGCGACTCGTCGACGGTCCGGTTGAGATTGCGGGCGGCGAACGTCTCGGTCGCCGAACCGAACACGGCGATCCGGCGTGCGCCGAGCGCGAGCGCCCGGTCCAGGCCGCGTTCGTTGGGCACGAGGACGGGCAGCGCCACGTCCCCGTCGTCCGCGATGTCCCCGAGCATCGGGAACAGCTGCTCCGCGTCGGCCAGTTGAGGCACCCACTTGGGGTGGACGAAGCTCGTCGCCTCGATCGTGGTGAGCCCCGCGACGGCCAGCCTGTGGATGAACTCCGCCTTCACCTCGGTCGGGACGACCGCCTTCTCGTTCTGCAGTCCGTCGCGGGCCCCGACCTCGTGGATACGGACCCGGGCGGGCAGGCCCTCGGCGGGGACCCGCATGGGAAGTCCCTCGGTCATGATTCCTCCAGCGGGGTCACGACGGCCAGCACCTGGTCCATGGCGACGGTGGCGCCCGCCGTGACATCGAGTTCGGTCACGGTCCCGGCGTGCGGCGCGGAGATGACGTGTTCCATCTTCATCGCCTCGACGACGAGCAGGCTCTGCCCGGCGCTCACCTCGTCCCCGACGGCCACCTTCACCACGGTGACGGTCCCCGGCATGGGCGCGGCGAGCGTGTCGACCCCCGCCCGGCCGGCGCCGCTGAGGGACGCCTCCACCGGGTCGTGGTCCTGGACGTGCCAGGTGTCGCCGTCCCGGCCCAGCCAGCTGCCCTCGGGCGAGGTGGCGTGGTCGAAGGTGTGGGTCAGTCCGTCGATCTCGACGGTGATCCGGTGACCGGACCCGACGACGAGCCGGGCCGCACGGGGAGCGGACTGCGGCGGGACCGGCCCACAGGTGTCCACCCGGCCGTGCTCGGCCTGCCCGCCGTCCCCGGTGAGCCCGAGCGTCAGCTCGGCCCCCGTCGGCCACGGGCGCAGAGCGGTCCGCACCGGCTCGTGGCCCGGCACCCGGAAGTGCCGCACGACCGGAGCCGGGGTGCCGCCGAGGCGCCAGCCACTGGGCGCGGAGAACGGGTCGGCCCAGGTGTCCGGCGACGCGGCGGGGGAGGACTGACGCAGCAGCGCCGCCGCCCCGTACACCTCTTCCGGTACGCCCTCCGGGATCAGCCCCGCGACCTCGCGCTCCACCAGGCCGGTGTCCAACTCGCCCGCGGTCACCAGCGGGTGGGCGAGCAGCCGGCGCAGGAAGCCCGCGTTGGTCGGGACGCCGAGCACCACCGTGTCGGCCAGGGCCGCGCGCAGCCGGCGCAGGGCCGTGGCCCGGTCGGGGCCGTACGCGATGACCTTCGACAGCATGGGGTCGTACGTGCTGCCGACCGGCACGCCCTCGCTGAGGCCGGAGTCCGTGCGGACCCCGCCGTCCTGCGGCTCGCTCAGCCGCAGGACCGTACCGCCGGACGGCAGGAAGCCGCGGGACGGGTCCTCGGCGCAGACACGGGCCTCGATGGCATGGCCGTTGAGGGTGATGTCGTCCTGCTTGTACGGGAGTTGCTCACCGGCGGCGATCCGGAGCTGCCACTCCACCAGGTCCAGTCCGGTGATCAGCTCCGTCACCGGGTGCTCGACCTGGAGGCGGGTGTTCATCTCCATGAAGCAGTACGCGGCGGGGTCGTCGCCCGGCACGATGAACTCCACCGTGCCCGCGCCGACATAGCCGCAGGAGCGGGCCGCCTGCACGGCGGCCTCACCCATGGCGGCCCGGGTCGCCTCGTCGAGCAGGACCGACGGGGCCTCCTCGATGATCTTCTGGTGGCGGCGCTGGAGGGAGCACTCGCGCTCACCGAGATGCAGCACGTTCCCGTGGCCGTCGGCCAGGACCTGGATCTCGATGTGGCGCGGCCGGTCGATCCACCGCTCCACCAGGAGGGTGTCGTCGCCGAAGGAGAGGCGGGCCTCGCGCCTTGCCGCCGCGATCTCATCGGCGAGCAGGGCCTCGTCGCGCACCAGTCGCATGCCCTTGCCGCCACCACCCGCCGAGGGCTTCAGCAGGACGGGCATGGCGATCTCGCGGGCGGAAGCGGCCAGTTGGGCATCGGTGAGTCCGCTGCCCGAGGAGCCGGGCACGACCGGCACACCCGCCGCCGCGACCGTCTCCTTGGCCCGGATCTTGTCGCCCATGAGGGAGATCGCGGAGGCGGGCGGGCCGATGAAGACGAGACCGGCCTCCGCGCACGCCTGCGCGAAGCCCGCGTTCTCGGCGAGGAACCCGTAGCCCGGGTGGACGGCCTCGGCGCCGGTGCGCCGGGCGGCGTCCAGCAGCCGTTCCACGCAGAGATAGCTCTCGGCGGCGGGCGCGGGCCCGATCCGTACCGCCGTATCGGCCTCCCGTACGTGCCGGGCGTCCGCGTCCGCGTCGCTGAAGACGGCGACCGACCGCACACCGAGCTCGCGCAGGGTACGGATGACCCGGACCGCGATCTCGCCACGGTTGGCGACCAGAACAGTGCTGAACATGGAAGTCCTCACGTCACATCCGGAAGACGCCGAACTGGGGGTCACCCAGCGGGGCGTTGGCACAGGCGGTCAGAGCGAGTCCCAGCACCTGCCGGGTCTCCAGCGGGTCGATCACACCGTCGTCCCACAGCCGGGCGGTGGCGTAGTACGCGTTGCCCTGCTGCTCGTACTGGGCGCGGATCGGGGCCTTGAACGTCTCCTCGTCCTCGGCGCTCCAGCCGTCGCCGAGCTGGTCGCGCTTGACGGTGGCGAGCACCGAAGCGGCCTGCTCGCCGCCCATGACGGAGATCTTGGCGTTGGGCCACATCCACAGGAAGCGGGGACTGTAGGCCCGGCCGCACATGGAGTAGTTGCCCGCGCCGTAGGACCCGCCGACCACCACGGTCAGCTTCGGCACCCGCGTGCAGGCGACGGCGGTGACCATCTTGGCGCCGTGCTTGGCGATGCCGCCGGCCTCGTAGTCGCGGCCGACCATGAAGCCGGAGATGTTCTGGAGGAACACCAGCGGGATGCCGCGCTGGTCGCACAGCTCGATGAAGTGGGCGCCCTTCTGGGCGGACTCCGAGAACAGGATGCCGTTGTTGGCGACGATGCCGACGGGGTGGCCGTGGATCTGCGCGAAGCCCGTGATGAGGGTGGTCCCGTACTCCGCCTTGAACTCCGCGAAGCGCGAGCCGTCCACGACCCGGGCGATGACCTCCCGTACGTCGTAGGGCGTCCGCGAGTCGACGGGCACCGCCCCGTAAAGACCGGCCGGGTCGACCTTCGGCTCCTCTGCCGGCCGCACGGACCACGGGAGTGGTGCCCGCTCCGGCAGGGTGGCCACGATGTTCCGCACGATCCGCAGCGCGTGGGCGTCGTCCTCGGCGAGATGGTCGGTCACGCCCGAGGTCCGCGAGTGCACCTCGCCGCCGCCCAGCTCCTCGGCCGTCACGACCTCACCGGTCGCGGCCTTCACCAGCGGCGGACCACCGAGGAAGATCGTCCCCTGGTTGCGGACGATCACGGCCTCGTCGCTCATCGCGGGGACGTACGCACCGCCGGCGGTGCAGGAGCCGAGCACCGCGGCGATCTGCGGGATGCCGGCACCCGACATCCTGGCCTGGTTGTAGAAGATCCGTCCGAAGTGCTCCCGGTCGGGGAACACCTCGTCCTGCATGGGCAGGAAGGCGCCGCCCGAGTCCACGAGATACAGGCAGGGCAGCCGGTTCTCCAGCGCCACCTCCTGCGCCCGCAGATGCTTCTTCACGGTCATCGGGTAGTACGTGCCGCCCTTGACGGTCGCGTCGTTGGCGACGATCACGCACTCCCGGCCGCTGACCCGGCCGATCCCGGCGATCACGCCCGCCGCGGGGGCCGCGCCCCCGTAAAGCCCCTCGGCCGCCAGCGGGGCCAGCTCCAGGAACGGCGAGCCGGCGTCGAGCAGGGTGTCCACCCGCTCCCGGGGCAGCAGCTTGCCGCGCGCCACATGCCGGGCGCGGGCCTTCTCACCCCCGCCGAGCCGTGCCGTGGCGAGCCGCGACCGCAGCTCGTCGGCGAGCGCGTGATGCGCCGCCTCGTTGGCCCGCCAGGCCTCCGAGGCGGGATCGGCCGCGCTCGCCAGGACCGGTGCCTGCTGCATCGTTCGAGCCCCCTTGCCCGTACCGCACTGGTTAATGACCGTTAACGCATTGCGCTCAGGTTAACGAGCGCTAACGGCCCTGTCTAGAATGAATCCTCATGAGCACTCATGCCACCGCCCGCGTCGCGGCTCCCACCCGCCGCGAGCAGATCCTCCGGGAGGCGGCACGCCTCTTCGCCGAGCGCGGTTTCCACGGAGTGGGTGTCGACGAGATAGGGGCGGCGGTCGGCATCAGCGGCCCCGGCCTCTACCGGCACTTCCCCGGGAAGGACGCGATGCTCGCCGAGCTGCTGGTGGGCATCAGTGAGCGGCTCCTCGACGGCGGGCGGATGCGCGTCTCCCAGGACGCGGCGGCCGGTGGCGGCTCACCGGAGTCGATCCTCGACGCGCTCATCGAGGGCCACATCGACTTCGCGCTCGACGACCGCCCGCTGATCACCCTCCACGACCGTGAGCTGGACCGCCTCCAGGACGCCGACCGCAAGCGGGTGCGTCAGCTCCAGCGCCAGTACGTCGAGGTCTGGGTCGAGGCGGTCCGGGCGCTGTACCCGCGGCCGGCCGAGGACGAGGTCCGGATGACCGTCCACGCGGTCTTCGGCCTGCTCAACTCCACCCCCCACCTCACCGGCGCCCTCCCGGACCGCGATGCCACGGCGGCGCTGCTGCACAGGCTGGCGCGCGGGGCCTTCGCGGCGGCCGCCTCCTAGGGCGCACACGCGGAGTGCCCGAACGGACGGGGAGCGTGTGCGCCCGGTGTTCCTGCGTACAAGCGACGCCGACCAGAACCCGAAGACCACCGAGGACCGGCCGAAAATGCTCGGCCAGGAAGGACGACCCCGGTGGCCTTTTCGCCCCTTCAACCCCCGGGTGAAATGCCCGTGAACAGGTCGAGCCGGTACGAGGGCGGCTCCGGCGGGTGTGCGTACCCCGTCGGAGCCGCCCTCCGTCCGTCGTGCGGGACGCCCGGCACACCGCGCACTCCTGACGGCACAATGGGCGCATGCCGATACCCAGCCGCGCCGCCCTCGTCGACCACCTCGTCCGTACGCGCATCGCGGGAGACGTCGCCACCCCGCGCGACAACAACCTCTCCCACTACCGCAAGCTCGCCAACGGTGACCGCCACTACTGGCTGGGCCTGGAGCTCGGCGACCGCTGGACCGACGAGCAGGACGTGCTCGCCGTGATGGCGGAGCGCTGCGGGGTCAGCGACGACCCCGCGCACCGGCACGGGCAGGACACCATCGACCCGGAGCTGACCGTCGACGCGCTCGACCGGATGGCGGCGCGGCTGCGCAAGGCGGCGGCCGATTCGGAGCGCGTGCTGTTCGCGACCGGCCACCCGGGCGGTCTGCTGGACGTGCACCGCAGGACCGCGGAGGCGCTGCGGGCCGCCGGGTGCGAGATCCTGCGGATTCCGTCGGGCCTGGTGACGGAGGAGGGCATGGTCTTCCAGTTCGCGGACGTCGCCGTCCTGGAGCACGGGGCGACGCTGTGGCACACCCACTCCCCGATCCCGATGGCGGCGATCCTGGACGGATACGAACGCCAGGGGACGCCGCGGCCCGACCTCGTCGTCGCCGACCACGGGTGGGCCGGGTGTGCGGGCCAGCGGGGCATCGACACCGTCGGGTACGCGGACTCCAACGACCCCGCGCTGTTCCTCGCCGAGGCGGAGGGCACGCTGCAGGTGACGGTGCCGCTGGACGACCACGTCACCGATCCGCGTTTCTACGACCCGATGACCGACTATCTGCTGGACGCGGCGGGACTGCTCTGACCGGGGCCCGGAGCGGTGTCGCCATCACCCGCGATCGGACGCGGACCTGCCTCCGAGTCGCACGACTGTGGCCTGTTCAGTCGCGTGGAGTGCGGATCACGCCCTCCTGGATGACGGTGATCGCGAGCCGGCCGTCCTGCGTGTAGATACGGGCCTGGCCGAGGCCGCGCCCGCCGGACGCGGACGGCGACTCCTGGTCGTACAGCAGCCATTCGTCCGCGCGGAACGGCCGGTGGAACCACATCGCGTGGTCCAGGCTCGCGCCCACCACGTCACCGACCGTCCAGCCGCCGCGCCCGTGGGCGAGGAGCACGGAGTCGAGCAGCGTCATGTCGGAGACGTACGTCGCCATGCAGACGTGGAGCAGCGGGTCGTCGGCCAGCTTGCCGTTCGTCCGGAACCACACCTGCGAGCGGGGCTCGCGCGGATCACCGACCGTGGCGAAGGGCGGCGCGTCGGCGTACCGGAGGTCCACCGCGGCCCGTGCCTCCAGGAGCCGGTCCATGACACTCGGATCGACGAACCGGTCCGCGTACCGGGGCAGCATCTCGGCGGCGGTGGGCAGGGTCTCGGGGTCCGGGGCGTGCGGCATGGCAGCCTGGTGTTCCAGCCCCTCCTCGTACGTCTGGAAGGACGCCGAGAGGTGGAAGATCGGCTGCCCGTGCTGGACGGCGACGACCCGACGGGTGGTGAAGGACCGGCCGTCGCGGATGCGGTCGACGGTGTAGACGATCGGGGCACCCGGGTCGCCCATGCGCAGGAAGTAGGAGTGGAGGGAGTGGGCTGTCCGGTCGGCGGGGACGGTCCGGCCCGCGGCGACGAGCGCCTGGGCCGCGACCTGTCCGCCGAACACCCGGGGCACGACCGCGGAACGGCTCGTGCCCCGGAAGATGTCCCGCTCGATCCGCTCCAGGTCGAGCAGATCGAGCAGGGAGTCGAGTGGTGCGCTCATGAGAAGAACGTAACTGCTCTACAGGCCCATCGACTTGGCAATGATCGACTTCATGACCTCGCTGGTGCCGCCGTAGATCCGGTTGACGCGGTTGTCGGCGTAGAGACGGGCGATCGGGTACTCGTTCATGAAGCCGTAGCCGCCGTGCAGCTGGAGGCAGCGGTCTATCACGCGGTGCGCGACCTCGGTGCAGAAGAGCTTGGCGGAGGCGGCCTCGGCGGCGGTCAGCTCACCGGCGTCCAGGGCCTCCAGGGCGCGGTCGGCGACGGCCTGGGCCGCGTCCACCTCGGCCTGGCAGGAGGCCAGCTCGAACTTGGTGTTCTGGAAGGAGGCGACCGTCTTACCGAAGACCGTGCGGTCCTGGACGTACTCCTTGGCGAAGCGGACGGCTGCGGCGGCCTGCGCGTACGCGCCGAAGGCGATGCCCCAGCGCTCGGACGCCAGGTTGGTGCCGAGGTAGCCGAAGCCCTTGTTCTCCTCGCCGAGCAGGTCCTCGACCGGGACCTTCACGTCGACGAACGCCAGCTCGGCGGTGTCGGAGACCCGCAGGCCCAGCTTGTCGAGCTTGCGGCCGATCGAGTAGCCCTCGGACTTGGTGTCGACGGCGAAGAGCGAGATGCCGAAGCGGCGGTCGTCCTCGCGCGGGGCGGAGGTACGGGCGCAGACGATCACCTTGTCGGCGTGCACGCCACCGGTGATGAAGGTCTTCGAGCCGTTGAGGACGTAGTGCGTGCCGTCCTCGGAGAGCTTCGCGTTGGTCTTCATGCCCGCGACGTCGGAACCGGTGCCCGGCTCGGTCATCGCGAGGGCCCACATCTCCTCGCCGCTGACGAACTTCGGCAGCCAGCGCTTCTTCTGGTCGTCCGTGGCCAGCATCTTGATGTACGGCAGGCCGAGCAGGACGTGCACGCCGGAGCCGCCGAAGGAGACGCCCGCGCGGGCGCACTCCTCCTGGAGGACGGCCTCGTACTTGTGCGAGTCGACGCCCGCGCCGCCGAACTCCTCCTCGACCGAGATGCCGAACACACCGAGCTCGCCGAGCTTGTAGTAGAACTCGCGCGGCGCCTGGCCGGCGGCGAACCACTCGTCGTAGACGGGAACGACCTCGGCCTCGATGAAGGCGCGAAGGGTCTCCCGGAACGCCTCGTGGTCCTCGTTGAATACCGTACGGCGCACGGGGGTGCCTCCTCTGTCGGCTTCGGTCAGCTCAACGTGAGCTTCCGGCGGGCTGGCTAAGCGCTTGCTCAGACCTGTAAAAGTTACCCGCCGGTCACCGCACCTGTCCAGATCTGGGCACCCGTGGTTGCACACATCACGCTGGTGCGGAAGGGAAGGCCCGTGGTCGCTGATCCGGACGGTGCCGGAGCGGCCCTCGCTGCTCCACTCCAGCTCCAGGTACCACCGGCAGTCGCAGCCGGTTGTCCGGGCGGTCAGCAGCAGTTCCTCGGGCGCCGAGGTCCATGTCGAAGAAGCATGGCGTGACGGCGCCGCGCAGCCGTTGTCCATCCGGTACGCGTTCCCGGCGAGGGGCTCCGCGAGGCGGTGACCCGCACGTGCAGGGCGTGGAGGACAACCGTCGTCGTGGCGAACCCTGCCCTGGAGGGAGAGGCGGACCACCGTGTCCCCTCCGTGTACGGCGTCGTGCGCGCGTGCCCACGGGGCGGCGTCCTGCACCGCCGGGCGCGCGGAAGCACCTGCCCGGGGCGGTGTCGTTCTCGGAGATGTAGGTGTGGCCCGCACTCCAGCCCATGCGTCAGCGGATGTGACCAGCCCTTTGGCACACGGCCCGGAGGTTTGTCAGGGGCCTGAAAGCGCCACCGTCGTACCCAGACACTACGCTGACGGCGGAGAGGGGCCGGCATGCTGCTGAGATTCCGCACGGCCAACGTGCGGTCACTGCGCGACGAGCAGGAGCTGACGTTCGTCGTGCCCGAGGACGAGCCGAGCGTCTCCGCACGGCGCGTCGAGTTGGCCGGGGGCGCGGTGGGCGTGCTTCCCCTGATCGGCGTCTTCGGCGCCAACGCCTCGGGCAAGTCGAACGTCCTGGCCGCCATGACGGACATGAGCGGCGCGGTACAGAACTCGTATGCGCGCTGGGCCTCGTACGACGGCACGGATCGCGTCCCCTTCGCGCTGGACTCCAAGGGGGACGCGGAGCCGAGCTTCTACGAGGTGGACGTCGTCCTCGACGGGATCCGCTGGACGTACGGCTTCGAGCTGGGTTCGGAGCGGGTCGAGGCCGAGTGGCTGCACAGCTACCCCCGTGGCCACCGGCAGGTGTGGCTGGACCGCGACGCCTCGCGCCCCAAGGTCTACGACTGGCCGGGCGCCCGGGTGAAGGACCGCTCCGGCCTGGAGCGGCGTACCCGGCCGAACGCCCTGGTGCTCTCCACGGCGGGCACGGACAATCACCCACAGCTGACCCCCTTGTTCCACTGGTTCCGCCGCAACCTCTGGCTGATCGATCCCGAGGTCGAGCGCCAGGAACGGGAGACGTTCACGACGCGCCAGCTGTCAGGGGCCCGGGCAGGCCGTATCAACGAACTGCTGCGGGTCGCGGACCTCGGCATCACCGGAGCCGAGACGGTCGAGGTGGGCAAGGGACGCCCTGAGGTGCGCCTCACCCACCGGTCCGCTGCGGGGGACGTCTCCCTCGACTGGCGGAACGAGTCGTACGGCACCCGCTCCTGGTTCGCTCTGCTCGGCCCGTTGCTGCTGGCCCTGGACGAAGGCGCGGTGCTGCTCGTCGACGAGCTCGACGCCAGCCTGCACCCGCGTTTCGCGGCCGAGGTCGTCAGACTCTTCCACGACCCCCAGGCAAATCCCAAGGGCGCGCAGCTCGTCTTCACCTCGCACGATCCGTCCGTGCTCACCACACCGAGCGGGGGCCGTCTGCTGGAGCCCGCGCAGGTGTGGCTCACCGAGAAGGACGAGGACGGGGCGACCCAGCTGTACCCGCTGACCGCCGCTTCCCCGGGGGAGGAAGAGGACCTGATGAAGTCCTACCTGGCCGGGGCGTTCGGAGCCGTTCCCGCCTTGCTGGAGGGGCAGATCGCGCGGCGGTTGCTGGCGGCGAACGAGCGGGAACGCGCGTACGAGGCGGAGCGGAGCGGCAGCTGATGGCGCGTACGAGGGGGAAGGACTCGCTGGGGCCCGCAAGCAAGGGGCAGCGGCGTAACAAGATCGTTCATGTCTTCACCGAGGGGCGGGTCACCGAGCCCCAGTACATCGAGATCGTTCGCGGCCGGGCCGGTGCGACCGGTATCGAGGTCCGGATCGCCAACGAGTCCGCGCCAGGGTCGCAGCGGAAGCCCATCACTCTGGTCGAGGCGGCGGCGCGGGTGATGCGTGAGGAGACGCGGGCCGCGAAGAAGGCGAAACTCGCCCAGAAGTTCTGGCCGGAGGTCTGGTGCCTGTTCGACCGGGACGAGCACCAGCAGATCTCGGACGCCTTCAAGCTGGCGAAAGAGGCGGGCGTACAGATCGCCTTCTCCCACCCCTGCTTCGAGGTCTGGCGGCTGCTCCACCACAAGCCGGTCCAGGGCACCTTCGGTGGTGTCTGCGGGGAGGCGGTGAAGCAGCTCCCCTTCGCGAACAGCGCCGAGAACATCAAAAGCGTGCTGTCCGACCAGATTCCGAAGGGCAGCTTCGCCCGGGCGAAGAAGCGGGCCCAGGAGATGAACGCCCAGCATCCCGCCCACAAGGCCATGGACCTGCGGGACCCGTTCACGGACGTGTACGAGTTCGTCGAGAAGGGTCTCGGTATCACCACGTACTGACAGAGGGTGACAGCTCGGGTCCGGGTTATCACCCGAGCCCCGAATCGCCGTAGGGTTCCCAGGTCGTATCGGCTCGCAGGGAAGACGGTGACGTGGCCAAGCTCACGCTCGCGCAGTTGGAGCGGCATCTCTTCGCCGCCGCGGACATTCTCCGCGGCACGATGGATGCCTCCGAGTACAAGGACTACATCTTCGGCCTGCTGTTCCTGAAGCGGGCCAACGACGAGTTCGAGGCAGCACGCGAGCGGATCAGGGAGAGCGCACCACAGGGCCTGACCGGGGAGAACCTGGAAGGCTGGCTGGAGAAGCCGACCCCCTACAACACCAGTGGAGTCCTCTTCGTTCCGGAGAAGGCCCGCTGGGCCAGGATCTCGTCAGGCGTCCACAACATCAACGAGGAATTCCTGCGGCCCGCGCTCCAGGCCCTCGAAGGGCAGAACACCAAGCTCAAGGGCCTCTTCGATCAGCTCGACTTCAACCGCATCGGCGGCTCGGGCGCCACGGCCGGCGCGGCGAAGCTCGCCGACCACCGACTGAAGCTGCTGATCGCCCACTTCGGGCGGGTGCGCCTGAGGACGGACGACTTCGAGTTCCCCGACCTGATCGGCGCCGCGTACGAGTACCTGA
The DNA here is from genome assembly GCF_014216315.1 of Streptomyces finlayi. Taxonomy (NCBI): domain Bacteria; kingdom Bacillati; phylum Actinomycetota; class Actinomycetes; order Kitasatosporales; family Streptomycetaceae; genus Streptomyces; species Streptomyces finlayi. The sequence continues at coordinate 5,094,934 of NZ_CP045702.1, forward strand.
TCAAGGAGTTCGCCGACACGGCCGGCCGGAAGGGCGGCGAGTTCTACACCCCGCGTGCCGTGGTCCGGATGATGGTCGAGCTGCTCGACCCCAAGGACGGTACGCGCATCTACGACCCCTGCGTCGGCTCGGGCGGCATGCTCATCCACGCCAAGGAGTACGTGGAGGAGCACGGCGGCGACGCCACGAACATGTTCTTCGCGGGCCAGGATGCCAACAGCGGCTCCTGGATCATGTCCACGATGAACATGGTGCTGCACGGCGTCAGCACCCGCTTCGACCTGCGGACCGGCGACACCCTGTCGGAACCGGCGCACACTCCGAAGTCCGACGACGACCGTTACGACGGCGTACTGAGCAATCCGCCGTTCTCCATGGACTACTCGTACGAGAGCTTCCCGCACAAGGCGGAGCGGGCGAAGTACGGCGCGACGAGTGAGCGCGGCAAGGCCGACCTGATGTTCCTCCAGCACATGCTCTGGATGACCAAGCAGGAGGGGCGCGGCGGCATGGTCATCACGGTCATGCCGCACGGTGTGCTCTTCCGGGGCGGCGGCGAGCGGGACATCCGCGCCGACCTGATCGAGAAGGACGCGATCGAGGCGGTCATCGGCCTCGCCCCGAACCTCTTCTACGGCACGGGCATCCCCGCCTGCATCCTGGTGCTCCGCCCGCCCGGCAAGAAGGACCGCGACCGGGAGGGCAAGATCCTCTTCGTCAACGCCGACCGCGAGTACCACGCGGAACGGGCACAGAACGTGCTGCTGCCCGAGCACACGGAGAAGATCGTCACCACGTTCCGCGCGCGGGAGGACGTACCCGGCTTCGCCCGGTGGGTCGACCGTGAGGAGCTGCGGGAGAACGACTACAACCTCAACATCCGCCGGTACGTGGACAATACGCCCCCGCCGGAGCCGCAGGACGTGCGGGCGCACCTGACGGGCGGGATGCCGCGCGCCGAGATCGAGGCGAAGCAGGACCTGCTCGGCGCGTACGGAATCCGGCTGGAGGACCTGTTCGCGGAGCGGGACCCGGTGGACCCGGCGTACGTCGACTTCCTCCCTGAGGACGAGCGCCCGGATGCGGCCCGGCTGGCGGAGCTGACGCGCCCCCGTGAAGAGGCGTTGCGGATGGTCTTCGCCAAGTGGTGGGACGAGGAGGCCCGTCACCTGGAGGCCGTCGCCGCCACGGATGAGCGCCTGGCCGACCTGACGGCCTCGGAGCGCAAGGCGGCGCTGATGGCCGTACGGGGTTCGCTGATCGAGTCGTTCGTGAAGCGGCTCGGCGGGATCGGCCTCCTCGACCGGTACGCGCTCGCGGGCGCGGTGGCCGGCTGGTGGTACGAGGCCAAGTACGACCTGCTGGCCCTGTCGGAGAACGGGTTCGCGGGGGTTCTCGACGGCTGGGTCGAGAACGTCGAGACGCTGCTCGCGCCCGAACAGGACCCGAAGACGAGGAAGCTGCGCAAGCGCACGGCGGCGGAGCGGCGCCAGGCGTACGACCACAAGGTGGTCGCGGCGATCGTCCCGGAGTTCCTGACGGAACTGGCCGAGGCGGACGTCCGCAAGGCGGAGCTGGACGCGCGCTGGAAGGAACTCAACGCGGAGCCGGAGGCGTCGGAGGACGGCGAGACCGAAGGTGACGAGGACGCTGTCACACGGGAACAGGTCGAACTGAGCGTGGAGCAGCTGGCGGAGCTGGCGCACGTGAAGAAGGAGCGCACGAAGGCGGCGGCGCGCGTCAAGGAGCTTGAAGCGGAATTCTGCTTCGCCTCATGGTCAGTGTCCGACAGGCCGGCGGAGGGCCCGTCGCGTCTGATCGCGGCCCGGCAGCGGTTGGCGGACGACCTGGAGGAAGAGCGTCGGGTCGTCCTGGAGGTTGTCCTGCAGGGGCTGAGAAGAAGAGTCGCTGACCTCGTACAAGATCGACGCCAGGAACTTGTACGGGCCTACGAGAACTGGCAAGAGAAATACGGGATCTCCTTCGAGGAGATCGAGCATCAGCTCAGTGGCACGGCGGCAGGGGTCGTCGCGCACAATCCCTGGTCCCAGCAGAGTGCTTGGTCTTCGATACCTAGCCACCTGGGAGTGGATGCCGATCGCGATTCCATCGCCGACCTTCTTTACTCGCTGATCGACGCCGAGAAGGAAGTTGAAGGAGAGATTTCCAAACTGGGCGTCGAGGAAATGCTTTTGCTACTTCCGCTGGTCGACCTCGGTGGGACGAGCCGGGTCCAGCGACGTCCACTGCGCGAACTGGTCTCCTTGGCGCGACCCGAAGATGCCGGTCTGCGGGGGAGTCGGTCCGAGGTGCCGGTCGTACGGCCGTCCTGCCTGACCGAACGTGAGCTGACGCCGGCCGGGCTCCGACTTCCCGCGGGTCGAATCCCAGATGGTCTGGGACGCCAGGCGACAATGTTGGACCCTGGGGACGTTTTGCTCGCCGCAGTTGCTCCGGACGGGCGTCGGGTCCATGCATCGGTATGGCGCGGGCAACGGAACCAGGTAACTCACGGCAGCGGCATCATCTGCCTGAAGCCCGACGTCGGATACCTCGTCCCGGACTATCTCGTGGCGTGGCTGATGCTTCCGACGTCCCAGAAGCGAATCTACGAGGTGGCGCGGTCCGCGCACGGTGCGAACGTGCTGCACCCTGCTCGACTGCTCGACGTTGAAGTCGAATTGCCGAGTATGAGTGAACAGAGGGAGTTCGTTCGACGCCTCACCGGAATTGTTTCGGAAGGACAGGTGCGCCGTGTTCAGCTCGCGAAACTGCACCGCGTGAAGGAGATCCTGATGAACAACCTCACGCGCTCGGAGAATGGCTGACCGCGTTCGGAGTCTCAGACGGTCGGCTATCTGCCTTCACGGCTGTTATGAACGATGACCAAACGCCCGAGGGAAAGACCAGTGCGGGGCCGTGGGGAGTTTTGGAGTCGCGGATGGGGACGCCTGCTGGATAGCCATCCAAGACCTCGACGCAACTGCCGCCATCTCCACTGCTGTAGGACGACTTGCGCCAGCCGATCAGCACGGCCGCGTTCCGGATGGTGCGGTCAGTCATGGTGCTCGTATTCCTTTGCCGTCGCCCTCAGTAGGGCGAGCGACTCCTTGCGGGGGAGCGCGTCGCCCAAGGCGAGAGTGTATGTGCGCTGCAACGTCTCGACCAGGGCGGGCGAGTCGTGCAGATTGCCCATGAGCACGCCCTCGCCGTAGGCGACCGGAGGCTGGTCGTCGAACATCATCAGCGACAGCATCCCCTGGAGCAGCGGGTGATAGCCCGCCCCGAAGGGGAGTACGTGCACGCGAACCCGCTCGCACTCCACCATGCCGATGATGTGGGTCAGTTGCTCCGCCATGATCTCCGGGTTCCCGACGTGGCGACGCAAGACAGCCTCGTCCACGAGGGCACAGAACAGCGGAGTGACGGGGTCGGAGAGGATCTTTCCTCGGTTCAACCGTGTGACAAGGAGCCTGTCACATTCCTCTTCACTCCGTGGAGTGGCGGTCGGCCGCAGAACCGCACGGGCGTACCCCTCCGTCTGGAGAACTCCGGGCACGAGGGACAGGGCAAACTCATGGATCACGGTCGCCTGCTGCTCAAGCTCCAGCGCCGCCTCGAAGTAGTCCGCGACCGCCACGTCTTGCTTCGGCAGGAAGCTCTGCAGGACATTGCCCGTGCCCAGCGCCCTGTCCAGCCTCCGCGCGTCCTCCTTCGACGGCGTGCGGCGGCCCGCCTCGATGTGGGCGATGTGTGAGCGCGTCATGATCGCGATGTCGGCCAGCTCCTGTTGGGTAAGGCCGGCCGCCTCGCGCTGCGCCTTCAGCCACTCGCCGTAGACGTTGGTCATCGTCAACTCCCTTGTGACAAACGCTGCGTCACACCGAACCCCCTGTTCAGGGTAGCCATACCGGTCTCACGCTGTGAGGGAATCGCTACAGAGTGCAGTTTCCGGCGGGCGGACGAGCCCGGCGGAGCCGCACACGCGAGACCCCCGCGACCGACGTGAACGGTCCGGGGGTATGGCCCTCAACTACAGAGACGCACTGGAACCGGCGGCGGAGGAGGTGCGCAGGTACCTCCGCGAGTACGCCGGTGTCATCGACGCCGACCTCGTCGACTTCGCCGCCGTGCGGTCCGCCGCCCTGGCCTTCGACGACGAGACCACCCGCCTGGGCTTCGACCAGGTCCTGCACGAGTTTCTCGCCACGCTGGAGCGGGTCCTTCCGCACGAGCGGGGTCTGGACTACGTGGGCGAGGCCCGCCGTTGGGGGCTGCTGCAGAAGCGGATCCGTACCCTCCACCGCGATGCGGCGGGCGGCAGCTTCACGATGCGCATGTACGGGCGCAAGGTGCGCTCGCTGGTCGCCGAGTACCTGGAAGGCCCGGAGATCGACCAGGTGATCGCGCCCGTGTCGCTGGCGTCGCCATTGTTCGACGAGAAGGTGCGAGCCATGCCCGCGCGCGAGGCGGCGGCCGAGATGGGCCATGCCCTGCGCTTCCACCTGGAGGAGCGGGTGAAACGGGAGGACCCGGAGAAGTACGCGAGGCTCTCGCAGCGGCTGGAGGAGATCCTGCGGGAGATGCCCGGCCGGTTCGAGGACCAGATCCAGGAGTTCGGACCGCTCTTCGAACAGGTGCGCCGGGAGACCGAGGAGGATCCGAGGCTGGCGGGACTCACTCGGCTGGAGCAGGTGGTGTACCGCCTTCTGGACAGGGACGCGGTGGAGAACCCGGACATCGGCACGAGCAGGGCGGACCTGCGGACCATAGCCGAAGCGGTGTGCGAGACGGCGGCCCTGATCATGGGCAAGAAGTCCTACCAGAGCCAGGATCAGGACATCACTCTTCTCGCCGGTGAAATCGAGACCGCGCTTCTCCACCACGGGATGCTGCCGGGCGACTCGGGCTGGGATCCGCTCAGCGCGCTCGCCCAGGGACTCGCGGCGTACGCCAACAGCAACCAGGAGCCGTTCCGGGCGAGGCTGAGGGGAGAATGGGCGGAGTGACCGCCTCCACCGTCGACTCCGCTTCACCGGTCGCCCTCGCCGAGGGCGACCGGCTCGCCGTCGACGGTCTGGTGCTGGACGTGCGCGTCAGCCCCCGGCGCAAGCGGTTCGCGCTCACGGTGGAGCTGGACGCCGAAGTCACACTGCACGCGCCCCAAGGACGTCCTGCGACCGACGCAGCGGACTTCGTCCGGGCACACCGGTCCTGGCTGCTGGCCAAACAGGCGCTGCGCGAGCGCACACGCCCGTTGAACCCGCCCAAGCGGCTCGCCGAAGGGGAGGTGTTCCGGTACCTGGGGCGCACCTATCGGCTGACCGTCGACGCCGACCGACCGGACGACGGCACCATAAGGCTCGTCGCCGGACGCCTGATCCTCAGTGGTGCACAGGCCACCGAACCAACCCGTGGCCAGTCGGCGCTCGTCGGCTGGTACTGCCGTGTCGGCCGGGAATGGGCAGGTGGCCGTATCCAGCCGTGGGCGGCGAGGATGGGGGTCGCCGAGCCCCTCGTAGAGGTGGCCGATCTCGGCGGTCGCTGGGGCAGCTACCTTCCGCCGGAGGGTGTGGTTGGCGTCGGTCGTATGCGTCTGGGATGGCCGCTGTTCCAACTGCCCATGCACCTTGTCGACTACGTGATCGCCCATGAGCTCGCCCATGTGCGCGTACCCGGGCACGGGACGGACTTCTGGCGGCTTCTCGGACGGGCTCTGCCCGAGTACGAGGAGAGACGGGCCGAGTTGGACGAACTCGGCAGGCGCATGTGGATGGGCGACATCGCCTAGCCGAAATCTGCGGATCCGACTCTGGGCCACAATGCGCTGAGTGCGAACCACAACTCCATCCTGACGTTCGCGTCGTCCAGGTCCGCGTCCAGCAGCGCCGCGCAGCGGGCGATGCGCTGGCGGACCGTGTTGCGGTGGACCTGGAGCGCGACCGCCGTGCGGTCCCAGCCGCCGTGCAGGCTCAGCCAGCAGCGCAGGGTCTCCGCCAGCGTCTCGGTGAGCGGGGCGAGGAGGGCGCGGGCGTGGGCCTCGGCCTGGTCGTGGGGGACCAGTTCCGCGAGGCCCGTGGCGGGACGGTGTACGGACAGAGGGGTACGGGTGGCCTCCGCGCGGCCCAGGGCGCGGGCCGCCTGGGCGTCGGCCGCCGGCAGGGCCGCGACCGGGACGGGTGCGGAGGCGCCGAGCGTCCAGCCGGTCTGCGGGGTGATCCGGTCGGGGGCGGTGACCAGGACGCGTACGGCATCGCGGTCCGCGTCGACGAGGGCGGAGCCCAGCGCCGTACCGAGCGCCCCGGCGGTGAGCGGGTCGGCGGGGGTGCCGTCCGTGCGGCGCCCGTGGACCACCGTCCACCGGTCGGCGGCGCCCAGGAGCGGGGTGACGTCCTCGGGGTCCGCGCCGAGCAGCATCCGCACGAGCGCGCCCGCCCGGCCCGCGGCGTCGGCGCCCTGGTGCGGGGCGGTCAGCAGGGAGAGCAGGACGACCGCGATACCGGCCACGGTGTGGTCCCCCGGTTCGCGCCGGTTCGCCGACAGGGCGAGGACCAGACCCTGGGCGCCGCCGAGCGGATACGCGGACAGCTGGGTGCCACCCACGGTGTCCGTGGCGGAGACGGGGGCCGGGGCGGTACGGGCCTCCGCAGGTGTCGCTGTGCGGGTCCCTGGCGCCTTCGCCGTGCGGGTCCCGGGCGCCGGATCGGGGCGGGACCCGGGGGAGACCACCCGGGCCAGGCGGGCGAGGGCCTGCCGCGCCGCCGGGGCCGGGAGGCTCCCCGCCGTGTGCAGTTCCTCGCCCCCGGCCGTCAGCAGGGCCGCCCGCCCCGCCAGGTGCACGGCCAGCTGGTGCAGCACCGCGGGCACCGGATCGGGCCGGGCGGCGGCCGAGGCCAGGGCCTGCTGGGCGCGGGTCACCCGGCGCAGCTCCCGGTGCCTGGCCTCCGCCATCAGCCGCCACACGGCCCGCGCGATCGTGGTGAACGTCGTCCGGGGCGGCACCTCCAGGAGCGGCAGCCCGTGCCGGTCGCACGCCACGACCAGCGCCGGGGGCACGGTGTCGTGCACCGGTGCCACCCCGAAGCCGAGCGCGGCGGCCCCCGCCTCCACGAGCCGGGCGACATAGGTGTCCGGGTCCTTCAGCAGCACGCCGGCGGTGAGCAGCAGTTCACCGCCGAGGAGGTACGGAAACGGGTCGGCCATCTCCGAGGCGTGCACCCAGAGCACGTCCGCGCGCTCGGGACCCGCGATCCGGCGCAGCCCCAGCTCCTCCCTGGCCAGCAGAGCGGTGAGCGGGACGGGCGGGGTCGGTGGTGCGGTGGGAGACTCCGGCATAGACGGTTCATCCATTCAGCGCGGCGAGGATGGATGAAACGTACGCTTCATGACGACCGATCCGCCACCTAGCGTCGACGGTGCCCTGATGCTCCGCCCGATCCCGCACACTCGACCATGTAGGAAATCCGAAGGAAAGGCACTCCGTCCCATGAGCAGCAACGAAACGCCGCGCGGTCCCGTCGACTCGTCCCGGGTCCCGCGGTACGCAGGACCAGCGACCTTCGCCCGGCTGCCCCGGCTCGACGAGGTCGGCACCGCGGACATCGCGGTCGTCGGCGTGCCCTTCGACAGCGGGGTCTCCTACCGGCCCGGCGCCCGCTTCGGCGGCAACGCGATCCGTGAGGCATCCCGTCTCCTGCGTCCGTACAACCCGGCCCAGGACGCCTCCCCCTTCGCGCTCGCGCAGGTCGCCGACGCCGGGGACATCGCCGCGAACCCGTTCAACATCAACGAGGCCGTCGACACGATCGAGGCCGCGGCCGACGATCTGCTCGGCACCGGCGCCCGGCTGATGACGCTCGGCGGCGACCACACCATCGCGCTGCCGTTGCTGCGCTCCGTCGCCAAGAAGCACGGCCCCGTCGCCCTGCTCCACTTCGACGCGCACCTGGACACGTGGGACACCTACTTCGGCGCCGCGTACACCCACGGCACCCCGTTCCGCCGGGCCGTCGAGGAGGGCATCCTCGACACCGAGGCGCTCTCCCACGTCGGTACGCGCGGCCCGCTGTACGGCAAGCAGGACCTCACCGACGACGCCAAGATGGGCTTCGGCATCGTTACCTCCGCCGATGTCATGCGCCGCGGCGTCGACGAGATCACCGACCAGCTGCGTCAGCGGATCGGTGACCGCCCGCTCTACATCTCCATCGACATCGACGTCCTGGACCCGGCCCACGCGCCCGGCACCGGCACCCCCGAGGCCGGCGGCCTGACCTCCAGGGAACTGCTGGAGATCCTGCGCGGACTCGCCTCCTGCAACCTGGTCTCGGCCGACCTGGTCGAGGTCGCGCCCGCGTACGACCACGCGGAGATCACCTCCGTCGCCGCCTCCCACGCGGCGTACGAGCTGACCACGATCATGTCCCGCCAGATCGCAGAGGCGCGCACGAAGTGAGCCACGACCACGATGACCGCCCGCGGCTCACCCCCGCACAGGCCGAGGCGGCGCTCAACCCGCCACCCGGCCGCAACGGTGGCGACCTCGTGGTCGAGACGCTGCACGGTCTCGGCGCCACCACCGTCTTCGGGCTGCCCGGCCAGCACGCCCTGGGCATCTTCGACGCGCTGCGCCGTTCCTCGCTCACCTACATCGGGCTGCGCGTGGAGAACAACGCCGGCTTCGCCGCCGACGCCTACGGCCGTATCACCGGAGAAGTCGCCCCGCTGCTGCTCTCCACGGGCCCGGGCGCCCTCACCTCGCTCGCCGCGCTCCAGGAGGCGGCGTCCGCCTCGGCCCCGGTGCTCGCGATCTCCAGCCAGATCCCGACCGCGGGGCTCGGCGGTGGCCGGCACGGATATCTGCACGAGCTCCGCGACCAGCAGGCGTCGTTCCGCGACATCGTGAAGTCGGTGCACACGGTGCGTACCGCTTCGCAGATCCCGTCCGCGATCGCCGCAGCCTGGGAGTCCGCGCTCACCGCCCCGCACGGCCCCGTCTGGGTGGAGATCCCGCAGGACGTACTCCTCGCCGAGACCGTCCTGCCGGTCGTCACGGCGATGGACGCCACCCCGCGGGAGCTGTACCCGCGCCCCGAGCTGACCGTCGCGGCCGCCCATCTGCTGTCGAACGCCGAGCGGCCGGCGATCATCGCGGGCGGCGGAGTCGTACGGTCCGACGCGACGGGCAAGCTGCGCGCCCTCGCGGAGAAGATCGGCGCTCCGGTCGTCACCACCTTCGGCGGCAAGGGCGCCTTCCCCTGGGAACACCCGCTGTCGCTGCGCTCCTGGCTGGAGGACCGGCACACCACGGACTTCCTGGAGTCCGCGGACGTCCTGCTGGTCGTCGGCTCGGGCCTGGGGGAGCTCTCCTCGAACTACCACACGTTCCGCCCGCGCGGCCGGGTCATCCAGATCGAGGCCGACGCCGGGAAGCTGGAGTCCAACCACCCCGCGCTCGGTATCCACTCCGACGCACGCGAGGCACTCGCCGACCTCCTCGACGCGGTCGAACCGCGCGAGGACCGGACGGCGGCCGAGCGCGTCCGTACCGTGCTGGAGAAGGTGCGGGCGCGGATCGACGCCCAGGACCTGACCCTGGAGCAGCGGGTCGTCGCCTCGGTCCGCGAGGCGCTGCCCGACACCGCGCCCAGCTTCTGGGACATGACGATCCTCACCTACTGGGCGTGGTCCGCGTTCGACGCCCGGCACCCGAACACGATGCACTCGGCGCAGGGTGCGGGCGGCCTCGGCTACGGCTTCCCGGCGGCGCTCGGCGCCGCCGCGGCCGACCCCACGAAGCCGGTGCTCGCGGTCTCGGGCGACGGCGGCGCGATGTACTCGATCGCCGAACTTGCCACGGCGAGGCAGTACGGCCTCCCCGTCACCTGGCTGATCGTCGACGACGGCGGCTACGGCATCCTGCGCGAGTACATGACGGGTGCGTTCGGCGAGGCCACCGGGACGGAGCTCTCCCGCCCCGACTTCGTGGCCCTGGCCGAGTCCTTCGGCGTCCCGGCGGTCCGCACGACCCCGGAGTCCCTCACGGACGACCTCGCGAAGTCCCTGGCGGCCCCCGGCCCGTCGGTGGTCGTCCTCCCGGCCCTCCTGAGGATGTTCGAGCCGACGCACCTCTGACCGGGCCCGGGGCTCGAAGACCAGGCCCGTCCGGCGATCGAGGACGAAACGGTGCCCGGACGGCCCGGTGGACCTGGACCGGTCAGAGGTCCTAGGTCCTAGGGACCGTTTGTGTCGCGCAGGGATGAAATCCGCTGCCGACCGCGTTGGTGACTTCCGGTAGATCAGGTGGACGGCGGGTCGAACGGGAGGCATCGGTGGAGGGCGCGGAACAACAGGGGTGGGGCCGGCGGCTGGCCGGATACGCGTGGCGCTACCGGCGCAACGTGGTGCTGGCGCTGGGTTCCTCGCTCGCCGGAATGGCCGTGATGGCCCTCGTCCCGCTGATGACCAAGGTGATCATCGACGACGTGGTGGTCGGGCACACCAGGTCCCTCGCCGTCTGGACCGGGCTGCTCATAGGCGCCGCCGTGCTCGTCTACATCGCCACGTACATCCGGCGGTACTACGGCGGCAGGCTGGCCCTCGACGTACAGCACGACCTGCGTACCGAGATGTACTCGACGATCACGCGGCTCGACGGGAAGCGGCAGGACGAGCTGTCCACCGGACAGGTCGTGGGGCGTGCCACCAGCGACCTCCAGCTGATCCAGGGGCTTCTCTTCATGCTCCCGATGACCATCGGGAACGTGCTGCTCTTCGTCATCTCCCTGGTGATCATGGCGTGGCTCTCGCCGCTCCTGACCCTCGTCGCCCTGGCCGTCGCCCCCGCGCTCTGGTTCATCGCCCGCCGCTCCCGTACCCGCCTCTTCCCCGCCACCTGGTACGCGCAGAGCCAGGCCGCCGCCGTCGCCGGAGTCGTCGACGGCGCCGTCTCCGGCGTCCGGGTCGTCAAGGGGTTCGGGCAGGAGGACCAGGAGACCGGCAAGCTGCGCGAGGTCGGACGCAGGCTCTTCGCCGGCCGGCTGCGCACCATCAAGCTGAACTCCCGCTACACCCCCGCCCTCCAGGCCGTGCCCGCGCTCGGCCAGGTCGCGATGCTGGCGCTCGGTGGCTGGCTCGCCACCCGGGGGGAGATCACCCTCGGGACGTTCGTGGCCTTCTCCACCTACCTCGCCCAGCTCGTCGGCCCGGTCCGGATGCTCGCCATGGTCCTCACCGTCGGCCAGCAGGCCAGGGCCGGCGTGGAACGGGTCCTGGAACTCATCGACACCGAGCCGACCATGAAGGACGGCACGAAGGACCTGCCGGCCGACGCCCCGGCCCGCGTCGAATTCGACGACGTCCGCTTCGGATACGCTCCGCTTCGCTCCGCCTCCGCTCGAGACAATGACACTGGAAGCGGAGCCTCGGAGCGGCCCGTCCTCGACGGCTTCTCGCTCACCATCGAGCCCGGCGAGACCGTCGCCGTCGTCGGCGCGTCCGGCAGCGGCAAGTCCACCGTCTCGCTCCTGCTGCCGCGCTTCTACGACGTCACGCACGGCGCCGTCCTCGTCGGCGGCCACGACGTCCGTGAGCTCACCCAGGAATCGCTGCGCGCTGCCATCGGTCTCGTACCGGAGGACAGCTTCCTCTTCTCCGACACCGTCCGGGCCAACATCGCCTACGGCTTCCCGGATGCGACCCAGGAGCAGATCGAGGAGGCCGCCCGCTCCGCACAGGCCCACGGCTTCATCACGGACCTGCCGAAGGGTTACGACACCCAGGTCGGCGAGCACGGGCTCAGCCTCTCCGGCGGTCAGCGCCAGCGTGTCGCGCTCGCCCGCGCCATCCTCACCGACCCCCGGCTGCTGCTCCTCGACGACGCCACCTCCGCCGTCGACGCCCGCGTCGAGCACGAGATCCACGAGGCCCTCAAGCAGGTGATGGCGGGCCGCACCACGCTGCTGATCGCCCACCGTCGCTCCACGCTCGGGCTCGCCGACCGGATCGCCGTCCTCGACCGGGGCCGGCTCGCCGCCATCGGTACGCACGAGGAACTGGAGCGGGACTCCGCGCTCTACCGCCGGCTCCTCACCGACCCGGACGAGCTGGGCGGCACCTCGCCAGGCCACCGGCCGGTCAGGGCGGACGTCCGGGAGGACGACCGGACGCTGCGCAAGGAGCTGGAGGCCGAGTTCGACGCCGAGCACGGCATCACCCCCGAGCTGTGGATCCGCAAGGAGGAGCCGCGCGGCCCGGTGGCCGACGGGATGCCCGCCACCCCCGAGCTGCTGGCCCAGGTCGACGCGCTGCCGCCGGCCACCGACACCCCGGACATCGACGAGGCGAGTGCCGTACGGGCCGAGGAGTCCTACGGTCTGCGCCGGCTGCTGCGCGGCTTCGGGCTGCCGCTGCTGGTGAGCCTCGGACTCGTCGCCGTCGACGCGGGCATGGGCCTGCTCCTGCCCGTCCTCATCAGGCACGGCATCGACGAGGGCGTCACCCAGCTGGCGATCGGCGCGGTCTGGGCCGCGTCCGGGCTCGGCCTGTTCGTCGTGCTCGTGCAGTGGCTCGCGCAGATCGGCGAGACCCGGATGACCGGGCGCACCGGCGAGCGGGTCCTGTACGCGCTCCGCCTCAAGATCTTCGCGCAGCTCCAGCGGCTCGGCCTCGACTACTACGAACGGGAGCTGACCGGCCGGATCATGACCCGGATGACGACGGACGTGGACGCCCTGTCCACGTTCCTCCAGACCGGTCTGGTCACGGCCTTCGTCTCCGTCGTCACCTTCTTCGGCATCATGGTCGCCCTGCTCGTCCTCGACGTCGAACTGGCTCTGGTCGTGTTCGCGACACTGCCCGTCCTGGTCATCGGGACGTTCTTCTTCCGCCGCAAGAGCGTCGCGGCGTACGAGCTGGCCCGTGAGCGCATCAGCGCCGTCAACGCCGACCTCCAGGAGTCCGTCTCCGGACTGCGCATCGTGCAGGCCTTCCGCCGCGAGCACGACGGCGCCGCACGGTACGCGGCGAGCAGCGACCACTACCGCGAGGCCCGGGTACGCGGCCAGTGGCTGATCTCCATCTACTTCCCGTTCGTCCAGCTGCTGTCCTCCGTCGCCGCGGCCGCCGTGCTGATCGTCGGTGCGGGCCGTGTCGACAACGGGACACTGACCACCGGTGCGCTGGTCGCGTACCTCCTCTACATCGAGCTGTTCTTCGCTCCCGTGCAGCAGCTCTCCCAGGTCTTCGACGGCTATCAGCAGGCCACGGTCTCGCTCGGCCGCATCCAGGAACTCCTCCAGGAGCGGACGTCCACGGCCGACCCCGACGAGCCGCTGGACGTGCCGTCGCTGCGCGGCGAGATCGCGTTCGACGGCGTGTCCTTCGCGTACAACGGCGAGGAAGAGGCACTCACCGGCATCGACCTGCGCATCCCGGCGGGTCAGACGGTCGCCTTCGTCGGCGAGACGGGCGCGGGCAAGTCCACGCTCGTCAAGCTCGTCGCCCGGTTCTACGACCCGACGGCGGGCCGGGTGACGGCGGACGGCACCGATCTGCGCAAGCTCGACATGACCGCGTACCGGCACCGGCTCGGAGTCGTACCGCAGGAGGCGTACCTCTTCGCCGGTACGGTTCGCGACGCCATCGCCTACGGTCTGCCGGACGCCACCGATGCCCAGGTGGAGGCGGCGGCGCGAGCGGTCGGCGCGCACGGGATGATCGCCACGCTCGAGGGCGGCTATCTGCACGAGGTCTCGGAGCGGGGCCGCAACCTCTCGGCGGGCCAGCGTCAGCTGATCGCGCTCGCCCGTGCCGAACTGGTCGACCCGGACATCCTGTTGCTCGACGAGGCCACTGCCGCCCTGGACCTCGCCACGGAGGGCCTGGTCAACCAGGCCACGGACCGGCTCACCGGCCGCCGCACGACGCTGGTCGTGGCGCACCGGCTGACCACGGCGGCCCGCGCCGACCGGGTCGTGGTGATGGACCACGGGCGGGTCGTCGAGGACGGTACCCATGCCGAACTGCTGGCCATGGACGGCACGTACGCCCGGCTGTGGCGCACGTTCATAGGAGAGGACGAACCGGCGGCGGTGTGACGGCACCCCGGCCCACGGGGACCGGTCCTCTCTCCATGCAACCTTCGGACAGCTCCCCGCGTCGTACGCATGTACGTGCACGTCTCGGGCAGGGCCAATGTGTTCGATGGGGATGGTGAGACCGCTGAGGTCATCAAGACCGTCGGGACCAGAGGGAGCAGAGGGAGCAGAGGACACACAGGAGGTGCAGGGGCCACAGGGGTCACGGGAGGCGCAGAGGCCACAGGGGTCACAGCGGCCACAGAGGCCCCTGGGGCGTCGCAGGCGCCCCAGGGGCAGGCGCACTCTCGCGCATCTGCTCGTCCTGCCTCTGCTCGCCTCCCTCGCCCTCGCCCTCGGCACTCCCGTCCAGGCCGTCGCCGCCTGCTCCGGAAGGCCGGCCAAGACGGTGTCCTTCGCCAAGGGTGAGCTGCGCGTCTACAAGAGCCGCGCCTACGTCTGCGCGGTGACCGTCGCCAAGAAGCCCGGCACCCGCCGCGCGATGAGCGTCTCGCTCCAGGCGCGCGGCGGCCGGCCGGTCGTCGACGAGGGCCGTTTCACGACGAGAGCGGGCCCGGTCACGGTCTACGCTCTCAACCGCTGCGTCCGTGCGACGGGTGCCGTCGCGGGCACTTCGGGCTCCACCGGATGGATCCTCTGCTGAGCTCCTGGTGAAAGATCACGCAACGGGTCTGGCGTGGCACGTGTTGCCCCCGCTAGGTTCACGGCGAATGTCGTGAATCAAGGGGAGGGTGAATGCGCAAGGCGCTCAGAGGGGTTCTGTCGCTCGCGGTGCTCATAGGCACTGTCACTGCGACAGGGGCCTCGGCCGGTGCGGCCACAGCCGCGGAACCGACCGCGACGCAGAGCAGCACGATCAGCGGCGACGCAAGCAGCGAGGACATCAAGGACCGCATCCTGGCCATCCCGGGAATGAGTCTGATCCAGGAGAAGCCGTATCCGGGATACCGCTACTTCGTCCTCAACTACACCCAGCCGGTGGACCACCGGAACCCGTACAAGGGCACGTTCGAGCAGCGCGTCACGCTGCTGCACAAGGACACGAGCCGGCCGACGGTCTTCTTCACCAGTGGCTACAACGTCTCCACCAACCCCAGCCGCAGTGAGCCGACGCAGATCATCGACGGCAACCAGGTCTCGCTGGAGTACCGTTTCTTCACCCCGTCCCGTCCGGCGCCCGCCGACTGGTCGAAGCTGGACATCTGGCAGGCCGCCAGCGACCAGCACCGGGTCTTCAAGGCGCTGAAGAAGCTCTACACCAAGAACTGGCTGACCACTGGCGGCTCCAAGGGCGGCATGACCGCCACGTACTTCGAGCGCTTCTACCCGAAGGACATGGACGGCGTCGTCGCCTATGTCGCGCCCAACGACGTGGTGAACAAGGAGGACTCGGCATACGACCGGTTCTTCGCGAACGTCGGCACCAAGGACTGCCGCGACCGGCTGGCCGGGGTGCAGCGCGAGGCGCTCGTGCGCCGCGAGCCGCTGGAGAAGAGGTTCGAGGCGTTCGCCGCCGAGAACGGCTACACCTTCAACACCGTCGGCACGCTGGACAAGGCGTACGAGGCCGTGGTCATGGACTACGTCTGGGCGTTCTGGCAGTACAGCCTCGTCTCCGACTGCGAGGCCGTTCCGGCCGACGCCGCCGGCGCCACCGACGAGGCGATCTGGGACTCGGTCGACGGCATCTCCGGCTTCGCCGCCTACGCCGACCAGGGCCTGGAGAGGTACACGCCGTACTACTACCAGGCGGGCACCCAGCTCGGCTCCCCGGACATCAAGCAGCCGTGGCTCGGTGACCTCAGCCGGTACGGCTACCAGCCGCCGCGGACCTTCGTGCCGCGCGACATCCCGATGACGTTCCAGCCGTCGAAGATGCGGGACGTGGACAGCTGGGTCCGGAACAACGCCAACCGCATGATGTACGTCTACGGCGAGAACGACCCGTGGGGTGCGGAGCCCTTCCGTCTCGGCGCGGGCGCCCGTGACAGCTACGTCTACACCGCTCCGGGTGCCAACCACGGCGCCAAGGTGTCCGGTCTCGTCGCCGACGAGAAGGCCGAGGCCGTCGCGGCCATCCTGCGCTGGGCCGGAGTCGCCCCGGCGGCCGTCCAGGCCGACCCGTCGAAGGCGAAGCCGCTCGCCCCGTACGACGCGCGTCTGGACAAGCGGGACGCGAAGACCGAGCGGGACCAGGGCACGCTGCGTCCGTGACGCACTGACCTGACGCCCTGACACCGAAGGGGGCCGCGCCCGCCGGGTTCCGTACAGCGAACCCGGGGACGCGGCCCCTGCGTGTGTCCCGATGCCCCGGTCAGTACGTGAGGCCGTAGCCGACGGGGTGGAGCACCTGCGTGGGATCGTCCGCGCGCTGGACGGGCACGGGCAGCTTGCCCTCCGGGCGGGCGACGCCCGCGATGACCCGTACTGCCGCCCGCAGTTCGACATCCGTCCAGGAGTACGTGGCGAGGCTCGCCGCGTATCCGGTCCCGTCGAGACGGGCGATGTCGTACGGGTTGCGGATGGCGACGGCGATCACCGGGACGCCCGTTGCCGCGAGCGACCTGACCAGGGTGCGCTGCGAGCTGGTCATGGAGACGTTGTACGTGCCCACGACCACGGCGTCCTTGCCCTGTGCCGCCGCGACCGCCTCGGTGATCTTCGCCTGGGTGGGGGTGATGCCGGTGGACAGCGCCGTCGCGTTGAACCCGAGCTCGTCGAAGGCCGCGGCGAGCGTGCCGGTGGGTGGGCCCGTCGTACCGGACGGCGAGGCCGGATCGGCGCCGACCACCAGGATGTTCCGGTGGGAGCGCCGCGAAAGGGGCAACAGCGAACCGGGGTTGGCGAGCAGCGTGGTGGTGTGCTCGGCGATCCGGTCGGCGGCGGCGAGGTGTGAGGGGATGCCCACGACCCTGTCCACGCCCCGGCGGCTGACGAACGGGTCGCGGAACAGCCCGAGTTTCGCCTTCAGCCGCAGGATGCGCAGGATCGACTCCTCGATCCGCGCCTCGCTGATCTCCCCGCTCTTCACGGCCGCCAGGACGGCGTTCCAGGCGACGGCGAGGTCCGGCGGGTTCAGCAGCTGGTCGACGCCCGCCTTGAGCGCCAGCACGGGCACGCGGTCGTCGCCGTACTTCGTCCGTACCCCCTCCATGTTCAGCGCGTCGGTGACCACGACACCGTCGTATCCCAGCTCGTCGCGCAGCACCCCGGTGAGGATCGGACGCGAGAGCGTCGCAGGGTCCTCGGACGCGTCGAGCGCGGGGACCACGATGTGCGCGGTCATGATCGAGTCGATGCCCGCGGCGATCGCCGCCCGGAAGGGCGGGGCGTCCAGTTCGGCCCACTGCTCCCGGGTGTGGTGGATGTACGGGATGCCGGTGTGGCTGTCGGTGTTGGTGTCGCCGTGGCCGGGGAAGTGCTTGGCCGTGGCGGCGATACCGGCGCTCTGGTACCCCTTCACCTGCGCGGCGACGAGACCGGCCACCGACTGCGGGTCGGAGCCGAAGGAGCGCACGCCGATCACGGGGTTGGCCGGGTTGACGTTGACGTCGGCGTCCGGCGCGTAGTTCTGCCGGATACCGATGGCCGCCAGTTCGGCGCCCGCGATCCGGCCCGCGAGCCGGGCGTCGGAGAGCGAGCCGCCCGCTCCCAGCGCCATCGCGCCGGGCATCAGCGTGGCGGGTTCGCCGACCCGGCAGACGATGCCGTGCTCCTGGTCGGTGGAGATCAGCAGCGGTACGGGCGTGCGCTCGGCCAGTCCGGCCCGCTGGATGCCGTTGGAGAGCTCGGCGATCTGGTGCGGGTCGCGGGTGTTGTGCGCCCAGGCGAAGTAGATGATCCCGCCGACGTGGTACGTGGAGATCAGCTCGGCCGCCGTGCGCACCCCGATCTCGGTGAGGTTGGCATCGATGTCGGCCTGGTCGGGATCGGTGGCGGAGTGCCCGTACACCCGCATCACGAAGAGCTGGCCGACTTTCTCCTCCAGAGTCATCCTGGAGACGAGCCGTCCGAGGCGGTCGTGCGTGGCGGGGCCGGCGGACTCCTCGGCGGCGGCGCCAGGGGCGACGGCGCCTGTCGCTGCTGCCGCGGCGGTGACCGCGGCGGCGGTGAGGAGGGCGCGTCGGGAGGTGCGGTGGTGCACGTGAGCTCCTTCCGGTACTGAAAGAAACTTCCAAGACTGTACGGATATATGGAAAGTAACTACCAGTCAAGGGGACGGCCCGAGAAAGCGGTTCTCCTGCCGCGAAGTCACCGTCTTGTCCTCAATCGGAGGACGGCGTCGACTGCAGCCCGGCCGCCACGCTCCGTACCCGCAGCGCCTCCACCGCGGCCCTGATCGCGGGCCGCCGCGCCGCCTCCGTGCGCCACAGCGCGTACAGCCGCCGCACCGGTACGGGAGCGAGCCGTACCGCCACCACGCCCGCCGGCAGGGGCCCACGACCCAGCCGGGGGATCATCGCGACCCCGAGCCCGGCGGCGATCAGGGCCAGCTGGGTGTGGTTCTCCTCGGCCTGGTGCCTGATGTCCGGCTCGTACCCCGATGCCCGCAAGGTCCGTACGAGCCAGTCGTGGCAGACCGTCCCCGGTGGCTGGCAGATCCACCGCTCCCTGGCCAGCTCCTCGCGCCGCACCGCCGTGCGCCCGGCCAGCGGATGGCCCTCCGGTACCAGCAGATCGCACCGGTCGTCCCCGATCACGGCCTGGGCGACGCCTTCCGGGGCGGGCAGCGGGGCGATGTCCCAGTCGTGCGCGACCGCCAGATCGATCACACCCTTGGTCACCAGATCGACCGAGAGGTGCGGATCCACCTCGGTCAGCCGGGCCTCCAGCGCCGGATGTTCCCGGTCCAGCTCCGCCAGGACGCCGGGCAGCAGACCACGCGCCGCCGACGCGAAGGCCCCGATCGACAGCCGGCCCGTGGGCTGCCCCCTGCGCTCTTCGAGCGTCGTCTCCGCCTGCTCGACGATCGCGAGCAACTGCTTGGCGGCGGAGGCGAGATGGAGCGCCTCCTCGGTCAGTGCGACGCCCCGCCCGCGCCGTTCGAGCAGCGTCGTGCGGGTCTCTCGTTCCAGCTTGGTGATCTGCTGCGAGACGGCCGAGGGGGTGTAGCCGAGCGCGGCCGCGGCGCCCGCGACGGAACCATGGACGGAGATCGCGTGCAGGGCGCGCAGCCGGGAGAGATCGAGCACCGGAACCTCGCAGACCGAAGGGAAGCGTGGACGGAAAGCGTTAGCGACGCTCAATTGCACCATGAAGAAATCCGTGCTGGTGCTACCTGGTCCGCGGGCCCGATGCTCGGTGCATGCGCCCTCTCCACATCGCCCTGGCCGCACTGGTGGCCGCCGTCTGGGGTCTGAACTTCGTCGTCATCGAGATCGGCCTCGGCCACTTCCCGCCGCTGCTCTTCTCCGGTCTGCGCTTCCTCGTCGCCGCCCTGCCCGCGGTCTTCCTCGTGGGGCGCCCCAAGGTCGCCTGGAAGTGGATCATCGGCGTGGGCCTGGTCCTCGGAGTGGCGAAGTTCGGGCTGCTCTTCATCGGCATGGACCAGGGGATGCCCGCTGGACTCTCCTCGCTCGTCCTCCAGGTCCAGGCCGTCTTCACGGTGCTCTTCGCCGCTGTCGCCCTGGGCGAACGGCCCGGCGGGGTACGCGTGCTGGGGATGACCGTCGCCCTCGCCGGTATCGCGGTGGCCGCGGTCGACGAAGGGGCCGGCGGACCCGTGCTCGCGTTCGTCCTCGTGATCGCGGCAGCCGCCTGCTGGGGCGTGTCGAACGTCCTGACCCGCAAGGCCGCCCCGCCCGACGCCCTCAACTTCATGGTCTGGGTCTCGGTCGTGCCGGTCCTGCCGCTGCTGGGCCTCTCGCTGCTCTTCGAGGGCTGGGAGCGTGACGCCGAGGCCCTGGCCGCCCTCGACCGGAGCGGCGTGGGCAGCATCCTCTACGTTGCCTGGATCGCGACGGTCTTCGGGTTCGGGGCCTGGGGCTTCCTTCTGCGCCACCACCCGGCCTCGTCCGTCGCCCCGTTCACCCTGCTCGTGCCGGTGTTCGGCATGTCGTCTGCCGCGCTGCTGCTCGACGAGTCGGTGAGCCCGCTGCGGTGGTGCGCGGCGGCGCTGCTGGTCGGCGGGGTGGCGCTGACCTCCCTGGCGGGAGTGCGCCGCACCCGCCCGGCCCCCGCCGCGCCCGCCGATGCCCAGCCGGAACGCGTCTGAGCCACTGCGTATCCGGCCCGCTGTGTATCCGGCCCGCTGTGTCTCTGGCCCGCTGTGTCTCTGGCCCGCTGTGTCTCTGGCCCGCTGTGTCTCTGGCCCGCTGTGTCTCTGGCCCGCTGTGTCTCCGGTCCGCTGTGTCTCCGGCTTACTGCTTCGGCGCTCCCAGCCGCAGCAGGTGCTCGCGCCCCGCGGCCAGCAGCCCCGGCAGCTCCGTCGCCTCCGGGTGCCAGCGCTTCTCGTACTCCCAGCAGACCCAGCTGTCCGGGTCCAGCGTGTCCAGACAGGCGCCCAGCGGCAGCACGCCCGCGCCCAGTGCCAGGGGTTCCCTGTCGTCGGCGGACGCGATGTCCTTCACCTGTACGTAGCCCAGGTGCGGGGCCAGGACGGCGTGGCTGGCGACCGGGTCCTCGCCCGCCAGCCAGGTGTGCATGACGTCCCACAGCGCGCCGATGTGCTGGTGCCCGACGGTTCCCACCACTCGGGCGGTGTCCACGCCGGCCCGGTGCGAGTCGTGGGTCTCCAGCAGGACGCGTACGCCGTGGTCGGCGGCGTGCGGAGCGGCGGCGCCGAGCCGGCGGGCGGCCGTCGCGTCGGCCCTCGCGGGGTCCTGTTCGCCGCCGCCCGGGAAGACCCGGACGTACCGCGCGCCCAGGTCCCGGGCCAGCTCGACCAGCTGGGCGAGCTCGTCGATGACCGGTTCGTCGGCGCCCTCGGCCGCGACACGGACGTACCCGGCCAGGGACAGGATCTCCACCCCGCCGCGCCTGAACTCCTCGACGACTTCGGCGCGTTCGGCCGACGACAGCCCCAGGTGGACGGGCTCCTCCGGATGGGTGCGCAGCTCCACCCCCTGGTAGCCGTGACCGGCGGCGAGCCGGACCACGTCGGCGACGGGCATCCCGGGCACTCCGAGAGTCGAGAAAGCGAGCTTCACGTGCGTGTTCCTTCCGTCGGTCGGTGTACGGCTGTCCCGGAGCGGCAGGCGGAAACCTCGCCCGGCCTGCGACCTCAGCCCACCCGGGGCGGAGCGGTCGAGCCCCGCACCATCAGTTCGGCCGCGATCGTCGCGATGCCGCCGGGCGGCGGCGTCTCCTTGCCCATCGCGAGACGGCCGGCCCGGGCCCCCGCCTCGAACAGCGGCAGCCGTACGGTCGTGAGCGCGGGGGCCGCGTCCACCGAGAACGGCAGATCGTCGAAACCGGCCACCGACACGTCCTGAGGAATGCGCAGTCCCTGGTCGCGGATCGCGGCCCCGGCACCCAGCGCGACCGTGTCGTTGGCGGCGACGATCGCCGTCACGCCCGGGTCGCGGCGCAGGAGTTCGAGCGTGGCCTCGTAACCGGAGCGGCGGTCGTACGGGCCGTGGACGGTGAGGCGCTCCACGTCGGGGTGCGTGTCGGCGCCTCCCTCCTCCCCGTACAGCCCGGCCGCCCGCATCGCCTCGCGGTGACCCTCCAGCCGGTGGCGGGTGGTCGTGCGCTCGCGCGGGCCCGCGACGTAGCCGATCCGCCGGTGGCCGAGCGAGATGAGGTGTTCGGTCAGGCGCCGCCCGCCGCCCCGGTTGTCGAAGGCCAGGGAAGCGGCGACCGCGTCGCCGCCCGGGATCGGGGGCCGCCCGCAGAAGACGATCCGGGTACCCGCGTCCGCGAGCTTGGCCAGCTTCGCGGACATCGCGGCCTGGTGGACGGGGTCCTCCAGGGCGCCGCCGGTCAGGACCACGGCGGCCGCACGCTGGCGCTGGAGCAGGGTGAGATAGGTCAGCTCGCGTGCGGGGGAGCCGCCGGTGTTGCAGACGACGGCGAGCTTCTCCCCGCCCGCCCGGCCCGAACCGTCACCCGGTCCGCCGATCTCGGACTGGGCCGCTCCCGCCATGATCCCGAAGAACGGGTCGGCGATGTCGTTGACCAGGATGCCCACCAGGTCCGAGGTGGCCGCGGCGAGCGAACTGGCCGGACCGTTGAGCACGTAATCCAGGTCGTCCACCGCGCGCAGGACCCGTTCGCGCGTCGAGGCGGCGACGGGGTAGTTGCCGTTCAGGACGCGGGAGACCGTGGCCGGGGACACCCGGGCGCGAGCCGCCACGTCCGCCAGGGTGACTGTCATCGCTTTCCTCCGAGGAGTAATCAGGGCGCCCCCTCTTGTCCGGGCCGCTGTCGGCAGGCTAGCTTCATACCGTATAGAAAGCGCTTGCTACGTCTGTATGGAGGGAACTTCGTGACACGCAGGACAGTGCGCATCGCCATGAACGGCGTCACGGGTCGCATGGGATACCGGCAGCACCTGGTGCGCTCGATCCTCGCGATCCGCGAGCAGGGCGGCCTCGGCCTCGGCAACGGAGAGGTGCTGTGGCCCGAGCCGGTGCTCGTCGGCCGCCGGGCCCACGCACTGGAGGAGATGGCCGCGCAGCATGGTCTGACCGAGTGGTCGACGGACCTGGACGCGGTGCTCGCGGACGACAGCATCGACATCTACTTCGACGCGCAGGTCACCTCGGCCCGGGTCGAGGCGATCAAGAAGGCCATCGCGGCCGGCAAGCACGTCTACACCGAGAAGCCCACCGCCACGGACGTCGAAGGCGCCCTCGACCTGGCCCGGCTGGCCCGTGACGCCGGCATCAAGCACGGTGTGGTCCAGGACAAGATCTTCCTGCCGGGCCTGGTGAAGCTGAAGCGCCTCATCGACGGCGGCTTCTTCGGCGAGATCCTGTCCGTGCGCGGCGAGTTCGGCTACTGGGTCTTCGAAGGCGACTGGCAGGACGCCCAGCGCCCGTCGTGGAACTACCGCGCGGAGGACGGCGGCGGGATCGTCGTCGACATGTTCCCGCACTGGGAGTACGTCCTGCACGAGCTGTTCGGCAAGGTCACGACCGTCCAGGCGCACGTCCAGACGCACGTCCCGCAGCGCTGGGACGAGCAGGGCAAGCCCTACACCGCCACCGCCGACGACGCCGCCTACGGCACCTTCCAGCTGGCGAGCGGCGCGGTCGCCCAGATCAACTCCTCCTGGACCGTGCGCGTCAACCGCGACGAGCTCGTCGAGTTCCAGGTGGACGGCACCCACGGCTCCGCCGTCGCCGGACTGCGCAACTGCCGCGTCCAGCACCGCTCGGCCACCCCCAAGCCGGTCTGGAACCCGGACCTCCCCGTCACCGAGTCGTTCCGCGACCAGTGGCAGGAAGTCCCGGACAACGACGTCTTCGACAACGGCTTCAAGGCCCAGTGGGAGCTGTTCCTGCGCCACATCGTCCTCGACGAGCCCTACACCTGGGACCTCATGGCCGGTGCGCGCGGCGTCCAGCTCGCCGAGCTCGGCCTGAAGTCCTCCGCCGAGGGCCGGCGCTTCGACGTGCCGGAGCTGTCACTGTGACGATTCGGCTCCCACAGGGCCCGTACGAACCCCGGGCCACCCCGCTCGACCTCGCCCCCGGCAAGGCCGCGCTCACCTCCCGTACGGTCTTCTCCGCCGCCCATGTCGTCGCCGATCCGTACGCCGACATCAGCCCGGACGCACCGGCCGCCGTCGACTGGGACGCCACCCTCGCCTTCCGCCGCCACCTCTGGTCGCACGGCCTGGGAGTCGCCGAGGCCATGGACACCGCCCAGCGCGGCATGGGCCTGGACTGGGCGGGCGCCTCGGAGCTGATCCGCCGCTCGGCGGCCGAGGCCAAGGCCGTCGGCGGGCAGATCGCCTGCGGAGTGGGCACCGACCAGCTCACCGGACCCGCGACCCTCGCCGAGGTGCGCGCGGCGTACGAGGAGCAGCTCGCGCTGGTCGAGGAGAGCGGCGCCCAGGCCATCCTGATGGCCTCCCGCGCCCTGGCGGCGGTGGCGAAGGGGCCCGAGGACTACCTGGAGACGTACGCCCATCTCCTGCGCCAGGCCACGGAGCCGGTCGTCCTGCACTGGCTCGGCCCGATGTTCGATCCCGCGCTGGAGGGCTACTGGGGCAGCACCGACCTCGACGCCGCCACCGACACCTTCCTCAAGGTCATCGCCGAACACCCCGACAAGGTCGACGGCATCAAGATCTCGCTCCTGGACGCCGAGCGTGAGATCGATGTCCGCCGCCGTCTCCCTGGCGGAGTGCGGTGCTACACCGGCGACGACTTCAACTACCCGGAGCTGATCGCGGGCGACGAGCGGGGCTTCAGTCACGCACTGCTCGGCATCTTCGACCCGCTGGGCCCGCTGGCCGCGCACGCGGTACGGGTCCTGGACACCGGTGACACGGAAGGCTTCCGCGAACTCCTCGACCCCACGGTCGAGTTGTCCCGGCATCTGTTCCGGACGCCGACCCGCTTCTACAAGACGGGTGTCGTCTTCCTGGCCTGGCTCGCCGGGCACCAGGAGCACTTCACGATGGTCGGCGGCCTGCAGTCCGCGCGCTCACTGCCGCACCTGGCGAAGGCGTACGAACTCGCGGACCGACTGGGCCTGTTCCCCGATCCGCAGCTGGCCGAATCCCGGATGCGCGCGCTGCTGACGGTCCAGGGAGGTTCCCGATGAGCGATCTCACCCGGTTGAGCATCAACCAGGAGACCATCAAACAGTGGTCCCTGCCCGAGCTGGCGGAGGGCTGCGTCAAGGCGGGCATCGACAAGGTGGGCCTGTGGCGGGCCCCCGTCCAGGAGTACGGGGTGGAGCGCACCGCCCGCCTGCTGGGTGACGCGGGCCTCTCCGTCACGAGCCTCTGCCGGGGTGGGTTCTTCACCGCGACCGACCCGGCCGAACGGGCCCGCGCCCTGGACGACAACCGGGCGGCGGTGGACGAGGCGGCCGGCCTGTCCACCGACACCCTGGTCCTGGTCTCCGGCGGCCTCCCGGCCGGCAGCCGGGACCTGTACGGCGCCCGCGAGCGCATCGCGGACGCCCTCGCCGAACTGGCCCCGTACGCGGCCGAGCGCGGCGTACGCCTGGCCGTCGAACCGCTGCACCCGATGTTCGCGTCGGACCGCTGCGTCGTCTCCACGCTGTCCCAGGCCCTGGACATCGCGGAGCGCTTCCCCGCCGAGCAGGTCGGGGTGGTCGTCGACACCTACCACGTCTGGTGGGACGACCAGGCTCCCGCCCAGATCGCCCGTGCGGGCGCGGGCGGACGCATCCATTCCTTCCAGCTCGCGGACTGGATCACTCCCCTTCCGGCGGGGGTCCTGCTGGGCCGGGGCCAACTGGGCGAGGGGAGCGTGGACTTCCGCGCGTTCAGGCAGCAGGTCGAGGCGGCGGGCTTCGCCGGACCGATCGAGGTGGAGATCTTCAACGAGTCCCTGTGGGCCCGCGACGGCGCCGAGGTGCTCGCCGAAGTGGCCGCCCGGTACCAGGAACACGCCTGCTGAGAGCTCTGGGAGAGTCCCAGGAACGATCAAGGTAAAGAGATCGCAAAGGGGTGCAACCTTTACGTACCCCGCCTGGTCGTACTCGGCGTCGGGGCTTCTGGGGAGGGGTCCGGGGGGACGGGTAGACCCGACGGGGAGGGGAAAGCGAGGGGGTCCGGTCGAGAGACCGGGCCCGTTCCGCTTTCCGTCCGCTTTTCCGGTGCGGGAGGAGCCAGGGGCCTGAACCGGGCGGTGGCCCGCCCGGGGACGTGAGGCAGTTATCCCTGACCTGATCAGCCTGATCAGCCTGATCCGTTACGAGCTTGGCGCGGACAGTGAGCTCCGTCCGTACCGTACGGTGTCGAGGAGCGTTTCGAGGGCTGGCTGCTGCGGCAGGAGGCACTGGGCGGCGAGGTCCCGGCCGATGCGGAACCCGAATAGACCCGCCCCCTACACCGGACGGAACCGACAGCCATGTACGTCTCCCGCGTGCACGTCGAGAACATCAAATCGTTCAGTGGTCCGCGCGTCGTCGACCTGACGCTCACCCGCCCGGACGGTTCTCACGCCGGCTGGACGGTCCTCGCGGGACGGAACGGAGCGGGAAAGACGACACTGCTTCGGGCACTGGCCCTGAGCCTGAGCGGACCGGTGGCGGCGCGGGGCCTGGTCCAGAGCTTCGACAACTGGGTCACGCGGGGGGCGGACTCGGGCACTGCCGAGGCAGAAGTCGTCAGGGACGCGGTCTTCGACAGGTTCACTGCCTCCGGGCGAACCCAGAACCGCTTCTGGACAGGCATGCGATGGACATCCCCCGGCGACGGTGTCGGAGGACAGAGGACGGTCCAGCCGGCCCTGGAAGAAGTCAGGTACAAGCCCAGAGCGAAGAGTGCCCAGCGCGGCCCGTGGGCCGACAATCCGGTGGGCTGGTTCTGCGCCGCGTACGGGCCCTTCCGACGCATGGCCGGGGGCTCGGGCGAGGTGCAGCGTCTGATGCTGGCCTCCGGCCCGGTGGCCCGCCAGGCGAGCCTGTTCCACGAGGATGCCTCATTGGCCGAAGGGGTCGGCTGGCTGAGAGAGCAGCATCTACGCGCGCTCGAAGGCAGGGAGGGTGCCGCAGAGCTGAAGGCAGCGGCGCTCTCCGTTCTGGGAGACGAACTCCTTCCCGACGGCTATCGCGTCGAGGACGTCGACTCGGAGGGGCTGTGGGTCACACGCGACGGGCACCGCTACCCCTTGCGCGAGATGAGCGACGGGTTCCGCACGGTGGCCGCGCTCGTGGTCGACCTGCTGAAGCAGATCCACGACGCTTTCGGCGACGAGGCCTTCGGCGGAAGGGGAGGCGGACCCAGCCCTCTCCAGGTTCCCGGCGTCGTGATCATCGACGAGATCGACGCCCACCTCCACGTCACCTGGCAGCGCCGCATCGGCCCCTGGCTGACCACGCACTTCCCCAACATCCAGTTCATCGTCACGACCCACAGCCCGTACATCTGCCAGGCCGCCGATCCCGGCGGCCTGATCCGCCTGCCGGGCGTGGACGAGGATGCCGCGCCCGATGTCGTACCGGAGGACCTGTACGAGCGAGTGGTCTACGGCAGCGGTGACGATGCGGTGCTCTCCGACCTCTTCGGTCTCGACACCCCGTACTCCGAGCGGGCCGAGCATGTCCGTGCCGAGTTCGTTGCACTGGAGTCCAAGGTGTACGAGGGGGATACGTCACCGGACACGGTCGAGCGATACAAGAAGCTCAAGGACCTGCTCACCAGCTCCCCGACGGCACGTGTCCACGAGATGTCCGCCCACCTCCACCGCATTGCCGAGGAGATCGGAGACGGAGAGGGCGGCGGGACGGAGTGATCCGGCTACATCGCACCGATCTGCCACCGGACACGGCGACAGGCCTCAAGACGTACACCGAGCAGATCGAGCAGACCGCCGAGGGCGCCCGCAAGGTCAAGGCAGCCCGCTTGTGGGCCCACACCACCGTCCGCCGACGTGTCCGCGACGGCCTCCTGGCCACCCTCGCCGACATGGCGCCCGGCCACCAGCGCTGCATGTACTGCGGCGACAACCAGGGCACGGACATCGATCACTTCGAGCCGAAGAGCCTCGCTCCGGTGCGTACCTTCGAGTGGCTCAACCACTTGCTGGCCTGTGCGTACTGCAACAGCAACCAGAAGCGGAACGCCTTTCCTCGATCCGAAGGGGACGGCAGCCCGCTCCTTGTCGACCCCACCCTCCAGGACCCACTGGATCACTTGCGGTTGGTCCTGCCGCTGTGCACGTACAAAGGGCTGACGCCCCAAGGCGAGGCGTGCATAGACGTGTTCGGACTCAACTCACGCGGTGTCCTCGTCCATGGGCGCAGAACGGCCTACGCCACCGCCAAGCAGTCGGTCGAGCTGTGGCACATCGCCACGGACCGGGGACAGCACAGCAAGGCGGCGGAGGTCGCCCGAGTGGCCTGGGACCGCCCGCTCGCGGACGTCCTGGCGGGGATGTTCCACCAGTCCGGCCATCCGGCCGCGGAGCTGCTGTTCAGCGGTGAGGAGGAGACCCTTGGGCTCCTACGTGATCCGGCCCTGCGCGGAGCATTTCTGGCTCGCGCGTGACACCGGCCTGGCGACCCTGACTGCTGTGAGGACGAGTTCGCCGGGGCGCGTGTGATCAGGTAATGAGGTGCCCGTCCTTGACCGCCTCGACGAACGACGACCAGCCGACGGGGGAGAAGATGACGGCGGGGCCGGTGGGGGCCTTGCTGTCGCGGACGGGGACGGAGGCGTGTCCCTCCGCGACCTCAAGGCACTCCCCTTGACCGCCGCCGCTGTAGCTGGACTTGAACCACCCGGTGATGGTGGACGAGTCCGCGACGCTTCGCCTACTGCTGATCATGTTCGTGTTCCTCTGCTGCCGCCCGCACAAGGGCCAGTGATTCCTGGTGCGACAACGCGTCGCTCAGGGCGAGATCGTAGGCCGTTCGGCTGGATGCCACCAGGCCGGGATCGTCCATCAAGTTGCCTGTCTGGAAGCCTTCAACGTACGCCACCGGCGCCGAGTCAGCGAAGCTCATAAGCGTCAGTAGGCTCTCCTGAAGCGAGTGGGCCCCCACGCCGAATGGCAGCACGTGCAGCCGTAGCCGTCCGCTCTCGGCCATGTCCGCGATCTTGTTCAACTGCTGTGCCATGACCTGCGGTCCGCCAACGCACCGCCGAAGTACGGCCTCATCCAGCATCGTCCAGAGAACGGGGTGCAGCGGACCGTCGAGGACGCGGGCACGCTCTGTTCGAATGACAACGTCCTTGTCAACCTCTTCCCGCCGGTGGTTGGGCCGGTACGCCTGGAAGAGTGCACGCGCATAGCCGTCCGTCTGGAGCAGCCCCGGCACGAGCGAGAGCGCGAACTGCTGGATGAGCGTCGCCTGCGTCTCCAGCTCGGCCACGGCCGCGAAGTGGTCGGCGTACTTCGTGTCCAGGTCCTCCAGCCACCGGGCGAAGAACCCGTCCGTGCTGAGAGCGCGGTCGATCCGCCGCGCGTCCTCCGGGCTCGGCAGGCGCCGGCCCGCCTCGTAGTGGCTGATCAGCGTGGGCGAGCAGACCACCATCTCGCCCAGGGCCTCCTGTGTCAGCCCAGCCGCGATACGCCGCAGTTTCAGCTCCTCGCCGTACTTCTCCCGAGGCGTGCGTGCCCTTCGCTTCGTCCCCATGCGTTCCAACTCCCCGTCTTGACGGACGTGCTGTCATCCCCGACCCCCTGGCAGCGTAGCGACGCCCGACCCCACTCTGTGATGAGTTCGCTACAGAACGCTGCGGCTTTGGCGTCGGAGAGAACGAAACCCCCGCAGCCGCGGTGAACGGCCCGGGGGCACGGCCCCCTGAGAAAGCAGGCTGACATTGACGCACGCTATCGCCCGACTCCTCGAGCCGCTGCTGCGGCTCCTGCTCCCAAGCGGTAAGCGGCGACGGCCGCCGACCCTGTCCACCGACGTGTATCCGTACTCCTGCCCCTACGTAGGCGGGCCGACCGCGTACCGCACCGGTGAGCGTCCCCCGCGAGGAGAAGACAGCCCACTCGTCCGTCCCTACCTCGTCGCGCACGAGCGACAACTGGCCGAGGAAGCGGCCCGGATGGCTGCCGAAGAGCGACGCCGACGTGCGCGCCGGCGAACGCTGTGGCTCGCCGTGCACGGGGTGGACGTCGGACCCCGGTTCATCCACGGAGTCGAGGTCGCCGCGTGAACGGGGAAAGGCGCGATTCGCACGCGATCAGGCTGCTGCCATGGGCGGGGGCGGAGGGTAAGCCGTGCTACGTCCTCGGTGACGGCACCGGTTACGTCTCCCGGATGGCTGACGGCGTCGAGAGTGTCCAGCTCGGCATGGCGGGAGACCTGCTCGGCCACGCGGCCGACCTCCTTGCGGACCGGAAGGTCACGGGGGTGGAACTCCACTTCCTCGCCAGCCGGTTGAGTGAGTCGTTGCGGGAGGTCGTGCGGGTCGCGGAGAGCCGGGGTTCGCGGTTGAGCGCGACGGGACGCGATCCGGACAGGAACTGGCCGCAACATCGAGAACCGGACAGGGACAACCGGTGAGTCGGTCACTTGCTTGACGAGCCCCCGGACTGTCACCAAACCTGTTCACGCAGCTCAGCTCAGCGAACATGTGACAGTACGGGGGCTTACCGGATGGCCATTCCCAGGCCGAACACCAGCCAGTTCGAGGCGTTCACCACGAACCTCGCCTACGCCCGCAAGATGGTGGACGCGGGGCGGTATCTGGCCCCGTTCCAGCCGGGGACGGTCGATGTCGACGACTTCTACCGTGCCGCATGGGTGCAGGCCGTGGCGGCCATCGACCACTGGTTCCACGAGGAGCTCTTCCGACGCGTGGCCGAACTGGCCGCCAAGGACAGCCCTGAGATGCCACTCCAGCTCCGCAACTACGAGATCCCTCTGCACCGGGTCGAGGCCGTGCAGCGTGGTGATGTCACGCTTGCCGACGTGGTCGTCGAGCACGTCAAGGAGAGGTGGGGCAACGCCTCACTCCAGAATCCGCGCGCCATCTCCGATGTACTGAGGCTCGTGACGGAGAAGAACATCTGGCAGGGCGCAGCCGCGCAGATCAACAGCTGGCAGGGCGGTCGCACCGCGTACACGGACAAGACGCTGAAGGCGCAGTTCATGAGCATCACCACCCGCCGCAACAAGATCGCGCACGACGCGGATCTGGTGGCCGGGGACCTCAAGCAGCGGCGCCCCATCACCGAGCCCGACGTGACGGACGCGATCAACTGGATCGACCGCATCGCCCTCGCCATGGCGCACGTACTCGACGAGTAGGCAAGGTTCGCTACGAGTTCTCCGGGGCGAAGTCCTGGCCGAAGCGGTAGCCGCGCAGGCAGTAGTCGAAGCCGGACTCGGCGAAGAGGTCCGCGTCCTTGCTGCGGCAGTACTCCGCCAGGCCCTCGGACACGTGCCAGTGCGTGCCGTCGTACCAGAACACGCCGCCCGCGTAGTGAATCGTCCGGCCCGTCGCGGAGTCCGTGAGGTTCAGCGACTCGTAGTTCTCGGGACGGTCGCGGACCAGGGCGACGAGTGATTCGGGGACGCCGTCGTAGAGGGACTCCTGGAGGGCGAAATCCTCCTCGGCGTACAGATTCAGATCCGACTCGTGGTCGAACGTCAGCAGCAGTACACGGCCGTCTTCCGCGAAGTACCAGACCGCGGACTGACCGCCGCGGTCGTTCCAGGCCAGCCGGTGTGCGCCGGGCACCGTCACCGGTTCGACCTCGGCGAGCCGGTCCATGACGGTCGCACGGCGCCGCACTGCAGGGAGGGGTGTCGCTGCCAGGGCGTCCCACGTCGCGTTACTCATTCCGGCAGGGTATCCACGGCCTATGACAAGGCAGGCACGGACTGCTTCGCCGCCCGCCACATCGCCTCACCCGGTCAACGGGGGACGCGGCCCCGAGCCATCCGGCGGACTCTCGGGTCAGATACCCACGGCCGAGACATCGGCTCCGGGCAGTATGGCTGCGTATGCCTCGATGTCGTCGGCGTCGGAGGTCAGCACGGCGCCTCCGCCGTGTGCGGCGGCGACGAAGACGGCCAGCGCATCCACCGGGTCGGGACGTTTCTTGGGAGGAAGCACGGCAGCACCGATCATGTCGCCGATCGTTTTCCAGTCCTCGATGGCCATTCCCCCCGCACAGGGAAGGCAACGGGGCGTCTGGTCCAAGGGGGAGCGGGTCCTGGCTCCGGGGTATACGACGACCTCGGCGAGAAGGCGCTTCCATGCGTAGGCGGTCTTCGGGCTTGTTCGCCAGGCCTGGGAAAGGGCGGGGCCGGGGACGATGGGCTGGTGTCCACCGGCTGCGACGAAGCCCTTGTGCAGGATGTGTGCCCGGCGGTCCTGGCTCACCAGCGCCATCAGCATCCCGGTGTCGTAGACGACGACGGTCACGCGGCGGCCTCGTCGCGGGAGGGCCGGCCGAGGATTGCTTCGATCTCCGCCCGTTCTTCCCTGGTCGGTTCGATTTCGTCGCCCGCCCACGTGCCGGTGCCTGCTTGTTCTTCGGCCTCCGCGCGGGCCTCCTCGAACGGCTTGAAGATCCTCCTGACGCGATCCTGCTGGTCCATCTGCGCTTGGGCGGCGATCGTGAGGAACGTGGAGACATCGAGTCCGGCGTCCGCCGCGTGCTCTCTGATTCGGTCGCGGACCTCGGCCGACATACTGATCGAAAAGCGCTCGGTTGCCATACCGCCACCGTAACACTGAGTGTTACGCGATGCCTCGGGTTCGGCGCAGGTCGGCTTCCGGCGCAGCCCACTCGATGTCAGCCCCGCCCGGTACCGTCACGGGCATGTCCACCAGGTCCTCCACGACGCCCTCCACGACATCGTCCATGCCGAACACGGCCGTTCTCGAAGGCGTACTTGAGCGGATCACCTACGTCAACGAGGAGAACGGGTACACCGTCGCTCGCGTCGACACAGGGCGTGGCGCCAACGACCTCCTCACGGTGGTCGGTTCGCTGCTCGGGGCGCAGCCCGGCGAGTCCCTGCGGATGGAGGGGCGCTGGGGCTCCCATCCGCAGTTCGGCAAGCAGTTCACCGTCGAGAACTACACGACGATCCTGCCCGCCACCATCCAGGGCATCCGCCGCTACCTCGGCTCCGGGCTGATCAAGGGCATCGGCCCCGTCATGGCGGACCGCATCACCACCCACTTCGGCGTCGACACCCTCGACATCATCGAGCAGGAGCCGAAGCGGCTGGTCGAGGTCCCGGGACTCGGCCCGAAGCGGACGAAGATGATCGCCGTGGCCTGGGAGGAGCAGAAGGCGATCAAGGAGGTCATGGTCTTCCTCCAGAGCGTCGGCGTCTCCACCTCCATCGCCGTCCGCATCTACAAGAAGTACGAGGACGCCTCGATCTCCGTCGTGAAGAACCAGCCCTACCGGCTGGCCGCCGACGTCTGGGGCATCGGCTTCCTCACCGCCGACAAGATCGCCCAGGCCGTCGGCATCCCCCACGACAGCCCGGAGCGGGTCAAGGCCGGCCTGCAGTACGCCCTGTCGCAGTCGACCGACCAGGGGCACTGCTTCCTCCCCGAGGAGCGGCTCATCGCGGACGCCGTGAAACTGCTCCAGGTCGATACGGGACTGGTCATCGACTGCCTCGCCGAGCTGGCGGAGGACCCGGAGGGTGTCGTACGGGAGAAGGTGCCGGGGCCCGAGGACGGACAGCCGGTCACCGCCGTGTACCTGGTGCCCTTCCACCGCGCCGAGATCGCCCTCGCCGCGCAGGTGCAGCGGCTGCTGCGGACGCCGGAGGACCGGATGCCGTCCTTCCAGGACGTGGACTGGGACAAGGCGCTGGCCTGGCTGGCGCAGCGCACGGGGGCCAAGCTCGCCCCCGAGCAGGAGGCGGCCGTCCGGCTCGCGCTCAGCCGGAAGGTCTCCGTCCTCACCGGCGGCCCCGGCTGCGGCAAGTCGTTCACCGTCAGGTCCGTGGTCGAGCTGGCCCGGGCCCGTAAGGCGAAGGTCGTGCTGGCGGCCCCCACCGGGCGCGCGGCGAAACGGCTCTCGGAGCTGACCGGCGCCGAGGCGTCCACCGTGCACCGGCTGCTCGAACTGAAGCCGGGCGGGGACGCGGCGTACGACAGGGACCGTCCGCTCGACGCCGACCTCGTCGTCGTCGACGAGGCGTCGATGCTCGATCTGCTGCTCGCCAACAAGCTCGTGAAGGCGGTGGCACCCGGTGCACACCTCCTGCTGGTGGGTGACGTCGACCAGCTTCCCTCCGTCGGCGCGGGGGAGGTGCTGCGCGATCTGCTCTCCGAGGGAAGCCCGGTGCCGGCCGTCCGGCTGACGACGATCTTCCGGCAGGCCCAGCAGTCGGGCGTCGTCACCAACGCCCACCGGATCAACTCCGGTCTGCCGCCCCTGACCCAGGGGCTGTCCGACTTCTTCCTCTTCGTGGAGGACGAGACCGAGGACGCTGGTGTGCTCGCGGTGGACGTCGCGGCCCGCCGGATCCCCGCCAAGTTCGGCCTCAATCCCCGCCGTGACGTGCAGGTTCTCGCTCCGATGCACCGGGGCCCCGCCGGTGCGGGTCATCTCAACGGCCTGCTTCAGCAGGCGATCACGCCGGGCCGCCCGGACCTGCCCGAGAAGCGGTTCGGCGGCCGGGTCTTCCGGGTGGGCGACAAGGTCACGCAGATCCGCAACAACTACGAGAAGGGGGAGAACGGCGTCTTCAACGGCACGGTCGGCGTCGTCACCTCCCTCGACGTGGACGAGCAGAAGCTGACGGTCCTCACGGACGAGGACGAGGAGATTCCGTACGATTTCGACGAGCTCGACGAGCTGGCCCACGCCTACGCCATGACCATCCATCGCTCCCAGGGCAGCGAGTACCCGGCGGTCGTCATCCCCGTCACCACCAGCGCCTGGATGATGCTCCAGCGGAATCTGCTCTACACGGCTGTGACCAGGGCGAAGAAGCTGGTCGTGCTGGTCGGGTCGCGCAAGGCCATCGGGCAGGCGGTCCGCACGGTTTCCGCAGGCAGACGCTGTACGGGGCTGGATTTCCGGCTGCGGGGCGGCCCCGTCGAAGACTTCGCGCAGACCGCGCACAAAAATGATCGATCAAATCGGTGGGAAACATCACGGAGGGCTTCCGGAACCGGATGGGAGGGGGCAGGATGAGTAAGTTGGCGGCACTCAGTGCCGCCAGTAGGTCCAATGGACGACCCCGAGTGCACTCTCCTGAGCCAAATGGGGGAGGGTGGAAGACAGTCAGGGCACCTCGAAGAAGAGGCACTACGTCGGTGAGGGATGACGTGAGCGAGCAGACCAACAATGCTGTAGTACTGCGGTACGGCGATGACGAGTACACCTACCCGGTGATCGACAGCGCCGTCGGCGACAAGGGCTTCGACATCGGGAAGCTCCGGGCCAATACCGGCCTGGTGACGCTGGACAGCGGATACGGCAACACCGCCGCGTACAAGTCCGCCATCACCTACCTCGACGGTGAGCAGGGCATCCTGCGGTACCGCGGCTACCCGATCGAGCAGCTGGCCGAGGAGTCGACCTTCCTTGAGGTGGCCTACACGCTGATCAACGGTGAGCTTCCCAAGGCCGACGAGCTGTCGGACTTCAAGAACGAGATCACCCAGCACACGCTGCTGCACGAGGACGTCAAGCGGTTCTTCGACGGCTTCCCGCGCGACGCGCACCCGATGGCCATGCTGTCCTCGGTCGTCAGCGCGCTGTCCACGTTCTACCAGGACAGCCACAACCCGTTCGACGAGGAGCAGCGCCACCTCTCGACGATCCGGCTGCTGGCCAAGCTCCCGACGATCGCCGCGTACGCGTACAAGAAGTCGATCGGTCACCCGTTCGTCTACCCGCGCAACGACCTCGGCTACGTCGAGAACTTCCTGCGGATGACGTTCTCGGTCCCGGCCCAGGAGTACGTGCCGGACCCGGTCGTCGTCTCGGCGCTGGAGAAGCTGCTCATCCTGCACGCGGACCACGAGCAGAACTGTTCGACCTCCACTGTGCGTCTCGTCGGCTCCTCGCAGGCGAACATGTTCGCCTCGATCTCCGCCGGCATCTCGGCGCTGTGGGGCCCTCTGCACGGTGGCGCCAACCAGTCGGTGCTGGAGATGCTGGAAGGCATCCAGGCCAACGGCGGCGACGTCGACTCCTTCATCCAGAAGGTCAAGAACAAGGAGGACGGCGTCCGCCTGATGGGCTTCGGCCACCGGGTGTACAAGTCCTTCGACCCGCGCGCCAAGATCATCAAGGCTGCGGCGCACGACGTGCTGTCCTCGCTCGGCAAGTCCGACGAGCTGCTGGACATCGCGCTCAAGCTGGAGGAGCACGCGCTCTCCGACGAGTACTTCGTCTCGCGCAACCTCTACCCGAACGTGGACTTCTACACCGGCCTGATCTACCGGGCCATGGGCTTCCCGAGCGAGATGTTCACCGTGCTCTTCGCGATCGGACGGCTGCCGGGCTGGATCGCCCAGTGGCACGAGATGATCAAGGAGCCGGGATCGCGCATCGGCCGCCCGCGCCAGATCTACACCGGCGAGGTCCTGCGCGACTTCGTCCCGGTCGAGGGTCGCTGACCCCGATCCTCCGCGGAGCTTTCCGGTACGACTGACTCTGCCGCACCTGGCCCTCCCCCGGGCCGTCTGTCTTCGCCCCGCGTACCGCGCTTTCGCACAGAGCGCGGTGTCCGGGGCGATTCGGCGTTTCAGGGGTGCGCGGGGGGCGAGTGGCGCCCGTACGTACGGCGGGGAGAAAGCGAGAAGCGCCCCGCCGCCGATCCCCCCACGGGTCGACGTACAGGGCGCTTCCCTTGTCCCGGAGCGGATTCCCCCCACGGGATCCGGCCGGGCGTCTGTGCGAAGCCGAAGCTCCGGTTGTCGCGCTGGTCGTACGTGTTCGGTTCGGATGCCGCCCGCGTTCCGCCGGGGTACGTACGGGAGGGCCGCTCAAGCTCCCCGGTGCACGTGCCCCGGCCAACGCTGGCCAGGAGTGTCCCCCAAGACACTCCGTCGGACGTCCCCCAAGACGTCCTTGGCATCGCACTCTAAGACCCTCGAACCCCTCAGATGGTTACCCCAAAAGCAGTGTGATCTAGATCTCGTTGTGGAAATTACGTGAAGGAGCGCAAGCGGAGGCTGTTCGTCACCACGAAGACGGACGAAAAAGCCATGGCCGCGCCCGCGATCATGGGGTTGAGCAGGCCGAACGCGGCGAGTGGCAGGGCGGCCACGTTGTAACCGAACGCCCAGAAGAGGTTGCCCCTGATGGTGGCGAGTGTGCGGCGGGAGAGCCGGATGGCGTCGGCGGCAACCTTGAGATCTCCACGAACGAGTGTCAGGTCGCTCGCCTCGATCGCGGCGTCCGTGCCCGTGCCCATCGCCAGGCCGAGGTCGGCGGTGGCGAGCGCGGCGGCGTCGTTGACGCCGTCGCCGACCATGGCGACCGAACGGCCCTCCGCCTGGAGCCTGCGGATCACGTCCACCTTCTCCTCGGGGAGCACCTCGGCGTAGACCTCGTCGATCCCGGTCGCACGGGCGACGGCGTCCGCCACTGCCCGGTTGTCCCCGGTGAGGAGCACGGGCCGCAGGCCCAGGGCGCGCAGTTCCGCGACGGCCGCCGCGCTGCTGTCCTTGATCGCGTCGGCGACTTCGAGGACCGCGCGGGCCTCGCCGTCCCAAGCCACCGCGATCGCCGTACGGCCCTGCTCCGCCGCTGCCGTCATCGCGGCGGCCAGGCCGCGCGGCAGCTCGATCCCGGCGTCGCTGAGCAGTTTCGGGCGACCGGCCAGTACCTGGTGGCCTTCGACGGTGCCACGGACGCCAAGGCCGGGGGCGTTGATGAAGTCTTCGGCAGTGGGGAGGGGTGCGCCGGTGCGCTGGAGTGCGCCTGTGGCGACGGCTTGGGCGATGGGGTGTTCGGAGGCGTGTTCGAGGGCGCCCGCGAGGCGCAGGACGTCGGTTTCGGTGGTGCCTTGGGCGGTGTGGACGGTGAGGAGGGTCATGCGGCCGGTGGTGACGGTGCCGGTCTTGTCGAGGACGATCGTGTCGACGCGGCGGGTGGTCTCCAGGACTTCGGGGCCTCTGATGAGGATGCCGAGCTGGGCGCCGCGTCCCGTGCCGACCATGAGGGCGGTGGGTGTGGCGAGTCCGAGGGCGCAGGGGCAGGCGATGATCAGTACGGCGACGGCGGCGGTGAACGCGGCCGTGGCGTCGTCCGTGAGCAGGAGCCACGTGACGAGGGTGCCCAGGGCGAGCAGAAGCACCACGGGCACGAAGACCGCGGAGATGCGGTCGGCGAGGCGCTGGGCGGCGGCCTTGCCGTTCTGGGCGTCCTCGACGAGCTTGGCCATCCTGGCGAGCTGGGTGTCGGCGCCGACCCGGGTGGCTTCGACGACGAGCCGGCCGCCCGCGTTGAGGGTGGCCCCGGTGACCGGGTCGCCCAGGGTCACGTCGACGGGGACGGACTCGCCGGTGAGCATCGAGGCGTCGACCGCCGACGAGCCCTCGACGACCGTGCCGTCGGTGGCGATCTTCTCGCCGGGCCGGACCAGGAAGCGGTCCCCGACGACGAGCCGGCCGACCGGGACGCGTACCTCCGTACCGTCCCTGAGCACGGCGACGTCCTTGGCGCCGAGATGCATCAGCGCGCGCAGTGCCGAACCGGCCTTCCGCTTGGAACGCGCCTCCAGATAGCGGCCCAGCAGGATGAACGTGATGACCCCCGACGCGACCTCCAGATAGATCGTCGATGCGGCGTCGGCGCGCGAGACGGTGAGATCGAAGCCGTGCCGCATGCCGGGCATTCCCGCGTCCCCGAAGAACAGGGCCCACAGCGACCAGCCGAACGCGGCGAGGGTGCCGATCGAGACGAGGGTGTCCATGGTGGCCGCGCCGTGCCGGAGGTTGGTCCAGGTGGCGCGGTGGAACGGCAGCCCGCCCCAGACGACGACGGGGGCGGCGAGCGTGAGGGAGAGCCAGGGCCAGTTGTCGAACTGGAGGGCCGGGACCATGGCGAGCAGGACGACGGGCAGGGAGAGCACGGCCGAGACGAGAAGGCGCTGCCGGAGTGCGTCGGGGGAAGCGGGGGAGCCGGTTTCCGCGGCTTCCCCGACTGCTCTGGCTTCCCCGGCTCCCGCGACTGCTCCGGCCTGGTCCGACGCCTCCGCTTCCGCCTCCCATGCGGCCGACGGTGGTGGCGCCGGGGCCGCGCGGGGTACGGGAAGGGCCGTGTAGCCGGTCTTCTCGACCACGGCGACGAGGTCCGCCACCTCGGTATCCGCGCCGAAGGAGATCCGGGCCTTCTCGGTCGCGTAGTTGACGGTGGCGGTGACACCGTCCATCCGGTTGAGCTTCTTCTCGATGCGGGCCGCGCACGAGGCGCAGGTCATGCCTCCGATCGCGAGCTCGGTCTCGGAGGATTCCGCAGCCGGGATATCGGCTGTCGTGGTGCTGACCATGTCCGAACTCCTGGGTCACGCGAATCGGGCCGTACCCTTCCAGTAT
Organism: Streptomyces finlayi; assembly: GCF_014216315.1. Taxonomy (NCBI): domain Bacteria; kingdom Bacillati; phylum Actinomycetota; class Actinomycetes; order Kitasatosporales; family Streptomycetaceae; genus Streptomyces; species Streptomyces finlayi. The sequence continues at coordinate 5,134,120 of NZ_CP045702.1, forward strand.
CTGCTGGTGGGTTCCGGCCCGATGGCGTGGAGCGATGGTGTGCGACGGCGCGGTGGTGCGACGGCGCGGTGGCGCGAATGTGCCGCGCGGTGGTGCGATGGCGCCGCGCGGTGGGACTCGGCGGAGTCTCAGGCGCGGCCGACGAGCTCGTAGCCCGCCTCGTCGACGGCGGCGCGTACCGCCTCCTCGTCCAGCGGCGCCTGGGAGGCCACGGTCACCAGCCCGGTGGAGGCGACCGCCTTCACGGAGGTGACCCCGGCGATTCCGGAGATCTCCTCGGAGACGGCGCCTTCGCAGTGGCCGCAGGTCATCCCCTTGACCTCGTACACCGTGGTGACGGCGCCGGTCCCGGCGTCGGCCGCGCTGTCGTGGCAGGAGCCGGTGGGCGAGCAGCAGGAGCCGGTGGCGGCCTGGGGGGTCTCGGTCTCGGCGGTCATGGCGTTCTCCTCTTCGGCAAACACGGCTTGGCGTGACGTACGGGAACTCCGGCAGGGCCGGTGCGCCCTCACTTGCTCACACTATACCCCTAGGGGGTATGGAAGCGAGTCCCGGGGTCTCTGGGGCGGTCCAGTTCGCACGGGCTCCCGTGGCGCGGCTCCCAGGTGCCCAAATCCTATGCTTCACAACTTTTCGGGCACGCGGAGTCAGGGAGTGCCGATGCGCCGACCAGCGGTTCCAGATAGCGGAACAGGATTGTTTTGAGTTCCTTGACGTACGCGTCCCGTTCGTCACCCTCGTGGGCCATGATCAGGTCGAGTCCGGTCTTGAAGATGACGAAGGCCATGTTCGCGATGCGGCTGACCTGGCCGGCGGGGAGCTCGGTGAGGTAGCCGGCGAGGATCGACTCGACGCGGGTGAGCATCGTGGCGTGGACGGTGTCGTGTTCCTGGGTGATTACGCCGGGGATCTCCGAGCCGTGCATCAGGACGCTGAAGGCCGGGTTCTCGACGTTGAAGGTGATCAGCGGGTCGAGGATGGCGTCGAGCATCTCGTCGAGCGGAAGCTCGATGTGGCTGAGCACGAAGGCGGCGCCGTAGGTCTCCTGCCAACGGTTGAGGAGCCGGTCGCCCAGCTCGATGGCGATGGCCTCCTTGTTCGGGAAGAACTGATACAGCGTCCCCGGTGAGACGCCTGCCTCGCGGGCGATGGCGTTGGTGCTGGCCGCGGTGTAGCCGGTGCTGGAGAACACGTCGGCGGCGGCGTCGAGAAGCTGGGCGATACGGGCTTCGCCGCGGGCCTGGCGGCGGCGCGGACGGGTGGCGCCAGGGCTGCTGCCCGCCTTGGAGTCGCCTTCCCTCTTTGTGCCGCTCTTTGTGCCGCTCACTGTCGCGGGGCGCGCCGCCTTGGCGGCGTGCGCGGCCTCGTCGGCGTGCGCGGCCTCGTCGGCGTGCGCGGCCTCGTCGAGAGGTGCGGCCCTGTCGACTGGTGTGGGCTCGATGCCTTTCCCGGCTCCGGCATCCGACACGGTCTATCCCCAGCTCTCATGGTGCGGTTGACAAACGCGAGCGCTCACTCGCATTCTAAAGAAACGCGAGCGCTCACTCGTGTTTGCCAGTGTAAGTGGCAACGACCGACCCATGCTGCCCTGTGCTGCCCGGGTCTCGGTGAAGGGGACACCGCACCATGTCCGAAGTCAACAGTCCGAGGCGTGTCGGCGGCTGGACCCGCCTCGTCACCGCACGCCCCCGGTTCGCGCTGCTCGCGGCCCTTGTGATCACGGCTCTCGCCGTGTTCGCGGGCAGCGGGGTGGCCGAGCGGATGGGCAGCGGAGGCTGGGAGGCTCCCGATGCCGAGTCGGCCTATACGACCGAGGTGCTGGAGCACGAGTTCCCCGCTTCCCAGCCCAATCTGCTGCTGCTGATCAACGGCGGCGACGCCTCCGTCGACGACCCGGCGGTGGCTGGGGAGGCCGCCCGGCTCACCGAGCGCCTGGCAGGGGAGGAGGGGATCACGGGTGTCGGTTCGTACTGGCAGGCCAAGACGCCCGCGCTGCGCTCGGAGGACGGGCACGAAGCGATCATCGCGGCCCGGATCGAGGGCGACGAAACGGCCGCGGGCAAGATCCTCGACCGGATAGCTCCGGCGTTCCAGGGGGAGCACGGTCCGGTGGAGGTCTCCGTGGGCGGGCCCGTCGCCGTGCGCCACGAGATGCAGACGATCATCGAGGAGGACCTCCTGCGGGCCGAGCTCATCGCTCTGCCGGTGACGCTGGTCCTGCTGGTCATGGTCTTCGGCAGTGCGATCGCCGCCCTGCTGCCCCTGGGCGTCGGGATCGTGGCGATCATCGGCACCAACGCCGTCCTGCGCGGTCTCACGGAGTTCACCGATGTCTCGGTCTTCGCGCAGAACCTCACCACAGCCCTTGGGCTCGGACTCGCCATCGACTACGCCCTCTTCATCGTGCGCCGGTTCCGCGAGGAGCTGGCCACCGGGTCCGACCCCAGGACCGCGGTGGGCGCCACCCTGCGGACGGCGGGGCGTACGGTGCTCTTCTCCGCGCTGACCGTGGCGGTGTCCCTCGCCGCGATGCTGGTCTTCCCGCAGTACTTCCTGCGCTCCTTCGCCTATGCCGGAATCGCCGTCGTGCTGCTGGCCGCGGCCGCCGCGCTGATCCTGCTGCCGGCCGCACTGATGCTGCTCGGCCCCCGGGTCAACTCCCTGGACCTGCGCAAGCTGCTGCGCCGCCGCACCCGGAACACTCAGTCGGCCGACGAGCCCCTGGGCTCGGCCGGTTCGGATGGTCCGGTCCGATCTGACGGTTCTGGCCGTTCTGATGGTCCTGACGGTCCGGGCAAGGGATGGGGGCGGCTCGCGGCACTGGTGATGCGCAGGGCTCCCCTCTTCGCCGGTGTCACCACGGCCGGGCTCGTCCTGCTCGGTCTGCCGTTCCTCGGCGTGCAGTTCGGTACGGCGGACGACCGGCAACTGCCCGAGACAGCCGAGTCCCGGGTCGTGCAGGAGCACATCCGGGAGGGCTTCCCTGGCAGCCCCGGCGGCGGTCTCGAACTCCTCGCGACGGGGCAGGCGACCCCTGACCAGTACGCCGCACTGCGCGGCGACATCGCCGGACTCCCCGGCGTCCTGCGGGTCGACGGCCCGGTCGTCTCCGGCACGTACGCCTACTTCAGCGTGCTGCCGGAAGGGGAGATGGTGGGAGAGGAGGCCCAGCGCCTCGTCGAGGATCTCCGGGCCGTGCCCGCGCCCTTCGACACCTCGGTGTCCGGCGCGGCGGCCGTCCTCGTGGACTCGAAGGACGCCATCGCGGACCGGCTGCCCTGGGCGGTGGGCATCATCGTCGTGGTGACCCTGCTGCTGGTCTTCCTGCTCACCGGCAGCGTGCTGATTCCGCTCCAGGCGGTCGCGCTGAACGCGCTGAGCCTGACCGCGATGTTCGGTGCGGTGGTCTGGGTCTTCCAGGACGGGAATCTGTCCGGGCTGCTCTCCTTCACGAGCACCGGTGACATCGAAACGACACTGCCGGTACTGATGTTCTGCGTCGCCTTCGGACTCTCCATGGACTACGGCGTCTTCTTGATCTCCCGCATCAAGGAGGAGTACGACCGCAGTGGCGACCACGAGCACGCGGTGATCTTCGGGCTCCGGCACACCGGCGGGCTGATCACCGCGGCCGCGGTGATCCTGGCCGTGGTGATGGTCGCGATCGGCACCTCACGGGTGACCAACACCAAGATGCTGGGGCTGGGAATCGCGCTGGCGGTGCTCATGGACGCCATGGTGGTCCGCAGCCTTCTGGTGCCCTCGGTGATGAAGCTGATGGGCCGTGCCACCTGGTGGGCTCCGGCGCCGCTGCGGGCCTTCCACCGACGGTTCGGGGTGAGCGAAGGCGAATCGGCGCCGACGCCCCTTTCCCCGGGCGCTCCTTCCGCCTCGGGAGAGGTGCAGGAAGCGGAAGCGCGGGGGATATCCGAGTCCATGGAGAAGCGGGACAAGATCGGCAGCGACGCGTAGATTCGGCGCCTCCGAGCGCCGGACGGGCGACGGGCGGAGCCACCGGGACCACGGACGAGGCGCCGGACGAGGCGCCGGACGAGAGAGGGCGGATCCGATGCGGGCAGTGGTGTTCGAGGAATTCGGGCAGGAAGCCCGGCTGAGGGACGTGGCCGACCCCGCTCCCTCCGCCCAGGGAGTGGTGGTCCGGGTCGAGGCCACCGGACTGTGCCGCAGCGACTGGCACGGCTGGATGGGTCACGACCCGGACATCACCCTCCCGCACGTCCCCGGGCACGAACTGGCTGGCGTGGTCGAGGAAGTGGGCCGCGACGTCGCCGACTGGCGGCCGGGAGACCGGGTGACGGTGCCCTTCGTCTGTGCCTGTGGACGGTGGTGGGGGCGGATCCGGTCAGCCGCGTCGGCCGCGGTTGCCGGGGCGTGAGGCGACCCAGGCGCGGACCGTGTCCGCGTACCAGTAGGGCTTGCCGTTCTCCACATGATCGGGAGGTGGCAGCAGACCGTGCTTGCGATACGAGCGGATGGTGTCGGGCTGCACCTGGATGTGCGCGGCAATGTCCTTGTAGGACCAGAGACTTCTGTCCGTCATAGGTGACACCTCTCTGTACCGCAGCGGCGGCGGGGAGCCGTCGGGGGATGCGCGGCATGAACGCTGACGATCACTCGGACTGCGCTTGGTCAACGACGCAGAGTGACGAGCGGGGAGGGATGTCGGGCGCCTGTGACGGAAGACCCGCGTAACGGAGACAAGCGTGACAAGGGGGTGACAGTTGTGACAGAACGAGGTTAATGGGTACCTCGGAAATCTCGGGGGCTGCGAGGGCTGCCAGGGCTGCCAGGGCTGCCAGGGTCGCGAGGCCTGCGGGCGTCCCCGGGCGTTCCGCAGGAGCGGAGGAATTCCCGGGTGCGGCGGGCGATCGGGAGCGGCTTGTCGGGCGCGCAGGGGTACATGTCCTGTTCGACGATCGCGAACATATCGACGTCGAGCGTGCGGGCCGCCTCCAGGACCGGTTCCAGTGCCGGGACTCCGTGCGGCGGTTCGCACATCACTCCGCGGGCCACGGCCGGGCCGAACGGCACCTCGCCGGCGACGACTTCCGCGAGGATCGCGGGATCGACCTGCTTGAGGTGCAGATAGCCGATGCGCTCGCCGTAGGTCTCGATGAGCTTGACGCTGTCCCCTCCGCAGTACGCGTAGTGGCCGGTGTCCAGGCACAGCGAGACGAGGCCGGGGTCGGTGGCGTCGAGGAAGCGGCTGACGTTCTCCTCGGTGTCGATGTGGGTATCGGCGTGCGGGTGCACGACGATGCGCAGCCCGTACCGGTCCTGGACCTCGCGGCCGAGCCGCTCCGTCTGGGCGGTCAGATCACGCCACTGCGCGGCCGTGAGCGTGCGGTCCTCCAGGACCTCGCCGGTCTTGTCGTCGCGCCAGAACGACGGGATGACCACCAGGTGGTCCGCGCCCATGGCCCGGGTGAGGGCGGCGATGTCCGCGACATGTGCCCAGGTCCGGTCCCAGACCGCGGGGCCGTGGTGCAATCCGGTGAAGACGGTGCCCGCCGAGACCTGGAGCCCGCGGCGCTGGGTCTCCTCCGTCAGCCGGGCCGGGTCGACGGGGAGGTAGCCGTACGGTCCGAGCTCGATCCACTCGTAGCCGGCCTCGGAGACCTCGTCGAGGAAGCGCTGCCAGGGAACCTGCCGCTCGTCGTCGGGGAACCACACCCCCCACGAATCAGGTGCCGAGCCGATACGGATGCGGGCCGGAGAGGGTACGGAGGAGGTCATATCGCCCACCCTCCGGTCCTCGCCGAGGAGTGTCAAGAGTTCGTCCGAATGTCCGGACAAAATGTTGACAGGGTCCCGGGGGAGGGCTAGACCTGGGACCAGCCGTCCGGCCGCGGTCGAACCGTGGCGTGAAGGGATGCGTATGCCTGAGCCGTACGACGTGATCACCATGGGGCGGATCGGCGTGGACATCTACCCCTTGCAGACCGGGGTGCCGCTCGCCCGTGTCGAGACCTTCGGAAAGTTCCTCGGCGGTTCGCCGACCAACGTCGCCGTGGCGGCGGCTCGCCTCGGCCGGCGTACAGCCGTGATCACCCGGACCGGCCGGGATCCCTTCGGCAGCTATCTCCGGGAGCAGTTGAGGGAGTTCGGCGTGGACGACCGGTGGGTGACGGCCGTCGAGGAGTACCCCACCCCCGTCACCTTCTGCGAGATCTTCCCGCCGGATGACTTTCCCCTCTACTTCTACCGGCAGCCCCAGGCGCCCGACCTGGAGATCCATGGCGCGGAACTGGACCTGGACGCGATCCGTGCCGCCCGGGTGTTCTGGATGACGGGCACCGGACTCTGCGCCGAACCGAGCCGCACGGCCACCCTGGCCGCGCTCCGGGCCCGGAGCGAAGCCCTCGCCGCGCATCGGGCCGGCGGTGGCCCGGCCGCCGTCACCGTCTTCGATCTCGACTGGCGGCCCATGTTCTGGGACGGCGGTGACCACAGCACCGTGGCACCGGAGAGGTACCGCGAAGCGCTCGCCCACGCCACCGTGGCCGTCGGCAATCTCGACGAGTGCGAGATCGCCACCGGCGAGCGCGAACCGTACGCGGCCGCGCGCGCCCTGCTCGCGGCCGGAGTCGAACTGGCCGTCGTCAAACAGGGCCCCAAGGGGGTCCTGGCCGTGCATCGCGACGGCACCACGGCCGACGTGCCGCCCCTGCCCGTGGACGTCGTCAACGGACTGGGCGCGGGGGACTCCTTCGGCGGGGCGCTCTGCCACGGGCTGCTCGCCGGATGGACGACCGAGCACACCATGCGGTACGCGAACGCGGCCGGGGCTCTCGTCGCCTCCCGCCTGGCCTGCTCGTCCGCGATGCCGTATCCGGCAGAGGTCGAACAGGCCCTGGCCGACGGCGCCGTCATCACGACCGGAGCGACCCCATGACGCCCGCCGCCTCCTCCGCCTCCGAACTCGTCCGGCTGCGGGTGCACCACCCGGAGGCCGTCGCCGAAGCCGCCGCCCGGCGCCGCCGACGGCCCCTCGTCCCGCCCGGCGGCCGACTGATGATCATCGCCGCGGACCATCCGGCCCGCGGCTCCCTCGCCGTCGGTGACGACGGTCTCGCCATGGCCAACCGCTTCGAGCTCCTCGAACGGCTCTGCCTCGCCCTCTCCCGGCCCGGCGTCGACGGGGTTCTCGCCACCGCCGACATCCTCGACGACCTGCTGCTGCTCGGAGCCCTGGAGGGCAAGGTAGTCATCGGTTCCATGAACCGCGGCGGGCTCGCGGGCGCCTCCTTCGAGCTGGACGACCGGTTCACCGGCCACCGCCCCACCGATCTGGCCAGGCTCAACTTCGACGCGGGCAAACTGCTCCTCCGCATCGACTACGACGACCCGGGCTCCCTCGACACCCTGCACACCACGGCCCGCACCATCGACGACATGGCGGCGCACCAACTGCCGGTCTTCGTCGAGCCGTTCCTCTGCCGACGCGTCGGCGGCCGGCTCCGCAACGACCTGGGGGCGCCCGCCGTCACCCTCTCCATCGCCATCGCATCGGGGCTGGCGGGCACCTCCGCGTACACCTGGCTCAAGGTGCCCGTCACGGACGATCCCGAGGACATGGGCCAGGTGATGGAGACCTCCACCCTGCCGGCGGTGCTGCTCGGCGGTGAGGTCGGTGGCGATCTCGACGGCGCGTACGAGAAGTGGCGCGGCGCGCTGCGGCTGCCGTCCGTCCAGGGGCTCGTGGTGGGCCGTTCCTTGCTCTATCCGGCCGACGGTGATGTGGCCGGGGCGGTCGACACGGCCGTGGCACTGCTCTAGGAGGGCGTGGAAAGGGCATGGAAAGGACATGGAGATGACGACGAACGAGGACCGGCGGAGACACCGCACCCACCGCACCCACCGCCATCACCTTCCGGCCGGAAGTGCGGGGAGCGACGCCTACGCGCTCGATATCGACCCGGAGGGGGCCGGATGGGACCGGTCGAGCCTGCGTGTGCTCGAACTGGAGCCGGGTGGTGTTCACACCCTGGTAACCGGGGAGAGTGAATGGATCATTTTGCCGTTGACGGGTGGCTGTACGGTGCACACGGCAGGTGAGATCTTTGAACTGCTGGGCAGAGAAAGCGTGTTCAGCGGGGTGAGCGATTTCGCGTACCTACCGCGTGACGCCCACGCACAGATCGCCTCCGGCGCAGGAGGCCGTTTCGCCCTGGCAGGAGCGAAGTGCGAGCGACTACTCCCCGCTCGCTACGGCCCCGCGCCGGAGGTACCCGTCGAGCTGCGCGGCACCGGGAACTGCTCCCGGCAGGTGAACAACTTCGCCGCCGCCGACACCTTCGACTGCGACCGTCTCATCGCGGTGGAGGTCCTCACCCCGGGGGGCAACTGGTCCTCGTATCCGCCGCACAAGCACGACGAGCACCACCCCGGAGCCGAGTCCGTGCTCGAAGAGATCTACTACTTCGAGGTGGAGGAGGACGACCTCGCCTACCACCGGGTGTCACCGTCGCGGCCCGGCGGTACGGACGTCCTCGCCGAAGTGCGTACCGGCGACGCCGTCCTCATCCCCGACGGCTGGCACGGCCCGTCCATCGCCCCGCCCGGCCGCACCCTCTACTACCTGAACGTGATGGCGGGGCCGGGGGAGCAGCGCGAATGGCTGATCCGCGACCACCCCGACCACAGCTGGATCCGTGACACCTGGCCGGGCCGGCCCGTCGACCCCAGGCTCCCCCTCTACGGTCCGGAGGCCTCCCGATGACACCCGCACCCGGCGGAACCGGACCGGGTGTCCGGCGGCTGACGACCGCCCAGGCCCTCGTCGCCTTCCTCGCCCGCCAGTACACCGAGCGCGACGGCCACCGCCAGCGCCTGATCCACGCGACCTGGGGCATCTTCGGCCACGGCAACGTCGCCGGGATCGGCCAGGCGCTCACCGAGTCCGGGCCGGACGAGATGCCCTTCCTCCAGGGCCGCAACGAACAGGCCATGGTGCACGCGGCCGTGGGGTACGCGCGGCAGTCCGGCCGGCTCTCCACGCAGGCCGTCACCACCTCCATCGGCCCCGGTGCCACCAACCTCGTCACGGGCGCCGCGCTCGCGACGGTCAACCACCTGCCCGTGCTCCTCCTCCCCGGTGACACCTTCGCGGCCCGGCCCGCCGACCCCGTCCTGCAACAGCTCGAAGTGCCCTACGCGGGTGATGTCTCCGTCAACGACTGTCTGCGGCCGGTCTCCCGGTATTTCGACCGGATCAACCGCCCCGAGGCGCTCATCCCCGCCGCCCTCGCCGCGATGCGCGTCCTCACCGACCCGACGGCCACCGGCGCCGTGACCCTGGCGCTGCCGCAGGACGTGCAGGCGGAGGCGTTCGACTGGCCGGAGGAGTTCTTCCGGGAGCGGGTCTGGCACGTCCGCCGGCCCCGTCCCGAAGAGCGTGAACTGGACGCGGCGGCCGCTGCGATCAGGGAAAGCACCCGCCCGCTCGTCGTCGCGGGCGGCGGTGTCCGCCACAGCGGCGCCCAGGCGGCGCTGCGCGCCTACGTGGAGGCGACCGGCATCCCCGTCGCCTCCACGCAGGCGGGCAAGGGCTCCCTGCCCCATGACCACCCCTGCGACGTCGGCGGCATCGGACACACCGGCACCGCCACCGCCGACGAGCTCGCCCGCGCGGCCGACCTGGTGATCGGCGTCGGCACCCGCTACAGCGACTTCACCACCGCCTCCTCGACGCTCTTCGCCCCCACGGCCCGCTTCCTCAACATCAACATCGGCGCCTTCGACGCGCACAAACTCTCCGCGCTGACCGTGCTCGCCGACGCCCGCGCGGCACTCGAAGCCCTGCACGGCGCCCTGGACGCGGCTCCCTACCGCGTCGACGCCGCCTACGAAGCCGGATACGGCGCGGCCAAAACCCGGTGGGAGGAGCGGGTCACCGCCGCCTGCACCCCGGCGGACCCGTCGGCGCGCCCCACCCAGGCCCAGGTCCTCGGCGTACTCGACTCCCTGGTCACCGAGGACGACATCCTGATCAACGCCGCCGGTTCGCTCCCCGGCGACCTGCACAAACTCTGGCGGACCCGCTCCGCCGACCAGTACCACGTCGAGTACGGCTACTCCTGCATGGGATACGAGATCCCCGCCGCGATCGGAGTCCAGCTCGCCGCCCCCGGCCGTCCCGTCTGGGCACTCGTCGGCGACGGTACGTATCTCATGAACCCCACCGAGATCGTCACCGCGGTGCAGGAAGGGCTGCCCATCAAGGTCGTCATCCTCCAGAACCACGGCTACGCCTCCATCGGGGGCCTGTCCGAGTCCGTCGGGGGTGAGCGCTTCGGTACGGCCTACCGGCACCGGGCGGCCGACGGAACCTTCACCGGGCCGCCGCTCCCCGTCGATCTCGCGGCCAACGCGGCCTCCCTCGGAATGCGGGTCCTGTGCGCCGAGACCGTGACTGACCTGCGCGAAGCCCTCGCCGACGCCCGTGCCGCGGACCGTCCCACTTGTGTCTACGTCGAGACCGAAACGGCAGACACTGTGTCGGGGCCCCCTCCGGCACAGGCGTGGTGGGATGTTCCGGTAGCCGAAACCGCGACCCGCCCGTCGGCGGTCAAGGCCAGAGAAGAGTACGAACGCCACGTCGCAGCCCGACGCCGCCACCTCTGAAGGAGCACGTAGTCATGACGAAGACCGTCAACCACTGGATCGGCGGCAAGAGCGTCGAGGGCACGTCGGGTAATTTCGGACCGGTCACCGACCCCGCCACCGGCGCCGTCACCACGAAGGTCGCGCTCGCCTCGCTCGACGAGGTGGACGCCGCGGTCGCCGCCGCGAAGGCCGCGTACCAGACGTGGGGCACGTCCTCCCTCTCCGCGCGTACGGCGGTCCTCTTCCGCTACCGCGCACTGCTCGACGCCCACCGCGACGACATCGCCGCGCTGATCACCGCCGAGCACGGCAAGGTGCACTCGGACGCGCTCGGTGAGGTCGCCCGCGGCCTGGAGATCGTGGAGCTGGCCTGCGGAATCACCACCCAGCTCAAGGGTGAGCTGTCCACCCAGGTCTCCAGCCGGGTCGATGTCTCCTCGATCCGCCAGTCGATCGGTGTCGTCGCCGGCATCACCCCGTTCAACTTCCCGGCCATGGTGCCGATGTGGATGTTCCCGCTCGCCATCGCCTGCGGCAACACCTTCATCCTGAAGCCCAGCGAGAAGGACCCCTCGGCCGCCAACCTGCTGGCCGAGCTGGCCGCCGAGGCCGGTCTGCCGGACGGCGTGCTCAACGTCCTGCACGGCGACAAGGTCGCCGTCGACGGGCTGCTGAACCACCCCGACGTCGCCGCGGTCTCCTTCGTGGGCTCCACCCCGATCGCCCGCTACATCCACACCACCGCCTCCACCAACGGCAAGCGCGTCCAGGCGCTCGGCGGCGCCAAGAACCACATGCTGGTCCTGCCCGACGCTGACCTGGACGCGGCGGCCGACGCCGCGGTCTCGGCGGCGTACGGCTCCGCCGGTGAGCGCTGCATGGCGATCTCCGCCGTTGTCGCCGTCAGCTCCATCGCGGACGAGCTCGTCGCCAAGATCAAGGAGCGGGCCGAGAAGATCAAGATCGGCCCCGGCAACGACCCCGCCTCCGAGATGGGCCCGCTGATCACCGCGGCCCACCGCGACAAGGTCGCCTCCTACGTCACGGGCGCGGCGGCCCAGGGCGCGGACGTCGTCCTCGACGGCACCGGCCACACGGTCGAGGGATTCGAGGACGGCCACTGGATCGGCCTGTCCCTGCTCGACAACGTGTCCACGGACTCCGACGCGTACAAGGACGAGATCTTCGGCCCGGTCCTGTGCGTCCTGCGCGTCGACACGTACGACGAAGGCGTGGCGCTGATGAACGCCTCGCCGTTCGGCAACGGCACCGCGATCTTCACCCGCGACGGCGGCGCCGCCCGGCGCTTCCAGCTGGAGATCGAGTGCGGCATGGTCGGCGTCAACGTGCCGATCCCGGTGCCGGTCGGCTACCACTCCTTCGGTGGCTGGAAGGACTCGCTCTTCGGCGACCACCACATCTACGGCAACGACGGTGTGCACTTCTACACCCGCGGCAAGGTCGTCACGACCCGCTGGCCCGACCCGGCGGACGCCCCCTCCGGCGTCGACCTGGGCTTCCCCCGCAACCACTGATCGGTACCTCTGATCCGTACCCCTGATCCCGGAGCCCTCGCCCGCACACAGCGGGCGGGGGCTTCGTTGCGGCGACCGTCCTTCCCCGCCGGCAGGGCCTCAGCGACTGCGAACAGGCCTCGCTGGGCAACGGCCTGATGGAGCTCGCCTACCTGCACCACGACCGCCCGGGGCCGCCTCGTCCATCGCCTGCGCGTAGTCGCCGAACTGACCACGGGCCACCCGGAACTCGGCGCCCTGTGCACCCTCGCCACGGACCTGTGCCACCGGATGCTGACGCGCCGGCCGAGGCTGACGCCTGTGCCCTCGAAGCGCCCGTAGAAAACCCGTGGCAGGGATCCGGCCCTTCCCCGCAGGCTGTACGTCATGACCGCACAGCCCATGACCCCGCCGCCCCACGAGATCCGCGCCCGGCACACCGAATCGACCGTCACCGTCTACCAGGCGTACCCGCCCGCCATCGGCCTCCCGGCCGCCCGCGAAGGCCGCTTCCCCGCCGCCTGGAAGCGCGACCGCATGACGTGGATCAAGCCGAGCTTCCTGTGGATGATGTACCGCTGCGGCTGGGCGACGAAGGAGGGCCAGGAGACGGTCCTCGCCGTCGAGATCACCCGCGAGGGCTTCACCTGGGCGCTGGAGAACGCCGAACTCTCCCATTACGTACGGGACGTGCACCCGGACCAGGCCACCTGGCAGCGCAACCTGCGCCGCGCACCCACCCGCGTCCAGTGGGACCCCGAGCGTGACCTCCACCTGAACCCACTCCCGTACCGCTCCCTGCAACTCGGCCTCGCGGGTGAGGCGGCCCGGCGGTACGCGGACGAGTGGACGGTCTCCATCCGCGACGTCACCCCGCTCGCCCAGGAGATCCACACCCTGGTCCGGGCAGGGGAATCCGAGGCGGCCTCCGCGCTACTGCCCCGGGAGACCCCGTGGCCCGCCACCGGAAGAGTGCCCCGGCCTTCGGCGCCCGAGGCGCACGGAAGCTGAGGCGGCGACCGCGCGCCGCGTTGTCAGTGCCGGTTGCTATACCTGTCCCATGACCGTCTTCCGTGACTTCAACTTCAAGCTCCTCGTCGTCGAGAAGCTCATGTACTGGGACGAGACGCTGACGCCCGCGTTCAGCCTGAGGGACCACATGCGGACACACGGCGTCGACGACCTCGATGCCTACGTCGAGGACAAGGACCTGGCGTACACCGTCCTCGACGAGCCCCGCGCGTACTTCCAGGCGCTGGAGATCCCCGCGGAACTGCTCGCCACCGTGGAGGAGCTGACGTCCGACGGCGGGCATCAGGTCTTCCACGAGTGCGCCCCGGTCTGGGACGGCGAGGACGACCTCTTCGACGTCCACTCGCTCGACGACCTGGACCTGCTGCCGAACCTCAAGCTCTTCACGGGCGCGCGCGAGCTGGAGTACATGCTCCCCGGCTCCTTGGAGATCCTGGCCGCCAGGGGGATCGAGTCGCGCTAGTGCTGTGGCCGCGCAGGTTCGCCGGGTTGGTGGTTGGGTTTTGCGCCTCGCCTTACCTCCGCCAGAACAGGTGATGCGCAACGCCGCTCGTGCTGGGCACGACCTCGAGATGGAACCGGTCGAGCAGGTCATCGGGTGACTCCCAGAGGCGGAGGCCAGACCCGAGCTTCACTGGCGCGACCGCCACGTGCATGGTGTCGACGAGGTCGGCGTCGAGGAACTGCCGGATGGTGGTGACCCCGCCGCCGAGTCGGACGTCCTTGCCCTGTGCCGCCTCCCGCGCCCGTTCGAGGACTGTGAGCGGGCCGTCGTCGACAAAGTGGAATGTGGTGTCGGAGAGCGTGATCGAAGGACGTTCGTGGTGAGTCATGACAAACACCGGGGTGTGAAACGGGGGCTCGTCACCCCACCAGCCGCGCCAGTCATGGTCGGGCCAGGGCCCGCGCTGGGGGCCGAACTTGTTGCGGCCCATGATCTCGGCGCCGATATTGCGTGCGAAGTCCCGCGTGAAGTAGTCGTCGAGGCCGCGGCTGCCTCCGGGGTCGGTGCGCATGGGCCAGCTTGCTGTGGCACCGGCCCAGGCGAACAGCCTCTCGGGATTGGCGTCGCCGAACGGGCTCTTGAGGCTCTGGTGCTCACCGGCACCGATCCCGTCACTTGAGACGTTGAAGTTCATGACTTTCAGTAGCTGTTCCACGTGTTCTCCTCGTCAGGTCCTGTCGCATCCTCGTGTGGCGAAGTACCCCACATCAGGACGTCGAACGGGACGTGCCCGGATCGACAGCGGCCCGTAGTCTTTTTCCAAGGTGTGCCCGATACGACAGTTCACCTGCGTCGTTCGGCGGCATGCCGGTACCCACTGGTGCGGCGTCGAGCCAGCAAGAGCGCCCGAATGGCGCTCTCGTCCGCGCGCGGGCAGCGCGTCAGGCCGCGGCGGCGAGGGGGCACCCGCCGGGGCAGACGCGGTGTCCTCGTCGGCCTGGACCAGCTGGGCGATCACCGGCCCCCGGTTTCCGCCGGCCGAGGCCAGCAGCATCATCGCCCGCCGGGAACGCACCGAACTGGTGCTGCCCCGGCGCAGGATCTGCTGCAGCGAAGTGCGGGCATGGAGGAACCCCGGCTCGGCCGGATTCTCGCAGCGGGGATCACAACCGGTGCCGATGTGCTCTCGTGGTGTGCGGAGGGAGTGGCTTACGATTCTGAGGTTCCCACTCAACCGGGACGGTAGCGAGAGTGAGCCGCCCACCGTCTATGCGGACGGCTACACGGGGGACCTGTACCTGGACAAGCCGACCGAGGTGGCGAGTTATGACGCCGCCTTTAAAGACATCCGGGACAAAGCAATCGACGATCAGGCATCGCAGAACCTGATCTCTGAAGTGGCAGGGAGCTATGGACAGGGTTGATCCGACCGAGGCGTCTTGGGTCAAGTCCAGTTACAGCAACGCCCAATCTTCGTGCGTGGAGATCGCCACCGTTGGTGGCGGGATCGTCCCCGTACGGGACAGTAAGAGCGCCCTTGGGCCCGTCATCGTGCTCGGCGACCGCGCCTGGGGCGCGTTCGTGAGTGGGATCAGCGAAGACGGCCCCTTCGCCGGTCGATGCTGACGATGTGAGGCGGCGGGATCGGCCCCGCTGCGGCCTATGGCCGACAGCATGGTCGGCCTCTACGGGAAGGGTGAAGTTCGCCTTCGGTTCCCGCAGTCCGCGATCCGCCATGGCGTTGCCAGCAGCCCCGGACCGACTTCGGCCGGGGCTGCATCAGGGCAGGCTGTCGCCCGTACCCGTATGGCCATGAGTGCGACGGCATGGGTCAATCGGGGCAGGATCGAGCCTCTCGACGTGCACGACGTTCCACCTGTGCGGGACAGCAAGGCCGTTCAGCGGTCCGCTCCTCGACCGCTGCGGCCACCCCGGATGGCGTCGTGCTCGTGCTCTGTCAGTGCGCGATGCCGTCGATCAGTTCTCGCGCGCCCTGGCGTAGCAGGGCGACGGCGACGGAGGTGCCGAGGGTGGCGGGGTCGAGGCGGCCGGCCCATTCGTGGGCGTTCAGGACTTTCTTCCCGTCGGGGGTGAAGACCTTTGCTCGCAGTGAGAGTTCGCCATTTCCTTCGGTCTGGGCGTACCCGGCGATGGGCGAGTTGCAGTGCCCTTGCAGGACGTGGAGGAACATGCGCTCGGCCGTCGTCTCGCGGTGCGTGTCGGGGTCGCCGAGCGCGCTCACGAGGTCGATGAGCTCGGTGTCGTCTTCGCGGCATTGAAGGGCGAGGACTCCGGCTCCGATCGGCGGGCACATGACCTCGGGCGACAGGATCTCGGTGATCACATCGGTGCGGCCGATGCGTTCCAGGCCGGAGACGGCCAGGAGCAGCGCGTCGGCCTCAGCGGCGGCGAGCTTTTCCAGGCGGCGGTTGGCGTTGCCGCGCATCGGTACGCATTCCAGGTGCGGGTAGGAGGCGGCGAGCTGGGCGATGCGCCGTACGGACGAGGTGCCGATCCGGGTTCCGGACGGGAGCTGGTCGAGGTGCAGGCCGTCCGGGTGGATGAGGGCGTCGCGGATGTCGTCGCGTTCGAGGAAGGCGGCGAAGGTCGTACCGGCGGGCAGCGGCCGGTCGGCGGGGATGTCCTTCACGCAATGCACCGCGAGGTCCGCGTCCCCGGCGAGCAGCGCCTGGTCGACCTCCTTCGTGAACGCGCCCTTGCCCTCGACCAGAGCCAGGTCGCCCATCCACTTGTCGCCGGTCGTCTTCACGGCGACGACCTCGGTGCGGGTGTCGGGACAGAGCGCGGCCAGTTCGGCGCGGACGCGCTCCACCTGGGCGAGCGCCATGGGCGAGTCGCGGGACACGATGCGAATGAGATCTGCGGCCATGGCGCCCACGATAGACCGTCAGATACGGGATCCGATGACTAGCCCTGATGCCCATGTCGTGGCGGTTCCAGGCAAGTTGGTGTGACCAGGTAATTGTTCGAGAAAAGCGTCGACGCGGGGCTGGTGGTCGGAGGGCCACGTGGGTTGCGGCAGGAGATCGTCGACAATGTAGAGGCCGCCGGGTGCCAGCAGGTCGAGGAGGTCCTCGAGTCGGTGGAACTTTCCGGGTCGGCAGTCCACGTAGGCGAGGGCGAGCGGCGGGCCGCTGTAGGCGTCGAGCCATGCGTCGGCGTCCGCTGTCTCGAATGCGACGCGGGCGTCGGCGCCGAGGTGTCGAGCGGCGATGGCCTGGCGGTCGCTGTCCATCTCGACGCTGGTCAGGTGGGCGTCGGCTCCCATGCCGTGGAGCAACCACGCCGCACCTGCGCCGACGCCGGTCCCGCGCTCGACCATGTGCCCGCCGGGCTTGGACGCGGCGAGGGTGGCGAGGAGTGAGCCGGTCCGGTCTTCGCACGACATTGCGAAGCCGAGTTCGGCGGCGTCGATGAGGATGTCGTCGAGGGCGGTCGGGCGGAAGTACGGGTTCTCATCCACGGGTGTCCTCCAGGTGGGTGGCTACCCACTCGGCGGCGAACGTGAGGATGCTGTCCGCGCCCGCCCGCTTGAGCATCGCGGTGTACTCCGTCATGCCCTCGGTGCCCAGTGCGCGCAGGGCGGGCCATTCCCCTGCTGTGGAGTACGCGACGAGCGGCACGTTCTGGCTGTCGCGGAGCCGGGTGAGGACGTCGACGGCGGCCATCACCGGCTGGAGCGTGAGGGAGTCGGCGCCCTCCTCGATCCACTGGTGGGCCTGCACGAGGGTGTCCCGGTCGGCGCGGCCCGGTTCGAGCTGGAGGCCGCGGCGGTTCCCAGCTGCCGGGTTCGTCTTCATCAGCTCTTTGAACGGCCCGTACAACACCGTGTGAAGGGTCAGGTTCGGTGTCACGCCGACATCCCAGCGGCGCGCTGTCCAGTGCGGTGCGAACGGCCCGGACCGACCCGTCGAGCATCGCGGTCGGTGAGACAACGTCCGCGCCGGCTTCCGCATGGAGCACCGCCGCGTCCGCGCCGGCTTCCGCATGGAGCACCGCCATCTGCCCCATGAGGCGGAAGGTGGCGGGGAGGTCGATGTGCCCGGCAGGGGTGCGCAGGATGCACTGGCCGTGACTGGTCCAGGAGCAGCCGCATACCTCGGTCGTCACAGCCATACCTGGGTCGGTGTCCTTGACCGCGGCGATGGCGCGGAGCATTCGGTTGCCGGGGGCGAGCGCGGCGGACCCTTCGGCGTCACGGTCGTGACCGTAGGCGAACACCTTCACGCCCCGGATTCCGAGCCGGGCCCACCGCTCCACGGTCCGGGGGACATTCTCCAGCGGCACGGCGCCGGGCAGTCCATCGGACCCGGGATCCGTGCGGGCGGGCAGGACCAGGAGCGGGGCGCTCAGGTCCGCGGGGGCGAGCATGGGCCGGGCGTACAGGTCGCGTACAGCCTGGCGTGCCCGGCTCGAGCCTCTTCAGTGGCGTTTTCTCAGACACCTGGAGCGAAGAGATCACGATGGTGGCTCTTGGGCTGCTGATTCTCGTGGCGGTGGCGGTCGCCACCCGGAGTACGCACATCTCCCGGGTGATGGCGCTCTCGGACACCGAGGTGGTCGACGCGTACGAGCGGCTCTATCCGGAGGCGCTGCGCAGCGGGGCTCGCCCGGAAACCGGAGAGCGCGCCGCAGGCCTGACGGGAAAGGATCTTCAACCGGACCGGAAGCGCAGAGGCCGATGTACCGCGTTCGGAGTACGGCGGCAGTGCCCCGTACCTCTGAGGGAGGCGCGGGACTTCCGCCTGCTGGGCTCTTTCGGAGTGCTGTCGCCCGATTAGGGTCGGGGTATGGATTCCCCAACTTCCCGGTGGCGGCCCCGGCCGCCACGCAAGCGCGGCCGATGGGCTGCCGGCCTCGTCGCGCTCGTCGTGCTCGCGGGTGGCGGCACGTGGACCGCGGTCGCCGACGACAGTGGTCCCGCTGTGCAGCGCGAGGACCGGACACTGCGGCTGGACGGGGTGCCGATCGACACCTCGTACTTCACGAGCGGGGGCTCCGAGCGGCGGCCCGCCGTGCTCATCGGGCACGGCTTCGGTGGCAGCAAGGCCGATGCGCGGGCCCAGGCCCAGAAGCTGGCCGCCGACGGTTACGCCGTCATGACCTGGTCGGCCCGCGGGTTCGGGAAGTCGGGCGGGGAGATCTCGCTCAACGCGCCCGACGCCGAGGTCAAGGACGTGTCCGGGCTCATCGACTGGCTGGCCGGGCGGGACGAGGTGGAGCTCGACGGTGCGGGTGATCCCCGGGTCGGGGTCACCGGGGTCTCCTACGGAGGCGCCGTCTCGCTTCTCGCCGCCGGGCACGACAAGCGCGTCGATGCCGTCGCGCCGGTGATCACCTACTGGAACCTGGCCGATGCCCTGTTCCCGGACGGTGTCTTCAAGAAGCTCTGGGCCGGGATCTTCGTCACCACCGGTGGCGGCTGTCAGCAGCTGGAGAAGCAGCTCTGCGAGATGTACGAGCGGGTCGCCGTCAGCGGGAAGCCTGATGCCGCCGCGCGTGAGCTGCTGGCCGAGCGCTCCCCGATCGCCGTCGCCGACCGCATCAAGGTGCCCGCACTGATCGTGCAGGGCCAGTCGGACTCGCTCTTCCCGCTCGACCACGCCGACGCGATGGCGAAGGCCATCAGCGGCAACGGCGCACCCGTCTCCGTCGACTGGATCGCGGGCGGGCACGACGGAGGCGACAGTGAGGGCGCCCGGGTCGAGGGTCGTGTCGGGGCGTGGTTCGACCGGTACCTCAAAGAGGACAAGGGGGCCGATACAGGGCCTGCCTTCCGTGTCACCCGTACCGGAGGGATCGACTCCACCGACGGGGCCGCCCAGCAGCGGGGCGCGAGCAGCGACCGCTATCCGGGGCTGAGCGGGCCGAAGGGCGGCGGCGAGGAGTTCGTGCTCGCGGGGGGCAAGCAGACCTTCCGTAATCCCGCCGGGGCCAGTCCGCCCGCGATCTCCGCCGTGCCGGGGCTCGGTGGTGGGCTCGCGCAACTGTCGTCCGTCGGCGTCGGGCTCTCGCTGGACTTTCCCGGGCAGCACGCCCGGTTCGACTCCCGGCCGGTCACCGACTCCGTACGCGTCACCGGGGCACCCACCGTCCGCGTAAACGTTACGGCTGGCAGCGGCAAGGGCAGCAGCGAGGACAGCGGCAAGGGCAGCAGCGACGTCGTGCTGTTCGGGAAGGTGTACGACGTATCGCCCGACGGGAAGCAGCAGGTGCTGCCCTCCCAGCTCGTCACCGCCCACCGGATCACACCCGCCCAGCAGGGCAGGCCCATCGAGCTGACGCTTCCTGCCGTCGACCACGCGATCGACTCCGGGCACCGGCTCCGCCTCGTCCTGTCCGCCACCGACCTCGGTTACGCGTCACCGGCCGAGCCCGCCACGTACACCGCCTCGCTCGAAGGCCCGCTGACCCTCCCCACCGCACCACAGGTGAAGACGGCGTCGACCGCTCTGCCCTGGTGGACCTGGGGACTTCCGGCCGCCGCCGTCGTGATCGCCGCCGCGCTCCTGCTCTCCGCGCGCCGCCGCACCGCGACCCCCGCGCCCGACCCGGCACTCGCCGACGTACCGCTCCAGATCACCGGACTGTCGAAGAAGTACGCCAAGTCCGCGGACCGGTACGCCGTCCGGGAGCTGTCCTTCCGCGTGGAGAAGGGGCAGGTGCTGGGACTCCTCGGACCGAACGGCGCGGGGAAGACCACCAGCCTGCGCATGCTGATGGGGCTCATCACCCCCGACGAGGGCGACATCCGCGTCTTCGGTCACGCCATCCGGCCCGGTGCGCCCGTGCTGTCGCGGGTCGGTTCGTTCGTGGAAGGGGCGGGTTTCCTGCCGCACCTCTCGGGGCGCGCCAACCTGGAGCTGTACTGGCAGGCCACCGGACGGCCCGCCGAGGACTCGCACATCAAGGAAGCCCTGGAGATCGCCGGGCTCGGTGACGCCCTCGCCCGCGCGGTGCGGACGTACTCGCAGGGCATGCGACAGCGGCTCGCCATCGCCCAGGCCATGCTCGGGATGCCGGACCTCCTCATCCTCGACGAGCCGACCAACGGCCTCGACCCGCCTCAGATCCGCGAGATGCGTGACGTGATGATCCGGTACGCGGCCGGGGGCCGGACCGTCATCGTCTCCAGCCACCTCCTCTCCGAGGTGGAGCAGTCCTGCACCCACCTGGTCGTCATGGACCGCGGCCGGCTCGTGCAGGCGGGGCCCGTCGCCGAGATCACCGGCTCAGGCGACATGCTGCTCGTCACCACCGCGCGGGACGTCGGGGAACCGCTTGTCGAGAAGATCGCCGCACTCCCGGGGATCGGCTCCGCGGTGCGTACGGGCGACGGGCTCGGCCTGCTCGTACGGCTCGACGGAGCCACCTCCTCCGAGCTGATCGCCGAACTCGTGCGCCTTGACCTGCCGTTGACGGGCGTCGGTCCGCACCGCCGCCTGGAGGACGCGTTCCTCACCCTGATCTCCGGAGGCTCCGCATGAGTACCGCAGCCGATGTGACACACGCCCCCGAGGCGCCCGGCTACCGGGCCAGGCGCACGCTGCCGCTGCGCGTCGAAGCGATGCGGCAGCTGCGCAGGCGCCGCACCCTGCTCATGGGCGGGATCCTGGCGGCCCTGCCGTTCATCCTGATCACCGCCTTCGCGATCGGCGGCACCCCCGACGGCGGACCCGGCGGCGGTGAGCGGATCACCCTCATGGACACCGCGACGGCCTCCGCCGCGAACTTCGCCGCGACGTGCCTCTTCGTCTCGGCCGGCTTCCTGCTGGTGGTGCCGGTCGCCCTGTTCTGCGGGGACACCGTCGCCTCCGAGGCCAGCTGGTCATCGCTGCGCTATCTGCTCGCGGCGCCCGTGCCACGGACCCGGCTGCTATGGAGCAAACTCGTCGTCGCGCTCGGTTTCAGCCTGGCCGCGATGGTGCTGCTGCCGGTGGTCGCACTCGCGGCGGGAGCCGCGGCCTACGGCTGGGGGCCGTTGCAGCTCCCCACCGGAGGCGCACTCGCCACGGGGGACACCGTTCCGCGTCTCGCCCTCGTGGTGGTGTTCATCTTCGTCTCCCAACTGGTGACCGCTGCCCTGGCGTTCTGGCTGTCGACGAAGACCGACGCGCCCCTGGGCGCTGTCGGCGGCGCCGTGGGCCTCACCATCGTCGGCAATGTCCTGGACGCGGTCACCGCACTCGGATCGTGGCGCGAATTCCTCCCCGCGCACTGGCAGTTCGCCTGGGCGGACGCGCTCCAACCCGATCTGGAGTGGGGCGGCATGGTCAAGGGCGCCGCGGTGTCCGTCACCTATGCCCTGATCCTGTTCGCTCTGGCCTTCCGCGGCTTCAGCCGTAAGGACATCGTGTCCTGACGTTGACCTTCCGCGGATCTCCGCGCCGATTCCGCCCGCCGTTGCCGCATCGAGATTGATCCGCAACGCGTTCGTCTGCTCTTTCGGGGCCCGCCGTACGTCACATTCACAGATGCCGACGATGTGGGGGGACCGATGAAAGAGATGAAGGACCGGACAGCGAAGTACAGCGGGGCGCTCGCACTGCTGCTGGCGGGTGGGATGCTGCTCACCGGCTGTGGCGCCGGATCGGACGGGGCGACGTCCGCGGACCGTAAGACCGATGCGAGTGGTTCGAGCGGCGGAGCGCCGGCGCCGGCCGCACCCGACGGGGCGGCGGACGAGGTCGGTCCGGAACAGCGGGAGGGCGCGGACCGTGACGACGTGGCGCCGTCGCCGGACTATCTGTCGACGTTCGCCCTGGACGTGGACACGGCCAGTTACGGCTACGCGCGGCGCACCCTGGGCGACGGACGGCTGCCCGGACCAGGGTCCGTGCGGCCCGAGGAGTTCGTCAACAGCTTCCGCCAGGGCTACCAGCGGCCCAAGGACAACGGCTTCTCGGTGACCGTCGACGGTGCGCGCGCCGGGGCGGACGCGAGCGACTGGTCGCTCGTACGGATCGGGCTCGCCACCAAGGCCGCCACCGACCGGAGCGAACGCCCGCCCGCCGCCCTCACCTTCGTCGTCGACATCTCCGGGTCGATGGCCGAACCGGGCCGCCTGGACCTGGCGAAGGAGTCCCTCGGCATGCTCACCGACGAGCTGCGCGACGACGACTCCGTCTCCCTGGTCACCTTCAGCGACGAGGCCGAGACCCGGCTGCCGATGACCCGGCTCCAGGGCAACCGCACCAAGGTCCGGGACATCGTCGAGGACATGGAACCGGAGGACTCCACGAACGTGGACGCCGGGATCGGACGCGGCTACGACGAGGCGGCCAGGGGCCACCGCAAGGGCGCCACCAACCGGGTCGTGCTGCTGTCCGACGCTCTTGCCAACACCGGGGAGACGGAGGCCGACTCGATTCTCGAGCGCATCGAATCCTCCCGCCGCGACTACGGCATCACCCTCTTCGGAGTAGGTGTCGGCAGCGACTAC
Source organism: Streptomyces finlayi (assembly GCF_014216315.1). Taxonomy (NCBI): domain Bacteria; kingdom Bacillati; phylum Actinomycetota; class Actinomycetes; order Kitasatosporales; family Streptomycetaceae; genus Streptomyces; species Streptomyces finlayi. Next base: position 5,157,200 of record NZ_CP045702.1, read on the forward strand.
GGGGACGAGCTGATGGAGCGCCTCACCAACAAGGGCGACGGGCACACCACCTACATCTCCGACGAGACGCAGGCCCGCAAGGTCTTCGTCGACCAGCTGCCCGCCCATGTGGAACTGCGGGCCCGCGACGCGAAGGCCCAGGTGGCCTTCGACCGGGACACGGTCGAGCAGTTCAGGCTCATCGGCTACGAGAACCGCAAGGTCGCCGACGAGGACTTCCGTGACGACAGCGTGGACGGCGGCGAGGTCGGCCCGGGTCACACGGTGACGGCGCTCTATGCCGTACGCCTCCGGGACGGCGCGTCCGGGCACGTGGCGACCGCGACGGTGCGCTGGCAGGACCCGAAGACCCGCAAGGCGCACGAGGAGACCGGATCGGTGGAGACGGGTGAGATCGACGGGGCGCTCTGGGGCGACGGCAACAGCCGCCTCCAAGTGACGGCCGTGGCCGCGTACTTCGCCGAGGCGCTGCGCGGAAGCGAACTGCCGGGAGCACCGGGGCTCGGTGAACTCGCAAACCGCGCGGACACGTTGGCGGACCGCACCGAGGACAGCTCGGTACGCAAGCTTGCCACCGCGATCGAGGAGGCGGACCGGCTCAAGGGCGGCGGTGACGAGCGAGGCGGCGGGGACGAGGGCGAGATCGGCTGACGGACCCGGACGCAGCCGCGTGCCCGGCGGGGCCCGACGGGGCCCGTACAGTCCGTCCGGTCGTCCGGGCTGTGCGGGCCGCGCTTCCGCGCCATGATGTGCCCATGTTCTCACCGCTTCTGATGTCCGCCGTGATCGCTGCCGGGCTCTACGCCGGCTTCATGCTGACGTTTCTGGTCGTGATCATGCCCGGACTCGCGCTCCTGCCGGACGACGGGTTCACGGCCGCGATGCGCCGCTTCAACGAGAAGGTCCCCGGCCCCGGCTTCCTGCTCGTCTTCCTGGGCGTCGTCGCCCTGCCGGCCGCCGCACTCGTGTCGGACCTCGGCGGGCGCGGTGACAGGAACTGGAATCTGGTTCTGGCTGCCCTGGTCTGCGCGGTGATCAGCCACCTCATCACGATCACCGGGAACATTCCCCTGAACAACGCGCTCGCCGGAGCCGAGGGCGCGAAAGCGGGCGGAGGAGTGGGCGGGGGTGGGGGCGGAGACGCCACAGTGGCGCGCGCGGCCTTCGAGTCCCGCTGGAACACCTTGCACCGCATCCGCACGGCGCTTTCCACGGCCTCCTTCGTCCTGCTGGCCGCTGTCGTTCTGTAGGTCTGCGGGTCTGCGGGTCTGCGGGTCTGCGCAAGGCCTTCCCCGTACGCCCCGGTCGGGCGTCGTGACGAGTGATCACGCGTACAGGGTCAGCCGCTCACGCGGACGGGGCGGGGGCGATCTCCTCGATCAGACCCTCGACGAGCTTCTTGATCTCGTCGCGGATCGGCCGTACGGACTCGACACCCTGACCCGCCGGGTCCTCCAGCGTCCAGTCCAGGTACCGCTTGCCCGGGAAGACGGGGCAGGTGTCGCCGCAGCCCATGGTGATGCACACGTCGGATGCCCTGACCGCGTCGACGGTGAGGATCTTGGGCGTCTCGGCGGTGATGTCGATGCCGACCTCGCGCATGGCCTCGACCGCGGCGGGATTGACCTGGCCGGCCGGCGCGGAACCGGCGGAGCGGACCTCGACACGGTCCCCGGCCAGGTGCGACAGCCAGGCGGCGGCCATCTGGGAGCGGCCGGCGTTGTGGACACAGACGAACAGCACAGACGGCTTCTCGGACATCAGGGATCTCTCTCGTCTCACGGTTGTCCTGCGACGGATCAGGGCAATGCGACATCAGGGCACGGGGCACCTGTCCGTTGACATCGGTGCCCGGGGACCTGGGTACCCAGTGGCATCAGCACCCGGTGGCGTCAGTTGCCACTGATGTGACAGTATCAGTCCATGATGACGTCAGTCGACACTGAACTGATCCGGGTGCTGGCCGACCCGCTCAGGCTCAAGATCGTGACCCTGCTGGCCCGCGAAACGCTCTGCACCACGCATCTGGTCGAGGAGACCGGTGCCAAGCAGACCAACCTCTCCAACCATCTGAGAGTGCTGCGTGAAGCCGGTGTGGTGGAGACCGAGCCGTGCGGCCGCTTCACGTACTACAAGCTCCGCCCGGACGTCATCGCCCTGCTCGCCGGCCAGTTCGCCGACCTGGCCGATTCCGCTCGTACCGCCGCCGAGAACAAGAGGGCCTGTCCGTGACCCCCACCCGAGCGACCGCCGCCCCCGAGGATTCCTCGGTCGTCGCGAAGCTTTCGACGCTCGACCGCTTCCTCGCCGTATGGATCCTGCTCGCCATGGGTCTCGGTCTGGGGCTCGGCCGGCTGATCCCAGGGCTGAACGACGCCCTCGCGAAGGTCGAGATCGGAGGCATCTCCCTGCCCATCGCGGCCGGACTGCTGATCATGATGTATCCGGTCCTCGCCAAGGTCCGGTACGACAAACTCGACGCGGTCACCGGGGACCGCAGGCTGATGATCTCCTCGCTGGTCATCAACTGGGTCCTGGGCCCGGCGCTCATGTTCGCGCTCGCGTGGATCTTCCTCCCGGACCTGCCCGAATACCGCACCGGCCTGATCATCGTCGGTCTGGCCCGCTGCATCGCCATGGTCATCATCTGGAACGACCTCGCCTGCGGCGACCGTGAGGCCGCCGCCGTCCTCGTGGCGCTGAACTCCGTCTTCCAGGTCATCGCGTTCGGCGTCCTGGGCTGGTTCTACCTCGACCTGCTGCCCGGCTGGCTCGGTCTCGGCGAGGGCGAGGAGCTCGACATCTCCATGTGGAAGATCGCGCTCAACGTCGTCATCTTCCTCGGCGTCCCGCTGGTGGCCGGCTTCCTGACCCGCCGCCTCGGCGAGAAGAAGATGGGCCGCGAGTCCTACGAGGCGACGTTCCTCCCGAAGATCGGCCCCTGGGCCCTCTACGGCCTGCTGTTCACGATCGTCATCCTGTTCGCACTCCAGGGGAAGACGATCACGTCCCAGCCGGTGGACGTCGTACGGATCGCGCTGCCGCTGCTCGTCTACTTCGCGGTGATGTGGTTCGGCACGTTCCTGCTCGGCAAGGCCATCGGCCTGAACTACGACCGCACGGCGACCCTCGCGTTCACCGCCGCGGGCAACAACTTCGAGCTGGCCATCGCGGTGGCCATCGCCACCTTCGGCGTGACGTCCGGCCAGGCCCTCTCCGGCGTCGTCGGCCCGCTGATCGAGGTCCCGGTCCTGGTGGGACTCGTGTACGTGTCCCTGGCCTGGCGCAAGAAGTTCACGACCCCGGCCCCGTGAACGACGCGCCCCTCGACGTGGTGGTGATCGGCGGCGGCCAGGCAGGCCTCGCCGCCGGTTACCACCTGCGCCGCCTCGGCCTGGATTTCGTCGTCCTGGACGCCGGGTCCGGGCCGGGCGGTGCGTGGCAGCACGCCTGGGACTCGCTGCACCTGTTCTCCCCGGCCGCGTACTCCTCCCTGCCCGGCCGGCTGATGCCGCCGCAGCCGGGGGAGACCTACCCCGGAGCCCGGCACGTCGTCGCCTACCTCACCGACTACGAGCAGCGGTACGAACTCCCGCTGATCCGCCCCGTACGCGTGGAAGCCGTCCGTCACGACGGTGAGCTGCTCCGGGTGGAGGCCGCCACCGGCACCTGGCGGGCGCGGGCGGTGATCAGTGCCACCGGCACCTGGGGGCGGCCGTTCCTGCCGGCCCTGGCGAACGGGGCGGAATTCCGCGGGCAGCAGCTGCACACGGTCGACTACCGCAGCCCGTCAGACCTCACCGGCCGACGCGTCGTGGTCGTCGGCGGAGGCAACTCGGGTGCCCAGATCGCCGCCGACCTGGCGGCCACCACCGACCTGACCTGGGTCACACAGCGCCCGCCCCGCTTCCTCCCCGACGACATCGACGGCCGCGCGCTCTTCGACGTGGCCACCGTGCGCCGCCGGGCGCTGGACGAGGGGCGGACGGACCCGGGAGGCGTCGGCTCGCTCGGGGACATCGTCGCCGTCCCGCCCGTGCGAGCGGCCCGCGACGCCGGACTCCTCCAGGCGCGGCCGATGTTCAGCCGGCTCACCCGTACCGGCGTCGCATGGGCCGACGGCACGACCGCCGAAGCCGACACGATCATCTGGTGCACCGGCTTCCGCCCCGCACTCTCCCACCTCGCCCCGCTGGGCCTGCGCCGCACACGCGGCCACATCCCCACCACGGGCACCCAGGCGCAGGGCGAACCCCGCCTCCACCTGCTCGGCTACGGCGACTGGACCGGCCCCGCCTCCGCCACCCTCATCGGCGTCGGCCGCCCGGCCCGCGACGCGGCGACGGCCATCGCCGGCCTGCTCGGGCAGGACCGGGGCCCGCGCCGGGGCGCGCGGCGTCCACGAGGCCGGGCGGAGGGCGTCAGAGCGACGGACGGGTGACGCGGATCAGCCGGCGACCGCTCCGAGCTGCTGCATCAGGCCGAGGTCGTCCAAGTTCCACCAGCTTTCCGCGAGTTTGCCGCCCTCACAGCGGAAGGTCGCGTGGCCGGTTCCAGAGATCTGCCGGCCGGTGGGCTCCATGCCCTGGTAAGCGCCCACGTGACGCCCCTCGAAGGACAGCCGTGCGCACACCACGTCACCCTCGGCGGTCAGGCTCGCGATGGTGACCACCGGTTCGAACGCCTCGATGGTCTCCCGGTTCTCGATCTTGGCCTGCGCGAGCCCCAGGTCGTACGAGGACAGCGACGGGTCGTGCTCCCGGTAGCCGGCGGTGCACATCGCGTCCACCGCGTCGATGTTCCTCGCGTTGATCACGTCGTCGACGAAGCTACGGACCAGGATCTTGTTCAGCTGCTCGTCCCGCACGACATCGAGGTCCGTGAACGACGGCTCCCCGTCGCACAGGGCCACCATCTCCTGGAATATCCGGTCGGTCTCCGGCAGGTGCGAGTTCTTCTGTGCCTCCTCGTACGAGGGGAACTCCACGATCTCCACCACGTGTGTGGCGTCGGCGCGGTCCCGTCCCACGATCGAGTGCGTGGCCGTCCGCTTGCCCTGTGTCGCGTCGATCCAGGAGTCCATCAGGCTGTTCAACTCATCAGCTCTGCTTGTTTTGCAGTCGATGACCTGCATGAACGTCATGACCCCTCCAATGGACAGGAGAGTTGTCGGTGGGAGTGCTTCGAACCCCTCCAGGATATCCCCGGAACGGGTGCGCGCGGGGGTCAGGAGAGGGAGCTGACGACCTCACGCACCTGGACCGCCACGGACGCGGGCAGCGGCGCGTAGTGGATCGAGTGCAGCTGCTTCTGGCCCTCCTCGCCGGCGGTGTAGGTGAGGAAGGACTTGAGCGCCGGGAGGCTGTCGGCCGGATTGCCCGTGTCACAGACGACCTCGTACGTCACCAGGACGATCGGGTACGCGCCTTCGGCGGACGTCCTGTAGTTGAACCGCATCGACAGGTCTTTCCCCGTACCGGCGATCCGCGCCTCCGCGATGCCCACCGAAGCGCTGGTCGTACTCGGCGCGACCGGCTCCGCGGCTCCCGTGGCGATACGCACCGTGTCGATCTTCCGCCTGACGGCGAAGGACAGCTCGAAATAGCCGATCGCGCCATCGGTCCGGAGCACCGCCGATGACACCGCATCCGATCCGCTGGCCGACTCGCCACCCCGGGCCTGCCACTTCTTGCCCGTCGGATACGGCCACCTCTTGGGCGCGGCGCCCTTGAGATACGCGTTCAGGTTCTGCGTGGTGCCCGAGTCGTCCGTGCGGTGAAACGGGATCACGGGCAGGTCCGGCAGCTTCGTACCGGGATTGAGGCGCTGGATCGACGGATCGTTCCACTGGGTGATCCGGGAATCGAAGATCCGGGCCAGCGTCGGCGCGTCCAGGACCAGGCCGGTCACACCGGGCACGTTGTACCCGAGGGCGATGGGGCCACCCACCATGGGCAGATCGATGGCCCGCCCGCCGGAGCAGACCTCCTTGGTGCCCTCCACGTCTTGCGCACTCAGCGCCTCGTCCGTACCGCCGAACGCGCTCGCCCCGCGCTGGAACTGCGCGACGCCGGCCCCGGACCCGACCGGGTCGTAGACGAGCTCCACCTCGGGGCAGGCGAGTTGGTACTGCTGCATCCACCGGCTCATCGCGTTCTGCTGGGCGGTGGACCCCGACCCCCGCACCTGGCCGCCGTCGGCACACGCGATGTCCGGTACGGCCTCCTGCGGCGCCGAGCTGTCGCTCCTGTCGCTGCCGCAGCCCGCAAGAAGCAGAACGCCCGCCACACAGACGGCCACCCCTCGCCCGCGGCCCGCCCGTTCCGTACGTCGAAGCTGCACGCCGTTCCCCCTCGTGGCACCCACGAACAAAAGGCCGCGCTACGCACATCGGCGGCCCGCTGCACAGATGCTCGCCGACGGGGGAAGGCCACAGGTGGCACCGGGGGGAACAACAGGCGTCACCCTGCCGACATTTGAGGAAGTGCGGTGCGGTGGCGGCAGGAGCCGACGCCCGCTGGATCGGGCGCGCGACCTGGCGGGCGCTTACGCGTTCGTTACGCGCCCCTCGCTACCGTGCGGTCACCTGCAGAAGAAGGCCCTCCCGAGGGAGGGCCTGATGTGGTGCGGACTGTGTGCCCCCGGCAGGACTCGAACCTGCGGCCAAGCGCTTAGAAGGCACGTGCTCTATCCACTGAGCTACGGGGGCTGACCTGCGAAAACGCAGTCTTCCAGGCGCTCGTCCCGCGATCCTATGGGACGTATGTGGGATCTGGTGATCCCTGGGAGCCGTGGGACACGGGTGCCTCACGGCGGCCCGCAGGTAGCTTCTCACACCACCTTCACACGCCCGAAGCCTCTCGCGGAAACAATCCTGACCCGGTTCGGCGTTGATGATCTCCGAACCGAGGAGGGGGAGGTGTCGGGTGAAGCTGTTCAACACGACGAAAGGCGGCCTGACTGAGGTCACGTCGCGTCTTGCTGACGTCGAGGCGGACGTGCAGAGCCTCATCGAGGCGCACATGGAGACGATGCTGGGGGTGCGGTTCCTGGCGAGCGAGTACGTGATCGACTGCGTTGACTCTCCTCCCGAGGGTTCCTCAAGCGTACCGAAGCGTGGTCTCGCCGCAGCGTGCGCCTGACCGGAAAACTCAACGGTCAGGTGGGTATGGCGGGGTAGCCCCTCGGCGGTGACGGTCGGGGGGCTGTTTCGGTGCGGTGCGGGTGGGTTCGTGTGTCAGGCGGTTGCCGGGGTGAGGGTGACGTCGTGGCCGAGGGCCTTGAGTTGGCGGACGAGGTCTCGGCTCTTGCGGTTCGGGTCGAGATTGCGGGTGTGGAAGTCGGCTCCGAGGTCTCGGTAGCGGGCGGTCGGGTCGTTCATGAGGTGCCAGACGGACACCAGGATGGAGCGGGCGACGGCGACGAGGGCTTTCATGTGGCCTCGGCGTTTGACGATCCTGCGGTAGCGGGCGCCGAGGAAGGTGTCGGTCCGTGCGGCGGAGATCGCTGCTTCGCCGAGGGCGCCGCGGAGCCAGGGGTTGCCCTTGCCGGTGGGCCCGGAGGTGTTCTTGCCACCGGACTGGAGGGTGCGCGGGGAGAGTTTCGCCCAGGACACCAGGTGTCCGGCGGTGGGGAAGACCGACATGTCCGGGCCGATCTCGGCGAGGATGACCTGCGCGGTATGGGGGCCGACGCCGGGGATCTCGTCGAGGCGCTCGGTGTCGGTGATCGGCATGAGGGTGCCCTGTCCGGGGCCTTCGCCGTCCTCGGCGGTGGACAGCTCGGCCAGGCGCACGGTGATACGGGCGGTGAGCTTGTCGATCTGCACGGTGAGGTAGTCGACGGTGTCCAGCAGCATCCGGCACATGAACCCGTGATGCTCTTCGAATCGGCCGGTCAGGGCCTCGGCCAGGGTGGCGTGGCTGGCCTTGATCGTGCCGTGGGCGAGGTCCGCCAACGCCTTCGGACTGCGTTCGCCCGCGATCAGGGCTTCCAGCATCGCGCGTCCGGAGACGCCGAAGATGTCGGAGATCACGGTGGACAGCTTGATCTGGGCGTCCTCGAGGAGTTTCTCGGTGCGCTGCTTGTGGCGGGTGCGCTCATGGGTCATGACCGCCCGGGCCCGGGTCAGGTCGCGCAGTTCACGGACTGGTTTCGGGGGCACGAACGAGGGCCGGAGCATGCCGCGTTCGGTGAGTTTGGCCAGCCAGACCGCGTCCAGGCGGTCGGTCTTGGGCCGGCCGGGGACGTTCTTGACGTCACGGGCGTTGACCAGCCAGCACTCCAGACCACGCGATTCCAGCAGAAAGAAGTACGGCTTCCAGTACGTCGAGGTGGCCTCCATCACCACCCGGGTGACGCCCTGGCAGATCAGGTGGTCGGCCAGGTCCAGGATCGCGCCGCTGGTCGCGACGGTGTTGAAGACCCGCTGCACGCGCTTGCCGGGCTTGTCCTCGTGCGGCATCCGCACACACACCATGCCCGACGCCTTGGCGATATCGATCGCCGCGACACGGGCCACGAGCTCCTCGGCCTGCTCGATCTCCTCCATGCCACCACTGTCGTCGGTGTCCCTCATGCGCCACTCCCAAGCCTTGATCCGTACGGGATGACGCCTGCCCAAGGGGCCGCGGGGGGAGCGAGAATCTGACCGGCGTGCTCGATGGCAACAGTGCGTGGCCCCTCTGCGGCCCCGGCACCAGACTGACCTACGGGCTCAACGTCCCAACGAGCTACCGGCATCGGCGGGCAGGCGCCGCAGCCATGTTTTCACGCCAGCAAGGCGCACCCGAAGGGAACAGAGAGACTGACCTGATCAAATGGAATCGGCGCCACCACCTCACCGCAAGAACAGCGGAGGTGCCTGACTTGCCGAGCGAGACGACGCACAGACACCCCCTGCTGCTGAAGCCGCCCGAGAGCATCCAGCTCACGCTCTTCGAGCCGGTCCGGGACTTCCGGCGCTATCGGAACCCGGACGGCTCGAAGGGGCGCTCCTGGACAGGATTCACCCCGGCAGATCCCGGATATGCGGACTTCCTCGTCGATCGGGCCAGGGACGTCGCGGTGGTACGGGGCTGGAACCGCTGCACCATCAAGCGCGTGAAGTGCGGATTAATGATCCTCTCGGCCCTGCACCAGCCTTTCGAAAGGATCAAAGCCACCACGGTGCACGCACTCTCCCGGGACATCGATGCTCCCGCAGTCCATCTCATCGACATGCTCGACGATCTCGACATCCTGCTCGACGACGCACCCGACCCCCTAGAACAACTGGTCAGAGCTCACCTCGCAAGGCTTCCCGAGCAGATACGCGTCGAGGTGACCGCCTACTTCGACGTCCTCCGCAACGGAGCCCCTCGCCGTCGCCCCAGGTCGCCTCACACAGTCGACATCCACCTGCGGCTGATCGTCCCGTTCACTGCCGAGTATTGTGCCCCCCGATACTCGACACTGAGACAGGTCACCCCCGAGGACATCACTGACTGGCTGGCCAAACGGAACAACGTCCAGCGCGAAATCGTCGCGCTCCGGGACATGTTCAAGACGCTCAAGTCACAGCGGCTGATCTTCGCCGACCCAGCCCGACGCATCAGGCCCGGTAACACCCTCGTCAACCCGCCCACGCCGGTCGCGGGAGACCAACTCAAACAAGTGGCCAGAGCCGCGGCTGAGAGCCCGGCCCTCCGGGTCGTCGTCGCCCTTGCCGGCATCCACGCCCTCTTCCCGCACGAGATCAGAATGCTCCAAGACTCCGACATCGAGCTGAGCACCGGGCGCCTCCGGCGGGGCGAGGTCAGCCGGCCCCTCGACGACTTCACCGCCGAAGCCATCCGCAAGTACCGGCGCTACCGTGACGCCCGCTGGCCGGACTCGGCAAACCCTCATCTCCTCCTTACCCAGCAGACAGCCAAGAAAAAGAGTCCAGTCAGCGACTTCTGGCTCAAGCGCCTGTTCAAGGGGCTGCCCGCCACGGTTGACAGCCTCCGCCAGGACCGGGTCCTCGAAGAAGCGATCGCCGCCGGACCCGATCCCCTCCGCATCTCCACGATGTTCAACCTCAGCGCCCAGGCCAGCCTGCGCTACACCCGTGCGGCCAGCCCGGCAGGCACCGAAACGACGACCGGGTAACCTGCGAACCCACGGCCAGAGAGCCTCCAAATCCCCCAGCAACACCTACAGTTCAGATTTCGATACCTTCAGAAATCGTGAACTCGCGGGGATTCATCAGTCCTCCCTCGGGATCAACGGCGAACTCGGCAAGAAGCTCGACAAGTCGCGGCTGCCGTCGCGGGTGGACCGGCGCCGGTCGTTCCTCGGGCACGTGAAGTCGTCGCGGCCCACCAACCCGCTGGCGCCGAAGGGGCCGCACCGCCGGCATCCGAAGATGCTCCCGGAGGGCGCCCGGGAGAGGCTGCTGGAGACGGTGAACGCCGCCCGGGACCGGCTGGTGGTCACCTGGCTCGCCGACGGCGGGCTTCGCATCGGAGAGCTCTGCGGACTTCACCTGGTCGACCTGCACTTGCGGGAAAATGCGGCTTGCGGCGAGTGCCACACCCCTCACCTGCACGTCTGCCACCGGCCCGGCAATCCGAACCGGGCTGAGGCCAAGACCAAGCACCCCTGGCGGGTCGAGCACGGCACCGTGACCGGCGGGCTGATCAAACGGGTCAGCCCCGCGATGGTGCACACCTACTTCGAGTACGTCACCACCGAGTACCCGCGCGGCGCCGGGCACGGCATGCTCCTGGTCCAGCTGCACGGCGCCGATACCGGACAGCCGTGGGCGCCGGTCGGAGCCAGGCGGATGCTCGGCCGGGCCGGGAATCGAGCCGGACTCGGGGTCGTGAAACCCCATGCCTTCCGGCACTCGTTCACGTCCGCGGTTCTTGACGCCGCCGAGGGCAACACGTTGATTGCCCGGGACGCCGGCGGTTGGGCCTCGGCCACGATGGTGGATGAGGTCTACGGCCACGTCGATGTCCATGACCCGGTCTTCGATGCCGCCCTGCGCACGGTCTGGGGTGAGACGAAGTGACGGCGCTGTCGCAGCTGCCGCTCCAGGATGCCCGCATGGGTCGGGACCGGCTGGAGGTGCTCACCGCGCTGGTCAACGGGCCCGAGTTCGACCCGGTGCTGCGCGGCGGGGTGCTGAAGATCCCGCCGACGCACCCGGTCTATCCGTGGAGCTGCACGGTCGTCGACTGTGAGAGGCCCCGCTGGAGGCGCTACGCGATGTGCTCGGTACACGCTGGGCAGTGGCAGGAGGCGGAGGCGCGCGGGATGAGCCGGGCTCAGTTCCTGCGGAGTGCGGAGCCGCTGCCGGCCACGGAGATGCCGGAGGCGATGATGTGCCGGATCTGCCCGCAGCGTCCGGCGTTCAGCCTGCAGCTGGTGCTGTGCTTCCGGCACCGCAACCGGTGGCTGAGCTACCGGAAGCGGCTCCCCGGCAGGGGCGAGGCGGAGTTCGAGCGGTGGCTGGCCGACCAGCCGGCGCTGCCGGGCTACGGTGAGTGTCGTGCGGACGTGTGCGACGAACTGGCCGCCTCGCCCCTGGGGTTGTGCGGCGCGCACGAGCGCGGCTACAACCGGGCCGGGCGGCCGGGAGGGGCGAAGCCGCCGAAAAACTTCTTCGCCACCTACGAGCGCCGTGATCGCCCTGTCCCGGTGACCTGCGAGGACGATATCGCCTTCCGTGCCTGGTGCCGCGCGCAGCTGCCGGTGCACCGCACCGGATCGGTCAACCTGCGCGGGCTGCGGCCCCTGCTGAGGGCCGAGCTTCAGTGGGGCATGCACGTTCACGGCATGCAGCCCGTCGCTGTGTGGCATCTGACGTGGATGCAGTCGCTCGCGGACGAGTGCCAGCGCCGCGACGTGGCGTCCCTGGCCGGCCTGGATGCCTCGGTCTTCCGCCGCGCCTACCACCAGCGCATGGTCCAGGAGGTGCAACAGGCCCTGCGGAAGATCTACTTCACCCCCTCCGACACTCGGGATGCCGGCTACATCGAGACCGAGCACTTCGGGGTGCGCTTCCCGCACCGCTCCAGCTACGTCGACCTGACCTGCGTCACCCAGCGGTGGCTGCGCGACCTCTTGTGGGACCACATCGTCGACGTGCTGCGCTCGCCCAGCTGCCCGCGCACTGCCCAGCCGGTGGACTTCGTGCGCCGCGCCGGCGCCGAACTGTCTGCGTTTTTGGAGGCCGAGGCGCTCGGCGGCGGCCACGACCCCACCGTGCTGCGCGGCGAGCATGTCCACCGCTTCGTTGCGGACCTGCGCAACCGCGAACGCCTCGGCCTCACCTTCCGCGGCCAGGCCCGCCTGGACGGCAAAAGGTCGAAAGTCACCGAGACCTCGCGGCGGATGGTGTTCAACTATGGCCGGTCCCTTCTGCGCGGCGCGCTGGACAGCGGCAGCGCCGAGCAGATCGGCCTGGACCGCACCTTCATAGCCGCCATGCCGGTCGGAGGCCGGGGCACGGCCCGCAGCCGCAACCCCTTCCCCGACGAGGTCGCCCGGGCGCTTGTGGACGAGACCAACCTGCAGCAGCTCGCCGACGGCTGCGACCCGCACGACCGGGGTCTGCGGGATGCGTGGGAGACCATCATCGTTACAGGACGGCGCGCCAGAGAGGTCCTCGAGCTCCGCCTGGACTGCGTCGGCCGCTACGGCGGGCTGCCCCTGCTCTGGCACGACCAGACCAAGGTCGGCAACCTGAACGCGGCCGTCCGCATCCCCGATCATCTCCTGGACCGGCTCGAAGAACGCCGCCGCAAGACCCTGACGCATTATGCCGACCGGCACGCCGGTCGTCCGCCCACTGCTGCCGAACGCGCCCACCTGGCCCTGTTCCCCACCGACATCCTCAATCCCGACGGCCGCCGCGCTCTGTCCTACACCTGGTTCCACACCGGCTTCCGCAGCTGGCTCGCCGAGCTTGACCTCGGCGGTCACTACGTCGCCCACCAGGCCCGGCACACCCTGGCCACACGGCTGCTGCGGCACGGCGCGACCCTGACACACATCCGCCGCTACCTCGGCCAGGTCTCCGACCGCATGGCCGAGCACTACGTCCACCTGACCAGCAGCGACCTGGACAACGTCCTCCAGCACGTGTGGGTCGCCGGACCCGGCGCCGCCCACCCCGGTGAACCCCTCACCAGCGACACCACCCCGCTCACCCGAGAACAGGCCCAGGCCCTGGCCATCGACCTCTCTCGCCGCAGCACCCCCGCCGAGGGCGGATTCTGCACCTTCCAGCCCGTCGTGAACGGCGGCGCCTGCCCCTTCAACCTCGACTGCCACAACTGCGACAAGTTCGTCCTGTCCGGCGCCGACCTCCTCTACTGGCGTCGCAAACGGGAACAGTGGCGGCTGCTGGCTGAGGGCGCCCCCGACGACGCCACCGCCGACTACCTCCACCGCTACTTCGAGCCCACCGCCCGCGCCATCGACGGCCTGGAGAAGGCCCTGGCCGGCCTCGGACTCCTCGACGACGCCCTCGCCCTGGACCTGCGCAAACCCCAGGACTACTTCCACCGCGTGTGGTCCACGGCCTTTCGCGCCGCCGACCTTGCCGACGCGGCCAACGGCGAGCCGGACGAGTACAGCGATACGTGCACAGCCGACGGCGACGACCTCGAACAGGAAGCTGCATGAACACCGTCACTGTTCCCGAACCCCGCACCGCGGCGGCCCTGGCCGCCCGCCGCCGCAAGACCGAAGCCGCCCTTCAGCGCGTCCACCAGGCCATCGCCCGGCTCCGACGCGAGAAAGCCCAGGTCAGCGTCGCCGCCCTCGCCCGCCGCGCGGACGTCTCGCGCACCTTCCTCTACGACAACGTCGAGGCCAGATCCGCGGTCGCCGCAGCGATGACGCAGGCCGACGAACACCAATCCCGCGCGCTTGCTGGACAGGACGACGAGCGCGAGGCGACCTGGCGCGAACGCGCCCTGAACGCCGAGGACGCCCTCAGGGCCGCCCACACCGAGATCTTCACCCAACGCACCCGGATTGGCGAACTCCTCGGCCAGATAGACGACTTGCAAGCTGAGTGGACCGAGGGTGCCATCCAGCGGATTGCCACCGAGAACACCACCCTCAAACAGCGCGTCCGCCAGCTCACCACCGACAACCGCACCCTCGACGAACGACTCAAGGCCGCCCGTTCGAACCTACGCTTCCAGGACCGGCGCGTCGCCGACCTTGAAGCTCGCATCGCCGAACCGGTACTGAAGTCCTGATCCCTCCCGCCCAACCACTTCACGGCCCGTCCACCGTCCCGGTGGACGGGCCGTCCCATGCGACCACCCAGGCGGGCTACAGCAACGGCCCCAACTCCCCGTCGCGGACATGTAGTCTATGAGTCGTCGCAGTTCAGAGCCGGTTCACGAGCTCCTGCGGTCGGTAAAATCGAGTACAAGCGCGGCACGGATGCCGGCGTGATCAACCAGGGCCTCTATTACCTGTCGTGGCTCACCCGGCACCGGAGTGCCTTCGACAGCCTGGTCCGCGACAGGCTCGGAGTGCCGACCGCGGCCCAGGTCCTGTGGAGCGCCCCCCGCCTGATCTGCGTTGCCGGCGACTTCACTCGCTACGACGCGCACGCTGTGCGCGAGCACCGTCGCAGCATCGACCTGGTCCGCTACCGGTACTACGGCAGCAACCATGTCAGCCTGGAGACGGTGGTCTCCGTCACCGGCAAGTCGGGCGCGGCGAACCGGCGCACTCGCCGACGGGCGCACATGGACGCGCCGCAGGCGCTCCAGCGGCAGACCGGTGCCATGGCGGAGCTGGCCGTGGCTGCGGACGAGATGCTCCGCGGCCTGGGAGACGGCATCACGCGAGTTCAGCGCAAGCAGTACGCCGCGTACCAGCGGCTGCGGAATTTCGCCTGTGTCATCCCGCCCCAGCAGACCAAGTTGCTCGTCTACCTGAAGGCGGACCCGAAGAGCGTCGATCTCAGGCCCGGATTCACCCGGGACGTGACGGGGCTCGGTCACCACGGCACGGGCGACCTGGAGGTGCAGCTGCGCACCGAGCGGGACCTGGAGCGCGCTCAGGACCTGTTCCGGCTGAGCTACGCCGCGGCGTGAACCAGTAATGGCCCCGGGGCCAGGTGCGCTTGCCTGATCAAGTTGTCGTCTGTCGCGATGCGGCCCTTCGATGTGGCGGTCAGGTAGTGGCGGTGGAGCTATAAGTATTCCGTGGATCCCCGGTTTCGGTAACCGGGGATCCACCGCTATATTGCCGCCCAGATCTACCGAAGCCCGCCGGACAAGGCGGCGTGAGCGGCCTGCACGCTCGTCCAGTAGTGGGCGAACTGTTCCTCGTTCAGCCTCCGCACCGCGTATCCGGCGCATTTGCTGCACCAGCCTGAGCCTGTCCAATAGCCGTATCCCGGGTCTTGCAGGTAGAGCGGAACGAAATCGTGGAGAGTGAGAAGATCATGCTCAGGGCTCAGCGACTTCTGGTGCACACACACTCCGTGTGACTTTCCTTCGTAAAGCCCCTGTGGGTTCGTGGCGTACACCTGGAGATTGGCCAGAGGCCCCAACGTCTGATTTCCGACGCTCCTTCCCGTAACTCCGTGACGGTCCATGACGAATGGCTGGCCGTCCCGGCTGTGCAGGAACACCCAGAGTGAGAATTGATCCCCGGGGACGAGCGCTGTCAGCGAGGCCATACGCAGCAATCCGTCGGTGTACCGGTCGGGATCGCGGATTAGGGATGTTTCGCGGAGATCGGCGTCGGGCGGGGCATCGAGCCACTCGTCCGGAATCGGAACGCGCCGGGTTGCTGGGGCCTGGCTGCCGAAGGCTTCACGGCCGAATTCGACGGTGACTCTGCGGTAGACGCTCTCGGAAGGGTGCGGGAGGGGCATGAGTCGATTCTCGCCGACTCTGACGTCTGTATCAGCGTGTTCTGGCGGGGGCGGCAGGATGTGGGGCCGGGGCGGGTGACGCACTGCGCGGGCTGCGCTGCCGTCGTGCGGAGGCGAGCGGCTTTGCGTATCGACCGGCCGCCTCGACGGCGACGTCCTGCAGTACGGAGACGGCGGCGTGCGTCGAAAAGTGCAGGGCCCACTCGGGGGCTTCGGCGTCGCCCCCGCCCCAGAACGTCCAGACGGGCAGGTCGGACTGCCGGAAGTTTGCCGCGAAGGCATCGAACTGGACGCCTGCGGAGTGATCACTTGGTGCCTGCCATCGGATGAAGCGGCCGTCGACGCTGTGGTCCCAGTCGGCGTCGAACAACGGACGGGTGGCCTCCCAGACGTTGGCCTCCGAGACCAGGCTGCCGGCGGTGATCTCGACGGTATCCGCGGAGTCGAGGCTTTCGAGCAGCGTCCGCACGATGTCCACGGGGGCCGTGGCGGTCGCGGTGGCGTGCCACAGGCGCTCGCCGACCGGGCTCTCGTACGCCGCGATCTTCCACTGGGTGTCGTCAGGGGCGGCTTCGTGAACGAACTCGGCTCGCATGACGAGGGATTCGTGGACTGCGTGGGTGGTCTCGTCCGACCACGTGCGCCACTTTTCCCACTCTCCGTGCGCTTCGAGAAAGTCGTTCAGGAGTGCTTCGTGGTTGCCAGCCGCGGCAGCGTGCGCGTCTACGAGCCTGGTCGTCGCCGGTGACGTCGGTGCGTTGGCCGTAGCCGGTAGCGAGGTGCGAGCCTGTTCAGCTTCGGTTTCGGTGCTGGTGGCCGGCGCCGGGCCGGGGCGTACGGCGTCGCCGTAGAGGCGATCGAACTCGGTTATGGCTTCTACGGGGTTGTCGTACCGCATCGATTCGGTGCGCAGGTGGTTTTCCCCGTGGAGGTGGATGCTTGGGCCTTCGCGGTAGGTGCCGACGGCGACGGTGGTCCAGCCGTCGTGGGCGTGGGCGTGGATGATCAGGCGTCCGTGGCGGATGTCGTCGTAGATCTGCTGGGCGTCGTTGGACACCTCGCGGATCTCCTCGCGCGTGCACCAGGGCATGGGGTAGTTGGCCCAGGTCCATTCGGTGTCGATCTCCTCGCGCAGCTCGGGGGTGATGTCCACGGTGATGTTCTCGGCTCGCAGGGCGCGTGCGGCTTGCTCGGCGTAGTGCGGTTCCTCGCGGTCGATGCGCGCCATGACCATCGTCTGTTCGTCCAGCGACTCGAAGCCGTGGATGGTGAGGAGGCCGTGGATGGTACGGGTGGGGCTGCCGGTGATGGTGGCGGTGACGGCGCTGGAGCGGTCCTGGTACAGGCCGAGGCGGATGTGAGGGGCGGCTTCGGGGTGCGGCAATCTGGTCTCGTTTCGCGGCTCTGGCCGGCGTGGGTCGGCCGGAGCGGGGGTCATCGGAGTGCTCGTGCTGCGGTGGCTCGGAGCGGCGGACCGGCCCGGGAGACGGCCGGGCTGCGCGGGGCACGAGGAGTCGTCGGTGGTGCGGGGGCGGTGCTGCGCTGCCAGCGGGTGCGCAGGGCAGTGAGGTCGGCCAAGGCACGGCGGCTGCCGGTGATCAGTTGATGCGTCGTGTTGGCCGGGTCCTCGGCGTAGGTGGCGATCCGCGTGGCGACGTCGCACGCACGGGTGAGCAGGGCGCGTTGAAGAATGCGTTCACCCCAGTATTCGGCTGACCCGACGGGTGTGGAGACCAGTGCCATCAGGTCACTGGCGGCGAGGTCATCGGCGAGGAGTCCACGGTGCTGGGCTTCCCAGAGCACGGTGACCGGGTCCACGGGCTCTGCGCGGTGGACCAGCGAGGTCAGGCACTGCCACAGGGCTGCGTGCAGGGGCTGCGTGAAGTCGTCGGGCTGGAGCCAGCGCATGTCCTTCAGCGCGGCCGGGTGCGCGGTGGCGGTGGCGAGGAGGAGTCGTTCCTCGTCGAGGGCTTCCTCGCTGCTGCGCGCCGTGGGCTGTGTCGGCATGGCGGTGCGTGGCAGGGAGCCGGGGTGCGGGGCGAACTGTCCGGAGAGCGTGTCCAGGAACTGCGCGAGGGCGTCGGCCTGGGCCAGGGTGGTGACGGCCCGGTTAGGCAAGGTGGCGTCGGTCGCGGTCTGGGCTAGGCGTTGGGCGTGCATGAGCAGCGTGCGTCGGGCGTGATCGGATTGGATCATCCGGGCGTACGCGGGCGCGTGCTGGGGCCACGGGCAGACCTGGACGAGGGTGTGGAGGTAAGAGGCGGTCAGCCCGGGGGCCTGGGGGCGAGCCGCGGCCAGGACGGCGTTGAGCCAGGCGGGATCGGAGCGGTGGGCCTCCGGATCGGGCAGCGGGACCATGCGCATGGCCTGGAAGAGGGAGCCGTGGGCGTGGTTGCTGAACTGCTCCGCTCCCAGGACGCGGATGTCGGGAAGCCGGTGGGGATCCAGAAGGAGCGCCCCGAGCAGGGACTGCTCGGCGTAGTGGACGGGCCGCGGAGAGGGCAGGTCGTCCAGGTCGTCCTCGTACGGGTCGGTGGATTGGGACATCTACGCGGCCAGGGTGAAGTCGTCGGGGTTGAGGGTCTTGCCGAGATGCGGGGCCAGCAGATGGGCGGCGAGCCGAGGGGGCACCGCGTTGCCGATCTGGCCGAAGACTTGGCCCTTGTTCCCGGCCCAGGGATAGTCGGTGGGGAAGGTCTGCAGGCGGCCGGCTTCCTGGGCGGTGATCCGGATGGACTCCGGCGCCGGCTGCTCCTCGCCAGAGGTGCTGGGGGCGGCTTCGGCGATCCAGACGCATTCATTGGCGCGATGGCCGAAGAACAGGGTGCCGGCCGGCTCGTCGGACCGGCGGACGGTCGCGTTGGACTGGTTGTTGCTGCGCAGGGACCATGACCAGCGGTGCGCTTCGCCCGTGAAGGTGGGGGCCGGCTCGTCGGCCGGCCGGTTCTCCCTGGCTCCGTGCCGAGCCGACCACCCCGCGCCCTCCCGGCGGGACTGCAGGACGAGGGTGCTCTGGGGCTTCCAGGTTCCGCGGTCGCGGGCGTCGCTGAGGGTCTTGCGGGATCCGGACGGGAAAGGCTCCGGGCCGCCTCCCGGCCCTCCGCCGGCGCACACGGTCGGCACCGGGCGGTCGGTGGCACCCCAGCCGAGGGCTTCGGCCATGGACACCCACTGGGCGCGGCCCGGCCCGAACAGCGTCTCCGGCTCGGCGACTTTGGAGTGCGTGGGCGACGGGGGCTCGGCGGTACGGGTGCGGGAGGCGAGCAGGATCGCGCGCCGTCTCGTCTGCGGCACTCCGTAGTCCGCCGCGTTCAGGATCCCCGTCCACACCGAGAAGCCCCAGCCGCGCAGGACCGCGGCGTACTGGCGCCAGAGGGGCAGGACGTCGGGCACTTCCTCCATCGCGATCCACTCGGGTTGGCCGTGCTGGTTGAGGGCGTGCAGGTAGCGCATGGGCTCGGCGGCGAGCAGGGAGCGTTCGTCCTGGCAGGCGGTGAGGAGCTGTTCGCGGGTGTCGCGGCCGACGGCGAGGTCGGCGAGAGCTTGGTGGACCAGCGGCTGGTCGCGGAGCCCGAGACGTTTTCCGGCCATCGACCATGCCTGGCAGGGCGGGCTGGCGATGAGGCCGGTGGTCCTTCCGAGGAAGGGCCCCACCGGATACATCGCAACGTCGGTGCGGATAGTCAACTGCCTCGCCGCCGCGCGGGTCTTGCAGGCCCACGCGTCCCATTCCAGGCCGATGTCGCGTACCCCGAGGAGGGTCAGGGCGTGGCTCCAGCCGCCGGGCCCGGCGAACAGATCGAGCACGATCACGTGGCCAGCCCGAAGTCGTCCCGGGTCAGCGCGTCCGCGTCGCCGCGGCAGGCCCAGGGCGAGCAGCCGTCTGTGACGCCTTCCTCCAGCGTGGCGGGGTCTTCGTCGTCTCCCAGTTCCTGCTGCATGGCGGCCCATTCGGCGGCGGTGACGTGATCAATGGGAGCGTCGGCCAGGGGCACGCGGGAGCGGTGCAGGAATGCTTCGCCCAGCAGCGGGTTGCCGCTCGCGTTGGCGCGGGCGTTGCCCTGGCGGATGGCGGCGTCGAAGGCCACCACGTCCGCCCATTCGGCAGGCGAGGTGTCGCGGATGTGGCGCCACTGTGAGTTGCCGTGGAAGGGGCATCCCAAGCAGCTGCTCTTGGGGGTGTCCGCCAGGTTGAGCGAGGACAGGTAGCGGACGCAATCGGTGCGCGACCAGCCCAGGTCGATGAGCGGATGCCGGTTGCGCATGTACTTCACGTCCGCGTCCTTGGCGCGGTGGAACTCGTCGGTCGAGATGCCGACCCACTGCTCGACGAACACCTCCCGCGGGATCCGGGCGGGGTAGGGGTAGCCGAGGAGGGCTCTGACCTGCTTCTTTATTGGTTTGATCTTGTATTCGCCGGTGCACTGCCGTCGGGTCATCCCGGCCTTGCCGTCCTGGTTGAGGATGTAGAGCGGCATGGAGGCGAACCGGTGGTGCGGGTCGAGGGCGTCGTCGCGGATGTTGCCGGTGGACACGCACAGGACCGGGATGCCGGCCGGGGCGGCTACCTCACGCTCCAAGCGGTCGAGGTGGTCATAGACGGCGCGGGGCTCCCATCCGGTGTCGGCGAAGATCGCGTAATCGACCTTGGGAAGGTCGCCTGCGGCGGACAGGGCGAGCAGGGTGCTGGACTGGACTCCGGCGCCGAGGGACAGGGCGCGGAACTGGGGCTGTTCGGTGATGGTGGGTCCTGGAGGGCGTGGGGAGCGGTGGGGGTCTCAGCGCGACGGCGGTACGGGTACGGCAGGCGGCTGGGGGTGGTCTCGGCGCAGCGCGTGGCACTGTGCGAGGAGGCCGTCGAGCAGGTCGGCGGCCGAGGCAACGAACTGCTGCGGCGTGGGCCGGAGAACTACAGGCGGTGATGTCGGGGCGTCGGCTCTGCGGCGCTGGTTCTCGACAGCCCGTGCCAGGGCGGCGGTCAGTTCCGCGCTCGCGTCCTGGGCCGCCTTGGCGGTGCGTGCCGCACGGTCGAGGCGGAGCAGGTGCGCGGACGAGTCGTGCGACGGCTCCCGCTCCAGGTCGAGGAAGAGGTGGAGCGCGCTGGCCGCGAGTGCCTGTGCCTCGGTGACCCGGTCGGTCAGGACCTGGGCGCAGTCGATGGGGGCGTGGCGCAGGCAGTGCTGAAGGGCACGTGCGTCGGCCGCGATTCGGTCCACAGCTCGTGGGGGCTGGAGGACTCAGGCATCGGGTGCCGTGCCGATCCCAGTACCCAGCGCGTGGGCGAATGCGGCCGTCACAGCGGCGGCCGGGGCCGGGTCCGACAGCAGAGCCTGGACGACCGGGGTGCCGATGACGACGGCGTCGACCAGGGGCGCCACGTGGGCCGCGAGGACGGGGCTGGAGATGCCCACCCCGGAGACCACGGGCAGCTGGCTTGCGGCGCGCAGCCGCTGGGCGAAGGCATCGAGGGCCGGCAGGTCGAGGGGGCCGCGGTAGCCGGTGGGGCCGGTACTGGCGGGTGCGTAGAGCCAGCCGGACGCACCGTCGACCGCGGTGCGGAGGTCGGCGTCTGCCGTGGTGCGCGGGACGAGGTGAGGCGCGGACAGACCTGCGGCGCGGGCGGCGCGGTGCCAGCGGAGCGTTTCATCGCGAGGAAGGTCGACCACCATCATCCCCGCAGCGCCCGCCTCGGCGAACAGGCGAGCCAGGTGTTCGGGGCCGTGGCGGAGGACGGGTTCCCAGTAGGTCATCACCACCGTCGGACGCAGCGACGCGGCGTGTGCGACGGCACCGACGGTGCGGTCGATGACCTCCCCCTTGACCAGGGCACGGTGATAGGCGGACCGAATGAGGCGGCCGTCGAGGGCCGGGTTGGCGCAGGGCAGACCGATCTCGAACAGGTCGGCCCCGGCCTGGGCGAGGCGGTCGAGCTGGCGGCACTGGATATCCGGATGATGAACGCCGGCGGGAACGAACACTCCGAGTGCGCAGCGGGGTTGGGTGAGGACCGTGTGGAGGCGGGTGGCGGTTGCCAGGGTGTGTCCTTCTCAGTGGAGGCGCTGTCGCAGGTCAGCGGCGATGGCCGGCCGACGGGACGGGCGTAGTTGCGCCAGTGCGCGGTGCGGCGGGATGTGGAACTGGCTGGGGCGGCGCCGCGCGTGCAGGCGGTTCGGCGGTGAAGCCGGGCCAGAGGGTGTCGAGGCCGTCGGCGAGGTCGCGCGTACGGTCCGTGGCGTCGCGTAGCCACTCCCATGTGGGGACGGGGAGTTGACGCCAGTGGGCGTCGTTGCGTGCCCATTCGAGGATCTCGGCGGCGTTGCGGAGCTGCTCGGCGAGCTGCTGCAGAACCTGGCTCTGCTGTTCGGGGCCGGCGACGGTGTGCGCGGCCTGCAGGAGCGCGTCGAGGGCGGCGGGAAGAGGCTCCTCGTCCGTGGGCAGGCCGTAGAGCTGGGCGTGCAGGGCTTGGGCGTAGACCGTCACGGGGCCGCCGCGGGAGCGGTAGCCGTGCTGGGCTGCTGCTTGGCGCCGGACGGTGAAGTGGACGGTGACGTCGCGGGGAGCGGCGCCGGGGATCTGGTCGGCGAGCACTCGGGCGAAGTCGTGCACGGACGGGGTGTCGGAAGGCGTAGGAACTCCAGAGATACGGGTTCAGCGCCCGGCTGAGCGACGAGCCGGTTGAGGACCGGGCGGTGGGGTGGCCGGTTTTTGTGCCATCGGGCGTGAAGCGTGCCGAGGGGGATGGGTGTCCACGTGGTGACGGCGCACGGTGATCTCGCCGGAGGACGCCTCGGCGGAAACGATCAGGTCGCCCGGCTGCAGTTGGTGGACCTGTACGGTCAGCAGCGATGTGGCGGTGGCAGGGGCTTCGGGGGTCCAGCCAAGGGATTGCAGGGCAGCTTCGAGGGTGAGTTCGTGGCCGTGCATCCGGCCACGGATGACCTCTTCGGGGATGCCGGACAGGCGCCCCCAGTCGGGCAGACTCATCCGCTGGCCCCATGCGCTGTAGGGCTGACCGGTACCGAGGGTGGACCGGTTCTCGGGTTCCTCGGTGATGGCGATCTGCGGATTCCAGCCCGCCTTGATGCGCTTGCGGATGGTGCTGGTGGAGGCGTTCGCTCGCGGGTCCACTCCCCATCGGTAGAGGGGCTTCGTCTCGCCGAAGGCGGTCACGGGCACCATGAAGTGCTCGCCGTCGGGCCCCTTGGCCAGAGCTTCTTCGAAGGAGAGGCCCTGTGTGTGGATGCGGCCGTAGAGCGTGTGGTACTTGATTCCCGACTGCTCGGCCCAGCCGCGTAGCGTCAGCGTCTTCTCGCCGAAGGTGAACTGGAGGGTGGGCAGTTCGTGCTTGGGCTTGGTGACGGCTTCTTCGGGATCCCAGCCCAGAGCGAGCCGTGTCCGCAGTGCTTCCTTCTTCACCTGGCAGCGGGGATCGTTGGCCCATGCGCCGAGTGACTTGGATTCGCCGAACGCGGCGATGGGCCCTCGGGCCTTCTCCCAGTCGTAGCGGCCTATCCGAGTGTCCGGGGTCCGCGCGGCGGCGGTTGCGCTCGCCGCCGCCGTCTCGGGATTCGGGGTGTTCGGGGGTCGGGTCATCGGCTACGGGCCGGTTTCGGAGCGCCACTCGGCCGCAGGGCCGGGCGCGTGGTGGTCGGGGCAGCCGGGCGGGGGTAGGCGAAAGAGGCGGAGAGGTCACGGCGCCCGGCCGGGCTCAGGTGCACACGCTCGTCCACGAGCCACAGCTGGCAGTCCTCGCGCGTGATCAGGTCGCGGCTTTCCAGCGCGCGGATGGTGCTGATGCTGAAGTTGTCGCACTCGCGGCGGTTCCACGGCCGGCCGTTGCTGATGGTGACTTCCCCACGGGCGACCGCAAGCAGTGTGCGGCTCTGGGTCCGCGACAGGGTGGGCGGCTGATGCGCGGGCAGGTAGCCGTAATGGCGGCGTTCGGCGACGTACTGTTCGGCGGTCACCACGGCGTCGGAGGCGCCGAGAGCGGTGAGCTGCGAAACGAGGGCGAAGCGCCGTCCGATCTCCTGGCGGGCGTCCTGCTCACTCGGGACGGCCAGGAAGCCGTCGCCCAGCTCCATGGGCAGTCCCGCCTGCGCATGGGCGAGGACGTCCCCGGCTTCGATCAGGTGGTCGGCCGCGTCATAGGCCAGGTGGGCGAGTTGGCGAATCCGGGCGTAGACGGCGCTGATGACGGGGCTGTGGTACATCGACTCCTTGTTGAGTCTGGTGACGATGTCGAGCGCCGAATTGGCCAGGGCTTGGGCACGCGTCGCCTGCGCATTCAGGATGTCGGCGGGCCGGTTCCCGTTCACCGCGTGTCGCAGATGAAGGTCGTGGAAGCGAGTGAAGTCGGATGCCACGGCCAGGAGTTGCTCGGCCGGCTCGACGGAGAGGGTCTTCTCGGACAGGGGTGGCTCCGTAACAGGAGATGGTTAGCGACGGTGGGGGCGGCCAAGCTGGGCGAGGGCGTGAGCGACCTGTGGGTTGATCGCAGCCCCGCGGACCGGGGTGATCAGGCCGCCGTGCTCGTACCGGGTGCTGAGGGGGATGTCGGCGAAGGCGCGCTCCACCGCGATCGGCGTGGCGAGATGGGCGAAGAAGTTGCCGACGAGGTGGTCGGGGGTGTGCCGCATGAAGGTGGCCAGCGGATCGTTCTCGAAGTAGACGTGCTCGACCTTCCAGGCATCGTCCACGTCCGGCGTGTGCTCGATTCGGCAGTACAGGTCGGGCGAGACGAAGGAGCTGCCCTCGGCAGACCAGCCGCTGAGGGCGGCGATCTGGTCCAAGGGCTCGCGTGTGACCGGAATCTGCTCGGCGTGGCGGTCATCACCGAGGAGCTGGGGCAGGGCCTGGGTGAACGCGGCCACTGCCTCCAGCGGCGCCTGTCGGCTGAACACCGCCTTCCAGTAGGGCTCGTGGTGGACGACCTTGCACCAGCGTCCGAGCGGGTGCAGCGGGACGAAGTCGACCGACACGCTGCCGTCGGGGCTGTCGACGCCGACGTCGCCGTTGCCGGCATCGTGCTCGACTTTCCAGCCGAAGAGGTGGATAAGGGGACCGATCACGTCGGCGACCCGGTCCCCGGCATCGGCCATGTACCGCGGGGAGACCAGGACCCGTTCGTCGGGCGCGTACGGGCTCATCGGCGAACACCCTGCGCCGCCACGGTGACCTTCGGGGCGGTGGACGCTGCCGTTGACAGGGCGGCGCGAGGCCGAGGCTCGGCCAAGGCGCGCTGCCCCGCCTCGGTCACGGTGATCTTCTGCCCCTGGAACAGCGAGGTGCCGGTGTCGGAGCGGACCAGCTTGCGCTTGGCCAGAGCGCGGTAGGTGGCGATGGAGACGCGGGTGCCGTCCTCGGTGGCGACCCGGGTGACGCCCAGCCCCCGCGCCGAACTCTCACACAGCTGTCCGCCGGCGGACAGCGCGGTGAGGGCGTCGTACTGGGCCGGGCTGAGCGGGGCCCCTGCCGTCTGCCGTACGGCCGCCGTCTTGTGATCTTGAGCGGAGGCGAGGTCCTCGGCGATGCCGTGGGCGAGGTAGTGGCAGCCGGTCGCGCACAGGTCGAGCTGGTGGACGGCATCGTTGAGGTGCCCGCTCATCTTCGGAATGGCTTCGGCGTGCCGGTGGGCGCGTACCGCCTCGTCGTCGGCCGGGTAACCGGCGAACTGCGCCCCTTCGTACGGGTTGGCTAGAAGGGCACGGGCCAGGTCCGTGCCGGCGAGCGACGACGAGGACACGACCGAGGACAGCAGGTCCAGGCTGGCACGGCTGCCGGCGATGTGGGTGTACGCGCTGTTGTCGAGCGCGGTCAGGCGCACCATGGCGGTGGCAGTGAGGTCCTGGGTCTGCAAGAGGAGGGGGCCGATGCGGCGCAGCGCGTCCGTGCCGGGCGTGTACGAAACGTCGTGCACGTGCAGCTTGAGGGCTTCGAAGTCACGGGCCAACTCACGGAGTTGGCTGACTTGTTCGTGGAGATCGGTCGGGGGCGTGGGGATGGGGGCTCCTGGGATGGTTCAGCGGCTTCGGGCGGTGGCCTGCGCGGCGGCCGGGAGAGGGCGGGGCG
The DNA here is from genome assembly GCF_014216315.1 of Streptomyces finlayi. Taxonomy (NCBI): domain Bacteria; kingdom Bacillati; phylum Actinomycetota; class Actinomycetes; order Kitasatosporales; family Streptomycetaceae; genus Streptomyces; species Streptomyces finlayi. The sequence continues at coordinate 5,183,154 of NZ_CP045702.1, forward strand.
TCGTCCCAGGTGCCGCACTCGGTCTGGCCGACGGCAGTTCGAGGACAGAGGCGAGGGAGGCGATGCCCGTCTCGGTGAGGCGCACGCGGTCCTGGGGCGGGCCCCCGACGTACGCGGGATGCGCCGAGTCCGCGGACCTCTCGACCAGGCCCCTCGACTCCAGGGCACGCAGGGTGCTTATCAGCACCTTGGGCTCACGCGAGCGTGTGAACTCGCGCTCCATCGAGCTGCCGGCCACGACGTGCCCGCGGGCGATCTCGGTCAGGGCGTCGCACTGCACGGCTGTCAGCCGGTGATCGGCGACCGGGGCGGAGGCCCAGCGGCGTCTGCGCATCTCGGTGGCCAGGGTCACCGCGCAGCTGACGGCAGCTTCTGGGGCCAGGGCGGTCAGCTGGCGCGCTGTCCCGGCACGGAGGTCCGCCGAGGCGGTGGCGAGGAAGGCGAGCTGCTGCAGGCGCATCACCGTCTCGGTCAGCTCCGCGCTCTCGTAGAGCCGTTCGCCCTGGATCGCCTTGATCGCGGATTGAGTGCTGGCTGCCGTACGCAGGGCCGAGTCGGCATGGGTGTTCGGCCCGGACGTGGCGGTGGTGCGCAGGACGAGGTCGAGAGCGTCGTTGTGCTGGGTGTACTGGTCGGCCAGGTGGAGCAGCCGCTCGACGGATGTCGGCGGCGGTGGCACCTCGAACAGCAGGGCTTCGGCGGGTGGTCTCATGCGCGAGGACGACGGCGGGTTGCGGGTGTCGAGGATGCCGTCGGAGTGGTGGAGGGCTTCGGCGCGTGCTGTTCCTCTGCGTGGAGGGCGGGCCCGTAGGAATCGAGGACGGCGGCAACGTCTGCGAGGTGTCGGGTGCAGGCGAGGGCCTGCTGTTTCGTGGCGGGGTGGGTGAGGGCCCGCAGGGTGACGTCGGGGTCGCTGTTGCCGCATTCGAGGCAGCAGCGATGGTTGGGATTCCAGTCGTCGGGGACGTCGTGGATCTGTGGCATGGGCGTTTTCCAGGTGGGCTGTCGGACGGTGCGGGGCGGGGAGCGAGGGAGGCCGGCGCCCTACGCGGTGGGGCCGAAGTCGGACTGCTTCGGCGCGGCCTTGGCGATGGCTCGTGCGGTGATGCCTTTGGAGGCGCGGTCGGAGGCGGCGGAGAGTTCGTCAGCGCCGGGTTCGAGATACCAGGGGCGCAGATCGAGCATGGCCGCGCGCATGCCGGTGGCGAACGCGAGTGCGGTGCCCTTGGGCAGCGCGCGGATGGCGTCGGCGGCCAGGATGCGTTCCTGTCGCATGGACACGGAGGTGGACTTGCCGGACTCCGAGGTCGAGGTGGACGTCGTCTCGACATCGTGATCGCCGATCAGCCGGGATAGCTTGTCCGCGAAGTCCGGGTCGTCGATGCCGGAGCCGATCACCTTGATCGTTGAAGCGGACCACAGGGCGTCCATTCCCGTGTCCGACCAGACTTTCTGGCCCTGGCGGTAGCTCTGCAGGATGGTGATGGGGATGATGCCGCGCGAGCCGAGGTGGGAGTACAGATCGGGCAAGTCGCTGATTTTGCAGACGTTCGCGGCCTCGTCGAGGATCGCGAGCATCGGCGGATCGAGGCGTCCACCAGCACGTTCGGCCTGAGCGGTCGCGGCCCGCATCACGCTGTCCGCGCACGCGGCGATCAGTGCGCTGGCACCGCCTCCGCCGTCCTTCGACAGCAGGTAGAGCGTGTCCTTCGAGGTGACGAACGTGGACGGCGTGAACTCGCGCACGTTCTTCTGCGGGGTCACCCAGGCGGCGATCTCGGTGTTGAGGAGGGCCGCGGCGTACTGGCGGGCCGTCTCATAGATGCCATCGCGTGTCTCGGGCGGCCCCTCCACCGTTCCCTTGAGCTGAGCGGCGACTGCGGCGAAGCCGTGGTCACGCAGGATGTCGAGCGGGCTTCGGTCGGCGGGGAAGGCGAGCCAGGCCATCACGTCGGTGATCGGCCTCTCGGCGAGCGCGGCGGCCAGGAACAGCTGGCTCAGGATGTTCGACCCGGCCTTGGACCAGAAGTCACCCTGCTGGCTGGCGTCGACGCTGGCGGCGAGGAAGTGGCCGGCCAACCTCCCGGCGCCGTCCAAGGTTTTGGCGTCGGCCAGCGGATTCCACCACATCGATCGTTCGGCGTGGGCGATCTGCTGCGGGTCCATCGACCAGGTCCGGCCGACGGCTGCCCGTGCGTCGAGCGTCGCGGTGTAGGCGTCTCCGGCGGCTTTGTTGCTGGTGAGGATGACCGGGCCCGGCGCTGCCAGGATGGACGGGATCGCCAGGCTGGTGGTCTTTCCGGAGCGGGGCGCCATGATCGCGACGGCTACGTCCTCGTAGCCCATCCGCACCTCGCGCTTGGTGCCCTGGAGGTTGCCGAGCAGGATGCCGGAATCGGCTGCGTCGATGTGCTTGGCGTTCTTCAAACTCGGGCGCAGAGAACGGGCCTTGGCGGTGATGGCCTTGGACATCAAAGGTTCGATGTCCTTGTGCTTGGCCATGCCCACGACGCGTTTCCGGCGTCCGCTTCCGCCGTCCTTGTGCCGCTTGTACAGCACGGCTGCGGTGACGGCGAGGGACAACAGCAGGGTGCCGGGAACGATGCGGGTTCCGATGAGCAGGGACGTTTCACCGAGGTGGGGCCAGAGCTGCTCGGGATGGAGCAGGGCCTGGACGGGCTGGTACGGGGCACCGGGGTCGGCGTCGGTGACCTTGGAGGTGATCGTGCCGCCCAACCAGGTCAGGTTGGCCAGGGGGACCGCGATGGCAAGGGCTACTCCCAGGACGCGGAAGGCTATGTCGTATCCGTCGGTGGACGTGGAGTTGGGCTGGGGCAAGGGGCTGTTCCAGGGAGCGGGGAGGGGCGCGGTGGCGGGTGTTCAGCGGGTGCGGCGCGGCGTGGGGGCGTGCGGTGGAGCGGGAGGCGCCGATGGCGGCGATGCGGAGTTGCGCTGGGCGAGGGCGCTGATGCGGTTCCTGAGTGCGAAGGCGACGGACTCTGCGCTGACCTGCCGGGTGCTGGTACTGCCGTGAGTGACGGCCAGCGGGGGAACGCGGTGTGGATTCCGGACGAGGGGCGTCGCGTCGGCCAGTGCGCCGAAGAGCGCGGAGGCCACGTGGGACGGCGTGTTGCCGTCTACATACGCGCGCCAGATCGCGGGGAGGTTATGGACGGACGTTTCGACGACCCAGCCGGCGCTGCGCCCGCTCTCGTCAACGATCCGGTCGACTCGCGCCAGGCCGTTGGGGGAACTCATCCCCTTGGGCGAGGTGAGACCGTCGTGGTGGCGGGGAGCGTGCCAGCCCGCAGCGCGCAGCGGACCGTACGGGTCGACCGACGCCGTCGGCGGCGGCCCGGGAGCGGTGAGCGTGTCGGTGACCGCGGCGACGATCTCGACTGGGGTCTGGGCGTCGAAGGTGATCTCCCAGGCGCGTTGATCACCGTGGTGCGCATGACGCAGGGTCCACCACGGCTGGGCCGGGTCGGGGTCCGGTGCGATGCGCAGCTGGGCGAGCTGGTCGGGGCTGGTGAGGATGACCCGCGGCACCAGCGGATCCCCGGCGGTGCTCCAGCCAGAGGCGCGACGGAGGGGAGCAGTGACCCAGGCGGGGTCGCCACTGCCGGCCAGATAGCCGGGCGATATGAGCGTCTGCTCGATGGACTCGGTCACCGCGCTCACCGCCGCACCTTGGCAGCAACGGCGGGTGCCGGAGGGGCGGCGACCGCTGTGGGTGCGCCGGTCTTCGACTGCCGTTCGGCCAGCGCGTTGACGGCGAAGACGGCTTCGCCGTGGATCGCCCACTGGTCCAGGTAGTGCCATGCTTCCGCGTAGCTCTCGGCGAGCGGTTCCTCGTAGGCCGGTGTGCCGGGCCGGGCGCTCTCGGGCAGCGCGGCACGTACGGTCAGCCAGTCGTTGTAAACGGCGTACAGGTGTTCCGTGGCCTCATGCAGTTCCCGTACCTGCCAGGCGTAGCGCCGGGTACGGTCGGATGCCGGGAGCTGGGCGAGCTGCTGTTCGGCGACATACACCAGTTCGTCGGCGTGGTAGTACACGCGACCGAAGGCGGCCAGGGTGTCGGCGTCGCGTTGCTGCTGGCGCAGTCCGTAGGCGTCCTCGTCGTGGGGCTGGAACGTTTCGGGGTCGGAGTGCCGTGCGGAGTAGTGGTCCCAGGTGGCGAGGATCTGCCGGCTGTGACGCAGGTAGTGGGCGAGCTGGCGCAGGTAGAGCCAGTGCTCCTCGCTCCCGGGTTCAAGTGAGATGGTCAAGAGGGGCCTTCGGGCAGGTGGTGTGGTCGGGGCGGAGCGGCTGGGGCTCCCTCCGCCCCGTTCAGCGGCTGCGGGCCGCAGGCATGGTCGTCTCGGCACCGGGTGCCGACGCCGGACGTGTCGTGAGTGCGGAAGCGCGACGGGCCTTGCGGGCTGCCGTCCGTATGGCCTTCAGTCGCGCGTCGTGGGCGGCGGCGAGCTGATCACCCTGAGCACCGCGTTCCACCTGCGTGACCAGGTGGGAGTGGGGGACGTCGTAGCGGCCTCGGGAGACGGGGGCCGGATCGACGAGGGCGGCGGCGAAGCTGGCGAGCAGGTGGCGAGGGGTGCGGTCGTCGAAGTACGCGTGCCACAGCCGGTTGTGGCCGCCGAGCCCGGTGGGCAGTGCGACTTCGGCAGTCCAGGCGAAGTGGTCGCCGGTCAGCGTGGCCGACCGCTCCATGGTGGTGATGCCGTCCGGGTGGCGTGCGTGCTCGTTGCCTCGTTCGTCGCGTTCGTAGGTCCAGCCAGCCGCTTGCAGGGCCGGCCAGATGTCCGGCTCGCTTTCGGGCGTGGGGCGCAGGAGCGCGTCGGTGAATCCGGCGATGACCTCGGCGGGTGTGTTGCCGCCGAAGGACGCGTGCCAACCGCCCCACGGCGTCGACGAGATCCGCCACCAGGAGCCGTACGTCTCCGGCGTGGGTTCCAGGACGAGCGTGTGCTGGTAGTCGGGGCTGGCCAGGACGACGTGGGGGAAGTCGGGGTCGCCGAAGTTCTTCCACCCGGCGGCCCGCAGGGCCTGAGTGACATGGCGCGGGTCGCCGGGCCCGGCGAGGTGGCGGGGCGTGGTGTCGCACCACATACGGGACCAGGGGTCGTCGGCCTGGCTGGCGATGTAGGGGCGCGTCATCACGTGGCCGTCGGCGGCCCGGCTGCCTCGAACGCGTAGCCGCGCAGGCGCTGCACGTCCCAGTGCAGGACGTGCCAGTCGGTGGCCTCCTGGGCGGCCTCCCGGAGTCCGGTGATGATCAGGCGGATCTCGTCGGTCTCGGTGCTGGTCTGCTCGGCGATGAGACGGGCGGCGCTGCGCAGGACATCGCCGAGCAGGATGGGCACGCCGGTGTCCTCGTCGAGGAGTCCGGCGAGGAGCGGCAGTACGTCGGATACGGGCGGCTGGGTACGCAGGTAGTCCTTGGCCTGGGCCAGGGTGGCGGTCGCCTGCGCGACCTGGTCGGTGCTGGGCACAGAGGGGTTGGGCATCAACGTCCTTCGTAAAGAGGGAATGAGGAGGGTGTACGGCAGCCCGGTCAGCGGTGCTTCTTGTGGCTCACCGCGTCCGCCCGGCCTTGGCGTACGGGCGTGCTCCGGGGCCTTGAGGGCGCGCCTTGTTGGTGGCGAAGGCGTTGCTGGCCCAGGTGGTGGCGCGGGCCGCGGTGATCCGGGCCTGCTGCCAGGCGCTGAGCTGTGAGGGCAGCACGGACACGGAGGTGGTGCGGATCCTCTGGGAGGGCGGGACATGGCCGAGGGGCCGCATCACCGGCTGCGGATCGGCGAGCGCGGTGCTGAACGCCTGCACGAGGTGCATCGGCGTGGTCGGAGTGAACACGGCCTCCCACACCCGGCCGTGTTCGTTGCGGGCGCCGGCCCACCAATGCGCCTGTCCGGGGGCCGACTGGTGAAAGCGGACGAACGCGTCGCCGTCGGGGCTGCGCGCGGTGAAGTGCTGTCCTCGCTCGGTATCCCAGCCCTGCTCCTGGAGGGGTTCCCACACGTTGGGGGCGTGCGCGGTTTTCGGCCGGGTGAGTGCGTCGGTGACGCCGGCCACGATCTCGACGGGGACCTGGCGGCCGAGGGTGGCGTGCCATGCCTCCTGCGTCGCGGTCTGCCTCCCGCTGATGGTCCAGCCGCCGGGCTGGATGTACGGGTCGTATCCGATACGCACGGACTTGTCGGGGCTGTCGAAGACGGCCGGTCCGCCGTTCTTGGACTTGTCCTTCCACCCGGAGGCGCGCAGGAACTCGGTGACGTAGCGCACGTCGCCGCCGCCGGCGAGGTGGCGGGGCTCGACGAGGTAGTGCTGCTGGGGCTGCTGGCTGGTGGGGCCCCAGCCGGACCACTGCTGGTTCTTCTTCACCGGCGCCGCCGGATGACCATCGCGGACGCGACCGGCGCAGCGGTCGGTCTGCTGGAGGGGGCGGTGGGCTTGGCCACCTGCTTGATCGTGTCGGTGTGCTCGGCGAGGTCGCGGCCCACGCTGTCGAGTTCGTTGGCGGCGCGGCCGAGGGCCAGCCAGACCTCGGGGGGCAGGACGCCATGCTCGGAGTGGACCTTCGCGAAACGCGATCCCGTTTCGACGAGTTGGGTGGCCTCGCCGAGAATGCCGGTGTCGTAGTCGAGGACGCCTGCGAGGATCTGGGCCGCCTCGTGCGGCGGCGCCAGGGCGAGGAGGCGACGGAGCTGGCCGATCTGCCCGGCGACGGCTTCGGCCAGTTGTACGGAAGGGAGGTTCGAGTCGGTCATGGGCCTCCTGAACAGGGCGGTTCGGCGGTGTTAGTCGTGGTGTCGGAGGCGGTAGCTGTCGACGAAGAGGTGGGCGTCGCGGCGGCGGGCTTCGTCGAGTGCCGCCTCGGGGCGTCCGCCGGCCAACGGGATGGTGCGTTCACCGCTGCCGACGGTCACGGCGCGCAGGTATCTGCGGAACAGGGCTGTGACCAGGCGTGGCTTGCGGCTGGAGCTGATGGGCGGTGGTGTGCGGTCGGGTTCGTCGGTGACAGGGGCTCCTGGTGAGGGTCGCTGCCGGCCCCGGTGGTACGGGGACGGTCTGGTCGGGTGACGGACGGGTACGGCGCGGATGCCGGGGCGCGCTTCTGGTGCCGGTCGTCTCACCGGCGGCGGGTGCCTGGCGGAGGGTCGGTAATTCGGACTGCGGCCACGGCCGGTGGCGGAGCCGGGGCGCTCTGGTTGCGCATCGCAGTGGCGGCGTCGGTGTAGGCGGCGGAGTCCCAGACGTCATCGGTGATGTGGACCATGTATCCGGCCTTGTGCAGCCAGGGCACCGCATGGGTGGCGAGCTGCTTCTTCGCGGCTTCGTCGAGGTGGCCGGGCGCTTCGTGCCAGATGTAGACAGGCCCGGCGGCGGCCAGGGTCTGGCGTTCGAAGCCGAGGCGGTCGAGCAGCGCCAGGAGCGGTTCGGGCGCGCCGGTCAGGGTGTCGGCGTGGACGGTGTCGGTCAGGGCCTTGCGGTAGATCGTGACGTCGGTGCCTTCGTCGTCAGCACGGTTTCCCACGTTCGGGTGGCTCCTCTGGGTAGGGGCTATCGCCGTCGCGCAGACGGAGCGGCCGAGGGAGCTGGAGGCGGGACGGCCTTTTCGGACGCGGCGGCCGGCGGGGTGTGCCGGGCGGCCTGGTTGCGGATCTGCGTGATCCGCCGGGCGCTGTCGGAAAGGCTGCTGGTCGTCTCCATCAGCTGGTCCACGGGTCCTTCATCGAGGCCGGCTTCGCATCGGCGCTCGCCCCACGTCGCCCACGTGGTGATCAGGGACTGCACCAGCTGCGGGAGCAGCCCCTCCTCCGGGGCGGCGATCTCTGACAGGACGGCGACGACGTCCTGATCGGTCTCGGCGGCACGGGCGCGCTCGGCGAGTCGGTCGAGGTAGCGGCGGGCGGCCTGCCCGTCGCCGTCCGGAGCGGTCAGGGTGTTCAAAGAGGGATCGAGATGGACGCTGTACCCGGCCAGGAGCAGGGCGTGGGCTGCGGCCGTGGCGCCATGGCGCTGGTGCTCCACCGGCAGGTGGTGCGGGAGACGGTGGTAGTCACGGCCGGCGACCGGGGCCGAGGAAAAACCACCGGCGGTCTGCAGGATGCCCGCCGCACGAGCGTCGCCGCCGATCGCGACGACCAGCTGGGCGCGGGTCGCGGGTGATGGTGAGGTAGTCCAGGGCGAAGAAGGTGGGCTCGTCGTCGCGGCGCGTCATCGGCTTCGGTGCGGGGAGGCGACGGTCGGCGGCGGCGCGGCCGGGGCGGTGCCCAGTGCCGGTCGGGCCTGCGGATGACGCAGCTGGACGCTGACTCCCAGGGTGCTCAGGCGGGCCCCAGCGGCTCGTGCGGAGGCGGCCTGTTCGTTGGTGTCGTCACCGGACAATACGTAGACGTCGCGGTCCGGGTCGAAGGTGAAGCCGTTCTCGGTCAGGACCCGGGTGATGTCGAGGCGGTCGGGCTTGTCGACGACGAGCGAGCCGTCAGACCAGGTCATGACGACGCGTCGTGGATCGGTCTGCCGCAGTGCCAGCTCGTCGGCGTTGCCTCGCGCCTGGGCGAGCGCTACGTAGTACCGGGGCAGCAGATCGAGGGTGACGTCGGCGGCGGCGCTGAACGGATCGGCTTCGACCACGATGCCGTCGGGCTCGCGTACGCCGCTGAACGCCTTGTCCGGTACTTCGTCGGGGGCCATGGCGGCGATGAGGTGTCCCTCGCCGGGGCCCGGCTGCTCGGCGACGAAGAGGCGGGTGCCGTCATGCCGGGCCAGTACGGCACAGTGGTCCACGTTGCGCTTGGCCAGGGCCTCGGCGACGTCATTCATGTCCCACACGCGGTCGGTGAGGACGTGGTGGACGTTGAGGCCGCCACGGTCCGGGTGGTACGTGCTGGTCCAGTCGCCGGGCAGTTCGCCGGCGAGGACGGCAGCGAACGAGCCGAGGACGGTGTCGGGGGTGGGGTCGGGCATGGTCTCCTCAGAGAAGGAAAGGGAGCGGGGATCAGTGCCGGGGGCGTGCCGCAGGGGTGGGTGCGGCAGGCGGTGCGACAGGGCTGGTGGCCAGGCGCGGTGGATGCGGCGGGCAGGCACAGACGGCGGATGCTTCGGGTTCGTCCGGTCCGACTTCGGCGGCGCAGGCGCGGCGCTGGGGGTGGTCCTGGTGCCGGTCGGCGAGGTCGTTGCGCATGTGGGTGAGGTCGGACCAGATGACGCCGAGCCGGTGCTCGACGAGGTACTGCAGCCGCTTGGCGGTGTGCGGATCCGGGGCTTGGCCGAGGTCGGAATAGAACGAGGCAGCCGCGGTGAGGACCTCGCCGAGGGCGATGAGCACGCCGTCGTGGGAGGCCGTCAGCTCGGTCAGTACGTCGGAGACCTCGTCGCTGGTGGTGGCTTCGCGGATCTGCTCGGCGAGGTGAGCGACCTGTGACCCGAGCGGCAGGTAGTGCGGCTCGCGCGTTTCGGTGTCGAAGGCTTCGTCGGCCTCGACGTGGTAGCTGACGGCGCGGAGCCGGGCGACGGCGCGGACGGCGAGACGTGTCTCCTCGGCTGCGTCGAGGCCGACGGGCAGGCGGTGATACGTCTCGTGGAGGCGGACGACCGGGACGAAGCCGGTGCGCTGCAGAATGCTGTGGGCTTCCAGATCGCCGCCGCGGGCGAGGACTTCCCCGGAGTGCTCGCTCGTCGCGCCCCAGGTTCAGATGACGATCGGCAAGGGCCAAGAGGCGATTCTTTCTGGCGGGTCAGCGGGCAAGGCGGGCACCGGGAGGAGCGGGGGCTGCCGGTGCCCGGTATGGCGGAGGTGCCGGTCGCGCCGGGGCCGCTGGGGCGGTGGGCAGGGCGGCGGCGGTGGCGTCGAGATCCTGCTGGATGCCGTGCAGGCGGCGTGCGATCAACTCCAGCTGGTGTGCGCTGCCGTGTGCGTGAGCGTGTGGGAGGCGGTCGAGGCGATGAGCCGCGTGCTCGACGAGACCGCGGACGGTGGACAGCGGCCCGGTGTTCTCGTCGGCGAGTTGCCCCAGCAGCCCGGCGAGTTGCGTGGCAGCGTCGCTGACGCTGGCCTGCGGGGTGGCGTACCGGGCGGCGAAGCGGGCGGCCGAATCCGGGTCAGGACCTCCAGTCCGGGGCGAGATGAGGCCCAGGTCGGCTTCGATGCGTCGGCCCTCAGCGGTCACGAGAGCGAGAAGCCGATGCGGCTGCTCTGCCCAGGTGCCGTCCAACCGGAGGAGGTTGGCGAGCAGATCGAGGCGGCCGGGCTGTGCCTGAATGGCGATCCAGCGGCAGCCCTGATGGTCGCCCGGGCGCTGGATGCCGGCGGCGCGGGCGATCCGGTGGGCGATCTCGGACCACTCCGGTCCGGTGAGGTCGCGGTCGTCGGGGGCCAGGCGCACGTCCGCGTGCCAGATGGCGCGGTGGTCGCCTTTCGGGTCGGCGGGGAAGGGATGCTGCCAGGTGGGGTCGTCCAGATGCTCGGCCCACTCGGTGGACGTCCAGATCTGCTGTTCGTCGAAGGGGGTGTAGTAGTCCAGCCCCGACCAGTGGGCGACCACCGTGTGGTCGGTAAGGCCCTCCTGGCTGCTGACGGGGCGGCCGAGGGCTTCGGCGAGCGGCTCGCTGGTGTTGGGGGCGCGCGGGTTGATGCGGATGATCATGGGGTGGGGTCCGGGCGGTTGCGGATGAGGCGGGTCAGGTCGTGTGCGGTGGTGATGAGGAGGCGTTCGCGTACCAGGTCGGCGTGGACTGCCAGTTCGCCGGGCGCCAGCAGCTCCAGGGCGTGGTCGATGGCGGTGAGGGCCTCGGGATAGTGGCCCAGGGTGCGCCGGGCCGAGGCCATGCGGAACAGTGCGATCGGATCGTCGAGTCCGCCCTTGGGGAGCAGCCCTACGAGCATCAGCAGCAGGGGCGCTCGGCCTGGTAGGAAGGTGCCCAGCCACACACCGTGCAGCAGGACGTGCAGGGTCTTGGGATGGCCGGGTGCGGCAACGAGGACCCGGTGCATGACGGCGAGGCCGTCGGAGCGTGACTGCCCCAACCGTGAGAAGCCGTACAGGGCTTCGCTGTACGGGTCTTCGTTCAGCACGCTCACCGGCACCTTGTTCATGAGGTCCTCGATGTCGCGGCAGCGGAAGTCGTAGCGCAACGTGCTGAGGTAGAGGTGCCGATACGTCCGCTGGACGACCGGGTCGGGCCCAGCGTCGGTGACGTGTTCGGCCGCGAGCAGCGCGAGCGGGCTGTTCCCGGCGGCGCGGGCCTGCCACGCGACATCGGAGCAGACGTCGGCCGACTCCTGCCAGGTCGCATCCAGCTCACAGAGCGCTTCGGCCAGGCGTGCCGGCCATTGCGAGCCGCCGATCGTCTCGATGGCGATCGACGCCGCGCGTGCCAGAGCGGCGGTGCGCTCCGGGCGCGGCAGGGTGTGTGTCACTTCCCGCCCCGGGCGTCGGCGACGTGCACCACCTGGTTGAGGTGGGTGACCGAGTACCAGCCGCAGTCGATGTCCTCGTCGGCGCCGGCCAGACGCGGCACCAGGTAAGTGCGCAGCACTTGCTGGTAGATGAGGCAGTCAGGGCAACGGCTGGACAGGTGGACGAGGTAGCGCGGGTGCGCGGTGATGTAGGAGCGCTCGCCCCCGGCCGCGTCGAACAGACGCCAGCCGTCCTCGTCGGTCGGGGTGTGCCATGAAGAGGTGACGACCTTGTAAGCGTCGCCCCACAGTTCGCTCCCGGCGACACCCTTGAGGATCACGACCCGGTCGCCGGGACGGAAGTGGGCGTGAGTGACGTCGCGTTCGGGGGTGACGATGTCACCCGGGGCATGCGGGTGGCGGGAAACGGGCACAGCAGGGTTCCTTCCACGAGGTGCGCGGGGAGGCGGTGGGAGGAACAAGCATCCGGACGATCCCCGGTTTCGGTAACCGGGGATCGTCGGGTATACGACCCCGCGTTCTACCGGAACGGGTTCTCGGTTCCGATGTCGTCGGACGTTGCGGCGTCCAGGAGTTCGGGCAGGTCAGAGCCCTCGGCGTCGCGCTGGTCGATCCACCAGCCCGCCCGCGTGACGGTGCGGATCTTGTCCTCCAGGACGGCCCAGTCGGCCTCGTCCCAGGTGCCCTCGCTCACCAGCGCACCGTATGCGCTGGTGACGAGCTGGTGGCGGGAGCGCTCGCCCCATTCGAGGGCCCGCTCGGGTCCTTCGAGCGGCGGCATGTCGAACTGCTCCGCCCACTCCGTGGCAGCCCGCTGCTCCTCAGCGCGCTTGGCGGCGAGCCACGCCTCCTTGGACTCCGTGTCGGAGTCGCGGGCGGCCTTCCAGCAGTCGGTGCAGTCGCGGCCTTCGAGCCAGCGTGCGAATCCGGCGCGCCGGTCGGCCGGACGGTCGGACAGGTTGTGCGTCACTTCGTGTCCACAGTTGTGGACAATTTTCCAGCTCGTACGGACAGCCATGTGCTTGGTGATCTCCTTGCTGTAAGGGGTAGTTCAGGGGGAAAGAGTTAGACCTGGGCGGTTCGCGCGGTCGTCCCGTGCGGGTCAGCGATGCGCGGCGTGGGCTGGAGCGCGGCGGTGCCGTCCACGGAAACGCAGGTTGCTCGGGGTGGCGAGACGGCGGCGGGCGCCGAGCAGTACCACCAGGCAGGCGACGGCTCCGGCGGTCGGGAGCGCGGCGGCGGACGGGCCCTCGGACAGGACGCCCGCGAGGGCAGTGCCCGCGGCCTGCCCGGTGCCGACTGCGGCGATGAGCCAGGCGTACGCCTCGGTGCGGGTGCCAGCGGGGGCGAGCGCCTCCACGGTCAGGAACGCGCTGGTGATCAGCGCGGTGAGGAAGAGACCCGGCAACGCCGTGAACGCGGTCGCGGCGAGCGGGCCGGGGGCCAAGGTGAGCGGCACCCAGGCGGCGGCGAACAGAATTGCTGCGGTGACGAGTTGGCTGCTCAGACGACCCGGCCAGCGGCGTCGGCCGTACAGGATGCCGCCGACGAGACTGCCGATGGACAGTGCTGCGGGGATCAGCCCGGACAGCAGTGGCACCCCGTGCCGGTCGGCCATCGCCACCGCCCACACGTTCATCGAACCCAAGGCGAAGCCGACACCGCCGACGGCGAGGAACAGCAGGCGCAGCCCGCCGTGCTGCAGGGGCCCGAGGAACCCTCCGGCATGTGCAACGGCGGGACGCCACGCCCTGGACGGCGCGGCGCTGAGCACCGTGGCTGCGCCAAGCAGTCCCAGCACCGCGGTGACCGTCATGGCCACGTCGGGGCCGTGCGCGGCGGACAGCAGGGCGACCAGCGGCGGCCCGGCGACGTAGATCAGCCCTTGGGCTCCGGTGTCGAGCGCGAGGGCGGCACGCTGCCGCTCGGGATCCGGCAGCACGGCGCCCCACAGTGCGCGCAGGTTCGCTTCCAGCGGGGGCGTGCTCAGGCCCGCGAGGACCACGAGGCCGGCCGCGAGCGCCGGCTGGAGGACGGCGTCGGTGTACGGCAGCAGCAGGAGGCAGACCGTGGTAATCAGGACGGCGGCGGTCGTGACCCCTGTCTGCCCGCGCCGGTCGACCATCCGTCCCAGGGCTGGCTGTCCGATGGCGCTGGCCAGTCCGTACAGCGCGCACAGCAGGCCGCCGGTCGCGAGGGATCCGCCCTGCTCGGCGGTCAGGAGGAGGATCGCGACGGGAGCCATGCCGTTGGGCAGCCGCCCGGCCAGGGTGCCCACCAGCAGCCGGACGACGTGGCGTTCGGCGAGCAGCGGCCGGGAGGCTGAGCGGGCCGGCGGGCGGCTGGTACAGGGCTTCAACGCGGTTGCTTTCCGTGATTGGTCCGGTCGGGCGGCGGCAGTGGAGGTCAGCGGGTCCGTCCGGTAGCAGCGACCGCAGTCGGCGGCTTGGGCGGCGTCGCAGTGGCGATGGCTGGGTGGGAGGGCTTCTCGGCCAGGTCTGCGGAGGCTCGGACCACGTCGACAAGGTTTTCGCCGGACTCGAGCCACAGTGCTATCGCTGCGTCGATGTCGCCCGGCTCCCCTCCGCCTCGGGTGCGGCTGTCGGCCTGAACCGGGGCAAGGAGGCTTTCGAAGCGGACGAGGACGGCGGTATCTGGTGCGGGCAGGGTCTTGCCGTTGGCCCGGCGAGTCGCCTCGATCAGGTAGGACGCGTGAGAGAGGAAGCGCTCCAGCGCGGCCTCCAGGTCCACGGCGTCCACGGACCCCGGCTCGGCGTCTCGCACCCACTGCAGGTCCTCCTGCACTTCGCGCAGCCGCGCCAGGAGCACCAGTTGCTCGAATTCGGGCAGGAGGCGCGAGCGCACGTCGGCAGCGGCCCCGTGGGCGGTGGTGGCGATGATGGTGCGGGGCGCGCCGGTTCCGATTATGTGGACGTGGTCCGGGGAGGGCAGCAGGGTGCCGACCAAGTAGCTGCCGTCCCATGGGCGTTCGGTCAGGAGGAGTTCGGTGCCGCCGCCGTCGCGTAGAACCGCCGCACAGGAGGTGCGGTACTTCGACAGCGTGGACAGGGCGGGGCTGGCCTCCCACACCCAGTCCAGCAGGTGGGCGGGGATGGTTCCGTCCGGGTAGTGCTCGATTTCCACGTCCCACGGGCCGGGCAGGCCCTCGGCGACGACGTGTGCGATGTCGCCGAGATAGGGACGCTCGCTGGTGATGACCGTGGCCTGGCAGTCGCGGGCTGTCTCGTGGAGCTGAGTGAGCGCCGCACGTGCTTGGGCACGGTTGTCGAGGGACAGCCGATGGGCCTCGTCCTGGTGCCGGGTGAAGCCGGACAGTTCCAGGGCGGTGGTGGCCCACCGGTGCCGCTCGCCGCCGGGGAGCGCGACGACGGTGTTGCCTGCGGCGAGGTGGAGGGTGATGGCAGCGGAGGAAGTCAGGACGGCGGGCCTTTGTGTCGGGGGCGTCGGATCAGCGGCGCTGACGCCGCGAGGTGCCCGGGGGTGCGGACTGCACGGTCATGGCGGCCTTCGTGCGGCGCTGTGCCGACGGCGTGCTCGCCGAGGGCGGGGCGGCGAGCAGGTCCTGGTCGAGGTCTACGTTGTAGCGGGCGGCGGTGAGCATCTCGGCTGCCCAGGTGGCGTGCTCGTTCTCCCAAGTGCGGCCCAGGTCGAAGGGCAACCGGATCCACACGCCCCCCAGCGTGGGGTAGGTGTCGAATCCGGCGCGGGCCAGGACGCTCGCGGCGAAGGCATCGACCCCACCTTCGACTTCGACTTGGCCGCCCCGGCCGCGGGTGATCTGGATCGCTTCGCCGTTCATCGGCTTCGCCCCTTGCCAGCAGTCTGGGTCTGGCCGTTGACGGGAAGGACGGCGGGTCGCGACGGAGCCCCGGGGAGCGTGGTGGTCGGGGCGGTGAGCCGCTGCGGGGAGCGGGTGGCTGCGGCCTGCGCGATGCGGTTGCGGCTCTCCATCAGTCCGTTGCGTACAGCGGGCTGCGGTGGACCGGCGCTGCGGCCCGGGTCGAGGGAGTAGTCGGCCTGGACCTCGTAGCCATGCCGACGAAGGTCGTGCACGGCCTGGCGGGTGCGGCGGATGCCGTCCTTCTCGGGGTGGGTGAGCCGATACAGACCCGGGGTGTCGGGGACGGGCTCGAACTGTTCACGGACCAGGAACCAGTCGGCGAGCTTCGCGGGGATGTTCGCGGTGGCGGCGGCCACGAAGCCGTGGTCGGGATGGGCGCCGAAGCGGAAGTGGTCAGACAGGGGCGAATCCTTTCTGTGAGCGTTCAGCGGTGCGCCGGCGCGGAGCGCGGGGCGGGCAGCGCTGCGGGGCGGGCGGTCAGGAGTCGCGGGGTGGGCGCGGACAGCGCGGCCGACCCACCCGGTACGGCGGCGCGGACCTGGCGCTCGAACACCTCGCTGTCGGAGAGCCACGTCTCGATCGCGGGCAGGACGGCGAGGCCGAGCTGCCCGCGGACCTGGCTCCATTCGTGGGCCGGCAGCGTGGCCGGGATCGCGTACAACTCGTGGCGCAAGTTGTTCCATTTGTCCCAGGCGTCCTGGCTCTGGGCGAGCGCCTCGCGCAGAAGGTTCAGCGCCGCGGCGTCTTCGGGCCAGGGAGTGGCGGCTGGACGGCAGCGGGTGAGCAGGAGGGGTGCGTGTTCGAGCACAGCGCCATAGGAAAGCCACGCTTGGTCGGCGAAGTCCCTTTCCATTCCCGCGATCAGACGGGAGTCGCGGAGCGGCACGCCGTCGCTGTACCGGCCGGAGTCTTTGATCGCCTGGAGGGTCTCGTGTTCTTCCCGGATGCGCGCCAGGCCGTTCAGAACGTTGTTCAGGTCCTGGTGGTGCAGGGCGCGGCGGTGAGCGGGCAGGAACGTGTCCGCGATGGCGCGGGCAGCGAGACAGGGATCGGCGGGCAGCACGATGCTGTGCGGCGTGGTCGGGTCATCGTGCGGATCCTCTTGCTCCCGGTCGGTGAGTGCGCCCAGGAGGTAGCCGCTGCTGTGGCCGGGGCGCTCGATGAGCAGCAGCTCGGTGCCCGAGCCGTTCTTCAAGACGGACGCGAACGGCAACGCCGTTGCGTTTGGGTTTTGAGTCGCAGGTCAAGCCCTGTTGAATGACGCAACGGGACGTCCTGATAGATCAGCTTGTGTCGAGCAAGAAGATCATCGGGAGTCCCGTTGCAGGAGAAGTCTGTCATCACGCGCACGGTCGAGGCGGCCGGGGGTGTGTACGCGCCCGGCCACTTGGGCGAGCTGACCCAGATCGTGGACTTCGTACTGGTGGACGCGGTGATCGATGAGACAGGGTCACGTGAGAAGCGGCTGCGGCTGCTGCCGTCCCGGGTGGTGGTCTATTTCGTCCTCGCGCTGGCCCTGTTCGAGGACTGTTCCTATCGGGGCGTGTGGGGCAAGCTGACGGCGGGGCTGGAGGGACTGCCGTTGGTGCGTCCGGCGGTCTCCTCGCTGTCCCGGGCCCGACGGCGGATAGGAGCGGCACCGCTGCGGCGGCTGTTCGAGATCCTCGCCGGACCCGTCGCCCACCTCGGGCAGGCCGGCTCGTTCTATCGGGGGCTTCGGACCGTGGCCGTGGACGGCACCTTGCTGCACGTGCCCGATGAGGAGGCGCTCACCTGGCGCTATCCCAAGCGGGCGGGCGAGAGCGTGGAGTTCGGCTACCCGCTGCTACGACTCGTGGTCCTGGTCGAGTGTGGCACCCGTGCCGTGCTGGCCGCCGCGTTCGGCCCCGAGAGTGACGGCGAACTCACCTACGCGGGACGCCTGTTGAGTGTGCTGGACCGCACGATGCTCCTGCTGGCCGATGCCGGCTTCGACGCGAACGAGTTCGCCCGGGACGTCCAGGCCACCGGCGCCCAGTTCCTGGTGCGCTCCTCCGCCCGCCGCATACCCACCCCCTTCCGGCACCTGGACGACGGCTCCTACCTGGCCCGGATCGGCTACGGCGTCCTGCCCGTCATGCTGACCGTCCGCGTCATCGAGGCGTCCGTCACCGTGACCCTGGCCGATGGCACCGTCCGCACCGAGCAGTGGCGCCTGCTCACCACTCTCCTCGACCCGGCCGCCCACCCAGCTGCCAGGCTCGTGGATCTCTACCACGAGCGGTGGCAGTCGGAGACGACGTACTTCTCGATCAAGGCAACGATGCTGGACGGCCGTGTCCTGCGCTCCCGCAGCCTGACCGGCCTCGACCAGGAGGTCTACGCCCTGCTCACCACCTACCAGGCCCTGATCCGTGCCGCTTCCGACACCGCCTGCACCCGGCCCGGCCTGGACATGGACCGCATCAGCTTCACCGTCCTGCAGACCACCGCCGGCGACACCGTGACCACCGCGACCGCGATCCTGCCCCCGACGGGACCCGCCGACCTCGTCGGCACCATCGGCCGGGCCGTCCTCGACGCCCTGCACCCCGCCCGCCACCGGCACCGCGTCAAGGCCCGCACCCGAAAGAACCCCACCAGCAAGTACGGCCCGAACGCCGGACAACACCCCACGACCAGCCAGAACTACACCGTCCACACCACTGTCACGTTCTTCGAGCACGGACTTGCGAGCCGCTCGCGGACGTAAACGCAACGGTGTTGACGCGAACGGGATGCGGTGATCTTCGAGGGCCCGGTACATCTCGCCGGCCTCCCACAGCATCGGCCAGAGGTCCTCTTGCCACAGCGGGTGTGAGTAGATTTCCAGTTCGGCGGTCCACGTGCCGGGCAGCTGTGCGGCGATCTCGGGGCCGATGTCGCCGAGGTAGAGCCGGGTACTGGTGGTGATGGTGGCGCCGTATGCGTGGGCGTGGTGCACCAGAGCGCTCGCAGTGCGTCGCGCGGCCTGCGGATCGGTCAGCGGGGCGGTGGACGCGCCGTTGCGCAGGCGCGCGAATCCGGCTTCTTCCAGCGCCCGGTTGGCCTGCTGGTACTTCTCGCCGTGCGTGATGGCGACCAGTCCCAGGTGGCGGCTGGTGGTGAGGGTGATCTCGGCGTTGGGGTTGGGCATCAAGGTCCTGGTGGGTCGAGTCCGCCGGAGCATGTTCGTCCAGAGGGACAAGGCTCAGCGGGTCTTCGGGGTGCGCTTGGGCTCGGGGCTGCGCGCCGGTCCGCCGTGGGGAGGCCGCGCCGTGGGCCGGCGTGACGGCGGTGGGAGGCGTTCGATGGTCACCAGCGGGGCGACGGCCGCGGGGAACGGGAAGGACGTGGAACGCAGAGTGGGCCGGGGATCGAGCGTTTCGGCGGCGACCGCGTGCAGGAGCAAGGGCGGCGTCTTGTCCGTGAACGAGATGTCCCACAGGTGACCGAGGTCCTCTGGAGAGGCGGCCAGGTGCCAGGTGACGGATGCATCCCCGTGGATGGGCGGTGCCGGGGAGTCCACGGGGCGGCTGACCACGGCAGCGTGTCCGTCGTGCGAGATGAACCCGGAGAGTCCGAAGTCGTCGAAATGGGTCCAGGAGTCGGCGTCGACGTGGAGCTCCAGCAGGCCGGGCTCGGCGCTGATGCCGTAGACGACGTGATCCGCGTCGGTGGCCAGTTCGGCGGCCAGGGTGCCGAGGAGCCTGGCGACGCACTCGATCGGCACGAGGCCCGATATATCCGCCCGCCAGCGCTCAGCCGCTTCCTCGTCGGTGCGGGCCGAGATCACCATGTGAGGGCCTCGGCCCACGGCTGTTTGGTCGTGGCGGATCGTGATGCGCCGGCAGGGGCTGGTGACGGTCAACGTCGACGCATCGGTGTGCGCGCTCCACGCGGTTTCCTCGACGAAGATGTCGAGGAGCTGTTGGTGGTCGGTGGGGAGGCTGGCGGCCAGGTAACGGGGAGAGATGCGGATCTTCTCCCGGGGCCTGTCCTGGTCGGAGTCGTCGGGCATGGTTCTTCCGGTGGGATCGGGAGCGGGCGGCGGAGCGGGGGCCTCAACTACGTAAGAGAGGAGTCGACATCGCGGCGAGGGCGTGCTGCGGCGTGCAGGCTTGCACCAAATCCATGAGCGAAGGCCCTCGCCATTTCTTCCAGTTCGTCGTAGGAGTCCTGCGCCGTCATCTGCGCGGGGTGCTTGCGGTACCGGTAGACCGGAACGGGCAGCAGGATCCCTGGGGCGAGGCAGGTGACGGCGAGGGCGCAGTAGTCCTCTCCCTGTACGAGGCCGCCCATGGGTGCCGCGCGCACCAGGTCGGTTCGGGCCAGGAGGGTGGTCGGGCCGAGCGGGATGGTGTCGGCCGGGTCCTTCCAGTACCGCCATACGTCTCCGGCCTCATGCCGGCCGGGCGGCGTCGGACACCGCCACAGGGTCGTGGAACCGTCTTCGTGCAGGTCCTGGCTGTATCCGGCACACCAGCCCACCCCGGTCTCCTCCAGCGTGCGCAGCCGCAGCGCCATCGCCCAGTCGGTGAACTCGTCGTCATCGTCGGCCCACTGGACGTACTCGGTGCGTACCTCGTTGAGGGCGAAGTTGCGGGCACAAGCCGCGCCGACCGCCCGCGGGAGGGCGAGGGTGCGGATGCGCGGGTCGGCAGCGAGAGCGGCCGGCAGTCGGGCGGGGTCGGCGCCGTCGAGGACGACACACGCCTCCCAGGGGACGCTCTGGCGGCACAGGCTGGCATGCATGTCGGCGAGGAAGGTCAACCGCTCGGGGCGGAGTTGGGTGGCGATGACCACGGTGATCTTCGGGTGAGAGTGCGGGGACAGAGAGCTTCTCCGGGTGGGCGTCGATGAGGAGGGTGCGGGCTTCCGGGCTATCGGCGGGCGGACTTCCGGGGCGCCAGGGCCGATGCGGGAGCGGTGGCGGACAGGCGCGGGGCGGCTCGCGGCGGCACGACCGGAGCCGGGGCCTCCGGGTTCCATGCGCCGGGGGCGGTGCGGATACGGCTGCGCGGGTCGGTGTCCCACGCAACGACGGGTCCGCGGTCGTACGCCAGCAGGCCGATCACTTCGATGCCGGTCTCGTGCAGGACGTAGGCCCACTCCAGGCCGTCGGTGCCGTCCTGGGTGATCAGTTCACGCTCGGCGGGGGTGCCGTCGGCGTTGCACACGTTGGTGAGCTGACGGCTGGGGAACTCGTCGCCTCCGGTCAGCGTGCGGCACAGCGCGTCGGGTGCGCCGTCGAGGAGATCTGTGCCCAGCTGCTCCCAGCCGATGTGGACCTCGTCGATCAGGTGCCGGGCCATCGCCTCCAGGTCACCGGCGAAACGGAATCGGTAGGTGGCCAGCAGCAGCGGGAGTTTGCTGTCGGGGTAGCCGTCGAAGTGGACGTACATGCCGGCGTAGCCGGTGGAGGTGGGGCGGGCGATGACCGCGCGGGTGGACAGATCGGTCTCCTGGAGGTGGGGCTGGTCAGCGTGCGTGGGGGCGAGCCGCCGGGGCGGGGATCGGCTGGGCCGGGGCGGCAGCAGTACGGGCGGTGGCGGGAGGCGGCGTGGTGGCGGGAATCGGCCGGTCGGGCCGCCACAGACAGGCGGTGTCGCGGAACCGCACGCGGGGGTCGGTGCCCCACGCGACGAGGGGACCGCGTCTTGCGCCGGGCTCGCCGATCACCTCGATGCCGTGCGAGTGGAGGACATAACCCCAGTTCAGACGCGATGCCGTCCGCTCGGTGTAGACCAGCGCCGGTTCGTTCGCACGGGCCGGGTATCGCTTACCGGGTTCGTCGTGCCCGCCGACGAGGTGCCGGCGCAGGGCCTCGGGTGCTCCGTCGAGGAGTTCGGTGCCGAGGTAGGACCATCCTTCCGGCGCGTCGTCGATGAGGTACGCGGCCAGGGCGTCGGTGTCACCGGCGAACCGGTTCTGGTGCGCGGCGAGCAGCAGCGGCAGCTGATGACTGGGGTAGCCGTCCCAGTGGACGTACGTTCCGGCGTAGCCGGTGGTGCCGGTGGGGCGGGCGATGACAGAACGAGTGGACAGAGGATCTTCCTGTCGTGGGCGGGGTGGGTCAGCGGGAGGCGCGGCGCGTGGGCGCTGCCGGCGTGGCAGGTGCCGCCGCCACGGACGGGACGGGTTGCGCGGGTGCTGACCGGTTCGGGCGCCGGTAGGTGCTGGCCAGGTGGTCCTCGCTCAAGTAGGCGAGCTGATCACCGAGTGCGGACAGCTCCTCGGCGTGCTGGCGGTAGCGGGCGGCGAAGCTCGGTTCCTGGTTGCGCTCGCACCACTCGGCCGCGGCCTCCAAGAACAGATGCAGCTCGCCGAGACCGCTGTGCCCGTCGCCGAGGACGCCCTGCGCGACGGTGTTCAACTCGGCGGCCGAGCGCGCACGGTAGACCTGCTGGGTCCAGTTGCTGATGCTGTGACCGGCGTCCCCGGTGGGGAGCGATGCGCTGAACTCTCGTGCGTCGTAGGCGGCCCAACGGTGCAGGTCGTCGACGGTCGGCCGGTTCTCCGAATGGGCGGTGACCTGCTCGGTGGAGCGGCCGACGTTGTCGTACAGCTCGAAGTCAGGGTGGGGCAGGGACAAGGGGCTCTCCCGGTCGGCTAGGCGCGGTCCGTGCGAGCGGAGCCGACGGGCGGCCCCGAGGCGTCGGTGCGGGCGCACCTGTAGCCGATCAGGCGTGACGGGGCGGCCTTCGCCGGCACGGTGGCGGCGTCGGCGCAGATGAACGTGTACGTCACCGACGTGCGCGGGATGCCGTGCAGCCAGGCGTTGTCGTCCTTGTCCGGGTTGATTTGCAGCCCGGAGTGCGCGACGGCGTCGGTCTGCGTGTGGGTGTGGGCGAACAGCAGCAGTGCGCCGCCGTCGGCGGTCTTCAGCGCGTAGGCATCCTTGAAACGGTTGGTGCCACCGGCGAAGGTGGTGGTGCCCAACTTCCCGAACTTGCGGGTCGTTTCCTCGTGGACCTTGATCTGCTGATTGCTGGCCCTGGTCGGGGCGAAGACCTTGGTGCCGGTGTTCGTCCCGCCGGTCGCGAAGTTGTCGATCACCGCGGTGCGCAGCACGTCGGCGTCGGCGGCGAGCTGCTTGTTGCCGGTGGCGGCGACCGCGGTGGCGTAGCCGCTTCCGTCGAGGGCGATGTCCGGCAGCTTCGTGCTGTCGAGGTCGACGACGGTGGACATCTCCCACCGCTTGTCCTTCGGCCGCTCGGCGAAGACGGCGATGCGGCTCGGATCCTTGCCCTTCTCGCCTGAGAGCGCGGCAGCGAACCAGCGGTCCTGGCCGGCCGTGAAGCGCGGGATGTACAGCTTGGCGCTGGAGATGTCGTACGACCACGGCTTGTACGGCTTGCGGGCGGCCTTGGGCAGGCCCTCGGTCTCGGTGTAGTCGGAGACGGACATCGCGTACGTCGGGCCGTCCTCGACGGTGTCGAGCAGGGCGCGGTCACGCTGCGCGTTGGCCTTGTTGTTGATCTTCGAGTAGTTGGTGATGACGGCGCGAGCCTGCGCGTCACTGAGTGCGGGAGTCAGCTTCGGGGCGGCAGGCGTGGAGGCGGACGTCGCGTCGGCCGGGGTGTCGTCGCCGCTGGTGCAGGCGGTGGCGGCAGTAGCGAGCAGCGCGGCGGAGACGAGCAGGGGCAGGGCGCGGAGGGCGGTGCGGATGGAGGCGCTCCAGGGGTTTGGGCGGGTGGATCAGCGGGTGCGGGAGGCGGCTGGGCTGGGCCGAGGGTGGGGGGTGGTGACGCTCGGGCTCGTACTGCGGGACGGGGCCGGCGGAGCGGTGAGCCGGTCGGCTGCCTGGTGGAGTCGGGCGCCCGTTTTGTTGAGCCGACCGCGGGCGCTGTCGATCCGGGCGTGCAGCAGGGCGCGCGTGGATTCGATGGCCTCGCTGCGTTGCGTCGAGCGGGGTGAGGCGGCGAGCTGGTGGAGGGCTCCGGCGTGGCCGACGGCTTCACCGAGGTCGGCCAGGGCGTGTCCCAGCGCGCCGACCGCGCGCGTGAGCTGGGTGACCTTGAGCCGGATGGTGTCCGACTCGGGGTTGCGGTCGCGGCGTACGGTGCGGTCGGCGAAGGCTGCCGCGGTGGTGATGTGGGTGATCAGTCCGGCGATGTCGCGGACCCGGTCGTCGAGGTCGTCGAGGTTGTCGCTGCCGGAGTGCACCGCGTTGGTCAGCGGCAGTTCGTCGGCCGTGTTGTGGATGTGCTCAGCCAGCGAGTGCAGCTGGCTGCTGTCGTCGTAATTGAAGGGCAGGAAGGGCTCCTGAACGGGGCAACGGGACGGTGTGATCAGCGGACGGCGCCGCGTGCAGCCGTGGGTGGCGCGGCCGGTGGCACCGTGGTCGTGGTCGGTGCGGCGTGGCGCAGGTTTACGCCGATGCCCTTCTCCGCGAGGCGGAGGGCGACTGCCTGGATTCGCCGGGCGCGACCGTCCTCGCCGTACGCAGCGGGCAGCAGGAAGGCTGCCTGGTGCGGGTGGTACTGGAAGCCATGGGCGTACAGCGTCATGCGCGCCTCTTCCGGCACTCTGGCGTACGGCGTGCCGAGCGCTCCGTCGTCGTACCAGGTCAGCGTTACCACTTGGGCGACCTGCGGCGGAGCCTGCCGATGTGGGGGCTCGGGCTGCTCGGCGGCGTTGCGGCGTACCGCCTGGCGGGCCTGCTCGTAGCGGGGCAGGACCCTGCGGGCGATGAGGGCTGCGGCGCGCGCGGGATCGTTGGGGACGACGATGCCGTTCGGCTCGTCGACCCCGTCGAAATGGTGCGGCTTGATGGCGGCGTCGTCGGGCTCGAGCGGGGCGACGACGAACTGGTGCGGATAGCGCGGCCGGTCGGCGAGGTAGAGGTGCTGCTGATCCGGGCCGTGCAGTACAGCGTCGTGTCCGAGCACGAACTCGGTGGCGACATAGCTGACGTGGCCGGCGTCCCAGATCTGTTCGGCCACGGGGAACTGGTCGGGGTAGGTGAGGTGACGGTGGTATTCGCTGGTCCATGCGCCGGGCAGGCGGTCGGCCAGGCCGGCGGCGAAGATGTCCAGGTCGGTGCGTGCTGAGGGCATGGGCTCCTGACGGAGTGGTGAGGCGGGCCTATCTGCCGCGCGCCACACGGGCAGGTGGCGTGACCGTGGGCGCCGAAGCGGGCACGGCGCTTGGGCGGTACGCCCGGGAGGCGGCGTCCTCGGAGGCTGTCACCTGCCGGTAGGCGTCGATGGTTTCCTTGAGCCGGTCGACTGCGTCGTCCCGACGTGCGGCGAGGATGTCGATCTGTGTGCCTCTGTTCTGCAGGACACCCAGGGAGTTGATCGACGTGTTCCCGGCGGCGGCGCGCGTAAGAACGGATGCCGCGTTCCGGGCGGCGGCGGTGAACTGCTCGTGTACGTGGTCCAGGTGGCGCGCGGCCGTGTGGACGAGATCGGCGAGGACCAGCTCGGGGCCTTCGGTGTGCAGGCGGCCAAGGAACCGAGGCGAGGCGCCGAGGGATTCGTGCACCATCTGGGAGCCGGGGCCGGCGGATGGTGGAAGGCTGGTTGGGTTGTCCATGAAGGTGGGAATCCGGGGATTGAGGGACGGTTACGAGTTCCCCCGCGATTGATCGGGGCGAGGCCGTGACATGACGAGGGCCGCGCGGGTTCTTCGAGTGTGATCAAGAAGTGGGCCCGCGCGGCCTTGTCTCATCCTGCCTTCTGCGGCGTGAGCCGCCAACACTTCGGCGAGTTGCTCGACGAGCTCGAACCCAGGTGGGAGTCACGGTGCGAGGGCGAACGCCATGACCGGCGCGGGCGGGACCGCCGTCGGCAGGCCGGGGCGGGACCGAAGTACGAACTCGCCTTCCGCGACCGGCTGGTGATCACTCTGGCCTACCTGCGCACCGGCCTGCCCCAAGATGCCCTCGCCGTGGTCTACGACGTCGGCTCCTCGACCATCGGCAGGGCGATCCAGGAGATCAGGCCCCTGCTCGCGGCCCGCGGCTTCGCCGTCCCCGACCGGCCCGGCCTGCGCTTGCGCACACTGGAGGATGTGTTCGCCTACGCGCAGGCCGAGAACATCGAGCTGCGGCTCGATGGTGCGGAGACCCAGGTCCGCCGCCCGCAGGCCGGCCGCCCCGGGCGCCGGGCGTTCATCTCGGGCAAGCGCAGGCAGAACACCATCAAGACCACCACGTTCAGCGACGGCCAGGGCCGCCTGCTCTACTCCGGGGCGGAACGGCCCGGCCGGATGCACGACCAGACCGCCGTGCGCACCGAGGGCATCGCCGAGCAGTTCAGGACCCGTCCCGGCGTGAAGGCGAAGGTCGACTCCGGCTACCAGGGCCTGGCCAAGGAGTTCCCCGACCAGGTCACCGCGCCGCCGAAGAAACCGAAGGAGGACGCCTGCGACGGCGACAAATACGCCTGGCGCGAGGCGAGGCGACGACAGTCCTCAGCCCGGATCTGCGTCGAGCACACCAACGCCGAACTGCGCCAATGGGCCCCACTACGACGGTTCACCGGACGACGCGAAACCTTCCCCGAGACCCAGCAGGCCATCGCAGCCCTGATCTCCGACCGCGCCGCCAAGCGGCCCACCCACCGCGAACACAGCACCGCGCTCGTCCTCTCCCGCGACACCGCCTGCTGATCACCCACCAGCCGAACCGCCAGGCCAGCACGCCACGAACTCAATCGCGGGTGAGGTCGTTAGCACGTCTCGACGGGCGTTCAATGCATTCGGGCATCCGTGTCGAAAAGTGCCAATTCGTGCGGATGTAGTAGATGTTGAACGATGAAGGATCGTCCGGCGACCTTCCACAAGCCCCTGCCGCGGTTGAGGTGCGAGATCGCGTCGGCTTCCACCGAGGTCAGTCCCAACAATGCTGCGGCGGCGTGGAGTTGGTCGGTCTCCTGCCGGTAAATGATGCGGGTGGAGCAGTCGGCGAGCAGGCCCTCGGCCAAGGCGCGTCCGCGGGATCCGGCGTCGCCGGCGGTGAGCAGGTCGGACAGCCGGTGGATCACCATCAGGTTGGCGATGCCCAGGCCGCGGCTCAGCTTCCACTGGGACTGCATCCTCGCGAGCAGGCCGGGGTGGCGCATCAGCCGCCATGCCTCGTCGTAGACGATCCAGCGCCGGCCGCCGTTCGGGTCGGACAGCGCGGATTCCATCCACGCGGAGGCGCAGGTCATGGCGAGGACGAGTGCGGTGTCGTCGCCGGAGCCGCCGAGGCGTGACAGGTCGATCGTCAGCATGGGTGAGTTGGGGTCGAAGGCCACGGTGCTGGGGGCGTCGAACATTCCGACGAGGTCGCCGTGGACGAGGCGGCGCATGGTGTGGGCGAGGTCGCGGGAGGCGTCGCCGAGGCGGCCGGACATGACGCCGCCGGCCGTGTCGAGTTCGTCGGGGTTGTTGAGGGTGGCGGCGATGTCGCCGAGCAGCGGGGTGCGTCCGCTCGCGGCGGCGCGGGTGACGACGGCGTCCAGGGCGACGTCGAGGCCGGTGTGCTCCATCGGCAGCAGGTCCCGCCCGAGCACGGTGCGGGCCAGGGAGCCGAGCAGCAGCAGACGCCTTTTGCGGATCTCGCCCGCCCAGTCGGCCTCGGAGACGCTGTTGGGCCGCGGCGCTGCGTCCAGCGGGTTCAGCTTGCCTGGCAGCCCCGGTCCGAGTGCGATGGAGGTGCCGCCCAGCGCCTGCGCCACGGGCGTCCACTCTCCCTTGGGATCACATGGGACGTAGACGCGGTAGCCGAAGGCGATGGAGCGCAGCGCGAAGCTCTTGGCGAGCGCGGACTTGCCCTGTCCGATGACCCCGGCCAACAGCACGTTGGGGTTGGTGAAGCCGTCGATCTTGCCGTACAGCGCGAATGGGTCGAAACAGAAGGAGGCTTCGGCGTGCACGTCGCGGCCGATGTAGATGCCCTCGGCCCCCAGCCCGCCCTCGGCGAGGAAGGGGTACGCCCCGCTCGCGGTGGCTGTGGTCATGCGGTGGGCAGGCAACTTGATCTTGTTGTTGCGGGAGGACGCCGGGCCGGGGCGGCCTGCGGGCGGGAAGAGCGGCGACGGCATCTCCTGCTCCTCCGCCCCGGCTCCGGTGGTGTGGGCGGCTGCTTCGACGCGGGCCTTCGCGGCGGCTTCGGCGAGTTGCCGGCGGGCGGCTTTTCGGGCGGCGCGGTCGGTGCCATGCGGGGTGAACAGGGGGCTGGCGCTGGCGCGGCGGGCTCGACGATCGGGCCGGTGACTCATGGGAGGGCGGCTTTCACAAGGTGGCGGTCTGGAGCGGTGCGGGGGTCAGACGCGGGGGGAGGCGCTGAACAGGAGCGGCTTGCGGTAGCCCGTGCCGTCGCCCGACCAGTCCAGCTCGATGTAGCCGTCGGCGAGGTACTGGTACCGGCCGCTGGCCTTGGTCTTGAGGGTTCCGGTCTTGTAGCTCCCGTTGCCGTTGCCGCTGCTGTGTTCGAGCGCGTGCTCCAAGCCCGTGTAGTTGGCGTACTTCACGACGGGGTCCGTGCCGGCGGTGGACTTCTTGGTCTGCAGGTGGAAGCGCGCCTTGTTGAAGGTGAGGCTGCTGTGCTGGTTGGCCGCGTAGGGGCCGTCCCAGTTGACCGTGGCGGTGGTGTAGATGTAGCCGCCGCTCCGCTTGGCGCAGAGCCGCACGTCGAAGTCCCAGTTGTCGGAGTCGGGGCCGGTGTACGACGGGTCGTCGACGGTGTAGCTGCTGGTCGTGCAGTGGTAGCTGGCGGCGGACGCAGGCGTGGCGGTGGCCAGCGCGGCCGTGCCGGCGAGGAGGGCGGCGGTGGAGGTGGAGCGCTTGAGCTTGCGCATGCAGGGCCTTTCGGTGGAGCGGGTTACTGGGCGCAGGTGGTGGTGTGGCCGGGTGCCGGGGCGTTGAGGTCGGCCGGAGTGGTCTTGCGGCGGACGACGTGGCCGGCGGCGAGGTGGCGCTGGCAGATGGTCAGGACGGGCGGTCCCTCGGGGAGCCGCTCCGGGTGGCACTCGGTTTCCGTCGGGGCCGCGTCCGCCACGGGCAGGAGGTGGAAGGCGTCGTGCACGGCGGCGGTGGCCTGCCACAGCCGGGTGTGCGCGGTGGCCAGATGTCGGCCGGCGGCGGGATGCGGCGGCCGGGTGGTGTCGGCGAGCTGGTCGAGCAGCTGGTGCAGCGAGGTCAGATGGGCGTGCAGCACGTCGAGGTGCACGCGGTCCGCAGGTGAGGCGGGGCGTTCAGCGCGCGGGGCGCGGGCGCGTGTGTGGTGGCGGATGCCGGCGCTGGCGGCCCGCAGGTACGGGTACGCGTCGCCGACGGGGATGGCAGAGGTCAAAGGGGAAGAGTTCCTTCCTGCCGCGGTGGCAGGACGTCGGCGGGTGGCCGGGCGGGGGGCTACAGGGCCGTGCGGGCGAGCGGCAGGGCGCCGAGCGTGAAGGCATCGGGCTGCTGGAAGTTCAAGCGCCGCAGGTCGACCTGGGCGGTGACGGCAGCGGTCTCGATCTGCGCGCAGGCGGCGTCGAGCAGAGCGTCGGTCTCGGCGGAGACGGTGAGGAGCCCGGTCAGGGCCACATCGGCGTGTCCGGCGATCAGCTGGCGCTCGCGGGTCTTGACGTCCGCGTACTCCACGCTGTCGGCCTCGGAGTCGACCTGCCCGCGCCGCGACCTCTCGTTCGCGTCGGCGATGATGGCGGCCTTCTTGCGCTGGACGTCGCGCATCGCGGACTCGAGCCCTTGGGGCACGTATATAAGGGAGAGGGTGCGCCGGACTCCGGCGGTGAACATCAGGCCGTGCAGGAAGCCGGCGGATGTCTCGGTGCGGGGCCAGTCCTCGACCCAGTAGGTGGCGTGCCGGGCGGAGTCGGTGGCGAGCCGGTCGTACTCCTCGACCTGGACCACGGGCCCGGCGGCGGCCGGGTCGGCTTCTGCCCGTCCGGACTCCGACCACTGCTGCAGTGCGGACAGTGCCTTGGGGTCGTAGGCAGTGCGGATGACGGCGGCGATCTCGCGCGCCGAGAGCCAGCCGGTCACCATGAGTCCGGCGCTGCGCGCGGCCTGAGCGATGGAGCTGGTGGTCTGTTCAAGCACGGTGAAGGCGCCGGGCAGCCCGCCGCCGGCCTGGCTGATGAGTCGCTTGGCGGCCTTGAGGTCGAGGGAGATCGCCACGTATGCCTCGTGCGGGGCGGCGGCGGGCCCTGCGGAGGCGACCAGATCGCTGTAGACCTGCCCGGCGACCGGTGTCTCGGGGTGGCCCTGCTGGCTCCAGTGACGGGAGAGGGTGTCGCCGCTGTCGGGCACGGTGCGCTCCAGCACCTGCACGGTTGCGACGTGTCCGGTGCGGGCGATGCCAGCGAGCGCGCGTCCCCAGCTGCTCACGTTGTGGTTCTGGGTCGCGGGATCGAGCAGGGCGAAGGCCCTGCTGGAGACCCGGGCGACGGCGGTCAGGGTCTGCCGGTGCGGGTCATGCACGGCGGCGGCGCCATTGACGGAGTCGCCGGGGGTGACCACGCGCAGCGAGGCGGCGGTGCCGGGCAGATGCAGGACGCCGTCCTGGCGGGGCCGGGTGACGGGCCGGGCGAGCCACAGGGTCTGGCCGGTGCGGCGCCGCTGGGCGAAGCGCACGACGATCGGCGCCCAGTCGATCAGCGAGCGGCCGTGTCGACGGATGGCGACCAAGGCGGCGACCACGGCCCACAGCGGTGTCAGGGCGATGGCGCCGAGCAGGCCGGTGGAGACCACGGTGGCCAGCAGAAGCGCCAACGCGCATGAGACCAGGACGAGTTGGGGCAGCGACAGGCCGAGCAGGATGCCGCGCTTCGACCGGTGGGGGAATTTGACGGTGAGCGGTGTGACGGTGAGATCAGACAAGGGCCGTTCCGGGGGTGCGCGGGCGGTGGCCGGGGCGGCACGCGGCGGCAAGTGCGCGGCGCGTGCCGCCCCGGAGTCGGGCAGGGGCTACAGGCCGGCGGGCGGGGGCGGCGGCGCGCCGGTCCCGCTGGAGGTGCTGCCTGAGTCCGGTGCCGGTGGAGCGCCCTGGGGCGGGGGCGAGGATGCTCCGGCGCCGGGCTGCGACATGAAGCCACTGCCTCCGCCGGAGGGCGATCCGGAACCGCCGCCCCCTCCGGGGGCACCGCCTACCTGACCGCTGGTGTCGTCGCTGGGACTGGTCGGGGGCGGCTGGACGGCCTTCTCCAGGCCGTTCTTGAGCCCTTCGGCCCCGGAAGAACCCTGCGAACCTTGGCCTTCCTTGCCGCTGTCGCCCCCGGTGGGGTTGGCGGCGATGTCGCCCGGGAACCCGCCGCCTCCGGCGGCATCGGGGCCCTGCGGGGCGCCACCCGCTCCTGCTCCGGCTGCCGCGCCGCCCGTGCCGGCGGTGGCCGCAGCGGCGGCGGCCTTGCGGCCGGCCTTCTCGGCGTGCTGCCGGGCGAGCTGAGCGCCGGCGCCACCAGCGCGGTGAATCGATTCTCCGTCCGTGCCCTCGGCCGCCCAGTGCACGAATTTGAACGTGGCGTACGGGCAGAGCAGAACCAGAACCATGATCACGATGCCCGCCATGACGTCGGCGAGCGCTCCGAGGCCGTCCTTGGCCTCGGTCTTGCCCATGGCGGCGATGCCGAGCACGAAGATGATGGTCATCAGCAGCTTGCTGACCACGAGGGTGGCCGTGGCTTCGATCCAGCCCCGGCGCCACCGGCGGGCGACCTCCCAACCGCCGCCCGCGCCGGCGAAGATCGCTAGCGTGACCATGACCAGAATGCCCACTTTTCTGACCATCATGACGCACCAGTAGAGGAAGGCTCCGCAGGCGGCGCCGAGTCCGGCGAACACCGCGACCAGCCAGCCCAGGCCGGACAGGGCCCCGATCTGGGACACCTTCACGATGCGGCGGACGGCAGTTTCGATGTTCAGGTGCGATGCGGCGAACAGGCCGTCGGACAAGGCATCGACGACTTCGATGGCGACCGTCGTCAGCGCGATGGCGCAAAAGGCGAACAAGACGCCCGACATGGTGCCGGTGAATGCCTGGGCAAGGGCCTGTCCGTCGCGTTTGACGGCGGCCCGGATGAGCTGCGCGCAGAACGTCCCAACCAGGATGACCAGGCCGATCGGCAGCAGCATCTCGTAGTTGTCGCGGAACCATCCGGCGTTCAAATCCACCTTGGTGGTGGCGTTGACAGCCTTGGCTGCCAGGTCGGCTGCCGCGGCGGCGAGTTCGCCGGCGCTCTTGGCCATCCAGTCGCCGATGGCTTTGCCGGGATCGCTCGCGAAATCGACGGCCTCACCGACAGCGCACAGCTTGTCCGCGAGAGGGAAGTCGCAGAAACCCAAGGGAAGTCGTCCTCCTTACTTATCGGCGGGGTGGGTCACTGCGTGACGCTGGGGGCGATGCCGGCCAGGCGGCAGTCGTGGCTGGGCCGGCACTGCACGGCGAGGGTCACGGCACGCTCCTCGGCTCCGCCGCCGCCCTTCTTCCACTCGATCTGCTGCCGCCCGTTGACCGTGACCACGTAGATGTACGCCTCGGTGATCGCGGAGGGGGCCTCGGCGAGCGCCTGCTTGAACGCGCCGGGGTAGTGGCCTTCGGTGACCGTGCCGGTGGCGTGCTGGTTCTGGTCGGCCATGCGTGACCACAACAGCGGGTCGGGTACCTGGCCGGAGACGGACGCCCAGTCGGCGTACTTGGTCTCCTTGGTCATCCACGCGCCCATGCCTGCGAGCTGCTGGTCGCGGTCGGTGTCGCGGGTGTCGTACGACCAGAGCATCGCCGCTGCTGCCTTGGCGAAGGCGACCGGTTCGCTGATCTGCGGTGGCTTGGGAACCGAACCCGACCCGGCCGCGGGCTTCGGGGCGGCCTCGGAGGGTGAGGAACTGCTCTCCTGGGACGGTGCGTTGGTGCTCTCGCTGTGCTCACCGCGGCCGGTGAACCACGCGGTGGTGGCGGCGATGATGAGCAGCGCGGTGATGACCAGGGCGACGATCGCGACGCGCTTGTTGGCCGACCAGGTCACGCCGTACCCGGACAGGGAGGGGAATCGTTTCTGCATTAGTGGACCTGCGACCCCAGGCCGGAGAAGAACGCCACGATCCCGTTGGCGGCGCCGAGGCCGAGCGCAGCGCCGGCCGCGACGACGGCGCCCTTCTTGCCGTTGGCCTCGGCCTGGTGACCGCCGGTGTGGTGGCCCCATGCCCACACGCCGAGTGAGACGGCAAGGGCGCCGACAACGGCGATGATCCCGAACATATTGATCGAGTTGACGACGTTCTTCAGGACGGCCAGGCCGGGCAGGCCGCCGCCCTTGGGTGAGATGCCTGGGTCGTACGCGAGGAAGACGACGGCGCGGTCTGCAAGAGGTATGGGCATGGGTGTGGCAGGGCTCCTTGCGTGCGCGGGCCGGGCAGAGGCCGGCGAAAGAGAGGTGAAGGGAGGGGGGAGTGGCGCGCGGGGCGTGAGAGGCGGGCCCGGCGGGGCCGCCCGGGTGGTGTCCGGGCGGCGTGCGTCGTCAGAGGACGCGGCGCGCGGCGAGGATGTCCCAGTCCTTGATCGGAGTGATCCGGACGGGCTTTGATGTGCGTGGTGCCTCGATGACGAGGCCCTCGCCCATGTACATCCCGACATGCTCGGGCCGGGCGGCGGTGCCGCGGCTGAAGATCAGGTCTCCGGGCTTGAGGCTTTTCGCCGAGACGGCTTTGCCCTCGTTGACCTGCGTGTATGTGGTGCGGGTGAGCTTGACGTCGGCGTGCGCGTACGCCTGCTGCATCAGCGAGCTGCAGTCGCAGCGCGCCATCGGGTCAGGCCCGTGGGAGTCGGTGCAGGATCCGCCCCACTGGTAGAGCGTGCCGAGTTGGTGCATAGCCCACTCGATGGCCGCGCGTGCCTTGGGGTCGGCATCCTTGGGGATCTTGTATCCCTTCGGGACGCTGCCCTCGGGGATCCGCCCGAAGGACGTGCCGTCCTTGTCCGGTGTGCAGATGCCGGCGCCGGACGCGGACTCCGTGTCCTTGTTCTTGGCGGGCTCGTCCTTGCCGGCGTTCGGGAACGTCTTGGCGATGACCTTCTGCAGCGCGGTGGCGAGGTCCTCCCACTGCGCGTACGCGTCCGGGTAGCCGGACGCCTGGACAGCCTGTGCGGCCTGGGTGACCTTCATCTGCTGCCAGCCGTCGACCTTGAGCAGATGCTTGTAGAACTGCTCGGACGCGTACACCGGGTCACGGATCTGCTGCGCGGTGCCCCACCCCTGGCTGGGGCGCTGCTGGAAGAGGCCGAGGCTGTCCCGGTCTCCGGAGTTGAGGTTGCGCAGCCGCGACTCCTGCATCGCGGTGGCGATGGCGACGATCTGGCCCTTCTTGGGCACGTCGAGGCTCAGGCCGGTGGCCACGATGGTCTGTGCGTTGGGGATCTGCTCGGCCGGAAGGTCCAGGCCCTGGATGTGGATGTCCTTGCCGGAGGCGCCGTCGAGGATCTTGGTGACTTCCTTGGTCACCTCGGCGGTGTCGAGGCCGGTCAGGCATCCGCTGAACGAAGCGGTGGTCGCGGCTTCGCTGGAGGACGCCATCATCATGGCGGTGCTGGCGAGCAGCAGGGGGGAGAGGACGACGACGCCGATGCCGGCGGCTATGCCCTTCAATCCGGCCTGCCTCCCGGCAGACGGTCACTGGCCGGCGGATGGGGAGGGGGCGGGGGAGGGTAGAGCGATGTCACAAGCGAGGTCCTTGGTGAAGTCCCGGCAGCGCGTGCGTCGTTGAGGAAAGGGCGCGACGGCCGGGGCGGTGGGTAGATCGGGGCCCGGGTGCATGGGTGCGAGTTGCCGCTCGCACGGGCACGGGGCGTCGGGTCAGGCGTGCCAGGACATGGGAATCCTCCGTGAAGGCAGGGACGGGGCTGTGCCATCGACGGTGTTCGTCGGGCAGTTCCAAAACAGTAAGGGCGGATCCCCGGTTGCCGAAATCGCCTCTGTTCGAGGCTCTGTCTCGGGGTTTTCGGCGTCGATAGCGCTCAACCGGGGATCGTGCCCTACAGTTTTGGCTCCTCCCCTCGCCTTCCCGCTGCGCGGACCGCGGAGCCTTCTTATCCGCATTCGGTCCAACGGGTCTCATCCAGGCGAGCCGGAGCGTCTATCCCCCCCACCCGAACCGAATTGGGGTATCTCTTTGCCTTTTTCCCTGCACCAGGGCGACGCACTCGGCGTCCTCGCCGAGCTGCCGGACAACTGCGTCGACTCCGTGATCACCGACCCGCCGTACAACAGCGGCGGGCGGACGGCGAAGGAGAGGACCTCCCGGTCCGCGAAGCAGAAGTACACCTCCGCCGACGCCGGGCACGAGCTGCCGGACTTCACAGGCGAGAACATGGACCAGAGGAGCTACGGCTTCTGGCTGACCCAGATCATGACCGAGGCGCACCGGCTCACCAAGGTCGGCGGCACGGCGCTGCTGTTCACCGACTGGCGGCAGCTGCCCATCACCACGGATGCCATCCAGGCCGCCGGATGGCTCTGGCGCGGTGTGCTCGCCTGGCACAAGCCGCAGGCCAGGCCGCAGAAGGGACGCTTCACCCAGAATTGCGAATTCATCATCTGGGCGAGCAACGGACCGATCGATGCGGCCCGCAACCCGGTCTACCTACCCGGCCTCTACAGTGCCTCGCAGCCCAGCGGCAAGGCGCGCCAGCACATCACACAGAAGCCCGTCTCCGTCATGCGTGAGCTGGTGCAAATCGCTCCGCCGGGAGGCACGGTGCTCGACTTCACCTGCGGATCCGGCTCGACCGGCGTCGCGGCCCTGCTGGAGGGCCGCGATTTCATCGGTGTCGAGAAGAGCAAGACCTATGCCGAGATCGCTGCCGACCGGCTCACCGAGGCGCAGCAAAAGACCCTTACCCAGGACGACTTGACCCTGGTGGTCTGAGGCGTCTTCTGCTCGGGCGGCGCGGCTCGGAGCGCGCTGTGCCTGTGCCCGCTCGTGCCGCGCGCAGAGTTATAGCAGCCAAGTCCCGGTTACCGAAACCGGGGATTCTCCGGATGGTAGGAGCCGTAATTCACGCCCTATGGCTGCGGCTCAAGGAGGCCCTTTTTCGTGCCTGAATCCATAAACCCCCCGGACGACGGGGAGATGGAACCGGTCCGGCTTCCGGACTCCGACCTGGAAAGCATCGAGGCGAGCGTCCGCAAACTGCTGGACCAGTCCGCGGAGCAGGCCCGCCAGCTCGACAGCCTCGCCTCCGCGCCACCGCCTGCGGACTCGCCGTTCGGCGCCTTCGGGATGCCGGGCATGTCGGGGTTCGCGGGCCTGCCGTCTCCGGCAGCCCCGCCCGAGCCCCGCCCGATCCTTGAGCTGGAGGGCGAGGAGTACGAAGACGAACTGGACTCCTTGTCCGACTGGGTGGATGACTTCCTCGTCCGGGTCTACGGGGCGGAGGTCACGACCGCCGCCCCGTGGTGCGAGCAGTGGCAGGAACACGCCGATGTCGTCGCCTGGCTCCACGCACTATGGCTTGCTTACCAGCAGCACAAGGACCCGGAGGCGGGGCCGGCCGGTCTGTTCGTCTGGCACCGGGACTTCCTCACCCACGCCATGGCCACCGTGCGGGCGGCCGGCGGTCCGCTGTCCGCGTGCATGACCGACCCGGACCGGCCCGCGCACCGCCTGCTGCCCGGCCCGCCGCCTTCGAACCGGACCACCACCACGACCGAGGAGCCCGAGGAGCCCGAGGAGCCCGAGGAGAACAGCGAACTCGGCCAGGCCGACGGATGACGGGCCGCGAGGACCGGCCAGCCTTCGGCCTCTCCTTCGACCCCCGCGCCCTGACCGACCTGCTCCAAGCCCCCAGCGACATCCGGGACCTGGCCCTCGCCCAGCTCCAGGACGTGGTCGACGCACGCCTCTTCGGCACCAAGCTCACTCGCGATCTCGTCGGATGCCGCAAGGTCTACGTCGATCACCGCAACGCCTGGCGCATCGTCTACGCCCAGCGGCCGGCGCCCGCGAATTCCACGCACACCACCGAGATCCACGTCGTGGCCGTACGTCCGCGCGAGGCCCACGACGTGTACGACACCGCCCGTGCCCGCCTGGGCATCAGGCGGCGCCCGCTCGGAGAGCGCCCCCATGCCGCTCGCACCCGCTCACCGCAGCTGACCACGCGGCAGTCCGTACCCAAGCCCGGTCCACCGCCCTATGCGGTGTCCGGCCTTCCCCGACCCGCTTCCCCACCCCTGAAGGGCCCTGTTCGTTGACGCAGTTCCCCACCCTGATCGACCAGATCGCCGCCGCCGTACTGGCGCCGGCCGAGGTCACCGAGAACCCGCAGCACCGCGCCATCCTCAACGTGTTCGTCGAGATCCAGGAACTCGACCGGCAGCTCGCCGAGCTGGCCGCCGCCGACCTGCCCGGGGTCAGCGCCGGCGAGCAGCTGGACACGCTGACCGACCTGCTCGTCGAGCGCATGGCAGCGGGGGCCGAGCTGAGCGCACTGCTGTCCACCTCCTGCTGCTGCGCCGCCGCGTTCGAGCCCGACCCGCCGGGCGAGTACGACCCGGCGGCGGACGACGAGCCCGACTTCGACCCGGACTTCGAGGGCTTCGAGGACTTCGAGGACCTGGAGGGCATGGACGAATTCGACGACCTCCACGAGGAGGCGGTCGAGGACTTCCTGTCCTGTCCCAGTCGCCCGCAGACCATCGTCCACGCCTGCCTCGATGTCTTCGACGCCCACGGCTCCCCGGAGTACGTCAGCTCCGCGGAGCTGGTCGAGCGCCTGCGTGAACTGCCCGGTCACGCCGATGCGCGCTGGCGCTACTCCGACCTCAACGCTCTGCGGCTGTCCCTGATCCTGCGGCGCTCCCACGGAGTCCAGTCCCACAGGCCGCGGGCGGCCGACGGCAGCCGCTACCGGGCGTTCTGGCGCGCGGACCTGCTGGGCGCCCTCGCGGACTGACCCTGCTGACGCACCCCGCCCTTGCGCAGACCCGCCTGGTGACGGCGGCGGACGGGGACCTGGTCGCCGCCTTCCACGAGCAGTGCTCCGAGGCGAACCTGCTGCGCCGCTGGGGCCGGACTCGCCTTCTGC
The DNA here is from genome assembly GCF_014216315.1 of Streptomyces finlayi. Classification (NCBI taxonomy): domain Bacteria; kingdom Bacillati; phylum Actinomycetota; class Actinomycetes; order Kitasatosporales; family Streptomycetaceae; genus Streptomyces; species Streptomyces finlayi. The sequence continues at coordinate 5,220,453 of NZ_CP045702.1, forward strand.
CCCGTGACCTGACACGGCTGCTCGACCAGGCCAGATGCTGGATCGGGCTCGGCGCCGACGGGCGGCCACTGGCCCTCGTCTGCGTCGGGCCCGTCAGCCGGGAGCCAGGCGTCGCCGACCTCGGACTGCAAGTCGCCGACGACCGGCACCGTCAGGGCATCGGCACGGCCCTTGCCTGGCAGGCATCGGCCGTCGCCCGCGCGCGCGGAGCGCACACCCTCGCCGCGTTCACGCAGGCGTCCAACACAGCGATGCTCCGCCTCATGGACAGGCTGGGCCCGACCCGGCACACCCGCGACGGCGCGTACGTCGAGGTCCGTGTCGCTCTGGACGCGTCTGCTCCGGATCCAGAAATCCCTCCGCCATGACCTCATCCCCTCCCGACCGGCTCACCCGGACCGCCCTCGATCACCGGATCGAGACCGCGGTGGGCCGGAGCGTCGAGGAGCTGCGGCAGCACCGCGACGACGGTCTCCTCGACGCACCGCACGCCGCCTTGGCAGATGCTCACCGCGACCTCGTGGCGGCCGAGCGGGACGTCGGCTTCTACCGCGTCCGGCTCGCCCGTCTCGCCTCCAGCGATCTGCCCGTGGACCAGGCACTGTTCACCCGGATCGACCGCACCCTCGACCAGCTGGCCCAGGCCGCCCGCCTACGAGAGGCGAAGCAGACCACTGCCGCCGCCGCTCTGGAGCCGATCGAGGCCGGCGCTCCCCGGCAGGTGCCCCGACAGATCCCGACCAAGGACGTCGCGGCCCTGCTGGCCATCGCCCAGGGCGCCAAGCTCCACGAACACCTCGTCACCCACCGGCTGGCCGTGGCGACGCCCACGCGCACCCGTATTTCCTACGCCCAGCTGCAGCGCCTGGAGGCGAACGGCCTCGTGGAGCGCGACAGCTCGCACCCGATGCAGGCCGGACAGCCCGTCACCCTCACAGACGCCGGCCGAGCCGCCCTGACCGCTCCCCGCCGCGCCGGCCCACCCAGTGCCGCGCCCTCTCCGCCACCGGCCCTTCCAGCCGTTTCCCGTCCCCGCCGCTGAACGGCGCTGTGCACGCCACGCGCACGGCGCCCAGGCGTCATCGAACGAAAGCCACGATGCCCAGCTACGAACCCGACTTCCGTCTCGACGGATACGAAGCCGTCAACAACAACGTCGCCGAACAGTTCTGGGGGAGCATCGGCATCGAGCAGGACGATATGACCGTGCTCGCCGAGCACCACAGCGCGGACGGAGAGCACAGCTTCTTCGTCATGCACAACCGGGCCGTCACCTGGGGGATCCCCGGGGAACCCCAGATCGCCGCCCTGCACCTCAAGCGCGACCCGGCGACCCGCACCTTCCGTTTCGCCAGCGAGATGCTGCCGCTGCCGTCCATGGCGCAGTCCTGGCTCGTCGCCCGCGGCTGCCCCGAGGAGGAGATCCTCCTGCCCGACGGTATGGGCACCGCCCCCGCGAACGACGCCACCCGCGTTCTGGAGAAGCGTCTGCGCAGTGACGGCGACCACTTCGCGCTGCTCACCAGCTACACGTACGACAGCGAGCCGATCGAGACCACCGTGCTGCTGCGGGCCCTCGACGAGAAGGCGGCGCTGCCCTTCCGCGTGCTGCTCGAAGAGGTCGACAGCGACGCATGGACACACACGCTGCGCGAAGGCGGCTTCCAGACGTTCGAGGCCGCCACCCAGTGGTGGGAAGCGCACTGGAGGGGCGACAAGCCGCCGCTGCCCGCAGCCTCACCTGCGGCCCGGCACACCACTGTTGCGGCTACCGGCGTGCCGGCCCGCCCCGCACCGCCGCCCGGACCGAGCCGCTGAACTCCCCTCAGCGCACACGCCTTTCTGTCTTCGAAACCGACGGAATGCCGCACGGTGCGTGTGAGGCGGCGCGGAACATAGCACGCAATCCCCGGTTACCGAAACCGGGGATTCTGCGGACTCTTGTTATCAGCCCGTACGGCATCCGCCTGGGGCTATTTCCGCATTCCCTCTCCATCGTCAGTTAGGACAAACTCCCTGCGCATTACTCGCGTTGCCGCTGCCGCAGCGGTCTGTGCGGCACTCGCGCTGCCCGCCGTCACCGCTACGGCCGCCAACGCCGCAGCTCCGGGCGCTGTCGCTGCCTCCACCTCGTGCCACAAGGCAGACCCGTACAAGGTGCACGGGACCAGCGCGGTCACCATCCGCTCGAAGGCGTCGTCGAAGTCGACCGCCGTCGGAGTCCTCTACCGGACCCACAAGTTCACCGTCCACAAGAAGACCAAGACCGGCTCGTGGGTCTACATCACGGACAAGAAGACCGGCGTAACGGGCTGGGTGTCCGGAACGTACGTCTACCGGACCGTCTACATGTGCCTGGACTAACCAGCCGCGCCTCAATTTCCCATTCCTGCACCGGATCCTCGAAATGAAGGGAGCCACGCTGTGCCCGACACCAGCGAAGACGTGATGAGCGTCCTCACCGAGCGCATCGAAGACCGATTCCAGATGCCGATCGCCGACCTGCGCCGGGCGGTTGAGGCGGCACCGCAGGCCAACCCCGAGGCCACCACCCTCGTGCACTGGCACGGCCTGCTCACCGAAACGCAGCAGGCACTCGACACCGCGGAAGACGCGCTCGTCGAGGCGCTGGGCACCCAGCCGGCCGACGTACTGGACGATCCCGTCATGGAGCTGGCCCACCAGGTCAACTCCGCTGTCGCCTCCCGCGACGGCCGCGCCATGGTCGTGAACTACCTCCTCGACCCCAACGCACCCGGCAAGCGAGGCCCCGGCGCGTGGCGCGGTGCGTCCCCCGCAGCCCGCCGTGCTCCGGCCCTGCCCACCTCCCCGCCCACGCTGCCCAGCGCGCGGAACACGACAGCGCGAGGGGCAGCGCGGTGAGCGTCATCGACAAATCGACCAGCCGCGATGCGGCACTGCAGGAAGCGTTCAGCGCCGAAGTGGACGCGCTGTACGCGCAGTCAGCCTGCGGTGAGGCGAATGCCGCACTCCAGTGCGCACTGGAACTGCGGAGCTTCCTCGCCGTCGCCGAGGAGCACCTGGAGCGGGTGCACAACATCGCCGAGGCCGACTGCCAGATGGGCGAGCTGTCCAGCGATGACTTGCACCGTCACGACCAGTGGATTGAGGCCGCTGAGGCCAATTGCGACCTCTACGGATCCGCCCTCGACGAGCTGCTCCTCACCATGCCGCCGCCGAGCCACCCGAACGTTCCGCGCGCCGGGCCGCGACCCAAGGTCACCGCCACAGCGCCGCCCGCCCCGCCCGGACCCCGAGCCGGGGCGGTGCAGGCCCGACGCCCCTGAAAGCCACACCGATTGCCCCAGCCAGACGACTCCGCCCACGCCGTTTCTCAGATCATCGCCCAGCGCATCGAGGCGCTGTACGGACAGCCGCTCGCTGAACTCGAAGCCCTCGCCGACTCCCCCGAGAGCACCCTGCTCGCCGCCCTGACCGGCAACCACAGCGCCCTGGCCTTCGCCGAACGCAACATCGCCTTCCAGCTGGAACGCCTGCGCAAACTCACCTCCCCCGACAGGGAGATCGGCCAGTTCGACGCCGGCCACATCCTCGACTGCGCCCGCCGCATCGCGGAGGCCGTCGCCACCCGCGACGCCTACGCCAAGAGCACCGGCGCCGTCCTGGGCGGCCTGCGCCGCGCCACGGCCCCGGACACCCAACCCCCGGCTCCGCCCGTGCCCGCAGCCCCGACGGCCGCCGCCTCCCGCACCCGCTGATCCACTCGTACCGCTTGAGGAGCCCCTTCCTTGGCCACCACCGCGCCGCCCCCCTCCGCATCGCACGACCTCTCCGGCGTCACCAAGACCCTGGATCTCCTCGCCCCGCGCTGGAGCGTGTGGGTGCTGATGACCCTCTCCTCGCAGACACTGCGCTACGCCGAGATCAAGCCCCGGCTCCCGTGGCTCGCGGACGGCCAGCTCCACCCCCGGCTGCGCCACCTCACCAGCGCCGGCGTGGTCGAGCGCACGGAGTACGCCCCACGCCACGTCACCTACGGCCTCACCAGCCGCGGCGCTGCTCTGATGCCGGTCCTCGCCACGATCGCGTCCTGGGGCGACACGTATCTGGAGAAGGACACGGTCGCCAACAAGACCACCGGCGAGATAGAGCCCGAGCGGATCCCGCCGGCCCAGAACATCGACGACGCGCTCGCCCTGATCGCGCCGCGGCACGCCACCCCGATCCTGTGGTCCCTGCAGGCCCGGGGCAGCGCGACCGCCAAGACCCTGGCCACCGAAGCCATGCCCGGCTACGGGCTGACCGCCGTCTACAAGCCGCTGGAGCGACTTGCCGCCGACGGCCTCATCACGGCCAGCGGCTCCGGCGACTACCAGCTGTCCGCCAGCGGCCGGGCACTTTCCCCCGTCTTCCAGGCGATCTCCGCCTGGGCCGCCGCCCCGCCCGCCGAGACCGATGCCCGCCGACCTCGGGGGCAGGGCCCGGCCCCGTCGCAGAACCGTTCCGGCCCCTGGGCGACCACCCCGTCGCGGCGTACGACACCCGCAGCTCCCGCAGTACGGTCCGCCGGCCCCGCCCTGACCACCACGGCCTCGGACAGCCCGGCGTGGAAAACGGGCGACCTCTTCTCCCACCAGATACCCGCCCGTCCGGTCTCCCCGACAGGAGGCCCGCGCCGATGACCCGCGCCCTGCCCGACAGCCTCCTGAGCGAACGCCGCGCCATTCGGACCCTCACCCTGCCTGGCCTGATACGCCTGATCACCGAGATCGACGACAACGGGCCCATCAGCCACCGGCGCGGCAGCCTGCAAGGTGCCTTCGGCGACCTCACTCCCGGGCAACTGCGCCACGCCATCGACACCGCCCGCGCCCTCCACCTGGTCCACTCCGACGAAACGACCCCCGACCGCTACCGGCTCACCGAGAGCGGCGAGGCCCTCGCCGAGGTCTACGACACCGCGGCCCGCTGGGCCCGCGCCCGCCAATTCCCTGCCGTCACCGTCGACTTCGTCACCCGGGTTCAGCACACCCTCCAGCTGCACAGCCGCGACCCGCACCCGAGCGGGCCGTCGCCGGAGCCATCGGCACCTCGCAATGCCCTGACCGACTGGCTGCAGTCCAACCCCCGCGCCCTGGATCACGCCGACGCCCGCTCCTCTCAGGAGCCGGCGGAAGGCGGGCGCGCTGCGTGAGAACCCGTGTCGGACCGCGGCATGCCCGCCGCCCGGTCCCCACCCTGCTGCGCGGCATCTACCTGCCCCGCAGCATGGACGCCGGCGCGTTCGCCATGACCACGTACGGCATCCCCCTGCTGGTGCTCGCCACCACAAACTCCGCCGCACTGACCGGTCTCGCGTTCGCGCTGGAGTGGATCCCGCGCCTCGGCGCTTTCGCTCTCGCCGGGGCGATGACCGACCGCTACGGCACCACCCGCGTCTTCCGCCTCGCCTCCGGGTCACGAGCAGTCTTCGTCCTGGCCGCCGCGCTGGCCCTGCCGGAACTACAGGGCGGTCTCAGCACCATCATCACGGTCATGGCGCTCGCCGCCCTGACCGGCGTGCTCACAGAGTTCTCCTACATCGCCGCCGAAACCGCGGGCGGCGTGGCCAGCCGCGCGGCCGGCGAGCGTGCCCACCGCGTGCAGTCCGTACTGCTCGGCATCGACCAGGTCGGCACCCTGGCCGGCCCCGCACTCGCCGGCCTGCTCCTGGAGCAGGCCGGGGCATCCGGGATGCTGACCACGATCGCCGCTTTCTCCCTCCTCGCCTGCGCGTTCGCCCCCCGGCAACCCGCCCAGCAGCACACCACCGCTCCGGAGCCCATCCTCAAGGGGCTCCACACCGGCTGGACAACGCTCAAGTCGCTCCCCGCGCTGGCCTGGCTGATCACCGGGCTTACCTTGTCGAACCTGGCAGTCGGCCTCCTCCAGGCCGCGGCCCCGGTCATCGTGGTCAAGCAGCTCGGACACTCCAGCGCCGACGTGGGTGTGATCTGGTCCGTAGCCGCCGCAGCAACACTGGTCACGGTCGCCGTCTGCCGACGCGCCATCGACCGGTGGGGCCTATGGCCGGTCGGTGCTCTCTCCGCCTCCATCGCCGCCAGCGCCTGCCTGGCCGTCTCACTGACCCACACCTACACCGCGTACCTCGTGCTGATCGCGGTGCTCATGGCCGGCGAGGGCGGCATGACCGTCGTACTGCGCACCCTGCGCTCCCACCTCATCCCCGCCGAGGTGTTCGGCAGCACCCTCTCGTTGACGATCCTCGTCCTCCTGCTGCCCTTTCCGGTGGCCGGCGTCCTCATTGCCGCTGTGCCACCCACCCTGCTCGGCCACGTGATCACCGGCTGCGCCGTTCTGCAGGCCCTCGGCCTGTTCATCGCCTTCGCGCGCCTGCGCACCCTTCCCGGCCTGCGCGCCTCCCTCGCCTGACCTGCCGGCCGCCCCACCGTTCACCTTGGAGACCCATCCGATGCCCACGACCGACGCCACGGCGACCCAGACCGTACTGCCGGTGTTTCGTCCCTCGCTTCGCGCCGGCTCCCGGCCCACGCTCACCGACCAGTTCCTGGCCTTCGACTGCGAGCACCCCTACGTCTACCGGGCCCTGGAGCGGCTGACCGCCGAGCGGATAGCCGCCGGCGCCACCCGCATCGGGCTCAAGGGCCTCTTCGAAGAACTGCGGTGGCGGCTGCCCCAGGGCGTGCGCGGCCTCAACAACAACTACACCGCGTTCTACGCCCGCAAGTTGATCGAGGACCACCCCCACTGGGCTCCCGCCTTCGAGCTGCGCCGCCGCCGCACCCCCTGAACTCCTGCGCGTCATCTCTCAACTACGCCTCAGCTCATCCACTTTGGAGTGCCTCCTTGCCCTCTCGCACCATCCTCGTCTCGACGACCTCCGGATCGGAGGCGCAGGCGTACCGCGGCTACTGTCTCGAAAGCGTCGCCGCGTCCTACGACATCGTGCTGATCACCCCCGGCGAGCCCACGTGGGAAAAGGAATTCATCAGAGACTTCGAGATCGCCGACCCCGACGACGCCGAGGCGCTCGCCCAGGCCGGTCGGGCCCTGGCCGACCGCCACCAGCTGGCTGGCGTGGCGACGTGGACCGAGTGGTACCTCACCCAGACCGCCCGCCTCGCACGCCGGCTCGGCCTGCCCACGAACAGCCCGGAGGTGATGGAGGCGGCCCGCAACAAGGCCACCGCCCGCACCTTGTTCGCCCGGCACGGAGTCCCCTCGGCCTCCTCCATGACCGCACGCACACTGCTGGAGGCAGCGCTTGCCGCCGAGACCATCGGCTACCCCATCGTCCTCAAGCCCGCTGCCCGCGCCGCCAGCATCGGCGTCATCCGCGTGGACCGCGTGGAGGAACTGCCCGCCGGCTTCGAGTTCGCCTCGGCGGGAGCGCGCGACGGTATCGAAAGCACCCACGTCCTGGTGGAGGAATTCCTCGACGGCCCGGAAGTGAGCGTCGAGTGCGTCACGTACCGCGGCCACACCACCGCGGTCGCCGTCACCCGCAAGACCCTCGGCGACCCGCCGTTCTTCGAAGAGGTCGCCCACTGCGTCGACGCGGCCGACCCACTGCTCGCCCAGGTCGCCCCCGTCGCGGCGGCAGCCGTCAAGGCGCTCGGCATCACCGACGGCGTCCAGCACGTCGAGGTGCGCCTGGTGAACGGGCGCCCGCGCCTGGTCGAGGTCAACGCCCGCCTGGGCGGCGACATGATCGGCCACCTCGTGCGCCTGGCCACCGGCGTCGACCTCCCCCGCGCCGCCGCTGACGTGGCCTGCGGACTGGCTCCCGACCTCACTTCGACACGCAGCCGGGCGGCGGCGATCCGGCTGGTCTACCCCGCCTACTCCGGCACCCTCACCGAGCGCCGTCTCGACGACACATTCCCCTGGCTCGAGCGCGTCAGCTTCCAGCGGGAAGTCGGCGACCTCCTCGTCCTGCCGCAGGACGGCGGCGACATGTTCACCGCCCGCATCGGCTACCTGATCACCACCGGCGCCAACGCCGCAGACGCGCAGGCCCGCTCCACCGAGGCGTACCGGCACCTGGCCGTCCAGGTCACCCCCGCCTAGAGCCTCCCCGCGCGCCCGCCCCGACCCTCCCGGATGTCCAATTGACCGATCTCGACCTCGACATCGACGGCGATGTCTACGTCTTCCCCCGCTACCTGGCCGGCACCACCGGCATCGGCGACCCCGCCCTTGAGCCCTTGATGCAGCTCGGCTGGGAGCTGACCCACGACGACCTCGGCAACGCCTACCTCAACGCCCCCGACCACAAGGTCCGTCTCGGCTTCCTGCCCGAAGGCGACGACGACGGACTGTGGCGTATCAACGCCTATGTGGACCGCTTCGGGCCGCCCGCCTGGGGCGTCAGTTTCAATGACAGTTGTCCTACCGAGTTCGTCGCCGCCTTCACCAGGGCCCTGGCCCAGGCATATCAAGACGGGGCCGATCGCTACCTCGCCCAGCCCGACCCCACGGACCCCGAACTCGCCGCTTTCAACGCGGTCGCCCCTCTGATCAACCGCGGCTGGCAGATCCAGCATCCACGGTGGGGTGTGATGGAACTGCAGACCCCGGACGGGATGGCCGGCCTGGAATACGCCACCGGCCGGCTCGACGCGGAGAGGGAACTCACCACGCTGGAGGCCCGCTGGTACATGTGGGGCGGCCCGAAGAACGGATACGCCCGCTGGTACGCCACCGCCTCCACCAACACCCCGACGCCACTGGTGAAGGCCATCACCCAGAGCGTGTCCGACCCCGCGCCGCTGCCGCGCTGGAAGGACTTCCTGTCGCGCGGACTGCGTGATCACGCCCAGCTCGTGCCCGTCACACCGCCGCCGCCCCCGGTGCCCACACCCCTCGACGTCCACCGCACCGCGCCGAGACGGCGTCCCGCACTCACCACGCGCAGCGTCCCGCGCTGGAGCACCACCACGACCCCTTCAGCGCTCCTGCCCGCCCGTCCCTCCAGCCCGCGCCGCTGACTGCCAGATCGCCCCCTTTGCCTGTGAGGTCATGTGCCCCTTCACGCACAGCAGTTCTTCGATGACGTCCTCGAACTGCCCTTCTACCAGTACGCCATCGTCGGCGACGCCCTGTACGCAGCCCCGCAGCCAAACTCGGAGCTGCGGCTGTGCATCGGATTCGCCCCGACCATCCGCCACGGCGAGTACGACGGACTGCGCCTGCGTGTCGTCCACTCCGAGCAGGGTGTCCTCGACACCGCGATCCTTCGCTTCGCCGACCACGGCACCTTTGAACGCCGCGACACCGCCCGCGGGCTCGTGGCCGGCCGCGACGGCTACGCCGTCATCCGGGACTGGCACGCAAACAGCAGCCAGCCGCCGTGGCACGGCGCGGACGGCACGGGGCTGCGCACCGCGATCGAGCAGTACGCCCACGTCTGGTTCCCGGAGCCCGCCGTGTCCCGACCGCCAGCCCGACCGGTCACCCAGCCCACACCCACCACCGCGTTTTCGCCCCGCAGCCGCTGACCACCTACCTCGCCACGGAGTTCCGGATGTCCCCGCCCCGATGGTTCCCCTCGCACCGACAGCCACCGCCGGCCACCGCGGTCTCTGGCCCGCCTCCGCCGTCGGTCCCGAACGGATTCTGGATCACGGATCCTGCGTTCCGTGACCGGCTGCACAGCGCGACGCTGACCCTCCTCGACATCGTCGAGGACCGTCTGAACGATGACGACGTCCCGCTTACCGAAGTCCTCGGCGGTGCCCGCGACCACGCCGAGCACATGCTCGGTGTCCCCAGCACCTACGGCGTCCTGGTCGAAGCCGAGGCCGCAGCGCAGATCGTGCAGGCCGCCGGCATCGACGCCGGCTCCCCCTTCGGTCTGGCCATCGCCCAGGGCCTGTCCGGCATCGAGCAGCTGCCCGTACAGCAGCAACAGCAGCTCGTCCGTGCCGCAGCCCGCAGATACGCGATCACCGCGCCTTCCCGTTCACCGGCCGCCCCGGCGACAGCACCTCCGCGTCCGGCGCCTGGCCGCTCCCGCTGAATCACCACCCTGCTCCATCAACCGCACGCGTTCCCTTGGAGAGTCCCTACTTGCGCATCCGCTCCGTTCGCACCCTTCCAGCTGCTGTGGCCGTCGCCGCCACCATGACCGGCAGCCTGTCCTGGGCGCCGACCGCCTCGGCCCAGAGCCCCGAGCCCACCCCGTCCGCTTCCGCGTCCTCGACTCCGAAGAGCGCGGCCGAGACGGAGTCCGGCGGTGTGGCCATCCTGAAGAAGGACCCCGGCGGCGACGTCCTCGCCGGGGCGGCCTTCACTCTCTTCGACTCCGCGGGGAAGGAGGCCGCTAGCGGCAAGACCAACGCCCAGGGACAGCTCGCCCTGCAGGACCTCGCTCCCGGGGTCTACCGTCTCAAGGAGACCTCCAGCGGCAGCCCGTTGCATGACACTGTCGACGACCAGGACGTGATCGTCACGCCCGGCGCCGACACGCCCCTGACGATCGTGGATCCGTTCAAGGACGCCTCGGTCCTGCTGAAGGCCAAGGACGACAAGACCGGCAAGCTGCTGGCCGGGTCCACGGTCAACATCGGCAGCGGCGACAAGACCCTCCTGACGCTGACCACCGGCTCCGACGGCACGGCAAGCGGCAAGCTGCCCCTCAATTCCCGTACCAGCGGCGACTTCTGGGTCAAGCAAGTCAAGGCGCCCGACGGCTACGAGATCTACAAGCCGTCGCAGGCGTTCAAGGCCAAGCCGGGCGATCCCGTGACGGTGACCGTCACCAACGCCAAGACCGCCACCACCCCGCCGCCCGAAGAGAAGCCCACCGACAAGCCGAGCGACAAGCCCACCGACAAGCCGAGTGACCGGCCCACGCCGGACAAGCCCGGCAAGGACGAGGACACCCCGGCCCCGTCGGCTTCGGCTTCGGCCACGGACACCCCGACCACCGACGAGACCGCGTCGAGCACCGCGGCCCCCACCCCTGCGGGCTCGCTCGCGCACACCGGCGCGGACGCCACCCCGTGGATGATCGGCGGCGCCGGAGTGCTGATCGCCGCCGGCGGAGGCGCCCTCTACGCGGCCCGCCGACGTCGTACGGACGACTCCACCGACGAAAACTAACCTGCCCGCCCACATCGCTGAAGGCCCCCGGATTCCATGATTCCGGGGGCTTTTGCGTGGGCGCGTGGGGTGGACAGCCCGATCGAGTCGGTTCCCGTAGCGGGACGCTGCTGAGATGCCGCGCACGGCTGGCACGGACGCGACATCTCCCTGTTGTTCAGGTCAGCACGAGGAGACAGACATGTGGACCAGGTGGAGGAGTTCGCGGACCAGCCCGCCGGCCAACGTGGCGGTAGCGGCGTAGAGCGCTGCTTGCCCAAGGCCCACGACAAGACGGTGGCGGGCGCGTCGCCGCTTCGGGGCGGGGCGGTGCGTACGGTGGGACATGACGGTCTCCGTTCAGGGGATGTGTCGGCTGCCCCCGCACCGCGTGTTCCTGGCAGGGATACGGTGCGGGGCGCAGTTTCTGCTGGACCCAAGCCTTACGGGTGACGTGTGCTGAACGCAGCTTTCAGGGTTCGAATTTCGATGTAAGTTCGGCCCCATGAAAGGCGATCAGGCCACCACGTGGACCGAGGGAACGTCGGCCGACCTGGTCGCCGACGCGCTCGCGATGGGTGTGAAAGCCAGTCCCAGAATGGTGACCTCCTGGGTCGAGGACGGCATGCTCGCCAACCCCGAACCGCGCAAGACCAGCGCGCACGGCAGCGATCCGCGGATCTTCCCGCCCGAGCAACGCGAGCTGTTCACCAGACTTCTTGAGGCCCGGGAGCGCTCCCCCCTGGGGCGCATCCCGCAGCGCGCTCTAATCCGCGTCGTGCTGTTCCTGTGGCTGATCGACGACACGATCGTGCCCACCCCGCAGGCGCGCCGAGCCTGGCGTACCCATGCACGCGCCGCCGGGCAGACGACCGCCGTTCGACGAGGCCAGAACGTTCGCACCCTGGTCGAGCAACTTGCCCACCCCTCAGCCACCCATAAGCAACGGCGCGCCGCCCAGCTCGTCATCGAGGAGGGCGAGCGGACCGGGCGGATCGACATCAACAGACTGACCTCGGTCCTCACGGAGCTGAACTCGCCCTGGTCGACTCAGCCGGGTATGCCGAGGATCGAACGAGCGCTTCCTGGCCCATTCGGGCCGATCTCTGTCCAGCACCACATCGCCATGTGGAAGGCCCGCCAGCAAACCTTCCGCAGCCTCCGGCACGAGGAGATCGACGAAACCGAACTCGACCGAGTACGCACCGTATACAGGCCGAGTTGGGCCGACTACCAGGCCAGCCGGCCCGCCATGGCAACCATCGGTGCAGGAGAGTTCGCTGCGTACTTCGCAGAGCCCGACACGATGGAAGGTCACGCGATCGAGGCGGTCGATGCCTTCGTGGGAACTCTCGCCGGAGAACTCGGACTGATCGAATCCGCCTCCCATGCCACAGAGTCGGCACGTCTCAGACTGGCGCACTGACGGTCCCCGAGGCCGCGCTCCACCGCAATCGCCGCCGCCCGGCTGTCCCACGACCCCCACCTGGGCGTCTCGGTGGCCGTTGACAGACGACGGCCGGAGCATAGGAGGGATGGTCTCGTTGACAGATTCCCGGGCTGTTGGGCAGGGGCTTCATGGTGCGTTCGGGTGGAAGTTGTCGGAATCGGCTTGGTGGACGGTGGGCGGTGCCTTCAGGTCCCCGGCCCGCCCTGCTGCCCCGCATCCCCGCCCACGAGGGGCGGCCGTTCGTCCATATGAATAGACACGCGGCACCGAACATGCGAGCCCACCAGTCCCAGGGTCGTACTAAGAGCGCCCTGGCGACCATAGAAGCGATGGCACGCTGAGGGCCCAACTTGCTGAAATCCCGGGAGATCACCTTATGAACGCCACCCCAACACCGTTGCGTTTACGTCCGCGAGCGGCTCGCAAGTCCGTGCTCGAAGAACGTGACAGTGGTGTGGACGGTGTAGTTCTGGCTGGTCGTGGGGTGTTGTCCGGCGTTCGGGCCGTACTTGCTGGTGGGGTTCTTTCGGGTGCGGGCCTTGACGCGGTGCCGGTGGCGGGCGGGGTGCAGGGCGTCGAGGACGGCCCGGCCGATGGTGCCGACGAGGTCGGCGGGTCCCGTCGGGGGCAGGATCGCGGTCGCGGTGGTCACGGTGTCGCCGGCGGTGGTCTGCAGGACGGTGAAGCTGATGCGGTCCATGTCCAGGCCGGGCCGGGTGCAGGCGGTGTCGGAAGCGGCACGGATCAGGGCCTGGTAGGTGGTGAGCAGGGCGTAGACCTCCTGGTCGAGGCCGGTCAGGCTGCGGGAGCGCAGGACACGGCCGTCCAGCATCGTTGCCTTGATCGAGAAGTACGTCGTCTCCGACTGCCACCGCTCGTGGTAGAGATCCACGAGCCTGGCAGCTGGGTGGGCGGCCGGGTCGAGGAGAGTGGTGAGCAGGCGCCACTGCTCGGTGCGGACGGTGCCATCGGCCAGGGTCACGGTGACGGACGCCTCGATGACGCGGACGGTCAGCATGACGGGCAGGACGCCGTAGCCGATCCGGGCCAGGTAGGAGCCGTCGTCCAGGTGCCGGAAGGGGGTGGGTATGCGGCGGGCGGAGGAGCGCACCAGGAACTGGGCGCCGGTGGCCTGGACGTCCCGGGCGAACTCGTTCGCGTCGAAGCCGGCATCGGCCAGCAGGAGCATCGTGCGGTCCAGCACACTCAACAGGCGTCCCGCGTAGGTGAGTTCGCCGTCACTCTCGGGGCCGAACGCGGCGGCCAGCACGGCACGGGTGCCACACTCGACCAGGACCACGAGTCGTAGCAGCGGGTAGCCGAACTCCACGCTCTCGCCCGCCCGCTTGGGATAGCGCCAGGTGAGCGCCTCCTCATCGGGCACGTGCAGCAAGGTGCCGTCCACGGCCACGGTCCGAAGCCCCCGATAGAACGAGCCGGCCTGCCCGAGGTGGGCGACGGGTCCGGCGAGGATCTCGAACAGCCGCCGCAGCGGTGCCGCTCCTATCCGCCGTCGGGCCCGGGACAGCGAGGAGACCGCCGGACGCACCAACGGCAGTCCCTCCAGCCCCGCCGTCAGCTTGCCCCACACGCCCCGATAGGAACAGTCCTCGAACAGGGCCAGCGCGAGGACGAAATAGACCACCACCCGGGACGGCAGCAGCCGCAGCCGCTTCTCACGTGACCCTGTCTCATCGATCACCGCGTCCACCAGTACGAAGTCCACGATCTGGGTCAGCTCGCCCAAGTGGCCGGGCGCGTACACACCCCCGGCCGCCTCGACCGTGCGCGTGATGACAGACTTCTCCTGCAACGGGACTCCCGATGATCTTCTTGCTCGACACAAGCTGATCTATCAGGACGTCCCGTTGCGTCATTCAACAGGGCTTGACCTGCGACTCAAAACCCAAACGCAACGGCGTTGAACGCCACCCCCGCCGCCGACGCCCAGGGAGCCGAAACAGCCGGGCAACGTACCGGCGGCTGTCTGTGCGGCCGTATCCGTTTCACCACCCGAGGTCCAGCTGTCTTCCCCCACACCTGTGCCTGCCGCCACTGTCAAAAGCTCGGCGGTACACCGGTGATGTGGTGGGTGGGATTCCAGACGGTCACCTGGACCGGTGAAGGCGGCGAGCCGACCTGGTACGAGACCTTCGAAGGCGAGGCGAAACGCGGCTTCTGCCCGACCTGCGGCAGCCGCCTCGCGGCGATCGATAGCGATATCCCGGAGATTGGCATCAACGTCACCGCTCTCGACGACACCTGCAGCCCAGACCTCGTGCCGATCCACGCGTCATTCCGAGGCAAAGCCGTGCACTGGCTGCCACCGGTGCCGGAGAACAAGCACAGCACGGCCGGCTGACCGACCAAACCGCCCATTGGTCGGCGACACCACCCGCTGTAGCGATGCCCATCCACCGGACTAAACGGGCGCCCCACGACGGTCTGCTGAAGACCACGCACTGCTCGCGCGGGGACAGGGTGGCCGGGCAGATCCTCCATGCGGGCCGCACCAGGTTCACTTTGTCTGGATTGATGTACGTCGGTCCGGCGGGTTCCGGGATCTCCACAGCAGTCAGAGAGTAGCGGTCTCCGCCCGCTGCCCCCCGGCCCGATCGACAGCGAGTGGGGCGCAGGGGGCAGTAGCGGTCAGTTGTCGTCCCATCCAGTCGTCGTGCCGCCGAAGTAGGGTCAGCCCATCTTCTGTAACGGGGCCGGTGCTGTCAGTGGCACCATTTACATTTTGGTGTGCGGACCAGCACCGTCACTGGTCAGTCTCTCAGCGGGTGCCTTGCGCCCGTGCTAGGAAGGACAACTCAAGTGGTCGACCTGCAGAAGGACGTCTGGGCCGTCGCCGACACGCTGCGCGGGGTCTATGCCCGCAACAAGGCGGGTGACGTCATCCTGCCCATGACGATCTTGCGGCGCCTCGAGTGCGTCATGGCGCCCCACCGCGCCCAGGTCGCCGCGATTGTTGCTCAGCAGCCGAACGAGACGCTGCGTGTGAAAATGATCAAGTCCTTCACTGGGGGCGTGAAGTTCTACAACACGACGACGCACACCCTGGCCACGGTGTACGACTCCGGCGACGACATGGCCGACAACCTGCTGGAATACGTGCGCGGGTTCAGCAAGGACATCGACGTCTTCGCGAACTTCCACCTGCCCCAGCACATCGAGCGGATGAGGAAGGGCGGCATCCTCGCCACGATTGTCCGCCAGTTCCGCGACCTCGACCTATCTCCCGAGACTGTGCCGAACTCCAAGATGGGCGAGTTGTTCGAGCACCTCATCTACATGGACTTCGAGTCGTCCAACGCTGAGTCCGGTGATCACTACACGCCACGCGACGCGATCAATTTGCTTGTCGATTTGCTGTTCGCCGAGGACGATAACGCGCTGGCCGGCGACGCCATCCGCAGCATTTACGACCCCACCGTCGGCACCGGCGGCATGCTCAGCGTGGCAGAGGAGCACCTGCAGCGCATGAACTTGGATGCGGAGCTTCTCCTGTACGGGCAGGAACTGCGATCCGAGTCGTACGCCATGTGCCGCTCCGACATGCTCGCCAAGGGCCAGAATCCCCAGAACATTGTCCTGGGCAACACCCTGACCAACGATCTGTTCCCAGACGACAAGTTCAACTACATCCTCTCAAACCCGCCCTACGGCGTGGACTGGAAGAACATCGCCGAGGACGTGGAGAAGGAACATAAGAAGGGCTTCAGCGGTCGCTTCGGAGCTGGCCTGCCCCCGACGTCTGATGGTGCTTTGCTGTTTGTGCAACACGCGATCACCAAGATGAACCCCGCTGACAGCCAGGACGGCGGCGCCCGCGCCGGCATCGTCTTGAATGGCTCTCCCCTGTTCTCCGGCGGTGCCGGGAGCGGCTCCAGCAGCATCCGGGGATGGCTGCTGGAGAAGGACTTGATCGAAGCCATCGTCGCGCTGCCAAACGATATGTTCTACAACACCGGCATCCCCACTTACCTGTGGGTCTTCGACAACAAAAAGCGCACCGAACGCAAGGGCAAGGTGCAGCTTATCGATGCCACCGATCTGGGCGCCAAGATGCGCAAGTCGTTGGGCTCCAAGCGCGTTGAGATCGACGAGGCCGCTCGTGAGCGAGTTTTGCAGCAGTATGCGGCCATGGAGTCCTCGGACACGTCCAAGATCTTCGATAACCTCGATTTCGCCTCCTGGCAGATCACCGTCGAACGGCCCATGCGCCGAAATTTCGAGACGACCCCAGAGCGCGTTTCCCTCGTTAGCGAGCACAAGTCCCTCGGTGACGTCGATGGCCTCAGCGGCGCCCTCATCTCCTTCAATGGGGGGAAATACCTCAACCGCGAGAAATTTCTCGCCGACTTGGGCAAGCACCTCGGTTCGCGGGGAATTAACCTAACCTCTGCGCAGCGCAAGGCTCTGTGGCAGACGCTCGGCGAGCGCGACGATAGCGCCGACATCTGCCGTTTCCCGTCCGGCAAGAACAAGGGCGAGCCAGAGCCCGACATCCCCCTTCGCGATACCGAAAACATTCCATTTGGTTGGGATGGGAACCCCAAGAGCCACGACGCTAAGGAGGCCACTATCAAGGCGTACTTCGAAGCAGAGGTGAAGCCCCACTTCAAGGACGCCTGGATCGACTACACCAAGACCAAGGTGGGCTACGAAATTCCCTTCCCCCTCCATTTCTACAAGTACGTGCCTCCGCGTGCTCTTGCTGACATTGACGCTGACCTCGACGAGTCCCTGCAGGAGATCCTCGGCCTGCTGCGCAAGGTGGAGGAGGGGAAGTGAGCACCCCTCTTCCCTGGGGAGACACCCAGCCGCCGTGGACATTCGGTCAGGTCAAGCATCAGGGCAGCGTCACCCTAGGCAAGATGCTCCAGACGAAAGGCGCTGGGCAAGATGCCTTGGCTCCATACATGAGGGCCGCCAACGTCCAGCCTGACGGCGTGCTCTCGCTGGACGGCGTGAAGGAAATGTGGTTCTCGCCCCGTGAACTGAAAGATCTGAGTTTGCAACAGGGCGACGTCGTTGTGGTCGAGGGCGGACAGGGTGGCTTTGGCCGTGCCGCGTACGTCGGTGAAGACCTTGAAGGCTGGGGATTTCAGAACTCGATCAACCGAATCAGGCCGAATGCTGGGAACGACGGACGCTTTCTTACCTACTATCTGATTGCCCTGCGTGCCACGGGGTACATCCGGAGATACTGCAACATCGTCTCCATGCCGCATCTGACAGCCGAGAAGCTAGCCGCCATTCCCCTCCCGCTCCCTTCTGGCCATGAGCAGCGTGCGATCACTGGCTACCTGGATCGTGAGACTGCGGAGATCGACAGCCTAATTGCCGCGCAGGAGAGGTTCATCGGGCTGTTGCAGGAACGGCGTCAAGCTGTCGTAGAGCACGAGCTTTCGGAGGTTGCGGCGGCGGTGCCCGGTACACGGCTGAAGCATCTGGTGCGGTCCGTTCGGCAAGGGTGGAGCCCACAGTGTTTTCCTTGGCCCGGTGATGGAGTCCAGACCTGGGCAGTCCTGAAGGCCGGGGCCGCCAACCGTGGGCTCTTCCGCCCGGAAGAAAATAAGGTACTCCCAGAAGACCTGGAGCCGCGTCCTTCAACCGTGGTAAGACGTGGCGATCTCGTAGTCTCCCGGGCTAACACCCGAGACCTTGTCGGTAGCGCGGCAGTGGTGTGCGGGGACTACCCGCGGCTCATGCTGAGCGACAAGCTCTACGCTCTCGCCCTTGACGAGTCCAAGGCATTGCCGCGGTATGTCGCGCATCTAATGGCCAGCCGCCGAATCAGGGGTTTGATCGAAGTGGCCGCTTCTGGCGCGAGCTCTTCGATGCAGAACATCAGCAGGGATCAGATCGTGAATCTTCCGATGCATGTTCCGGAGCTAGCCGAACAGCGTCGCATCCTCGAACGCTTGGATCGCGAGGCAACGAATTTCGACACCCTAATCGCGAAGACGCAGCGACACGTTGAGCTTGCCAGGGAGCGGCGCAGGGCGCTCATCACTGCGGCCGTGACCGGACAGATCGACATCACTAAGGGGGCCTGAGCCGTGGTGGACTTGACGTATGAGGAGCGGTTCGAGCGGCAAATCTGTGAGCACCTCGAGGCTCACGGGTGGCTGTACTCACCGAACGGGGAGGGGTATGACGCGGAGCGTGCCCTGTTCCCGGAGGACTTGTTCGACTGGTTTGAGGACCTGGACCCTCAGGCGTGGAAGCGCAGTACGGGTTCCGGCCCGCGGGCGGAACCGGCGAAGGAGGCTTTGCTGGACCTGGTCGTGCAGCTGCGCTCCACACCGTTGGACAACAAGGGCGGTGGCCCTGGCGGAACCCTGCAGTTGCTGCGCTCGGACGTTCCCATAGGGCTGCGGGACGAGCTGAAGATGGTCCAGTGGCGCCCGGCGGACCCGACGAACGGCACCCGCATGGCCGCCTACGGCAAGGTGCGCCTGCGGATCATGCGGCAGGTGTACTACTCGCGGCAGAAGCCACACGACAGCATCGATCTGGTCGCGTTCATCAACGGCATCCCGGTTGCCACGTTCGAGCTGAAGACCAACTTCAAGCAGTCGATCGACGCCGCGGTCAAGCAGTACGCCCAGGACCGCAAGCCCAAGGGAGAGCCACTGCTGGCGTTCGGCACCGGGGCGCTCGTGCACTTCGTGGTCACCGAGTCCGAGGTCCGTATGACCACCCAACTGGACGGTGACAACACCTACTTCCTGCCATTCAACAAGGGCAACAACGGTGGCGCGGGCAACCCAGTCAACGAGCACGGGCCGGCCACCGCATATCTGTGGGAGCAAGTGATGGCCCGCGACACGTGGCTGGACATCTTTGGGTCCACGCTGTTCGTGGACGTTAAGACCAGCACGAACGCGATTACGCGGGAGCGTAAGACCTCGACCAACGTGATATTCCCGCGCTTCCACCAGTGGCAGGCCGTCTCGCGGATGGTCGAGCAGATCAATGCTGAGAACGTGGGTGGACGGTTCCTCATCCAGCACTCAGCAGGGTCGGGCAAGACGAATACGATCGGATGGACCGCACACCGCCTGTCGAACCTGCACGACCACACCGGGCGCAAGGTCTTCGACACGGTGCTGGTGATCACCGACCGCACGGTGCTCGACGATCAGATGCAGCGCGCGGTCCTGCAGATCGAGGGCAAGCCGGACTACGTCTACAACGTCGACAAGCGGGCCCGCACCGACGAAGGCTCCAAGTCCCGTGCCCTACTTAAGGCACTTCAGGACCGTCGCCGCATCGTGGTGGTGACCATCCAGACCTTCCCGGCTGTGCTCAAGCTTCTGGCGCAGGACGACTCTCTGGCCGGGCACCGGTTCGCGGTCATCGCGGACGAGGCACACTCCTCGCAGGCCGGCGCCACGGCAAAGAAGGTGCGTCAGGTCCTGCGCGCCGGAGGCCAGGAAGTCGACGAGGGGGCAGAGGTCGACACCGAGGACACGATCAACGTGTTTGCCGATGCCCCGACCCCCAACGTGTCGTTCTTCGCGTTCACCGCTACCCCGAAGCCCAAGACGATCGAACTGTTCGGGCGCCGCAAGACGCCCGAGGCTAAGCCCTCCGCATTCGACGTGTACTCGATGAAGCAGGCCATTCAGGAAGGATTCATCCTGAACGTCCTGCCTCGTTACCAGAACTACGGGACCGTTTACCAGATCGCCGAAGCAATCAAGAAGAACGGTGTCAACGTCTCCGCCGACGACGAGGACAACCTGGTCGAGAAGACCGCGGCGGCCAAAGCATTGAAGCGGTTCGTGCGCCTGCATCCGACGAACATCGCCCAGAAGGTCGAGATCATCGTCGAGCACTTCCGGGTCAATGTGGCCGGTCTGCTCGACGGCCACGCGAAGGCCATGATCGTGACATCGGAGCGCAAGCACGCGCTGCGGTACAAGCTGGCAATCGACAGGTATATCAAGTCCAAGGGGTACGACCTGGGCACCCTTGTCGCCTTCTCCGGAACCCTTGACGACCCTGAGTCCGGTATTCACGACGAGGTCTCCGAAGCCAAGATGAACCCAGGTGCAGGACTGGACCTAGCCGAAGCTTTCACCGAGCCTAATTACCGCGTCATGATAGCCGCGGACAAGTTCCAGACCGGGTTCGATCAACCGTTACTGTGCGCGATGTATGTCGACAAGCGTCTGGACGGCATCCAAGCGGTGCAGACCCTCTCACGCCTGAACCGTACCTTCCGGACGGGCAACCTGGTGAAGGACAGGGTATTCATCCTTGATTTCATCAACGAGCCAAAGGACATCCAGGCTGCCTTCGCGCCGTACTACGAAGAAGCCGAGATCGAAACCGAGACCAACCCCAACCAACTCCACGTGCTGGCAATGGGGCTGCGCACCTTCGGAATCTTCGACACTCAGGACGTGGACCAGTTCATTCGAGGCGCTCAGGCGAGTGACCGCAACGCGATCACAGCCGCGATGAGTCGGGCCCAGGACCGGTTCGCCCACGCATGGGATCAGGCCCAGGGTGACGAGGACACTCAGGCGGAGGAGCGGCTGGAGCAGTTCCGTAAGAACGTCTCCTCGTTCGTGCGGCTGTACGACTTCCTGTCCCAGGTGTACGACTACTCAGGCTCCCCACTGGAAGACCTGTGTGCGTTCTGCCGTGAATTGGCCCAATGGATCCACGCCGAGCGAACCCACGATGACATCGACATCTCAAGCGCTCGGCTGGTAGCTATCGAGCAGAAGGACAAGGGCCTCACGAACGCCTCGGTCACCGAGAAGGGCGACAAGCTGACGGGGCCGAGCGCGCTGGGCACGGCCAAGGTGAAGGACCCCGAAATGGTCCCGCTACTTGAGGTCATCGACACCCTCAACACCCTGTTCGACGATCTGTCGGAGTCCGCTGTCGCCGGTCTGATGGCGCTTGTCATCCAAGCTGCGAAGTCGGATGAGGTGCTGAGGTCGCGGGCGCTGGAGAACAGCCTGGAGAACTTCTTGAAGTCCGAGAAGGTTCGTGACCGGATCCTCGACACCCTGCTTGCTGCCTCCGGTGAGCTAGGGAGGGTAGTGGCCGAGGTCGTCGGCGACGGCAAGGGCCTGGACAGCATCATTGCAGGCGCCTTCCATGGTGTGCGCCTGGACGCGGGGCAGGAGGGCATCTGAGAAAGGGGCGAAGCCCTCTGCGCTTGGGCCGGGACGGTCATCGCGTCGTCGCCATGACTGGCCGCACCAGTCGTATTCGGCGCGGATGCTGAAGCGCCCGATGCGCTTTCGCTGAACTGCGCGTGCGTCGTCCTTCTACCGGCGCCCGTGTGGCGCGCGGTCGGCGGGCTGCGCCGTCCAGGCCGTGGGGGCGAGGAACTGGTGCGCGCCCCGCAGTGTGGTGCGCACCTTGCGCTGTGTCGAGCGGCTGTCGAGGCGGATGTCGAGGGGGCCGGGAAGGATGCTGTCGGCCCGTAGGCCGGTGGGCAGTCGCGATGCGTCGAGTCCGTCGCGTCGAGCGATGAGCACGCCCAGCTCGTACCGGCTGAGAGCCTGTGTCAAGCCCCGGGTTTTGTAGAGAGTCGATCAGCTGGTTGTGACTGAGGTCGTTGAGGGTGCGGGTGTTGCGTTCAGGGTCTCGTATTCGGCGGGCGGGACATGGCCGAGCTCGCCGTGGAGGCCAGGGCGGTTGCAAGTTCCGGGATCGCGTAGATCGTCCGCGCCCAGCGGGAGTTGACGCGGCAACAGCACAGGCACGAGACCGGTGATCATCAGGGTGTCTACGCCAGCTGATCACTTTGAGGTCCCGTGCCTGCCGCTCCATCCTTCCCGGTGCCTGCCGTTCTGGCGAAACTGGGTCCCCTCCACGAGCACGACACCGGTCGCCTGTGCGCCCACCTCCGGCGCGTACCCGATCCGCGTTCGCGTCGCGGTCGGTGGTATCCCCTGGTCGGCTTGCTGCTGATCTGCGCCTGCGCAGTCGTCTCCGGCGCCCGGACGATCACCGAGATCACCGAGTGGGGACAGCGCGCCACCACCACGGTGCTGGAACAGTTCGGCATCCGCCGCCACCTGCCCGGACGTCGGCGAGCCCCGTCCCATGCCACCCTCACCCGGCTCTTGGCCGCCCTCGACGGCGATGCCCTGGACACTGCGATCGGTGCCTACCTGGCCGAACGCGACCACACCGATGTCGGCGGCACCGTCTCGTCGCCGCGGCCGGCGATCGCGGTGGACGGCAAGGCGCTGTCCGGATCCGCGCACCGGCAGCAGCGCCACCGGCACCTGCTGTCCGCCGTCACCCACGCCCCCACCGTCACCCTGGCCCAGCGGGAGGTGGGGGCCAAGACCAACGAGACAGCCGCCTTCCGCCCGCTGCTGGAACCACTCGATCTGGCTGGCGCCGTGGTCACCTTCGACGCCCTGCACAGCGTCAAGGACCAGGTGCGCTGGCTGGTGCAAGAGAAGAAGGCCCACTACATCGCGGTGATCAAGGGAAACCAGCCGACCGCGTCGGCCCAGGTCAAGGCCCTGCCGTGGGAGCAGGTGCCCGTGGCGCACACGGTCTCCGGGACCGGGCACGGGCGGCGGGAGTCCCGCTCGGTCAAGGCCATGGCCATCGCTGAGAACCTGGGCGGGATCGCCTTCCCGGAAGCGCGGCTGGCCTTGCGCATCCACCGGCGCCGCCAGGAGAGCGGCAAGCGGCAGACCCGGGAGACGGTCTACGCCGTCACCAGCCTCGATACCCACCAGGCCAGCCCCGCTGACCTGGGCGGATACGTACGCGGGCACTGGGGAATCGAAAACTCCAGCCACCATGTCAGAGATGTGGTGTTCGCCGAGGACGCCTCCACCGTCCACACCGGCAGCGCGCCGCGGGCGATGGCCGCTCTGCGGAACCTGGCCATCGGCAGGCTGCGACTGCTGGGAGCGGACAACATCGCCAAGACCACCCGAGCGATCCGGGACGCACCCGAACACGCCGTCTGGATCTGGGGCATCACCGACAGCCCGCTCCTACCGGGAACTTGAAGCCGCCCTGCGTGGAGGCGTCGCTGGTTGAACCAGTCGACGTACTCGGCGACGGCGACCTCGACGTCGTTGATGCCGTGCCAGGGCCCCTTGTTCCGGATCAGTTCAGCCTTGAACAAGCTGTTGAATGCCTCGGCGAGGGCGTTGTCGTAGGAATCGCCTCGTGAGCCGACCGACGCCACAGCCGTCTCGGTCTCCAGGCGCTCGGTGTAGCGCAGGGCGCGATATTGAACGCCTCTATCGCTGTGGTGTATGAGGCCGGCCAGGTCGACGCCCTCGCGGCGGCGCCGCCAGATCCCCATCTCCAGGGCGTCCAGGGCGAGATCGGTGTAGAGGCTGGTGGCGACCTGCCAGCCGACGACCTTGCGGGAGAAGACGTCGATGACGAAGGCCGCGTAGACCCAGCCGGCGAAGGTGCGGATATAGGTGATGTCCGCGACCCACAGCTCGTTCGGTCCGGTGGCGGTAAAGTCGCGTTTCACCAGGTCGGCGGGGCGCCCGGTCTCCGGAGCCGGGCGGGTGGTGCGCGGGGACTTCGCCCGGGAGACGCCTCGCAGGCCGTCCGCGCGCATCAGGCGCTCGACGGTGCAGCGGGCCACCGTCTTCCCCGCCCGACGCAAGGCTGCGTGGATCTTGCGGGCGCCGTAGACGCCGTAGTTGTCCCGGTGGATCACCCGGATCTCCTCGGTGAGTTCCCGGTCCCGGATGGTGCGTGCCGCCTCGGGGCGGGTGTGGTGGGCGTAGTAGGTGCTCGGCGCGATCGGCGCGTCCGTCTCGGCGAGGACGTCGCAGATCGGCTGGACGCCGAACTCCTGCTTGTGCTGGTCGATGTAGTCGACCTTCAGCGCAGTGGGCGGTCCAGCTCCGCGGCGAAGAAAGCCGACGCGGACTTCAGGATCGCGTTCGCCCGCCGCAACTCCTTCACCTCCCGCTCCAGCTCCGCGATCCGCACGGCCTCCGCACTGGTGGTCCCCGGCACCAGGCCGCCGTCGATCTCGGCGCGCTTGACCCAGCCCCGCAGGGCCTCGGGGTGCACGTCGAGCTGGTCGGCGATCCGCTTGATCACACCGGCCCGGCCGACAGCGTCCTTGCGGGCCTCGACCGCCAGCCGGGTCGCGCGCTCGCGCAGTTCATCGGGGTACTTACGGGGAGCAGCCATGATCGGCATCCTTCCGGGTCTTGATGATCTCCATCAAACCCGGGGCGCTTCAGGGGTCTCCCAGATCTTGCTCCGAGCCGTCCTAGCCTGCTCGGCGCGTACGGCTCGGTTCACTGTCAAAAGCCTGGGTTGAGTGGCAACGGAAAGTTCGCCGGTGGCAGACAAGGAAGATCGCCCAAAGGACTGGTGGACGCTGCCACGGCATGTCAACCTAAACGACCTTCCCGTAAAACCCCAGGTCAGAGAGGTGATGCTGTGGCATTGAATGCGGCGCAACCTGGATTCGCCACGACGGTCGCGGCCCTGCGGCTCCGCTCCTGGAAGTTGGGTGCCGGCCAGCCGATGGAGGTGATCGACCAGTTCACGGACGCCGACTTCACCCACATCGTGGATGACCGGGCCGATGTGCACGTCAGCTCGCGCGACGGCCGGTTCTATCTCGGCTACTTCCCCGACGGCCGTCCCGGGCGCCGACGAGGACTGGGTGACGGGCGAGGGCTGGGTGATCGCCGTCACCGGTACCGCGGATGTGCCGGGGTACCGGATGGCCTTCGGTACGGACACGCCGACGGAGATCGTCGCCGCTGTCGTGGCCCGGATCATGGCCACCTCCCGGCCCCTGTGACCTGCAGTCCCCTTCTCTCCGTACGTGACGCGTACGCTGCCTCTGCTCTCGCGGCCCTGTCCGCCACCGCTAGGAGAACGCCTTGGACCCGCACTCGCCCGAGATGACCGTCGGCGACATCCTCGACCTGCTGTCCGCCTGCGACCGTGACACGCCTGTCCGGCTCGCCATCAACCCCTTCTTCCCCATGGCCCACCGCCTGGGCGCTGTGCACAACACGGTCGACGAGCGCGGCCGGCCGATGGTCTACATCGCCGAGTCCGATGAGGCCGAGCAGTTCGGCCCCCTGCCGCCTGCGGTGGCTGTGGCTCTGACCTGGCAGGAGCCGGTCGAGGCACCCCGGCGCCGCCGACGCGGCGCGACCGGGCCGAACACCGGCCAGTGATTCATCCCCGAACTTACGGAGGCGCCCCTGCACCCGCACCACCCCATCGAGCCCTCCCGCCCCGACTCGCCGGACCCGCTGTACTGGGTCACCCCGCGTCACCTGGCCGGCGATGACGGAGCCCTTGCCGAGCGGATCGGCGACACCCTGACCGGCCTCGGCTGGCGCATGTGGCCGACCTCCCGCAACACCCTGCTCTACGTGAGCCCGGACGGACTGCGCGGCGCCGAGTGGATCCTCGCCGCCTACCCGTTCGAGCTGGGCGGACTCCCGGTGGCCTGGCAGCTGTCGGCCCGTCCCCACGCCGCCTCGGCGATGACCGAGTGGAACGCCTACTTCACTGCCGGCGTCCCGCACGAGGCCCTCGCCGACCTCCTGCTCGCACTCGACGCCTGCGCCACACCCGATGTGGGGTTCGAGGGCGCCGAGGCGGTGCTCACCGCGCTCGGTGCGCGGGGCTGGCTGCGCGACAGGGACCGCCCCGGCACGACCGCGACGGACCCCGGCTTCTCCGGCAGCGTCTCGCTCGAGATGCTTCCGCCGCTCATCCACGACGCCGACCCCCGGGACGACCTTCTGGGGTGGCAGGCATGGGCGGAACCCGTGCTGGGAGCGCCGTACCTGTGGTGTGCGAGCTTCAGCGCGAGCGTCCCGCACGAGCTGGTCGCCGCCTTCGCCTCCTCGCTCGCGGCACCCGGCCCGGTGCCGCGCCGGAGGCTGCCCGAAGGCGCGGAGGACCGCCTCACCGTCGTCCACCGCAGCTGACGACGACCGAAGAACGGGATACACGGGGCGATGCCCACCCCTTCAGGCCCGGTGGTTCCACTCTCCCCTCGGGGGTGGAACCACCGGGCCTTCGCCGTACCCGTGCCGGGAAGGCGGCGCCGCCGTGAATCCGGGATCCGGGGCCTGAATAGGATCGCTCCCGTGAAAGCCAAACGGATAGGCAAAGGACCACTGCGCGGTTACCTCTTGGAGGAGGTGCTGGCCTGGTTGCTGCGATCCAGCGGCTTCGAAGTGCTCACGGCCAACGACGATAAGGACAAAGAGCCCTGGAAGGTCCTTAAAGAGGACAAGAATGGCTTGCTGGTCCGTGGGCGCGGGGCATGGCACCAGGTCGACGCGCTCGGGCAGTTCCGGTACGTCCCGCCGTTCTCGCTGCCTGTCCGCCTGTTCGTCGAGGCGAAGTATCTGACCTCGACGCGCGTAGGTCTGCCGACCGTGCGCAACGGTCACGGCGTGATTCACGACGTGAACGAAGGCGAGACCACTACTCTTACCGCTGCGGGTACGGGCCGGCCGAGGACGCGGTACCGCTACAACTATGCGATCTTCGCCACGTCGGGCTTCACCAAGGAAGCCCAGGACTACGCGCTGGCCCATCAGATATCCCTGATCGACCTCTCCGCTCCGGACTTCGCCGTACTGCGGAACCTCGTCCGGAGCGCGGCTGACACAATTCACGCAGCGCTCGAAGCCGCGCCCGCGGGCGAGCAGCCGAAGGTGCACCAGCTGCGCGCGTACCTTCGCGGCCCACTACTGGACATGTACGCCGAGGACGCATACCTGCCCGATCAGTTCCGTGAGCCGCTCGATGAACTCGCCCAGGCGCTGCACAGCCGGTCCACGTTGGGTCTTGTGCTGGCCTTTCCCGCAGCACCGTTCGTTCTGGGGCTGGCGTCGAATGACCTGTACGGGTTCGTGAATTATGCGAGAGAGCACCCGACGCACGCCGTGCGCGTGCGCCGACTGCCTCAGTCGGCTTCGCATCCCGTCTGGGAACTGCGCTCGGCCGAGCACCCGGACGTATACGCGTTGAGGTTCAGTCTGCCGGAACGGGTGGAATCCTGGATCGTCGAGCAGGACGAAGGAATGCCCTCACGAACCCGGTATGTGAAAAGAAGCATGCTCTCGACCATGACCCTGTACTGGATGGACGGGGAGCACGCGCAGACATTCCAACTGCGCTACGAGCCCGGCGAACTCCGCCTGACGGGCTGATCACTCTTATGGCGAAACCCCGGTGTCCGGGCCTGTCGGAGGGACAGGCCCGGACACCGGGGTTTCGGTCGGTGGAGCGGGTCAGTGTGCGGTGCGGGCCTTGGTGAGCGCCTTGTCCAAGTGGGCGTCGACGAGGCCCGGCGAGCCGGAGACGATCACCAGGATGTTGTCGGCGCGGATCGCCGTCTGCTTGACGACGCTGCGCTGCCCGCCGGCGGAGTAGGTGAGCAGCTGGCTCCACTGCTCGTCGCCGAGGTCGGGCGCGGCTGTCTTCTGCGTGCCCATGTCGATGACGGTGCTGCCCGACGCCACGTGGTAGGACAGGCAGGAGACCATCGCGTTGAAGACCTTCCCGATCCCGTTGGACAGCTTCGTCGCGCTGTCGCTGTACAGCTCCTCGCTCACCTCGGAGTTGGTGCTGCCGGCGTAGGTGAAGGACACCTTCGCCTTGCGGGTGAAGTCGAGGGTGGCTCCGGTGGCCGCGTCGCTGCCGAGCTTTTCCAGCTCCGGGCAGCCGATGACGGTGACGTCGTCGTGCTGGTCAGCGGCCTGGGGCTTGCGGGTGTAGCCCTCGCCCAGGTCGCTCTCGTTCAGCAGCCGCTCGTTCAGCTTGGCCGACGAGAGCGGCGCGGACGCGGTGGCGCTGTTACCGCCCCGGTGTGCGGGTGCGGAGGACGCGGCCGAGGTGTCGGCGGGCTCGGTACTGCGGGAGCAGCCCGTCAGGGCGAGGACGGTGAGGGTGCTCAGGGCGAGGGCGGTCGTGGTGGAACGGCGCATGCGAAAACCCCTTGTGATGCGAGATGGAGGGTCTGACCAGGTCGGTCCTCCGGGTGCCGACGAACGCAGGGGTGGGGGAAGGGGTTTCGCGACGTCAGTGGCCGAGGTGGCGCAGGCCCTCGTCGAGGGTGGCGTGGAAGTGGTCGACCGGACCGGAGTTGCGGTTGTACCAGGCGGTGTCCAGGCGGGACTCCTTGGCCTCGTGGCCGGCCTCGCAGCGCAGCCACACCGAGTCGTCACGCATGTTGAAGACGATCCAGTTCCGGTACGCGCCGCAGTGGCACTGGTGGACTTCGCCGTCGATGACGAGCGGCAGGTCCCAGCGCATCATGAACCCCGAGACGTCCTGGCGGGACGGCGCCCGGAAGTCTGCCGGCAGGAAGTCGGGCACCATCGTGGACTCCGGCGCGGCAGGTGCCGGCGCTGCGCGGGGGCCGGGGCAGTCCGGCAGCGGCAGCTCGGTGTGCATCGCCAGCACTGCCTGGCCGGCCCGCTGGGCTTCACGGAATTCTCGGTCCGCACGGTTGCGTCGGAACATGCCGTCTCCATCTCTCTCGTCTCGCCTGCACGAGGAGAGTGCCGCAATCCCCTGACCTGCTGCAACTCTAGAAATGTTGAAGGCGGACGACTTGCCGGAGGACTTCGGCACGGCACCTGCGGGCGGGGCGTGGGCCTCTGTTTTCATTCCAGATCGGTTGCGGCACGTGCCGTTTGGGGCGGACGGGCGTTGCCCCGAGCATGCGAAGCACAGATCCTTCAACGTTCCCGACGCAGCTGAGCGGCGCGTACTGGCTGGAGTCGCCGGTCATGGAGCACGCGACCGGCTGCCGGTGCCCCGGCACCCACGAGCCGCAGCCTGAACAGCGAAGTCGGTGGGTGCCGGAGGCGCGCACCATCATGCTGTGCATCGCAGGGGCCACCGTGATCATCGCGGTGTGCGCGTCGGTGCTTTAAGCGCGGTGCTCAGCGCCGGGGTTCTCTCGCGCCGGTCCGCGTGGCCGAGGCATTCTGCGACGGCGGCGTCGCCTTCTTACGCGTCTGCCCCGTCGATACGCCCTTCGTCGTACCGCTCTCCGGCCCGGTCGAGGCGTCCGCGGGCAGATCAGCCAGCCGCCGCAGCCGCCATACCATCACGTCACTGATCGACTCTGCGGTCTCCAGCTCGCGTCGCTCCGCGGCTTCCGCCAGGAGCGCGGCGGGGTCGTGGCCGGCGTTCGCGACGTCGGCGAGGGTGGCGGCCAGGGCGTGCCACCCAGGCTCGGCGAGGATCTGCTCGGCCAGCTCCGGCACCGCCCGTCGGAGATTGGCCGCCTGCTTGCGCTGGAGGGGGTGAGACAGGCGGCGACCGCGCTGGTGCATCACGCCGAGGTGCAGGGGCGCGGCGGCCTGGTAGGCGGCACGCAGGTGGTCGGCGGCCTGGCGGGCAGCAGCGGCCTGCTGGGCGTGCTCCTTCTTCGCGTGCCAGTGGGCGGCGGCGCTGACCAGGAAGAACGCCATGTCGATGAGCATGGCGGTGGTGGCACCGTCCTCCCCGCGGCCGAGGGCGGGACCGCCGTAGACGAGATCGCGGGCAGCCTGACGCAGGGCACGGTCGTGGCCTCGCTCGGCCTGGATGTGGGAGCGGGTCGCCCGCTCGAACGCCCAGGCGGCATCTCTCAGTTCACGGCGGGTGTGCGCGGCCGAGGTCTTGGCGAGCGCGTCGAGGACCTCGCCGGCTGCGGCGAGGTGCGCGGCGATCTGCGCGTCGTCGCCCTGGTCGAGGATCAGCACAGCCTGCCAGACCGCTGTCGTCGCCTGCCGCCGAGCGGCCGACGGGCTGATGCGGGGCGAGCTGGAGGAGCGGTCCGTGGCGGCGTCGCTGTGGTGACCGGTGAGGTCGTCAGCCCACCGCTTACGGATGCGGGGCAGGGAGAGGTCGGGCGCGAGGGTGGAGCCGGAATAGTAGATCGGTTCCTGGTCCTCGTTGCGGTCGTCCGGCAACGCGACCTTGTAGCCGAGCAGATCACCGGAGGGTGCGGTGCGCTGGCGGATCAGGAGGCCGGCGGCGGCCAGCCGGTCGAAGAACTCCTCCTCGCTGGCGACTCCGGCTGCGGCCCGGCGAACGGTCTCGCGCAGCTCCTCGCGTGGGGTGCGTTCCTTGCCCTGGCGGTCCGCCTTGTGGCGTTCGGCGCTGGTGGGGTGTTTCGCGGCGGTTCCGTCGCCGACGTTCAACCGGCGTAGCCCGTAGTCGATTTCGACCTTTCGGGCTTCGGTCTGGGAGCGGGCGCCGTCCTGGCGGATGCGAGCCTGGCGGCCGTCCTCACGTACGACGGTGGCGACGATGTGGATGTGATCGTCGGCGTGGCGGACGGCCGCCCAGCGGCAGGCGGCGTCGTCGCCTTCGGGGGCGATGCCGGTGGCGGCGACCATGCGGCGGGCGATGTCGGCCCACTGCTCATCGGTGAGGATCGGATCCTCCGGCGCGGCGCGTACGGACAGATGCCATACGTACTCGTCGGGCCTGGCGCTCTCGGGCAGAGCCATGACGGGCTGGTCGAGCAGGCGCTGCAGGTCGCCGTACGTGGCCTTCGAATTGGGGACGGGGTCGGGGGCCTGACTGTCCCACGCGGCGACCAGGTGCGGATTGATGTGCTCCTCGGCCTTGCCGGGGCCGTACAGATAGGCCACCAGTCCGCGGGTGTCATGGCCCATGTCGTGGACTCTGGGGATCACGTGGCCGGGCGCTCGCTGTCCAGGTAGTGCTGGGTGAAGGTGTCCACGCGCCGGGCGGCACGGTGTACGGCAGAGAGGACCGCTTCGGCGTGCGGGGCATCACCGCCTGAATTGAGCCTCTTGGCAACCTGGTTGACGTTGTTGCCGATCTGCCCGAGGTGGCGACGGAGGCTGAACAGCTCGGCGAGCATTTCGCGTTCGCCGGCGATCTCGGCTGCCGTGCGCGTCAGGTCGCGCGCGGCGCTGAGCGCTGCGTGGGCGAGGAAGCCGGACGGCGTCATGGCGCACGCGGCTGCGGCGTCGAGGACGGACTGCTTCTCGTCGTCGCTGAAGCGGCTGGTGATCAGGTGCTTGCGCTTGCTCGACTTGGTCTTCGGCGTGCGGTTGCGCGCGGGCGGCTGGCTCGACGGCGCGCTCGCGTGGTACGTGCAGTGTGGGTTGTGGCACGGGTGGGTGGCTGTCTGCTCCTCCTGGGGATGCCGGCCGCCCTCGGCCGCATCCCCTCGGTCCGGCGCCCCCCGGCGCTGGACCGCCTCCGCCACCCCCGGGGCGGAGGACGCGAGAGTAGTACTCCCAACGGGAGTACTACTCTCGCACCAACTTGCTCGCGGTGAGGTTGAGTTGGATTCCGGCTCACCGTGCGCGTGAGTGGGGGGTGTCGTCGGGTTCGTCATCGGGTGCGGTTCCTCGTAGTGCGGATGCGGTGCTGGATCTCGGCGGCGAGTTCGACCATGGCGGCCGGGCCATCGAGGACTCGGACTGGGGACTCGGGGTGGTCCTGGGTGAGCCACTGGCCGTTGGGGGCCAGCACGGCTGCGTGTAGGAGCTGGTGCCGTACGAGCACTTCCGCCCAGGCGCCGGCCTCGGCGGTCGACGGGGTGCGCGTACGCGGATTGCGGGCAGGAATGGCGATCCTTCCATCACAGGGGGGCCGCCCGACCGAGGCCGGGCCACCCGGCGGAATACGGAGGCAGGCGCGTGACCTGCTCCTTTGCAGGTGTCAGCCGCACTCGGGACAGCGGTCTAGGTGCCGGCTCAAGGCCCGCGCCATGTTCCGCTTCACCGAGAAGGCGTTCTTCGCGCTCGTCTTCGCCGACGTCGACCCCTGATGACGCTCGGAGTGACCGCGCAGGAACCGGATGTCCTGCTCAAAGCCGGACTTGATGGTGGCGAACCGATGGCAGGTCTTCATCGGGCCGTGCTCCTTGTCGTGGTGGTGGCCGCCTCGTCCCGCAGCAGCTGCAGGACCGGCGTCAGGCGCTCGTTCCGGCCGCCCTGGATGTTCTGGGCGCGGAGGATCTCTCGCAGCTGGGGACGGGTGACCGACGCGTTGCCGTCCCGCTCCAGCAGCGCGGGCACGTGCGGACGAACCCGCTCGACCATCTGCTCGACGGTCAGCCGGGGCCCGTTCCGCGGACGCTTGGCCTGCCCGGCGCCCGGACGGTTTCGGGAGCCCTTCTGCGGCGGCTTGCGACGCAGGGGGACGGTGTGGGGACGGTCCCCGTTGGGCTCGGTCCCCGTTTCGGTGTCGGGGTGCTCCCGGCCCTCGTCGTCTTTGGGGACGGCCGCCGGGGACGGGCCACCGTCCCTCTGTGCTGCGACTTCGTGGATGTTGCCGCCCGCGCCATCGCCAGCCTCACCGGTCCCCGGGATCACGGCGGGGCCCTCCGCCTTCGCCTCTTCACCCTGGCCGGGCAGATGCGAGTCGCGCTCACCGATGCGGTCCCCGTTGTCGTTGGGGACGGTGTGGGGACGGTCCCCGTCGGGCCCGGTCCCCGTTTCGGTGTTGGGGTGTTCCCGCTCCCCGTTGTCGTTGGGGACGGCGTGGGGACCGTCCCCAACGGGCTCGGCCGCGTCCCCGACAGCGCGGTCCCCGATCGAGGCAGCGGTTCGGGGACCGGCCTCGGGGACCGTCCCCGTCGGGCTCACCTGTTCCTCGGGGAGCGTCCGAGTCCCCGGGGCCGTACCGCGTGGGGACCGGTCCACACGGTGGTCGTCTTGCTCCCACGAGGGCTGAGTCCAGGGGGACGGCAGGGCGACAGAGGCGAGGGCCGCGGCATGCCGGCGGGCGGCCAGCTGCTCCAGAAGCGCACGACGCTGGTCAGGATCTGTACCGACCCCGGATCGTGAAAGGGCCGTCTCGAGCCGCCGTTCGATCCGGCGCCCGTGACGATTCTTGCGATCCTTCTCCGGCATCTTGGCCAGCCGGGACGCGAGGGCCCCTGCCCGCTCCGTGGCGCGCTCCCGGGTGATCTGGGCGGCATCGCGGTTCCGCGTGGCAACACCCAGTCGGGAGAGGAGACGTTCCCGCACTTCGCGCCCGAGCGTCGCCAGCAGCCCCTGCGAGGAGGCGTCCGGCTTGTGCAGCCGCAGCTCGATACCCATGGCCAGATGCCAGAGCATGGCCGCCATGACCGGACCGACGATCGCTCGCACGGTGCCGCCGACCGGCCCTGATTCGGCGTACGCCGGGATGATCTGCACCCCGGTGAGCACCCAGACCAGGGTGCCGGGAACGCCGGGCGCGCCTTG
Source organism: Streptomyces finlayi (assembly GCF_014216315.1). Taxonomy (NCBI): domain Bacteria; kingdom Bacillati; phylum Actinomycetota; class Actinomycetes; order Kitasatosporales; family Streptomycetaceae; genus Streptomyces; species Streptomyces finlayi. The sequence continues at coordinate 5,254,206 of NZ_CP045702.1, forward strand.
ATTGCGCAGGTTCTGGCGGGCCAGCAGAGCGTTCGCGAACAGCGCCAGCTCGGCCGTGGAGAAGAAGGCAGCCCGTTGCACCGTGTCGGTCATGCCGAGGTAGTCAGCGGCGAAGAACCAGCTGGTCTCCGCGCTGTATGCCGTGCAGCCCAGCGCCGCGAGGGCAGCGACCCAGACCGTGGGGGTGCCGGCGCGCGGGGCGCCTGCCCGTGTCCGGTTGCGTCGGATCGACCATCTGGCCAGCACCAGGGCGAGCACCCCGACAGCCGCGACCGCGTAGACGGGATCAATACCGAGGGGCAGGGACATGGCGATGGGGTGAGTCATGCGGCCTTTCGGAGAGCGGCGATCAGGGAGTGGGTCTGAACCTGGCGGGGCACCTGCACCGGCGAGGCGGCCTCTTCGTCCTCGGCCGTTTCGTCGTCGGTCGGCTCGGTCTCGTCGTCCTGATCCCAGTAGCGGTCGCGGTCGGCGACAGCGTGCGCGGCGTTGCGCATCAGGTCACGCGCCCAGTCCAGGTCGAGCCGCAGCGTGAAGGCGAGGCGCTCGGGGCTCCAGCCGCGGACGTACGCGTGGCGGGTGACGGCCTCACGTTCGGCGTCGCTGAGGTGGATGTCGCGGCCTTCGAAGGCCGCCTTGACACGGCTGTAGTCCAGGCGCTTGTTGACCTTGGCGTGCCAGGGGCGGCGCTCGTCCTCGGTGAGGCCGCCCCACATGCCGTGCCTGATCTCGTTGTCGAGGGCGTAGTCGAAGCACGCCTTCTTCACCGGGCACTGGCCGCAGATCGACTTGGCCTCGTCGATGGCCGTGCGGTCGCGGGCCGCGTGGAAGAACAGTGCGTCGATGACCTTGGGCGGCATGTTGTGGCACAGGCCCCGGGCCTGCCAGCTGTGGTCGGCGATGCCACGGATGGTCGGGGCCGGGGAGTCGTTGGTGGTGATGTGGCGCAAGGCAGTCTCCGGAAGTCGCCTCGGGGTGTGCGGGTCGTCGGCACCGAAGGTGGGTGGGGTGCGGCGGGGCGCTGCGAGGCGGGCTCGGGGTACGGCGTGGCGCCGTACCGGAGGCGGAACGTTTCTTTGGAGCAGCGGGCTGCGGTCAGGCGGCAGTCGCCGGGGCCTGGGCAGCCAGGGCGCGATCGACGCGACTGGGGTGGGCGGTCGCGAGCGGTGCGTTGCCTCGGGCGGCGCCGTCGAGGGTGATGCGCCGGCGGCGGCAAGGCTCACCCTCGACGGCGTGGCACCACTCGCACGGCACGCTGAGCACGTCGGGACCTCCGGCGGTGATGGCGGCTTCACGGGCGGCGCGAGCCGGGCGGTAGGGGGCCAGCTCGGCGCGGACGGCGGCCGGGATGTAGGAGCCGACGGCGGCCAGCTGGTCCTTCAGCCCTGGCCGGTGTCGCCCAGCGGTGAGTTCGCGGTGCGCCGAGGGGGCGGCCTGCCCCGTAGCCACGGCATCCCGCGCCGCCAGCAGCTCCGCCCGCCAGACGTGCGGATTGTCCGGGTCGGCCGACGGAGTCGGGTCGGTGTGCCGGGCCAGACGTTCGCGGCGGTGCGCTTGCCATTCGCGGGCTACATCGGCCGGCAGGATCGGATACGGCGAGCTGACGATGCGCTTGCGGACGGCCTCGCGGATGTCCCAGCCCTGAGCGGTGATCATCGGGACGTCGCCGAGCAGCTCGTGCCACATGGCGAGCTGGTCGCGGGCCTCGCCCGCGTCGGTGCGGATCGTGCGCGGGTCCAGGCGGCCGACGTAGGTGAGCACGGCAGCAACTTCACGTTGGTTCAAGGCAGTCACTCCGTTCCAGTCGGTTCGTCGACGGCGGCGAGCAGGGCGGCCATGTGCAGGTCGGCTTTGGTCATGCCGGCCTGTGGGGCAGGGCTGCCGCCGGGCAGGGCGTAGAGGTTCGGGCGCTGGGGTGTGGGGCTGTGCTCGCGGGCGACCCAGGACTGCCAGTCGGAAGCCCAGGCGGCGGCGGAGCGAACGCTCCAGGCGGCTCGGTGGTGTCGCCACTTCGCGTCGGCGGCCTGGAGGCCCTGCTCGCCAAGGCGTGCGAGGTGTCCCTGCTGCTGGGCCCAGGACAGGCTTGCGTCGTCGACCTGCCAGTCAGCGGCGGAGGTGAGACCGGCAGCACTACTGCTGCTGTACTTACGGTTCACCTTCGGTTCACTACAGTTCTGGGGGTCAGTTTCTGACCCGGAAGGGGGGCGGTTTCTGACCCGGGGAGGGGTCAGATTCTGACGAGGGGGTGGAGATTTCGACCCGGTCAGATTCTGACGAGGGGGGCCCGATTCAGACCCCGCCCTGCGGCAAATGCGGTGCTTGCGCAGCCGCTCCTCGTCCAGGTCATCAAGAGCGGGAGCGGGGTCGGCGTCCGCCAGCGGTTCGACGTCCTCGACGCGCAGCTCGGGGTCGGCCTTCTGGGCAGCAGCGACTTTCGCGAGCCAGGCAGCAGGGCGCGGCATGCGGTACACCGTGCTGTGCTGGGGGCCCTCAAAGTCGGCGCATATCTCGAGATCGCCGGTCGCGACCAGTGAGGTGAGGGCGCCGCGCACTGCGTTGCGGCTGGCGTGCGTCCGCTCCATCAGCTCGGTGAGGCCCGCATAGGCGACGCACTGCTCGTCGGGGATCCGGTCGGCGATCGACAGGAGGACCAAGCGGGCCGTGCCGCGGCTGGTGCTGCTCTCCCAGGCCCACTTACGTGCCTGCCCGCTCATCGGGACACCGCCTTCACGAGGTACGTGAGCATGGGTGTCGACGACGCGGGAGACGGGTGAGCGGGGGCGGCTGCCGCGCAGGCCGGGAACGCTGGCCTTTTGCGCAGGGCAGGCGGCATGTAAGACTCTCCTCCGTAGTGAAAGCCGCGCCGGGGTGCCCGTAGGAAAGGTCCGGTGCGGTAAAGGTGGGTAATCTCCGCCCTTGCCGGGGCGGGAGTGCCGTCAGGCGGCCGGCGTCCGGGAGTTAGTGGCTCCATGGGCGCCGTCGCTGTTTTCGGGGCTATGCAGCCCTGCTGGATCGCGCGTTCCGCATATGGCTCCTTATGCCGTCTGCTGCTGGGCGGGGTGCCCGGCGGGGGACGACGAACATATGCGGGCTGTGGCGCAAGATCCAGACCTTGCTAAAGGACTCTCTACAAGTCGTGTGGAGGGCGTCGGCACCTGCGCCTGCGGGTGGGGGCGGCCGGCCGGGACGCGGACAGCGCCATGATTGCCCCGACGGACTCGGAGATGAACATCGCAGCGCCCCGTCGCGTCTCATGCGACGACGGTTTGTTGGACCAACCAGGCAAGCCTCACCGGGGCGTCATCGGTGATCCTTTGCCCGATTCGCCGGGATAGATCGCTCCGGCGGCCGGAGGCTCAGGAGTGCGCTGGTGGCTGCCCGGGCACATGCGCACGGACGAACCCGCGACACGGGCCAGGCTCGGCCCTTAACCCCTGTACTGGTAGCAGAGAGTCACCGTGTGATCGGTGGTCGATGTCGCGCGTAGGGCTCGGTTCGGGCCGCCCCCTGGCGTCGAGGAGCACCGTTGCCGCGGTTGCCCCGAACGTCGAGAGCGTGCCATTGTGTCCGAATTGCGGCGGGTGTCTGATACCTCCCGCGACAGAAAGACGATCTGAATGAGGCGTTTCCACGGTCACCCCCGCGCTTTCCGGTCGAAGATCAAATCCTTGGCGTGCCAGACGTGACGTATGTCGCTAGGGAAATGTGGCTCGCGCCACGTCGCCCGGAGCATTCCTGCCGGTAGAAACGGACAGGCCGACCCGAAATGGGCGGTGCGTGCCACGCGGAAACGTGCTGGTGAGGAAGAACTTTCCATACGCGGGATCGCGCCGTCAACTGGTGTTTATGGCGAGGTAGTGTGGTGGTTGAAGTGACGACGAAGTCCACCCAGAAAAGGATCATGGAAGAGTCGACCGAAGGCCAGGTGACCCCCCAGGGGCTCATGGACCGCCTAAACCGCCTGTTCGATACGGTGCACCCGCCCGATCGCGGCCCTTTCAGCAACGCCGAAGTGGCCGAGCTGATGGAAAAACGAGGGCTGGGCAAGCTGTCCGCGCAGTACCTGTGGCTCCTGCGGACCGGGCAGCGCGATAACCCGACGAAGCGTCATCTCGAAGCGCTCGCAGGGTTCTTCGGGGTGGATCCCGGTTATTGGTTCGATGATGCCGTCGCCGAAAAGACAGTGCAGGAGCTGGAGTTGCTCGCACTGCTTCGTGACGCGAAGATCAAGAACGTTCTTCTTCGCCTATCCGACGTCTCCGCGGACGGAAAGGACGCTGTCCTGGGGATCGTCGAGAGCGTACGAAAATCCGAGGGGTTGCCACCCTCAACTGGCGCGTGAATCGGCCTTAGTTCAGTAAGTGATCAAGGAAAATCAATGTGGTCTGTACGCAGGCTGCGCCGGCCTGACCTCTTGGCCGAGCTGCGGCTCCCGCACGTCACCAATATCCGCGATCTCAGCGACGAGGTCTCACGCCGCACGGGACGGAATGTGGTCCTAGAGCCCCGTGAGCAGGCACCCTCTGTGTGCGGAGCATGCGCTGTCACGGAGAGTGCCTTCTACGTGTACTACGACCCGCGGACCAGCTGTCTGCACCAGGACCACATCATCGCCCACGAGTTCAGCCACCTGCTGCTCGGCCATCACAAAAACCGCCCGGCGTCCGCGCTCTCCTCGACGATCTTCACCAGCGTCGGTTCGGCCACCGTGGAGATGATGTTGGGGCGCACGAAGTACGACGAGGACGAGGAGCGGGATACCGAGCTTCTCGCTTCGCTGCTCCAGCGCCGGATTATCGACCGGTGGCTGCGCAGCGACGAGTCCTCCGGGGACGAAGTCCAGGACCGGGTTACGCACACGCTCCTGCGCCGACGGGAGGCCCGGCCGTGAAGGACTTGCTCCATCCGATCAGCCTTGTTGTCGCCACGCTCGGCTTCCTCTGCCTCCTGCGGGATGTGCCGGCCCGCCGCCGTGATCCCGCCTCCACCGCTTTGGCCGCTGTCTTCCTGCTGTCAGGGCTGTCGTTCCTGTTCTCCATCACACCGATGTGGAACTACCTCGACCGCGTGCTCGGCACCGTCAACCTTTCCGTACCCCTCGCGCAGGGGTGCGTAGTCGCGCTCCTCGCCTGTCAGCAGGTGGTTCTCACGTACTGGGGGTCTTCGCCCGACGTCGCCCGCCGGCGCAGTCGCCGGTGGCTCGGGGCCGGCTTTGCCGTGATCGCCGGACTGTTGGTGCTGTTCGCTCTGCTGACGCCCAGCGCGCCGCGTCCGATCGACTTCACGCTGTACTACGCGCACGACGGCTGGTACGCCGCGTACCTCACCCTGTACGTCACGGCCTACACCATCGGAGAACTGTTCCTCGCCCGCGCCTGCTGGCGCCTGGCCCGCCGCAGCACCCGCGGGTCCGTCCGCGTCGGCCTGCGCATCGTCGCCCTCGGCGCCACCGTCACCCTCGGATACAGCGCAGTCCGCATCGGCAACGTGATCGCCGGCGCCTTCGACACCTCCCTCGCCGACTGGGAAGGCTTCGCCTGGACCTGCGGCGATGTCGGCGCCATGCTCACGCTCATCGGCTGGCTCGTGCCCACCATCAGCGACCAGGCCCAGAGCGTCCAGTACCGGATTAAGCAGTACCGCTGCTACTACGGCCTGCGTCCTCTCTGGCTGGCGTTCTACAGCGAAGCGCCCGAGATCGAGCTGCCGATTGACCGAGTCGACCGGGCCCAGCGGCGTCGCTTTCGCCGCATCTCGATCCGGCTCTACCGCCGAGCAGTCGAGATCCGGGACGGCCGGTTCGTGATCCGTCGGTATCTTGATGCTGCGGTCCGCGAGGCCAGCGAAGCCCATCACCGGGCCCGAGGGCTTCACGGTCAAGATCTTTCGGCCGCCGTCACGGCGGACCAGATCCTCGCCGGAATCGCTGCCCGGGCCGAAGGCACCCGCCCGGAGCCCGACCAGCTCACGGAGTTCGCTGACTCCGAACGCCAGACCAGTCGGCCCATGGACGACATCGATGCTCTCCTCGATGTCGCTCGCCACCTGCCACGCCAGCCCGCACGAGCCCCCCACCTTGAGCGAGTCTCCGCATGACGAACGACCTCACCCGTCAGCCCGCTCACGTTCAGCTCCAGGCCCTGGACCGCGGCGAGATCTCGAGCCGCGAGCTACTTGACCTCCATCTCGATCGGATCGACGCGAGCCACGTGAACGCTGTCGTCACCCGCGACGACGACGCGGCCCGGACCGCCGCGGGAGCAGCAGACGAACGCCGCGCCCGCAACGAGAGCAACGGCACCCTCGACGGCCTTCCCCTCACGATCAAGGACAGCTTCGAGACGGCTGGCCTGCGCACCACCAGCGGTGCCGAAGACCTCGCGGATCACGTACCCGTACGCGACGCCGACGCGGTCGCCCGGCTCCGCCACCAAGGGGCCGTGATCATGGGCAAGACGAATACGCCGGCGTACTGCCAGGACCTGCACACCGACAACAGCCTGTTCGGCCGCACGCTCAATCCTCACGATCCTGAGCGCACCGTCGGCGGCTCCTCCGGGGGGCCAGCCGCCGCAGTCGCCGACCACCTGACCCCCGCCGACCTCGGCAGCGACCTCGCAGGCTCACTGAGGCTTCCGGCGCACTACTGCGGCGTATACGGCCTGCGCCCCACGCACGGACTTGTCCCGGCTCGCGGCCACATACCCCGCCCGCCGGGATGGATCACCAGCAGCGACATGGTCACCCCCGGCCCCCTGGCACGCCACCCCCGAGACCTCGGCCTCCTCCTTGACGCGCTGACAACACCGTCGCCCGCCGAGAACAGCCCCTGGCTCGTGAAGCTGCCCACCCCCCGCCGCTCAGCCGGCCAGCTCCACGTGGCGGTGTGGGCCGAGGACGCAAGCTGCCCCGTCGACCCTGAAATCGCGGGCGCTCTCGCCGCCGTCGAGCAGGCTCTGGCCTCTGCGGGCTCGAACGTCTGCCGCACCGAGGGACCGGTCGGCTTCGCCGCATCTCTCCGCCCATTCGAGCAGCTCCTCCACGGCACCTCAACGGCAGCCACCGACGATGGAGCTGCCGCGGCCGAACTCGCGGCGGCACGTGACCTGCACGAGGGTGACTTGAGCCCACGGGCAACCTTCCTTCGCCACCGAACGCAGACACACCGCGCCTGGCTCCGCGCCAACGAGGAGCGCCTCCGACTCCGGGAGACGTGGCATCGCTTCTTCGCCGACGCCGAGCGCGATGTCCTCGTCACCCCTGTCGCTCCCACTGCGGCGATCCTGGCCGGCAGTCGCACTCTCACGGTCGACGGAGTCGAGCGGAGCTTCTTCGACCAAACCGGCTGGGCCAACCTCACCAGCCACGTCGGTCTGCCCAGCCTGGTCATGCCTGTCGCGCGAAGCGCTGACGGCCTCCCGATCGGTGTACAGCTCGTGGGACCGAACTACTCGGATCGAACCTTGCTCGCCCTGGCGGAGTATCTGGCGTCGCTTCTCGGAGGGAGGGCCGCGGGAATCAGTCTTTGACACTGTTAGCCAGCGGCACGCCGATGGCAAATGAGAGATGGCAGTACGGGTTCAGGGGCCTCAGGCGAATGCCCGCCGGCGGCCCGGACTGTTTTCTTCCATTCGTCGCGGTCGGCGCGACGCTAGGCCGTGGTCGAGGACGATGGACTGGCCGGCCTGGAGGTGTTCCACGAGCTGCGCGCGCAGGGCGTCGATGGCGGGCGCTTCCCGCTCGAAGTAGGTGTGCTCGGGATAGTCGACGCCTCAGCGGCCGTGAAAGTGGTAGACCTCGTCCACGCTAAGACGGATCAGTCCGTAGGTGGCCAGGGCCTGAGGCGTGAGTTGGGGATCAAGGAGACGGAGTGCAGTCCCCTTGTAAGGGATCGCTGTTGACGCGTCGTTTCGGAGAGCGGCCTGGAGAAGCGGGCCGGTGGCAACACCGGAACCGCGCTTCAGGACGACTCAACCGCCCCGCAGGAGCAGTGGCGAAGGCCATGCTCCTGCGGGGCCATGTGGTGGTGCTAGTACGATCTGGCGAGGTAGGCGACCAGGTCCGCTTCGTCGTCGCTGTCGGGCACGGAGCCATCCGCCCTCGTCAGGCAACGCACGGACACCCCCACCTCGTTCGCCCTCGCCTCCCCGTCCGCGCCGACCTTGACCCAGGGCACCCGGGCGAACCCGTCCCCAGCCGCCTCGATGGCCGCTTCGAGCGTGGTGACATCGGCGGTCCGCTCCTTGGTGCGGCGGGTCGCCTCCTCCAAGAGCGCCGCCTGGTCGGCCTCGAGCGCTTCGAGCACCGCCGACACGGCTTCGGCCAGCGGCGTGGGCGTCTTGGTCCCGTCCACGCGCCGAACCAGCACCACGTTGCCAGCCTTCAGGTCACGCGGACCGAGCTCGATACGCACGGGGTAGCCGCGGAGCTCTGCCTGCACCGCACGTCGGCCGAACGACACATCGACGCGGTCGTCGAAACCGACCCGGACTCCGGCGTCGCGCAGGGCGTCCCGTAGCTTCATCGCCTCGGCCATTACGCCGTCGCCGTCCTTGACGACGGTCACATAAGCCTGGACTGGAGCCAGTCTCGGCGGCACCCGCAGCCCGTTGTCGTCGCCGTGGCACATAATGAGGCCGCCGACCATCCGGGTGGACGTGCCCCAGGACGTGGTCCAGCAGTGCTCCTGGCGACCCTCGGAGGACAGGTAATCGATGTCGAACGCCTTGGCGAAGTTCTGGCCGAGCTCGTGCGATGTGCCCATCTGCAGGGCCTTGCCGTCGCGCATCATCGCTTCGCAGGTATAGGTGCGTGTCGCGCCGGCGAACCGCTCCCGGGCTGTCTTGAGTCCGACCTGGACCGGGATCGCGAGCACCTGCACCATGAAGTCCTCGTACGCCTCGTGCAGGATCCGGCGGGCGTACGCGCGCGCGTCGGCCTCGGTGGCGTGGGCGGTATGACCCTCCTGCCAGAGGAATTCCGAGCTCCGCAGGAACAGTCGGGTCCGCATCTCCCAGCGAAGCACGTTTGCCCACTGATTCAGCAGCAGTGGAAGGTCTCGGTAGGACTGGATCCACTTGGCCATGGACTCACCGATGACCGTCTCGCTGGTTGGCCGGATCACGACCGGCTCGTCGAGCTGCTTGCCGCCGCCGACGGTCACCACTGCCAGTTCGGGCGCGAAGCCTTCCACGTGCTCGGCCTCACGGCGCAGGTACGACTCCGGGATCAACAGCGGGAAGGACGCGTTCTCGGCGCCGGCCGCCTTGATGCGAGCGTCCATCTCGGAGACCATCCGCTCCCAGATCGCATACCCAACCGGCCGGATGACCTGCGTCCCTCGCACCGGACCCGGCTCGGCTAGCTCGGCTTTTGCCACGACGTCCTGGTACCAGCGGGGAAAGTCCTCTGCCTGAGGTGTAAGTACGCTCGCCATGAGGTGAGATTGTAGCCGATCGATGGTGGGGCACCCGCCGCGCTACGGCGAACGTGCTGGAGGCGACGCCTAAGAGGATGTCTCACGTGGCGAGCTTCGCGAGTCTCTTGTAGCAGGTGAGGGCTGCGGCGAGGCCGAGAAAGGCGAGGAAGTGGCTGCCTTTTCGTTCGTACCGGACGGTGAGGCGTCGGTATCCGAAGAGCCAGGAGATCGACCGCTCGATCTTCCAGCGGTGCCGGCCGAGCCGCTCGCCGGACTCGATACCGGGGCGGGCGATCCGTGCGATGAGGTTGCGGCCGCGGAGCCAGCGGAGGTGCTCGGCGGAGTAGTACGCCTTGTCCGCACGGACCTTCACCGGCTTCCTCCGACGTGGTCCGCGCCGGGACCGGACGGCGGGGATGCCGAGAATCAACGCCTTGAACGCCTGGCTGTCGTGCAGGTTGGCGCCGGACACCGCCACGGCCAGCGGCAGGCCATGGGCCTCGGACAGCACGTGGAGTTTGCTGCCCTTCTTGCCGCGATCGACCGGATTCGGCCCGGTCAGCGAGCCCCCCTTTTTGCCCGGACCGACGCGGCATCGACGATCGCGGCCGACCAGTCCAGCTCACCCCGGGCGCCGAGTTCGTCCAGCACCGCCCGGTGCAGCCTGCGCCACAACCCGGCCTCGGTCCACACGGTGAACCGGCGGTGCGCGGTGGCCGGTGAGACACCGAACGACTCCGGTAGATACCGCCACGCACACCCACTCGTCAGCACGTACACCACGGCCGTGAACACCGCCCGCTCGTCCACCGGAGCCGTACCACCACCCTGCGGACGGGACGTGAACCTCGGTAACAACGGAGCGGTCAGCTCCCACAGTTCGTCCGGCACCAGCCGACGCGACAGATCAGCACCCACGATCCAACATCATGCCGCATCAGCGGAGCAGCCACGTGAGACATCCTCTAAAAATAAGGGGAGTCGGCGCACGTAGGATAGCGCGCGTATTTACTGGGCTGAATTGACGGCGATGGGCACTAAAGTCGGCATGACAATGGCGAGACTGGTCGGCAACCGCCTGGTGCGCTGCCCGAAAGCGCGCTCGGCACCCACAGCTCTGACTACAGAACGCTGCCCTCTCTCCCGAGGTGGCGTGCTGACCGCGCCGGCCGTGATGGCGATGCGGCCAGCTCCAATCCCTGGCATCACGTTCATAATTGAAAAAGTGCGGGGCGTCGATATATGGACATGTCGGTCTGATTCCCGAGGGAAGCGATAACGGGAGGTCAAACCACTACGGCCGCAAGATGTTGTACTGGCAGAGATTGGTCCGGCTTGCCTTGCCTTTGCATCTTTCAGTGCGCATATCGGTTCCGATAGAAATGAGCCCAGTGACCGTCGGGGGCGAATACGACTGCCCGGCATTCGGGTAGATGGCTTGAGGGCGGATCGCTTCCCTCGTTTCACATCCCCTCGAGCGCCGCGTAGCAGGTACGGATCAGCGCTTGTGCGCGGCGGTCCGGTACCTCGTACACGCTCTTCATCTTGTTGGGCAGGAACGCGAAGGAGAACTCGTACTCCGGGTCGGCGAAGGCCAGTGCGCCGGTGGAGCCGATGTGCCCGAAGGCGGGGCGCCCGAAATCCGGCCACAGTGGACCGCCGGGAAGCATGAAGCCGCCGGCCCAGCGGGTGGGGAGGCGGAAGACCTCGTCCATTCCCGACGAGCGCTCCAACGCCGCCATCCGCACAGATCGCGGGCTGAGCAGCCGACCCTCGGGGATGTCCGATACGAGGGCGGCGAACATCTTTGCGACCGCGTGCGCGGTGCCGTAGGCGGCCGGGCGCTCCGTGCTGTGATATGCCGGGTTGTTCATGTCCTTGAAGGTCATGGCGGTTGAGCCGAATGTCGCCCGGTACAGCAGGGAGTCCTGATCGACGAAGCCCGCAACATACTCGCGCTGCTCTGCGGGCACCACCTCGGGCACCTGGTCGTCGGACGGGGGTAGCACTTCGGCGAGACGCCGTGTGTCATCCGAGCTCAGTGACATGTGCAGGTCGATGCCGAGAGGGTCGATGACATGTGTACGGACAGCCGCGCTCGCTGGCGCCCCGGTGACCCGCCGGATGAGCTCACTGGTCAGGAAACCAAGCACGATGGCGTGGTATCCGTGAGCCTCCCCCGGCTTCCACAAGGGAGTCAGATTCTGGATCTTCCGGACGACGGGCCACCACTCAAGCTCGTCAGCCAGAGTGATCGGATCCGGAAACGCGGGGATTCCGGCCCGGTGCGACATCACGGTGGCCACCGTGATGTCGGCCTTCCCGTTGGCGCCGAACTCTCGCCAGTAGCTACTCACGGGCGCTTCGATGTCCACGTCACCCAGCTCTGCCAGCCGCCACAACGTGGTGGTCAGCACCGTCTTCGTGATCGATGTGAGCGGCAGCAGCGTGGTCGGAAGCCAGTCCAGTCGCCGGTCCACGTCGACATGCCCGCCCCATAGATCGGCGACGACTTCGCCGCGGTGGTAGGCACAGAAGCTGAAGCCCAAGTCCAGGCCGGCGGAGAGGTGCTCGCTCAGAACATCCCGAACCGCCGCGAATCCGGTGTGGACGGAGCCATGAACGCGCCCGGTCATGGCCGGTCCAGGGCTGGACGAAGCCGCACCGGGAGTGTCTTGAGACCGCGGAGAAGCAGTCCGGGCGACCACATCAGTGTCTCCTGGCCACCGACAGGCGCGAGGTCGGGGAAGCGGTTACTGAGGGCGGCGAACGCCACCTCCCCCTCCAGTCTCGCGAGACCCGCGCCCAGGCAGAAGTGGGGGCCCAGGCCGAACGCGAGGTGACCACCTCCCGCCCGGTCCACGATGACGTCGTTGGGCTGGTCGAACCGGCTGCCATCGCGGTTCGCGGCAGCCAAACTCAGGAAGACGGTGTCACCAGCCTTGATGGTCTGCGTCCCCACCTCTATGTCCTCGCGGGCGAACCTCGGTGTCGCCACCTCAATCGGGGAGCAGAACCGGAGCAGCTCCTCGACGATGCGAGGGGTGTCCTGCGGTGCGTCGCAGAGGCGTTGCCATGCCCCGGGCGTCTCGTGCAGAGCCAACAGACCGGCCGAGAGCAGGCCGGCGGTGGTCTCATGGCCCGCGACCAGCAAGATGAACCCCATCGCGGCCAGCTCCCGGTCCGTCATTTCGCCCCGGTCGCGAGCCTGGACGAGCCGGCAGAACAGGGAGTCGTCCGGGGCGGCCCGCCGCTCGTCCGCCAGGGCGAGCAGGTAGTCGGACAGCTCCCGCGCCGCGCCCGGGATGAGCGCCTGCTCCGTCTCGTCCGCGGACATGAGGAGCTCGGCCCAGCGACGGAACCGCTGCCGGTCCGCTACGGGGACCCCCAGCAGTTCGCAAATGACGATCAGGGGCACGAGCGCGGCGAACTCGGTGGCGAAGTCGACCGTCGTGTCCGGGTCCAGGCGATCGAGCGCCTCGGACACGACGGCCTCCACCATGGGCCGCAGCGTGGCCAGCCGACGCGGCCGGAAGTCGGGCGCGACAAGGGCACGCAGCCGGGTGTGCTCCGGCGCGTCCACCGTCAGCAGGTGCTCCAGGACCGGTCTTGACGTCTCGCCATCCCGGTTGATGTGCACGGAATGCCAGCTCGGCCCGGCGAACCGGGAGTTCTTCGAGAGACGATTATCATTGATGAGCGCCCGGATGTGCGTGTAGTCGACCAGCAACCAGCACACAACCCCGGTGGGGAGCCGCACCTGGGCAAGCGACCCGGAGGCCCGGAGCTCGTCGTAGAACGGGAACGGATCGGCCTTGAAGTCGTTGTCGAATATCGGCAGCTCGCGAATCGTGGTCATTCGGCCCCCCGCTCATAGACCAACGGATTGTACTGCGAGTCGGCCAGGTCACCGATTTCCCGACCCGGGAAGTAGACCAGGTCCACGAGGTCGATACCGAACGGCTGCGCCCGCAACCGCTGACCGTCCTCGCAGAAGAACGCGGTGAACGCGTAGCGCGGGTCCTGGGTCTCATTGCGATCGGACCGGTGGAAGAGCGTTCCCGTGTGGAACAGGACATCACCCGGGGACATGTCCGGGCAGCAGAACTCGTACCCCTTTTCCTGGAGGAGTTCGGCTACGTCCTCGTCCGACATGCCCTGCTTGTTGAACAGGCCGTCCTGGTGGGAGCCACGGGCGTAGATGACCGCACCGTCCTCACGGCGCACCGGGGCGAGTGCCACCCAGGCGGTGACCACCCGTTCGAGGAGGGCGAAGTACTCGTCCTGGTGCCACGGGACGGCCCTGTTCTCGGAGTCCTTGTAGAGCATCGAGTCGTGGTACAGCCGCACGCGGTCCATCCCCATGAGCCGACCGGCGATCTCGGCCAGCTTGGCGTGGACCGACAGGTCGGCGAACTCGTCGATGATCCGCCACAGGTTCGAGATCACCTGGACGGAGGATGTCCGCGCAAAGGTATAGCGGGGATCACCGTCTCGCTCCCCGGCGTTGTACGCGGTGCGCTCCGCCACCAGCGCGTCGCGCAGTCGGCTGACCAGCTCCACAGGGAACACGTTGCTGACTTTGACGAAGCCGTCCTGCTTGAACCGGCTCAGCGTGTCGGCATCCAGCAGCTCGCTCGTTTCCATTTATGCTCCCTTCCCGGTGCCGCCCGCGGCGACGGTTCGCTCGATTGAATGCAAGGTGATCCGCCACGTGACCTTCGTCGCCTCCGGCGGAACCGGCTGGGCACGGTGCATGACGATCCGGTTGTCCCACACGAGCAGGTCACCGTCGGTCCATTCGTGGACGTAAGTGAAGGCGGTACTCTCGACGGTCGCGTAGAGCTCGTCCAAGAGTGCCGCACCGCGATCCCGGTCGTAGTCAGCGAGCTTCGCCAGCATCATCTGGTTCAGGATCAGCGCGGCCTCACCCGTCGCCGGGTGCGGACGGACAAGCGGGTGATGGACGTCCTTCAACGACGCCAACATGTCGGGGTCGTCGATGCCGGACGCCATGTGATCGGCGGCCATGGTCTCGCGCACCGGATAGAAGCCCGCCAAGGCACCGACTTCTACTTGGAGTTCCGGTGCCAGAGCGCGATGGACGGCACGTCCGTCGACGAAGCTGGTTGTCCCGCCGCCCTCCGGCGCGACGATGCAACCGAGCAGCGTCGCCGCAGTGGGGACCGGCTGCCAGGAACCATCGGCGTGCCAGTACATGCCGCCACCGTCCACCCCGCTGCCCGCGATGGTGGACTGGAGCCGGATGTGCTCCATGCCGGGAAGCCGATGCTCGGCCGGGCGCACGGATTCCGGCACCCCCAGGGCCTCGGCGAACGCCCGCATCGACTCGGGAGTCAGCCGTTGGCCGGGCAGCAGGACCACGCCGGCCGTGTAGAGAGTCTCGACGAGCAGGTCCAACGTGGGCTCATCGAGCGGGTGGGCCACATCGACATCGGTCACCACAGCTCCGAGGCCGTGGGCCGTCAGCGGGCGGATCGTGATCACGGCCGCACTCCCTTCGAACCGGGCGGCACCGCGGTGATGCCCGTAGTCGTGTAGTGGAGGGTCACCAGCCCGTCGGCGGCGTGCTCACGGAACAGCACCGCCAGCGCATGCCTGAGCTGTTCCGCCAACGGGTCGCCGCGTTCCGGGGCATAGGACGTGGAGTGGATCCGGTGCCAGAGCCCCTCCTCTGTCACGTGCTGCTCGTGCCGGAGGTGGGACGGGTGTATCGAGGTGCCGGGCGGCATGGCTGCGGTCACCAGCTCAACGGGGTCCGGTGCCTGTGCCCTGGCCGCCGCGTAGGCGGGCAGCAGGCTGATCAGCACGCCTTCGAGCGCCTGGCAGAACGCGCAGTTGCGGCATCGCATCTCGTTCCACAAAGCCAGAAGCCCGCCCCCAGGCCGCAGGATCCGGGCGAACTCCACCCGCACCTGCGCGAGGTCGAACCAGTGCAGCGACTGCCCCACGGTGATCGCGTCGACCGACTGGTCCGGCAGCCCGGTATGTTCCGCGGCCGCCGCGACCGAGCGGTAACCCCGGTGGCCGAGATGTACGCGGTCGGCCACCAACCGCATGGCCTCGTTGGGTTCGACCGCGTACACGTGGTACCCGAGGCCGAGCAGGCTGCCGGTCAGGATGCCCGTCCCGGAACCGATGTCGGCGATCTCCGCGGGTGGAGCGACACCCACGATCGCCGTCAGCGGCATCAGCGCGTCCGGTGGATATTCCGGACGGCCGATTGCGTACGACTCGGCCCGCCTGGTGTACAGATCAGTCGACCGCGACATTGATTGACTCCCGTGTGTCGGCGGCCAGCAGAGACGCCATGAGGGCCCGATGACGGTCGGCCCAGGTCGCCACCGTCGCCTCAGCGAAGCGGTGCGCGTGGTACCAGTAGTTGACGACCAGATCCGGCCCCTGTTCCGCCACCACGAGGTGAAGCCCGGGAATGCGGCGCAGCGAGCCGAAGTCGTAGCGGCGCAGGAGCGGGTGCTCGACCTCGCCGAGCACCTCGACGAGGTCGACGCGTGGCGTGCCCGTCTGCTCCTCGCGGCGGTAGCTGGTGAAGTTGATGCCGACGTCACTGAAGTAGGTGTCCAGCGGCAGCCCGGTGAACGCCCGGGCCGTGGTCAGCAGGTCCGTGGCGGGGTACTGCGGATGGGTGGAGAGGGTCGCCAGCGTGTCGTCGACCTGCTGGACCAGCTCGCGGGCGCCCCAGCCCTGGACGTGGATCGGCACCGGGAACGGCATGGTGAAGGGCCCGATCGTGCCAGCGTACCGCTCGTCGAAGCGAGAACTGCGGATCATGGACACGCACACCGCGGGCGCGCCGACGACCTCCGCCATGAGTGCCGCGTAGGTGCTCAGGACGACCGAGAACGGAGTGACCTCTAGTTCCTTCGCCACGCCCCGGATGTCGTCCATGTTCGCCAGTGGTTTGCCGGGTGTGTACCGCAGCGAGGGGTGCGCCTCGGTCGTACCGCCCTGGTCGGCGCCGGGCAGCTGGGTCCGGCCCGGCACGCCGGCGAACAGCCCGGCGAAGTAGGGCCTCTCCCGGTCGATCGAGTCGGCGAGGTAGTCGGCCTGAGCCCGCGTGTACGTCGCGTACTGGACCGTCCGGCCGAGGTCGGGTACTGCTCCGCCGTCCCGGACCTCCTGATAGACCTGGCGCAGTTCACCGACGAATACCGACAGCCCGGATCCGTCGAACTCCAGGTGTTGGCCGGCCACGGCCACCATGAACCGGTCATCCGGCAGGTTGAGGCAACGAACCCGCCACGACGGATGCTCGACCGGATTGGGTATCTCCTCGCGGAGTTGCCGCAGCTCGCCAGCGACAGCCTCGGCGCAGTCCTCCTCGTCCATGGTCGTGAGGTCCCGGAAGAGGTCGTCCTCAGGCGGCAGAACCTCGTCGGCTGACAGCACCGTGATCGAGTTCGCCTCCGGGTAGTACTGCCGCAGCAATTCGTGCCGGTCGACGACCGTGTGCAGGGCGACGCGCAGCGCGGCCCGGTCGAGCCGGTCGTGGAAGATCGCCGGCACGACCCGCAATCCATAGCCGGCCCCGCGGGTCAGACTGAGCCAGCGACGCTGCTCCAGGGAGAGCGCGGGTCTGATCTCCGGTGACTCCTCGGTGGAGAGATCGTCCAGGCGAGTCAGCAGGGACTCGGTGATGCCGGCGATGGTGGGGTGGGTCAGAAGCAGGCGTGGCGGCAACGGCATCTGGAGCGCGCTCTGCAGGGTGTTCCGCAGCTGGATCATCGACAGTGAGTCCAAACCGAGATCTGCGATCGGGTCGTCCGGTCCGAGTACGGTCGGCAGATCGATGTAACGCTCAATCATGGCCGTGATGGCGAGCGCGAGCAGCTCCGTGCGTTCAGTGAGAGGCGCCCCATCGAGCTGTGCCCGTAGCGATGTCTCCGGACGTGGAGCTCGCACTGGTGACGCGGTCGCACTGAGCTCGGCGTAGAACGAGGCGTCATTCAAATCGTGGGCGTCGAGGAACACCTCCCAGTCATTCGGCAGGACCAGCACCTCGGCTGTGTCGGCGCACAGGTGGCGGCGCAGCACCGCCTCGGCTACGCCGGCGTCGACCGTACCGAGGCCGCGCTGCCGTAGTGCCGCCATGAGTTCGGCGTCATCACTGACGTGCCCGGCGTTCTTGAGCACGCCCCAGTTGAACGACACACCGGGCAGGCCAATGGCCGAACGCAGCTGGGCCAGGCCGTCGAGAAACGCGTTGGCGGCAGCGTACGCGGCCTGCCCGAAGTTGCCGTGCACCGCAGTAGCTGACGAGTACATGGCGAAGAAGGACAAGGGTGCCTGGTGTCGCAGAGCGGACCGGTGCAGATTCCACGCTCCACGTACCTTCGCCGTTAGCACCGGGGCCACTGTGGTCCAGGACGCCTTGTCCACGAGGGAGTCGTCGAGGATCCCCGCACTGTGCACAATGCCACCGATCGGACGAGTGGCCCGACGGTCGGCGAAGAGCCCGTCCACGGCATCCTCGTCGCACACGTCAACCGATTCCGTCTCGACGGAAACACCGGCCGCGCGCAGCTCCGCGATGCGCTCCTCGGCGCGTTCACCGGGTGGGCGACGGCCGACCAGCAACAGATGCCGGGCTCCGCTGTTCGCGAGGACCTGGGCAGTCCAGAGTCCGAAGCCGGTCAAGCCGCCGACGATGAGATAGGTCCGGTCCGCGCGGAGCAACGCCGGTGGATGATCCTGTGGCGCGGCGGCGGCTAGGCGCGCGGTCAGCAGAGTGCCCTGGCGGATGGCCAGTTCGCGCTCCGCCGTACCACTGGCGAGGCACGAACGGAGCATGTCGAGATCGGCCGCGGCAGAAGCCGTCGGGAGATCGACAAGGACCGTGCGGAGCTGGGGCTGCTCCAGGGCAACCACTCGGCCCAGACCCCATACCGCACGGTTCAGGGGGGCCACCCTGTCATCGGCGGAGACTCGTTGTGAACCCCTGGTCACGAGCCAGAGCCTCGGCGGGTCGCCGACGGGATCCGAGATCGCGCCCCGCACCACATCGAGCACGCGCGTGATGCACGGGCGTAGGGCCTCGACCGGGTCGACTCCGCTGTCCAGGTCGTCCTCCTCGAAGAGGACCACGATGTCGCGCCCCTCGGAGAAGTCATTCTCGGCCGACAGAGCGGCACGGACCGTGGCGCTCCAGGGGCCATCGGGGCCGACGGCGACGACCTGCCCCGCGGCGAGGGGCGGACGGGAATCCGGCAGGGGATGCGGCAGCCAACGGACCTCGTGGATCGGCGCCCGGCCCGCGTCCTCGACGCCGTAGTCGCCCGACCAGACGGCGGACGGCCCAGTCCAGTGGCGGCGTCGCTCGAACGGGTAGGTGGGCAGGTGTGCCGGACGACCCCCGTCACCGTTGACGGCGTCCCAGTCGAGGTCCAGGCCAGCCTCGTACGCCGAGGCCAGCGCCTGAGCCAGGGTGCGCGACGCGTCATGGCGCGCGCGCACAACGGGGACGAAGGGGCCGGGATGGTCGGGAAGCACGGTGTGCGCGAGCGACAGCAGTCCGGAGGAGCCGCTCAGCTCGAAGAACGAGCCGGCACCGAGTTCCCCGGCCCGGGCGAGCCCGGGCCCGAACTGTACGGTCTCGCACAGATGCCGCGCCCAATAGGCCGGCGTGGCGATGTCGTCACCAGCTATGTCGCCGGTCGTGTTGCAGATGACCGTACGGGTGGCCGGATTGAGTGAGATTCGGCCGAACGCGTGAAGCAGGCGGTCGGCCGCCGGTCGCATCCACCGGGAGTGACCAGCCCGCAGCGAGCCGAGTGAACGTACCTCGAGTCCGGCCGAGGCCGCGGCGGCCCCGAACCGGTCGAGGTCCTCCGCAAGGCCCGAAACCACCGTGTTGCGGTCGCTGTTGACGACCGCGATGTCCACCTGAGAGTCGGTCGCTTCGATCAGCCGCATCACCGTCGCGGCATCCGCGACCACGGTCATCATGGTCCCGTCCGCCGCGGTGTCCTGGATCGCCCGGCCCCGCTCGATGGCGACGTGCATGCCTTCTTCGGCCGAGAACACACCCGCCGCGCAAGCGGCAACGTACTGCCCCATGCTGTGTCCCAGGAGCACGTCGAACCGCACGCCCTTGGACTCCATGAGCTGGAACAGCGCCAACTGGACGGCAAAGGTGAGCGCGTGCACCTCGACCGGGTCGTCGATCGGCAGATCTTGGTTGTCGGGGGCATACAGCAGGCTGCTTACGGTCGTGCTCAGCTCGGCCTTCGTCACGGTGTCGAAGCTGTCGAGCACCGTGCGGAAGACGGGCTCCGTGTCATAGAGCTCCTGCCCCGTCCCTCGGCGCTCGACGCCGTGTCCGGCGAAGAGCCCGACGACCGATCCGGTGCCTGGATACGGACTCGCCGAGTGGTCCCCGCCGACCCGGCTGAGCCCGTCGGCGATGGCCTCGTCGGCGGCCACCACGGCAGCCGTGCGCCAAGCGTGGTGGCGTCGGCCCGTGCCAAGAGTTCTGGCGGTGTCAGGCACGGCAACGGAGTTGAGCGCGTCGTCACGCCAAGCTTCCAGGACGCGGCCGCGTGCGGCGTCGGACCTGGCGCTGAACGGGAGTACGTACCACCGGCGCTGCTCCTCGTCACGCGCCGTCCGCTCCGGTGCCTGTTCGAGGATCACATGGGCGTTGAACCCACCGATACCGAAGGCGCTGACCCCCAGCCGGGTGACGCCGTCCTCCGTCGGAAGCGGGCTGAGCCGGTCGACGACAGTGAAAGGACTGTTCCCGAGACTGAGCTCCGGGTTCGGCTGCTGGAAATGCAGGGTCGGCGGGACCTGCCCGTGCCGGAGCATGAGCACCGCCTTGAGCAGACCCGCCATGCCCGACGCCCATCCGAGGTGTCCGAGATTGCCCTTGACGGAGCCGATGCCGCACGAGGCGACGGGCAGCGGCCCGTAGGCGCGCCGCAGCGCCTCGATCTCGATGGCGTCGCCGACCGGGGTGGCCGTGCCGTGCGCTTCGACGTACCGGATCGTCGAGGGGGCGATCGCGGCCGCGTCCAGCGCCATCCGGATCGCCCGCTCCTGCCCGGCCACACTGGGCGCGGTCATGCCGACCTTCTGTGCGCCGTCGTTGGAGATCCCACTGCCGCGGACGACCGCGTAGATGTCGTCACCGGCTGCGAGCGCGGCGTCCAGCGGCTTGAGGGCGATCACACCGACGCCGTTGCCGAACACTGTGCCGGCGCAGTCGCGGTCGAACACCCGGCAATGGCCGTCCGGCGAGAACGGCATGGACTCCTGGTACAGATAACCGAACATCTGCGGCACCGAGATCGACGCCGCACCGGCCAGTGCGACATCGCAGGTGCCGGACCGCAGGGCCTGGATCGCGGCGTGCAGGGCGTAGAGCGAGGTGGCGCAGGCCGCGTTCACATTCAGGCTTGGGCCGCGCAGGTCGAGCGCATACGACGCCCGCCCGGCCATGAACTCCTTGTCGTTGGCCATCAGCAGGCTGAAATCGTCCACGGAGGACGTCAGCGATCGGACCCCCTGCCCAGGCAACAGGTTGTTCAGCAAGTAGGTGCTCGGGCCAGAACCGCCGTAGACGCCCACCGAGAGATCCGGCCGCGGTACGCAAGCGGCGTCCTCCAACGCCTCGGCACAGCATTCCAGGAAGAGCCGGTGTTGCGGGTCCAGCTGCCGCGCCTGCTCACCAGACATGCCGAAGAAGCCGGCGTCGAACAGCTCGATGTCACGCAAGATGCCCGCCGCGCGCGTGCGACCACGCTCGTCCGGGCCGTCGCCGTGGCGGGTGATGCTTTCCCGGCCGGTCACCAGGTTGGACCAAAACCCCGCCGGAGTGCTGGCATCGGGGAACCGGCAGGCGAGGCCCACGATGGCCACTGGCATGTCGACGCCGTCACCGGTCGGGCGCCGCACACGTCGCCGCACGGGAGCGGTGACCGGCAGATCGCGGGAGTCCAGGTGCTGGGCCAGGGTTCGCACGGTTGGGTGCGCGTACGCCTCGACGAGCGGGAACTCGATGCCCAGGGCGGCCGAGATGTCGCCGACCACTGCGGCGGCGAGCAGCGAGGAGCCACCCAGGTCGAAGAAGTTGTCGTCACGGCCGATCCCGACCACATCGAGCTGAGTCTCCCAGATGCCGGCGATGAGTCGCTCCGACGACGTCCTGGGGGCCGAGTACGTGACCGACAGCGACGGGCGGTCGCGCGCGACGTCCGGGAGCCGCGCGGCGTCCACCTTGCCGTGCGCATTCAAGGGAATCGTGTCAACCCGGATCCAGAGCGACGGCACGGAGGGTCCTGGTAGCAGCGGGGCGAGGAAGCCCCTCCACGGTGGATCCGCCTCCCGTACACCCAGCACTTGCCCACTCTGCCCGCTCTGCCCACTCGTCGGACGGTCGTCCTCCGGCGGGGGAACTGTCGGTATCGACTCCGACACCACATACGCCACGAGTCGCGGCCGGCCCTGCCCATCGTTGGAGACGGCCACGTGCACGTCACTGACGTCGGGGTGGCGCGCGAGGAGCACTTCCACCTCGCCCGGCTCCACGCGGTGCCCGTCGATCTTTACCTGTCGATCGATACGGCCCAGGTACCACAGCTCGCCGTCGTGGTGACGGGCGAGGTCCCCGGTGCGGTACCACCGTCGGCCGTCACGTTCGATGAAGTGCTCGGCGGTCAGCTCGGGACGGTTCCGGTAGCCGTACGACAGGCAGTCCCCGCCCAGCAACAGCTCCCCCGCCTCGCCCGACTCGTCGGCCTCCTCGGCCCGCGGGTTGGTGCTGTCGGCGTCGGCGATGCGCACCGAGACGTGGGGGAGTGGTTGGCCGATCGGCGGCAGGTCGGGCCACTGTGACGCGTTCTGACCAAGCGTGTGGCTGGTGACGACGTGGGTCTCCGCAGGCCCGTAGTGGTTATGCAGCCGAGCGCTCCCGAGGTGGGCGAACCATGCGCGGATCTCGGGCGTGATACGAAGCTGTGAACCGGCCACAAAGACGTGTTGGAGCGCGGTGAGCCTTGGTCGGCTCCGGCCGCGATTCGCCACCGCCTGCAGGATGGCCGTGGGGAGGAACACGCGGGTGATGCCGACATCGGCGAAATGGTCGAGCAGGCGGGCGGGGTCCCGCCGCACGTCGTCGGGGACGATGTGCAGCGTGCCGCCGAGGGCCAGGCTGGTGAAGATCTCCTGCCACGCGACATCGAACGTGGCGGCCGCGAACTGCGCTGTGTGCGGGGCGGTGGAACTGCCCTCGGTGCGGACATGCCAGTCCACGAGACCCGACAGGGGCCCGCGTCCCATCGCCACGCCCTTGGGCTCTCCGGTCGATCCGGTGGTGTGGAGTACATACGCCAGCTCGTCCGCGCGGTCGTTGGACCGGTGGCCCGCGGCGGGGAGCGGGGTGACGTCGAAGTGCAGGGCACTGCCGTCGGCCGGCTCCGCTTCGCGGATCACATAGCGCGCGCCGGTGTTCGCGAGGATCGTCTCGGTCCGCCGCGTCGGTTGGGTACGGTCAACAGGGACGCACCCCCGCCCCGATCGCAGGACGGCGAGGCTCGCGACCACCATGCCCACCGAGCGCGGCACGTCGATCACGACGGGCTCGTAGGATCCGGCGGTGTCCTGAATGGACACGGCGAGGGCCGCGCTCAGCCCACCGAGCTGACGGAACGTGAGTGCCCGCTTCGAGTCCCGCACCGCGACGACGTCCGGACACCGTTCGATCGTCTCCACGATCAGGTCCACAAAAGACATCGTCATGCGCCTTTCACGGTCGGGCCGTCGCTGCGGAAAAGGCGGAGCCGCTCCGCCGGGATGCTGGCCCGAAGCTCGAGGTCTGTGACGCCCAAGCCTTCACTGGGGGCCAGGCACAGCACCCCGACCTTGCCGATGTGGACGTTTCGATGCACCCGGTGGACTGCTTCCGCCGACTCGGTCAACGGATGCACCTCGGAGAGAGCCGGCATGATCCGGCCCATTTGCACCAGTCGGTTCGCCTCAGCTGCCTCCTGGTAGTTGGCACCATGACTTCCGATAATCCGTTTCAGATTCATCCACAGGTGACGATTGTCGAACTCATGCACGTAGCCGTGGCTCGAACCGCAGGTGACGACTGTGCCGCCGCGACGAGCGAGGTAGACGGAGGCACCGAAGGTCGGCCGGCCCACGTGCTCGAAGACGCAGTGTGGGTCCTCGCCGAAGTGGTCCCGTATTCGGCTGCCCAGCCACCGCCAACCCTCAAGGGACGAGAGCCCGTCGGCACCGGGCGCGTCGTAGCGGTTGATGACGAGGTCACATCCGATCGACCGCGCAAGTTCCACCTTCGACGCGCTGCTGACGACGCCGACCACCTGGCAGCCGGCCGCCTTCGCCAACTGGGTCGCGTAAGCCCCCAGACCACCGGTCGCACCCCACACCAGCACCAAGTCGCCGATCTTGACCCGGGCACCGCGATCGCTGATCAGCATCCGGTACGACGTCATCAGGCACAGGGTGCTGCAGGCCGCCTCTTCCCAGGTGAGGTGAGCAGGTTTGGGGAGCAGCTGAGTCGCCTTGACGATCGCGTAGTGGGCGAGGCCACCGAAATTCGTCTCGAATCCCCAGGCGCGCTGAGACGTGGAAAGCATCCCGTCCCATTGCGTGATCGGATCCTGTTCATCCGTATGCAGGGTGCCTACAACGACGTGATCGCCGACGCGCCAATGGCGAACGGACGGCCCTGCTCGAACGACGACTCCGGCCGCATCCGAACCCAGAATATGCTGGTCGGTTGCATGGCGGGCGAGGTCGGGATTTCCTTTCGCCAGTTTATCAAGGAACCGGAATGTGGGGATCGGCCGAAACATTGCGGACCAGACAGTGTTGTAATTGATCGCCGACGCCATGACGGCGACCAACACCTCGTCGGCCGCGAGGTCCGGCAACGGAACCTCCTCCACGTGGAGCGACTTCCGGACGTCAATAGCCGACTCGGCTTGACCTTCGAACATCCGCTGGTCGGATCTCCGAATCACAAGACCGGTGGTGGACGTCGGTGTCGGACACTGCTCGATAATCTCCCTCGATGATTCTGCGAGCACCGCATCAGTCATGTGGGCAGTCACGGCACCCCTCCAATGGTGTGAACAAGAGCAGCCTTGGGCGGCAGGAATTCCTCCTGTCGCTCCAAAGGTTCCCGTAAGGCTGCCCAAGAGTTTTGGGTTGGCCCATCTCAGCGATTCCCCGGCTGATGGTGGTCACGCTTGCAGGCCGCCGCGAACCAGTCAACATAATTTTCGGTCACGGCCGATGTGATTCGTGAGGCATTGGCCTGATCTTTAACCTCGCTGCTGTCTCAGGCGGACGTTTTCGGTGAGGGTTTCGGCTCGCTTCACGGTCGTCCCGGGTTCATGCCAGTCGAGCTGGTTCCGTGCGACGGTCGCCTCGTTCCGCTCGGCCTGGTACTACAGCCGGTCGTTCACGTGACGTGATGATGATCGGACTCGTTGGCGGTGTATGGGGCTGATGCTGCCGCCGGGTCTGGTCCGGCGTGATGAGTTGACTGCGGACGAGGTCCGGTCCTGGGATGCGGATCTGGAGGCGCTGTGTGCGTCGGTGGATGACGTGTTCCGTCGGCCGGCCTCGCGGGAGAACCTGCGGGCGCTGGTGCGCGGGCTGTTGTCGGATGTGCCGCGCAAGAACATGTGGCAGGTCGCGGAGGCGGCCGGGCATGCCTCGCCGGACCGGTTGCAGGACTTCCTGGCCCGTGCGTCCTGGGACGCCGACGAACTGCGGGATCATGTACGGGAGTTCGTGGTGGACTCGCTGCGGGCCGAGGACGCGGTGCTGATCGCGGACGAGACCGGTGACATCAAGAAGGGCACCAAGAGTGCCGGGGTGGCCCGTCAGTACACCGGTGTCACCGGACAGGTCGAGAACGCCCAGGTCAGCGTGCACCTCTCCTACGGATCCTCGCGCGGGCGGGCGATCATCGACCGGGAGCTGTATGCCGGGCGGCACTGGGCGGGCCGCGGCGAGGAACACCGCCGACGCTGCGAGGAGGCCGGGGTGCCCGAGGAGCGGGCCCGCACCGTGGTCACCAAGCCGGAGCTGGCCCGGCGCATGGTCGAGCGTGCTCTTGCGGCAGGAGTGGCCTTCACCTACTTCCTGGCCGACGAGCTCTACGGCGGCTCGCGGTCGCTGCGCGCCTGGCTGGAAGAACACCAGGTCCACTACGTGATGGCGATCCCGAAGAACGAGGTCCTCACCCTGGCCGACGGCCGCACCCAAGAGGCCCGGCAGCTGTGGGCGAGAGTTCCCGAGACGCTGATGGAGCGACGCAGTTGTGCGGACGGGGCCAAGGGCCCGCGCGCCTACGACTTCGCCGTCGTCGACCTGGCCGACACCGCCGCCGGACTGAAGCGCACCCTGCTGATCCGGCGATCCCCGGTGCCGAACAAGAAGAACAAGGCCGGTGAACTCGTCCGCGAGGTCGCCTACTTCCTGTGCCACCACGCCCCCGGCGCCACCCTGGCCGATCTGGTGATCGCCGCTGGTCAGCGGTGGATGGTCGAGGAGACCTTCCAGGCCGCGAAGAACGAAGTCGGCTTCGACCAGCACGAGGTCCGCAAGTGGTGCTCCTGGTACCGGCAGACCACGGTGTGCATGCTCGCTCTGGCCTTCCTCTCCGACGTACGGAGCCGACGCATACCAACCCACCGGGCCACCACCTGACTCCATCGGCCCGACCAGCGAACGAGAGGAAGTCGCCGTCCCGCTGTCCCTGAACGAGATCCGCCGCATGTACGACCGCATCGTCCTGGCTCCCGCCCGCGCCGCCAGGACCTGGCTCGCCCTCCACTGGAACCGCTGGCGCCGCCGACACCAGACCAGAGCCCGCATCAGCCACTACCGCCAACGAGACCACTCACCGTGACAACACCGGCTGTAGTACTGGTGCCGTGCGTCCTGCCTGAGCCGGCCAGCTCCGACCACGGTGGGGGCGAGGGAGATGGCGGCGCCACCAGCGAGGACAGCGGTGGTGACCTTCATAGGGCAACGGTCCTTTCAGGTATAGGGAGCTGCGGTCGGGCGTCGGATCGGTGGAGTGGGCGGGGCCAGCTGGTCATTCGGCCCCCGCGAGCACGACGGTCGGGGCGTCGTCGGCATGGCCATGCGGGGCGAGCCGCTGACGCACCGTATTCAGGGCGGCGGCGATCGGTGGCAGCCCGATGGAGGCCCTTCGCTGGTCCAAGGAGTCGGGCGCGCGCACCGGGCACAGCTCGACTCCTGTTGCGGTGAGGACCTGTTGAGTCCCGAACTCCTGGGGGCGACCGCTGTTGACCAGGGTGCGGTCGTAGAGGTGGGCCCAGTGCTGGACACGCGCGTCGCCGTCCTGCACTGCGCGCTCCAGCAGGGTGGTGGCCGCCCGTTGGAAATCGGCGTCGTCGTCGGCGTGAAGAGCCAGGCTCCAGGCGGCACGTGCCGCTTCGGCGCCGACGAGGCGGTGGCCGGGCCAGTCGTGTTCGGCCAGGACGCGGCGCAGCACCTTGGTGTCGGCGTGGTCGGCGTGTCGGTCCTGGCCGAGTTGGACGGCGTCGAGCTGGTTGCGCAGGCGCTTGGCTCTGCGCGCTGCCGCCTTCGTGGCTCGGTCGATGAGTTCGCGTGCGAGGTCCGGCCGCAGCGGTTCGGCGGCCGTCACGTGATGGTCCGGCTGTCTGCGGAGGACTGCGGTTCGTGGACCTGGCAGGCGATGAGCGCGCTCAGTCCAGAACGTTGCTCGGCGATAAGTTCGAGGCGAGCGGCCCGCTCCTCGTGCTGCCCCGTGCCCGATCCGCGCACGTCCCAGCCCATGTCGGTGAGCCGACGAAGGAACGGGGCGATCGGATCAACGTCGAGGGGATAGCGGGCCAGGGCCTCGGCGCGCACGAGGGGCAGGTCGCGTCGGGCGGCGAAGTCGGAGGCCCACAGGGTGATCAGCTGGATGGTGTCGTCGGAGCGGTCGGGCAGGGTGTGGATGCAGCTCAGGAAGAGACACGGGCCCTGACCCCAGCCGAGGTCGGGCGCGCGCTGCGGGATCATGCAGGCCAGCAGCAGACCGTCCTCGAACAGTCCGGCCGGCTTCGACTGCGGATTGCGGAACAGGGCTGGGACATCGGCTCGGGCGGGTACCGGCAGGCCGCGCATGGTGAGCCATCTCTGACGGTCCTGGACGAGCGCGGCGGCCTCGTCCCGCTCGGCGTCCGTGCACAGAGTCCGCATCTCGTACACGGCTGATAAGCCTGGTGCGCGCGGGTGCAGTGGTGCGGGAGACGGCTCGGAGGACGGTGCGACGGGTGACGTGTTCACTTCACTGCTCCGCTCTCCACCGTGCCGGTCGGCTTGGTGCCCAGTAGGCGCCAGGCGTGGGCCAAAACGACGAGCTGGGTGACGTCGGCGGTGCCCGTCTCGTCGAGCAGTTCGCGAGTGCGGACCGGAGATCGGCGGGGGCGATCTTGGCGGCGAGGGCGATGTCGCGGGGGGAGCTGAGTTCAGCGACCGCCTTCAGCAGCAGCTGCTGCTCCGAGTTGAGCTCAGGCGCCGGCCGCTCCGGGGCGGGTGGAGCGACCTGCTCGGCGGCCAACAGGAGATGCACGAGTACCTGCGGCTTGCAGCGAGGCGGGCAGTGGACGCTCACCCGGATGTCGCGGACGTACTGACGGACCGTGTGGGGCGACAGTCCGGTCCTCGTGGTGATGTCCTGGGCGGTGTGACCGTCCACAAGGTGCTGGGCGACACGCTGGTGGGTCGGCTTCAGCGGTGTGATCGGCGCTCTGGTCGTCGTGGACGGGGTCACGGGTGTCTCTTTCTCGGCTGGGTGGACGGCTTCCGGAAGGGGTGCCGCCGGCCTCCGCGGGGGACGGGGGCCGGCGGCACGGGCCCACGCGCGGCGGTCAGGATTCACGGGGTGCCGCGCGCGGGGGTTCATGCGGCGGTGGGGTCAGGTTGCGCCCAGGCGGCTTCGGCGGCGAGGCGTTCGGACCACTGGATGTGGTCTTCGTCGAAGGCGGCGTCGGCGAGGCGTATTCGCTGGACTTCACCGGTCCCGGCCGGGGGGTAGGTGTGCTGGATGTCGCGCCACAGGCGCTGGAGGACGTACTCGCGGTCGAGGGCTTGGGCGCCGTGCAGTTCCATGGAGTCCTGAACTGACTGCATGGCCCACTGGTGACCCAGGTACTTCGCGTTGATCAGTTCGGCGTCGCAGGGCAGGCCCTGGTCGAGGAGATGCACCGACTGGTAGGCCAGGATGCGTGCGGCGCGCAGGCGGGCCTCCATGTCGCCGACGCGGTCCCGCAGGACTGGCAGA
This sequence comes from Streptomyces finlayi, assembly GCF_014216315.1. Classification (NCBI taxonomy): domain Bacteria; kingdom Bacillati; phylum Actinomycetota; class Actinomycetes; order Kitasatosporales; family Streptomycetaceae; genus Streptomyces; species Streptomyces finlayi. The sequence continues at coordinate 5,282,966 of NZ_CP045702.1, forward strand.
TCGGCCAGGGCGTCCCGGTAGCGGGGCCGGGCCTTCAGGTAGGAGGTCGTGGTGGCGGCGACCGCCTCGTGGATGCCCAGGCTGACGGCGGCCAGGTTGGGACGGCCGTACAGGATGCTGCTGCTCTGGGCCACGCTCAGACCCTGGCCGATTTCGCCGACCACGTTTTCCGTGGGGACGCGGACGTTGTCGAGGTCGAGGCGGCCGGCGGAGAAGCCGTGAAGGCCGAGGCCAGGGCGGTGGTCAGCGATGGAGAGTCCGGGGCGGTCGGATTCGACCATGAACGCGGTCAGCGCATGGGAGGTACGCACGCCTGCCTCGGCTGTCCGGGCGATCACGAGGTGGGCTCCCGCGAGATGGCTGTTGCCGATGTGAACCTTGTTGCCGGTGATCACCCACTCGTTGCCGGCGGGTTCAGCTGTGGTCTCGATCCCGCCGATGTGCCCGCCGGCGGTCGGCTCGGTCACCGCGATCGACAGGAGCAGCGAACCGTCCGCCACCCCCGGCAGCCAGCGGACTTTCTGTTCATAGGTGGCGAAGTGCAACAGGGCGCCGACGGGGATCAGGGTGGCCTGCAGGATGGCCGCGGCAGCAGCCGAGACGCAGCCGACGCGGTGGAGCAGGACCGTTTTGGCCACATGGCCGGCGCTCAGGCCGCCGAAGGCGGGCGGGACAGTGACGGCGAACCATTTCCGCGCGGCCATCAGATCGGCGACCTTGCGCTCCACCCGGCCCGGAGTGGCTTCCATCCGTACGGCGCGCGGCGCGACGTGCTCGGCCGCGAAGGCGTCCGCCTCGTTCCACAGCAGTTCGTGGCGGGCGGTGAGATACGGACGCAGCGCCGGAGGCGGTGTGGCGGGTGTGGCGGTCATGGTCGTCTCCCTCTCCCTGGGTGAAGGTCGCGCGGTGGAGCGGCCGGGGATCGCTAGCAGGTCCCGGGTGGGGGTGGTGAAACGGGTCTAGCGGACGGGCGCGGGGGCGATGCGGTCCATCACCTGGGCTCCCGTGCTGATGACGATGTCTCTGAGCCGCCGGGCCTCGCTCAGGGGCCGCTTCTCGGGGTCGATGACGCAGACCGTGCCCAGCACGGTGCCGCTCTCGTGGATGAGCGGGGCGCCGAAGTAGGAGCGGATGCCGACCGCGTCGACCACGTGGTTGCCGCTGAAGCGGGGGCTGGCGTGCACGTCGTGCAGCGGCAGGGCCTTCTTGCGGGCCACGACCTCCGGGCACCAGCCGTGGTCGTGGCTCATGGTGCGGCCGACGATGACGTATCCGCTGTCCGCGGGCGGCTGGTGCAGTCCGACGAAGGTCTGCTCCTCCAGGAACAGATTGACGAACCCGTACAGGAACCCGGCCTTCTCGGCCATGTCGCGGGCCAGCTCGTCGAAGTCTTCGCTGGGAGCGGTGGACAGGCCCAGGCGCTCCAACAGCTCGTACCGCTGCGCCAGTTCGGTGGACTCCTGGGCCTGCGGGCCGGTGACGGCAGCGCCGGCTGGGATGGGCAACCCGTGGGTGCCGTTGCGCATGCCGCGTTGCGGCAAGGACAGGGCGGGCGGGGCGGCTTGGGGCACGAGGTGGGGGTCGTTGGGCTGATATGACATCAGGCGTCCTGGAGGGTGGTGGTGGATGTGGGGCGAGCAGCGGGTCCTGCCGGTGCGTTCTGCACCGCGTGGCCGACGAGGGCCAGAAGGACCCCGGCGACGTGGCTCGGATTGCGGGCGTCCCACGAGGTCGCCCTCGCCCCCACCGCCCAACGGGGCGAAACGTCGGTGACCACCGGTACAGAGGCGGGCAGGTCGAGCGCGGCGCGGACCTGTTCAGGGTGATAGCGGTGGGCTCCGTCGAAGTGGTTCACGGCGACGACGAAGGGCAGGCCGATGTCCTCGAAGAAGCTGACGGGGGTGAAGCTGCTCTCCAGGCGGCGGGTGTCGACCAGGACGACCGCGCCGACGGCTCCCCGGGAGAGGTCGTACCAGAGGTCGACGAACCGGTCCTGGCCGGGCGTGCCGAACAGGAACAGTTCCAGAGGTACGGGCGCGTCGGGGAGGCTGAGGCGGCCGAAGTCGAAGGCGACCGTGGTGGTCTGCTTGGCCTCGACGCCTTCCAGGCTGTCCACGTCCGTGCTCGCCTCGGTCAGGTACTCCTCCGTGCTCAGCGGCGTGATCTCGCTGACCGCGCCCACAGCGGTGGTTTTGCCGGCGCCGAAGCCCCCGGCGATCACGATCTTCAGCACGGTCGGTGCACCAGCATGCGAGGGCGCCGAAGTCCGCAATCCCACAGGCGGGTCATCCGGCCTGGCGGTAGGCGATGGCATCGGGAAACTTTCTTTTCAGGCCCACCGAGAGGGCCGCCAATAGGTGGGTGGTGGGACGTTCATCCGCATCTGCGTCGGAGGCGGCGTAGGCAGCGGTGACGGAGACGACCAGGGCTTGGGCGTCCAGGAGGTCCGAGACGAGGATCTTGACGGCGGTGACGGGGCGGCCCAGCCGTCCCGCCAGTTCGGTCACCGACCGCCGGTGATCCCGGCACAGCGCGAGGATCTCGTCGCACTCCTCGGCCTGACCCGGGCCGGGCCGTCCGGGGCCGACGTCCAGCACGGTGTCCAGCCCGAGCAGGTGTCGCGGCCTGGTGCGCCCGCGCGTCAGCGTGTAGGTCCGCACGAACGTCGAGTCCTCGGCCGCATCGCCGTGGGTGCTCACCGGACCTCATCACCTGTGCCGACGCGGACGGGGATCTGCATGTAGGGGGCGAACTTCTGGATAAGGCGCGCCGTCTCGAATCCGACGGGCCCGGCGTCGGCGTCCGGGGCAGTGATGACGACGAGGACGGTGTCCACCTCACCGCGTTCGTTGCCGGGGTGGTCGTCGAAGGCCGCGCTGCGACCGGCGCTCTGGATGAAGAACAGGCAGTCGTCGCGCTCGATGATGACCTGCCGGGCCGGCAGCTTCTGGCGGCTGGGGCCGGTGGTGTTCGACGCGAGGGAGGCCACTCCGCTGAGCGCGGCCGACAGTTCGTCCGCCCAGTCCTTGTCGATGTCGCTGTCCAGCAGCCGCAGCCCGTCCCGCGACAGCAGGACGGCGTGCGTGACGCCCGGAGCGTCGATGGCGAACTGCCGCAGCAGCCAGGCCATGTCATCCCGCTGATGGCTGGCCGTCGTCTCGGATGCGGGCGCGACGCCGGTCGTCGGGTTCATCTCGGGGTGGGTGCTCATGGGGTGCTCCAGAAGGGGGAAGGGCCGGCGGATATGTCCGGGCCACTGGGAACGCGGAGGGGACGGGCGATAGTCAGGTCCTGGGCTGCTCGGCCGAGGCGGGAGGAGAACCGGCTGCCCCGCCGGCCTTGATGCCGGTGCGGAAGGCGGCTGCGAGCCCTGGCGTCGCCGCTGTCGCGGGGGCTTGCTCCCGCTCACGTGGTGGAGGGAAGGTCTCTGCCTGCCGTGTACGCCGGGGAAGATCGGGCGCTGGAGCAGCGTGCCCCGCCACGTCGGCTCCCGGCGGGCCCACGGTGATCGGGTGGTGGATCTGTCCTGCAGAAGGGGCAGCCGGCGCTGCGGCAGCCTGCCGTGGCGGGAGTGTGGAGGGGCGTGTTTCCCGGCGTCGAGCGCCCGCGTCACCTACAGGGGGAATCGCTACGAGGAGCCGGGCCGGAATGACGACCAGAGCCGTCGTGCCTCCCGTCACGTTCTCTTGCAGGAGAACGGACAGCCCGTGTGACTGGGCGATCTTCGCGGCGACCAGCAAGCCGAGCTGTCCGTCTCGCACCTGACCGCTGACATCGACCTCATTGGGGGCCTTGAGTAGATGATTCATCCGTGCACGGGTCTGCGGGTGCATAGGGATGGCCCTGTCCTCGACCTCGACCGCCAGGCCGTTCGGCACTCGCTGCGCCCGCACCGTCACCTTCGTTGCCGGATCGGAGCACTCGCAGGCGTTCTCGATCAGCTCGGCCAGCAGGTGCGTCAGGTCCGGACCCACGTGTCCGGGAAGCCCCAGCTCACCCCCCACGGAACCGGCCGCGACCACCACGCGCGGGTACTGCACCACCTCGGAGACCGCACCACGCAGTGTGGTCGTGATGGGCACCGGCCGGCGCACGCTGCGCAAGGACTGTCCGCCCAGCACCGCCGTGCTCTCCACCTGACGACGCATCCGCGTCACGAGGTGATCGATCTCGAAGATCTTTGACAGCAGCTCCGGGTCGTCGGTCAGCATCTCCAGCTGACTGAGCGCCGCCAGGGCCTTACTGACCAAGGCGTGCTCCCGTGTGGCCAGGCGGCGCAGCACTTCTAGAAGGACGACGGACTGGGACTCGTCGTGCACGCGTATCAGCGAGGCGACGGCCTGCATTTGGAGTGCACTGAGCGCCTTGTCGATCTCTGCGGTCGCACTGGCCGGCTGCGGCATCTGCATGTCCGGCAGCGGCGGTCGTGCCCCTCGGCACAGTTCGTCCGCCGACCACGCCACCGACTTCTCGACGGCCGCCGCAGCTCCCGTGACGGCGGTCAGCACCGCCGTGCGTCGCTCCTCCGTGGCTGTCTGTACGGCGTCGGCGGCCGTACGCACTCCGCGGGCCGCTACCAGTGCGACCCCGGCCAGTCCGCAGACCAGGCCGAGCAGGAGCCAGCCGAGAGCCACCGCGGCGGTCGACCAGACGGTGAAGGCGACGCCCAGCAGGCCCGCAAGAAGCAGCAGTGGCAGCACCACGGCACGACGGACACAGTGCATCGTGAAGGCATCGGTCCGTGGCGACCGCCTGCGGCGGTGGCCGGTCGTGGCCGGCCGTGTCGGGAACGCGCTGTCAGGCATGGGAATCCTCGTCAGTGGAAAAAGGGCGGCTAGGCGTGCTGCGACGTCAGGGCCTTGCGGTTCTGTTGCGGCCCGAGTGAGGGGGAACGGGGCGCCGGAACCGCCACCGCGCCTCGGTGAGACGAGGGTTGTGTCGCCAGCTGCTGCAGGAGCAGGGCACTCTTGATCAGGCCCATGTGGCTGAACGCCTGCGGGAAGTTCCCGAGTTGACGCTGCTGGATGGGGTCGTACTCCTCGGCGAGGAGGCCGAGGTCGTTACGCAGGGCGAGAAGACGTTCGAACAGGGCGTGGGCCTCATCCAGGCGGCCCGTCAGGGCCAGGGCATCCACGAGCCAGAAAGAGCAGAGGACGAAGGTGCCCTCATCGCCCCTCAGGCCATCCACCCCGGCGTGGTTGCCGATCGTCGGGTACCGGCGCACGAGCCCGTCCGACGTGGACAGCTCCCGGCGGACCGCGTCCACGGTGCCGATGACGCGCGGATCGTCGGGCGGAAGGAAGCCGACCCGGGGGATCAACAGCGTGGCGGCGTCCAGTTCCTGCGAGCCGTAGGACTGGGTGAAGGTGTTGCGCTCCGGGTCGAATCCCTCGGTGCAGACTTCGCGGTGGATCGTCTCGCGCAGCTCGACCAAGGGGCCCGGATCCAGCGCGAGGGCGCCGGCCTTGGCCAGGCGGATGGTTCGGTCGATGGCCACCCAGGCCATCACCTTGGAGTGGACGAAATGCCGGCGTGCCCCGCGGATCTCCCAGATCCCCTCATCGGGCTCCTGCCAGCGCTGGCCCAGGTGCTCGACGAGCCGCTGGTGCAGGACCGCAGTATCGGCGCAGTGGGCGACACCGCTCTGGTGCGCGAGGTAGAGGGTCTCGATCAACTCGCCGTACACATCGAGTTGCAGCTGGCCCGCCGCCCCGTTCCCGACCCGCACCGGGGCTGATTCCTCGTACCCCGGGAGCCAAGGCAGCTCCCGCTCCCGCAGATCACGCTCGCCGGTGATTCCGTACATGATCTGCAGGTTTTCCGGATCTCCGGCCACCGCACGCAACAGCCACCGCCGCCACGCATGGGCCTCCTGCCGGTAGCCGGTTCCCAGCAGCGCGGCAAGAGCGTCGGCGGAGTCGCGCAGCCAGGTGAAGCGGTAGTCCCAGTTCCGTCCGCCGCCGATCTCCTCGGGCAGCGACGTCGTCGGCGCAGCAACGATCGCGCCGCTCGGCGCATACGTCATCGCCTTCAGCGCGATCGAGGAACCAACCACTGCCTCGCGGTAGGGCCCGTCGTAGGTGCCTTCCTGCGTCCAGTCCTGCCAGAAGGCGAGCGTCTCGGCGAGCGCGGCCTCTGGATCGGGAACCTCCGGCGCGGCGGCGTGGGAGGGGCACCAGCTGAGCACGAACGCCACGCTCTGCCCGGCGGCGAGGTCGAAGGCACTGACGATGACGCCGTCCTTCTCCACCTGCTGGATGCCCGTGTCGAGCCACAGCGCGTCCGCGCCGGCCTCCGCGATCATGCGGCCCCCGACCTCGTGGATCCACGGGCTGACGCTGCCGTATCCGGGCCGCGGACGCAGGGCCGAGAGCATCGGTACCTCGCCGGACACACCCTCGACGATCCGGATCACCTGGGGTGCCCCGTCGCGCGGCGGCATGAAGTCGAGCACCCGCACCGACCCGGACGGGGTGCGCCAAAGCGATTCCAGGACGAGCGAGTCACTGAGGTACCGGCGCTCGGACACCGCTCCGGCGTCGGATCGGCCCCGAGGCGGGGCCGGGGCGATCTGCCAGGAGCCGTGTTTCTGCGTGCCGAGCAGGCTGGAGAAGACGGCCGGTGAATCGAAGCGGGGCAGGCACAGCCAGTCGATCGAGCCGTCGTCGCAGACGTGGGCGCTGGTCTGCATGTCGCCGATCAGGCCGTACTGCTCGATACGCGGAAGGCGAGTCATCGTGTGGATCTCCGTAGACCCCGCAGACCGGGGATGGCATCGGGGCCGCCGCAGCGGCCGGGAACGGTAGAAGAGGAAGGACGCGGTGGTCACCTGCGCGGAGAAGGTCTGTTCTACCCCGGTACGGAGTCCTCGTCCTGGGGAGCGGCGCGGCCGGACACTCGGCCACCGCAGAGAATCAGCCAGGCCGTCGGGCCGAGAACCACCGCGATCAGAATTGCCCCGGTGGCGGTCACGCCCGGGGCACCGACGCGGCCAGAGCCAAGAGGGCGAAGGCGACAGCGAAGACCGAGCCGCGCAGCATGTTGAGCTGCGGCCTCCACCAACGCCGTCTCCTCATGGGCTTCGCGGGGACGACGCCGTGAGCTTGTACGGCCGCGACGAGTGCCTGAGTGGCCTCGGCCAGCTTGACCAAATGCACCCTGCTGGGCATGTACCCGTCGGGGACGCCTGCCGAAGCGAGCTGCTGCGCGCCGCGCAGGGCCGAGGCTCCCGGCGGCACGACGGCCCTGAGCTGTCCGATGTGACCGCGAAGGCGCCGCGCCAGTTCCTCCACGTCGCCGGCGCTCTCCGGCAGTGGCGAATCCTCGTCCAACACGAGCGCCACCGTCTCCGCCGCGGCCACCGCCCGATCGCGCCGCGGGCTGGGTGCGGCGCCGATACCACCCTGCCTGCTCGAGCCAACGCACGGGCCAGCATCCCAACGGGAAGTCAGCGGCAGACGCATGACACAACTCCTCTTCACATCGGACCAACTGGGCTCGGCCGCGACTGGTGCGACGCCTGGAACAGGGCTCATCGGGGTCCTCCCAGGTGGGCGGCGCAGGAGAGCGCGGCAGCGGCGCCGATCACTTGACGTGATTGCCTGGTGACCAGCGAACACCCCGCCGCAACGGCTTGGGAACGACCTTCAGATGACGTTGACCCGTCAGTAACCTTGATTGGGGTGCCGCCGGAGCAGACGGCCCTGACATGCTGGGCGCCATGGTGACTCTCGATGGAAAGCCCGTATCCGTAGACGACCTGCTCCCCCTGGCGCTCACGAACGTCGGACACTTCACGTCCATGCGCGTCGCCTCCGACGGCAGCATCCGCGGTCTGACGCTGCACCTTGAACGCCTCACGCGGGACTGCAAGATCGTGTGGCACGCGGCCCTGAACGCCGACCGTGTCCGCGAGTACGTCCGCCAGGCCCTGGGGGGACAGGCCCTGCCGTGCGTTGTGCGCGTGACGATCTACGACCCGAAGGTCGAGATGGGCCACCCGGCCGACGCCAACGAGCCGCACGTTCTCGTGTCCGTACGCGGCGCCGGCGCCCTGCCTCCGGCCCCGCTGCGCGCCCAGAGCCTCATGTACGAGCGCGATCTGCCTCAGGTGAAGCACATCGGTCTCTTCGGTGCTCTGCGCACCCGGGGTGCAGCCCAGCGTGCGGACTTCGACGACGCCCTGTTCGTGGGCCGCGACGGCTTCGTCTCCGAGGGCGGCACCTGGAACGTGGCCTTCGTCGACCAAGAGGGCACCGTCGTATGGCCCGACGCACCTGTGCTGCCCGGTGTCACCATGGCCCTGCTCCAACAGCAAGCCGAACATCGCACCGCCACCGTCACCCTGGACCAGGCGAAGGGCATGGCCGCGGCCTTCGCCACGAACACCTCGATCGGCGTTCGCCCCCTGGCTGCGATCGACGACACCGAGTTCCCCGTAGATCACCCCGTTTTGAGGCAACTCCAGGAGGCGTACCTGTCGATCCATGGCGAGACTCTGTAGGGCAAGACCATGGCGGGGGTGACCAGGTGGACCGGCCGAGAGGCCGAGTTGTTGCGTACGGCCATGCGCAAGAAGCAGAAGGAGTTCGCCGAGCTGGTCGGTGTGAACAGTCGCCAGATCCCTCGGTGGAAGCGCCGGGGGGAGACCATCGAACTCGAACTCGACAATTAGTCGGCCCTGGATACGCTTCTCGCCCAGGCCCCGCCTGACGTCCAGCAGAGGTTCGCCGCGCTCATGACCGAACGTGCCGCTGTTGAGCACGACGAGCGCGCCGAGGAGCTGTTGCGGAGGGATCCGAGCACCCGTCGGCATCCGATCGATGGGAAGGTCATGGCCCTTGTCAGAGAAGGTATCTACCTTTCCGGTCCCGACAACCGCTCGGTGTGGCTGGAGCCGTTCCTCATCGACGTCTACCCGACGACCAACGAGGACTACGCGAAGTTCGTGCTGGCCACTAGGCATCGGCCGCCTCAGCACTGGCCCGACGGCCACTGCCCCGTCACGCTGGCCACTCACCCCGTGGTGTGGGTGACGTGGCACGACGCGACCGCGTACGCCCGCTGGGCAGGTAAAGGTCTGCCTAGCGCGCGGCAGTGGGAGAAGGCGGCTCGCGGACAGCGCGGGCGCGTCTACCCCTGGGGCAACGAGCCGACAGCCGCGAAGGCGAACACGGCCGAGGCCGGAATCGACGCGACGACTCCCGTCTCCCGCTACCAGTCCGGCGCCAGCCCATTCGGTATCTTCGACATGTGCGGCAACGTCTGGGAGTGGTGCTCCACCGAGGAGGACCCCGGCAGCGGGCGGTACCACCTGAAGGGCTCCGCTTTCACGTCCCCGTTCGAACGGGCAGCGCCGTCCCTGCTGAACACCGCCGCTGCGTCGATGAAGGACAACGACACCGGGTTCCGCTGCGCTACACCCGCCTAAGCCGGGCACTGTGACCCGTTGGTCGTATTCGCTCCGGCGCCCCGGCATCAGCGACCTGAGTCGACTAGCACTGCCTTCCGCGTCCTCGCAGGGGTGAGGGTCGCCATCGTCGCCGCGGACGCTCTCGAAGCCGTCGCGCACCGCGTCGATGACGTAATCGGCCGCCAGTTGGCAGCGCAGCCCAGAGCTGACCGTTTCTGTCGTCTCCTGATCGTTGCGGCTCTGAGTCACTCCGAGCCGAATCGCCACCTCGTGCGCCAGCGTCGTCATCACCGGCCTCCGGTAAGGCGGAAGACCGCCGTGGTGGTGTAGCCGTCGTCGCTGACCTCGACACGATGAGCGAAGACAGCGACCAGGAACATGCCGCGACCGGACATAGCGTCCGGGCCCGCGTTCGTGACTCTGGCCGGCTGCGGGTTGCCGTCCGTCACTTCGACCCGGATCTCGCCGTCGGTCTGGCGTACGACCACGCACACCGCTCCCTTGCCGTGAATCACCGCGTTCGTGACGAGTTCCGACACGGCAAGCGTGATGCCGTCGGCGTCTTGCTCCGGAACCTTCCACTCCCGAAGCCGACTGGCTGCCCTGCGGCGCATCTCGCCGACCCGCGAGCGGCGAGGTGGGAAGGTTGCGGCAAAGCTGGGGCCGACGCCCTGATGCATGTCAGCAGCAGCGCTGAGAAGCGCAGTTGTGGCTGGGCTCATCGTCGGTCTCCCGTGGCGTGCGTGGGGCGCTTGGCGTCTGGTGTGCAGTCGAAGCGGTGTCGCAGCGTGCGGCAGGTGTCCTAGTGCCCCCCACGAAGCGCTCCGGCTCAACTGAGCGGGGTGTCGAATGAGTTGGAGTATGGGCGCAGAAACGCTCTCCATGTAACGCTCATGGCGGAAGTGTCCGCATGAGCCTTCCGGGCTCTGCATCGTGCGTAACCCGGGCTGTGTTCCGCCGTGTAACGTCCCTTGTGGTCGCTACGTGCCAGACCGGACACTGGCCGCACTCGTCCAAGGGAGCGCCAGCATGACGAACGAGTCGAAGAGTGCCAAGCTGAACGGCGAGATCGAGTCGGGGCCGACCGCACGTCGTCGCCAACTCGGCTTCCGGCTGCTTGCGCTTAGGAAAGACGCTGGCCTCTCTGCTGAAGAGGCTGGCCGCCGGGCGGGCATATCGAAGGCCACGGTCAGCCGGTACGAGCAGGCCAAGGGCAACGTGCGCTGGAACCAGGTCAAACAGCTCTGCGAGGTCTACCGGGCGTCGGTAGAGGAGACAGCGGAACTAATCGACCTAGCGCAAAACAGCAAGGTCACAGACGGCTGGTGGGTTCCGTATGCCGGAAAGCTCTCCGATCCCATGAGGGTGCTTCTTCCGCTTGAGAATGAAGCGAAATCAATCTGGCACCTTTCCAACGGGGTGGTTCCCGGCCTCTTGCAGACCAGGCGCTACGCCGCGGCGATCAAAGCGACACCGAGCAACACCCTCACACCGGAACAGGTGACGGAGTTCCTGGATATGAGAATGCAGCGCCAACAGATCCTCGAACGCAAGACACCGCCGACCTACCACGTCGTCTTGGACGAGAGCGTGCTCCGCCGCAACGTCGGAGGCCCCGAGGTGATGACGGAGCAGCTTGACCTGCTGCTAGACCGCAGGGCGGAGCCGAACATCACGATCCAGGTACTCCCGTTCGATGCCGGTGCATACAGCGCAACGCTGACCAGCTTCATCGTCTACGGGGGGCCAGACCCATCCCTCGACGTCATCTTCATTGAGAACGCCGTGGGTTCCCTCTTCTTGGAGGAGGAGGGATCACGCCAGGCATACGAGAATGCGCGTGCATTCTTGAGCAGCGAAGCGCTAGACCCCGATTCCTCGGCGGAGTTGATCGCCGAGGCCCGCAAGAAGCACCTGCAAGATCAGAAGTAGCGAGGAAGACATTCGTGGCTGAACAGTCAAAGGAACCGCAGTGGTTCAAAAGCAGTTACAGCGCCTCTCCTGACAACGAGTGTGTGGAAGTTGCCAACATGCCTAAGCGGACGTTGGTCCGAGATTCCAAGCGCCCCGCCGGCCCGCACACCGGCTTTTCGCATTCAGCGTGGGCCACCTTCACTGTCCACGTCGGATCTGGGACGCCGCCTCTGCTTGGGTGAAAGGCGAGTATGCGTGCGCGGCCCGGCCCCTCGACGGGGGGCCGGGCCGTCGGTTTTTCGCCACCGCTGGGCGCGGTGCGACTCGCTGTGCGATCAGCGCGGTCGGTGGTTCCCGCCGACCAGTCTCGGGAAAAGTCCGTGAAGCAGAGCCAGGATGCGGACAATCGAAGAGCAACAGCGCTGTCCGCATCAGGGCGCCGGAGGAGAAGCCATGGCACAGAAACCCAAACCCCTGGACGAGACGGCGTCAGCGCGCGCCTGGTGGGGCAAGGAGCTGCGTAACTGGCGCACCACTCGCAAGATGTCGACGAGCGAGGTAGGCGCAAAGGTGCACCTCAGTGCCACAATGATCGAGCGCATCGAGAAGAACGAGCGCAGGTGCGACGCCGCCTTGGCCAGTCTCCTGGACGACGCCGTCGAGGCAGGGGGAGCGTTGAAGAGGCTCTGGCGCCTCGTCGAGCAGGAAGCAGCAGGGGAGGCTGCTCATGCGGACAAGTCCACTAGCGAAGCCGACCAAGGCGCCAGCGGAGCCCCGATCAAGGGCATGCTTGGACTGAACCCGCATGCGCTTTCGGAACGGAGCCAACCAGACATGGAGCGCCGCGCCTTCTTCTCCCTGGGCGGAGTAGCTGCCCTCGCCCCGACAGCCTTCATCGACCTACTCCCGTCCTCGGGGCCACACGCTCTCCCCAAGGACGTGCGACCGGAAGACATCCAGCAGGTCTTGACGGCCGCAGACACCCTCGCAGGATGGGACAACCTCTACGGTGGCGGCGGGATCGTAGGCAGTTCTTCCATGGGCCTCTTCATCTGGGCCAAGGGGCTGCTCGCCACGAAGTACCCCTCCAAGCTGAAAGCCGACCTCTACACCGCGGTCGGGCGACTCTCGGTTGTGATGGGTGCGAGCGCCTTCGACGCCTACGCACACCACGACGCGACCGAACTCTTACGGTTCGGCACTTGGTGCGCCGAGCAGGGCAACAACTGGCACCTACGAGCGGCATCTCTCAACTGGCGTGCACGCCATGAGATCTGGTGCGGCCGACCCGACGATGGCCTGACGTACGCGGAGAGCGGACTGCTTCGCTCGGACCGTCTCACCCCGCGGGAGCAGGCCATGCTCCACAACGCCAGAGCCCGAGCCTGGGCGAAGATGCGCAACCCGGACGAAGCGCTGGCAGCCATCGACTGGTCGGACCGGATCTTCGCGCGAGCCCGCGATGGTGAAGACGAGCCGTGGATGACCTACTACGACGAGGCACAGCACCACGGGGATACCGGACACGCGGCCTACGACATCGCGCTTATGCCGGGACAATCACCTGCGCTTGCAGCGTCACGCCTTGAGACGGCCATCGACGGCCACACAGACGCGTACGTACGCTCCCGCGCCCTTTCGGGCACCAAGCTCGCAACTCTCACGATGGCCACCGGAGATCCACAACAGGCCGTGGCCATCGCGAACCGCGCACTGGACGAAGTCGGAAAGCTCCGGTCCAAGCGAGCAGTCACGGACATGGAAAACCTGTCCAGCGCATCGGCCCGATACGCCCGCAGACCAGACGTGGCCGCACTCCGCAGCCGGATCACCATTACGGTCCATGCATGACCACGACGCACAGCGAGGAATCGTTCGCCGTCCTCGAAGGGGTGGCAGCCGCTGCCGGCCTCTCTCCACAGGGCGCTGAACCCATCAGGCTCGCCGAGAACGACCTGTGGAAACTGCCCCACGGCGTGGTCGTGCGCATCGCCCGTTCAGGACAGGAGGAGGCAGCCGCCCGCGAGGTGGCCGTAGCCCGTTGGCTAGCTGAGAACCACGTCCCGGCTGTGCGCCCAATGGACAGAGAGCAGCCCGTTTACGTGCATGGGCGGGCGGCCACGTTCTGGGAGCTGCTGCCTCCACACCGGCAGGGCACCGAGTCCGAACTCGGCCCCCTTCTTCGACAGATGCACCGGTTGCCCAAGCCGACGTTCCCCATCGGCCAGCTAGACCCGTTCGTGCGGATCGCTGACCGTCTGACCGCTGCGCGATGTGCCAACGACAATGACAAGACGTGGCTCCTCCACCGCCTCGACGAACTCAAGGACAAGTGGGCGAAGCTCCCGAACGGGCTGCCGCAGTGCGTCATTCACGGAGACGCCTGGGGCGGCAACTGTGCGGTGACGGACGAGGGAGCCTTGCTCTTGGACTTCGAGCGGACGTCCCTCGGACCGCCCGAGTGGGACCTGACCTCAACTGCCGTTGCTTTAGACACCTTCGGAACACTGCCCGCCGAGCAGTACAAGGACTTCAGCGAGCAATACGGCTTCGATGTCCGCGACTGGGCCGGGTATCCCACCCTGCGGAGCATCCGGGAACTGCGTCTGGTGACCTTCGGTCTGCAAACCGCGGATAAAGACCCCGCGGCGCTTGAACAGGCCCGGTACCGCATCGACTGCGTGCGGGGGCTTCGTGGAGACCGGCCCTGGCACTGGACGGCGGTCGGGTAAGCGCGGGGGGACTTCGTCTTCCTGCCGCGAGTCAGGTCCTTCAGGGCCTACACCTCGGCGGTCCGTCGTCGTCACGTACGAACACTGAGACCTAGACCGCGCAGCCACGGCTATTGATCGGATCCCCATCCTGGTGAGAGGGCCCGAGTGCCCAGCGGTCGTGAGCGTCCAGGAGGCTCTTAGCCGTAACGCCGCCCTTCTCGACGACGATGCCGAGGTCCTGATAGGCTGGCTGGCCGTGGGCAGCCCAGCGATCGAGTTCTCTCTCTGGCCTGCGACCGTCCGATCCCTGGCCTTGGTAGAGATTATGGCTCTGCTCAACGGATGGCCGGTCGGTTTCTGGTGCCTGTCAACGGGAGTGCGCTGGGGCTCGTCGACGCGCCACCGCCAGCCATGCACGCGCTCGTCAGTAGCCCCATGGGCCAAATGGTTCGGGGCGTACCTTCTTGTAGAAGGTGTAGTGGTCTGGGTCATACGAATCACTGTGACGTGACACGCTGCGCGCTTTGATGAGGAAGTCGATGTCTACACCCATCATTGTGTCGGATTGGTCGAAGACTTTCACAAGGTGCTTTGCAAGACATCGCATTGAGGTCTCCGAGATGGCGGGATCGTCGGCAAGACGTTCATGGAGATAGTCGAGCTGCCAGTAGAGTCGCGTGTACCTGTCGTCGTAGTAGACCGCCCGCGGCCGTAGCTCGTCCCTCTCGGGGAGTTGTACGGACTCGATGAGGTCAAAGCAGTCGTCCATGATTGATGTATGTAGGCGACTGTCATCGCGATTCGCGAACTTGATGTAGTAGCCCCGAGTCACTCCGGTGAACTCGTTAGATTCGCCGGTGTTGATGATTCGCCAACCTCCCACGCTCGTCGGTAGAAAGCGCTGAGCGATGGGCCATCCCTTCTCGGTATCAAGGGCGCGTTCTATATCGGCGCTGTCCCAGACATGCACAGGGATGCCCTTGTTCCGCTCGATGGCTTCCAGCCGTGTGACCACGGCGCTGGACGGCTGTGTGGAGCAGGCCAACAGGTATCCCTGGGCTTGATGCTGAGTCACCGCGTCAATGATGCCGCCGTCCGCTCCTATGTCATCGAGTCCCACGGATCTGCCCATGCCTCCGTTGGCGTGCGCCATGTGCTTGCAAGAGACGAGCCAATAGCGGATCTTCCCGCCCAGAAGTGGGGATCCTGGTTCCTCGAGGAGGAGATCCCGTCCTCCGTCAGGACCCCTGCCGGTCCAGCGTGCCTTGAAGCCCAAGAGCATAGCCACGTCACGCACGAGCAGTTCGAACCCTTCGCCATCCTTTGGGAGTTCTGTGAAGTCAAGCAAAGCCTTTTCCCTGTCTATCGCCGATTTGACCACTCGCCGGGTCAGCGTACTCGTTGCTCGGCCGATGCCTCAGAGCGGCCGTGTCTTGGTGGTGAGGTGGCCCATCGTGGTTCTCTTGTCGGAGTTTGGGTGTGGGGGTCGCCGCGTCCGCGCTTTTGATCGATAGGCGATATAGGCTCGGCCGTGGATTGGGGCAGTGAGTGCGGGACTAAACATAAACTCGACACCGCTTTCTAGTTGTTGGCTACCCTGAACAAAGGCTTCCGACGAACTCAAGGGAACCAAATGGCGTTACCGGCGAGCTCCTTACGGTTGGTGGCCTCCTGCGCGATGCGGCGGCCCGACATCAGGACCTCATGGGTCTTCTGTCTCTGTCTGGGTGGGAGCCACGCCGTAAGCGTGTGGGCGCGTTCACCGGAGACTGGCTGGCCCGGGGTAGAGGTGTGGCTCAGGAGTAGGTCGTACAGCGCGGTGGCGGGTTCGACCGGGGGCAGCCCGCACTGGGTGGCCGTTACGGAGGCGCGGGCGGGGATGGACAGTCCTTCTGCGTCGAGGTCGCCGTAGTAGAGAATCCGTTGGATTCCTCGGATTTCTTTGGCGGTTTCGATGGAGGCTTCGAAGGCACGTCCGGAGCCGAAGGCTACGGCTCTGGTGCGCCCGGGGTTCGGGGGGAGTAGGTCGCGGAGTGTGGCATAGGTATCGCTGTTCTCGGCGACGAGGAGGGTGTCGCCGTCGCCGAGCTGTCGGAAGGCGAGGGGCGGTGGTTCGCGGTAGGTACCGAGCTGTTCCAGGGTGAGGCGACCGGGGGCGAAGAGCGCACCGGAAATGAGCGCGTCGAGGCGCTTCTCGTCCTGGAAAATCTCATATGAGCGTTCGCGCAGGGAGATCGGCGCGCGAAGTTCCAGGCGGTTGCTGGTGTCGCGAAACCACCGGTTGATGAGAGCTACGACTTCGTGATGGGCGGTGGTGAGGCGCGCGGTCTGGGCCCAGTCGAGTTCGGGGCGGTAGGAGCGTCGTGTGGCGGCAGGGGTGGGCTTGGGCGGGGTGACTGCGGGCAGCCGGATGTGTTCGGGCAGGGCGGGGCGGCCGGCGTCCCACTTGCCTGCCTGGCCGTGGGGGAGGCGGAGGACGCCGGCATCGGAGAGTTCCTCGAGCAGGGTGGCCAGCACGGTGCGGGGGTTGTCGCTGCGCGCGGCGCCGGGCAGGGCCGCGGTGAAGGCTTCCATCACGGTGGCGCGCGGCAGCGTGGCCCGCTCGGCGCGGGCGTGGAGCGCGGCGCTGAGGCGGGCAGCGCCTGGCGAGAGGCGGGGCGGCTGCTCGGGGGTGGGCGCTGTCATCGCTCCGTCTCTCCCTTGGCGAACAGGCGTGCGGAGCTGATGTACCCGGTCGGTTCGGGCGCGTGGGCGTCCGGGGCGGTGCGCGGGCCGGGGATGAGGGCGTTGCGGGCTTGGTCGTCGAGACGGATCAGGGCGAGGCCGGTGCGGGCTTCGGCGTCGTTGCGCAGCTGGATGGTGGCGGGGAAGCGGGCGGTGACGGTTTCGTCGCTCAGGCCGGTGGTGTAGATGAGCTGGATTCCGAGGGCTGCGGCCATCTGCGTCTGGATGTCGACGAGGTAGGGGGCGTTGGCACGGCCGATGGGGTTGTCCAGGAGGAGCAGTCCGCCGTGGCGGGTGCGGCTGCGGGGGCCGGGGGAGGTGCGCAGCGCGGCGAGCGCGCAGTACAGCAGGATCGCTCCGGTCAGTTCCTGGCCGCCGGAGAAGATCTTGCCCATCTTCTCAACGGGCACGCGGTCCACGCGTTGGGTGGCGTTGGGTTTCATGACCTCGGCGGTGAAGCGGGGAACGGCTGCGTGCAGGCAGCGCATGACGACCTCGGTGCCTTTGAGCTTGCGGGTGCGCGGGTTGGCGGCGAGGGTGTCGATGGTTTCGCGCATCTGGGCGGCGAGCATGGCGGGGTCGGGCTTCTTGTAGCGGATGGTGAGGAAGCGCTGTCCGGCCCAGGGGGTGGGGCCGTCGGGGAAGACGGAGAAGCGGCTTGCCTGGTCGACCTGCTGGAGAAGTTCGGTGACGTAGCCGCTGAGCTGGGAGGCGAGGGCCTCACGAGCTTTGGTCATGCCTTCGAGCTGAGTTGTCAGGGCTGCGGCGGCACGGCGCAGTGCGGTGGTCCACTCACGGGCCGCTTCGGGGATGTATCGCCTGTCCAGAGCGGACATCTGAGTGCGCAAGGGGATGTCGAGTTGCTCGAAGGTGACGTCTGCGATCTGGTCCTTGAGGTTGGACACGCTCGCTTCGACCCGGCGCTCGGTGTTGGTGAGTTTGCGTTGGGCGCCTTCATAGCGGGCCATCGCCTGCTGAGCGGCCGGCTCGGCCGCATCGGCGGTGCCTTGATAGGCGTCCGGTGCGGGATGGATGCCAAGGTATTCGATCGTGGTGCCCAAGCGCGCCAAGACATTGCCGAAGGCGTCGAGTTCGCGGGTGTGCTGGCTCTGCTGCCTGCGGGCCGCGTTGTACTGCTGGTTGGTGTGGCGCTCGGCTTCCTGGGCCTGGGTCTGGGCGTCTTCGGCGCGTGTGGTCAGGTCGCGGGTCTCTTCGAGGGTGTGCGGGGTCCACCGCTCGGTGTCCTGGGCGCTGAGGCCACGGGCTGGGCCGGTAAGCGTGTGGTGTCGTTCTTTGAGCCGGCTCTCCTTGTCGCGTAGCCGCTGAAGCTGGTCTTGGAGACTGTTGATCTGCTGGGTCAGGCCGCGCTCTACAGCGTCTCGTTGGACCTCATCCGCGGCGGCAGGGGTGCGGCTGCACTCTCGGGCGAGGGGCTTGATCCGGTCGGGGACCTGCGCCCACTCTTCCTGGCAGGCGCGCAGGGTGTTTTCTGCGTCTGTGGCGCGCTGGCGTTGGTCTTCCCCGATGTCCACACTGCGCAGGTCGTCGAGGGCCTGCTCGTAGTGGTACTGGAGTGCGGCGAGCGCTTCGGGGGGCGTGCCCTCGGCTTGCTGAGCCTGCTCTGCCTCGGGCGTCGCGGTGATCTTCTTGCGCGCCTGGGCATGACTCCGGGCCAGCTGGGTGGCGGCTTCCACGGCCCGGGTCATGCGCGTGATGTCGTCGTCGGCTGCTCTTTCTTTCTCGTCCAGTGCTTCGAGTTCGCGCCGACGCTGCTGGGCAACTTCCTCCAGGACGGCGATCCGGTCGCGTGCCTGGACGGCCTTGTTCTCCGCCTCCGCGAGCCGACGCAGGTCCTGGGCGGTGCCGGTGGCTTTGCGGTGGGCTGAGTCCTGCTCCTTGCAGGCCCCTTCGGCAGCGGCGACGGCATCGTCGAGTTGTTCGGCACCGGCGCGCGCGGCGTCAAGGCTGACTTGGGATGCCTCCGCCGCCTCGTGGAGCTCCTGGAGCTGTTCGAGCCGGACCGGTACGGGCACGGAGCCGGTTTCGTGCAGCCAGTTCGCGATCTTGTTGTCCAGATCGCGGGTGAGGGCGATGCGGCCCTCAAGCTCCGCCAATGCCTGGGCGGAGGCCGCCAGGCGTGCTTCGACTCCGGCGCGTTCCACTGCGGCGGCCTGCTCGTCGTGCAGGGCCGGCGTCGGCTCGGGCACCATCCGGCCGCTCACGTCCGGTGCAGGCGTCAGCATCCGCTCTCCGGTCCCCACCGCGATCGCCGCAGCGGGCAGGGGACGGGTGCGCTCCAGATGACGCTGCGCCGCTTCCAGCGCCGGGGGGCCGCCGCTCACGATGACGCCGCCGACCAGGTCCGGGTGGGCGGTGATGACGCTGTGGTGGTCGTCTGCGGGGACGTTGTCACGCAGCCACTGCCAGCCCGGGACGGCGTCGGTGCCGTGGGCCGTGAGCTCGGCGCACAGGGAGCGGACCTCTTTGGTGGCGGGCAGAAGGCCGTCACTGATGTCCAGGGCGGCGAGCAGTTCTTCGTCCGCGCTGTGCTCGTGCTGGGTCCGCCGCAGTGTCGTGTCCAGAGCGGTGCTCCGGCGCCCGGCCAGGTCCTGCAGTGCGGTGCAGTGGTCGGCGAGCCAGGCCAGGGCATCGCCGTCTTGGAGGTGCTCGGGGCTGAGCTCGAGTAGTTCTGCGGTCAGCGCGTGGCGGCGTACTCTCTCGGCGCGGTCGCGCAGCCGGGTGATGGCTGCTTCGGCTTCCTGGGCCGCTCGGCGGTCGTCGAGAGCCTGCTGCTGGACGTCGGGCAGCCGCTGGTATGCCTCGGTGCGGCGGGTGCGGGCAAGGCCCTGTTCCTGCTCCGCTTCCTCGAGCAGGCGGCCGTGGTGATCTGCTTCGGCGTCCATCCGTGCCGAGGCGTCCGCGGCGCTCTCGTCGGTCTTCACCTGCTCCTGCTCACGGGCGGTGTGCAGCTGCTGCTCGAAGTCCTGCACCTGGCGGCGGAGCAGGCGCTGTTCTCCCTCAGCCGTGCCAGCGTGCGTGTGGAGCGAGTTGCTGCGCTCACGCCACTGCTGGATGCTGCCGCGAGTCTCGACGATCTTCTTGTTCAGATCGTCGGCCTCGGTGCGTGCCTGCGACTCGGCTGCCGCGTAGCGCGCCCGCACGCTGCCGCGGCTGTGTCACGCGCCTGTACATACGGGGCAGCGGCCTGTTCGGCCTGCGAGAGGGCCTGCTGCATACGGCTGTGGTGATCCTGGGCTGCCGCGTGACGCAGGGCGACGGGGACGCTGCGCCAGCCCGCCAGGCTGTCCTGCACCTCCTGGGATTCCCCGGCCACTCTTTTCTGCTCCGCGGCTGCTTCGCGCAGCTCGATACCGCAAGAAGCCAAACGCACATGCGCCACCCGCACATTGGCGACGTCCAGGTCCTGCTTGGCTGCTTCATGGTCGCGGTATGCGGTGTTGACCGTGCCCGTGGTTGTCTGCGCGGCCGCAATGAGGATCTGATGCCGGCGCATCAGCCCTGACGCGAGGGTGACCAGGCCGGATTTGGCCTGGGCGGTCTCCCGCTGCTGGTCGGTGTGCTCCTGGTGCCGGTCGGCGACCTGGGAGCAGATCTGCTCCATGGCCAGGGCGAACTGCCGCTCCTTGCCCAGCTTCTCGCGCTGATCGTGCGCGCTCGCATAGGTCGCGAAGGCATCACCGAGTTTCGCGTACGTGTCGTCGTCGTTGGCCTTCTCCAGCAGCCACTGGACGAACGCTCCGGCGCTGGAGGTGGTGAACGCTTCGGCCGCGCCGCTCTCGGTGGCATTCATCTTGCGCTGGACATCGAAGAGGCCGGGCTCAAGCCCCAGGCCGTCTTGGTGTTTTTCCCACTTCTCCTGCACCTCCAGGATCTGCAGTTCCAACGCCTCTACGGTGCTCTGCAGTTCGCGCAGCTCGGTGCAGTAGTGGTCGAAGGGCAGCCAGTGCCCGTCGCGGTGGAAGGGAAGGGCGTCGGCGCTCAGGGCAGCGCTCGGGTGGAAGCTGTAGAAGCGGCGCTTGATGCCGTCGCCCTCGGGAGCGAGGACTTGCGCGGTGACCAGGAGCCTGCCGGTGCGGGCATCGGCCCATTCCAGGACAATGTGGGAGGGCTGGGCCAGGGAGACGACGAAGTTCCGCAGCACCTCCAGGTCCTGGTGGCGGCGCGGGATCGTGGTGCAGGTGATGCCGGTCAGCAGCACGCCTTTGCCGCCGCCGTTTTGGAGCATGACCAGGCTGGCCGGTGAGGGCCGCTGCGTGACGTGCCCGGCCACCGGCACCAGGGAGGCCGCCTGTACCGGTGCGCCCACTGCGGAGAAGTCCAGGTCCACGTTCTCGTAGCGGGCATCGCGCGGCCCGAAGTTGCGCAGCAGGATGCGGTTCAACTCGTACATGAAGAGGGGTCCTTGCGTCGCGGAGGCGTCAGAGGTCAGAGGGGAGGGGGGAGTCCGGCAGCATGCCGGTGTCTGCACTGTCGGTGTGTTCCGCAGCGCTGGGCGGGGGCGTCGCGTCGTGGTGCGCCAGGGCCGCTACTCCCAGGGTGGCCAGTTCCTGGAGCATGTCCTGGGCCGCCTGGTCACGGATGTGCAGTCGGTACTGGACGTTGGTGGCGTACGTGCCGCCGCCTTCCTCACTGGTCCCGCGGACGAACCCGCGCTGCTCGAGGTGTGTGAACGCCTTCTTGACCAGCGTGTAGGTTGCCGAGAGCGGTGTTCTGTCCTTGTCCGTTCGGCCGGTGGGGTTGCGGCGCAGATAGGCCCGCCACAGTCCCTCGAGTCCGGGGCTGCCCGCCGGTGGGTCGGTGTCCTCGCCTGCGGCTGCGGCCCGGCGTTCCAGGACGGCTGCATAGGCCCGGACGTCTTCGTCGACTTTATGCACCGAGATGCGGGCGACGTGTTCGTCGTCGTCCAAGTCCTCGGGACGGGGGAAGGCCCGCGAGGCGATGGCCAGGTGGGCGAGCAAGTAGAGCGGCCTGTGCTCCGTCTGCGGCACGAGGTCGGCGACGGAGACGGCGAAGTCCGTCTCGGGTGTGGTTGCCAGGATCAGACCGGCCTGCGGGTGTGCTTCCTGGGCGGTCAGGTCAAAGCCCTGAGCGACCTTCCGCACCAGCTGGGCGAAGTCCGGCTCCGCGTCGAATCGCCGTACGAGTTGGGCGTACTGGCCGGAGCGGGCCGGGGACTTGCCGCGGGTCATGGCCAAGGCCACCATCCGGGCAGCGGCGGCAACGTCGTCGTACTGAGTCATGAACTCGGCTCCAGATCTTCGCTCGTGCTCCGGGCGCCAGACCCTGGCGCGTCAGGCGGCTGCGCGCCAGGGCCCGCAACCACGCCGTCGCCCACCGGCTCGCCCTTGGCCGGCATCAGCAGGAAGTCGCTGCCGCCGAAGGCCAGGTCGTCCAGAGAGGTCCCGTCATCAACAGCGATGACGGCTTCCTCTCCGCGCAGCAGCTCGGCGACGGGGACATGCCTAAACCGGTGCGCCGTCTTCATGGCCAGCAAATGGTCGGTGTCATCGTCAGGCCCTCTGTCCTCTCCCCACTGGCGGGCCCGTTCAAGCAACTGCGACAGCCGGATGCCCTGCCCGGGGATGGACGCAAGCAGTCTGTCCACCACGGCGTGCTGCGCCTCATCGAACCGTGGCAGATCGGGCACCTCTTCCCAGTCCTCCGGGGCGTGTACCTCGACCAGCTCGACATCGTCTTGCTCCGGCACACGCATCAGGGCCTCGAAGTAGTCCGGCAGGTACATCACCCGCGGCCGGACCGGGCCGAGCACCCCGCGCACGAACGCCTCCAACGGCCGCTGGCTGTCCTCGATGCTCAGCTCCAGCGCCGGCTCCAGGAGCTGGCTGCGCAAGTGCACCCGCGCATGGACCACGGGAGCCACGAAGATCTGCCGGTCCTGCTGGTGCCGGAACTCAGGCACCACCTTGAGCAGCATGTCGATCAACATCGAGTGCCGCTGCAGGCAGTCCCCGATCAGCGCATCCAGCGACTCCAGCTGCTGCCGCTTGTGCTCCTCCTCGGTGACCTCAAGCAGCTGGGCCACCTGCTGCTTCATCTGACTCTCCACCCGGGACCTGTCCTGGACATGGTCCTGGGCTTCTTTCAGGGGTCCCTCAAGGTCCGCTTCCCAGTCGATAGTGCGCACGTTCCGCTTCATCTCCTCCATGCGGTCGAGCAGTTCCTTGGCATACCGCAGGCTCTGCAGATGGGCGGTGCGGGCGGCCTGCCACGCCTCGCTGATCCGCGCGCGCTTGAGCAGTGCTTCCAGCTTGGCCTCCGCCGCGATCTGTTCGGAAGCGATGTCCACGTCGACCGCGTGGACGAGCACCGTGATGGCCGCATCAGTAACTGTCAGCGCCGCTTGCCCGGCCTCGTCCGGCACGTCCTTGAGGATCTGGAACGGGAAGTCCTTGACCACGAAGCCGTCGGCCGTCACGCTGCCGATGTCGTGCGAGAAACACCGGTCGTGCTTCTCGGTATTGATCAGCCGCTCCACCACCCAGCGGGCGACCTCCCGGTACTCGCCTCCGGGCCGGCCGGGCATCTGGAGCGCGGCAGACTCAGCCGCCTCCTCCACGACAACTTCCTGTCGCACTGCCGACCGTGTCCCTATCCGCAGCGTCACGCAGTCAATGGCTGTCAGCGCGACTTCGGCCAGTCGGTAGCCCTCCCAGCCCCGTTCCCGCTTCACCGGACTGTCGTCAAGCGCCAGCAGCGGCCGTACCACCGCCAGCGCTTTCATCCGCGACGTAATGCTCTCGTACGCCGCAGACGAGTCGCCAAAGAACACCGGGCATCCTCCCAACACTGCTCATCCGACAGGGAATTCACGCTAGGGCACGGCACTGACAATGCATCAGGAAACGAACACACGGGCGATTCCTGGCGGTCGGTTGCATCCACTAGCCTTGTTGCCGGTGGACGGCATCAGCGGCACCTCGACGCTCTCTCGCCTTGGGCCCTGTGCGTACGTGCAGGGCGCCACCGTTGTCCGGTAGCAACTCGTAGCGATGTCTTTGGCATGGGCGTCTTCCGGCTCAGCGCATAACCTCCGTGACGAGGCGTGCACCGGTCTGTGGGTGAACACGTCCAAGCCAGCCTTCCGGGAGTCGGTGGGTCCTGATCTGCCCCTCTTCCACCCCAAGCCGGCACCCGGGACTGGAGAAGAGGCCGTCCGCAGGCTCTGTGATGGGGGCGCTGGCACTCTCCTCAGCGCCAGATGGCTGGCGGCAGGTCGGGGTGATGCCGCACCTGCTGCCCGCATTCGCCGACGGCAGACGAGAAAGCGCCCCAAGGGACTGGAACCACCTCCGGGACCATGCCAACGTACAACGTGCCGGAAAACACCAGGTCAGCGACGGGATGCGAGCTTCCGGGTCGACCGGGAGACAGGCCGGCAGCCACGGCGTCCTGTACCCATTCCCACTCGTCTCGCCGCCGAGGCCCGTCCCAAGGAGGTCCACCTACCGAATCCCGCTCTCCGATCCGCCCGCTTCACCGCCCCCATCCTCTTGACGCTCGGCGTCCTGAACGCGTGGACCGCGCAGGAGACGGAGGACTACGGCGCCCTTTCCACTGCTCTGTGTCTCTGTGTCTGCGCGGCCGGGCTGTTCGGCGAGGACCTGCTGCAACGCGGCTACCGCCGTGACCGCGCGGTGCTGGCGCACATCGCGGTGCACCGCGGAGTCGCAACACGGCACGTTGCCCGAGCCGTTGGCGCTCCCGAGCGTGTCGTGGCCCGCAGCCTCGATCGCCTTACGGATGACGGGCTGCTGGTGCTCGTCACGGACGATGCGACCCCCGCTCTCCGGTCGTACCGGCTGGCCTCCTGACCGAGATCGGTACAGCGCGACGGGAAAGCTCTCGTCGTGCAGCGCGATACATAGCAGACGATCCCCGGTTACCGAAACCGGGGATCGTCCAGATCATTAATGGTGTTCGCACTCGGCTGTGCTTGGCGGTGGAGCCGTAGCGGACGCAGCAGACAAAGCCGCTTAGACGCAAGGAGGTAATGAGCGGCTCGCGCCTGCTGCTGCCCTGAAAACCGCAGCGCTGTTCGCTGAAAGACAGCGATGCCTCCGCCGAGTCGGCGGAGGATGACCGTGCTGCTGGCCTCGCTCTGTCGCCCCGCGCGCTCCTTCGCAAGGAACACCACCTCATGTGCCGATCCGCGATACCCCCTGCCCTTTTTCGCCCCGGGCTGGCAGACCTGACTGACTCGCTCGCCCACTCCGCGCTCACTCGGGATCGCGAGGCGGCGTCATGGCGGTAGCGGTTCGACCTGGGCAAAAGCTGACGGTCGACGAGGTCTGCGACGAGCTGCAGATCGCCCGATCGACCTTCTACGACTGGCGACAGAAGGGGCGCGGACCGCGCTGCATTCGGCTGCCTAACGGCTCTCTTCGAATACGGCGCGGCGATTTTGAAAACTGGCTTCTGGATTGCGAGGACTCTTCCTGATGGACACCAGCTCTTTGGACGTTCGTTTCTACCCAATAGAGACGAACAAGCGGGCCAAGGGCAGCACCTACACCGTCCGTTGGAAGGTAGCTCACAAGAAGCACAGCAAGACGTACAAGAAGAGCGCGGTAGCCGACGATGAGCGCTCGAAGCTGATGTCCGCGCACAGGAAGCGCGAGCCGTTCGACATTGAAACTGGGCGGCCAATCACCTGGATGTCCAAGGCAGCCGAGGTGAATTGGTTCGACTTTGCTGTCGAGTACCTCGACTGGAAGTGGCCGAACGCCTCCGCGAACACCCGGAAGAATATAGCCAAGGCGCTGACGCCCACGACCATCGCGCTGCTGCGCACACCGGCGCCGGCGCACTTCGCGCCGGTAAAGGTGCGCAGGGCGCTCCGGGAGTACGCCTTCAGTAACCGCCGAAATGACCCCGACAACCCGCTTCCCGCCGAGGTTCAGACGATCCTCGACTGGATCCGGCGCAACTCCCCGCCAATGAGCGCCTGGGAGAAGACCGAGAACGTCGACAAAGTGGTCGTTGGGCTCAGCACCCGTCTGGACGGGGCTGCGGCAGCCGCCAGTTCGGTGAAGCGTAATGACCGGATCATGAACCTCGTCATGAGCTACGCCATCAGGCACGACTACCTGAAGGAGAACCCCCTCCCGAAGGGAAAGGATCGCACGTCTCCGAAGGTGGCGGACTCCATTGACAAGCGGCGATTGCTGAACCGCGATCTGGTCGCGAAGATGCTGGACTGGATAGGTGAGCGTCCGCGGCGCGGGCGCCTCTACAGAGCCTTCTTCGCCACCCTCTACTACGCGGGCCTCCGGCCCGAAGAAGCCGTCGCCCTCCGCGTCGGGGATGCCACACTGCCGGAGACTGGGTGGGGCGAGTTCCTCGTCCATGAAGCCCAGCCGGAGGTCGGCAGCCAGTGGACCGACTCCCGTAAGGTCCACGAACAGCGCTGGCTCAAGGGCCGAGGCGAGGGTGACACGCGCGTCGTACCTATTCGGCCGGCCCTCGTCCGCATCCTCCGTGAGGTGATCAAGAAGTATCACCTGGGAGAGGCCGACCTGCTCTTCCCGGGGGAGAAAGGAGGCATGCTCGCGGGCTCTGTGTTCCGGCGCGTCTGGGACAAGGCGCGCAAGGAGGTGCTCTCCGAGCGCGAGCAAAAGACCCTGACGGGCAAGCGAGTGTATGACCTACGCCACACCTGCCTGACTACCTGGCTCAACAGGGGCACCCCGCCCGCCCAGGTGGCCGAGTGGGCAGGCAACAGCGTCCAGGTGCTGCTTACTACCTACGCACGCTGCATCGCCGGGGAGGTCGATGGAATCCTGAAGGCGCTCGAGGACGACGAAGATCGTCAACCGGCGCGCGTGTGACAAGCGGCCTCGGCCCTGCGAGAGCAGGGAACGAGGCCGCTTTGCTGTGCGCCGCATGAGGGGCGGGCGCGGCCTCTTGGTCACACGATTCTGTGGGACGTATGTGGGACGGGCACCCGTAGAAGCCCGGTTTTGGCCGGTGCCAGCCGGACTCCGCCCCCGGCGGAGGGAGGGAGTCCGATTCATCTGGAAGACCAGATAGACGCGGTCTGACCTGCGAAAACGTCGCCAATCTGACGGGACGTCAGTGGCGCCCCCGGCAGGACTCGAACCTGCGGCCAAGCGCTTAGAAGGCGCCTGCTCTATCCACTGAGCTACGGGGGCGGGTGGTGGCCTGGCCCTGTGGTCGGGGCCGTTCCGGCCGGTCCTGACCTTGCCGGGACAAGGATAGGGGTCCGATCGTCCCGACCCGGCTGCTTCACTTGCGTGGCACGATGTGGAGGTTCAGTGAAGCGAACCGATAATCGCAGGTAGGTGCGATTCGCGCACCGCTTTTGGCGTCTCACGCCCCGGGTGTTGTGCACTCGTTATGCCTGCGCCCCACTCGTCCCGTCTGTCCACGGAGTGGAACCGCCGCGCAGAGGGCCCTATACGCTTCAAAATGGCGCCAAAATTGGGCATTCTTCACATGTGGTGACCATGGACGTACGGCCTCAGCTCATCGACGCACTTTCCGCCCTGCGCGACCGTGTCGCCGCCGTGCGTCTTCCACTGCCTCTGCCGGGCACTGAACGGGCCCGGCAGAACAGGGTCGAGCTGCTCGCACAGCTCGACGACTATCTGCTGCCACGGCTCAAGGACCCCGAGGCTCCGCTGCTCGCCGTGATCGGTGGTTCCACCGGCGCCGGCAAGTCCACGCTGGTGAATTCACTCGTGGGATGCCGGGTCAGCCAGGCCGGAGTGCTCCGCCCGACGACGCGGACGCCGGTCCTCGTGTGCCACCCGGACGACCACGACTGGTTCGCCGGGGTACGGGTGCTGCCGCAACTGACCAGGATCTGGCTGCCGCCGGGCCAGGCAAGGGACCCCGACGGGCTCGACGACCTGGGCGCGGCGGGCGGCGACGACGAGGGGATGGCGCTGCGGGTGGAGACCGCCGTCAGCATCCCGCGCGGGCTCGCACTGCTGGACGCTCCCGACATCGACTCCCTCGTCGTACGCAACCGGGTGCTCGCCGCGGAACTCATCTGCGCCGCCGACGTGTGGGTGATGGTGACCACCGCCTCCCGGTACGCCGACGCCGTGCCCTGGTATCTGCTGCGTACGGCGAAGGAGTACGACGTCTCGCTCGTCACCGTCCTCGACCGGGTGCCGCACCAGGTGATCGCCGAGGTCTCCCGGCAGTACGCGGCCCTGCTCACCAGGGCCGGACTGGGCGAGATCCCCCGTTTCACCATCCCCGAGCTGCCGGAGTCCGCCGGCGGTGGCAGCGGTCTGCTGCCCACCACGGCCGTCGCCCCCCTGCGTGCCTGGCTCGCCCACCGGGCCCAGGATCCGGCGGCCCGTCAGCAGGCCGTCGGACGTACGGCGTCCGGCGTCATGGACTCGCTGAACGTACGGATGCCGGAGCTGGCCGGAGCCGTCGCCGCGCAGTACGCGGCCTCGGTGCGGCTGACCGGCGTCGTCGAGGAGGCGTACCGGAAGGAGGCGTCCCGGATCCGGCGCAGGCTCCAGAGCGGCGCCGTGCTCGCCGGGGACGCGCGGACGCGGTGGCGCGGCTACCCCCTGGACAGTTCCGCGGGGGAGCTGCTGGAAGCACTGGTGGAGAGCCTCGTGGCACTGCTCCAGTGCGCCGTGGCCGCGGCGGACGACGAGATCCGCACGACGTGGCGGAAGGAGCCCGCCTCGGGGGCGTTCCGCTTCGAGGACGCCGGCCGGGAAGCGGGCGGCTGGGGACCGGCCGAGGACATCCAGGGCCGTATCGCGATGGCCGTACGGCGGTGGCGGCGGGTACTCGAGGAATTGGCCGAGGAGGAAGTGCGGCTGCTGGAGAAGAACGTCGCCCCCGACGCCGAGACCGTGGCCGCGCTGCTGGCCGCCGCTCTGCTCGGCGGGCGTCGCGCCCGTACCGCGGGGGAGCAGCTCGCCGAGCGCATCGGCGCCCAAGGTGCGCTGCGGCTGCGTGACAAGGGCGGGGATCTGCTCACCACCTACCTCGACCAGGTCATGCACGGGGAGCGGGACCGGCGGCTCGCCCCGCTCGACGCCCTGGACGTGGCCCCGGAACCACAGGCCGAACTGATCGCAGCGCTGTCCGTACTGCAGAAGGAGAGGGTGCAGCCATGACCGCCGTCACCGACCAGGACCAGGACCACGGACAGGACCAGGACCGCAGCCAGGGTCACAGCCAGGACCGCAGCCAGGACCAGGGCCCGGGGCAGGGGCAGGGGCAGGGGCAGGGGTCCGAGGACGGGCAGACCGGGAAGCGGGGCACGGGCGAGGACCACGGGGCACGGCAGGAGGAGGCTCCGGCGAAGGGGGAGGGCCGGGGGCGGCGCTGGGACGACGGGCTGATCGCGCGCCGTGCCGCCCCGTCCGCGGAGGCCGGGGACGCCGGGGACGCCGGGGACGCCGGGGACGCCGGGGACGCCGGGGACGCCGGTGGTGCGGGGGGCGCCGGAGACACGGGAGACACAGGCGACACGGGAGACACCGCGGACGGTGACGCGGGGCCCCAGGTCGAGGCGTACGTACCGTCCGGGGGGCCGCTCACCCAGCGCCTCGACTCGCTGCGCGAACTCGTCGGCCTGTCACGGGCCCGGCTGGACCGGGAAACCCTCGCGGAGGCCGGGCGCGTACTCGACGAGGCGGCAGCCCGTCAGCGGCTTTCCTCACGGCACACCGTCGTCGCCATCGCCGGGGCGACCGGCAGCGGGAAGTCCACGCTCTTCAACGCCCTCGCGGGCGCCCAGATCTCCGACACCGGGCTGCGGCGGCCGACGACCGCCTCCCCGATCGCGTGCAGCTGGACCGACGGGGCGGCAGGGCTCCTGGACCGGCTCGCGATCCCCGGACGGCTGCGGCGCAGGCCACAGCAGGGCGGCTCGGAAGCCGACGCCGCGCTCCAGGGTCTCGTCCTCATCGACCTCCCCGATCACGACTCGGCGGCCTCCGGCCACCGGGACCAGGT
Organism: Streptomyces finlayi; assembly: GCF_014216315.1. Classification (NCBI taxonomy): domain Bacteria; kingdom Bacillati; phylum Actinomycetota; class Actinomycetes; order Kitasatosporales; family Streptomycetaceae; genus Streptomyces; species Streptomyces finlayi. Next base: position 5,312,729 of record NZ_CP045702.1, read on the forward strand.
GGACCGGGTGCTCGCGCTGGTCGATGCCGTGATCTGGGTCGTCGACCCGGAGAAGTACGCCGACGCGGCACTCCACGAACGCTATCTGCGTCCGCTGGCCGGTCACGCGGAGGTCACCTTCGTCGTCCTCAACCAGATCGACCGGCTGCCCGGGGACGCCGCCGACCTGGTCCTCGACGATCTGCGGCGGCTCCTCGACGAGGACGGCATGGCGCTGGGGGAGCACGGCGAACCGGGCGCCACCGTCACGTCCCTGTCCGCGCTCACCGGCGACGGGATGCCGGAACTGCGCGAGATGCTCGGCCGGTTCGTCCAGGAGCGCACGGCCGCCGCACGCAGGCTCTCCGCCGATGTGGACGCGGCCGCCGCGCAGCTCCGGACGGTGTATGTCGCCGATGGCCGGCCCGGACTCGGTGAGCTGTCCCGTGAGGAGTTCACCGACCGGCTCGCGGAGGCCGTCGGCGCGGCGGCCGCGGGGCAGGCGGCCGAGCGCGAGTGGCGCAGGAACGCCGGACGGGCCTGCGGGACGCCCTGGCTGAGGCTCTGGCGCTGGTACGAGTCCCACCGGCAGCTCGGCGGCCTTGACCGCATGGCCCAGGTCCTCGCCCCTGCCCCGCCGGAGGAGGAGATCACCGCACGTCAGCGTGTCGAGCAGGCGGTACGGGCCGTGGCGGACGACGCGTCCGCCGGGCTGCCGGGTCCCTGGGCACAGGCCGTCAGGGAAGCGGCGGTCAACGGGGCGAAGGGGCTACCCGAGGCTCTGGACGAACTGGCCCAGAACGCGATCGCCGCAGGACGGGGCCGGACGGCAGGAGGCAAGGGCTCGGGTACCGGCACGGCCGCGGACGCGGGCACGGGTTCGGGCCAGTTCAAGGCGGCCGGCAGGGGAGTGGGTCCGCCGCTCGGCGGCCGGGCCACCAAGCCGCCGCGTCCGGCCTGGTGGCCCGCCGCGGTGCTGGTGCAGGCGACGATGACGCTCCTTCAGATCTTCGGCGGACTCTGGCTGCTCGGCCAGATCATCGGCGTACTGGAACCGGGCCTGGTCACCCCCGCGCTGGTGATGCTGGCCGGAGTCGTCGGCGGCCCGCTCGTGGAGTGGTCGTGCGCGGCGGCGGCGCGCGGTCCGGCACGGCGCTACGGCCAGGAGGCCGAGCGGCGGCTGCGGGACGCGGCGGCCGGCTGCGGACGGGCCAGAGTCCTCGACCCGGTCTCGGCGGAACTGGCGCGCTACCGCGAGGTGCGGGAGAGGTACGTGGCGGTGACGGAGTTTTCCACAACCGGCCGGTAGTCCACAGGCGTCAGCGGGATTTCCGTTCTCCGTCCAGCATGAAGTCGGTGCGGGAACCGGTGCACGGAGCGTGCACCGGGCCGGTACGCAGAGTCCGGACGGGAGAAGGAAAAGATGAACGAGACCTTTGTGACGCTGGTGGGAAACGCGGCGACCTGTGTGGACTTCCGGGAGACGGGCGCCGGTGGAATGGCGCGATTCCGCTTCGCGGTGACGCCGCGCCGCTGGGACCGGGAGAAACAGGCCTGGGCCGACGGGCACACCAGCTTCTACACCGTGTTCGCCTGGCGCACGCTCGCGGCGAATCTGGCCGGCTCCGTTTCCGTCGGTGAACCACTCGTCGTGCACGGCCGCCTGAAGGTGCGCGACGAGGAACGGGAGGGCCGGCGCACGACCTTCGCCGACATCGAGGCGGTGGCGGTGGGGCACGATCTGTCGCGGGGGACCGCCGCGTTCCGGCGGGTGCTCAGGGCGGAGCCGTCGCTGACGGCACGCATGCCGAAGGACACGGAATCCGACGACGACGGCGATCCGGAGCCGCGACAGGAATGCGGGACGCGCGAGGAACCGGCGATGCGTCAGGAACCGGCCACGGAACTGCAGTCGGTGTCCTGAAAGGGCAGCGGGTGCCGGATACAGCGATAACGATTACGAGTCGGAATGGTTGTCCGACCGTATGACGGGGGATTGTGCTTCGCCCGGTCCTTAGGATTCCTCAGTATTCATGGGGCACTTGAGACTGCTGGCGAGGCATTCCCCACACGCGCGTCGAGCGCGAGTCCTCGCCCGGAGGGGAATTCTGTGTTTTCTGCGTTCTCGGCGTCTTCCGGATCACCCGGGTCCTGTGCGTCCGCTCCGCCGTCCGCCGCGCAGTCAGCGGCCCCGGCGACGAGCCACGCACGGGGTCGCGCCAGAGGGCTCGTCAGACTGGCCGCCACCGTGCTGGTCACCGGTCTCGTCGCGGCCGGCACCCTCGCCGGCGCGACCGGGGCGGCGGCCGGGAGCGCTCCCCAGCACGAGGGCGGGGCGACCGCGGTCCTGGACGGGCTGAAGACCTTCGACCGCGCGGTGCTCCGGGTTCCCGGCGAGAACGGCGGGAAGAACACCACGCAGACGATCCCGGCCGGTCTCTTCGAGATGACCGTCGAGGGCGGCGGCAAGCTGAAGACGTACTGCGTCGACATCCACAACGCCACCCAGGACCAGGCGAAGTACCTGGAGACGTCCTGGGACCAGACGTCGCTCGGGGCCAACAAGAACGCCGGAAAGATCCGCTGGATCCTCCAGCACTCCTATCCCCGGATCGACGACCTCGCGGCCCTGGCCCGGCGGGCGGGCACCGGCCCGCTCACCGAGCAGACCGCCGCCGCCGGAACGCAGGTCGCCATCTGGCGCCACTCCGACGACGTGCACGTCGAGGCCGCCGACCCGCAGGCGGAGAAGCTCGCCGGCTGGCTGGCGAAGCACGCCTCCGCCTCCGCCGAACCCAGGGCCTCCCTGACCCTGGAGCCCGCCGCGGTCTCCGGACGGGCCGGCGAGCGGCTCGGACCGGTCACCGTCCGCACCAACGCGGACCAGGTCTCCCTGACGCCGCCCGCCGACGCGGGCAGCGGTGTCCGGATCACCGACAAGAAGGGCAGGCCCGTCATCTCGGCGGCCGACGGGGCCCAGCTCTACTTCGACGTACCGAAGGATGCCGCCGACGCGTCGGCCTCGCTGACCGTCCAGGCGACCACCTCCGTGCCGGTCGGCCGGGTCTTCGCCGGTGTCACCAGGAGCCAGACGCAGATCCTCGCCGGATCCAGCGAGTCCACCGTCTCCGCGCGCGCCACCGCCACGTGGGCCGGGGCAGGTGCCGTTCCCGCCCTCACCGCGAAGAAGAACTGCGCCAAGGGCGGCGTGGACATCACCGCGAGCAACAAGGGGGACGCGCCGTTCACCTTCGAGCTGGCGGGCTTCGAGCACGACATCGCCGCGGGCGTCACCAGGACGGTGACGATCCCGGTCGCCGAGGACCAGGCGTACGACTTCACGATCACCGGGCCCGGCGGCCTGCGGAAGAACTTCACCGGGGTCCTGGACTGTGTGACCACCTCCGAAGCCGCCGCGGGTGACCAGGGCGGGATCGGTGCGCAGAGCGCCAGGCAGCCCGTCCCGGCGTTCACGGGCACCAGCTCCACGGGCCTCGAGGGCGACCTCGCCGAGACCGGCGGTTCCAGCGCCACCCCGATCATCGCGGGCGTCGCCATCGCCCTCGTCGTCGTCGGCGGCGCGGTCCTGCTCCTGCGCCGCAGGAAACCGAGCGACGACGGTCAGTGAGCGAGTGACCACCGGCGCCCCCGAGGGTGCCGATCGGGCCCGGTACGCACCGCGTACCGGGCCCGCCGCGTCCCGCAGGAACCGGGCGGAAGGGGGGCACGCCGGGTACCGGCAGGCGGACGGGTTTCCGTCCGACGGCAGGCGTCAGGCAAGATGGGTGTATCTGCCCACACCTCTATTGCTGCCGGACGGTTTCTCTTGGCTGAGTTCATCTACACCATGCGCAAGACGCGCAAGGCGCACGGCGACAAGGTGATTCTCGATGACGTCACCCTGAACTTCCTGCCCGGCGCGAAGATCGGTGTCGTGGGACCCAACGGTGCCGGTAAGTCCACGGTGCTGAAGATCATGGCGGGCCTCGAGCAGCCGTCCAACGGCGAGGCGTACATCACGCCCGGTTTCACCGTCGGCATCCTCATGCAGGAGCCGAAGCTCGACGAGTCGAAGACCGTCCTGGAGAACGTCCAGGACGGCGCCGCCGAGATCATGGGCAAGCTCCAGCGCTTCAACGAGGTCGCCGAGCTCATGGCGACCGACTACTCCGACGCGCTCATGGACGAGATGGGCAAGCTCCAGGAGGACCTGGACCACGCCAACGCGTGGGACCTGGACGCTCAGCTGGAGCAGGCCATGGACGCCCTGGGCTGCCCGCCCGGCGACTGGCCCGTCACCAACCTCTCCGGTGGGGAGAAGCGCCGTGTCGCGCTCTGCAAGCTGCTGATCGAGGCCCCGGACCTGCTCCTCCTCGACGAGCCCACCAACCACCTCGACGCCGAGTCGGTGAACTGGCTGGAGCAGCACCTCTCGAAGTACGCGGGCTGCGTCATCGCCGTGACCCACGACCGGTACTTCCTGAACAACGTCGCCGAGTGGATCCTCGAGCTCGACCGCGGCCGTGCGATCGCCTACGAGGGCAACTACTCCACGTACCTGGAGAAGAAGCAGGCCCGCCTCAAGGTCGAGGGCCGCAAGGACGAGAAGCGCCAGAAGCGGCTCAAGGAAGAACTTGAGTGGGTCCGCTCCAACGCCAAGGGCCGGCAGACCAAGTCCAAGGCACGCCTCGCCCGGTACGAGGAGATGGCTGCCGAGGCGGACAAGATGCGGAAGCTGGACTTCGAGGAGATCCAGATTCCGCCGGGCCCGCGGCTCGGTTCCATCGTCGTCGAGGTCGAGAACCTCTCGAAGGCGTTCGGCGACAAGGTCCTCATCGACGACCTGTCCTTCACGCTGCCGCGCAACGGCATCGTCGGCATCATCGGTCCGAACGGTGCGGGCAAGACCACGCTGTTCAAGATGATCCAGGGCCTGGAGACGCCGGACTCCGGCGCCATCAAGGTCGGCGACACGGTCAAGATCTCCTACGTCGACCAGTCCCGCGCCAACATCGACCCGAAGAAGACCCTCTGGGCCGTCGTGTCGGACGAGCTGGACTACATCAACGTCGGCCAGGTCGAGATGCCGTCGCGGGCGTACGTCTCCGCGTTCGGCTTCAAGGGCCCGGACCAGCAGAAGCCGGCCGGTGTCCTCTCCGGTGGTGAGCGCAACCGCCTCAACCTGGCGCTGACGCTCAAGGAGGGCGGCAACCTGCTGCTCCTCGACGAGCCCACCAACGACCTCGACGTGGAGACCCTGTCCTCGCTCGAGAACGCCCTGCTCGAGTTCCCGGGTGCGGCCGTGGTCATCTCCCACGACCGCTGGTTCCTGGACCGTGTCGCCACGCACATCCTGGCGTACGAGGGCGAGTCCAAGTGGTACTGGTTCGAGGGCAACTTCGACTCGTACGAGAAGAACAAGGTCGAGCGACTCGGTGCGGACTCCGTCCGCCCGCACCGTGCCACGTACAAGAAGCTCACGCGAGGCTGATCGTCTTGGCTCGTCACATCTACAGCTGCCCGCTGCGCTGGTCGGACATGGATGCCTTCGGCCACGTGAACAACGTGGTCTTCCTCCGCTACCTGGAGGAGGCGCGCATCGACTTCATGTTCCGGCTGGCGCCGGGGGACGGCTCGCCGTCCTTCTCGGGCGGGTCCGTCGTGGCCCGGCACGAGATCGACTACGTACGGCCGCTGGTCCACCGGCACGCTCCGGTGACGGTCGAGTCGTGGGTCACGAAGATAGGTGCCGCCTCGCTGACGATCTCGTACGAGATCAAGGACCCCGACCAGGTGTACGTACGGGCGTCGACCGTTGTCGTCCCGTACAACCTGGCCGAGGAGCGGCCCCGGCGGATCTCCGCCGAGGAGAAGCTCTTCCTCCAGGAGTTCCTGGCCGAGGAGCCCGCCGCCGTATGACGGTGCCCGTGCAGTCGCTGCTGTTCGCCGACCCGGGGGAGGCGGCCGATCTCGCCGCCTTCCTCGGACGGCTGCTCCACTACGACCGGGCGGCAGCCGTCCGGTTGCAGGCCGGCGGCGGCGCACTGGCCGTGTTCGGCCGGCCGCCGTCGTTCGAGGTCCTCGCGATCCGGACGGCGCGGCTGGCGGACCCGCACACCTTCGATGTGACGGTGTCCGCCGGTGAACTCCTCGAATCGCTGGAGGAGTCGACCGGCTCCGGGGCCGTTCCGGCGCCGGTCACCGGACCGCCGTGGACGGGTGTGCTTCCGCCCCGCGGCGGCTGGCGCGAACAGCCCGGACTGCCGGACCCGATGGCCCTGCGCGCCCAGCTCGCGGCCGCCGTCGCGGAGTTCCGCACCCGCGACGAAGCACTGCCCGAGGACCGCCGCACCAGGGCCGAACGTGACCTGATCGGCCGCGAGATCTGGTCGCGCACGGTCGGCGGCACACCGCTTCCGCTGCGTGCCGTCCACGCCGCCCAGTCCCTGGGCTTCCTGCGCGCCGCCCCGGACTTCCCGGTGACCCTGCTGGCCTCCGGGCCCTGGCTCCGGCTGCGCACCCCCTTCGGCGCGGTGATCGTCCGCGGCCCTGGCGGCGGACTCGGCACCCTCGCGGTGACGGCCGGCAGTACGCGCTGAGCGCGCACTGAGTACGCCACGAGCGGGTACGGAGCACGCACGGGGCAGGTACTGACGGCGCCGTGGGCCGGTACCGGCCGGGTGGGCCGGGTACGCCCCGTGCGCTACTCCGTGCGCTCGTCCGGCCAGACCCCGATGTGGTCCTGCTCGAGTTCCAGCATCACCCGGTGCTCCATGCCCAGCGCCTCGGTGTGGTCGGCGGGCAGCTGGAGCCGTCCCGCGCGGTCGAGCATCGCGTACTCGCGGGCCACCTGTGACTCCTTGCCCGTCGCCGCGTCGACCTCCGTGTGCCGCAGCACCTCGGAGGACGTACGGCCGTCGCGGATGGCGACCGTACGGCGCACCTCGCTCGCCACCGCCTGATCGTGCGTCACGATCACGATCGACGTGCCCAGTTCCTCGTTGGCACGCCGGAACGCGGCGAACACCTGGTCCCCGGTGGCCGAGTCCAGCTCGCCTGTCGGTTCGTCGGCGAGCAGCACCGAGGGGGAGTTGGCCAGCGCCACCGCGATCGCGACCCGCTGCTGCTGTCCGCCGGACATCTGCTGCGGACGCCGGTCGCGGCAGTCCGCCACCTCCAGCATCCGCAGCAACGACTCGGCGCGGGCGGCCTGTTCGCCGCGCCGGCCGCCGCCGCGCAGCTGCATCGGCAGCGTGATGTTCTGGATCGCGGTGAGATACGGCAGCAGATTGCGGGCCGTCTGCTGCCACACGAAGCCGACGACATCGCGGCGGTAGCGCAGCCGTTCCTTCTTGCCCATGGACAGCAGGTCGCATCCCGCGACCTTCGCCGACCCGGCGGTGGGCACGTCGAGGCCCGCCAGGATGTTCATCAGCGTCGACTTCCCACTGCCCGACGCGCCCACCAGAGCCATCAACTCGCCCTCGGTGACCAGCAGATCAAGACCTTGGAGGGCCTGTACCTCCACGCCGTCCGTGGTGAAGACGCGCACCAGCCGGTCGCAGGCGATCAGCGCGTCATGGCCGTACGACGGCCGGTCGCGGTGGGCGGCGGCGCGCTGTTCGAGCTCCGCCAGCGTGGTCTCGGTCGACGAGGTCATCGGGTGTCTCCTGCCCTGAGTTCGGTGATCGATCCACGACGGCTCGCCCACCATGCCTGGACGGCGGCTACGGCGGCGGCGAGGAGGACCACGCCGATCGCCGGAAGCGCCAGTGACCAGAGGTCGGCCCGCAGTGAAGCGGTGTGCGGTACGTCGGCGCCGCGCGCGCCGGACAGTGCCAGCGAGGCGAGGTCGACGCCCGGTGCCAGCAGGGCGATGGTCGCCCAGCCGACGAGCAGACCGCCGAAGGCGGCCAGCAGCGCCTGCGGCATCGCCTCCAGAGCGAGCAGCCGCCTGCCCTGCCGGGTGGTCAGCCCCATGGTGCGCAGTCGCGCCAGCAGGGTGGTGCGCTCGGGCGCGGTCCGGAGCAGCGACAGCAGGACGGCGAGCAGCGCGTACCCCGCCCCCGCCACGATGCCCGCCCCGTAGATGCGTTCGGCGCCGGACTGCACGGGTGTGTCGACGAACGACTCGCGCTCCTCGGACCGCAGGCGTACGACGAAGTCCTCGCCCGTCTCGTGGGCCGCGGCCTTCAGCGCCTTGGTGTCCAGGGAGTCCCCGGTGACCAGCAGGGCGTTGGTCTGCCGCTGGGTGAGGGAGGTGGAGTTGACGATCAGGAACGAGGAGCCGCTCACCGCGGGAGTGCTCCGGCGGACCGCCACGACCCGCACCTTGAAGTCCCCGGCCAGCGTCTCGACGGCCTGCGGCCGGTCGCCCAGGCGTTCGGCGACGGACGGGGAGGCGATCGCGGGCAGTACCCGGTCCGCCGAGTAGGCGGCGCCCTCCGGCAGCGGGGCGGAGGGGCCTACGGCCTTCAGCAGCGCGGGAGGGAACGATCCGGCTCCGGTGGCGTGGGCCAGCCGGCCGTACGATCCGGGATCGACGCCGACCAGCGTCGCCCCCTTGTTGCCCTCCAAGCCCCCTTCGCCGGCCGGCAGCGTGACGCTGTAGTCGATCTGTACGGGGGCCACGTCCCGGACGCCGTTTGTCGCCCGCACCATCTCGGTGAAGCGGTCGGTCACCGGTTTCGCGTCACCCTCCCCGCTGATCCGGGCGTCCGCACCGACGGCCGCGAGCGCCGCGGTGTCCCGGGCGTCCGCGACACCGGCGAGCACCGAGCCGCCGAACGCCGCCGTGGTCAGCGCCACCAGCAGCGCGAGCAGCGGCAGGGTGGCGCTCGCCGACGAGCGCCCGGCGCGGGCCAGCGACAGGAAACCGATCGCGCCCCGCGTCCGGGCGACGGGCCGGGCCGCCAGGCGCAGCGGCAGCGGGTAGAGGCGCACGAGGACCAGCGCCGCGATCAGGCCGACGAGGACGGGGGCGGCGCTGACCAGCAGGTCGGTGCCGCCCGCCGCGGTGGTGCCCCGGCGGCGTAGCGCGGTGACGGCGCCGATCGCCAGGACCAGCACGGTCAGTTCGGCGACGGTGCGCCGGCGTGAGGGCCTGGCGGCCACCAGGTCGTCGCGGGCTCCGTGCAGTTGCGGCCTGATGTGCTGGAGCGTCGTACGGAGCGGCAGCGCGACACACACGAGCGCGACGACCGCACCGGCGCCCGCCACCGCCGGCCAGAGCCGGGCCTCACCGACGAGGAGCACGGCGGTCAGCAGGCCGAGCGCCGCCGCGGGGACCACGATCACGGTCGTCTCCGCGAACAGCCGTCGGCCGATTCCGGCGAGGGAGGCGCCGCGCGAGCGCAGCAGGGACAGTTCCCGGTGGCGGCGGGCGGCGGTCAGCCCTCCCGTCATCAGCAGGACGGCCCCGGCGACCGAGCCGATCCCGACCGCGGCGACCGCGACGACGGGGCTGATCGCGGACCGCATCACGTCGTGGGCGACGAGGATCTCGTCCAGGTCGGTGCTCAGCGTCACGGTGGGGCCCGCGATGTCCCGCAGTTCCAGCAGTCCGGGGCCGCTCTCCAGCGAGGCGACGGCGTTCAGGAGCGGGGCGGCGTCGGCCGACGTCAGCCGTGAGGCGTCCGGTGCCATGTGCCAGAACAGCTCCGGCTCGCCCGTCGTGGCGAGCAGTGCGGGTCCGGCGTCCGGTGACAGCAGCAGAGCGGCCACCCAGTAGAAGGTGGGGAGGGGCGCGCCGGGGTCCACGACCAGGGACGGGGCGCGCATCAGGGGCTCGGCGGACCAGTAGGCGTCGTCCGGATGCCGGGGCGTGACGGTGCCGGTGATGCGTACGGTCAGGGGCCGCCCGTCGTGTGTGGGCACGGAGACCGTCGAACCGGCCTCGAAGTTCAGCGCGTCCGCCGTCTCGGCCGGGACGACCGCCTCCACCTCCCGGGTCCCGGCCGTCACCTCGCCCCGGACCGCGGGCCAGCGCCCGGACTCCAGCGTGCTGTGCTCGGCCAGCGCCGAAGGGGCGATGTAGGTGAACTGCGGAGGCATGGCGTTGGGGCGCGGCAGATAGGGCTCGCTCGCCGTGAGCGGGTTCGTCGTCCGCACACCGTACGAGGAGCGCGGCGCGTCCGCGCGTACGGGGCGGGGCAGCGAGCGCATCAGCTCACCGTGGATCCTGGACAGTTCGGCCTTGCGCGCGGCGTCGGCCCGCTCCTCGAGCGAGGAACCGTCGGGCGTCGTCGTCGCTTCGAGCAGACTGCGTGCCGGACTCAGGGAGCCGACGTCATGACGGAGTCCCTTCGTCTCGTACGCGTCCACGGAGCGCGGGAACGCGGCGGCGAGGAACGCCGTCAGCAGGACGAGTACGGCGAGCGCGGCGCAGGCACCGGGAGCGGTACGCAACCGGGTACGGACCCACGGGGCACAGGCGGCCGGGCCGCGGGGGGCGCGTCCGGAGGCGGCGTTCTTTTCGGCGCTCATGTCAGTTGTCCCCCTGGTGGCGCAGCGATACCGCGGAGTCGGCCCGGCGCAGCGCGATCGCCGCGACGATCAGCAGCGGCACCGCGGCGACGCCCGCCAGCAGACCGGTGACCTGCCGGACGGGCAGGTGCACCAGTACGGCCGGCACGGGCTGGGCGGCCTGCCCGGTCAGCACGATGAGCGGCACGACGGCTCTGGTCAGGACCGCGCCCAGCGCGAGCCCGGCCAGCAGCCCGATGGCGATCAGTACGCCCTGTTCGGCGGCGATCATGCGGGCCAGCCGGCGGCGCGGGGCGCCCAGCGCCCGCAGTACGGCGAATTCGGCGGACCGTTCGCGCTGCGAGCCGACGGCGCTCACCGCGAAGCCGACGGCGGCCAGCGCGGCGGCGACCACGGCGACGGCCAGCAGCGCCGACTGCGGACCGGCGCCCAGCGGATCGCCGACCAGGTCCTCGGCCACCTCGTCGCGCACATGGACCTGCGCCGGGTCGGTGTCGGGCAGGGCGCGCAACCGGGCGGCGACCTTCGCCGCGTCACCGGGTCCGGTACTGAGCCACCACTCGGTGGGGCCGAGGTGGGAGGCCGACTGCTGTGCGTACACCCGGGCGAGGGCCTTGAGGTCGAGCAGCAGCGCCCCGCCGTCGCCCACCACGGGCCCGGCTGACGAGCCGGCCGCGGCCGGGCCCGTGGTGGGGAGCTGCCTGACCACGTCCGCGATCTTCACCCGTATCTGTTCACCGCCCAGCGGCACCGCGACGCTCTGGCCCTTCTCCGCGCCCGACGCCTTCAGGAAGGCGTCCGTGGCGACGGCGTTCAGCGCCGGGGCCTTCGGACGGACGACGGTGACCCGGACGCTGTTCGTCGGCGGAAGCCACCTCGCCTCCTCCGCGCTCATGAAGCCGGTCCCGTACGTGAGGGACAGTGCCGTTCCGGCGGGTGCCGTCGGCCGCAGTGTGTGGGCCGGCTGTTCCTCGCCCGGGACACCGACCGTCAGAGCCGCCCGCCAGCGCAGGCCGTCCGGCACGGACACCGGCTGCTCGCCGCCGTCGGTCACGCCCCGCAGCCCGGTCACCGTCAGCCGGTGCTCCTCGGAACGGCCCACGGGCGGTCTACCGTCCAACTCGAAGCCGGTCACGGCCAGTCCGGCCGACGCGGAGACCGGAACGGACACGGTGTGCGGCCTGCCGTCGGCAGGTACCGGCCCGACGAGGGCGCGGTACGGCAGACCGAAGCGGTCCTCCAGGAGGACACCGGTCCGCAGCGTGAGGCCGGACGGCGACGCGCCCTTCCGGGCGGAGGTCTCGGCGATCCGCAGATCGAACGACAGCCGCGTGCTCCCCTTCGGCAGCACGAGTCCCGGCCGGCCGTTCCGCGGCGGAGCCAGCGCGCTCAGGAGCTTCGCCGGGGACCGGTCGGCCAGGTCACCCCGCAGCATCAGGTGTTCGTCGGCGTGCGCGGTGTCCAATGCGAGGATCTGGGCCGTGCGCTCGCCCGAGAGCTCCGTGCTCGTGCGGTACGCGGGAGCGGCCTCCCGCACCCCGGACAGCGTGCTGTACGGGTCCGCCTTCGCCGGATCGGGGTTCGGCACCCCCGCCATCCGCACCGAGGCGCCCGACCTGAAGTCCGCCTGGTCGCCCTGCGAACGGTCCCACGACGCGCTCTGGCCGATCGCCAGCATCCCCATCGCGACGGACAGCACCAGCAGCAGGACGGGGCCCGCGCCGCGCAGCGGCCGACGGCTGAACTGCCAGCCGGCCAGCGCGGTGGCCAGCCCCCTGCCGCTCGCGGCCCGCCGCTCGGCGAGTCTCGCCACGGGCGGAAGCAGCCGCAGGGTCAGGACCGTGCCCGCGAGGAGCGCCAGCGCGGGAGCGGCGACGAGCAGCGGATCGATACCGAGCTCACCGTCCCGGTCCCCGCTCAGGGTGCCACTGCCAAAGGCCCCGGTCTGCCGGTCGAGCTGCCAGTACGCCACCGCGGCGATCAGCAGCAGACCCACGTCGCCACCCGCCCGCACGGGTGCGGGCAGTGCCGCCGCCCGGCCGCGCCCGGTCCCGCCCGAGGACAGCGCGGGCGCCACCACGGCGAGCGCACAGGCCAGCGCGACCCCGGCGGCGACCAGCCACACGGTGCCGGACGCGGTGTCGCCCAGCCGCACCCCGATCCGCGCGAGCTCACCGCGTTCGGCGAGCAGCCGGACCAACGGCCCGGCGAGCAGCGGCGCGACGACGGCCGCGGGCACCGCGAGCATCAGGGCCTCGATCGCGGCCAACGAGATGATCCTGCCCCGCGAACCGCCACGGGCCCGCAGCAGCTCCGTCTCGCCCCCGCGCTCGCTGCTCAGCAGCCGGGCCACCAGCAACAGCGCGTAGCCGGCGAGCAGTACGAGCTGAACGGCGACGATCATCAGTGTCGAGCGGGAGACCAGCAGTGCCTTCTCGATCTGTTCCAGCACCGTGGGCAGCGACGTCCTTACCGAGGCACCGCCCTCGAACGGCTCGGCGGCGAGCAGCGCCCTCGGGACATCGGCCGACGCCTGGTGCAGCGCGTCCATCCGGTCCGTCGTGACGGTACGGAAGTCCGCGCCCGCCAGCCAGGACGTCTCGCCCGCACTGATCCGGCCTGAGCCGAGCACGGCGGGATCGGTGAGCAGCGGACCGTACGTGGTGAAGACGACCTCGCGGACGCCGCGGCCGCCGAGCGGGTCCAGCTGCCAGTACTGGTCGGCCTGGTCGGCGGCCTCGTACAGACCGGTCACCAGGACGTCCAGCGGCTTGTCGCCCAGCCGGTCCGTGAGGGTGAGCCGGGTGCCGGGCCTCACCTTCAGGATCTCGGCGGCGGTAGCGGGCAGGGCGACCTGTACGGTCCCGCCGGTCCCGCCGCTCCCGCTGTCGGGCATGCGGCCCGCGGTGAGCCGGACGCGGCTGCGGTCCAGCGAGGCGAACTGGGTCAGATCGGGGTCACCGCGCCGGGCAGCCGGGTCCTGGAGGCCGCGCGGCAGGGCGTACGGTCCGGAGTGCTCCAGCGTCCGTACGCTCACGGGCAGCCCGGCGAAGGACGCGCGCGCCGCCTCGCGCGCCGCGGTGTCGGCCTCCTCGCGCTGCTCACGGTCCACCTGGGCGGATATGACGAGCGAGGCGGAGGCGGCCGAGCGGTGCGTCAGCGAGTGCCGCAGCGCGGCATCGCCGATGGAGCCGGAGAACGCGGTGAGCGCGGCCAGTACGGACGTGGTCAGCAGCACCGCCAGTACGGCGGCGGCGAGCAGGAGCCGGTGCGCCCTCACCCGCAGAAAGACGAACCCCGTCACCTGACCCCCCAGACCCCTGTGAACGCACGCCCCCCGACGCTTGCAGGGATGCTTTCAGAGAGCACGTGGTCAGGGAAACCGCTTACGGGCACACCTTGATGCGATCGTGACCGTTATCCGGCCATGGAGCACCGCATTCCGGATGGTCAGACGTCCGTGTTGACCATCGAAGCGGCAGCGTAGGTCAGGTAGTTCCACAGCTGCTGATCGTGTTCGGGGGAGAGCCCCAGTTCGTCGAGGGCGACCCGCATGTGGCCGAGCCAGGCGTCGTGGGCGGCACGGTCGACGCGGAACGGGGCGTGCCGCATCCGCAGCCTGGGGTGACCGCGCTCGTCGCTGTACGTCCGGGGACCTCCCCAGTACTGCATGAGGAACAGCGCGAAGCGTTCCTCGGCGGGTCCCAGGTCCTCCTCCGGGTACATCGGACGCAGCAGCGGGTCCCCGGCCACCCCCTGGTAGAAGCGGTGCACCAGGCGCCGGAAGGTCTCCTCGCCGCCGACCTGCTCGTAGAAGGTCTGCTCCTGAAGCGTGTCGCGCGCAATCTCAGTCACGTGTCCATGGTCGCAGACGCACCGGCCGAGGACCGGGGTCCTAGGACCCCGATTGGTCCCGCCCCGGTCCCGGCCGGCTCTCAGTCCCCGCCGGGCACCCAGCGACGTCCGTAACGGCGCGAGAGCAGTCCGCCGACCACGGTGGCCGCGCCGCACAGTGCCGCGGTCCCCGCCAGGGTCACGCCCAGCAGCACCTGGGGCGTATCGCCCGCCTGCGCGAAGAGCTGTGACAGGAGCGTCGCGATCAGCCCGGCGAAGAGGATGCTCAGCACGGCCGCGCAGGCCATCGGCGCACCCATCCCCCACCAGGCGAGCCGCACATGGAAGCGCACCCCCGCCGTGTAGCCGGCCAGCGGGCCCAGGTCCTCGGCGCGGTCCAGGAAGCCGTGCAGCAGTCCGGCGAGACCGGTGAGGACCAGCAGGGACAGCCCGATCGAGCCGGTCAGCAGCACCCAGTCCACAGTCCGGGCCCGGATCGCCGAACCCGTCACATACGCCTCCCCGGGGGTTGCCACGGAGACGGGGCCGAAGGCGGCACGCGCCGCGCGTTCCACACGGTCCTCGTGCGGGTCCGTCATCAGTACGGCGAACTGCCCGGTGCTCGTGAGCAGTTCGGGGACGTCCGGGGTGGCCAGGAGCCGCGGGTCACCATTGGTCATCCAGCGCAGCGCTTCGGTGCGCGGCGTCCCCCTGGCGAAGACGTCCTCCAGGGCACGCGCCGTATCACGCGGACAGGTGCGCAGCGCCCCGAGCCGGGCGAACGTCGCGCACGGAGCCTCGACCACGAGCTGCCCGCCCTCGCCCTCGCCGACGCGCAGCAGCAGGTCGCCCGGGTCCAGTCCGGCCGTGAAACGCAGGCCCGCGGCGCGGCTCTGCTCGGCGGTGTCCACCTGCAGCATCCGTCCGTCGAGTCGCTGACCGAGCGCGGTGGCAGCCCGTGCCTCGGCCGTCATGTCGGTGACCGCGACCTGGGCCTGCGCGAGCAGACCGAGCAGGACGGCGAGTGAGGCGGCTGCCCTGGTCACCACGCCGGGGTGGGCGGCGGCCCATCGCCCACCGATCAGACGGGCGGGGTTGTCGCGTCCGCGTCCGGTGAGCCGGCTGGAGAGCCGGACGGCTGCCCGGCCCAGGAGCGGGGGCAGCCCGGCGAGCGCGAGCAAGGTGCCGAGGACGAAGAGCCGGTAGCCGGACGCCCCCGAGACCAGCGCACCCCACAGCATGAGCAGCCCGCCGGCCCCGGACAGCCACCCGGGCCAGAGGGCGGCACGGTCTGTGAGCGGCCGCGGACGGTTCCCGCCGGTTCCGCGCGGCCGTAGATGCAAACCCGCGAAGAGAGCGCACAGCGCCACCCAGACCACCGGTACCAGGAGCAGGAACCTGATCAGAACCGGTCGGAGGTCATCCGCGGCGATCCAGTAGTCGGTGATCGGCAGCCGCGTGTCGACGAAGACCAGGGCGGTCAGTGGCAGAGCGGCAGCCGCAGCGCCGAGCGCGAGCGGCCGGGCGCACTCGCCGACGCTGATGCGTGCCCGTACGGAGCGGCCGGCCCCCAGGGCGTGGAGGGCCGCCAGCCGCCGGTCCCGCCGTTTGGCGTCCAGCCGGGACGCGGTGACCAGCAGTACGGCGACGGGGAGCACGAGGAACGGGCTGATCAGCCAGTACAGATCGCTCTCGGAGCGAGCGCCGCCCTGGCTCGAGAAGTACTCCGGCGCGCCCTGCGGGGACCCGAAACCGGGAATGGAGTGGGCGCCGAAATCGCCGAGCCGTATTCCCTCGGGGGCCCGTGCGTAGACGAGCAGTTCGCCGGGGTCGGCGAGCCCGGCCGCGGAGATCTTCCCTCCGTACGCTCCGTAACGTGTGGTGGCCTGGGGCATCACCTCCAGCAGCGCGGGCGAGACGAACGCCTCGCCGGGGGCGGGCCAGCGCGGAAGGCCGGGCGGCAGGGGCGCGTCGGCGACGACCGGTTCGATGTACACCACGGAGAACCCGCGCTGCCGCCGGCTGTCCTGGCTCTCCAGCCAGCGCAGGGCGGGCTCGCTGCCCGGGTCGGTCAGGACCGGCATCCGTGCGGCACCCCTGGCGTCCCGGGCGTCGTACACGGCGTGGACCGTCAGCATCGACCAGACCAGCAGCACGGTCGCCGCGGCGGCCAGGGCCAGGCAGGCGCTCTGGAGCAGCGCCCGGGGATCTCCGGGCGCGTGCGCGGTACGCCTGCCGATCGCCAGCAGCTGCGCGGTGGCGCCCCGGCGCGAGCGGCTCATGACCCGGCCGGTCCGGTCATGTCCGGGCAGGGCTCTTCGCTCAGGATGCCGCCGGAGAGCCGGAGCCGCAGGTCGGCACGGGCCGCCACCACGGGGTTGTGGGTGACGACCACCAGCGTGCACTGCCGGGCCGCGGGCAGCGCGAAGAGCAGGTCGCAGACCTCGTCGGTGGCCTCCTCGTCGAGCGCGCCGGTGGGTTCGTCCGCCAGGATCACCGGCGGCCGGGTGGACAGCGCACGGGCCACGGCGACCCGCTGGCGTTCACCTCCGGAGAGGGACCCGGCAGGCGAGTCGGCGACGGCGCCGACACCCAGCTCGTCCAGCAGCCGTTCAGCTGCCGGGTACGCCTCCTTACGGGCGCCGCCACCGATCAGCAGCGGCAGCGCCACGTTCTCCACCGCGGAGAGTTCCGGCAGCAGTTCGCCGAACTGGTAGACGAACCCGATCGTGGCCAGACGCCACGCTGCGGCTTTCGAGGGCCGCAGGGCGAGGACATCGGTTCCGCACACCTCGACGCTTCCGGCGGTCGGCCTTCGCAGCCCGGCGAGGCAGGCGAGCAGCGTGCTCTTCCCGCTGCCGCTGGGCCCGGTCACGGCGACCGACTGCCCGGCCACGGCGGTCAGCGCCGCCGAGGCCAGCAGGGTGCGACCGCCCAGTTCGCAGGTCAGGCCGGAGACGTCCACGGTGCTTTGGGCCATGGCTCAGTAGTGCGTCTTCCAGGAGGAACAGGCATCAGGGAGCGCGGTGATGTTCTCGCACGCGCGGATCTTCCATACGAGGTTGCCGCTGGATCCGGAGGACGTACAGGTCCCGAATCCCCTTGTCTCCTCGACACGGCGGTAGTCGGAGTCGATCGACCGGTAGTAGTTGGTGTAGACGCTGGATCCGTCGATCTCCCGGTCGCAGACACCGACCGCCTCGTGGTCACTCTTGATGTAGGCGTAGTCATCGCCCTGGTAGGTGTAGACGGTGCTGCCGAGCGCGCTGTTCGCGCCCAGCAACGCGGTGGTCACCCCGATGAGGGCCGCACCGATTCGCATGGTTCTCCGACGCATGTCGAGCCTCCGGAAGACAGCAGGAGAGGAGGACCCACGGAATGCGGGTGCCCGTACGGTGTTGCGGATGTGAACGTATGGTCCCTGTGGGGTGAATAGAGAGTGTGTGCGAAGGGTTCGGCCGGAAGCCGTTCAACCGCGACCTGATCCCGACTGCTCGCCCGTCGGGCCCTGTTGCGGGAAGGTGGAGGCATGGGCGGACACCCGGACCGGTACGCGGCCCACGGCGCCGAGGGGCGGAGGGCCATGGTGCGCGCCGTTCTCGCCGGCGGCGGCCTGCGCGACCCAGCCTGGCGGGCGGCCTTCGAGGAGGTGCCTCGCCATCTGTTCGTGCCCTGCTACTTCGTGGGCCCGGCCGGCCGGGAGGAGCGGCTGTGGTGCGAGGACCCCGATGCCGGCCGGCGCGCGCGCTGGCTGCGCGGGGCGTACGCGGACGAGCCGCTGGCCACCCGTATCAAGGACGGCACGCTCGTCTCGTCCAGCAGCAGACCGTCGCTGATGGGCCGGATGCTGGAAGCACTCGACGTGCGCGACGGGCACACGGTCCTGGAGATCGGCGCGGGCACCGGCTACAACGCGGCGCTGCTCGCCCACCGTCTCGGGGACGCGGCGGTGACCACGGTCGAGCTCGATCCGGAGATCACGGAGTCGGCCCGCCGTCATCTGGCGGCGGCCGGCCGCCGCCCGGCGGTGGTCACCGGCGACGGGGCCCGGGGCTGCCCCGAACGGGGCCCGTACGACCGGATCATCGCGACCTGCGCACTACCGTCCGTTCCCGGCACGTGGCTCGGGCAGTGCCGGCCGGGCGCGCGCATCCTCGCCCCCCTCGCCGACGGACTGGTCGCGCTCGACGTACGGGAGACGGCGCACGGCCCGCGCGCGGAGGGGCGGTTCCTGGACACGCCCGCGTACTTCGTGCCGCTGCGCGGAGCGCTGCCGCTGCCCGCTCAGCTCCAGCACCTCGGCGGTCTGCCGGGGCGCATCGTCGAGAACGATCTGTTCCGCTTCCTGCTGACGCTGACCGTCGGCGTACTCGATCCGCGCGAGGCCCTCTCCCTCTGGCAGCGCGAAGGGCACCCCCGGAGGGAGAGGTACGGCATCACGGTCGAGCAGGGCCGGCAGTGGGCCTGGCTCGACGACCCGGCGGGCCCGTACGCCTGGTCCACCCCCGGCGACGTCAGCCGCGGCGGAGCGTGATGGTCGTCCAGGCTCCGACGTGCACCTGGTCGCCGTCCTGGAGCGGGACGGGGACATAGGGCTGGATCGGGTCCTCGGCGGTGTTGAGCGTGGTGCCGTTGGTGGAGTTCTGGTCGACCACGGCCCAGCTGCCGTCGGGCTGCTGCACCAGCACCGCGTGCTGGTGCGAGACGCCGGGGT
This sequence comes from Streptomyces finlayi, assembly GCF_014216315.1. Lineage (NCBI taxonomy): Bacteria > Bacillati > Actinomycetota > Actinomycetes > Kitasatosporales > Streptomycetaceae > Streptomyces > Streptomyces finlayi. The sequence continues at coordinate 5,331,741 of NZ_CP045702.1, forward strand.
CCTCCGGCGGCACGGACAGATCGATGTCGGGGGACTCGCCCGTGCTCTGCCGGCGGCGCCCGATGGTGATCTGGCTGCCGGTCAGCGGGAGGTGCTGCTCCGGGGAGTACGCGGGCAGGTTGAGCCCGGTCGCCTCGGGGCCGCTGCGCTGCATCATCGCGAGGAAGTACTCGCGGTCCGGAGCGATGACGGCCGTCCAGCTCGTCGACTGCGGGCCGTGGTTCTGCCCGAGGTCCTGTCCGTGGTCGGGCGTGTGGCCCCGGCCGGGGCCGTGCCCCTGGTCGTGGCCGTGGTTCTGACCGTGGTTCTGGCCCTGCCCCGGCCCCTGACCCGGCCCCTGGCCCTGGCCGGGGAAGGGCTGGTGCGGCTGCTGATGGAATCCCTGCGGCGGCTGCGGGGAGGACGGCTGGGGTGCGGGCGGCCGCGGAGCCATGCCCTGCGAGGGCGGCGGCAGCAGCCAGTCGTCGCCGCCGGTCTGCGGAGCCTGCGGTTGCTGCGGGGGAGCGGGCGGCGCGGACTGCTGCTGGAATCCCTGCGGCGCCTGCTGGTGCGGCTGCTGCTGGAACGGCGGGGGCGGCGGGCCCTGCTGGAACGACGGCGGAGGCGGCGGACCGGGATGGCCGCCCTGCTCGGAGGAGAGCGGCTCCGCCGGCCGGTTCATCTGCGAGGGCCGCGAGCTCTGGTACTCGAACGGTTCCCGTTGCTGCTGCTGCGGCGGCGGGGGCGGCGGTCCCTGCTGGGCCTGGAAGCCGGGCGGCAGGTTGAGCCCGGGCACCGGAGCGAGGGGTCCGCCCGGAACGCCCTGAGGGGCGAGCGGGGTGTACGAGGTCGCCGTGTTCGTGAGGAAGTTCCAGCGGCACTCCTCGCAGAAGGGCGCCATCGCCTCACGCGGGGTGCGGCACTGCGGGCAGAGCTCGGCGCGGGCGGGCGGCTCACCGGGGCCGGGGCCCTGCGGGTAGCCGTAGCCGGGCGCGGGCGGCGGGGGAGGCGGCGGGGGAACGGCGCCCGCAGGCGCGCCCGCCCCGGCCATGCGGTGTCCGCAGACCTCGCACCAGTCCTCGGAACCCGACTGGTGTCCGTTCGGGCAGGTCGGCATGTCGGCGCTTCCCCCTCTCCTCGTCCGGCCCGGGGGCCGTCATGCTCGTTCGGTTGCCGGTGCTTGCCGCGTCGCTACTTCTTGACACGAACGGTCTTGGTGGAGCGCGTTTCGAGCGTCATCTCGTCCGCCTCCGCGACCTTTGCCTTCAGTCGCACAGTACCGGTCGCCGCATCGACGACGTCGACCACCTTCGAAAGCAGTTTCGCAGTGTCCTCGTTCCCGGACGCCGACGCCAGCTGCACCGCTCGGCCGAGCTTCGCGGTCGCGCCGTCGAAGTCCCCCGACTTGCGGGCGTCGAGTCCCTGCTGAATGACGTGCGCCAGTTCCGCCTGACCCGTGTAGTGCGCGACCTGCGGATTGATCGAGGTGGACGCCACGACGTCGTCCGTCCAGACCGCTCGCACGAGACCCTGCGAGAGGGTCCGCGGAGCGCCGCCGGAGGGATCGGGAAGGATCAGCGAGACCCGGGCCGCCAGCATCTCCTGGCCGATCCCGGCCTCCGGGACCAGCACGCACACGTGGTAGTCGCGGGACTCGTCGCCCCAGGATCCGGTCGGATAGTCCCCCGCGCGCGGACCCGCTTCGGTGCGGCGTCCGGTGAGGTCGGCGACGGTCGGCGCGACCTGCTTGACGAACCTGATCTCGACCCCGACGGGCGTCCAGAGCCGCAGCGCCACGTCCGCGACCTCCTTGCCCATCGCGTTCTCCATCATCTGCGTGAAGTCCGCCGCCAGCCCTGCCGGGTCGGCCACGATGTCGGCCGTACCGAGCAGCGCGGAGGCGATCGCTGTGACCTCTTTCACCTCCCAGTCGGTGCCCACACCACGCGCGTCACAGGTGAAACGGCCGGTGCAGGAGTCCAGCGCCGCCCGCAGATCCTCCGGGGACTCGTGCTCGTTGCGGCCGTCCGTCAGCAGGATGCCGTGCCGGATGTCCACATCGGCGCCGCCGAGCAGCCGGTCCGTGAGCCGGAGCCAGGTGCCGATGGCCGTACCGCCGCCGGCGCTCAGCCGGCGTAGCGCGTCCTTGGCCTGGGCCTTGGTCTGCGGATCGGCCGTGGCGAGGCGGCCGCCGCCCGGATAGACGTCCTTCGCCACGTGCGTACCCGCGACGACCGCGAACAGTGTGCCGTCGCGCAGGGTGTCCACGGCGGCGGCCGTCGCGTCCCGGGCGTTGCGCATCTTCGTCGGCGGGTAGTCCATCGAGCCCGAGCAGTCGACCATGAGCACCACGGCGGCGTTCGCGGCCTGCCCGGGGAGGTGCGAGGGCGTCGGGGACGCGCCGGTCAGCGGCACTCCGCCGGTCGTGCCGCCGCCCGTCGACGTGACGGTGACGATGCCGTTGACCTCTCGGCCGCCCTCGGGCAGATATTCGTTCTGGTACACCTCGACGGCGAACCCCGGCACGTTCGACTTGGCGAAGTTGGCCATCTGATCGGCTCCTTGAGGCTCCATGTAGGTCGGATCAGGTCGTGCGGGACGGGTCTCAGGCGGTGTTCCACGGAGTTGCTGCCCCCGGGGGCAGCACGACGAACGGCAGCAGAGCCACTGTTACGTTGTCGTGCCCCCCGCCGTCGAGCGCGTGACCGACCAGCATCTGGGCGCCGTGCAGCGGCCGTTGGTGCGCGTCCACCGGTACGGCCGCGGCCATCTCCACCGCGGATTCGGCGTAGTTCCACAGACCGTCGGTGCACACCACGACCAGGCCGGGGCGGTCCGGCTTGAACGAGGCGGTGTGCGGCTCCAGATCATAGGCGTCGGCGCCGAGCCAGCCCGTGATGGCGTGGGCGCGCGCGTCCGCGTACGCCTCCGTCTCGCTCATCAGGCCCGCCGACACCATCTGGGCCGCCCAGGAGTCGTCCTCGGTGAGCCGGGCGGGCGCGATGGCGCGGTCGTCCGGCACCCAGTAGACCCGGCTGTCGCCCACCCAGCCGACGATCAGCAGGCCCCCGGCCATGATCGCGCCGACCAGGGTGCACGCCGGGGCGTTCTGATGGCGGTGCTGATCGTGCTCCATCGCCCCGCCCGGCTCCTCGGCCAGTGCGTTGACCGCCTCGGACGCGGCGATGATCGCCTCGTGCATCGCCTGCTGCGGATGCGTACCGCGCGGCAGGGAACCCAGCAGCGCCTCGTTGGCGGTACTCGCGGCGGCGGCCGACGCCTCGTCCGGGCGGCTCGCCGAGGAGACACCGTCGCAGACGATCGCGACGACGGCCGGGGAGCCGTCCGGCAGGGCGGTGGAGGACACGGCGAAGGCGTCCTCGTTGCGGTGGTGGCGCAGGCCCCGGTCGCTGACCGCGGCCACCGCGCCGAGCTCCTGCTCCATGTGATCGCGCTCGCGGGGCTGGGCGTGACCGCAGTTCTCGCAGTAGCCGTCGGGGTCCACCTGGCCCGAACGGCAGGCCACACAGACCCTGCCGCCGGCCGCCGGATGAGCGGTGTGCCCGGCGGTACGCGGATCGGGTACGGGCACCCCGGGCGCCGCGAGTTCGAAGTCGTCCGAGCGCGGCGCCCCGCCGGGCTCGTCGTGGCGGACCGGGGGTTTGGTGCCGGGCAGCGCCGAGCCGCCGGAGTCCCTGCCCGGCAGATCGGCCGCGCGGTGGACCGGGGCGGGCGGGTCGGAGCTGTCCACCTCGGAGGCGGCCGACCACTCGACCGAAGTGGCGCCCGCGCCGGGCTCACCCGCGGCCGGTGCCGGTACGGCGATCGCGATGGTCGGCCGGTCGTCCGGCAGGGCGGGCACGGCCGACAGGTCGTACCCGCACGCCCCGCAGAACAGGTCGCCCGTCTCCAGCGGTTCCTCGCAGCCGGGGCAGTTGGTCAAGGAGGTCTGCTGGTGGATCTGTGACATCTTCACACCCACGTCCGGGGGCGGAAACGGTTGGCCCGCTCCACCAGTTCGATCCGCTCGTCGCCACGCTGTGCGAGCCGGGCGAGTATCCGGTACGAGCGCTCCAGACCGAATCTGAGGCCGCGCTCGTCCAGTTCGCAGCCCAGCAGCGTCCTCGGGCCCGAAGACGCGTGCTGCGACGGGACCGGTGAGGGTGCCGCCGGACTCCCGGAGAGTACCCAGTCGAGCGCGGTACCCAGAACCTCGGTCGACAACCGCTCACGCCGTACCGCGTCCAGACCGAAGCCCGCCAGCCCCGTCACCTGCGAAGCCGCCGCCGACAGGTCGCCCAGGAGCGGCTCCTGCGGGGCACGCTCACGCAGCCGTGCCCGTACGGCCGCCACCCGGGCCGCCGTGTAGTGGATCGACGACTCGGGGACGGACTCCAGGGTGCGTACGGCCCCGGCCCGGTCCCCGGCGGCGATCTGAACCCGGGCCAGGCCGAACGCCGCGCTCACGAAGCTCGGGTCGGTCATCCACACCAGCCGGTAGTACTCGGCGGCGTTGTCCAGCTGGCCCAGCACCTCCGCGCAGATGCCCAGGGCCAGCTTGGGGGCCGGTTCGCCGGGGAACGCGTCGTAGACCGCGTCGAAGGACAGTGCCGCGTTCTCGTTGTCCCCGGTCACCAGCGAGGTGACCCCGCGGCACCAGACCACGCGCCAGTCGTCCGGGTGCTCGCTCTCCAGGCGGGACAGGGCCTGTACGCCGGCGTCGAGATCGCTCATCTCCAGCCGTGCGCGCAGCTCCCGCAGCCGTGTCTCCAGCGAGGCCGCGGGTACGGCCTGGAGCGCGGCGATCAGTTCGTTGGGCGCGGAAGCCATCACCCCGGCGAGGAAGCCGGCGTTCGGGTCGTTCGCGTCGACCCGGGGGACCGGCAGCGCCAGCGAGGTGGCGCGCGCGTCGAGCCCCGCGAGCCGTGGCCCACCGCCGGTGTGCGCCCCGGGCGGCGTGCCCGGTCCGGGGGCCACGGTACGGGGAGCGGGAATCGCGGTGTGCGTCGGCGCGTGGGCGAGCGCCGTACCGGCGCCGCCCGTGACGCCGCTGCCCCGGACATGTGTGGCGGGAGCGGACAGCGGAGCGGCACCCGGGGCGCCGAACGCGGCGGGGGCGCCCGCAGGCGGACCGCCTGCGGCCGCCACCGGAGGCACACCGGCCACGGTCACCGGGGCCGCCGCCGAAGTCCGCGGCGCGACGGTGGACGCCGCCCCCCGCTTGCGCCGGCCACGGGCACCGGCCGTCGTGTCCCGGCCACCGAGCCGCGACACATCACCGGTCAGCTCGGCGAACAACTCGGTGTCCGTCACCCGCAGTTCCGTACCGAACAGCGTCGAGAGCGCCGGACGCGGCCGCCCCGTCTGCAGGGCCACCACCTCGCGGAGCACCCCGGTCAGCTGCTCGGCCATCTCCGTCGCCGAGGCGAACCGCCGCGCCGGGTCCGGGTCGGTGGCCCGCACGAGAAGCCGGTAGAACGACTCGTACCGCCGGAACACCTCGATGTTGTCCGGGTCGGGCAACGAGTCCACGAACACGTTCGTATAGCCCTGGAAGTCGAACGTGAGCACCGCCAGCGTCCGCGCGACCGTGTACAGGTCGGAGGCGATGGACGGGCCGACCTCCGCCACCTCCGGCGCCTGGTAGCCCACCGTGCCGTAGATGGCCGACTCCTCGTCGTCCATCCTGCGCACCGCGCCCATGTCGATCAGCTTGAGCTGGTCCTCGGTCTGGATCGCGTTGTCGACCTTGAAGTCGCAGTACAGGAGGTTGCGGCTGTGCAGATGACCGAGCGCCTCCAGCGCCTCGATGCCGTACGCGCACGCCTGCTCGACCGGCAGCGGGTCACGCTTCCCGGCCGTGGTGCGGCGCTCGTTGGCGATCTCCTTGAGCGCCTTGCCGCCCACGTACTCCATGACGATGTAGCCGTCGAGCGAGCCGGTCCGCTGGTCGAGGTGCTCGACGAAGTTGTAGATGCGGACGATGTTGGAGTGCTCGATCTCCGCGAGGAAGCGCCGCTCGGAGATGGCCGCGGCCATCGCGTCCTGGTCACCGGTGTCCAGGAGGCCCTTGAGCACCACCCACCGGTCCGAGACGGCACGGTCCACCGCGAGGTAGACCCAGCCGAGCCCGCCGTGCGCGAGACAGCCCGCCACCTCGTACTGTCCGTGCACGATGTCGCCGCCGCGCAGCTTCGGTACGAAGGAGTACGGGTGGCCGCACTTGGTGCAGAAGCCCTCGGTGCGTCCCGGCCGCTCGCCGCGGGCCCGGCCCACCGGTGCACCGCAGTCGGAACGTGAACAGAACCGCTTGCGCTCCGGGACCTCGGGCTTCTCCATGACGGCGGTCCGGGGGTCGGGTCGCGGTACGTCGGGCACGAGTACGAGTCCCGCGCCCAGCCGGCCCCGGCTCGACGAACTGGTCGACGAACCCGAGGAGCGCACCGACACCGACCGGGCCGTCGCGCTGCCCGAAAGCGAACGGGACAGCCGCCCGGAGACCGACCGCCGTGACGTGGACGACCTCGACGACGACCTCGACGAGGCCCGCGAACCCGACCGCTGCGAGGTGCTGTTGCTGCCCCGGCTGCCGCCCCTGCCACCGCCCGCGATCCCGGTCGGCGGTGAACCGACCATCCCCGTCGGGGAGACGACCGGAGCCAGGCCACAGGTGTCGCAGTACAGTTCACCGCCGCCCATGTCCTCGTAATCGCCCTCGCACGCGGGGCGCTGGCACTGCGTACTCATGGTGTCTCCCCCTGTTCGCCCCGCCGCCGCGGCGGCCCCGTCCCTGACTTTCCCGCCGGACCTCTGCTCATGTGCGGCCCTGTCCGCCCGGCCGGTCCTGCGGTCCCGACGACCGTTGGGGGGCCAGCAGTTCCGCGGCGGTCTGCTGGAAGCGCAGCACCGCCTGCTCGGCGACCCGCAGATCGCACGGCGCGCTCCACAGCATCCGGCGGGCCGCGTCGTAGCGCTCGATGAGCAGCGGGTCCTCCGCCAGGCCGTGCCTGGCCACCTTCGCCTTGTACGCGTCCAGCCTGCCGCGCAGTTCCGCCCGGACCGCGAGCGGCGCGGTCACGGACGTCAACGACTCCCGGGCCCGCAGCAGTTCGTCCTCCGCCTCCCGCTCCAGAGTCTCCAGGAGCGGGGAGAGCCGGTGCCACTGCGCATGCCTGCGGTAGTCGGACGCGGCGGCCAGCCGTTCCTGCAGGGCGGTCGGCGGGCCGCTGACCGCCGGCACCTCGGAGGCGGCGATCTTCGCCAGCACCTCGCCGCGCGCCGACCGGGCCTCGGCGAGCGTGCGGTCGGCCCGGGAGAGCACGTCACGCAGATGGACCAGACGCTGTTCCGCGTCCTGCCGCACCGCGAGCACCGCCTCGATCTCCCGCCGTACGTCCTCCAGGGCGCGGGCCGCCCGGTCGTACCGCGTGGTGTCCGGACGGCCACCGCCGGGCGCCGCGCTGCCGGGACCCGGCAGCCAGAACGCCAGGGGGTCGGAGATCACCTGCACCCGCAGCGTCGACAGCTCCTGGGTGATCGACTCCAGGTCGTCGCCGGCCGGATGCTCACCCGGCCGCACCCCGACGGAGTGTGCCAGCGAGGCCGTACGGCGCAGTTCGGCGGCTAGCAGGTCGATCCGGGCGGGCAGCGCGGACCAGACGGAGTCGGAGGCGACGACCATGTCCAGCGCCCCGGCGTACAGCTCGTTCATCCGGGCGACCAGCTCCTCCAGCGAGAACTGCTCGCAGAGCACGGCGGGACCGGTGATCGAAGAGGTGTGCCCGGCCGCCGTGCCGGCCACGGTGACGCTCGGGCCGCGCAGCAGGTCGGTCAGGGCCATCAGGTCGTCCCGGTTGGGATGGCGCCTGCGCGCCCGTACCGCGCGTGCCTCGGTGAGCGCCGCCGCGTAGGCGTCGAAGTACTCCCACAGCAGCGTGATCGACTGCTCGGTGGCGGCCCAGCGGTCCTTGGTGACGCCCGTCAGACCGGCGCCCTCCAGGAGCCGGCGGCCCGCATGGTCCTGCAGGGCGAGGAGTGAGGTCTCGATGGCCTCGTGCTCCGCACCGAGCCGGGCCAGCGCACGGTCCGCCTCGTCCCGGTCCAGGACCGGGCCGGGGGGCCTCCCCGCGAAGCCGGGGAAGGAACCCGCCACGCCCATCGATCACCTCTCCGCTCTTGCCGTCCGGCCCATGGGCCGCAGGGGTCAGTTGCTCAGGTACTTGGGCGCCGGCGGCGCCGTGATCCCTGGCAGGCCGGTGGCCAGCCAGTCGCGGTACGACACCATCCAGGGGCTGTCGTTCCCGCCCTTGCGGTAGTCGACCAGCACCTGGTTGACGCGGGCCACCAGGTCGTCCGCGCCCTTCTTCGCCGCCACGCCGTAGTACTCCGTGGTGAACGGCTTGTCGCCCTTGAGGGCGATCGCCGGGTCCTGGGCCGCCTGACCGGCCGCGAGCGCGTTGTCGGTGACGATCGCGTCCACCTCGCCGAGCTGGAGCCGGACCAGACAGTCCAGCTGGTTGGGCACGGTCAGCTGGTCCTTGTCCTGCTCGGTGCCGTCGCCCTCGTCCTTGAAGACCGCGCCGAACGACTGCTTCTCCAGGGCCTCGTAGGCCGTGGAGCCCTCGGCCGTGCAGACCCGCTTGCCGTCGAGCGACGTGTCGTACCCGGTGATCGCGGAGTCCTTCGGGGCCAGCACCTGCTGCCCGGCCTGGAAGTAGGCCGTGGAGAACGAGACCTGCTCCAAACGCTTGCAGTTGATCGTCATCGTCCGTACGACGACGTCGACCCGGTCGTTCTCCAGCGCCGCGATCCGCTGGTTGGTGGGTATCGCACGGAAGATCACCGCGTCCCGGTCACCCAGGATGTCCTGCGCGATGGCCCGCACGAGATCGATGTCGAAGCCTTCGAGCTCGCGGTTCTCCGGATTGCGGTAGCCCCACCGGAAGCTGTTCTGGTCGACACCGGCGATCAGCTTGCCGCGCGCCTTGATCCTGTCGATGCTCGGGCCGTCGTCTCTGGAGGGCGGAAGGCTCGCCTCGGGGTCCGTGCACTCGTCGGCGCGCGCCTGCACCGCCGAGGTCGCGCCCTGGCTCACCGTCTTCGTACCGAAGGAGCCGTCCCCGCTGTGGGCCAGCGGCAGCAGCGTGAGCGAGGCGGTGATCGCGCACGCCACCGCCATGCCCGTCACACCGCCCCAGCCGCGCAGCCCGCCGCGACCGGACCCGTCTCGTTCCCTGGTCATCGCTCCCCCTCTCACCGGTACTCCGAGAGCCTGCGGTTGACCCCGACGACGGCCGCCGCCGCGCCCAGCAGGCCCAGCGCCCCGGCACCTATGGGAAGCCCGCCCAGCGCCCCGCGCCCGTCCTTGGCGGCGTCGGTGAACTCGCCCTGCTCGTACGCGAGCGCCTTGCGCAGCGCCGCGTCCACCTGCTCGAAGGACGTGCCCGTGGATTCCTCCGGGCCGATGATCTGCTTCAGCGCACCGTCGTAGTCGCCCTGGTCGTCGGTCGTGCGGGCCTTGCGGTGGCGTTCCTGCCACTCGGTCACGTTCTTGATGGCATCGACCACCGGCCCGCTCCCCTGGGTGCCTTCGGCGAGCTTCTCGGCGCTCTTCAGCTGTGCACCGAGAGCCTTCATGCCCGTGGTGTAGTCGGTCTCGTACTTGTCGTTCCTGCCGTCCGCGGTCAGCACCGCGCCACGGGCCACCAGCGTGAGGTTCTCGTTGGCTCGTGCCTTCAGCGAATTGATCCGCGCGTTGTTGAGGACATCGAGTGACTCCTGCCCGTGAACCATCGCCGCACGCAGTTCGGCTCGCGCCACCGTGTGTCCCACGGCCAGCCAGAGCAGCACGACGGTGGACGCGGCGGTCGCCGCGAGCAGCCCGTGGTTCAAGACCCGGTTCGTCCTGCGGTAGTTGCGGAGCTGCGTCCACACCAGCGCGGCCAGCACCACCAGTCCGGCGCCGAGCGAGAGGTACGGCCACTGCCGGGCATCGGCCGAGTCCTCGCCGAGCCGGCCCGTCTCCGCCTTGTACAGCCGCTCCGCCGCGGGCAGCAGCTCGTACGTCATCTTCTGGTTGGCGTACCGGAGATAGGCGCCGCCGAGCGGCAGCCCCTGTCGGTTGTTCGCACGGGCCCGCTCGATCAGGCCCGTGTACACGGGCAGCATCTCGGCGAGGGTGGTGATCTCCCGGCCGGACGAGGACGAGGCGTCCGTGCTCGCGGCCGCCCTCACGAGCAGCCGGGAGGCCTCACCGATGTCCTTCTCGTACTGCTCGTGCACGTCCCTGGGCTCCTGCGCACCCGCCAGGAAGCCGCTGGCAGCCATCGTGTCCGCGTCGGCGAGCGAGCGGTAGATACGCGCCGCGTCCGCGCTCAGCGGCTGGCTCCGGTTCACCACGTCGTCGGCGGCGCCGGACCTGGCGGAGATCTCCAGAGCCGTCACGGCCCCGAACGTCACCACCAGCAGGGCCAGTACGGCCCCGATGATCTGCAGGCGGCCGGGCTCGGTCGTCGCCACGGCCCGCAGCCGCTCGGCCGGCCCGGACCAGGCGCCCCGGCGCTGCGCGGGCACGGACGTGGCCGGGCGCGCGGGCGCGCGCTCCCGTGGCGAGCCGCCGTTCGGCGGGTATGTCACTTGACCTCCCCCTCGGTCACTGACTGCGGCACGGCCCCCCGGCCGCGCGGGGGACTGGTACCCGGCCAGCAGTATGGCCGAGGGACCGACATCCACACCAGGAACGCCCGGATCTCGTCGAAACGTCCGCCCCGAAGCCGTCGGCCTCCCCACTCCATGAACACGTACGGGACGGGTGATCGGTTCCCGGAACCGACAAACCGGGCCCGTCCGGCGGGAGCGCCGGACGAGCTCGGAAGGGTCACGCGTACTGTGCGCGCAGCCTGCTGTGCACCGCGGGCGCCGCCCCCGTGTGGTCCAGACCCAGCAGCCCCGCCCCGAGCACGGGCGGCTGTGCCACCACCCGGATCGTGGCCTCTGGGGCGCGGGCCGCGAGGAGTTCCGCGATCCGCTCGTCCAGTTGCGGATGGCCGGCCGTCAGCACGCTGCCGCCCAGCAGGACAAATACCTCCTCGTCCAGTAGGTCCAGGCGGGTCAGCGCCACCGAGGCCATGGCGACGACCTCGTCCGCCAGCCGGTCCACCACGGCACGGGCCACCGGGTCGCCGGCCGCGCTCGTGGCGAACAGGACCGGCGTCAGCTCGTGGCGCGCGGTGGGGGGGATGCGTCCCCGGTGCAGCGCCTCGATGAGTTCGTACATCGAGGCGAGGCCGAAGTGCCCCGGCAGCGTGCGCGCCAGCTCGGTCGCCTCGCCCCGGCCGTCCTCCGCCCGCGCCGCGAACCACAGGGCCTCCTCGGCGAGCCCGGAGCCGCCGCCCCAGTCACCGGAGATCCGGCCGATCGCGGGGAAGCGGGCGGTCCGCCCGTCCGGCACCATGCCGACGCAGTTGATCCCCGCGCCGCAGACGACGGCCACCCCGCGCGGCTCGTCCACCCCGGCACGCAGTATCGCGAAGGTGTCGTTGCGCACCTCGACCGTGGGCGCCCACTTCCGGTCGAGGAGAGCCTCCGTCAGCTCGGCTTCCTCGACCGGGAGGTCGGCGTTGGCCAGACACGCCGACACGTGCCCCCGGGAGCCGATGCTCCCGCCGCACGCGGCCAGCGCCCGGTTCAGGATCGCCCCCAGCACGTCCAGTGCCGCGTCGATGCCTACGGAGGGCGGCTGGAAGCCACCGCCGCGGGCCGTGGACAGGACCGTGCCGTCCGCCCCGATCAGAGCGACGTCGGTCTTGCTGTTGCCCGCGTCGATGGCGACGACCGAGACGTTCACGCCCACGCGAGGTGCTCCCGGTTGTGGGCGATCAGCCGGTCGGTGAGACCTTCGGCGTGCTCGTACTGACCGATCAGCGGGTGCGAGAGCAGCGCCTTGAACACCCGCTCGCGGCCGCCACGCAGCGCGGCGTCCAGGGCGAGGTCCTCGTACGCCGTCACGTTGGCGATCAGACCGGCGTACAGGGGGTCCAGACGGGGAACGGGGAGCGGAGCCGCTCCCGATCCGTCTACCCGGGCCTGCACCTCGATCACGGCGTCGTCCGGCAGGAACGGGAGCGTTCCCCTGTTGTACGTGTTGACCACCTGCACCGCGGAGCCGCCCCCGCAGAGGAGGGAGGCCGCGAGGTCCACGGCCGCCTCGGAGTAGAAGGCGCCCCCGCGCTTGCCGAGCAGCGCGGGCTTCTCGTCCAGCGCCGGGTTCCCGTACAGCGCGAGGAGTTCCTTCTCCATCGCGGCGACCTCGGCGGCCCGGGACGGCTTCGTGCCGAGCTCCCGTACGACCTCGTCGTGCGCGTAGAAGTACCGCAGGTAGTAGGAGGGGACGACCCCGAGCCGGTCGACGAGCTCCCGGGGCATCCGCAGGTCCTCGGCGATGGCGCCACCGTGCTCCGCCAACAGCTTCGGCAGCAGGTTCTCGCCTTCGGGGCCGCCGAGGCGTACCCCGAGTTCCCAGGTCAGGTGGTTCAGTCCGACGTGGTCGAGATGCACCTCGGCCGGGGTGACGTCGAGCATGCGGGCGAACCTGCGCTGGAAGCCGATCGCTACGTTGCACAGGCCGACGGCCTTGTGCCCGGCCTGGAGCAGGGCCCGGGTGACGATGCCGACCGGGTTGGTGAAGTCGATGATCCAGGCGTTCGGGTTGGTGCGGCGGACCCGGTCGGCGATGTCCAGGACGACCGGGACGGTACGCAGTGCCTTGGCGAGGCCGCCGGCCCCGGTGGTCTCCTGGCCGACGCAGCCGCACTCCAGCGGCCACGTCTCGTCCTGGTTGCGGGCGGCCTGCCCGCCGACCCGGAGCTGGAGCAGGACGGCGTCGGCGTCCGCGACACCGGCGTCCAGATCGGATGTGGTGGTGATCTTTCCGGGATGGCCCTGCCTGGCGAAGATCCGCCGGGCCAGGCCGCCGATGAGTTCGAGGCGGTCGGCCGCCGGGTCGATGAGCACGAGCTCCTCGACCGGCAGGGTGTCCCGCAGACGGGCGAAACCGTCGATCAGTTCAGGGGTGTAGGTGGACCCGCCACCCACTACTGCGAGCTTCATCCGGAACTCCTTGCGTGGATACTGCGTGCTTTGACGCGGGGAGGAAACGCATCCTTGATCCGGAGCTGCGGGAGCCTTCCCGGACGGGGCAACCTGCCGCGAAGCAGGAAACCCTCACTGTGAAGTGAGGAATTCCCCTTGTTCATGAGGGGGAGGATTAGTCAGCCCTTTACTCCGGTCAGTGTGACGCCCTCGACGAATGCCTTCTGGGCAAAGAAGAAGACGAGGATCACGGGAGCCATGACCAGGACGGTCGCGGCCATGGTCAGATTCCAGTCGGTGTGGTGCGCGCCCTTGAAGGACTCCAGGCCGTAACTGAGGGTCCAGGCGGCCGGGTTCTCGGAGGCGTAGATCTGTGGGCCGAAGTAGTCGTTCCAGGCGGCGAAGAACTGGAACAGGGCGATCGCCGCGATGCCCGGCTTGGCCATCGGGATCACCACCCTGACGAGGGTGCGGAATTCGCCGCAGCCGTCGACCTTCGCCGCGTCCAGGTACTCGTCCGGAATGGTCAGCAGGAACTGCCGCAAAAGGAAGATGGAGAACGCGTCCCCGAACGCCATCGGGATGATCAGCGGCCAGAGCGTGCCGGACAGGTCCATCTGCTTCGCCCAGAACAGGTACATCGGGATGATGACGACCTGGGGCGGCAGCATCATCATCGAGATGACGAGCATCAGCGACAGCTTGCGCCCGCGGAAGCGGAACTTGGCCAGCGCGTACGCCACGGGCACGGACGACAGCACGGTCAGGACCGTGCCCAGACCCGCGTACAGCAGGGTGTTGCGCCACCAGGTCAGGAAACCGGGGGTGTTGAAGACCTTCCGGTAGTTGTCCCACTCCCAGGTGTTCGGGGTGAGATCCCGGGTCAGCGCCTGCTGGTCGCTCATCAGTGAGGTCAGCAGGACGAAGACGAACGGCAGCACGAAGAAGAGCGCGGCGGCGATGCCCAGCGAGTGGACGGCGATCCAGTGCAGCAGCGCCTTGCGGCGTGCGGTGCGCTCGGCGGGGGTGCGCTCGGCGGGGGTGCGTGCGCCCGGCGTCGTCGCGGTGGCGGGCTTGTCGAGGAGTCGCGTGGTCATGGCTCAGTCACCTGCCTGGATCAGGTTGTTGCGGCCCCGCATCAGAAGCGCGGTGAACGCCATGGCCAGGGCGAACAGGACGAGGGCGACGACACAGGCGGAGCCGTAGTCGAAGCGCTGGAAGCCGAGGTTGTAGACGAGCTGGGGCAGGGTCAGTGTCGACTTGTCGGGATAGCCGGGCTCGAACTGCTGCCCGGAGCCGCCGATGACGCCCGAGGCGACCTTTCCCGCGACCAGGGGCTGGGTGTAGTACTGCATCGCCTGGATCACCCCGGTGACCACGGCGAACAGCACGATCGGCGAGATGTTCGGCAGAGTCACGAAGCGGAACCGCTGCCAGGCGGAAGCACCGTCCAGCTCGGCGGCCTCGTACTGCTCCTTGGGCACGTCGAGCAGCGCGGCCATGAAGATGACCATCAGGTCGCCGATGCCCCACACCGCGAGCATGGTGAGCGCCGGCTTCGACCAGCTCGCGTCGTTGAACCAGCCGGGCGTCGGCAGCCCCAGATCGCCGAGGATGGCGTTGACCGGTCCCGTTCCCGGGTTGAGGAGGAAGACGAACGCGAGGGTCGCGGCGACCGGCGGTGCCAGATACGGCAGATAGAACAGGGTGCGAAAGACCCCCGTACCCGTCTTGATCTTCGTGATCAGCATCCCGACGCCGATGCCGAACACGACCCGGCAGCTGACCATGACGAGGACCAGCCAGAGCGTGTTGCGCAGCGAGGGCCAGAACATCGGGTAGTCGTCGAAGACGTACGACCAGTTGGCCAGCCCGTTGAACTTCGGGGCCGCGAAGCCGTCGTAGGCCGTGAACGAGAAGTAGACGGCCGAGACCATCGGGTACGCGAAGAAGACCGTGAACCCGATCAGCCAGGGCGACATGAAGGCCGCCGTGCGCAGCGTCGCGCGCCTGCGCTTCGAGCGGAGCGTGTGCGTGGTCATCGGGGGCTACTTGGCCTTCGCGATGTCGGTGTCGATCTGCGCGGCGGTCTTCTCCAGACCCGCCTTGAGGTCCTTCACCGCACCCTTCTCGTACTGGAAGCCGAAGTCCTGGAGGGTCTGCTGGTACGTCGAGCCGTTGATGGCCCCGTCCGGGGTGCTGGACTCGGGGTGCTGGGCGATGTCGAGGAAGGTCTTGAAGCGCGGGTCGAACTTCAGGCCGGGGGACTTCAGCGCCTCGAAGGTGGACGGCACGTTGCGGATCCCGTTCGCGAAGTCGACCACGGCCTGGGTGTCGCTCGTCATGAACTCGACCAGCTCCCAGGCGGCGTTCTGCTTGGTGCTGCCCGGGGCGATGCCCATGACCGTGCCGGAGAGGAAGCCCTTGCCGTAGCTGTCGCGCTCGTCGTCCGCGACGGGCATCGGCGCGACACCTATCTTGAACGGCACCTTGGCGTCGGTCGCCATGCCGAGCCGCCACTCGCCGTCCAGCTGCATGGCGACCTGGCCGGTGTGGAAGGGGTGCTTGGATCCCCACTCGTCACCGAAGGTGCCGCGGTACTTCTCCAGCTTCTGATATCCCCCGAGGTCCTCGACCAGCTTCTTCTGGTACGTGAACATCTCGGCGAACGCCGGGTCCTTGGCGATGTTGGACTTGCCGTCCTCGTCGAAGTACGCGTGCTCCCACGAGGACAGGTAGTGGTCCGCGACCGTCTCGTAGCCGTGGAAGGTCGGCATGAAGCCGAGCTGCTCGTAGCTGTCGCCCTTCTCGACGGTGAGCTTCTTGGCGACCGAGGCCAGCTCGGACATGGTCTCCGGCGGCTCGGTGATGCCGGCCTTCTCGAAGGCGTCCTTGTTGTAGTAGAGGCCGTACGCGTCGGCGAGGAGGGGCAGCGCGCAGCGCTTGCCCTCGAACTGGGTGTAGTCCAGGAGCACCTTCGGGAAGGTCTTCTCCAGGTCCAGCTTCGACTTCTCGATGAACGGCTTCAGATCGGCGAACGCACCGGAGGAGCAGAACTTGCCGACGTTGGCGGTGGTGAACGAGGACACCACGTCGGGGCCCTTCGAACCGCTCGCGCGCAGTGCCTGGTTGAGCTTGTCGTCGTTGATGTTGCCGACGACCTCGACCTTGATGTTCGGGTGGGCCTTCTCGAACCGGGCGATGTTGTCCGTCACCGCCTTGACCTCGGCGGGCGCGCTCCAGCCGTGCCAGAAGTTGATCGTCGTCCTGGCGTTCGGGTCGTCGGTCGCACCCTGCTCGGCCTGGCCCGTGCAGGCGGTGGCGAGGACCGATATCGCGGCTACGGCGACAGCGGCGGTGGTGGTCGGTCGGCTTCTGCGCATGACAGGACTCCCAGGGACGGGGGAAAGGCGATGGGGAGAGGAGAGGACTGGGGAACGCGGCTCAGCGAGAGGTGTCGAACACTTCGTCGCGGGTGTCGGCGAGGGCCCGTTCCAGGGCGCCCCGGAGGACGGGATGCCGGCTGATCTCACCGAGGACGAGACGGGGCCGGGACGCGGCGAGTTCGGCGAGTTCGGACTGGATCAGCGAACGCAGCAGATCGCCGCCCGAGGAGACGAGCTCCCCGGAGAGCACGATCAGCTCCGGGTCGAGCACCGCGGTGACGGAGGCCAGACCGGTCGCCAGCCGCTGGGCGTACTGGCGCAGCAGTTCGGTGAGCGCCTCGTCGCTCTCGTACGCCTCGACCGCGCGGGCGAGCAGCCCCGCGGCGACCTCCGCGTACGGCTGGTGCGGCGTGTCGATGCCGAGGGCCGTGGCCATTCTCGGCACCGCCTGGGCGCCCGCCAGCTCCTGGAATCCGCCGCTGTTGACCTTCACGACCTTGCGTACGAGGGGCGTGCCCGGCACCGGCAGGAAGCCGACCTCACCCGCGCCGCCGGTCCAGCCGCGGTGCAGCCGCCCGTTGATCACCAGGGCGGCGCCGAGGCCCTCCTCGTTCCACAGCAGGACGAAGTCCTCGTGCCCGCGGGCCGCGCCGAGCCGCTGCTCGGCCACCGCGACCAGGTTCACGTCGTTCTCGTACTCGACGGGCATCGGCAGGAAGGCGGCCAGCTCCTCCAGCAGGGTGGGGGAGTGCCAGCCGGGCAGGTGCGAGGCGTACCGCAGCCGGCCCGTGCCCGGGTCGAAGGCGCCGGGGGTGCCGATGACGACGCGGTGGATGTCGGCGCGGGTCAGCCCGGCGTCCTTGACCGCGCCGTCCAGCGCGTCGGCCACCTGCCGGACGACACCCTCGGCGCGTCGGCCGGGCGTACGGAGCTCGTACTCGCCGACGGTCTCGCCGGTCACGTCGGCGACCGCGGCGACGATCCGCTCGGCGGTCACGTCGAGGCCGGCCACATGGGCGGCGCGGGCGTTGACGGCGTACAGCTGGGCACTGGGACCGGGGCGGCCCTCACTGGTGCCGGTGACCATGACGAGCCCCGCGGCCTCGAGGCGGGCCAGCAGCTGGGAGGCGGTCGGCTTGGAGAGGCCCGTCAGCTTCCCGATCCTCGTACGGGAGAGGGGGCCGTGCTCCAGGAGGAGATCGAGGGCGGCCCGGTCGTTCATGGCGCGCAGGACCCGCGGTGTGCCCGGAGTCCCCGGCGTGGTTCCCGCCATGATGTCCACCTGCCCTCTGTTAGGAAACTTTCCTATTCGTGAGAGGAAGGTATGGCGCAGGTCACCGGGCCGTCAATGGGCGGCGCCTGTGCGGCTGAAGTGTTACCTGGTACGTCCCGTACGCCGAAGGGGCGCACCGCACGCGCGGAACGCCCCTCCGGTCTGCTTCCGGGTGGCTATTTGGCCAGGTTCGGCTGTGCTATCGGCGTCGCGGCCAGCGACTGCGGGGAGGTCGCCGAGGCGTACGCCGACGGGGCGGCCATGCCTGCCGTCAGGTCCGGCGCGGCGTCGTCCGCCTGGAGCGGCAGGGTCCCGACCATCCGGATGCCCGCGTCGTCCAGCGCCTGCTTGATGCGCCAGCGCAGCTCGCGCTCCACGCCCAGCGCCTTGCCCGGCATCGTCTTCGCCGTCACCCGGACCGTCATCGAGTCCAGCAGCACCGCGTCCAGGCCCAGGACCTCCACCGGGCCCCAGAGGCGCTCGGTCCACGGGTCCTCCTTGGCCATGGCCTCCGACGCGGCGGTGATCGCCGCGCGGACGTGGTCCAGGTTCTCCGTGGGGCGCACCGTCACATCGACGCCGGCCGTCGACCAGCCCTGGCTGAGGTTGCCGATCCGCTTCACCTCGCCGTTGCGGACGTACCAGATCTCACCGTTGTCACCGCGCAGCTTCGTGACCCGTAGGCCCACCTCGATGACCTCGCCCGATGCGACGCCCGCGTCGACCGTGTCCCCGACGCCGTACTGGTCCTCGAGGATCATGAAGACGCCGGAGAGGAAGTCGGTGACCAGGTTGCGCGCGCCGAAGCCCAGCGCGACCCCGGCCACACCGGCGGAGGCCAGCAGGGGCGCCAGATTGATCTGGAACGCGCCCAGGATCATCAGGCCCGCCGTACCGAGGATCAGGAACGACGTCACCGAACGGAGTACGGACCCGATCGCTTCCGAGCGCTGGCGGCGCCGTTCCGCGTTGACCAGCAGACCACCGAGGGCGGTGCCCTCCACCGCCTGGGCGCTGCGGTTCATACGCTCGATGAGGTTGGTCAGGGCCCGGCGGATCACATAGCGCAGCACGATCGCGATCACCGCGATGAGCAGGATCCGCAGACCGGTGTTCAACCAGGTGGACCAGTTCTGCTCGACCCAGCTCGCGGCGTTGCCGGCCTGCTCCGCGGCCTCGTCCAGCGAGCCGACCGGCTCAGGGGAGGGGGCTACGGCCAAGAGGACGGACAGGTGCACGGCGGGGACCTCCAGGAGCGGCGACGGGTGACCAACAACAGTAACGAAGCCAGGGGAGTGGTTCGTTGCCAAGTTCGGGGGAGAGCCACGTCTCACCCGGGGATACAGCAGATGTGGCCGATCGCACAGGGCGGTCGGCCGCCGTGGTCACGTGCCGGTTTCCGGGCGTCGCGGCCGTGGGCGGGCGGGAGAGTGAGGAAAATCCCTCCGGCCCGTTACCGGCACGTGGTGGCGTTTCGACCAGGCATGAGGAGAGACTGAGATCGGATCGTCCCGGCGCGAGCCACGCGCCGCCGGCGTACAAGGAGGCATCCACCGTGCCGCACGTCCTGGTTCTCAACGCGTCGTACGAGCCGCTCGGCGTCGTACCGCTCCACCGCGCGCTCGTCCTCGTCCTGGAGAGCAAGGCCATCTGCCTCGAGGAGTCCGGCGCCTTCCTGCACAGTGCCACCCGTGTGGTGCCGGCGCCCAGCGTCATCCGCCTCAAGAGGTTCGTGCGGGTCCCCTACCGGGGGCCCGTTCCACTGACCCGGCGGGCGCTCTTCGCCCGTGACGGCGGGCGCTGCATGTACTGCGGTGCCGCGGCCACCAGCGTCGACCACGTCATTCCGCGAAGCCGCGGCGGACAGCACGCCTGGGACAACGTGGTGGCTGCCTGCCGCCGCTGCAACCACGTCAAGGCCGACCGTCATCTGCCCGAGCTCGGCTGGCGGCTCCGCCACCAGCCCGCCCCGCCCAGCGGCCTCGCCTGGCGGATCATCGGCACCGGACACCGGGACCCGCGCTGGCTCCCGTACCTCCAGCCGTTCGGCGCGGACGACGTGCTGGCCAGGATCGACGGCATTTCGGCGTGAGCCGGCAAGCACCAGCAGGTGCGGGCAGCGTCCGGCCGGTCCGGCGGCCGAGGACGAGACGGCAACCGGACGACCCGGTCACCACCGCCTACTCCTCGGTGGCCGCCACCGCGTACGCCTCCACGGACCACAGCGAGTAGCCGTACTCCGTGGCCCGGCCGTCGCCCTGTATCCGGATGAACCGGGTGTCCTTCGCGTCCATGCGGACCGCTTCGCGCCCGCCCCGGCCCTCGCGGACCGTCGCCGCCGTACGCCAGGTGCGGCCGTCCGCGGAGACCTGGACGCGGTAGCGCGAGGCGTACGCGTCCTGCCAGCGCAGCACCACCTGCCCCAGTCGCACCGGCTCGGACAGTTCGGTCTGCCACCAGGCGCCGTCCTCCACGGGCGAGGACCAGCGGGTGGCGGGATCGCCGTCGGAGGCGGCTGCCGCCGGGAAGTCGGGGGTCTCGTCGCCCGACGAGGAGGCCGTGCCCGTACGCGCCAGATCGGCGCCCGCGGTGGGCGGGAAGGCCCGCACCGTCAGCGTGCTCCGTTCGCCGCCGAAGGTGAGCGGCACCTCGTACTCGCCGGCCGGTGTGTCCGCCGGGACCGTGATGTCCACGGGGACATCCGTGCTGGACCCGCGCGGCACCGTGGTCTGCTTCGGCACAGTCACCCTGATGCCCTTGGGCGCCTCGGCGGTCAGCGCACCCCGGACCTCGGCCGGGCGGCCCCCGGCCAGCCGTGCCTCGACCCGCTGCGGGCTGCCGCCGATCACCGCGTCCGTCTCGCCGCGTACGAGAGCGAGGCGGGCGGCGGGCTCGTCACCGAACCACGGCACGACCGTCCGCACCTTCGGACCGGCCCCGCCCGTTCCACGGCCGGGAAGGAGCGGGGGCGCGGTACCGGTGAAGGACGGGACGGCGACGGGCAGGACCACCCGGACCGCGTCCGCCCGCAGGCCCTTCGTCGCCGCCTGGGTCCAGCCCGACGAGGAGAGCGGGCCGAGGAGGCGCCAGCCCTCGCCCGGCACATGGGCCTCGAGAACCGCGCCGGCCGCGCGGCTGCCCGGGTCCGTCGTCACGGTCACGGCGTCCACGGGGCGGGTCCTGCCCAGCTGGATCGTGTAGCTGTTCGCGTCCTTGGTGACCGTGCCCGCGTCGCGGTCGGCGCCGTTCCAGCCGTCCGACTCCTTGCGGACCCGGTTCAGGAACGGCCCCAGCACGCCCTTGCCGACGGTCGCCCCGCTGTCCGCGATCTCCTCGCGCAGGCCCTCCAGTGCCAGCTGCGCCTGCCAGGCGCCCGCTCCGTCACCGCGCGCCTGCGCCTGGAGCAGATCGACCGCGAGCTCACCCGCGCGGCCGTACCGGGCCAGCTGGTCCGTCCACGGACGCACTTCGTCGTCCAGCCGCCCGCCCGCGGGGGCCGTCAGCCGGCCGGGGGTCTCCCGCATCACGGTGAACGCCGCCCGCAGCTCGCGCGCCGCTTCGTCGCGCACGGCGCCGCTCGCGGACCGGGACGCCCAGAACGCGGTGAGCAGAGGCCGCAGATACGCGGACTCCGCGCCGCCGAGGACGGAGGTCGCGCTGTTGCCCGCGAGAGCGCCCAGAGCGGCCCGGGTACGGGCGTCACCGCCCGCCAGGTCGTCGATCGCCGCCTGCCAGGACTCCTGCGGCCGGTAGCCCTTCGGGTTCCAGGCGAAGTCGGCGGCGGTGAACAGCGGGATGCGGGACGCGGAGGGCTGCTCCATCGCGTTGGCGATCAGCGCGGCGGAACCGCTCGCCACCGCCGGATCCCGGCCGGTGTACGGGCCGAGGAAGATCCGGTCCTGGGCGTAGTCGTTGACCGGGTAGTTGTCCATGGTGACCAGCGGATGACGGAAGGCGGCCCGGGCCCCCGCCAGCTCACGACCGGTGATGGTCTTCGGCACGACCCCGACGCCGGTCCAGGCCACCCGCACCCGGTCGTCCAGCTCGGCGGCGAGCGCCTCGCGGTAGTCCGTCGCACCGTCCTGGTAGTACTCCGTCGGCATCACCGTCAGCGACTCGGCGTCCGGGTGGCGCTCCGCCAGGTGCCGGTCGACGGCGCTCGCCACGCGTGCCTGGGCCCTGGCGGCGGCCTCAGGGCCGTTGCCGAAGGTGTCCGCGTCCTCGTCGCAGTGCCATTCGCTGTAGCTGACGTCCTGGAACTGGAGCTGGAAGACGCGCACGCCCAGCGCCCACATGGAATCGATCTTCCGCGTCAGCGCCTTGATGTCACCGTCCGACGCCATGCACATCGCCTGGCCGGGGGAGACGGCCCAGCCGAGGGTCACATGCTCGGCGCGCGCCTTCTCCGCCAGGGCGCGGAAGTCCGCACGGCCCTCGGCGGGGTAGGGCTCGCGCCAGCGCGCCTGTCGGAAGGGATCGTCGCCCGCCGCGTACAGATAGCGGTTCTGCTTGGTGCGCCCCATGAAGGCGATCTGCGCGAGCCGCTCCTCGCGGGTCCACGGCTGCCCGTAGAACCCCTCCGCCGTCCCTCGGACGGCCGTGCCCGGCCAGTCGCGCACCACGGCGCCCGCGACGGCTCCGTCGCGGATCAGCTGGCGCAGCGTCTGGACGGCGTGGAAGAGGCCGTCGTCGCCGACACCGTCCAGAGCGACGGTGGAGCGTCCGGCGACCTGGCCGGACGCGATGCGGTAGCCGCCGGCGGGCAGGTCCGCGCGCTCGGGCGCCCGCATGATCCGCAGGGCGTCCAGGGCGCCGGGACCGCCGGCCCGGAGGACGGGGCCGCGCCCCGGCAGCCCCTCGTGCAGGGTGGTGACGCCCGCGTCGCGCAGTACGGTCCGCAGGGCGGCCACGGCGTACGGATCGGCGCCCGCGTCGGCGACGACGGTGACCTCGGTACCGAGGGGCACGGCCTGGCCGGATGCCTTGATGGTCTGCGGACGCGGCCAGACGGAGGGCAGCCGCGAGTCGTCGACGCGGTCGGGCACGGCGGTCCGGGGGCCGGGTACGACGGGGGCCGCCACTGCGGCCGGGGCGACGGAACCGAGCAGTCCGCCGATCACCGCGACGGCGACGGCCGTCGCGTGCTTCCTGCGCCCGAACTGCACGTTGCGCCCCTCTCGTCCCGCCGGTGGGCTCCGAGCCCACCACCCGTGCGCGAGGGTGTCAATGCGCGTGACCGTTGCGCCAGAAATGCCCGGCCGCCTTGTCGGGAATCGCCGGTACGCGCCCGCGAGGGGGGCCGGAAGCGGCTCCCGGTGGCCGGAAACGGCTCATGGCAGCCGGACGGGGGAACGGAATGTGACCTACGGCACGTTGAGCTCGTTGTCATAACGCCTATGTCACGTCCATGTCTGCGCTCGCACCGGCTGGGTAGGTCTGGCGATGTCCTGTTCCCAAAGGCCAGGAGGCCACCATGCCCGCTGCCGCGCAGCTTCTGCTCTCCGCCCTCTCCAAACAGGTGCCGGGCCCCACGGGCCCTGCCGCTCCGACCACCGAACCGTGCCTGACCGATCTCGCGCCTCCGATGATCAGCGAGCTGCCGCTCGCCGATGTCTCCCACCTGGGGGTCGAGGCCGCCTTCGCCGACGCCGCACCGCTGACCAGCGAGCCGCCGCTCGCCGATGCCACCCCTCTCACGAGCGAGCCACCGCTCGCCGCCGTCGCCCCTCTGACCAGCGAGCCGACCGCCCCCGGCACCGCAGGGGGCATGGAGACCCCAGGAGTCTGAATGGGCTTGTCCCGGCTCGCCGCACTGCACGGTGTCGCCACCTCCTACTCGCCGTCCCCTGATGTCACGGTGTCCGTCCCCGACGACACGGTCACGGCCGTGCTCGCCGCGCTGGGCGTCGACGCCGGCACTCCCGAGGCCGTAAGGAAGGCGCTGGACGCCGCGGAATCGGCGGCGGTTTCCCGCCTGCTTCCGCCGACGGTGGTGGTCTGGTCGGGGGAGCCGCCGCCCGTCGCCCTGACGGCGCTGCCACCGGACACGGCCCTGACGATCGAGCTGGAGCCCGCCCCGGGGGCAGCCGCCACGCCCCCGGAGCGTCTGGCCCGGGTGGCGAACCCGACGACGCCGGATGCCCCGGTCTCCGGGGCCCCCGAAGCCGCAGGCGCCACCCCTCCGGCCCCCGGCTGGTGGGACGAGCCGCCCCCCGGGGTCCACCGGCTGTCCGCGCGCACCCCGGACAACCGGCACGCCGCCGCCACGCTCGTCGTCGCCCCTGCCCGCGTCCCGCAGCCCCCCGACCGGGTCCACGGCTTCCTCGTCCAGCTGTACTCCCTGCTCTCCGCCCGGTCCTGGGGCATGGGCGACCTCGGTGATCTGGCCGATCTCGCCGCCTGGTCCGGCCGGAGCCTCGGCTCGGGATTCGTCCAGGTCAACCCGCTCCACGCGGCCGTACCCGGCTCGCCCACCGACCCCTCCCCGTACCGCCCCTCCTCGCGCCGCTTCCCCGACCCCGTCCACCTGCACATCGAGTCGGTGCCCGAGTACGGGCACGTCCGGGACCGTACGGCCCTGGACGACTTCCGCCAGGACGCCGCGGGACTCTCCGAAGCCGTGCTCAACAAGGGTGCCCTGATCGACCGGGACGCCGTCTGGGAGCTCAAGCGGCAGGCTCTGGAACTCATCCACGAGGTGCCGCTGACCCCCGGCCGCCGGGCCGCGTACTGCGACTTCCTGGCCGAACAGGGACAGGCCCTGGAGGACCACGCCCTGTGGTGCGCGCTGGCCGAGGTACACGGTTGCGACTGGCACTCCTGGCCCGAAGGGCTGCGCGACCCACGCTCCCCGCACACCGCCAGGGCGCGCGCCGAACTGCTGGACCGGGTCGACTTCCACTCCTGGCTCGCCTGGCTGACCGCCACCCAGCTCGCCGCCGCCCAGCAGGCCGCCCGGGACGCCGGCATGGCCGTCGGGATCGTCCACGACCTGGCCGTGGGCGTGCACCCGGCCGGCGCCGACACCTGGGCCCAGCAGGACGCCTTCGCACGCGGGATGTCGGTCGGCGCGCCCCCGGACGCCTTCAACGCGCGCGGCCAGGACTGGGGGCTGCCCCCATGGCGCCCCGACGCGCTCGCCGCTTCGGGCTACGCCCCGTACCGCGGCCTCCTGCGCGGTCTCCTCGCCCATGCGGGCGCCCTGCGCATCGACCACGTGATGGGACTGTTCCGGCTCTGGTGGGTGCCCGAGGGGCGTCCGCCCACCGAGGGCACGTACGTCGGCCAGGACGCCGAGGCCATGCTCGCCGTCCTCGTCCTGGAGGCCCACCGTGCCGGTGCCGTCGTCATAGGGGAGGACCTCGGCACCGTGGAGCCCGGCGTCCGCGAGGCGCTCGCCCGGCGCGGGGTGCTCGGCACCTCCGTGCTCTGGTTCGAGCGCGACTGGGACGGCACGGGCGAGCCCCTGCCCCCCGAGCGGTGGCGGCGGGACTGCGTGGCCACCGCCACCACCCACGACCTGCCCTCCACCGCCGCCCGGCTGACCGGCGACCACGTGACACTGCGCCACCGCCTCGGGCTGCTCACCCGCCCGCTGGAGCAGGAGCTGACCGAGGACGCCACCGGGACCGCCGAGTGGCTGGCCTACCTCGCCCGGCTCCGGCTCCTGCCCGAGGGCGACGGCGACGAGGAGGCCGCGATCCGGGCCGTGCACCGCTTCCTGCTGCTCACCCCGGCCCGGATGACCGGCGTCTGGCTCCCCGACACGGTGGGCGACCGCCGCCCGCAGAACCTGCCCGGCACCTGGGACCAGTACCCCAACTGGCGCCTGCCCGTCGCCGATGCCGACGGCCACCCGGTCACCCTGGAGGAGCTCGCCGCGTCGCCCCGGCTGCACCGGCTGATGGAGGTGCTGAGCCCCCGCCCGGAGCATTCCGGGTCCCGTACGCCACCCCCGGGCGCGCGCCGCCCGTAGCCGTTCGCTACGTTTGCACCGTGGACAAGAAGAACGCTATGCGCGCCGGCGCCGTCGCAGCCGGTACGACGCTGATGATGCTGCTCATGTCGTCGCCCGCGCTCGCTCTCACCCGCGACGACGGTGACGACCCGGGCCCCGGCCTGAGCGCGATGGATACGATCGGACTGTATGTCGTGGCGCCTATCGCCCTCTTCGTGGTGATCGCGGGCCTCGTCATGGTCCTCGACAAGTCCAAGAAGACGGTCTAGAAGCTCTTCCGAGTGCACCGCCGGTACCGGGTACCGTGCGGTGCGCCGGCATGTCCGGGGCCGCTCGTGACGCCGGGTAGGTTGCGCCCATGACCGAGTGGGACGGCCGCTTCGTCCTGCGCGCCCAGGCCGTGGTCACCCACGTCCGCCTCGACACGTTCCCCGACGGCGGAGTGGCCCGCATGCGCCTGCACGGCTCCCTGACGGAATCGGGCACCGCCGAACTGACCCGCCGCTACGAGGAGTCGGGCGCGTAGCGACACGAGTCGGGAAAGAAGCCAACCCCTGAAGGGCGCCCCATGCTGCGAGTCAAGGCCTTCGACCATCTGGTGCTCAATGTCCAGGACGTCGAGCGGTCCCTGGAGTTCTACTGCGGGCCGCTCGGTCTCGAGCCCGTACGGGTGGAGGAGTGGCGGGCCGGGAAGGTGCCCTTCCCGTCGGTGCGGGTCAGTCCGGTGACCATCATCGATCTGCTCGACCGGCCCCGCGGTACGTCCAACGTCGACCACATCTGTCTCGTCGTCGAGCCGCTCGACTGGCAGCAGGTCATCGACTCCGGGACGTTCACCGTGCTGGAGGGCCCCGTCGGGCGCTTCGGCGCCAGGGGTGAGGCGCAGTCGGTCTACGTGCACGACCCGGACGGGAACACCGTCGAGCTGCGCTGGTACCCGCAGGACGTGACGGAGTAGGACGTACGGGTATGGCGAGGGGGTGCCACCACGGGTGGCACCCCCTCGTCGTTCAGTCGGTCCGTCAGACGGTCGCAGCCGCCGCGTCGGCCGCCTGGGCCTTCAGCGCGCGCTCGACGCCCGCGCGGGACTCCGACATCAGCCGGCGCAGGGCCGCGTTCGGCTCCGCCGACGCCAGCCAGGCGTCCGTCGCGTCGAGCGTGGCCTGCGAGACCTGGAACGACGGGTACAGACCGACCGCGATCTGCTGGGCCATCTCGTGGCTCCGTGAGTCCCAGACGTCCTTGACCGCCGCGAAGAACTTCTCCGTGTACGGCGCCAGCAGCTCGCGCTGGTCCGTCTGCGCGAAGCCGCTGATGACCGCCTCCTGGAGGGAGTTCGGCAGCTTGTCGGACTCGACGACCGAGGCCCACGCCGCGGCCTTCGCCTCCGCCGTCGGCTGCGCCGCACGCGCCGAGGCCGCGTGGCGCTCTCCCGCCGCGGTCCTGTCGCGCTCGTACTCGGCGGCGATCTCCTCCTCGTCGTGCAGTCCGGTCGCGGCCAGCCGCTCCACGAACGCCCAGCGCAGCTCGGTGTCGACGGCCAGGCCCTCGATCGTCTCCGTGCCGTCCAGCAGCGCCTGGAGCAGGTCCAGCTGGGCCGGTGTGCGGGCCGTCGCCGCGAAGGCGCGGGCCCAGGCCAGCTGGTGGTCACTGCCCGGCTCCGCAGCGTGCAGATGGGCCAGCGTGGCTTCCGTCCACTGGGTCAGGTACGTCTCACGGGCCTCCGGTGCCGCGTACAGGTCCAGAGCCATCTTCACCTGACGGTGCAGCGACTGGACGACGCCGATGTCCGACTCCTTGCCGATGCCCGAGAGGACGAGGGAGAGGTAGTCGCGCGTCGCCAGTTCGCCGTCGCGCGTCATGTCCCAGGCCGAGGCCCAGCTCAGGGCGCGCGGCAGGGACTCGGCGAAGTCGCCCAGGTGCGCGGTGACGACCCGCAGCGACTCCTCGTCGAGGCGGACCTTCGCGTACGACAGGTCGTCGTCGTTGAGGAGGATGACCGCCGGGCGGGCGGTGTCCGCCGGGAAGGGCACGGTGGTGCGCTCCCCGTCGACGTCCAGCTCGATCCGGCTCGTACGGACCAGCTTCCCGGCCTCGTCGAGGTCGTAGCAGCCGACCGCGATCCGGTGCGGGCGCAGCGTGGGCTCGCCCTTCGCGCCCGCGGGGAGCGCGGGGGCCTCCTGGAGGACCGTGAAGGACGTGACGTGGCCGTTCGCGTCCGTCTCGATCTCCGGGCGCAGGATGTTGATCCCGGCGGTCTCCAGCCACAGCTTCGACCAGGTCTTCAGGTCACGGCCGGAGGTCTTCTCCAGCGCGCCCAGCAGGTCGGACAGCTGGGTGTTCCCGAAGGCGTGCGCCTTGAAGTACGCCTGGACGCCCTGGAAGAAAGCGTCCATGCCGACGTACGCCACGAGCTGCTTCAGGACCGAGGCGCCCTTCGCGTACGTGATCCCGTCGAAGTTGACGAGGACGTCGTCGAGGTCGCTGATGTCCGCCATGATCGGGTGCGTGGACGGCAGCTGGTCCTGGCGGTACGCCCACGTCTTCATGGAGTTGGCGAACGTGGTCCAGGAGTGCGGCCACTTGGAGCCCTCGGCGTACGCCTGGCAGGCGATCGAGGTGTAGGTGGCGAACGACTCGTTCAGCCACAGGTCGTTCCACCACTCCATGGTGACGAGGTCGCCGAACCACATGTGGGCCAGCTCGTGCAGGATGGTCTCCGCACGGACCTCGTACGCCGCGTCCGTCACCTTCGAACGGAACACGTACTGGTCGCGGATCGTGACCGCTCCCGCGTTCTCCATCGCGCCCGCGTTGAACTCCGGGACGAAGAGCTGGTCGTACTTCGCGAAGGGGTACGCGTAGTCGAACTTCTCCTGGAACCAGTCGAAGCCCTGCCGCGTGACCGCGAAGATGTCGTCCGCGTCGAGGTACTCGGCGAGCGACGGGCGGCAGTAGATACCGAGCGGGACGGTCTGGCCGTCCTTCTCGTACGTGCTGTGCACCGCGTGGTACGGACCGGCGATCAGGGCCGTGATGTACGTCGAGATGCGGGGCGTCGGGTCGAAGACCCAGAGGTCGTCCTTCGGCTCCGGCGTCGGCGAGTTGGAGATCACGGTCCAGCCGGCCGGGGCCTTCACGCTGAACCGGAAGGTCGCCTTCAGGTCGGGCTGCTCGAAGCTCGCGAACACCCGGCGGGCGTCCGGGACCTCGAACTGGGTGTAGAGGTACGCCTGCTCGTCGACCGGGTCGACGAAGCGGTGCAGGCCCTCGCCGGTGTTCGTGTACGCGCAGTCGGCGACGACCTTGAGCTCGTTGGTGCCGGCGCGCAGGTGCTTCAGCGCGATGCGCGAGTCACGGAAGACGGCGGCGACGTCCAGCGCCTTGCCGTTCAGCACGGCCTCGTGCACGGCCGGGGCGACGAGGTCGATGAAGGTCTCCGCACCGTCCTCGGCGGAGTCGAAGCGCACGGTGGTGACGGACCGGTAGGTCCCACCCTCCTGCGCTCCGGAGAGGTCGAGATCGATCTCGTACGCGTCCACGGTCAGCAGGCGCGCCCGCTCCTGTGCCTCTTCGCGGGTCAGATTCGTGCCAGGCACGCGGTCATCTCCTTGATATGTGAGTTTTTGGTCATCCTTCCATGGGACATGCACACAGCGCGATGTCCGTTTTCCGCCGGACTCCCGGGGAATCCGGCAGGACCCTCGAACCATGACCCGCTACGAGGCACGTCCCATCGAACCGACCGCACTCAAGGAACTCCGGGCCACCGACGACGGGGGCCGCCCCTGCGTCCCGTACCCGGCCACGGAAGCGGGTGATCCGCTGCGCTGCTGCCTGCGCGGCGCGGAGCCGGGGGAGCGCGTCGCGCTCGTCTCGTACGCGCCGCTGCGCCGCTGGGCGGCCGCGCACTGGGCGAAGCCCGGGGCGTACGACGAGCAGGGACCGGTCTTCATCCATGCCGAGGACTGCGGGGGACCGGCGGAGCGGGAGGGGTATCCGTTCTCGCGAACCGGTGCGCTACGGGTCCTGCGGCGTTACAGCGCGGAGGGCCGGATCGTCGGCGGGCGGCTGCTGGAGATCCCGGCCGACGAGGAGCACGGATTCGACACGGCGTTCGCGGAGGCGTTCGCGGACCCGGAAGTGGCGCTGGTGCACGTGCGGGCCGTGGAGTACGGGTGCTTCCAGTTCGAGGTGCGGCGCGGGTAGCACTTGAACTCCACCTTCAGGTGGCGAGGCTGTTCCTACTTCCGGTAGGATGACAGGCATGAAGATCAGTGTGAGCTTGCCGCAGGAGGATGTCACCTTCGTCGACGAGTACGCCGCGAAGACCGAGGCGGATTCCCGGTCGGCGGTGATACACGCCGCGATCGAGTTGCTTCGGGAGGCCGGGCTCGAAGCGGAGTACACCGAGGCGTTCGAAGAATGGGACGCGAGCGAGGACGCGGTTCTTTGGGACCGCACTGTCGGAGACGGAATCGCTGATGCGTAGAGGCGATATTCACCTGGTCGATCTCGAACCTGCCAAGGGCAGCGAGGCCAACAAGGTCAGACCGGCCGTGATCGTGTCCAACAACGCCGCCAACCAGTCCGTCGAGTCGAACGGGCGAGGGGTGATCACCGTCCTGCCCCTGACCTCGAACACCGCACGTGTTCTCACATTCCAGGCGCTGCTCACGTCCGCGGAGAGCGGGCTACCGAGGGACTCGAAGGTCCAGTG
Organism: Streptomyces finlayi; assembly: GCF_014216315.1. Lineage (NCBI taxonomy): Bacteria > Bacillati > Actinomycetota > Actinomycetes > Kitasatosporales > Streptomycetaceae > Streptomyces > Streptomyces finlayi. Next base: position 5,362,145 of record NZ_CP045702.1, read on the forward strand.
TGAGCAGGTCAGGGCAGTCTCCCTGGAACGCGTACTGAAGCGCATCGGCACCGTCCCCCGCCAGCGTATGACCGAGATCGACACGGCCCTGCGGCGGCACCTCGCCCTCTGAGGCACGCGAAAGGGGCGGCCACCGGAACCCGGTGGCCGCCCCTTTCGACGTACGACTGTCAGCCGTTCAGCTCGGCCGCCACCAGCTCCGCGATCTGCACGGCGTTCAGCGCCGCGCCCTTGCGCAGGTTGTCGTTGGAGACGAACAGCGCCAGACCGTGCTCGACGGTCTCGTCGACGCGGATGCGGCCCACGTACGAGGCGTCCTTGCCGGCCGCCTGGAGCGGGGTCGGGATCTCGGACAGCTCGACGCCCTCGGCGTCCTTCAGCAGCTCGTACGCGCGCTCGACGCTGACCGGACGGGCGAACCGGGCGTTGATCTGGAGCGAGTGCCCCGAGAAGACCGGGACGCGGACGCAGGTGCCGGACACCTTGAGCTCAGGGATCTCCAGGATCTTGCGCGACTCGTTACGGAGCTTCTGCTCCTCGTCCGTCTCGAACGAACCGTCGTCCACGATCGAGCCGGCCAGCGGCACCACGTTGAAGGCGATCGGGCGCTTGTAGATCGTGGGCTCGGGGAAGTCGACGGACTCGCCGTCGTGGGCAAGCTTGTCGGCCTCGCCGACGACCTTCAGCGCCTGGTTGTGCAGCTCGGCGACACCGGCGACACCGGAGCCCGAGACCGCCTGGTACGACGCGACCGTCAGCGTCTGCAGACCGGCCTCGGTGTGCAGCGGGCGCAGCACGGGCATGGCGGCCATCGTCGTGCAGTTCGGGTTGGCGATGATGCCCTTGGGGCGGACCTTCGCCGCGTGCGGGTTGACCTCGGAGACGACCAGCGGCACCTCGGGGTCCATCCGGAAGGCCGAGGAGTTGTCGATCACGACGGCGCCCTGGGACGCGACCTTCTCGGCGAGCGCCCTCGATGTCGCGCCACCGGCCGAGAACAGCACGATGTCCAGGCCCGTGTAGTCGGCCGTGGAGGCGTCCTCCACGGTGATGTCCGTGCCTTCCCACGTGATCGTGGAGCCCGCGGAGCGGGCGGAGGCGAAGAGCCGCAGCTCGGCGACGGGGAACTTCCGCTCGGCCAGGATGCTGCGCATGACTGTGCCGACCTGACCGGTGGCGCCGACGATTCCGACCTTCACGAAGACTCCTCTGTACGTGTGTGCGACCCGCTTGCCGTCCCATGATGCGTATGTCCCTGGTCGCCTTGTCCAATCCATTGTCCGTTCCTCGGACGGCGCACGCTTCCGGGTGAACGTTCCGCCGCCCTTCCGCGTCACAGGGGAAACACATCAGGGGGAGGCAGTCCTTGTTGGGAAGGAAGCGCGCCGGCACCGGGGAAGATCCCCTCGGCCCGGCACAGGTGGACCGGGTGCGTGCGGTGCTCTCACTGGGCGGAGTGCCGTACGCGGACCTCCAGGACGGGGTGCAGCAGGTACGGCTGCGCCTCCTGGAGCGGGCGGCGAGCGGCCAGGAGGCGCCCCGCGAGATCGGCGTCCGGGCGGCCATGGTGGCCTCCCGGCCGGCCGCCGACTGGCACCGGGGCCGCGGCAGACAGGAACGGATCGGCGCCAGGCCTCGCCGCGCCGAGTCCTGCGGATGCCGTGACCGAGGGCGGCCAGGAGGCCCGGCTGCTCGCCCTCACCGTCGCGGAGGGGCTCGACGAGCTGCCGGCGGCCCAGCGCCAGGCCCTCGTGCTGCGGTTCTACGCCGATCTCTCGGTACCGCAGATCGCGGCGGAGCTGGGCATTCCCGAGGGCACGGTGAAGAGCCGACTGCACGCGGACGAACGCTGCCCGCCTCGCGCACCCTGGACTGCACGGACCCCGGATGACGCACAGCGGGGCGGGAGCTCCCGGAAGAGCGCCCGCCCCGCTGCTCAGTTACCGCAGGCCGTTACGGCGTGACCTTCTCGATCACGACGCTGCCGGTGCCCGCCGCGGTGCCGCGGGCGTTCACCAGCTGGACCTCACCGAAGAACTGACGTCCCTCGGGTGCCGCGCCGGCGACCAGGACCTCGGCGCCGAGCTGCGCCGAGGCGCCGTTGGCCAGGGTCACCGCCTTCGACTCGTCGACCGTGATCGCGCCGAGCGAGGGCGCGTAGTACACGTCGCGGTAGTCGTACTCGGTGGTCCCCGCCGGAACCGCGTAACCGTCGACGACGACGGTGTACGTACCGGCTGCCGGCTTCACCAGGCTGACCGACTCCTCGGAACCGGCCGTCGTGGACGCACCGACCTCGGTGTCGCCGTTGTAGACGTACAGGTCGATGTCGGCGTTGGCGTCCGAGGTGCCACCGATGGCGAAGTCGAGCTTCTCGACGCCCTCACCGATGGTGACCGTGGTCTCGTACGTCTCACCCGTGGAGATCGACGGGCGCTCGACCTTGGCCGAACCCAGCGAGCCGCCCTTGAGCTTGCCCTCCAGGTCACCCGCGTTGTTCGTGACCGTCCAGTCCACCGCGGCCGGGGTACCGATCTTCGCCTCGGCGATGGTCCGCACCGCCGGGTCGAAGGTGGCGCCGAGCAGCGAGACATCCAGCTTGTACGGGTTGTCCAGCAGGGCCGACGTACGCCGCGACTCGACCTCGATCTCCCAGACGCCCGGCTGCGGGTCCTTGTAGGACCGCACGTCCGGACGGCAGGTGTTGGCCGGGCTCTCGTAGTTCGGGTAGCAGAAGATCGTGGAGCTGTCCTCCACCGCGACCCCGTAGGGGTGGATGGAGATGAACCGCGTCTGGCTGCCCGAACGGAGCGCGCTGAGGGCGACCTCAAGGGTCTTCGCGCCCTCCGGCACGTTCACGAAGTAGGACTTGTGGTCGTTGCGCTGGACCGAGCCGGACGCCGTGTACGCGTAACCCGGCGCCACGAGCTGCTTGGAGACGACGACGGTGGCGAGGATCTGGTGGTCCACGCCGACGGTCCGCGAGTCGTTGACCTTGAGGATCGCGCTGTGCACACCGGCACTGCCGGGGCGCGCCTTGACCTTGACGGTCACCGGCTTGCCGAGCGGCAGGGAGACGGTGCTCGAACCGGCCAGCGAGAAGGTGCCGTCGTTGTTCTTCCAGGACAGCGAGTGCGCGACGTTGCGGTCGGGGCCCGTGGTGCGGGTGACCGTCACGTCGTACGTCTTGCTCTGGCCGGCCTTCAGGCCGCCCTCACGGTCGTACAGACCCGTACCGAAGCCCGGGGTCTTCAGCGCGAAGTCGATCGCGGTGTCGACCGGGGCCTTCACCGAGTACTCATGCGCCGTGGCGCCCGACTTGATGGACTTCCAGGCGCCGAGGATGTTCATCAAACCGGCACCCTGGGCGTGCGCGGGCACGCCCTTGATGTGGGTGGCGGTGCTGGTGAGCGCGGTGCGCAGGTCGGCCGGGGGCAGCTCGATGTTCTTCCGCTTGGCGGCCGAGAGCAGCAGCGCGGCGGCACCGGCGGCCTGCGGCGAGGACATCGAGGTGCCCTGCATCATCGAGTAGCCGGCCGGCAGGCTGTAGCCCGCCTCCTTGACGGGCCCGCCGGCCTGCCAGGTCTGGGTGGTGTTCACGGCCGCACCCGGCGCCGTCAGGATCGGCGCGAAGCCGCCGTCCTCACGAGGACCGCGCGAGGAGAAGGGCAGCATGGCGTACTTCTTGGAGACGTTCGAGCCGTAGTTGGCGGCCCACGTCTCCTTGGAGATGGACGCCCCCACCGAGATGACGTGGTCGGCGAGACCGGGGTCACCGATGGTGTTCACACCCGGGCCGTCGTTGCCGGCCGAGATGACCAGCTGGACGCCGTAGTTGTCGATGAGCCGCTTGTACAGCTCCGCGCGGGCGTTGTTGCCGTCGTTCAGCGGCGGCAGGCCACCGATCGACATGTTGACGATGTCGACACCGCGGTTCACGACGAGGTCGATCATGCCCTCGGTCAGCGCGATGTTGGTGCAGCCGCCGGACCAGGTGCAGGCACGCGAGGAGACGACCTTGGCGCCGGGCGCCGCGCCGTTCATCTTGCCGCCGAACAGGCCGTTGGCCGCGGTGATACCGGCGACGTGCGTGCCGTGCGAGCCCTCGATGACGCCGATGTTCACGAAGTCGGCCTTGTCGCCGGCCGCGTTGTACACGACGTTCTTGCGGGTCTCGACGACGAACGGAATGCGCTCGACCACGTCGGTCGCCGGGTTGTCCGTACCGAAGTATCCGACCTGGTGGCCGTCCTTGTACGGCTTCATGACGGCGTCGTTGGTGAAGTCCGCGTCGTTGTTCAGGTCGACGCGCGAGGTGTTGGAGACCGCGTCGTAGAGGACGGCCCACACGTCGGTGGTGTCGCCGTCCCGGTTCAGGTCTCCCGCCATGTCGCCACCGCGGGTGGCGGCCTCGGCGAAGAGCCGCATCTTGTACGCGCCCTCGGGCGCCGTGTACGTGCGTCCGCCGCTGGTGAAGACAGGACCGGCCACGGAGGCCGTCATCGGCAGCCACGTACGGTCACCGTCGCTCACCGGGTCGGTGGCCGTCACCCAGTCGACGATCTTGCGCTCGCCGGTGGTGGTCTTCTGCAGAGCCGGGTGCCCGACGTCGACACCGGAGTCCAGGACACCGATGGTGATCCCGCGGCCGTCGGCCTTCGGGTTCTGCGCGACGAAGTCGACCGCGCCCGTCTCGAAGGACGGGTTGTACGGGTTCTTCGCCGGGGTGGCCTTGCCGGGCGCCGGGTAGGAGCCCGTCGCCTGCGTCGAGGCGCCGGCCGCGCGGTCGCCCGCGGGCGTCGGGTCGTCGAGCTTGATCTCCTGCTTGAGATCGATGCCGTACACCGACGACAGCTTCGACGCCGCCTTGAGCGTGGCGTCGGCGGTGGCCGTCGGTACGGTCGCGCGGACGTAACCGAGCTTGTCGTACGTCCGGCCGAGCACGGACCCCTTGACGGCGTCCAGCTGCTTGGTGACTTCCTCGGTCGCGCCGGGGGCGGTGGCGACCATCAGCGTGATGTTCTTCTCGCCCTTGGCCTCGGCCTTCGCCAGCACGTCGGCGTCGGCACTGCCGAGCTTGTCGCCCTTGCCGTCGGCGGCAGAGGGCTTGACCGGTGCGGAGGCGGGGTCCTCGGCGGCGAAGACCGGGGCGGCGCCGGTGGCGGCCAGTGCGGCCACCAGGCCGGCGGCGGCGGCGATCCTGGCCGCGCGTCTTGCTCCGGGTATGAAGCTGGGGGATTCCTTGGTCATCAGCATCCCTGTATGTGAAAGAGAGAGTCCGGAATTCGGTACCCGATGACCGCTCACCCTGTCTTAAATGACAGGCGTTTGTAGAGAGTTGACGGGGGTGAGTATGGGACATGGCGTAGATCCGCCACCGAGGTCAAAGCGTCACGCGGGACGAATGGGTCCATAGGTGCCGTCACCGAGGCAGGATCACCACATACGCGGCCGGTTCGCGGTCGTTCGCCGCCATCAGCGCCGTGCGCACGATGGTCGCCTGCTGAGCCAGGGCCTCGCGCAGCTTCCCCGGTGTGACGTGGACAACGGTGATGCCCAGCCGTTCCAGGTGGTCGCGCTTGCCGGCGCGAGCGGGCCGGTGCGCCTCGTCGTCCTCGCCAGGGGTGTGGCAGTCGATCTCCACGGCCACGGCCTGCTCGGGCCAGTACGCGTCGACCCCGCCCAGCTGAGGGCCGCCCGGCAGCTCGCCCGAGGAGACACTCCGGAGGGGCCCCGGGCCACCCCAACGGGGCAACCACGGGGCCGCCGCACCCAACTCGGCCCGTCCGGCGCTCGAGGACAAGCCTCGATCACAAGGCCTCGATCAGAAGGCCCGGTGCCACACGACCCGGTTCACACCGCCTGTCCCCGCAACGCCCGCGCCAGATCGTCCCGCGCCTCCAGGACCAGCCGCCGCAGCGCCGGCGCCGCATCCGCGTGCGAGGCCAGCCACGTGTCCGTCGCCGCCAGCGTCTCCGGACCGTCCTGGAGCCCCGGGAACAGCCCCGACACCACATCCATGCCGATCTGGATCGACCGCTCGGCCCACACCCGCTCGATCGCGGCGAAGTACGCGTCCGCGTACGGGGCCAGCAGCTCCCGCTGCGACGCCTGCGCGAAACCCGAGATCGTCGCCGTGACCAGCGCGTTGGACAGCTTGTCCGACTCCACGACCGCGGCCCACGCCTGCGCCTTCACGGCCGCGGACGGCCGAGAGGCCAGGCACCGCACATGGTGCCGCTTGCCCGACGCCGTGTCGTCGCGCGCCAGCTCGGCGTCGATGACCGACTCGTCGGCACGCCCGTGGGAGGCCAGCGGCGACAGGAACGCCCAGCGCAGCTCCTGGTCGACCTCCAGGCCGTCGATCCGCTGCGAGCCGTCGAGCAGCCCCGCCAGCAGCTCGAAGTCCGCGTCGCGCGAGGCGACGGACGCGAAGAACCGCGCCCAGGTCAGCTGGTGCTCGCTGCCCGGCTCCGCGGCGCGCAGTTCGCGCAGCGCGCCCTCGGCCAGCAGTCGGCCGCCCTCTTCGCGCCACCCGGGCGCGACGTAGTGCACGAGCGCCGACTGCGTCCACTTGTGCAGCATCTGGAGCACGCCGATGTCCGACTCGCGGCCGGAGAAGGCGAGGACGAGGGAGATGAAGTTGCGGGCCGGCAGCAGCGCGTCCCGCGTCAGGTTCCACAGGGCCGACCAGCAGACCGCGCGAGCCAGCGGATCGGTGATGTCACCGAGGTGGGCCCCCAGGGTGGCGAGGGAGCCCGCGTCGAAGCGGACCTTGCAGTACGTGAGGTCGTCGTCGTTGACGAGGATCAGCGCTGGCTTCGCCACCCCGGCCAGCTCCCCGACGACCGTGCGCGCCCCGGAGATGTCCACCTCGGCGCGGGCGTAACGGACCAGGGCGCCCTCGGGATCGTGCCGGTAGAGGCCGACCGCGATCCGGTGCGGCCGCAGCTCGGGGTGGGAGGCGGCGGCGTCCTGGAGGACGGCCAGTTCGGCGATGCGGCCCGCCACGTCGTACGTCACGTCCGGCGTGAGCACGTTGACGCCCGCCGTCTGCAGCCACGCCCGCGACCAGACCGTCATGTCGCGCCCGGACGTCTCCCCGAGTACCGACAACAGGTCACCGAGCTGGGTGTTGCCGTAGGCGTGGCGCTTGAAGTAGCGCCGGGCGCCTTCGAGGAACGCGTCCCGTCCGACGTACGCCACCAGCTGCTTGAGCACCGACGCGCCCTTGGCGTACGTGATGCCGTCGAAGTTGAGCTTTGCGTCCTCCAGGTCACGGATGTCGGCCGTGACGGGGTGGGTGGAGGGCAGTTGGTCGGCGCGGTAGGCCAACGCCTTGCGATTGTTGGCGAAGGTGACCCAGCCGTTGGTGAAGCGGGTGGCCTCCACCTGGGAGAACGCCCCCATGAAGTCGGCGAAGGACTCCTTGAGCCACAGGTCGTCCCACCACTGCATGGTGACGAGGTCGCCGAACCACATGTGCGCCATCTCGTGGAGGATGACGTTGGCACGGTGCTCGTACGACGCCGAGGTCACCTTGCCGCGGAAGACGTACTCCTCGCGGAACGTGACACAGCCCGGGTTCTCCATCGCGCCGATGTTGTACTCGGGCACGAACGCCTGGTCGTATTTTCCGAACGGGTACGGGTAGTCGAAGTTGTCGTGGAAGAAGTCCAGGCCCTGCTTGGTGACCAGGAAGATGTCGTCCGCGTCGAAGTGGCGGGCGAGCCCCTTGCGGCACATCGCGCCGAGCGGGATCTCCAGGGTCGTGCCGTCGTCGAACACCCGGGTGTAGAGGTCGGTCTCGCAGTGGTACGGACCGGCGACGACCGCCGTGATGTACGTGGAGATCGGCTTGGTCTCGGCGAAGCGCCGCACCTCGCCGTCGCGGGACTCCTCGGCGCCGTTGCTCCGGACCGTCCAGCGGTCGGGGGCCGTCACCTCGAAGCGGAAGGGCGCCTTGAGGTCGGGCTGCTCGAAGTTGGCGAAGACGCGCCGGGCGTCGGCCGGCTCGTACTGCGTGTAGAGGTAGACCTCGCCGTCCTCCGGGTCGACGAAGCGGTGGAGACCTTCGCCGGTCCGGCTGTACGCGCACTGCGCGTCGACCACGAGGACGTTGTCGCCCTCGGCGAGGTCGTCGAGTCTCACCCGCGTGCCGTCGAAGACGGCCGCCGGGTCCAGCGGCTTCCCGTTCAGCGTCACCGCGTTCACGCTCGGCGCCAGCAGATCGGCGAAGGTCGAGGCCCCCGCACGCGCGGCGCGGAAGCGGATGGTGGTCTGCGAGCGGAAGGTACGCGGGCCGGCCTCCCCTTCGTCCCCGTCGGGCTCACCGACGGCGGAACGCAGGTCGAGGGCGACCTCGTAACCATCGACGGTCAGCAGCTCGGCCCTCTTCCGGGCCTCGTCGCGGGACAGGTTTTCACCGGGCACGGGCACTCCTTCGTGTCTCGTTCGAACGGCATTGATCCTCGCATGCCGGTTCCGGCGGCTGTATCGGGGAATGGCTGGGCCGCCCGGCGGCGTTCTGTGGCTCAGTGGACGCGCCTTCTGAGGAGAGACATGCCTGACAACAGCACGGCGAACGGCCGGACGCCGGTCGACTTCTGGTTCGACCCGCTCTGCCCGTGGGCGTGGATGACCTCCCGCTGGATGCTGGAGGTGGAGAAGGTCCGCGATGTCGAGGTCCGCTGGCACGTGATGAGCCTGGCCGTCCTCAACGAGGAGAAGCTCGACGAGCTGCCGGAGGAGTACCGGGACCTCCTGCAGAACAAGGCGTGGGGCCCGGTCCGGGTCGTGGTCGCCGCCCAGCAGAAGCACGGCGACGAGGTCGTCGGGCCGCTGTACACGGCGCTCGGCACCCGCTTCCACAACAAGGGCGAGGGCCCCACGCCCGAGGCGGTCGCCGCTGCGCTGGCGGATGTCGGCCTCCCGGCCGAGCTCGCGGCGTACGCGGACTCGGACGCGTACGACACCGAGCTCCGCGCCTCCCACAAGGAGGGGATCGACAAGGTCGGCCAGGAGGTCGGCACGCCGGTCATCGCCGTTCCGGGTGCCGATGGCGGGCAGATCGCCTTCTTCGGCCCGGTCGTGACCCCCGCCCCGAAGGGCGAGGAGGCGGCGAAGCTGTGGGACGGCACGCTGATGGTGGCGTCGATACCCGGCTTCTACGAGATCAAGCGGACCCGCACGCAGGGCCCGGTCTTCGACTGACAGTGATGATGTGAGTGGTCCACGGGCCAGGGGCGGGCTGCGGACATGGTCCGGAGCCCGCCCCTTCTCATGCGCCCCACCCGGTCTCAGGCATCGGCCGGGGTGGCCCGTTCGACGAACTGGATGATCACGCCGTTCGGGTCGGTGACCTGGAAGGGGCGTTCGCCCCAGGGCTCCTCCCGCGGGGGCACGGTGATCGCCACGCCCTCCGCCCGCAGCCGCTTCTCCTCGTCCTCGATGCCGGTGAGGGTGAAGGCGAGGATCAGGCCGGAGGTGTGGGCCGCACCAACCCCCGAGATCGCCGCCGTCCTCGGGGACGAGGCCCCGACGCCTTCGGTCTGCTCGAACCGGCACTCGCCGGCTACGCCGTGGCCTGATCCCGCGGGGAAGGCTCCAGGCCGGTCGCGGACAGAACAGCCTCGACCGTCTCCTCCACCGACTGCCCCGAGGTGTCCCGGGTCCGGTTGCGTTGCCACGCGACATCCGGGTCCGGGGCCGGCACGACGACATGGAACCGGCCGGTCGTCAATGTCTCCCGGTAGAAGTCGAGATGGGTCCGGGCCTGCGCGGCTGCGACCGTGGACTTCCGCTGCCGGGAACGCCGGTCGGCAGGACGGCGCAGGGGGCGGGCTCCCGGTCGATGGGGCGGGGATCGAAGCTCACCGGCTTCCCCGCCCGGCGGGCGTGGCCGCTTCCAGCTCGTCGATACTGCCGGACATGATCGTGCGCACATGCTCCGTGATGTGCTCGGCGGGCCAGTCCCACCAGGCCACGGCGAGGAGGCGGGCGACGTCCTCGTCCGCGTACCGGGTCCGGATCAGCTTGGCGGGGTTGCCGCCGACGATGCCGTAGTCCGGCACGTCGGAGACGACCACCGAGCCCGAACCGATGATCGCGCCGTGCCCGATCCGTACGCCGGGCATCACCGTCGTGCGGTAACCGAACCACACGTCGTTGCCGACGGCCGTGTCGCCCCTGCCGGGCAGGCCGGTCAGCAGATCGAAGTGATCGGCCCACGAGCCGCCCATGGTGGGGAACGGGAAGGTGGAGGGCCCGTCCATACGGTGGTTGGCGCCGTTCATGATGAACCGCACCCCTGTGCCGATCGCACAGAACTTCCCGATGACGAGCTTCTCCGGCCCGTAGTGATACAACACGTTGCGCGTCTCGAACCCGGTCGCGTCGTCCGGATCGTCGTAGTACGAGAACTCCCCGACCTCGATCAGCGGCGAGGTCACGAGCGGCTTCAGCTGCACCACCCGTGGCTGCCCCGGCATGGGGTGCAGCACCGTGGGATCGGCGGGTACGAGTGGCATGCGCGCTGCTTTCGACGGTCTCGGCTCCGGACGGGCCCATGATGGCAGCCGCCTCCCGACGGCCGCGCGCTCATTTCCGCGCCGCCGACACACCTCACCTCAGGCCCGCAGGTCGTCCCGCGCGCTCGCGGCGATGTCCGGGAAGTCCGTCACGACGGCGTCGACGCCCTGTGCGTAGTGGAAGGCGTACTCGGCGAACGCGTCACCGAACTCCATGGGAACGGTGCCCCGGCGGTACGACGCCGGCAGGTACTGGTTCTCCGCTCGGAAGGTGTACGCGCCGACCTTGAGACCGGCCGCATGCGCGTCCGCCAGCAGGGTGAGCGGCGGGACGAGCGAGGACTTGTCGGGGCCGATCCAGTCCGCGTAACGGGCGATCTCGCGCAGCCCGGCGGGCGTCAACATCTCCTTGTACGTGACCGTGTGGCCGTACGGACCGCCGCTCGTTCCGAGCGCCTGCCAGAGCGGCAGCCCGAGCCGGGCCTCGGCCATCCGGTGCAGACTGGACGGTTCGAAGGACTGGACGACGCATTCGCGGGCGCCCAGGCGGTTACGGCGGATGACGCGGATCAGTTCCGGTTCCAGGGGCAGCCCGATCGACCGGAAGTACGTCGGGTGCTTCGTCTCGGGGAAGACCGCGATCCGGCGGCCGTGCTCCTTCGACAGGGCGCGGGCCAGATCGATGACCTCCTGGAACGTCATGACCTGCTCGCGGCCGTCGAAGACCGTGTTGCGGTTGCGGACCAGCGGCAGCCGTTCCACCGCCCGCAGGGTCTTCAGCTCGGCGAGCGTGAAGTCCTCCGTGAACCAGCCGGTGACCGCCCTGCCGTCGACGGTCTTCGTGGTGCGGCGGCCGGCGAACTCCAGGTGGGCGGCGACATCGGTGGTACCCGATATCTCGTTCTCGTGGCGTACGACGAGGACGTGGTCCTTCGTCGGGACGAGGTCGGGCTCGATCCAGTCGGCCCCGGCCCGCACCCCGAAGGCGTAAGCGGCGGCGGTGTGCTCGGGGCGCCATCCGGCCGCGCCCCGGTGCCCGATGACCAGGGGACCACGAGCCGGCCCCGCGGCGACGGAGGCGCCGGAAGCGGCGGCGGGACGTGCCACCGCGGCGGTCACGGCGGCCGTCGCCAGCAGGACCGAACGTCGTCTCGGGGCGTGGTTCATGCGGAACTCCTCGCGTGGGACGGAGGAACCACACAAGCGAGGAGGGGTTACGGCACGGAGGACACGACACCGCACGCAGACGCCGGACAGGCGGACAGAACAAGCCCGTCGAGGGTGTCCCCCCATGCCTTTCGGACAAGGGGGGACCAGGGCGAAACCGGCTACCGGACGGCCCCGGCACCCTTCCGCTGCCGCCACACACCGATCCCCGCCAGCACCAGCGTCAGCAACCCCGTCGCCAGCAACTGGTTTCGTGTGTCCGGCTGTCGCAGCATCAGCAGGAAGATCCCGGCCATCGCGGCCAGCGCGACGATCGTCAACACCGGGAACAGCCACATCCGTACGACCAGCTTCTCCGGAGCCTCCCGCTCCGTCCGCCCGCGCAGGAGCAGCTGCGAGACCGCGATGAAGATCCACACCACGAGGATCACCGCCCCGATCATGTTGAGCAGCCACGGGAACACGTCGTCCGGCCGCCAGTAGCTGAGCAGCACGCACAGGAATCCGAACACGGAGGAGACGAGGACCGCCCTGCGCGGCACCCCGGACGTGACCTTGCCGAGTCGCACCGGACCCTGGCCGCGCGACACCAGCGAGCAGGCCATGCGCGAAGCGCCGTAGATGTTGGCGTTCATCGCGGAGAGCAGCGCGACCAGGATGACCACGTTCATGATCTCCGCGGCGCCGCTGATACCGAGGTGGTCCAGGGCCGCGTAGAACGGGCCGACTTCGGCGACCTTCGGGTCGTCCCACGGGACGAGGGCCACGATGACCGCCATCGAGCCGACGTAGAACAGCCCGATGCGCCACATGGCCGTCCGTACGGCCTTCGCGACACCTTGTACCGGGTTCTCCGACTCGGCCGCCGCGATGGTGACGGTCTCCAGACCTCCGTACGCGAACACGGAGGCGAGGAGCCCGATGATGAAGCCGTTGGACCCGTTGGGCAGGAAGCCCCCCTCTCCCGAGAGGTTGGACGTGCCCGGCGCGTCCGTGCCCGGCAGGACACCGAGGATCGCCAGCAGCCCGAGCACCAGGAACAGCGTGATGGCGATGACCTTGAGCGAGGCGAACCAGAACTCGAACTCGCCGAAGTTCTTCACGGCGGCCAGGTTCGTGCCGAGGAACATCACCATGAACAGCGCGACCCAGGCCCATTCCGGCGTCCCGGGCAGCCAGCCGGTGACGATCTTCGCGGCGCCGATGCCCTCGAGGCCCACCGCGACACAGAGCAGCACCCAGAACGCCCACCCGGCGGTGAAACCCGCCCAGGGGCCGATCGCACGCTCGGCATGCACGGAGAAGGAACCGGATGCCGGATTCGCCGCAGACATCTCGCCGAGCATGCGCATCACGAACATGACGAGCAGTCCGGAAATGCCGTAGGCGATGACGATCGAGGGACCGGCGGCCGCGATCCCGGCGCCGGATCCGACGAACAGTCCGGCGCCGATGACACCACCGAGGGCGATCATCGACAGATGGCGCTGCTTGAGGCCGTGGGTGAGGGCGGAATCGACCGTGACGGTGCCGGGGGAGTCGGGTCCGGCGGTGGAGGGCGGCGCGGAGGTCCGGGACATGGACAAGCTCTGTTCAGTAGCTGGGACAGGGGGCGTCACAGTCTGTGCACGCACCTCGTTCACAGGGAACGGTTGTCCGCTATACGGTCACGAGGCTCGCACAAGGTGTGCACTCGGCTACGCCGGCGGCGGCGCGTGATGACCGACGCGAAGACCGACTCCTCGCCGATGACGGTGCCCTGCCGACCGACCGACAGGACAGGACAGGGTCTTATGCGCCGTTCGCCCGGCGGTCCCTGAACTCCCGTACGCCCGCGACCAGCAGCACCAGCCCCGTCGCCCCGGCCGACCACTGCGTGGGGGGAGGTGAGTCGTGCATGGGGTGCGGGTCACTCTCGGATCGATTATGGGGAACCTACAGTCTCACGCCGTGCGTCCCGGCCCGGCGAGGAGTCCCGCCCCGCCCCCCACCTCAGTGACGAGCATCACGCCCAGGTGTGATTGTGTTCCGCGCTTTGTCTGAACCCAACCAATTCCCCAACCCCCGCTTTGTGGGCGGCTGATGGTGATCGAGCGTTAACCCGTGGGCTAACGTCGGCCGGAGTCACCCGTCCTGCTGCCCTCACCCGCGGAGTTCCGATGAGTCTCGCCGCCACCCCCGTCCGCTCCGGAGCGGTCCTCGCCGACCTGCTGCCCGCGGCCCGGATCCGCTACGCCGTCGACACGGCCCTCGTCATGGGCGGCGCCGCCCTCACCGGCATAGCGGCCCAGATCGCCGTCCCGGTCCCCGGCTCCCCGGTCCCCGTCACCGGCCAGACCTTCGCGGCGCTCCTCGTCGGCACGGCGCTCGGCGCCCGCCGCGGCTTCCTCGCGCTCGGCCTGTACGCGCTGATCGGCATGGCCGGCATGCCGTGGTTCGCGGGCGGCACCTCCGGCGCGGGCGGCGCCTCCTTCGGCTACGTGCTGGGCATGCTGCTCGCCGCCACCGTGGTCGGCGGCCTGGCCCGTCGCGGCGGCGACCGCTCCGTGCTGCGCACCGCGGGCACGATGGCCGTCGGTTCCGTCATCATCTACGCCGTCGGCGTGCCGTACCTGGCGTTCTCCACCGGCATGTCGATGAGCGCGGCCGTCGCGGCGGGCCTGACGCCCTTCCTGATCGGGGACGCCCTGAAGGCGGCCCTGGCCATGGGCGCGCTGCCCGCCTCGTGGAAGCTCATCGGGCGTCGCGACTGACGCCGTACGCCCCACCGAAGAGGCTCGCCGGGTCGTGACGCGACACCAGACCGGCGAGCCTCTCGCGTGTCCGGGGTCCGTGTAACCCTGCGGTGCGGTCCCCGCCGGCGAAGGAGAAGTACGCCCACGGGCAGCCCGCGCGCGGCGGCGTACGCCACGGCGGCGCGTACGTCACCGTCGCCACCGGGGCGAAAAGGGGTGGCAGACGTGGCAAGGCTCTCCTTCGCTCGCTGAGGGCTTGCGAAGGAGAGCCTTCCGGTAATACCCGACACGAACTGTCCGGTATCGACTACTTCTTTCCGGAGTCCACGGAGTCCACGGAATCGGCGGAGCTGGTGAACTTCACGCCGTCGTCCACCGTGCCCGGCTTCCGGCCGCGGAACTCACGTACCAGCGAGATCGCCACCACCAGCGCCGCGACCAGCAGCGAGAGAATGACCTGCTCGCGCCCGGTGTCGTCGGTCAGCATGTAGACCAGCACGAACGAGATCATCGCGATCGTCGCCCAGGTCAGATACGGGAAGAGCCACATCCGTACGACCAGCTTCTCCGGCGACTCGCGCAGGATGATGCCGCGCATCCGCAGCTGGGTGAAGCAGATGACGAGCCAGACGAAGAGCGCGACCGCGCCGGAGGAGTTCAGCAGGAACGCGAAGACGGTGTCGGGCCACTGGTAGTTGAAGAACACGGCGACGAAACCGAAGACCACCGAGGACAGGATGGCCGCCTTGGGCACGCCGCGCTTGTTCACCTTGGCGAACGCCTTCGGCGCGTCACCACGCTGCCCGAGCGAGAACGCCATCCGCGAGGCCGTGTAGAGGCCCGAGTTGAGGCAGGACAGCACCGCGGTCAGCACGATGACGTCCATGACCTGGCCGGCGTGCGGGATGCCGATGGAGTTGAGCGCGGCGACGTACGAGCCGTCCTTGACGATCGACGGGTCGTTCCACGGCAGCAGCGTCAGGACGACGAAGATCGAGCCGAGGTAGAAGATGGCGATACGCCAGATCACGCTGTTGGTGGCCTTCGAGACGGCGCGCTGCGGGTCCTCCGACTCGCCGGCCGCCAGGGTGACGATCTCGCTGCCCATGAAGGAGAAGACGACCATCAGCACACCGGTGAGGATCGCCCCCGGGCCCTCGGGGAAGAACCCACCGCTGTCCGTGAGATGGGCGATGCCCGAACCGGGGTTGTCCGAACCCGGCAGGAAGCCGAAGACGGCGAGGAAGCCGATGACGACGAAGCCACCGATCGCCACGACCTTGATCCCGGCGAACCAGAACTCGAACTCGCCGTACGAGCCGACCGAGACGAGGTTCGTCGCCGTCAGCACCACCATGACGATGAGCGCCCAGGCCCACTGCGGTACGCCGGGTATCCAGCCCTCCAGGATCTTCGCGCCTGCGGTCGCCTCGACGGCGAGCACCACGACCCAGAAGAACCAGTACAGCCAGCCGATCGAGAAACCGGCCCAGCGGCCCAGGGCCTGGTCGGCGTAGGCCGAGAAGGAGCCGGAACTCGGGCGGGCGACGGCCATCTCGCCCAGCATCCGCATCACGAAGACGACCATGAGGCCGACCAGTGCGTACGACAGGAGGATGGCGGGTCCCGCGGCGGCGATACCGGCGCTCGAACCCACGAAGAGGCCGGCACCGATGACACCGCCGATCGCGATCATCGAGAGATGACGGTTCTTGAGTCCCGCCTGAAGGCCGTCCGGCGTACCGGGGCTTTCCGGCGTACCGGGCTGATCGCCCGGCTCCACCGGAGTCGTCTGCGATGTCATGGAGCGAGTCCTTTGGTTTTCTGAGCGCGCCTTGTGGGCGTTGCCGCGGTGGGGGTGCGGGTGATCTCGCGGTCAGCCACGCATTCAAGCCCGAGAGATACCGGAATGGGAACCCCCTCTTCCGTTTCATTCACCGGATCGTTGCCACTGTGGCCTTGCGCACACCGCCCGCGCACGGTCCGCACACGACCGGCAACGGCCCCGGGTGCTCCGACCCCGCTGCCGGATACCCCGTGATGTTCGTGCCACACTCAGTCCATGCGCGTGTACCTCGGCTCCGACCATGCCGGCTACGAACTCAAGAACCACCTCGTCGAGTGGCTGACGGCCCATGGCCACGAGGCCGTCGACTGTGGTCCCCACATCTATGACGCCCAGGACGACTACCCGCCGTTCTGTCTCCGCGCCGCAGAGAAGACTGCGGCGGACCCGGACAGCCTGGGCATCGTCATCGGCGGTTCCGGCAACGGTGAGCAGATCGCCGCGAACAAGGTCAAGGGTGTCCGTGCCGCGCTCGCCTGGAGCGAGCAGACCGCCGCGCTCGGCCGTGAGCACAACGACGCCAACGTGGTGGCCATCGGCGGCCGCATGCACTCCGAGGAGGAGTCCACGAAGTTCGTCGAGATCTTCCTCGGCACCCCGTACTCGGGCGAGGAGCGTCACACCCGGCGCATCGAGATGCTCTCGGCGTACGAGGCGACCGGCGAGCTCCCCCCGATCCCGGCCCACCACCCGCAGCAGGGCTGACCGAGCCCGCCACCCGCCCCGACCGTGCCGCCGGAGTCCACCCCCGGCGGCACGGTCATCTCTTCCTCCTGTGTGGATACCCCGTGCTTTGGCTCGGGGAGGAAACTCAGCCCGTGCGGAGCAGGGCGGTGGGCTGGGATTCGCCGCCAGGGCGGATCCCGGTGCCGCGACCCGCAGGTTTGATCTTAAGTCGCGGCACCGCTAGTTTGTGAGCATGACCACGAAGCAGGTGAAGCGGGCGTTCAAGTACCGCTTCTGTCCGACCGATGCGCAGGCAGCCGAGCTGTCGCGCACGTTCGGCTGCGTTCGCAAGGTCTACAACCTGGCGCTCGCCGCACGGTCCGAGGCGTGGACGCTCCGTCAGGAGCGGGTCAACTACAACGCCACCTCCGCGATGCTCACCTCGTGGAAGAAGACCGACGAGCTGGCCTACCTGTCCGAGGTTTCGTCTGTGCCGTTGCAGCAGACGTTGCGGCATCTGCAAGGAGCGTTCGGGAACTTCTGGCAGAAGCGGGCCAAGTACCCGGCCTTCAAGTCCCGGAAGAAGTCGCGGAAGTCCGCTGAGTACACCACCAGCGGTTTCCGCTACCGGGACGGCAAGCTGACCCTCGCCAAGATGAGCGAACCGCTCGACATCGTGTGGTCCCGCCCCCTTCCCGAAGGTGCGACGCCGTCCACGGTGACGGTTTCGCAGGATCCGGCTGGGCGCTGGTTCGTGTCGATGCTGTGCGACGACATCCCCGCAACCATGCCCCAGACCACGAACACGGTCGGGATCGACGCCGGGATCACCAGCCTGGTGACGCTCTCCACCGGAGAGAAGGTCACCAACCCCAGGTTCGAGCGCAAGGACCGCGCCCGTCTCGCCAAGGCTCAGCGGGTGCTGGCGAAGAAGGCCAGGGGTGACGGAGCGAACCGGGCCAAGGCCCGGCGCAAGGTCGCCAAGGTCCATGCCCGCATTACCGACCGCAGGCGTGACCACCTGCACAAGCTGACCACTCGACTCGTTCGTGAAAACCAAACGATCGTGATCGAAGATCTCACCGTACGCAACATGGTCAAGAACCATTTTCTGGCCCGCGCCATCTCGGATGCTGCCTGGAGCACGATGCGCGGCATGCTGGAGTACAAGTGCGCCTGGCACGGAAGGGACCTGGTCGCCATCGACCGCTGGTTCCCCTCCTCCAGGCTGTGCTCCGCCTGCGGCACCTTGCAGGGCAAGATGCCGCTGAACATCCGTATGTGGACGTGTAGGTGCGGTGTCACTCACGACCGTGACGTGAACGCCGCGAAGAACGTACTGGCCGAGGGGCTCTCGGTGACAGTCTGTGGAGCCGGTGTAAGACCTCAACGGAGTTCTCCGGGCGGGCAGTCGGCAACGAAGCAGAAAACCCCACGGCGCGAGCCGTAGGAATCCCCCTCCTTCAGGAGGGGGAGGATGTCAAGTCACCACCTGTACGGAGCCGACGTGCCCGAGGGACACACGATCCACCGCCTCGCCGCGGACCACGACGAGCGGTTCGCCGGCGCCCCGGTGCGGGTCAGCAGCCCGCAGGGCAGGTTCTCCGCAAGCGCCGCCCTGCTCGACGGCCATACCTGCACGGGCGTGGACGCCCACGGCAAGCACCTGTTCCTCGGCTTCGGGGACCTCGGCTGGGTACACATCCACCTCGGCCTCTTCGGCAAGCTCGGGTTCGGTACGGCCCCGGCACCGCCGCCCACGGACACGGTCCGGCTGCGCCTGACGAACACGGACCACCACGCGGATCTGCGCGGGCCCACCACCTGCGCCCTGATCACCCCGGCCGAGAAGCAGGCGATACACGACCGCCTCGGCCCGGACCCGCTGCGGACGGGCGAGGACGGCGAGCGGGCCTGGCTGCGGATCTCCGGCAGCCGCGTCACCATCGCGGCGCTCCTGATGGACCAGAAGGTCGTCGCGGGCGTCGGCAACGTCTACCGGGCCGAGGTCCTGTTCCGGCACGGCATCGACCCGTACCGTCCCGGCAAGAGCCTCAGGCGCACGGAGTGGGACGCGATCTGGGCCGACCTCGGGCTGCTGATGCGCGAAGGCGTCCGCAACAACCGCATCGACACGGTCCGCCCCGAGCACCTGCCGGAGGCCATGGGCCGCGCGCCTCGCGTGGACGACCACGGCGGCGAGGTGTACGTCTACCGCCGCACGCACCAGCCGTGCCACATCTGCGCGACGGAGATCCGCACGGCAGACCTGGCCGCCCGCAACCTCTTCTGGTGCCCAGGCTGCCAGCCCACGTGACCGCCCGCGCCTCCTGGGGGAGGGGTGTCCTCCATCGCCGGACGGGCTTGGATTCCGACAGACCGCTCGTGCTCGGTCAGCGCGGCCCAGAGTTCACGGGCCTCCGGAGGCATCCGCACCGAGCCGAACGCTCCAGGTTCCCGAACCAGTTGTCCCACTCGGAGGGGCGCAGCACACGAAGTTGTGTCGTCATATGCCATCCGTACCAGGGCTACGCCGGACGAGCGACCCGATTTCGAACGCATTGTCACCAGGGTCCCCCTGCCCCGGAGCCGCCGAGATGGATAGGGTCCCCGCAATGGCACGTCGTGGAGGACCAGACTCGTACGCGGCCCGGTGGCGAAGATCGGCGCACCGGGCCCGCATCGCCCTGCGCAAATCCGGGGTGGACTACTTCCGCGGTGACGGCTCCGACTGGATCGCTCTCGTCGGTCTGCTGCTCACCATTCCGGCCATCACCTTCACCACCCTGCTCAACCCGCTGTGGTCCGCGCCCGCGGCCCTCGTCCTCCCGATCGTCGCGGGCGGCCTGCTGCTGCGGCCGGCCAGTCTGCTCGGTCTGTACGCGACCGCCGCCGCCGCCCTGATCGTCGAGTCCATCGCGCTCGGCCCGTACGGCGCTGAGCCGGCCCGCGTCACCCCCGGCACCGTGCTGGTGGTCGCGGCCTGCGGATTCTTCGGCCTGGTCCTCGCCCAGTTCAGGGCGAGGGTCGGGGTCCCGTGGCGTCGCGGCGGCACCATGCTCTTCGACCTGCGCGAACGCATCCGCGTCCAGAGCGCCCTGCCCAGGCTGCCCCAGGGCTGGCACCGCGAGATGGCCCTGCGCCCCGCGGGCGGCCAGTCGTTCTCCGGGGACTTCGTCGTCGCCGCCCGCACCAACGGCGGACGCACCCTGGAAGCCGTCCTCACCGATGTCTCGGGCAAGGGCATGGACGCCGGCTCCCGGGCCCTGCTGCTGTCCGGGGCCTTCGGCGGCCTCCTCGGCTCCCTGCCCCCGCACGGCTTCCTGCCCGCCGCCAACGGCTATCTGCTGCGCCAGGACTGGGACGAGGGCTTCGCCACCTCGATCCATCTCGTCCTGGACCTGGAGTCGGGCGACTACGAGCTGCTCTCCGCGGGCCACCCCCCGGCCCTCCAGCTCCACTCGGGCAGCGGCGTGTGGGAGGAGATGGCGGCCGAGGGGCCCCTGCTCGGCGTCTACGACGGGGCGCAGTTCGACGCGGTCAAGGGCCACCTCGCCCCGGGGGACGTCCTGATGCTCTTCACCGACGGTCTCGTGGAGACCTCGGACCGCGACATCGCCGAGGGAATCGACCGGCTGACGGGCGAGGCCGACCGCTATGTCGTCACGGGCTTCGAGGGCGCGGCCTGGCATCTGATCGAAGCGTGCGCCAAGGACGTCAACGACGACCGCGCACTGCTTCTCCTGTCCCGCCGCACCTGAACCACACCCGAACCGTGCGCAAGCGGTCGAAACGCCTCACGCGTCAACCGGGCAGCGCCTCGTACTCCTTGTCGCGCCCTCCCGGCAGAATCCGGGCCAGGACATGAGAGCGTCCGGCGGCCGGCGGGGCGAGGACCGCGAGGACGAGCACGTGTCCGGCGATGAACGGAACTCGAGTCGTCCGGTCCGCCCGCCGACGCGGGCGAGATCGCACCTCTTCGGACCGGTTCCCGACGCCGGATCCCCCTTCCCGCCGTCCGCCCGTAGGGTCGGCACCGTGACCACCGCTCCCCAACTGACCCTGGCCGAAGTCGAGGCGATCGCCCGCGAGGCCCACGCGAACCAGACGGACAAGGCGGGACGCCCCTACGCCGAACATCTGGCGGCGGTCGCCGACGGCGTACGGAAGCGGGGCGGGAGCGACGAACAGATCGCCGCGGCGTGGCTGCACGACGCCGTCGAGGACGACGCGCTCACGCGGCAGTGGCTGGACGGGGCGGCTCTGCCGCAGTCCGTCAAGGACATGGTCCTCGCCGTCACCAAACGGGACGGCGAGAGCCTTCCCTCGTACACCGCGCGGATTCTCGCGACCCCCGGCGCCCTGCTCGTCAAGGAGTCGGATCTCGCCCACAACGCCGACCCGGCCCGGCTCGCGGTGCTCGAACCGGCTACGCGTACCCGTCTGACCGCGAAATATGCGCAGGTACGAGGGTTGTTGGGGCTCACGGACGGGTCATAGCCCCGAACGACGGAATCAAGCCAACCCGCCGGCGGGTCTGCTCAGAGCTCGGTGGCGTCCCGCCGGAACGCCCAGTTCATGTCCGGCTCGGTGGCGAACCGCAGGACGCGACGTACGGGCGGAGTGCAGAACAGGGTCACCGCGGTTACCGCGACGAGTGAGACGAACACGATCCCGCCGGGAGAGGCCAGCCACGCGAACCGGTCGAACACCCCGGTGAATCCGGCGCCCTTCACCAGGAAGCCGTGCAGCAGATAGCCGCAGATCGTCCCGGCGCCCAGCACGGTGAACCACATGTGGCGCCGTGGCACCCAGGCCAGGAACGCGGCGGTCAGGACCAGCGCGCAGCCGAACATGGTCAGCGACATCACGGCCCCTGACCACCAGGGCGCCCCCATCTCCTGCGCGCTGTTGCTGCGATAGAACCAGCCGAGCTGCATGCGCGGCGCCGCCCAGTAGGCGAACAGCAGGGTCCCGGCCAACAACGGCAGGCTCAGCAGCCGGACTTCGCGGCGCCGCACCAGCTGGAAGTGCTCGGGCTTCAGGATCAGGCCGAGCACGAAGAAGGGCAGGAACTGCAGCACGCGCTGGAGGTCGAGGTCGTCTCCGATCGCCGGTGTCACCGAGGCGAGTACGGCGATCCCGAGTGCCACGGGCAGCGGGTGGCGCAGGGACTTCCACACCGGTGTGGTGAGCCGCCAGACGAACAGGGCGATCAGGAACCAGGTGAGGTACCACGGATCGAGCAGGCTGATCTCCTGCTCCGGCGTCCCGCCGGCGTACCTCTTGAACAGGGAGTACGCGGTCTCGAACAGCACGTAGGGCACGGCGATGCCGGTGACCAGGCGCTTCACCTTGCCCGGCGTCATCTCGAACGAGCGGGAGAAGTAGCCCGAGATGAGGATGAACGCGGGCATGTGGAACGCGTACACCACCATGTACACCGCCCGGGCTGCCCGGCTGCCGTCCATCACCGGTTCCCAGGCGTGCGCGACCGCGACGAGCACGATCGCGAGGAACTTCACGTTGTCGAAGTAGGCGTCACGCCTTTTGGCCGGTGCGGCGGTGGCGGGACCGTTCGGCACGGTGGTGGGGGGAGTGCCGGGGGCCGTCAGGGTCTGCTCGTGTCCGGGCTCCGACTCCCGGGTCGCAGGGGGGAGTGGGGCCCTCTGGAATACGCTCGGAGCTTGGAACATCTAAGACACCCTAGACCCGCCGATTGCAATTCGTAAAACCCCCGACGAATATCGCGTGTTCCCGCGCATGTGCCCGCTCATGCGGCAGCGAAACCACCGAGGTCTGACTGCTATGCACCGTTTAATCCGCCTTAAATGGTGCATAGCGGGGGGTGGTTGAGGAGTGTGAATTTCATCTCGCCGATTCCTGGGAATGGGCTGTGAATGAAGTGTGGCGATATGGAAACGGTCACGCTCATTTGAATTCCCATACGCGGCCCACAGTTACTTCACAGCCGCTTCACAGGCGGGCCCGCGGCCCGTACGCCGCACGGGCCGCGGGTGCGGGGCGCCCATGCGGCGGCTCCCGCCCCGGGGTGTGCGCGGGCGCGACTATGGCGCGATTCGGACAGGTCGTTTCGTCACCTGGCAGCAACCACAGGGGAGTTGGTGGCACGATGGATGCGACGGGGCGTGCCGGAAGGCATGCCGCCGGGCCGGCAAGACGGACCGACCAAGGGTGTGATCAGTCGTGGCCATTTCACTGTCTGTGGTGCTTCTGTTGGCGATCATCCTGGTCGTCATGATCCGTGGTGGATCCATCAAGGCAGGGCCGGCGGTCGTCGCCGTGCTTTTCGGCTTCTTCCTGGCCTCGACCGGCATGGCGCCGTCGATCAACAGGTTCATGAACTCGCTCGCGGACACCCTCAACCAGATCAGCTTCTGATCCGGCGGGTCCGCGGGCGGACGCAAACAGGTCGCCCGCGTCCGTGCGAGCGCGTACGGACGAAAGCGGAAGGCCCGGTCCGGCAGTGACTGCCGGACCGGGCCTTCTGTATGGAGCGGGCGACGGGAATCGAACCCGCGTAGCTAGTTTGGAAGACTAGGGCTCTACCATTGAGCTACGCCCGCATACGCCGCACCGCGGGTCCGTGGACCTCGGCACGAACAGCATCGTAGCGGGTCCGCGGCCTGCTCCGCACACCCGTTGCGGGACCGGCGGCCGAGCCGCCGAACTCGCACCGCCGGACACCCGCTGTGAGACGCACCGTGCAAAGCGTGCGATGCACTGCCCGACGGCATGTACCCTACGTGTCGCACCGACGGGGTGTGGCGCAGCTTGGTAGCGCGTCCGCTTTGGGAGCGGAAGGTCGTCGGTTCGAATCCGGCCACCCCGACCACAGGGAAGATCGCATTGGGGGAGTCATCCCCCTTGCCGTTACTATGCAAATTGCGTGCCCGTGTGTCCGATGAACCGGGCCCGATCCGCGAAGCCGCCCCCGGCGGTCCAGCGGAACCCAAAGAAGTCAGCCCCCAAGGAGACCGAACCGTGAAGAGCGCCGTGGAGACCCTGAACCCGACCCGGGTTCGGCTCAGCATTGAGGTGCCCTTCGAGGAGCTCAAGGACAGCCTCGACGCGGCGTACAAGAAGATCAACCAGCAGGTCACGGTGAAGGGCTTCCGTAAGGGCAAGATCCCCAACCGGGTCATCGACCAGCGGTTCGGCCGTGGTGCAGTCCTGGAGGAGGCCGTCAACGACGCCCTCCCGAAGTTCTACACCGAGGCGGTCAACGAGGGTGAGCTCAACGTTCTGGGCCAGCCCGAGGTCGACATCACCGAGCTGAAGGACGGCGAGCTGCTGTCCTTCACTGCCGAGGTTGACGTACGCCCCGAGATCGAGATTCCGGACTACTCCGGCATCGAGGTCACCGTCGACGCCCTCGAGGTCACCGACGAGGACGTCGAGAAGGCCGTGGAGCAGCTCCGCGAGCGCTTCGCCTCCACCGACCCGGTCGAGCGCGCCGCCGCCGAAGGCGACGTCGTCACGATCGACCTGGAGGCCAAGGTCGACGGAGAGGTCCTTGAGGACGGCGTGGCCGCCGGTGTCTCGTACACCATCGGTTCCGGCGAGCTCCTCGAAGGCATCGACGAGGCCGTGACCGGCCTGGAGGCCGGTGGCGAGGCCACCTTCACCTCTCAGCTGAAGGGCGGCTCCGCCGAGGGCAAGGACGCGGAGGTCACCGTCAAGGTCACCGCCGTCGCCGCCCGTGAGCTTCCCGAGCTGGACGACGAGTTCGCCCAGATGGCGAGCGAGTTCGACACGCTCGACGAGCTGAAGGCGGACAGCCGCAAGCGCCTTGAGAGCACCAAGCAGTACGACCAGGCCACCCAGGCCCAGGAGCGCGTCCTGGACGAGCTGCTGAAGCTGGCCGAGGTCCCGATCCCCGAGAAGCTCCTCGCGGACGAGGTCAAGACCCGCAAGCACAACCTCGAGCACCACCAGCTCGGCCAGATGGGCATCGACCTCGAGAAGTACCTGGAGATCCAGGGCAAGACGCTCGAGGAGTTCGAGGCCGAGACCGCCGAGCAGGCGATCAAGGGCATCAAGACCCAGTTCATCCTTGACGAGCTCGTCAACAAGGAGAAGCTGAACGTCAACCAGGAGGAGCTCACCGAGCACCTCATGCGGCGCGCCGCTTCCTCCGGCATGAGCCCCGACCAGTTCGCCCAGGCCGTCGTCGAGGGTGGCCAGGTGCCGATGCTCGTCGGCGAGGTCGCCCGCGGCAAGGCGCTCGCCGTCGTCGTCGAGGCCGCCAAGGTCGTCGACACCAACGGTGAGGTCGTCGACCTCGAGGACGACGAGGAAGAAGCCCCCGAGACCTCTGAGGCCGTAGAGGCCGCCGAGGGTGACTCCGCCGAGTCCGCCGAGGGTGACACCACGACCGCCGAGGACAAGCCCCAGGGCTGAGCCTCGTACCGATCCGCCGACGGGCTCCGGACGCTGTGCGTCGGGAGCCCGTCGACGTATCGGCGTACGACCGTCGCAACCCTTGTGCGGACTGCTTACCTTGCGCTCCCAGCGAACAGTTGGGGAAGCGGGATGGCGTTGTCCTACCTGCGCGTTAGGGTCCATGAAGGAAGGGTGGGGGAGTCCCCGCCCACCCGGTACGAAGACGCTGAGACGGCCGGAGCCGTCAGAGACGAGCAGGTGGATACGTGACGAATCTGATGCCCTACGCCGCCGGAGAGCCGTCCCTCGGTGGTGGCCTCGGCGACCAGGTCTACAGCCGACTGCTCGGCGAGCGCATCATCTTCCTCGGTCAGCAGGTCGATGATGACATCGCCAACAAGATCACCGCACAGCTGCTGCTCCTTGCCGCCGAGCCGCACAAGGACATCTACCTCTACATCAACAGCCCCGGTGGTTCGGTGACCGCCGGCATGGCCGTCTACGACACCATGCAGTACATCCCGAACGACGTCGTCACCATCGGTATGGGCATGGCGGCCTCGATGGGCCAGTTCCTGCTGACCGGCGGTGCGGCGGGCAAGCGCTTCGCGCTCCCGAACACCGACATCCTCATGCACCAGGGTTCGGCCGGCATCGGCGGTACCGCCTCGGACATCAAGATCCAGGCCCAGTACCTGCTCCGGACGAAGACGCGTATGGCGGAGATCACCGCCCACCACTCCGGTCAGACCGTGGAAACGATCATCCGCGACGGCGACCGTGACCGCTGGTACACCGCGGAGGAGGCCAAGGACTACGGCCTCATCGACGAGATCATCTCGGCCGCGTCGGGCATCCCGGGCGGCGGCGGCACCGGCGCCTGATCCGGATTCGACCGGACCGGCACCAGCTTCCGCACCTCCCGTACGCCGAGAACCCAGCCCACAGAACGCCACCAGGATGGTGAAGACCCACATGAACAACTTCCCCGGCGCCTCCGCGAGCGGCCTCTACACCGGCCCGCAGGTGGACAACCGCTACGTCATCCCGCGCTTCGTGGAGCGCACCTCGCAGGGCGTGCGTGAGTACGACCCGTACGCGAAGCTCTTCGAAGAGCGCGTGATCTTCCTCGGCGTCCAGATCGACGACGCCTCGGCCAACGACGTCATGGCGCAGCTCCTGTGCCTTGAGTCGATGGACCCGGACCGCGACATCTCGATCTACATCAACAGCCCCGGCGGCTCGTTCACCGCGCTCACCGCGATCTACGACACGATGCAGTTCGTGAAGCCGGACATCCAGACGGTCTGCATGGGCCAGGCGGCCTCCGCCGCCGCCGTCCTGCTGGCGGCGGGCACGCCGGGCAAGCGCATGGCGCTCCCGCACGCCCGTGTGCTCATCCACCAGCCGTCCTCGCAGACCGGCCGTGAGCAGCTCTCCGACCTGGAGATCGCGGCCAACGAGATCCTCCGGATGCGCACCCAGCTCGAAGAGATGCTGGCCAAGCACTCCACCACCCCGCTGGAGAAGATCAGCGAGGACATCGAGCGCGACAAGATCCTTACCGCGGAGGACGCCCTGGCGTACGGTCTGGTGGACCAGATCGTCTCCACCCGTAAGACGACAGCAGGCGCTTCCGTCTGAGTCGGTCTTTCCCCTTGGCACATTCCGTTCGCACGGCCTCGGCCGTGTGAACCGTGCCAAGGGGGGCCCGTACGGGGGGTCAGGCAAGGTACCGTCGGATAGAGGCACCAGGAGCCGCTGAACCAGGCGTCTCCCAGGCGAAGGGGAAGCACCTCGTGGCACGCATCGGTGATGGCGGCGACTTGCTCAAGTGCTCGTTCTGCGGAAAGAGCCAGAAGCAGGTGAAGAAGCTCATCGCGGGACCCGGTGTGTACATCTGCGATGAGTGCATCGATCTCTGCAACGAGATCATCGAGGAGGAGCTCGCCGAGACCTCGGAAGTGCGGTGGGAGGAGCTTCCCAAACCGCGCGAGATCTACGAGTTCCTCGAGGGGTACGTCGTGGGGCAGGAGCCCGCGAAGAAGGCCCTCTCGGTCGCTGTGTACAACCACTACAAGCGGGTCCAGGCCGGCGAGAACAGTGGTGGCGGCAACCGCGACGACGCGATCGAGCTCGCCAAGTCCAACATTCTGCTGCTGGGCCCCACGGGCTCCGGCAAGACGCTCCTCGCGCAGACGCTGGCCCGCATGCTCAACGTCCCGTTCGCCATCGCCGACGCGACGGCGCTGACGGAGGCCGGCTATGTCGGCGAGGACGTCGAGAACATCCTGCTGAAGCTGATCCAGGCCGCTGACTACGACGTCAAGAAGGCCGAGACGGGGATCATCTACATCGACGAGATCGACAAGGTCGCCCGCAAGAGCGAGAACCCGTCGATCACCCGCGATGTCTCGGGCGAGGGCGTGCAGCAGGCCCTGCTGAAGATCCTCGAGGGCACCACCGCCTCCGTACCGCCGCAGGGCGGCCGGAAGCACCCGCACCAGGAGTTCATCCAGATCGACACGACGAACGTGCTGTTCATCGTGGGCGGTGCCTTCTCCGGTCTGGAGAAGATCATCGAGTCGCGGGCCGGCGCCAAGGGCATCGGCTTCGGCGCGACGATCCGCTCGAAGCTGGAGATCCAGGCGAGCGACCAGTTCCAGGAGGTCATGCCGGAGGACCTGGTGAAGTTCGGGATGATCCCCGAGTTCATCGGCCGCCTCCCGGTACTGACCTCGGTCCACAACCTGGACCGCGAGGCACTCCTCCAGATTCTGGTCGAGCCGCGCAACGCACTGGTGAAGCAGTACCAGAAGCTGTTCGAACTCGACGGCGTGGAGCTGGAGTTCGAGCGCGAGGCGCTGGAAGCGATCGCCGACCAGGCGATCCTGCGCCAGACGGGCGCGCGCGGTCTGCGCGCCATCATGGAGGAAGTCCTCCAGTCCGTGATGTACGAGGTGCCGTCCCGCAAGGACGTCGCCCGCGTGGTCATCACCTCGGACGTCGTCCGCAACAACGTCAACCCGACGCTGGTCCCGCGCGAGCCGCGCACGATCGGCAAGAACGACGGCGGCCGGCACGAGAAGTCCGCGTAGCGGCAGAAGTTCTCACACGTACGCCGAAGGGGCGCCCACCGGACAACCGGTGGGCGCCTTCTTCTTGACAAAATATATTAGCTAGGGCTAATATATTTGTCGTGGACGGTCCGTACGAACTCAGATTCTTCGCAGATGTCCTGGAGTGGATTCAAGACCTCGCCAAGGAAGACCCGGACAGTCACGACCACGTCATTGCTGCCTTGGAGCGGCTCCAGGAGTGCGGTCCCGCCTTGCGGCGCCCGACGGTGGGGGCCATTGACGGCAGCCAGTTCCGCAACATGCGGGAGCTCCGTCCTCGGAGCGGGAGCTCGGTCAGCATCAGGATGCTCTTCGTTTTCGACCCTGCGCGACGGGCGGTCTTTCTTGTTGCGGGGAACAAAGCGAGCGGTCGTCAGTGGACGGCCTGGTACCCCAAGGCGATCAAGCAGGCTGATGCCAACTACATCGCTCACCTTGAAGCTCTGAAGGAGGAGGACGACTGATGAAGCTTGGCAGCATGGCCGACCTCACGGCCGACATCACGCCGGAGAAGCGTGCCCGCGTCGACGCCATCAAGAGCGAGATGGTCGACGCGGAGAGAGGCCACGAACTGGCCTCCCTCCGCAAGGCGCAGGGGATGACCCAGGTGCAGGCAGCAAAGGCAATGGGAGTGACGCAAGGGCGCATCAGCCAGATCGAGCGTGGCGGTGTCCGTCTGGATACGTCGACGATGTCGGCCTACCTCCAAGCCATCGGCGGCGAGCTGACGATACTGGCTACGGTCGGAAACGTGTCAGTGAAGCTCTGATCCCGGAGGTCCGACACCGGTCCCGCGCGAGCCGCGCACGAT
The DNA here is from genome assembly GCF_014216315.1 of Streptomyces finlayi. NCBI lineage: Bacteria > Bacillati > Actinomycetota > Actinomycetes > Kitasatosporales > Streptomycetaceae > Streptomyces > Streptomyces finlayi. Next base: position 5,391,424 of record NZ_CP045702.1, read on the forward strand.
CGGCAAGAACGACGGCGGCCGGCACGAGAAGTCCGCGTAGTTCGTAGTCAAGTCAAAGGGGGGCCCGGTCAGTTCGCTGACCGGGCGCCCCTTTGGTCTGTTCCCCGCGAACTACGTAACTAAGCGAGTATGCACGCGGTGTACCGGGTGGCCCAGGTCGTGACGCCTGCCTGCTGCAAAAGGCTCATGCATGCATCACTAGGCTGTGCACCCCAAACGTGAGCGGGCCAACTGCATGCGTACTGCACCTTCGTCCCGACAACGACGCCGTTCTGTATAAGTTTGTTGATGCATTGTGCTTGGGTTGCTGAAGCGGGTGTTGCGGTGGCCAGCGGTACCGCCGTCAGTGCTGCAGCCAGAACGAACCCGGTGAGCAGGCTCGTACTGATGGCTGAATAGCATCGACGATTGAGAGGGTCGCGGTGCGAGTGCGCGTTGTGCTCTGGCGTGCGTTGGCGATTACTTGACTTCGACGCGCACGTCGTTGCGGAGCTTGGCCGCGTTGTTGGCTGCGTCTTCCATCGAAGTGCTCTTGCCGGTCATCATCGCGGCCATATCCATGTCCAGAACGTAGACCACCGTGCTGTGGTCACCCCAGATGCAGACCGGCATCGTGGTGGGCTTAGAACTGCCCGTGCCGCTGGCGCCCGTGATCTTGGACTCCTGGCACTTGAGGACGCCGTTCTCGAATCCGGCCGGGGTGAACGCCTGGGGGTTGCCGACGAGTTCGCCCTTAGGCTCGCTGCCCGTGTCCTTCTCGGCCTCTGCCTTCATGTTGGCGAACATGGCGTCGACGACCTTCTCGGGGTCCTCGATGTCTCCGTAGACGCCGCTGAATGACAGCATCTTCTGCGTAGCCGCATCCCCAGAGGTGTAACTCGCGCTGACGTTCTTGGCGTTGGTCACCCCCCATGCTTCCGCTTCCTTGAGGTCCTTCTCCGACATCTGTTCGTTGCCCTGATCGGGGGCCTTCTTGTACGAGCCCCCAAGCACCGTTTCAGGCGTCGCGAGCTTGTACGTCTTCCCGTCGTTCGCGACCGAGCTGCCGCCCCCCGACGTCAGGAAGTACACGCCACCGGCGATCACGGCCAGGGCCACGACGGCGCCCGTCACGATCAGGCCGGTCTTCTTCTTGGGCGCGGCCGGCGGCATCGGCATCTGGCCGCCGTAGGCCGGCTGGCCGCCGTACGGGGGCGTGGGCGGCTGCTGGCCGTACGGGCCGGGCTGCTGGCCCTGCTGCGGGTAGCCGTAGCCCTGCGGGGGCTGCTGCGGCGGAACACCCTGGGGGGCCTGCTGCGGGTACCCGTAACCGGGCTGGCCCTGCGGCGGACCCTGCGGCGGCTGGCCGCCGTACGGGCCCGGCTGCTGTCCGTACGGTCCGGGCTGGCCCTGCGGCGGCTGCCCACCGTACGGACCCGGCTGGTTGTAGCTCATGCTGCTGTCCCCTCCAGAATGCTTATGCGTTGCGAACATCCTGGCTGACGCGGCCGTGACGTGGGGCATCGGGCGGCACACCGTTACTGAACAACCGGTTTCAGTGCGGGACCGTGACGGCCCTAAACTGTCCCTCGTGACCGAGAACACTCAGCAGCAGACAGCCAGCAACCCCGAACTGCCGACCCAGTACGCGCCGGCCGAGGTAGAGGGGAAGCTGTACGAGCGCTGGGTGGAACGCGGGTACTTCAAAGCCGACGCCGCGAGCGAGAAGCCGCCGTACACGATCGTCATCCCGCCGCCGAACGTCACCGGCGCACTGCACCTGGGGCACGCCTTCCAGGTCACGCTGATGGACGCCCTCACCCGGCGTAAGCGCATGCAGGGCTTCGAGACCCTGTGGCTGCCGGGCATGGACCACGCGGGCATCGCCACCCAGAACAAGGTCGAGCAGCAGCTCGCCGAGGAGGGCAAGTCACGCCAGGACCTGGGGCGTGACGCGTTCACCGAGCGGGTCTGGCAGTGGAAGGACGAGTTCGGCGGCCGGATCCTCGGCCAGCTGAAGCGTCTCGGTGCCGGCCTGGACTGGTCCCGTGAGCGGTTCACCATGGACGAGGGCATGTCCAACGCCGTCCAGACCATCTTCAAGCGGCTGTACGACGACGAGCTGATCTACCGGGCCGAGCGCATCATCAACTGGTGCCCGCGCTGCCTGACGGCGATCTCCGACATCGAGGTCGACTACCAGGACGACGACGGCGAGCTGGTCTCGCTGAAGTACGGCGAAGGCGACGACACTCTCGTCGTCGCCACCACACGGGTCGAGACCATGCTCGGCGACACCGCCGTCGCGGTGCACCCCGACGACGAGCGGTACGCGCACCTCATCGGCAAGCGGATCAAGCTTCCGCTCACCGACCGGACCATTCCCGTCGTGGCCGACACCCACGTCGACCCCGAGTTCGGCACCGGCGCCGTGAAGGTCACGCCCGCCCACGACCCGAACGACTTCGCCATCGGCCAGCGGCACGGCCTGGAGTCCATGACGATCATGGACGAGCGCGGGGTCATCACGGTCCACGGCCCGTTCCAGGGACTTGACCGCTTCGAGGCGCGCTCCGCGATCGTCGCCGCCCTGCGCGAGCAGGGCCGGGTCGTCGCCGAGAAGCGCCCCTACGTCCACTCCGTTGGCCACTGCTCGCGCTGCAAGACGACGGTCGAGCCGCGTCTGTCGCTCCAGTGGTGGGTCAAGGTCGAGACGCTCGCCAAGGCCGCGGGCGACGCGGTCCGCGACGGGCGCGTCGAGCTGCACCCGAAGGAGATGGAGAAGCGGTACTTCGACTGGGTCGACAACCTCAACGACTGGTGCATCTCGCGCCAGTTGTGGTGGGGCCACCGCATTCCCGTCTGGTACGGCCCCGACGGCGAGGTCGTCTGCGTCGGACCGGACGAGGAGCCGCCGAGCGGCGAGGGCTGGACCCAGGACCCTGACGTCCTCGACACCTGGTTCTCCTCCGGCCTGTGGCCGTTCTCCACGCTGGGCTGGCCCCAGGAGACGCCCGACCTCAAGAAGTTCTATTCGACCGACGTCCTGCTCACCGGCCACGACATCATCTTCTTCTGGGTCGTCCGGATGATGATGTTCGGCCTGTACGCGATGGACGGCGAGGTTCCGTTCAAGACCGTCTCCCTGACCGGCCTCGTCCGCGACGAGTTCGGCAAGAAGATGTCCAAGTCCAACCCGAACGCGGTCGACCCGCTGGACTGGATGGACAACTACGGCTCCGACGCCGTCCGTTTCACCCTCGCCAAGGGCGCCAACCCCGGTGCGGACGTGCCGATCGGCGAGGACTGGGTCCAGGCGTCCCGTAACTTCGCCAACAAGATCTGGAACGCGACCCGCTTCGCGATGATGAACGGCGCGACCGTCGAGGGTCCGCTGCCTCCCGTCGAGGAGATGTCCGCGACCGACCGCTGGGTTCTGTCGCGGCTCAACGCGACGGTCGCCGAGGTCGACGCGCTGTACGACGACTTCCAGTTCGCCAAGCTCAGCGAGGCGCTCTACCACTTCGCGTGGGACGAGGTCTTCGACTGGTACGTCGAGCTGTCCAAGACGACGTTCTTCGCCGGCGGCGAGCAGGCCAAGGTGTCCGCCCGCGTCCTCGGCGAGGTCCTGGACGTGACGCTCCGGGTCCTGCACCCGATCGTCCCGTTCGTCACGGAGCAGCTCTGGACGACCCTCACCGGCGGCGAGTCCCTCGTCGTCGCCGACTGGCCCACCGACTCCGGCTTCCGCGACCCCGCCGCGGAGAAGGAGATCGAGCTGGTCCAGCAGGTCGTCACCGAGGTCCGCAGGTTCCGCTCCGACCAGGGGCTCCAGCCGGGCCAGAAGGTTCCGGCCCAGCTGACCCTGACCGGTACGGCGCTCGCCCCGCACGAGGCGGCCATCCGTCAGCTGCTGCGTCTCCAGCCCGCCGAGGAGGGCTTCCAGGCCACGGCGACGCTGCCGGTCGCGGGCGCCACCGTGGCGCTCGACCTCTCCGGCACGATCGACGTCGCTGCGGAGCGCAAGCGCCTGACGAAGGACCTGGACGCGGCCCGGTCCGAGGTCAAGCAGGCCAACGGCAAGCTCGGCAACGAGGCGTTCGTGGCGAAGGCCCCGGAGCACGTCGTCGAGAAGATCCGTGGCCGCCTGACCAAGGCCGAGGCGGACATCGCGCGAATCCAGGGACAGCTGGACAGCCTGCCCGCAGCCTGATCATCGCCCACGAGTAAGGCCCGGACCTCGGTCCGGGCCTTACTCGTACTGCGGAGAAGGAGTGGGGGAGGGCGGGTAGCGGGCCGTGTCGGTGGTCCTCCGTAGACTGGTCCCGTGACCGAGCAGCCCGACCCCAGCGACAACAGCTTCGACGAGATCGTCGACGCCGAGACCCAGCGCGACCCCGACCTGGCGGTGATCGAGGCCGGGAGCCGCACACTGCGCACCCATTCGGGACCGCCGGAGGGCGCCGAGGTTCCCACCCGTCCCACCGACCCGGAGACCGACAAGGCACTGCGCGCCGTCGAGCGGGAGCTCGCCGGCCGCTGGGGCGAGACCAAGCTCGAACCGTCGGTGACCCGCATCGCGGCACTGATGGACGTGCTCGGTGACCCGCAGCGCGCGTACCCCTCCATCCACATCACGGGGACCAACGGCAAGACGAGCACGGCCCGCATGATCGAGGGCCTGCTGAACGCCTTCGACCTGCGCACCGGCCGCTACACCTCGCCGCACGTCCAGTCGATCACCGAGCGGATCAGCCTGGACGGCGCCCCGGTCGAGGCCGAGCGCTTCATCGAGACGTACGAGGACATCAAGCCGTACGTCGAGATGGTCGACGCCCAGCAGGAGATCCGGCTGTCGTTCTTCGAGGTGCTGACGGGCATGGCGTACGCGGCCTTCGCCGACGCGCCGGTCGATGTCGCGGTCGTCGAGGTCGGCATGGGCGGCACCTGGGACGCGACGAACGTCATCGACGCCACGGTCGCGGTCGTCACCCCCATCTCGCTGGACCACACGGACCGCCTCGGCAACACGCCCGCGGAGATCGCGGGGGAGAAGGCCGGCGTCATCAAGCAGGACGCGACGGTCATCCTGGCGCAGCAGCCCGTGGACGCAGCTCAGGTGATGCTGAAGAAGGCCGTCGAGGTGGACGCCACCGTGGCCCGCGAGGGCATGGAGTTCGGCATCGTCTCCCGGGAGATCGCGGTCGGAGGCCAGTTCCTGACCCTGCGCGGACTCGGCGGCGAGTACGACGGGATCTTCCTCCCGCTGTACGGCGCCCACCAGGCCCGCAACGCGGCGGTCGCGCTCGCCGCGGTCGAGGCCTTCTTCGGCATCGGCTCCGAGCGGAGCGGCTCGCTGGGCATCGAGGCGGTCCGCAAGGCGTTCGCCTCGGTCGTCTCGCCGGGCCGCCTCGAAGTCATGCGCAGCAGCCCGACCGTGGTCCTGGACGCCGCCCACAACCCTGCGGGCGCCCGCGCCGCAGCGGAAGGGCTGACGGAGGCGTTCAGCTTCTCGCGGCTCATCGGAGTGGTCGGCACGAGCGGCGACAAGGACGTCCGGGGGCTGCTCGAAGCCTTCGAGCCGATCTTCGCCGAGATCGTCATCACGCAGAACTCCAGCGGTCGTGCGATGAACGTGGACGAGCTGGCCGCGATCGCCGTGGAGGTCTTCGGCAACGACCGCGTGCAGGTCGAGCCGCGCCTCGACGACGCGCTGGAGGCGGCGATCACCCTGGCCGAGGAAGAGGACGAGTACGCGGGAGCGGGCGTCCTCGTGACCGGTTCCGTGATCACCGTCGGCGAGGCCCGACTGCTTCTGGGAAGGGGCTGACCGTGCGTATGCTCTGCGCGTCGACACTGATCGGCGAGTTCTTCGTCATCGGCTTCGCCGGCCTGGTGGCCATGAAGTCGGACGGCCTGTCCACGGCCACGGTGTGGACGGTCTGCGGCATCGGCATGGTGCTCTCCGTGCTCCTCTGCGGCCTCATCACCCGCCCCGGCGGCGTACAGCTGGGCTGGGCGTTCCAGATCGCCCTGGTGCTGAGCGGCTTCTTCGTCCCGGCGATGTTCGTCCTCGGTCTGGCCTTCGGCGCCCTGTGGTGGGCCTCCGTGCACTACGGGCGCAAGATCGACGAGGCGAAGGCCAGGTGGGCGGCGCAGGAGGCGGCACAGACCCCGGCGGCGGGCTGATGTCCATCGTGCCGTCGCCCGTCGGTGACGGCACGTAAACCCGGCCGCCGGCCCGTTCGGGTACCCCTGTAATCTCGCTTTTCACCGCACCCGTATGCCTGCAAGGAGCCGTACATGACTCAGCGCACCCTCGTCCTTCTGAAGCCCGACGCCGTCCGGCGTGGGCTGATCGGCGAGATCGTCGGCCGCATCGAGCGCAAGGCCGGCTGGCAGATCACCGCGCTGGAGCTGCGCACGCTCGACCAGGAGACTCTGGAGCAGCACTACGGGGAGCACAAGGGCCGTCCGTTCTACGAGCCGCTCGTCGAGTTCATGGCATCCGGCCCCGTCGTCGCTCTTGTGGCCGAAGGCGAGCGGGTGATCGAGGGCGTCCGCGCCCTCGCCGGTCCGACCGACCCGATCGCCGCCGCGCCCGGCTCGATCCGTGGTGACTTCGGCTCCATCACCCGCGAGAACCTCATCCACGCCTCGGACTCCGCGGAGTCCGCAGAGCGAGAACTGAAGCTGTTCTTTCCCGGACTTTCCTGACCTCGGATCAGCCAAACAGCGCTCATGACCTGGGGCGACCGAAGTAATTCGGCCGCCCTTCGGCATAGGGTCAGCGATCGCGGGAACGCATCCTTCCGACGTATCGTCACCATGAGTGGAGCGGGTACCCGTTCCACCCGCATTGGCGAAGGACCGTCGCGCTGTGTCCGTGCTCACGGCACTACGATGGAAGCTTCCACGCCCACAGCGCCAACCTCGCCTACCAAAAACAAGCCAATCGCTTCAATTGGGAAGGCCCGACGCATCCTCATGGGGAACAAGGGGAACTCAATGTCGTTCATCGGCCGTGACATGGCTATCGACCTCGGGACTGCCAACACGCTGGTGTACGTCAGGGGGCGCGGCATCGTTCTGAACGAGCCGTCCGTCGTGGCCATCAACACCAACACGGGCGGCATCCTCGCGGTCGGCTCCGAGGCCAAGAAGATGATCGGCCGCACGCCGGGCAACATCGTTGCCGTGCGGCCGCTGAAGGACGGCGTGATCGCCGACTTCGAGATCACGGAGCGCATGCTCCGCTACTTCATCCTCAAGATCCACAAGCGCCGCTATCTGGCCCGCCCCCGCGTCGTCGTCTGTGTGCCCTCCGGCATCACAGGGGTCGAGCGACGCGCCGTCATCGAAGCATCGACGCAGGCCGGCGCGCGTCAGGTGCACATCATCGAGGAGCCCATGGCGGCTGCCATCGGCTCGGGCCTGCCGGTCCACGAGGCCACCGGGAACATGGTCGTCGACATCGGCGGCGGCACCACCGAGGTCGCGGTGATCTCGCTCGGCGGAATCGTCACTGCCCAGTCGATCCGGGTCGCCGGTGACGAACTGGACAACGCGATCATCCAGCACATCAAGAAGGAGTACTCGCTCCTCCTCGGTGAGCGGACCGCCGAACAGATCAAGATCACGATCGGTTCCGCGTACGAGCTGGAGAAGGACGAGCACACCGAGATCCGGGGCCGCGACCTCGTATCGGGGCTCCCCAAGACCGTCGTCATCTCGGCCGCCGAGGTCCGCAAGGCCATCGAGGAGCCGGTCAACGCGATCGTCGACGCGGTGAAGACGACGCTGGACAAGTGCCCGCCGGAGCTCTCCGGTGACGTCATGGACCGGGGCATCGTCCTCACCGGTGGCGGCGCGCTGCTGCGCGGTCTCGACGAGCGGCTCCGCCAGGAGACCGGCATGCCGATCCACATCGCCGAGGACCCGCTGGACTCCGTGGCGCTCGGCGCCGGCAAGTGCGTCGAGGAGTTCGAGGCGCTCCAGCAGGTGCTGGACGCCCAGCCGCGCAGGTGACCGATCCCTCGGTCGGCCCCCACGCCCCGACGGGTGCGGGGGCCGGGCGGACGCTGCCGCCCCGCATGACACAACGTTGACATACAGGCACGAACATTCCGACGAGGAAGGCACGGCCGCCGCACGTGAGGGACACACGAGAGAGCCGGCTGCTCCTGGTGCTGCTGATCGCCACCGCGTTCGCACTGATCACGGTGGACATCCGTGGCGGCGAGGAGTCACCGGTGGACGGCGCCCGGCAGGCCGCCGCAACGGTCTTCGGACCGGTCGAGAACGGCGTCGCGGCAGCAGTGGACCCGGTGGGCAACGCCATAGGCGCCGTACGGGATTCCGGTGACCGGCACGACCGGATCGCGGCCCTCGAACACGAGAACGCGGCGCTGAAGGCGAAGCTCGGCAGCGACGACCGCAACCGCAGCCGCGTCCGACAGCTCGACGCGATGATGAAGAACGCGGGCGCCGGGCAGTACGGCATCAAGGCCGCCGAGGTCATCGCCATAGGAGCGGCCCAGGGCTTCTCCTGGACGATCACCATCGACGCCGGTGCCAACGACGGCCTCAAGCGCGACATGACCGTACTCAACGGTGAGGGGCTGGTCGGCCGGGTCACCACCGTCGGACCGAACACCGCGACCGTCCTGCTGGCCAACGACCCCGACTTCACCGTCGGCACCCGGATGGAGAAGACCGACGAACTCGGCTTCGCCACCGGCCAGGGTTCACGGCCGCTCTCGGTCCAGTTCCTCAACGGCAAGGCCAAGGTGAAGAACGGCGACCGCCTCGTCACCTTCGGCTCAAGCAAGGACAAGCCGTTCGTGCCCGGAGTCCCCGTCGGTGAGGTCGTCCGCGTCGACCCGTCCGGCGGCGCCCTGACCCGGACGGTCTACGTGAAGCCGTACGTCGGCTTCACCAAGCTCGACATCGTCGGCATCGTCGTCCAGGCACCGCGCGAGGACCCCCGCGACATGGTCCTGCCCAAGCAGCCGAAGAAGCCCGAGAAGCCCAAGCCCACACCGACGGTCACGGTCACCCTCCAGCCCAACGGCGACCTCGTCGACGGCAGCGGAAAGGTCGTCGGGAACGTCAACGAGACCGACAAACCCGCGGAGAACCCCGCCGACCCGCAGGGCAACGCCGACCCCGCCGACCCGCAGGGCAACGCCGACCCGGCCGATCCCGCCGGCAACACCGCACCCGACCAGGAGTAGAGCTGATCCCCATGCGCCTCAACCGGACTCTGCTCTCCGTCGCCCTGGTCGTGTTCGCCCTCGTCGTCCAGGTATCCGTACTCGCCCGGCTCCAGCTCCCCGGCGCCGTCCCCGACCTGCTGCTGCTCGTCGTGGTCGCCCTCGCCCTCGTCTACGGGCACGTCAGCGGCGCCCTCATCGGCTTCGGCGCGGGGCTCCTCGCCGATCTGGCACCTCCCGCCGACCACGCCGCCGGGCGCTACGCCCTGGTGCTCTGCATCATCGGCTACCTCGTGGGCCTGGCCAGGCCGGAGAACGGGCAGCTCAAGTCGGCGTTCGTCCCGATGGCCGTCGTCGTCGCCGCGGCCGTCGGATCGACCCTGCTGTACGCGGGTGTCGGCGCCCTCGTCGGTGACACGGCCGCCCGCCATGTTGGCCTGGGCAGTCTGCTGTTCACCGCCGCGGTCTACGATCTGCTCCTCGCGCCGTTCACCGTGCCGCTCTTCATGGCGATCGCCAGACGTACCGACAACGACCCGCTCGCCGAGAGTTCGAGCGGCGGCGGCGGCGGCGTCGCCGCCGGCTGGCTCTCCTCGGGCACAGGACTTCGTATCGGCAGCCAGCGCGGCGGACTGCGCGTCAAGGCCGCCCGCAACCGCGCCGCACGCGCCGGAAGGATCAAGGGGGTCAAGCGACTGTGAGGCCGGACCAGCACCTGACCACCACCGGGGGCGCCGCGTGAGCAACATTCCCGAGACCGGACGGACCCAGCGGGTCCAGATCCGCCTCATCGTCATTCAGGTCCTCGTCTTCTCCCTGCTGCTGACACTCGGCGGCCGTCTCTGGTACCTCCAGATCCGCAACGGACAGGAGTACACCGACGAGGCCAAGAACAACCACGTCCAGCAGGTCGTCCAGCCCGCCGTCCGCGGCGCCATCCTCGACGCGCGCGGCGTACCCCTCGCCGACAACGAGACCCGTCTCGTCGTCTCCGCCAGCCGCACCGAGCTGATGAAGATGAAGGACGACGGCGAAGGCGTCCTCACCCGGCTGGCCGAAGTCCTGGACATGAAGCCCAAGGACGTCCTCGACAAGGTCCGCCTCTGCGACTCCAAGACGCCTCAGCCCTGCTGGAACGGCTCGCCCTACCAGCCCATCCCGGTGACGGACGAGGCCACCACGCAGCAGGCCCTCCAGATCCGTGAGCGCGCCGAGGACTTCCCCGGCATCACCGCCGAACCCACCGCCGTACGCCGCTACGCGGCACCCGGCAAGGCCAACACCGCCCAGGTCCTCGGCTACCTCTCGCCGGTCACCGACGAAGAGCTCACCAAGGCCCAGGACAGCGACTCCCCGTACCTCCGCTCCGACCAGGTCGGCCGTTCCGGTCTGGAGCGCACGTACGACAAGGAACTGCGCGGCAAGGCCGGCGTCACCCGCTACGAGGTCGACAACCTCGGCCGCGTCATCGGAGAGGCCGAGAACGACAAGGCGGAGCCCGGCGCGAGCGTCGTCACCTCCATCGACGCACGGGTCCAGGCCGTCGCCGAGTACGAACTGAACAAGGCGATGGAGACGGCCCGCAAGGAGATGGACCGCAACACCAACGAGCTCTACAAGGCCGACTCGGGCGCTGTCGTCGTCATGGAGTCGAAGACCGGCCGAATCGTCTCGATGGCCTCCCTGCCCACCTACGACCCCAACGCCTGGGTGGGCGGCATCTCCGCCAAGGACTACGCGAAACTCACCGGCAAGAATTCCAACTTCCCGCTGCTGAACCGGGCCATCCAGGGACAGGCAGCCCCCGGATCCATCTTCAAGGTCGTCTCCTCGACCGCCGCGGTCAACGCCGGCTACTCCTTCGACGGCAACTACCCCTGCCCCAGCTCCTACTCCATCGGCGGACAGGTCTTCAAGAACTTCGAGTCCCAGGGCTACGGCAGCATCACGCTCGGCCGCGCCCTCGAAGTCTCCTGCGACACCGTCTACTACGGCCTCGCGCACAAGGAGTGGCAGCGGGACGGCGGCACCCAGCCGAAGAAGAAGGCCAACGACTGGTTCTACAAGACGGCCCATCAGTTCGGTCTCGGCAAGGAGACCGGCATCGACCTCCCCAACGAGGTCACCGGCCGCGTCCCCGACCGCCAGTGGAAGGAGAACTTCTTCCGGCTGAACAAGGACGGCTGGTGCAAGCAGGGCAAGAAGAACGGCACGTACGTCGAGATCATCGCGTACGAGAACTGCCTCGAGGGCGACAAGATGCGCGCCGGTGACTCCGTCAACTACTCGATCGGCCAGGGCGACACCCTCGTCACACCGATCCAGATGGCGACGATCTACGCGGCCATCTCCAACGGCGGCACGCTGTACAACCCGACCGTCGGCAAGGCCATCGTCAGCGGCGACGGCAGGACCGTCCGCGAGATCGCGCCGAAGTCGCACGGCAAGCTCCCCTTCCAGGGAGACACGCGCGACGAGATAGACGAAGCCCTCGCGGGTGTCGCGACCCGGGGCAGCGCCGCCTGGCGGTTCGGCGGCTGGCCCCAGGACAAGATCCCGATGCACGCCAAGACGGGCACGGCCGAGGTCTACGGCAAGCAGACGACCTCCTGGTTCGCCACCTACACCGATGACTACTCGATCGTCATGACGATCTCCCAGGGCGGTACGGGTTCCGGCGCGTCCGGGCCCGCCGTGCGCAACATCTACAACGCGCTCTACGGCCTCGACGCCGCAGGCAAGCAGGACCCGAAGAAGGCCCTCCTGCCCAAGCCGCAGAAGACGCTGCCGAAGATCCAGCCCGACGGATCGATCAACGCACCGACGATCAAGCCCTACGTCCCGCAGAAGCCCCTCCAAGAGGGACAGCAGGCACTCGCGGGAGCACCGGGAAGGCGCGACTGATGGCCGGCTTCTCCGTCTCCCGATACGGCCCCGAGCGGTCCTCCTGGGGCAGGATCACCGCCCGCGACTCCCTCGTACGGCGGCTCGACTGGCCGCTGCTCGGCTCCGCGCTCGCGCTCTCCTTCATCGGCTCGCTGCTGGTCTGGTCGGCGACCCGCAACCGTGACGCGCTCACCCAGGGCGACCCGTACTTCTTCTTCTTCCGGCACGCGCTCAACACCGGAATCGGCGTCGCCCTGATGATCGGGACCATCTGGCTCGGCCACCGCACCCTCCGCGGCGCCGTCCCGGTCCTCTACGGCCTCTCGGTGGTCCTGGTCCTGGCGGTCCTCAGCCCGCTGGGCGCCACGGTCAACGGCGCCCACGCCTGGATCAAGATCGGTGCCGGCTTCTCCCTCCAGCCCTCCGAGTTCACCAAGATCACGATCATCCTCGGTATGGCCATGCTGCTCGCCGCCCGCGTCGACGCCGGCGACCAGCTGCACCCCGACCATCGCACCGTCGCCAAATCGCTCGGCCTGGCGCTCATCCCGATAGCGATCGTCATGCTGATGCCCGACCTCGGCTCCGTCATGGTGATGGCCGTCATCGTCCTCGGCGTGCTCCTCGCCTCCGGCGCGTCCAACCGCTGGGTCTTCGGACTCCTGGGAGCGGGCAGCGTCGGCGCCGTCTCGATCTGGCAGCTCGGCCTCCTGGACGACTACCAGATCGCCCGGTTCGCCGCCTTCGCGAACCCGGCACTGGACCCGGCGGGCGTCGGCTACAACACCAACCAGGCCCGTATCGCGATCGGCTCGGGCGGCCTCTTCGGGACCGGCCTCTTCAAGGGCTCGCAGACCACCGGCCAGTTCGTCCCCGAGCAGCAGACGGACTTCGTCTTCACCGTCGCCGGAGAGGAACTGGGCTTCCTCGGCGCGGGACTGATCATCGTCCTCCTCGGCGTCGTCCTGTGGCGCGCCTGCCGGATCGCCCGCGAGACGACCGAGCTGTACGGCACGATCGTCGCCGCCGGGATCATCGCCTGGTTCGCGTTCCAGTCCTTCGAGAACATCGGAATGACCCTCGGCATCATGCCGGTCGCCGGACTGCCGCTGCCGTTCGTCTCGTACGGAGGGTCATCGATGTTCGCCGTGTGGGTGGCGGTCGGGCTGCTCCAGTCGATCCGGGTCCAGCGGCCGATCACCGCCTGATCCACGGCCGGACGGCCGCCGCCCCCTGGCCCCTGAGCGCGCAACCCGTCTAGATTCGGTATATGGCGGACGCGAAGCGCGAGATCGAGCGGAAGTACGAAGCCACTTCCGATACCCGGCTGCCCGACCTGACGAGGGTGGCCGGGGTTTCGGACGTCACCCACCACGGCGTCACCGAACTCGACGCCGTCTACTACGACACGGAGGACCTCCGGCTCGCGGCCGGCTCCCTCACCCTGCGGCGCAGGACCGGCGGCGCCGACGAGGGCTGGCACCTCAAACTCCCGGTCGCCCCCGGGGTCCGCGACGAGATCCGGGCCCCGCTCGGCGACACCCTGCCGCACAGCCTCGCCGGACTGCTCCGCTCCAGGGTCCGGGACGCCGACGTACTCCCCGTCGTCCGGCTGCTCTCAGCCCGGGACGTCCACCACCTCGTCGACGCGGACGGCGCCCTCCTGGCCGAGCTGAGCGTCGACGAGGTCCTCGCCGAACGGCTCACCGGGCGGGGCCGGGGCACCACCGCCGCGTGGACCGAGATCGAGGTCGAACTCGCGGACGACGGCGACCCCGCCTTCCTCGACGCCGTCGAGAAACGGCTTCGCAAGGCCGGAGTACAGCCCTCCGCCTCCGCCTCCAAGCTGGCCAGGGCCCTCACGGAGACGACCCCCGCCGAGACGCGCCGGCCACCGGAGAGGAAGCGGGCGAAGCAGAAGAAGACCCAGCCGCTCCCGACCGCGGGCGACCACGTCCTCGCCTACGTCCGCGCCCAGGCCGAGGCCCTCATCGCCTACGACCCGGCCGTACGCCGAGGACTCCCGGACTCCGTGCACCAGATGCGCGTCGCCACCCGCCGGCTGCGCAGCGCCTTCAAGACGTACCGGAAGATCCTCGACCGGACGGTCACCGACTCCCTCGGCGCCGAGCTGAAGTGGCTGGCCGACGAGCTCGGCGTCGACCGCGACCGGGAAGTCCTCGACGAACGCCTCCACACCCGCATCGCCGGACTGCCGTCCACCCTGCTGCTGGGCCCCGTGCGCAGCCGCCTGCGCATCTGGTCGGTGACCCGGCGCACCGGCTCGGAACGCCGCATCACGGCCGTACTCGACGGAAAGCGCTACGTGGCGCTCCTGGAGTCCCTCGACGCGCTCCTCGCCGACCCGCCCCTGCTGCCCGCCGCCGCCCGGGAGCCCCGGGACGCGCTGCCCCGTGCCGTACTCAAGGACTACGAGCGGCTCGCCACCCGCGTCGGCCACGCCGTGGACCAGCCGCCCGGCGAGGACCGGGACTTGGCCATGCACGAGGCCCGCAAGGCGGCTAAGCGCGCGCGGTACGCGGGGGAGGCGGCCCGGCCCGCGCTCGGCAGATCGGCCAAGCGGTTCGCCAAGCGGATGAAGGCCGTACAGGAGGTCCTCGGCGACCACCAGGACAGCGTGCTCGCCCGTGACGCCCTGCGGGACCTGGGGATCCAGTCGCACGCGGCGGGGGAGAGCGCCTTCACCTGGGGACTCCTCCACGGACAGGAACAGGCGGCCGCCACGGACATGGAGCGGACACTGCCCGAGGTCTGGGCCAGGGCCTCCCGGCCCGGCGTCCGGTCGGCGTTGAAGGGCTGAGCCCCGGGGTACGCTGGATGGTCACCCCTGCCAGCTCACGAAGGTCCCCAGATGTCTGCCGAGTCGGTCTTCCCACAGCTCGAAGCTCTGCTCCCGCATGTGCAGAAGCCTATCCAGTACGTCGGCGGTGAGCTCAACTCCACCGTCAAGCCGTGGGACGAATGCGACGTCCGCTGGGCCCTGATGTACCCGGACGCGTACGAGGTCGGACTGCCCAACCAGGGCGTCATGATCCTGTACGAGGTTCTCAACGAGCGCCAGGGAGTCCTCGCCGAACGCACGTACAGCGTCTGGCCGGACCTCGAAGCGCTGATGCGCGAGCACAAGGTGCCGCAGTTCACCGTGGACAGCCACCGGCCCGTCGGGGCGTTCGACGTGTTCGGCCTGAGCTTCTCCACCGAGCTCGGCTACACCAACATGCTCACCGCCCTGGACCTCGCGGGCATCCCGCTGGAGGCCGAGGACCGCACCGTCGACGACCCGATCGTGCTCGCGGGCGGCCACGCGGCCTTCAACCCCGAGCCGATCGCGGAGTTCATCGACTGCGCGGTCATCGGCGACGGCGAGCAGGCGGTCCTGGAGATCACCGAGATCGTCCGCGCCTGGAAGGCCGAGGGCCGCCCCGGCGGGCGTGAAGAGGTGCTGTTCCGCCTCGCGAAGACCGGCGGCGTCTACGTCCCGCGCTTCTACGACGTCGAATACCTCCCCGACGGCCGCATCGGCCGCGTCGTGCCCAACAAGTCGGGCGTGCCGTGGCGGGTGTCCAAGCACACCGTCATGGACCTCGACGAGTGGCCGTACCCGAAGCAGCCCCTCGTCCCCCTCGCCGAGACCGTCCACGAACGGATGTCCGTCGAGATCTTCCGCGGCTGCACCCGCGGCTGCCGTTTCTGCCAGGCCGGCATGATCACGCGCCCCGTGCGGGAGCGAAGCATCACCGGCATCGGCGAAATGGTCGAGAAGGGCCTCAAGGCGACCGGCTTCGAAGAGGTCGGTCTGCTCTCGCTCTCCTCCGCCGACCACTCGGAGATCGGCGAGATCGCCAAGGGCCTCGCCGACCGGTACACCGAGGACAAGATCGGTCTCTCGCTGCCCTCGACCCGTGTCGACGCTTTCAACGTGGACCTGGCCAACGAGCTGACGCGTAACGGCCGTCGCTCCGGCCTCACGTTCGCGCCCGAAGGCGGCTCCGAGCGGCTGCGCAAGGTCATCAACAAGATGGTCTCGGAGGAGGACCTGATCCGTACGGTCTCCACCGCGTACGGCAACGGCTGGCGCCAGGTGAAGCTGTACTTCATGTGCGGCCTGCCCACCGAGACCGACGAGGACGTCCTCCAGATCGCCGACATGGCGGTCAAGGTGATCGCCAAGGGCCGCGAGGTGTCCGGACAGAACGACATCCGCTGCACCGTCTCCATCGGCGGCTTCGTCCCCAAGCCGCACACCCCGTTCCAGTGGGCGCCGCAGCTCAGCGCCGAGGAGACCGACGCCCGGCTGAAGAAGCTCAGGGACAAGATCCGCGACGACAAGAAGTACGGCCGCTCGATCGGTTTCCGCTACCACGACGGCAAGCCCGGCATCGTCGAGGGCCTGCTCTCGCGTGGCGACCGCCGCATCGGCTCCGTCATCCGCGCGGTCTACGAGGCCGGCGGCCGCTTCGACGGCTGGCGCGAGCACTTCAGCTACGACCTGTGGATGAAGAGCGCCGAGAAGACGCTGCCCGACTTCGGCGTGGACGTCGACTGGTACACCACCCGGGAGCGGACGTACGAGGAGGTCCTGCCCTGGGACCACCTGGACTCCGGTCTCGACAAGGACTGGCTGTGGGAGGACTGGCAGGACTCGCTCGACGAGACCGAGGTCGAGGACTGCCGCTGGACGCCCTGCTTCGACTGTGGCGTGTGTCCGCAGTTCGACACATGGCCACAACTGAGCGAGAGCGGTAAGAAGCTGCTGCCGCTCTCGGTTGTGAAGTAGAAGGCGTCGCACTCCGCATCCGAGTGACAACTCGGTGACGAAGGCCCGGTTCCGTAAACCACGGACCGGGCCTTCGCGTCATCCCCGTCATGGACCAGGAAGCGCAGCCCACTCCGTACGGAAAGCACCAGGCGCCCGCGCGGTACGAGCCGGGCGACGGCTGTCTGACCACCCTGGTCAGGATTCCGGTGCGGATCGTGGTGCTGGTGTTCGTCCTGCCCGTACGGATGGTCTGGGACGTCCTCGTCGCAGGCGCCCGTGGCGCGGACCGCGTCCTCCTGCGTCCGCTCGGCCGGGGGCTGGCCCGGCTCTTCGACGTACTGGTCGCGACTCCGGCGGTGTGGCTGTACCGCTCCGTCCTCACCCCCCTCGGCCACGCGCTGCGGTGGCTCGCGACCGCCCTCCTGGTGTGGCCGTGGGTCGGTCTGTGGCGTTACGTCGTCGTCCCCGTGGTCCGCTACGGCATCGCCGTTCCGCTCGGCTGGTTGTACGCCGCCGTCCTCACCCCGCTCGGGCACGGCCTCGGGTGGATCGGCCGCACGCTGCTCGCACCCGCCGGACGGGGGATCGCCCGCGCGCTGGGGTGGGTGCTGACCGCGCTGTTCGTGTGGCCGGTGGTGGGCCTGTGGAAGTACGTCCTCACCCCGCTGGGCCACGCGCTCACCTGGATGGCGCGGAACCTGGTCGCGCTGCCGCTGATGTGGTCGTACCGGCGGCTGCTGACCCCGCTCGGCCACGGCACCGTGTGGCTGCTCACCGTCCTGCTCGTCGTCCCCGTCGTCTGGACGTACCGGCGGATCCTGGCCCCGGTCGGCCGCGAGCTCCTTGCCGCGTTCGCCATGGGGTGGCGCATCGCCGGGTTCATCTCGCGCGCAGTCGGCCGGGTGCTGGCCTGGCTGGCGTGGAATCTCGTCGGCGCGCCGATGATTTGGGCATATCGAAGGGTGTGCACCCCGGTCGGACATTTCGTCCGGGACCACGTCCTGGCACCGGCCCGGCGGGCGGTTCTGGAGGCGGGACGCGCGGCGCGCAGCGCGCTGGGCGCGGCACGGGAAACCGTGCGACAGGCCCGCCGCGACGCGTGGAGAGCACTCGCAGGAAAGCGACGGGTGGCCCAGCCCCGGGAACTCAACGGGTCCGCTGCGCGTAGGCTGGGTGGCGAGCACCATGCAACGACTGATCCCAGCGCGGCGCCCGCACCCGAGATCTCCCCGCTGACAGCGCAAGCCGTCAAGCGGGGGTGAGCCGGAGCGGACACCCCGGGGCACCCCATACTTCGTGGGCGGTACGCCACCGCGTCCGCCCCGCACCGAGGAGAAGAACCACTGGGCAAGCGACAGCCCGAAGGTCCGCCGCCCGCACCGGCAGTGCAGCGCATCCGACTGCGCTACACGAAGCGGGGCCGCCTCCGGTTCACCAGTCACCGAGACTTCCAGCGTGCCTTCGAGCGGGCGCTGCGCCGCTCCGAGGTGCCCATGGCGTACTCGGCGGGCTTCACGCCCCACCCGAAGGTCTCCTACGCCAATGCCGCTCCCACCGGCACGGGCAGCGAGGCCGAGTTCCTGGAGATCGCGCTCACCGAGGCGCGTGACCCGGACACCCTGCGGGACCTGCTCAACGAGTCGCTGCCCGACGGCCTGGACGTCACCGACGCGGTGGAGGCCCGCACATCGGGTCTCGCCGACCGGCTGACCGCCTCCGTATGGGAGCTGCGCCTCGACGGTGTGACCGTCGAGGACGCGGCGAAGGCCGTTTCCGCCTTCATGGCAGCCGAGGCCGTAGAGGTCCAGCGCCGTGCGAAGAACGGGATGCGCACCTTCGACGCCCGCGCCGCCGTCGCCGACCTGCAGGCTCTTGATCCACCGGCTGATAGGCCCGGGGACAAGCCCTGTGCGATACTGCGGCTGGTAGTGCGGCACGTGACACCTGCCGTGCGACCCGACGACGTCCTGTCCGGTCTCCGCGTTGTGGCCGACCTGGCGCCGCCGGTCCCCGCAGCGGTGACCAGGCTGGCGCAGGGGCTCTTCGACGAGGAGTCCGGCACGGTGACCGACCCGCTCGCGCCCGACCGCGAGGCAGCCCCGACCGCTACGTCAGCGGTCGCCCCGGCCGCCGTCGCGACGGCGCCGGAAGGTGCAGGTTCCGCGTAAGGCGGTCGTTGTAGCGCGGCCCTCCGACCCGGGAACCACTTGGGTCGGGCCGCGAACTGACCAGAAGACTTTCGCCAGGCCGTACGCACACCGCGTACGGAACCGGCGAGCCAGACATCAGCTCCCGTGCGGCGCCCGCGCCCCGGACGGCGGTATCGCGCACATCACGCGAACCGTGCCGGACCGGAATCAGGCGCGGCGCCCGGGAGCGTGACGGGAGAACAGCCCGCATGCTTGAGCCGACCGAACCCGGAACCAACGGGAACACCGAAGACAGCAACAGCCCCGGCGACAAGCTGCCGCCGCGCCGCAGGCGCCGCGCTGCCTCGCGTCCCGAGGGACCGCCGACCGGCGCGCCGGGAACGGCAGTCGCCGAGGACGTCGCGTCGGCCATACCGGCCGATGACGCCGCGCAGTCCGCGACCACCGGCACGGACGATGCCGCACCTCCGCGTGCCCGCCGCCGTGCGGTCCGCAAGGCGACCGCTCCGGCGGGAGCCCCCGGCGCGACCTCCGAGACCGCTGAGGCTGCTGCGGCCCCTGCGGCCGTAGAGACCCCTGTGACGGTCGAGGCCGCAGCGCCCGCCGAGGCCGAGGCGTCCGCCGCCCCGCCGCGTGCCCGCCGCCGTGCGGTCCGTAAGGCCACGGCTTCAGCCGGTGCGCCGCAGACCGCCGCCGAATCCGTGACCGAGCAGGCCCCGGCCGAGCCGGCCGCCGAGCCGGCCGCGGACATCACTGAAGCATCCGAGGCAGCCGAGGCCCCGGCGGCTCCGCGTGGCCGCCGCCGTGCCGTGCGCAAGGCGACCGCTCCGGCGGGCGCCCCGCAGTCCGCCGAGACCCCCGCAGTCGTGGAGGCCCCCGCAGTCGTGGAGGAGCCCGCCGCCCCCGTCGAGGAGCCGGCAGCCGTACCGGTCGTCGAGGCCCCCCGTGGCCGTACCCGGCGCCGCGCGTCGGCCCCTGCCGGTACGCCGCAGGCCGAGGCACCCGCCGAGCCCGAGACAGTCGTGGAGCCGGTTGCCGAGGCCCCCGCGACGGCCGCGGCCGTCGAAGCGCCCCAGGCCGATGCCGCACCTCCGCGTGGCCGCCGCCGTGCGGTCCGTAAGGCGACCGCTCCGGCGGGCGCCCCGCAGTCCGCCGAGACCCCCGCTGTCGCGGAGGATGTCGTCGAGACCGGCGAGACCCTTCCCGCAGCCGTGGCCGAGGAGCTCGCCGCCGAGCCCGAGCAGGTCGAGGAGGCCGCCCCGCGCGGCCGCCAGCGCCGCAGGGCCACCGCGACGGCCGGCAGGCCGGAGTTCACCGGAAAGGTCGAGGAGCCCGTCCGTAGGAGCCGTCGCGCGGAGCGTCCGGCCGTGGCCGTCTTCCAGGCCCCGGTCTTCGCCGAGCCGATGTTCCAGACCCCGGAGACCGCAGCCGCCGCAGCCGCCGCCACAGGTCCCGAGGCGGAGCAGGACGAGGTCGAGGAGGCCGAGCAGGCCCCCGTGGCCGAGTCCGCCACCGCCGAGACGGTGGAGCAGCCGGCGGAGCCCGCCGAGGCCGCGCCGCAGGGCGGCTCGCGCCGTCGTCGCCGTCGCCGCGGTGAGGCCGCCGAGGCCGCCGAGGCCGAGCCGGTCGCAGCGGGCCCCATCGGCCTTCCGGTCGAGGAGCCTGTCGAGGAAGAGCCCGAGGCCGAGGCGGACGCCGAGCACGAGGGCGAGGAGACGGACGAGTACGGGGACCGGCCTTCGCGCCGTCGCCGTCGTGGTGGCCGTCGCCGCCGTCGTGGTGAGAGCAACGACCTGGACGACGCCGAGCACGGCGAAGAGGCCCCCGCGGACCGTTCCGAGGACGAGGGCGGGCGCACCAAGGAGCACGACGACCACGACGGCGACAACGAGGACGAGGACGACGACTCGGCCTCCGGCTCCAGCAGCAGCCGTCGCCGTCGTCGCCGTCGCCGTCGCAGCGGTGAGTCCGCGGCCGAGGCCGACAACGGTGTGGACGACCCGGAGCGTACGGTCGTCAAGGTCCGCGAGCCGCGTGAGCGCCGTGCGAAGGAAGCCGAGCGCGAGCCGGGCACCGGGTTCGACGAGGTCCAGTCCATCAAGGGCTCGACCCGTATGGAGGCCAAGAAGCAGCGCCGCCGCGAAGGCCGCGAGCAGGGCCGCCGCCGGGTGCCGATCATCACCGAGGCGGAGTTCCTGGCACGCCGCGAGGCCGTCGAGCGGGTGATGGTCGTCCGTCAGAGCGGCGAGCGCACCCAGATCGGCGTCCTCGAGGACAACGTGCTCGTCGAGCACTACGTCAACAAGGAACAGGCCACCAGCTACGTCGGCAACGTCTACCTGGGCAAGGTGCAGAACGTACTGCCGTCCATGGAGGCCGCGTTCGTCGACATCGGCAAGGGCCGCAACGCCGTGCTGTACGCCGGTGAGGTGAACTTCGAGGCGCTCGGGATGGCCCACGGGCCCCGCCGTATCGAGTCCGCGCTGAAGTCCGGCCAGTCGGTCCTCGTCCAGGTGACGAAGGACCCGATCGGTCACAAGGGTGCCCGCCTGACCAGTCAGGTGTCGCTGCCCGGCCGCTATCTGGTCTACGTGCCCGAGGGCTCGATGACCGGGATCAGCCGCAAGCTGCCCGACACCGAGCGGTCCCGCCTGAAGACGATCCTCAAGAAGATCGTCCCCGAGGACGCGGGCGTCATCGTGCGCACCGCCGCCGAGGGCGCGAGCGAGGACGAGCTGCGCCGTGACGTCGAGCGGCTGCAGGAGCAGTGGGAGGACATCCAGCGGAAGTCGAAGAACAGCGGCAGCTCCAACGCGCCGACGCTGCTCTACGGCGAGCCGGACATGACGGTCCGGGTGGTCCGCGACATCTTCAACGAGGACTTCTCGAAGGTCATCGTCAGCGGTGACGAGGCGTGGGACACGATCCACGGCTATGTCTCGCAGGTGGCACCGGACCTGACGGACCGGCTGTCCCGCTGGACCTCGGAGGTCGACGTCTTCGCGACGTACCGGATCGACGAGCAGCTGATGAAGGCGCTGGACCGCAAGGTCTATCTGCCGAGCGGCGGCTCGCTGGTGATCGACAAGACCGAGGCGATGGTCGTCGTCGACGTCAACACCGGCAAGTTCACCGGGCAGGGCGGAAACCTCGAGGAGACCGTCACCAAGAACAACCTGGAGGCGGCCGAGGAGATCGTGCGTCAGCTGCGGCTGCGCGACCTCGGTGGCATCGTCGTCGTCGACTTCATCGACATGGTGCTGGAGTCCAACCGGGACCTCGTGCTGCGGCGTCTGTTGGAGTGCCTGGGCCGTGACCGTACGAAGCACCAGGTCGCCGAGGTCACTTCGCTCGGCCTGGTCCAGATGACCCGCAAGCGGGTCGGCCAGGGTCTGCTGGAGTCCTTCTCCGAGACCTGTGTCCACTGCAACGGACGCGGTGTCATCGTCCACATGGAGCAGCCGACCATGGCCGGCGGCGGTGGTGGTGGCAAGCGCGCCAAGAAGCGTGGCCGCGTTGGTGTGGACCAGGTCCACGAGCACGACCACGAGCAGGCCGACGAGCACGAGAGCGAGCACGAGCACGAGAGCGAGGCCGAGGTCGCGGCGGAGGTCGCCGCTCCGGTGGCGCTGCCCGAGCCGGAGTTCGTCCCCGACGAGGAGCTGTACAGCAGCCCGGCCGAGGCCGAGGCGGCCGCGGGCCGTCGTGGCCGTCGGCGCGCGACCCGGAAGGTGTCGGCTCCGGCCGGCACCCCGAAGGCCGCGGCCGAGCGAGTGAGGGCACCCGAGCCGGTGGCCGAGCCCGAGCCGGTCGTCGAGCCCGAGCCGGTCGTCGAGACCCCGGTGGCCGCTCCGGCCGCCGAGGCCGAGGCGCCGGTCCAGGGCCGTACGCGTCGCCGTGCGACCCGTAAGGCGACCGCACCCGCGGGTTCGCCGAAGCAGGCCGAGACGGTGGAGCCGGTCGCCGAGGAGGACCCTGTCGTCGGGTCACCTGTCGTCTCGGTCCCGGTCGAGGAGCCTGTCGCCGAGGCGCCCGTGGCCGCCGAGGCCGAGGCCCCGGCTCCGGTCGCGGCACCGCGTGTGCGGCGCCGGGCCACCCGTAAGGCCACCGCACCGGCGGGCTCGCCCGCCGGCGCCGAAGAGGCGGAGGTCGTCGTGGTGACGGCCGGGCCCGCGGCCGAAGCCGCTTCGGAGGCCGCCTCCGGCACCGCTTCCGACACGCCGGAGACGGACGCGGAGACGGACGCCGAGACCGAGACGGAAGCGGAGGCGCCGGCCAAGAAGACGGCCCGCAAGGCCGCCGCCAAGAAGGCTCCGGCCAAGAAGGCGGCAGCCAAGAAGACGGTCGCCAAGAAGACCGCCGCGAAGAAGACGACCGCGAAGAAGGCCGCCTCGAAGAAGACGGTGGCCGCCGAGCAGTCGTCGCCCTCCGTGACGGCTTCGGCCCCGGCCTCGCCCGCCGAGTCCGAGTAGGCCAACTGAGCACGTCCTCAGCGGTCGTGCGACACCACGTGCCCCGCCCCGGACTCCCGGGGCGGGGCACGTGCCTGTTTCCGAACTGATGGCTCTGCTGGTCAACAGGCCAGAAATGGCACGAGAAATCCCTGATAATGTGACGGCGGTTGCTGTGCTGTCAGAATCCTCTTTATGGAAACTACACACGGTGACCGGGTGACCGGTGAAGGACAGGCCGGCCCCGGATTCCTCGGCAGGGTGTCGGCATTCCGCCGGTGGGGTTAAGCGCGACCTCGTAAGACGTCCCGCACCTCAGATCTCTGCCAGTAAAGAGCTCTTGCGGTGTTCAAGGAGGACGTCCATGACGAGCATCAACGAGCAGCCGATTCCTGCTGCCCGCCCGGTCATCGGTGAGGAAGAGATCGAGGCCGCCGTACGCGTGCTGCGCAGCGGACGCGTGGTGCAAGGGCCAGAAGTGGCGGCATTCGAGGAGGGCTTCTCGGAGGTGGTCGACGGCCGCCACTGCGTCGCCGTCAACTCCGGCACCTCCGCACTGCATCTCCTGCTGCTCGCGCTGGGCATCGGCCCGGGTGACGAAGTGATCGTCCCCTCGTTCTCCTTCGCCGCGTCCGCCAACGCCGTCCGTCTCGTCGGCGCCGACGTCGTCTTCGCCGACATCGAGCCCGGCAGCTTCGGCCTGGACCCGGCAGCCGTCGAAGCGGCGATCACGCCGCGTACCGCCGCGATCATGCCGGTGCACCTCTACGGTCACCCGGCGGCGATGGACAAGCTCATGCCCATCGCGGACAAGCACAAGCTCGCCGTCGTCGAGGACGCCTGCCAGGCGCACGCCGCCGCCCTCAACGGGACGCCGGTGGGTGCCTTCGGAGCCGGTGGAACGTTCAGCTTCTACCCGACGAAGAACATGCACTCCCTCGAAGGCGGCATGGTCACCACGGCCGACGCCGAGCTCGCCCGCACCCTGCGCCTCCTGCGCAACCAGGGCATGGAGCAGCGGTACGCCAACGAGATCGTCGGCGCCAACATGCGTATGACGGACGTGTCCGCAGCGGTCGGCCGTGTGCAGCTGGCGAAGCTCAACGGCTGGACCGAGCAGCGCCGCGCCAACGCCGCGTACCTCGACGCGCACATCACCACCCCGGCCGTGACCATCCCGCCGGTCGCCGAGGGCGCACGCCACATCTACCACCAGTACACGATCCGGATCCAGGGCGACCGCGACGCCGCGATGGCCGTGCTCACCGAGGCGGGCGTCGGCAACGCCGTCTACTACCCGACGCCGATCCACCGGCTGAGGCCCTACTGGGAGCCGGACCAGAAGGCCGGCCGCACGTGGGACCTGCCGGAGACCGAGCGCGCCGCCGCCGAGGTCGTCTCGCTGCCCGTCCATCCCTCGCTCTCCGAGCGGGACCTGGAGCGCATCGCCGACGCCGTGAACACCCTGGGAGCCGAGCTGTGACCGCCGTACTCAAGGCCGGACTGATCGGCCTCGGTTCCATGGGGCGTCACCACGCCCGGGTGCTCGCCTCTCTCGACGGCGTCACGCTGGTCGGTGTCGTCGACCCGATGGGGGACAAGAACGGCTGGGCGCAGGGCGCTCCCGTGCTGTCCACGGTCGAGGAGCTCCTCGCCCTCGGTATCGACTACGCCGTCGTGGCATGCCCCACCGGGCTGCACGAGGAAGTCGGTCTGCAGCTCGCCGACGCCGGAGTCTGCGCCCTGATCGAGAAGCCGCTCGCGGACACCGTCGAGGGCGCCCGCCGTCTCGTGGACGCCTTCGAGTCGCGCGCTCTGGTGGCCGGTGTCGGCCACATCGAGCGCTGCAACCCGGCGCTGCTCTCCCTGCGCAGCCGCCTGGAGGCCGGCGAGCTCGGTGACGTGTACCAGGTCGTCACCCGCCGCCAGGGACCCTTCCCGCACCGCATCGCCGATGTCGGCGTGGTGAAGGACCTCGCCACGCACGACATCGACCTGACGGGCTGGGTGACCGGCCAGACGTACACCTCGATCGCCGCGCACACCGTGTCCAAGTCCGGCCGCCCGCACGAGGACATGGTCTCCGCCGTCGGCAAGCTCTCCGACGGCACGATTGTGAACCACCTGGTCAACTGGCTGAGCCCGCTCAAGGAGCGCTTCACCTCGGTCACGGGCGAGCGCGGCTGCTTCATCGCCGACACCCTCACCGCCGACCTCACGTTCCACTCCAACGCCGCGGTGACCACCGAGTGGGAGGCGCTCCGCGCGTTCCGCGGTGTCTCCGAGGGCGACATGATCCGTTACGCGATCCCGAAGCGCGAGCCGCTGCTCGTCGAGCACGAGCTCTTCCGGGACGCTGTGCTGGGGGAACCGGCCGACATCTGCACCCTGCGGCAGGGTCTGCGTACGGTGGAGGTGGCAGCATCGGTCCTGGAGTCGGCTGCTAGTGGCGTAACTGTTCGGCTGGATACCGACAGTGCGGCGGGCTGACTTCCCAACAGTGGGCGTACTGCTCGTCACTCCGGTCCTCTTCGCACTTCCATGGAGTGCGAAGAGGGTACCGGCTCGTTTGTCTTGCACCGGAGGAAGTACCCAATGAAATCCCCTGCCCGCCGACCGCGGCTTGCAGTGATTGTCGCCAACGGCATCACGGGCGACTCGCGGGTCCAAAAGACAGCTGTGGCGGCAGCTCGCGACGGCTGGGACGTTACGTTGATCGGGAGGAGCGACACCAAACAGGTCCAGCGGTCCAGGATGGGCCCGATCGAGGTGATCAGGGTTCCCGTGACCTCGGAGTTCGTGAAGTCGGTGAAGTCCCGCAAGGCCCATCCGTTGCGCGGTGCCGTGACTCAGTTCCGCATCCACGACCAGGCGGCGCTGAACCGTTACCGTGCCTCTTACCGGGCCTGGGTACGTCAGACGTCTGCCGAAACCACCTGGTCGGAGCCGCCTCGTCGAGCCTTGCTGAAGGCCGCACTGCGTGCCCGTCGTGCCGTTCATCGGCTGCGGGTCCGCGCCTTCAAGTGGGAACAGCGCCGAACGCCGAAGGACCGGGTCCCGGTCCGTGACTGGCGCCTCGACTGGCCGCAGCTGGTGGATCTGGATCTGGCTTTCGGTCCCGTGATCGAGGAACTCAAGCCCGACGTCATCCACGCCAACGACGCCACCATGATCGTGACCGCTGCACGCAGCGCCGCGCGGCTCCGGGCGAGCGGGCATCGTTGTGCCTGGCTCTATGACGCGCACGAGTACGTCCGCGGTGTCGAGTGGCCCAACCCGCGGCAGGCCTGCGCCATTCCCGCGGCCGAGGCCGAGTTCATCGGTCGTGCCGACGCTGTCGTCACCGTCTCCACGGAGCTGGCCGAACTGCTCAAGGATGACCACAAGCTTTCCCGGCTGCCTCTGGTGGTGGGCAACTCCCCGGTCCGTGAGGTGATCGGGTCCGGAGCGGTGCGGTCGTCCGTCCGCGAGGTGTGTGGCCTGGATCCTCAGGTTCCGCTCATGGTGTACTCAGGATGGCTGGGCCCTGAGCGAGGGGTGGACGCGGTCATCGACGGACTCCCCGAGCTCCCCGGTGTGCACTTGGCGCTTGTCTGCAGCCGGGTGACGCCGCTGCTGGAGGAGCTGCTGGCAACTGCCGCGACGCTTGGCGTGCGAGACCGCATCCATCTGGTGCCCTATGTAGCGCCGCACGAGGTGGCCGACTATCTGTCCTCCGCGGATATCGGTCTGACGCCCTTCAGGCGGGTCCCCAACTGTGAGGTCTCCCTTCCGACGAAGGTTTCCGAGTACCTTCAGGCCGGCCTCCCGCTGGTTACGAGCGATGTGCGTGTGATCAAGGCATACGTGGAGGAGAAGGGGCTCGGCGAGGTTTTCACGTGGGACGATCCGACGAGTTTCGTGGCTGCCGCGTCCCGCGCCCTGAAGGGCCGCCGCGAGCTCGCCGAGCGCATCACCGAGGCTGTGCTCAAGGAGCTCTCCTGGGAGCATCAGAGCGCCGGGCTGCTGGAGCTGTACCGCACGCTGTCGAAGAAGACCCCGCCGGTCTCGCGGGCGGATGTGCCGTGGACGCTCCAGGAGTCCCCGGGTGCCGAGCGGATGGGTGCGAACAGCGGCAAAGCCGGAGCGCCGGTCTGGAACACGCTCGGGTCCACGCGGGTCAAGTTGGGCGTCGGACCAGCAAACTACGCCGGTCAGGGAGCTGCCTTCGCCCAAGCCCTGTCACAGGCAAACCCTGATGTTTCCGTCGAAGTCGTGATGAATCAGCGTGTCGACACGTTCGACTATCCCGCAGACGTGTACGTCGACGCCGCCCGACTCGGTGACCTCGACGTTCAGCTTCAGCAGGTGAAGCGAGTTGTGGGGCGGTACACCCACATGATCGTCGATGCTTTCATGCCGGTCTTCGGAGGGCTCAACGGCGACACGGTCGCGGGCGATCTTGCCGCACTGCGCAAGGCTCGTATCAAGGTGGCGCTCCTGTCGCACGGCAGCGATATCCGGCACCCGGCCCGGCATCTGGAACGGCACGAGTACTCGTTGTTCCGGGATGCTCCGGAAGGTGTGGCCAAGAAGCTTCAGGACAAGGCGGAAGTCAACCGTCGGACCGCCGATGAATGCGGACTGCCGCTCTACGTCACGACTCCCGATCTTCTCGATGACTTGCCGACCGCGAAGTGGGCGCCGCTCGTCGTGGATGTCGCATCGTGGGCGACCGATGAGCCCGTGATGGTGCGAAAGCGACCCATCGTGCTGCACGCTCCCTCCAAGCGCTGGACGAAGGGTACGGACCGCATCATGCCCGTGCTCACCGAACTGCATGACAAGGGCGTGATTGACTTCAGGCTCGCCGAGGGCATTCCCTGGGCCGAGATGCAGGCACTGGTCAAGGAGAGCGACGTGGTCCTCGACCAGTTCACTACGGGCAGCTATGGCACATTCGCCGTGGAGGCGATGGCAGCCGGTAGGCCCGTGATCGGTTACATCAGCGATGCGGTGCAGGCCACCACGCATGGTGCCCTTCCTATCGTCAGCGCCACCCCCGACACCTTGCACGAGGTGTTGGGTTCTCTGATCGACGACCGGGACGAAGCCGCTTCCATCGGACGTGCCTCGGTCGAGTTCGCCCGCACTTATCACGATGGACACTGGACCGCGCAGGTACTGAGCGGTTTTCTCAAGTGACTGGTCCAGAAAGGTTGTTGATGGAGACGCAGGAAGTCGGCGGCGACAGGCCCAGCAAGGGCCGGGTGGTCATGCTGGTCGATAACAAGGTCGAGGGCGACTCGCGGGTGCAGAAGGCCGCGGAGTCCATGGCCGCAGCCGGCTGGGACGTGACACTGCTCGGTCTCGTGCGCAGCGGCAAAGGGCGCAGTTGGAAGCTGGGCAACGCTGAGGTGCGGTTGCTGGCGCTGAAGACACCGCTGGCGAAGCGGCATGCCGAGCGCCACCGTTCGCTGCTGCGTCGTCCACTGGCGTATCCGCCCGGCCCTCTCGCTGCCTACCGCAGACAGTGGGCGAAGGCCTGGCGGGTAGATGTCACGACGCGTCGCGATGCACTCAAGGTGGCCCCGCAGGCGGTTGGCACGCCGATGTTCCGGAATGTGGAGGCTGCCCGTCTTGCGGTGGCCGGACCGGCTTCGAGGTTCATGCAGCGCTGGATCGACTACCGCTCACGGCAGTCCACAGAGATGCAGAAGGCCGGCCGTCGGCTCCAGGGGCCGTTGGACCGGGTGTTCACCGCGTCATGGAAGGCCGCCAAGGGGAAGCGGGCTTGGCGGAGGCTCGAACCGGCTCTGTGGGACTACGAGCTTACGTACGGTAAGGAGATCGAGGCCCTCAAGCCCGATCTGATCCATGCCAATGACTTCCGGATGCTCGGAGTCGGCGCCCGCGCCATGGTCCGCGCGAGGGCGGCGGGCCGTCAGGTCAAGCTGGTCTGGGATGCGCATGAGTTTCTGCCCGGCGTGCGTCCATGGGAGGACAACGCCCATTGGATTCCGGGCAATACGGCACACGAGAGCGAGTACGCTCCGTACGCTGACGCGGTCGTGACCGTCTCCGAGGGCCTTGCCGACCTGCTGCGTGAGCGCCACTCCTTGAACGATCAGCCCACGGTCGTGCTCAACGCACCCGACCGCCCCGGAGTGCCGCTCGACGAAGCCGAACCCGTTCCGAATCTGCGGGAGTTGTGCGGCATCGGTCCGGACGTTCCGCTGGTCGTCTACAGCGGTTCGCCCGGCCCTCAGCGTGGTCTCGGCGACATGGTGGAGGCGCTGCCACATCTGGACGGCGTGCACATGGCATTCGTCGTGCCCAACCCGGCCGCCGCTTACATAAAGGGCCTCCTCGCCAGGGCTGAGGAACTGGGAGCGGGCGACCGCCTGCATGCGGTGCCGTACGTACCGCATTGGCAGGTTGTGGCGTTCCTGTCCGCGGCGGATGCGGGCTGCATCCCGATCCACCACTGGCCCAACCACGAGATCGCTCTGATCACCAAGTTCTTCGAGTACTCGCACGCTCGGCTGCCACTGGTTGTCAGCGATGTGAAGACCATGTCCGAGGTCACCCTTTCGACCGGTCAGGGCGAGGTCTGCACAGCAGAGGACATTCCCGAGCTGGTCCGTGCGATCAAGCAGGTGCTCGCCGACCCGGAGCGGTACCGCGCCGCGTACGACAAGCCAGGACTGCTCGATACCTGGACCTGGGAGAGGCAGGCCGAGATTCTCGACGGGCTCTACACCACCCTGCTCTCCGACCTTGCAAAGGCGAAGGCGAGACTATGACGATCGTCCCTGACGTCAGCGTGGTGGTCGCCGTCTACAACACGATGCCCTACCTGACGGAGTGTCTGAACTCCCTCGTCGGGCAGAGCATCGGCCTGGACCGTCTCGAGGTCGTGGCGGTCGACGACGGTTCGACCGACGAGAGCAGCGCCGAGCTCGACCGGTTCGCCGAACGGTATCCCGGCACGGTCAAGGTCATCCACCAGGCCAACTCGGGCGGGCCCGCAGCGCCCAGCAACCGGGCACTGGATGTGGCCACCGGCCGCTTCGTGTACTTCGTAGGCTCTGACGACTACCTGGGCAAGGAAGCCCTGGAGCGAATGGTGTCCTACGCGGACGAGCACGGCTCGGACGTGGTGATCGGCAAGATGGTCGGAACCAACGGCCGTTACGTCCATCAGAAGCTGTACGCGAAGAATGATCCGGACATCAGTCTGTACGACTCGAGTCTGCCTTTCACGTTGGCGAACACCAAGCTCTTCCGCCGGGAGTTGGTCGAGAAGCATCACCTGCGTTTTCCTGAGGATCTGCCGGTCGGCAGCGACCAGCCATTCACGATCGAGGCGTGTGTCAGGGCCGGCAAGATCTCGGTCCTCTCGGACTACACGTTCTATTACGCGGTGAAGCGCGGCGACGCCAGCAACATCACGTACCGGGCCAATCACCTCGCCCGCCTTCGCTGCACGGCCGCGATCATGAAGCATGTGGCCTCTCTTGTCGATGCCGGCCCGCAGCGGGACGCCTTGTTCAAGCGGCACTTCACCTGGGAGCTCGCCAAGCTCGTCCAGGACGACTTCCCAGCGCTGGAACCGGAGACCCGCCGCGAGGTCTGCGCCGGTGTCGCCGCGCTCGCCGACGAATACCTGAGTGACGCTCTGCGGGACTCTCTGGACGTCAAGCGCCGGGTGCGGATCTGCCTGGCGCAGGCGGGTGCCGTAGACGAGCTGATCCGGGCGATCACCGAGGAGGCGGAGAACGGTGCGCCGTCCTTCCACCTCGAGGACGGCCGGGCCTTCGCCCGCTACCCGGGCTTCCGCGATCAGGCACTTGGCCTCTCGGACCGCTGTTACGAACTGGTCGGCGAGGCGGTGCCCGGACGGCTGGCGAAGGGGACGGAGCTGGTCAGCGCGGAGTGGGACCAGACCGGCGATGACCTGCGCCTGGACCTGACGGTACGGATCGGAGTCGTGGGTGACACCGGCTCCGCCGCCGTGCGTCTCATGACGGGTGCCATGCCCAAGAGCGCGGACAAGCCCGGGGCACGCCGACTGCCCCCGGGAAACGGGCTTCCCGCGCTGGAGAGCGAGTTCACTCGCCGCGTCACCGAGGACGGGCAGGCGACTCTGCTGCGTGGCCGCATCCCGATTCAGCCCGTCAAGTCGAAGCGAGGCGTCCGCGTCTACGCCGACGTGGCAGGCTCGACGTATGAGATTCCCGTGCGGACCGACGGGCTGCCGATGCCGCTGGCACGCCGGTGGGGGCAGACCAACCCGTACCGCGTCTCGGCAAGCCCGAATACCAAGGGTCGGCTCGTGATCACCACGGCTCCGCTGTGGGAGAGCAAGCGCGGCGCGGTTCCGCGGCTGCGTCGCATGCTGTCCAGGCTGCTGAAGAGGAAGTAACCCGATGAACATCTGTGTAGTCGCGCTCGGCAAGATCGGTCTTCCGCTCGCCGTGCAGTTCGCCGCCAAGGGCCACAAGGTCATCGGCGCGGACGTCAACGAGAAGGTCGTCGAGCTGGTCAACGCGGCCACCGAGCCGTTCCCCGGCGAGTACGACCTCGACGTCAAGCTCAAGGAGACGGTGGCCGCGGGCCTGCTGTCCGCGACGACGGACACGACGGCCGCGGTCGCCGCGTCCGACGCCGTCGTGGTCGTCGTACCGCTCTTCGTGGACGCCGAGGGCACCCCGGACTTCGGCTGGATGGACTCGGCGACGAAGGCCATCGCCGCGGGCCTGAAGCCCGGCACCCTCGTCTCGTACGAGACCACCCTGCCGGTCGGTACGACCCGTACGCGCTGGGCGCCGATGCTCGCCGAGGGCTCCGGCCTCACCCCGGGCGAGGACTTCCACCTGGTCTTCTCCCCGGAGCGGGTGCTCACCGGCCGCGTCTTCGCGGACCTGCGCCGCTACCCGAAGCTCGTCGGCGGCATCGACGAGGCCTCGGCGCAGCGCGGTGTCGAGTTCTACGAGGCCGTCCTCGACTTCGACGACCGCGAGGACCTGCCGCGCCCGAACGGCGTCTGGGACCTGGGTACGGCGGAGGCGTCGGAGCTGGCGAAGCTCGCCGAGACGACCTACCGCGACGTCAACATCGGTCTGGCCAACCAGTTCGCCCGGTTCGCCGCCAAGACCGGCATCGACATCAAGAAGGTCATCGAAGCCTGCAACAGCCAGCCGTACAGCCACATCCACCAGCCGGGCATCGCCGTCGGCGGCCACTGCATCCCGATCTACCCGCGGATGTACCTGTGGAACGACCCGGAGGCGACCGTCGTGCGCTCGGCCCGCGAGGCCAACGCCGCGATGCCTGAGTACGCGGTGGACCTGCTGGCCGCCGCCTACGGCGACCTGGAGAGCGCCGGGGTGCTGGTGCTCGGTGCCGCCTACCGCGGCGGCGTCAAGGAGACCGCGTTCTCCGGCGTCTTCGGCGTCGTCGAGGCGCTGAAGGCGCGCGGCGCCATGCCGTTCGTCTCGGACCCGATGTACACCCCCGAGGAACTCACCGCGCACGGGCTCGTCCCGCACGAGGGCCAGGCCGTCACCGCGGTCATCCTCCAGGCGGACCACGCCGAGTACCGCGAACTGGCCGCCGCGGACCTCCCGGATGTCCGCGTCCTGGTCGACGGGCGGCGGACGACTGACCCGGCGAACTGGGAGGGCGTCCGCCGCGTCGTCATCGGCGGCTGATCACCTTCAGCTATGCACACGGGGCTCTGACCGGCAGTGATCGGTTGGAGCCCTGTGTGTGTCCGGCTGCAATCGCGTCAGACAGTGGTCCGCTCGGCACGGCCCGACGCCTCGCGTGCCTCCCGCTCCAACCGTGCGCGCAGCCAGCGCTGCGACGGACGTTCCACCAGCCGGTGCAGCAGCCAGGCCGCCATCAGAATGGCCGCGGTGGTCACCAGGAGCGTGGGCCAGGCCCCCAGGGGTCCGTACAGGTTCCGGATCAACGCCCATCCCAGCTCTTCGTGCAGCAGGTAGAGCGGGTAGACGAGCGCGCCAAGGGTGGCGAATCCGGTCCAGCGGATCCTGTCGAGCTTGTGGAGAGCGACGGCCAGGACGAGCAGGTAGAAGACTGTCACCAGCGTCAGCGCGATGTAGGGCTGCCGGTCCATGCCTTTGTCCTGGCGCAGCGTGTCGGCATGCTGGACCAGGTCGCTCTGCATGACCAGCCAGCTTGCGGCGAGCAGGCCCCACAGTTTGAGGTCTGGGCCGAATCGGTATATCAGGTACATTGCGATGCCGCCGACGAAGAGAGCTGTGTTGAGCGGCTGGGCGAAGATCCCGAGAAGCGGGACTTGGTTGTTGTCCTGCTGGATCAGCACGCTGCTCAGCAGCCAGAGCCAGCAGAACACGCTGACACGGTGGTAGTCGAGCCCCTTCCAGATCACCAGAAGGAAGATCAGGTAGAACGTGAGCTCAGCCCACAGCGTCCAGTACGCACCCACCAGATGCTGAGCGGACAGCGGTACTTGGAGCATCGTCAGATTCGTCAATGACTCGCTGATGCTGGGACCGGTCCGTGATCCGTCCGGCAGCACCCGCCACACCACGAAAGCGGCGACAGCCGAGAACCAGTACGCGGGGAACAGTCTGAGGAACCGGGCCCTTGCGAATTGGCCGGGCGTGCGGTCCCAAGCGGACAGGCAGATAACGAAGCCGCTGATCAGGAAGAAGAGCTGGACACCATAGGAACCGTAGGAGGTCACCGGGAAGAGCCAGGGGAACAACTCCTTGGGATTCACCCCCCAGTTGGCCTTCGTTGCCGCGTCCACCCCGGTGAAGTGAAAGGCGAGCACGGCCATCGCGGCGACGATCCGCAGCGCGTCCAGGGCATGCAACCGTGGCGCCGGGGCCGGGCGGGCGCTCAATTCAGGGGTTGTTGCGGCGCTCGTCGGTTGGTTGGACGCCAGAACCTCGGTCTGTGGCATGTCGGCCTCGTTCGGCTTGCACTGGGCACCGTTGGCCGGTGCTGTCACGGTCATCCTAAGGAGCGTGTGTCCAGTCCATGACCGGGTGCCCGCCGCGAGCCGGTCGGCTTCGCCGGGGTGGCTCACTCCGCCATGATTGGGGGAGAGACGGCTGACCGTTCGGGCAGGTTCGGTGACCGGCGGGGAAGTGAGGCCGTCGAGACGGACGACCCGGCGGAAGGCGAGCATCAATGCCTTGGCGGCGGAGGAGGCGGCAGCGCTTCACCGACCGGCCTTGTGGCGCCGGCCGGCGCACACCACTCGGCTGCGTATGCCTGAGTGAGACGACGGGGTACGCATCCGAGGGTGTGCCGAGCTTCCGCAGCCGATGTCAGCGCGTCAGCCCTGGTGCGGGAGTCCTGGATGCGGTGGGCGCCATGCCGAGAACTCTCTCCGCCAGAACCGGCTTCTTGATGTGTACCAGCCGGGCGGTTGCCCAGCGCGTGAGGCCGACGAGCCGTTCGTCGGAGGGGCGAGGTGTCAGTACATTGAAGCTCTTCAGCGGGATCTAGCGAGGAACCCCGGGCCTTCAGGCCCGGGAGGAATCGCTTCTCAAGATTGCTCTGACCCGCAGGTCACGACGGACGCTTCTGCTGCTCGATGTACTCCTTGATGACGGACAGCGGTGTTCCGCCACAGCTCGCCGCGAAGTATGAGGGCGACCAGAAGTGCGCGCCCCACAGGTAGCGGCGGATGTGGTCCGGGTACTCCTGGCGAAGCCTGCGGGCGGACACGCCCTTGAGGGAGCCCACCAGCTTGGAGATGGAAACTTTGGGCGGATAGTGCACGAGAAGGTGCACGTGGTCGCGTTCGCCGTTGAACTCGACCAGCTCCGTTTCGAAGTCGGCGCAGACGGACCGCATGACCTCCTCGCAGCGGCGAAGGATCTCGTCGGTGAAGGGTCCGCGCCGGTACTTCGGTGTGAAGACCAAATGAGCATGGAGAGTGTGGACAACCGTTCGACCCCTGTGAATATTGGGGTTTGGTTCCCAGCGTGGTGACATAGGTCAATTGTAGTACGATGCTCCGCATGAAGATCGTCGTGCAGGTCAAGCTGATGCCGGATGCCGTACAGGCGCCGGCCATCGGTGCGACCCTGCGCACGGTCAACGACCGCGCCACCTGGGTATCGGGTGTCGCGTTCGCACACGGTGTACCGCGTGAGTACGAACTGCGCAAGCACACCTACGCCGAGCTGAAAGCCTCCGGTCTCGGAGCGCAGGCCGCCCAGCACACGATCAAGAAGGTCCGCGACGCCTACACCACGCTGAAGGCGAACATCCGGGCCGGGAACCTGGGCAAGCCAGGGTCGAAGCGGCGCGTCAAGGCGGAGTCGAAGCCCATCGCGTTCCGGCCGGATGCGGCGCACCCGTACGACGACCGGTGCCTGTCCTGGCAGTACGACGCACAGACGGTGTCGATCTGGAGCGCAGTCGGACGGTTGAAGGATGTCCGCTTCGCCTGCTCCCCGGATGCGCTCAAGACGCTCCGCGAGTACCGCAAGGGCGAGTCGGATCTGATCGAACGCGACGGAGTGTTCTACCTGATCGCGGTATGCGAGGTTCCCGCAGCCTCGGTCAATGAGAACCCGGCCGGGTTCATCGGCGTGGACCTGGGCATCGTCAACATTGCCACCACCTCCACCGGCTACCGAGCCGCCGGGCGCGGCCTCAATCGACACCGAAAGCGGCAGATCGAACTCCGCCGCAAGCTCCAGGCCAAGGGCACCCAGTCAGCCAAGCGCCGGTTGAAGCACCGCAGCCGCAAAGAGGCACGGCACGCCGCGAACATCAACCACATCATCTCGAAGAAGATCGTCACCACCGCTGAACGCACCGGACGCGGTATCGCCCTGGA
Source organism: Streptomyces finlayi (assembly GCF_014216315.1). Classification (NCBI taxonomy): domain Bacteria; kingdom Bacillati; phylum Actinomycetota; class Actinomycetes; order Kitasatosporales; family Streptomycetaceae; genus Streptomyces; species Streptomyces finlayi. The sequence goes on from NZ_CP045702.1 coordinate 5,427,720, forward strand.
AGACCTCACGGGCATCCGCGAGCGGGTACGGCTCCGCGAGGACCAGCGGGCACAACTGCACTCGTGGAGCTTCCACCAGCTCGGCTCCTTCCTTGAGTACAAGGCACGCCGGGCCGGGGTGCCGCTGGTGTACGTCGATCCGGCGTACACCAGCCAGCGATGCTCCCAGTGCGGACACACCGACCGGAAGAACCGAGTCGATCAAGCGACGTTTGCGTGCAGGGCCTGCGGGTTCCTCGTCAACGCGGACGACAATGCGTCCCACAACATCGACCGCAAGGGCAAAGCTGTGTGGACTGCGGGGCGTGAGTCACGCGTCCCTGCCACCCCATAGGGGTGTCTGGACGGAGGAGACAACCCCGCAGCCAGTTGGGCTCTACCTCCAAGCCCGGCCCTTCAGGGCCGGGTCAAGTTGACAGTGCCTGGCCGACTCGCTCGGTGAGAACGCCGTCCCTCTCGTCGTGCAGCGCGCCCGTCTGCGGGCACTCCCAGGCACCCGGCTCGGCCGCGTGCTCGACGAGCTTCACCCCGGTCCGGCCCACCCAGCCGATCCGACGGGCCGGGACACCCACGACCAGACCGAAGTCCGGTACGTCCTTGGTGACCACGGCGCCCGCAGCGACCATGGCCCAGCGCCCAATCCGTACCGGTGCGACACAGACGGAACGCGCGCCGAGGGAAGCACCCTCCGCGACCTTCACGCCGACGGCCTCCCAGTCCCCGCCGCGCTTCTGCTTGCCCTCGGGGTCCACGGAGCGCGGGTTGTGGTCATTGGTGAGCACCACGGCCGGGCCGATGAAGACCCCGTCGCCGAGCTCGGCCGGCTCGTACACGAGGGCGTAGTTCTGGATCTTGACGTTGTCGCCGATCTGCACACCGGTGCCTACGTAGGCACCGCGGCTGACCACACAGCCCTCGCCGAGCCGTGCACCTTCACGGATCTGCGCGAGCTCCCAGACACTGCTGCCGTCGCCGATCTCGGCACTTTCGTCGACCTGGGCGGTGGGCTGGACTCTGTAGTTCACGTGGTGCGCCTTCCAAAGAGCGGACTTGCCGCAGAGTTTACGATCCTGGCCAGGCGGGCCGCCCACACCACCCCTGGCTCCGGCTCGTTGAGAGCGAGCGGCCATTGGAAGGTCCCGGCGGCGAAGACGAGTGCCCTCTCGCCGTTCTCGCGCAGGCCGGTGTCTGGGTTCGGCGCCGCGACCCATGACGTTTTCGTGATCGGTTGCGTAGAGAACAACCATGATCACGAAGGCCTGCGGGCTTCTTGCGTCCGGGGCGCCCACCCTGGAGCAGCACGTTCCGGCGGCGCAGCAGCGGTGCTCATCGCGGCCGGCATCGATACCGCGCGTGCAGCACTGGCAGGTGGTGCGGAGCTGGTTGAGCAGGTGCGGACGTCCTTGGCGGTGAGCTTGGCGAGCTTCTTCCGTCCGAGGCCGGGGATGAGGTAGAGGTGGGCGACGGCGGTGTAGCGGGCGACTGCCCGCACGCCAGCGGGGGTGAACCTCTGCGGATCCAGTTGTCCGAGGCCGCGGCACCGTCCTACACTGCCGGCGTGGCCGCTGCATTCGACTACGAGGACATGCACCACCTGGTGGACCGGCTCTCCCCGACCCAGGTGCGACGTCTGCGCCTGCTCGTCACCCAGGATGAGGAACTGTCCCAGGTTGCCCAGTCGCTGTCGGTAGTCGACGCGAACGAGGACGAGGAGTCGGTCCCGGCCGGGCTGCTGGCCCTGATCGGCAGCGTGAATGGCCCAGAGGATCTGGCTGAACGGCACGACGACTACATCCGCGAGCGGATGCGCGAGCGCTTCGGCGACTTGGCGTGATTGCCACGGTCCTGGACACCGGACCCCTGGCTGCGGCGTTCAACGCGGCCGACCGGCGTCACCCGGAGTGCGCCTGATTGAGGCGACTGCTGCGGGCCCGTGCGCGCTCCGGCCTCGCGGCGCCGCCGCCCGCTCCTGTCTCCGCCCAGCTTGGCGGCAGCCCCGCCGGTCCGGGCGCCCAACGCCGGTCGGCAGAGACCGTTGTGGGGCTCTGCCGCAGGCCCTGGCCCTCTCCCTGAGGGGAGGAGGCCGAGTGCGGGTGCGGCTCCGATAGGTGGTCGGGGCGCGGGAGGGCCTCGCCGCCCGGTCGCCGGAGGCGTACCAGGACCCCCGGGGGAACCCTGGTCCAGCGAAGCTGCCCGACCGGCGAGGCCCCCTTCCGCGCAGGCCTCGATCCTGCCCGGCCCGGATGCGTTAGGCCGCGCTGACCAGTTCCCGCTTGGGTGTGAGCTCGAACCAGAGGAGCTTGCCGCTCCGGCCGAAGAGGTCGTCGCCGAGTGGGTATCCGCCCCAGTTGTCGGCGCACTCTTGTACGAGAAGTAGTCCGCGCCCGCCCTCGGCGGTGTCGGCGGCGGGGGAGAGGGCCGACAGGAGCGTCAGCGCCCCGGGTGGTCTGTCGAACGGGGCCGGGATCAGGGGGTTGGTGTCCCACACGCTGACCCGTAGGCCGCCGTCCTCCGTGTGGCGCAGCCGAAGTGTCGACTGGCCGCCCGAGTGTCGGTAGGCGTTGGTGACCAGCTCGCATGCCAACAGCTCGGCGGTGTCGCGCAGTTCTGTCGGTCCGTGGAGCTCGAGTACGGCCCGCAGTATCGTGCGCGCCACCCTTGGTGCGCGGGGGTCGTGTGGGAGTTGGAGTACGTACGACCAGGGTGTCTGCGGCGATACGGTGTCCACGGAAGTCCCCTGCGGGGAGGTGGAGTTGGATCACTCGGCGGCGGGGCCGTGCGGTGGCAGTGTCGCGATGAGCGGTGCGCTTCCGGCTGAAGGGCCGGGCCGGTCGAGTGGCTGTGGGACACACCGTAGAGCGGATATTGATATACCTGCCAATGAATCATGGGGATTCATCTCAATTTCCCACGTGTGGGTGACGCGCCACGGACGTGCGTACGTAGAACGGAGAGTCGTGCCCCCAAGTGCTGCCCCAACCCTCAGGCAACAGCGGCTTGGCGTTGAGCTGCGAAAGCTGCGTGAGTACGCAGGTCTGACGTCGACTGCCGCCGCTTCGCTCCTGGGCGTGAACCAAGCCCGTGTCAGCAGCATCGAAGCGGGGCGCTATGCGGTGAGTGCCGAACGTGTGCGTGCCTTCGCGCGCAGCTACGACTGCGCCGACGAGTCGCTGGTGGAGGCGCTCTGCGCGATGACCGGCGGACGTACGCGGGGGTGGTGGGACGAGTATCGCGAGCACCTTCCGGCCGCTCTGGTCGACCTCGCCGAACTTGAGCACCACGCGGTGGGCCTGCGGGTGAGCCTCGTCATCCACATTCCGGCGCTGCTTCAGACCGTCGACCATGCGCGAGCGCTCTTCCAGGATGTGGCTCCGCCCCTGCTGCCCTACGAGGTGGAGCACCGTCTTTCGCACCGCATCAAGCGGCAGGGGATCCTGCACGGAGACCGGCCGGTCCGCTACACCGCGCTGATCCACGAGGCTGCGCTACGCATGGGTGTCGGGGGCGCTGATATCGCGCGGTCCCAATTGCGGAACGTCCTCGATATGGGCGAGCGCGAACACATCACCGTTCGGGTGGTCTGTTTCGGGAGTGGCTTCGTCGGCACCGGCCAGTCCGTCGACTATCTGGCCGGGCCGGTTCCCCAGCTCGACACCGTGCAACTGGATACCCATCACGGCTGTGAATTCCTCGACGCGAGGTCTCAGCTCGACAAGTACCGCTCGGTCCTCGACCGGACGGAAGCCGCAGCCCTTACGCCGGCTGAGTCGCGAGACTTCATCCACCGGCTTGCCCGGGAACTCTGAGAAGGAGAGCGAAGTGTCTGACTACCAGTGGCGGAAGTCCTCGTACAGCGGCGACGCCTCGAACTGCGTCTGCCTGGCCGCAGCCCCCGACGGAACCGTCCGCCTCCGCGACAGCAAGGCCCCCGCGACCCTCGTCGCCACGACGCCCCAGGCCCTGCGTCGCTTCCTGGATGCCATGGTCGCGGGGTCCTTCGAAGGCGCCGGGCCTGCCTGAATGCTTGCCGCCGCACGGACGTATACAACGGGTACCATACGTTCATGGGACTCAAGCGAACGACGGTCTACGCCGACGCGGAAGACCTCGCCATAATCAAGGAAGCGGCAGGGCGCGAAGGCATCGCGGAGGCGGAGATCATCCGCGAAGCCATTCACTTGGCCGCGCTGTCCAAGCGGACATGGGATGCGCCGCTGGCCTTTCCCACGTTCCGGAGCGGCGATCCGAAGGGCGCTGAGCGCGCTGGGGCGGAGTTCGACCGGATCTGGGACGAGAAGGCGCGGGCCTATGAGGAGACGAAGGGGCGGCCCCGTACGTGATCGTCATCGTGGCGGACACGTCGGCGTTGCTGGCCTCCGTGGACGAGAGTCACCCCGACATGGAAGCGAGCAGGGGGGTCCTTGAGCGAGCCGGCCTCATCGTCCTCTCGCCGCTGGTCCTGGCTGAAGCGGACCAACTTCTGCGCCGGATCGGCGGCGCGACTGTGCGGGACGGTTTTCTGGACGGCCTGGTCGAGGAGGAGCGGCGTGCCAGGGTTCAGTTTCCGCAGGTCACCGGGGGCATGCTCGGCACAGCCCGGGGTGTCATGCGTCGATATGCCGCGCTCGACCTCGACCTGGCGGACGCTGTCAACGTCGTACTTGCTTCGGAATTTCGTACGAACGCGGTGCTGACCTTTGACCGACGGGACTTTCGGAGTGTCCGGCCGCTCACCGCGCACAAGGCTTTCAGGGTCCTGCCGGATGATCTGTAGCCACCCGGTTTGACCCCCCGCACCCCGCCCCGTAGCCTTGACCCTCGGCGTGTTTACCTGCGCCTACCCCTGAGCACTTCCCTCCTGGCCTCGGCGTTCGCGTCGGCTGCCGTGGAGAGGCCGCTCATCCTTCCGGATCGTCGTGGGCTTCGGCCTGTGCGAGCGGCTGGCATCAGGGGATCCGTTCCGAGCGAAAGAGAGATCCGCGTGTACGCCATCGTGCGCAGCGGTGGTCGCCAGCACAAGGTTGCTGTCGGCGACATCGTTGAGGTTGACAAGATTCCCACCGCCAAGGTCGGCGACACCGTAGAGCTCTCTACGCTGCTCGTGGTCGACGGCGACGCCGTCACCAGCGACCCCTGGGTGCTTGCCGGGATCAAGGTTCAGGCCGAGATCGTGGACCACCACAAGGGCGAGAAGATCGACATTCTTCGCTACAAGAACAAGACCGGCTACCGCCGTCGCCAGGGTCACCGCCAGCAGTACACGGCGATCAAGGTCACCGGTATCCCCGCGGCTGCGAAGTAAGGGACTGAGGAGACATGGCACATAAGAAGGGCGCATCGTCCACTCGGAACGGGCGCGATTCCAATGCTCAGCGGCTCGGCGTGAAGCGCTTCGGCGGTCAGGCCGTCAACGCCGGTGAGATCCTGGTCCGCCAGCGCGGTACCCACTTCCACCCGGGCACGGGCGTCGGCCGTGGCGGCGACGACACGCTGTTCGCGCTGACCGCGGGTGCGGTGGAGTTCGGTACGCACCGTGGCCGCAAGGTCGTGAACATCGTTCCGCTCGCCGTCTGATTTCCGGCGCGCGCAGAACGACACAGCACCTTCCGAGGGCGGATCTCAGCTTTCCCGGGGTTTTCGGGGAAGCGGGTCCGCCCTCGGCGTGTTACGTACAGAGACATTCCCGTATTTACCTGGAGGCACCAACCATGACCACCTTCGTGGACCGCGTCGAGCTGCATGCCGCCGCAGGTAACGGAGGCCACGGCGTCGCCTCCGTCCACCGTGAGAAGTTCAAGCCGCTCGGAGGCCCCGACGGGGGCAACGGCGGCCGTGGCGGCGACGTGATCCTCGTCGTCGATCAGTCCGTCACCACCCTGCTGGACTATCACCACCACCCTCACCGCAAGGCCACCAACGGCCAGCCCGGCGCGGGTGACAACCGTTCGGGCAAGGACGGCCAGGACCTCGTGCTGCCCGTCCCGGACGGCACCGTCGTCCTCGACAAGGAGGGCAACGTCCTCGCCGACCTGATCGGCCAGGGAACCACCTTCGTCGCCGGCCAGGGCGGCCGTGGCGGCCTCGGCAACGCCGCGCTGGCCTCCGCCCGCCGCAAGGCCCCGGGCTTCGCACTGCTGGGCGAGGCGGGTGTGAGCCGGGACATCGTCCTGGAGCTCAAGACCGTCGCGGACGTCGCACTCGTGGGTTACCCGAGCGCCGGCAAGTCCTCGCTGATCTCGGTGCTCTCGGCCGCCAAGCCGAAGATCGCGGACTACCCGTTCACGACCCTCGTCCCGAACCTGGGTGTCGTCACCGCCGGAGCGACCGTCTACACCATCGCGGACGTCCCCGGCCTCATCCCCGGCGCCAGCCAGGGCAAGGGTCTCGGTCTCGAGTTCCTGCGTCACGTCGAGCGCTGCTCGGTGCTGGTGCACGTCCTGGACACCGCGACGCTGGAGTCGGACCGTGACCCGCTCTCCGACCTCGACATGATCGAGGAGGAGCTGCGGCTGTACGGCGGTCTTGAGGACCGGCCGCGCATCGTCGCCCTGAACAAGGTCGACATCCCGGACGGCCAGGACCTCGCCGACATGATCCGTCCCGACCTGGAGGCCCGCGGATACCGCGTCTTCGAGGTCTCGGCGATCGCGCACAAGGGCCTGAACGAGCTGTCGTACGCCCTCGGCGGGATCATCTCCGAGGCGCGCGCCGCCAAGCCGGCCCAGGAGTCGACCCGCGTGGTCATCCGTCCGAAGGCCGTCGACGATTCAGGCTTCACCGTCAAGCTCGACGACGAGGGCATCTACCGGGTGCGCGGCGAGAAGCCCGAGCGCTGGATTCAGCAGACCGACTTCAACAACGACGAGGCCGTTGGCTACCTCGCCGACCGGCTCAGCCGCCTCGGCGTCGAGGACGCGCTGCGGAAGGCGGGTGCCCACGCCGGTGACGCCGTGGCCATCGGCTCCGCGGAGAACTCGGTTGTCTTCGACTGGGAGCCGTCCATGATGGCCGGCGCCGAGATGCTGGGCCGTCGTGGCGAGGACCACCGTCTCGAGGCGCCGCGGCCTGCCGCGCAGCGCCGCCGGGACCGTGAGGGTGAGCGTGACGACCCGCAGCGCGAGTACGACGAGTTCGATCCCTTCTAAGCGAAGCGATCTGCTTGGCGAAGAGAGCTGCGTGAGGCCCGCCGCGCACCGTCGAAAGCGGTGCGCGGCGGGCCTCACGCACACCACACCGAGGCCGAATTTCCCGTGTCGGAACGGACGCTCACCGTCACGCTCACCGCAATTGCCTGGTGGCGACCGGTGTTGGGCGCCAAAGCTGTGCGGATTGGGTAACACGTCTGTGGAGTCGGTCACTGCCCGTACACCCCCGGCAGAGGCCAACCTCCCTGGCCAGGCGGTGAACTACGGGTTTCCGGAGGGCATGCACCGGTCGACGTCCGCCTTGCGGGACGGTCACGGAGAGTGCGACCATCACACTGTTCCCTCGTCATCGCAAGGTAGGTCGTTTGTGTCTGTGCCGCACCACGCCAAGCCCCGGACCGCTGCTGTCGTACTCGCCGGTGGTACCGGTCAGCGCGTCGGACTGTCGATCCCCAAGCAGCTGCTGAAGATCGCCGGCAAGGCAGTCATCGAGCACACGCTGACCATCTTCCAGAACGCCGAGGGCATCGACGATGTCATCGTGCTGATGGCGCCCGGCTTCGTGCCCGACGTCGAGGCGATCGTCGCCAAGGCCGGACTGACCAAGGTCGTCAAGGTCATCGAGGGTGGCAGCACCCGGAACGAGACCACCCAGCGTGCCATCGCGGCCCTCGGCGAGGGCCTGGCCGAGGGCGAGGACCGCAACGTCCTCTTCCACGACGCGGTCCGCCCCCTCCTGTCGCAGCGCGTCATCAAGGACTGTGTCGACGCCCTCGACCGCTACCAGGCCGTCGATGTCGCCATCCCGTCCGCGGACACGATCATCGTGACCCGCACGCACGGCGGTGACGGCGAGTTCATCACCGACGTCCCGGACAGGTCCCGGCTGCGCCGCGGCCAGACCCCGCAGGCGTTCAAGCTGTCGACGATCCGCAAGGCGTACAGGATCGCGGCGGGAGACCCCAACTTCCAGGCCACCGACGACTGTTCGGTGGTCCTGCGGTACCTCCCCGACGTGCCGATCTACGTGGTCGCGGGCGACGAGTACAACATGAAGGTGACCCAGCCGGTCGACGTCTTCATCACCGACAAGCTCTTCCAGCTGGCCTCCACCGCCGCTCCCCGCCAGGCCGACGAGGCCGCCTACCGTGAGCTGCTCGCCGGCAGGACGCTGGTCGTCTTCGGCGGCTCGTACGGCATCGGCGCCGACATCGCGAGGCTGGCCGAGCAGTACGGCGCGAGCGTCTACGCGCTGGGCCGCTCCACCACCGGTACGCACGTCGAGAACCCGGAGCACGTCGACGACGCGCTGTCCAAGGCGTACGCGGAGACCGGGCGCATCGACTACGTCATCAACACGGCGGGCGTGCTGCGCATCGGCAAGCTGGCGGAGACCGACACCGCCACGATCCAGGAAGCGCTGAACGTCAACTACCTGGCGCCGGTCCAGATCGCCCGTGCCTCGTACAAGTACCTGGCGGAGACCAAGGGCCAGCTGCTGCTCTACACCTCCAGCAGCTACACGCGCGGCCGCGCCGAGTACAGCCTCTACTCCTCCACCAAGGCGGCCATGGTGAACCTCACCCAGGCGCTCGCCGACGAGTGGGCGGGCGACGGCATCCGGGTGAACTGCGTCAATCCGGAGCGCACGGCGACCCCGATGCGCACCAAGGCGTTCGGCCAGGAGCCGGAGGGCTCGCTGCTCTCCTCGGAGGCCGTGGCCCGTACCTCGCTGGACGTGCTGCTCTCCGCGATGACGGGTCACGTCATCGACGTCCGGCAACAGGACCCGACCAGCGACGTCTCGGAATCCTCCGGGTTCGAGCAGGCCCTGGCCTCCGTGCTCGACCGTCAGGAAGATGTGTAATAATTCTTGACAAATGTTTTTTCGGGCCTCTGTGATCGCATTCCGCGAACGCAGAGGCCCGAATGCGTGAAGCCCCGTCTTCACATTTCCCTCAATACGTGAATCAAACCGGCACCCCTCCTGGAGCAGGTTCTTCGTGATTTCGACAGCCATCCGCCTGGCCCGTGTGGGCAGCCGGTCAGAACTGTTCGCGGCCGTACTGATGATGCTGGGATATCCCCTCATCATGCTTGCCGCGCTTCTGCCCAATATCTGGTTCTTCGCGGCGGCCACGGCTGTCACGTATGTCGCGGACTGGTATCTCCATCAGAGCGGCAGCTATCTCGTCAACCGGCTCGGCAAGGTGCGGGCGGGGCTCTCTATCCGCTTCCTGCTCCGCCAGCTGATGGTCATCCTGTTGCTGGCCCGGCTGGATCTCGCTGCGGAGCCGCTCTTCTTCGCGACGGTCGCCTGCTTCCTGCTCTTCTACGGCCTGCAGGCCCCGCACGGCGCGATGACGACCCTGCTCCGGATGCGCCGCACCATGCCGGTCGTCACCCGCAACGTGGATCTGCACGCCGTGCGCATCCCCGACGCACCGCCGCGTGTGCTGCTGCACCGCTCCGCCGAGAAGATGCTCCACCTCGACATCCCCGCGGTGGTCGGCATCCTGGTCGCCGCCGGGACCGGAGTGAACGCCATCGGCTATGCCGGTGCCGCGCTCACCCTGCTGCTGGCGCTCCTGTTCAACGCGCTGGTCGTCCAGTATCTGCGCCGCGGCCGGCTGGTCCCGCCGGCCGGCGCGGTGCTCAAGGCCGTGGACGGCTGGCTGCGCGAGTACCAGCCGACCGTCGTCCTCTACTTCTCCGGCTCCAACGAGTCTGCGTACCAGGGCAACATGTGGCTCGACACCATGGCGAAGGTCGACGGCCGGCCGCTGATCATCATGCGTGAGCGCGCTCTCGTGCCGCAGCTCGCCGAGACCTCGGTGCCGGTGCTCTGCGTGCCGGCGGGTACGCACCTGATGAACCTGGACCTCTCCAGCGTCCGGGTCTGCCTCTACCCCGCCAACGTCGGCAAGAACATCCACATGCTGCGGGTCCCCACGATGAAGCACGTGTTCATCGGGCACGGCGACAGCGACAAGCTCGCCAGCGTCAACCCGTACTCCAAGGCGTACGACGAGGTGTGGACGGCCGGCCGTGCGGGCCGCGACCGCTACGCACTGGCCGACGTCGGCGTCCGTGACGAGGACATCGTCGAGGTCGGACGGCCGCAGCTCGCGCCGATCACGACCTGGACCGGCACCGCGAAGAACCCCATCCCGACCGTGCTGTACGCCCCCACCTGGGAGGGCTGGGACGACAACCCGGGCAACACCTCCATGCTGCTCGCGGGCGAGAACATCGTGCGCCGCCTGCTGAGCGCCGAGAAGCCGGTGCGGGTCATCTACAAGCCGCACCCCTTCACCGGCATCCGCAACCCCAGGGCGAAGGCCGTCAACGCACGGATCCGCAGCCTGCTGAACAAGGCGAACGCCGAGCGTGCGGCCGAGCCGCGCTGGGCCGAGGAGGCCGCCGCCTCCCTCGCGGGGCAGGACGCGGCGAAGGGCGAGTTGGCCAGGATCGAGGCGGCGCTCGCCGGGCTGGCGACGCCCGGCCGCGCCGGTGGCGACGACGCCGAGGAGTCGCGCGTCTCGCTCGCCGACCCCTCCCGTCAGGAGCGTGCCGAGGCCCTGCGTGCCGAGTGGAACGACGCCTACTGGCGTTCCTTCGGCTGGTGGGAGCACCAGACGGTGACCGGCCCGCAGCCCAAGCTGTACGACTGCTTCAACGAGTCCGACGCCATGGTCTCGGACATCTCCAGCGTGGTGTCCGACTTCATCGCCAGCGGCAAGCCGTACGCGGTCACCGACTCGGCGGAGCTGGGCGTGGAGGAGTTCAAGCGGCAGAACACCGCCGTACGGGCGGCGGTCATCCTCTCCAACAGTGCCGAGGAGATCGGTGAGCTGCTGGACGCGGTCGCGGACAGTGCGGCCGACCCGCTGGCCAAGGCCAGGCACGAGCTGAAGAGCTATCTGCTCGGCCCGGACGAACCGACCTCCATGGAGCAGTTCAACGCCGCTGTGCGCGCACTCGCGGCCAAGGCCGAGGCGCGCAACGCCGGGGTCAGACAGCGAATCGGGGAGCAGGACGTGGCAGCGGTTCCCGACCCGGAGGACACGTCAAGCGGCGCGGGTGACGGCGAGGAGCAGGTCGTCGCCGAGGCCGTGGCCGCGGCCGACGCCGAGATCGGCACCGGATCCTCGGTGGTCGGCTGACCGTCCCCGAGTGATCAAGGTCGTCGCGACGGCCAGGCAACCAATCGGTCGGCCCGTACATCTCTCCAGGAGAGGGATGTACGGGCCGATCTGCGTGTTGACACGCAAAAGGTAGATTAGATCAGCATTCTGTCTCATTTGTGATGAGAATCAACGAGATGGGTACTGCCGAGATGGTCATGGACGCCAACGAGACCGATACCCGCGGCTCCGGTGCCGCCGAACCCGGTGCCGTCGAACCCGACGTCAGCATCGTCATCGGGGCCTACGAGGCCATGCCGTACCTGATCCGCTGCCTGGAGTCCGTCGAGGGGCAGACGCTGCCCGCCGGGCGTATGGAGATCGTCGCGGTCGACGACGGCTCCACGGACGGCACGGGGGAGTATCTGGACGCCTTCGCCGCCCGTACCGCGATCCCGACGCGGGTCATCCACCAGGCCAACTCCGGCGGGCCCAGCGGGCCGCGCAACACCGGTCTCTCTCTGGCCCGCGGGCGGTACGTCTTCTTCCTCGACGCCGACGACTACTTCGGTCCCGAAGCGCTGGAGCGGATGGTCGCGATGGGTGACCGCGCCGGTACGGACGTGATCCTCGGCAAGGTCGTCGGCGTCAACAGGGGGGCGGCCAAGTCGATGTGGAAGGAGACGGTCGAACGCGTCGACCTGTACCACTCCAACGTCAAGTTCACCCTGAGCGCCCAGAAGCTCTTCCGGCGCGAGCTGCTCCAGCGGCTCGGGATGTCCTTCGACGAGAAGCTCAGGACCGGCGAGGACGCGCTCTTCACCATGGAGGCGTATCTGCGGGGCAACGGCGTCTCCGTCGTGGCGGACCACACCTGCTACTACCTCGTGGGCCGGGACGACGGCAAGCACGTGACCAAGAGCGGCAGCTACGTACTGCGGTTCGATTCGGCGCGGGCACTGATGCGGCTGATCGCCACCCACGTGCCTCCGGGGCCGCGTCGGGACTCCCTCATGGTCCGCCCGTTCGTCATCACGTTGCTGCCACAGTTCGGACCCAATCTGCTGAAGCAGTCGAAGGCCGTCCGCGAGAAGAAGATGGCGCTGGCGGCGCCCCTCCTCGCGGCGTACTGGACGCCGGGACTGGCACGCGGACTGAAGGCGAACGAACGGCTCAGGCTCACCTGTGTCGCGATGGGCCGGCTCGATCTGCTCCTCGACGTCCTGCGGTTCATGAAGGCCAAGAGCGAGCCCGCGCTGGTCCACGAAGACCGTCCCTCCCGGCTGTACCTCGCGTATCCGCACTTCAGGGACGGCTCGGGTCTGCCCGACTCGGCGTACGAGGTGACCGTCACCGAGTGGATCGGCGGACGGCGGATCGAGGCGCCGGAACCAAAGCCATACCTCTCCTTCGCCCGCCGCGTGGTGCGCAAGATCCGCCGGACAGCCCTCCGGACGCTCCGGGCGCCACGGTCGCAGAGGGGGCGCGCGGGTGCGCGCACCAGGGCGTGAGCGGGTCGAAGCGCCCTCTGCGCGGAGGGGGTTGTGACGGGCGTCACTCCACCCTGTTGGGCAACCATGAGACCTTGGTGAGAGTCTCATTCACGCCCCGTCTTCCTGGGGTTCACGTCTGAAAGTCCCCCCGGAAAGGCCCTCTCGCCGTGGCGTCCCGACCTGTCGAAACCATTCCCGAAGAGCTCAGCCGTCTCATGAAGTACTTTCCCGAGACACCGGTCGAGGAGCGCACCGCCTTCCACGCAGCCGCGAAGGACTTCCTGGCGCGGGCCGCGCCCAAGCTGGTCAGGCAGTTCTCGCCGATGGCCCGGGTCAAGTGGCACCTGGCGGCCAGCGGACGCGGCGACGAGCTGATGGACGTCCTCCACTACGAGCGCGAGAACCCCGGCGTCTTCGCCGTCAGGGGCCTGCGGCGGGCCCGCATCGAGCTGCCCGGAGTCGAAAGCTCCTCGCTGCCCCCCACGGTGCGCAACTTCACCCGCAGCGAGCTTCCCGTACACGGCAAGCTGACCGACCTGGCCTGGCAGGACGGACGCCTGGTCGTCCGCGGCTACGCCTACATCCCGAACGTCCCCTCGGCGACCGGCAAGCGCTCGCTGCGCGTCGCCGTGCTGCGCCGGCAGGGCAGCCGGAGCACCATCCCGCTGCGGATGCGCACCGTCCTGGAGCCCAGGGCGACGGCGGAGGCCAAGGGGGCTCTGCACTGCTACGACTGGTCGGGCTTCGAGCTCGCCATCGACCCGTCGCGGCTGCGGACCCGCGGTCAGTGGCAGGCGGGCACCTGGCGGCTCGGGATCGGCATCCCGCGCCCCGGAGGCATGTCCGTCGGCAGCATCCTGAAGAGCAACAGCGGAGCCGCGGGCCACAGCCAGGTGCACGTGCTGGACGACGGCGTACGCCTCGTCGCCGGTTACGACCGCAACCGGCTGAAGCTCACCGTGGACGTCGTGCCCGCCGAGGTCGAGTCGCAGGAGACGGACGACAACGGCCTCACCGTGACGATCCGCTCGCGCGGTACGGCCGCAGCCTCGGGGAAGATCCCGACCGCGCTGCGCATCGACCACGAGGGCACCGAGTTCTCCATCGACCTCCCGCTGGAGGCCGGTTCCATCGGCGCCGACGGCTGGCACCGCCACACCGCGCGCCTGCCCTTCGGCGATCTGCCCGTCGCGGGCGTCGTCCCCGGCAAGGCCCGGAAATACCGCGCGCGGATCGTCTTCGCGGACGGCACGATGCGCCGCGCCACGATCGGCCAGTCCCTGCGCACCGGTGTGCGGCAGCTGCCGGGCACCCTCGAATTCGCCGTGCTCACCGACGGCGCGGGCAACTTCACCCCGCAGCTCCGCACGGCCCAGCCCGTCGTCGACACGACCGAATGGTCCGAGAACGGCGAGCTGACGCTGTCCGGTACGTACGCGGGCCCGGCCGAGAAGATGAAGTTCGTCCTGCGGCACAGCGGCCGCAACGAGGACAAGCCGTTGCCCGCCGAGTTCGAGAACGGGCGCTTCACGGCCCGCCTCACACCCGACGCCATGCCCACGTACGACGGGACGCTCCCGCTCCGGGCCGGCCGCTGGCTCCCCTTCCTGCGCGCCCGGGACGAGTGGAACCACCGGCACGACATCCCCGTGACGATCCGCCCCGACCTGGTCTCCCTACTGCCCTCGGCCCACGATGGCGCCCGCCGGACGTACACGCTGGAGCGGCTGGACCACGACCGGATCTTCCTGGAGTCGGGCCCCGCCCTGGAACCCGAGCTGCGCGGCGCGTACCGCCAGCGGCTCATGCGTGACGTGTACACCCCCGAGCAGCGCAAGCTGCCGCTGCGCGAGGCCGTGCTCTACAACAGCTTCGGCGGCAAGCAGTTCTCCGACTCGCCCCGCGCCGTCTACGAGGAGCTCGTACGCCGAGGCACCGAGGTCGAGCACATCGCGATGGTCCACGACGAGCAGGTCGTGCTGCCGCCGGGCGTCCGCGGAGTGCTGTGGGGCAGCAAGGAGTGGTACGAGGCCCTGGCCCGCAGCCGCTACATCGTCACCAACGGCGGCATCCGCGAGTGGTTCGTCCGCCGTGAGGGCCAGGTCGTCGTCCAGACCTGGCACGGCACGCCCCTCAAGCGCATCGGCGCCGACCTGCTCGGCACCCCGCAGGCCAACCTCGCCTACATCTCCAGCCTGCCGCAGCGTTCGCGCCAGTACAGCCTGTTCATCACGCCGAACTCCTTCACGACGCCGATCATGACCAACTCCTTCCGCCTCCAGTGCGAGGTCCTGGAGGCCGGTTATCCGCGCAACGACGTCTTCCACGCCCCGGACCGGGTCAAGCGCGCGGCGGCCGTACGGGAGAAGCTCGGCGTCCCCGCGGGCAAGAAGGTCGTCCTGTACGCGCCGACCTGGCGCGACGACCAGCGGTACGGCGGCCGGCGCTTCAAGCTCGACAACCAGATCGACGTCACCGCCGCCCAGGAACAGCTGGGCGACGACCACGTGCTGCTCTACCGCAAGCACCACAAGGTCCTCGACAGCATCCCCGGCGCGGGCCAGGGCTTCGTCTGGGACGTCACGTACTACCCGGACATCGCCGACCTCTACCTGATCGCGGACGTGCTGATCACGGACTACTCCTCCGTGCTCTTCGACTTCGCCCACTCGGGCCGGCCGATGCTGTTCTTCACGTACGACCTGGAGCACTACCGGGACACCCTGCGCGGCTTCTACTTCGACTTCACGTCGCGCGCCCCGGGACCGCTGATCAAGACGTCCGGTGAACTCGTCGACGCCATCCGCGGCATCGACGCGGTGACGGAGGAGTACAAGGAGAAGTACGCCCAGTTCAGGGTGGACTTCTGCGAGCCCTCCGACGGTCTGGCCTCGGCGCGGGTCGTCGACCGGATGCTGACCGTCAACAACGACTGACGCCGTCCGGGCCGGCCGCGCCGCGCCTCCCACCATCCGTCCGCGGCGTGTCCACCGGACGGAACGGGAAGGCGCCGGGCGCGGCCGCTCGCGTACTGTGCTGCTCGGACGGCCCCCGCAAGCCCGGGCCGCAGGAGCCCTTGACGGCCCCTCAGCGGCGCTCCGGGCCAGCCAGAGTGAGGAAGTACGTGTCAGCTGCCAGGCCGGGCGTGACCGGCGCCCGCAGGATCGTGGTCAAGATCGGTTCCTCCTCCCTCACGACGGCGGCAGGCGGCCTCGACGCCGACCGTGTCGACGCCCTCGTCGATGTCCTGGCAGGCGTCAGGAGCGGCGGGGAGAAGGAGATCGTCCTGGTCTCCAGCGGTGCGATCGCCGCCGGACTCGCCCCGCTCGGACTGATCCGCAGACCCAAGGACCTGGCCCGTCAGCAGGCCGCGGCGAGCGTCGGCCAGGGACTTCTGGTCGCCCGCTACACCGCCTCGTTCGCCCGCCACGGCGTACGTGTCGGGCAGGTGCTCCTCACCTCCGACGACACCAGCCGGCGCGCCCACTACCGCAACGCCTACCGCACGCTCGACCAGCTCCTCGACATGGGCGCCCTGCCCGTCGTCAACGAGAACGACACCGTGGCCACGGACGAGATCCGGTTCGGCGACAACGACCGGCTCGCCGCGCTCGTCGCCCACCTGGTCCGCGCCGACCTCCTGGTCCTCCTGTCCGACGTCGACGGCCTGTACGACGGCGACCCCCGGACCCCGGGCGCCACACGGGTCGCGGAGGTCCAGGGTCCGCAGGACCTGGAAGGTGTCTCGATCGGCAGCGCAGGGAAGGCGGGCGTCGGCACCGGCGGGATGGTGACCAAGGTCGAAGCCGCCAGGATCGCCGGCGCCGCCGGTATCCCCGTCGTCCTCACCTCCGCCAGCCACGCCGCCGACGCGCTGTCGGGCCGCGACACCGGCACGTACTTCCACCCGACCGGACGCCGCTCAGCCGACCGGCTGCTCTGGCTGGCCCACGCGTCGACCCCGCGGGGAGCCCTGGTCCTCGACGACGGTGCCGTACGGGCCGTGGTGGACCGCCGCACCTCGCTGCTGCCCGCCGGGATCTCCGCCGTCGAGGGCGAGTTCACCGCCGGGGACCCGGTGGAACTGCGCGACCTCTCCGGCCGGGCCGTCGCCCGCGGCCTCGTCAACTTCGACGCCAAGGAGATCCCCCAGCTGCTCGGCCGGTCCACCCGCGAGCTGGCACGCGAACTGGGCCCCGCCTACGAACGCGAGGTCGTACACAGGGACGATCTGGTCGTCCTCGCGCCCGGACTCACCCCCCGAATCGGCTGAGGCTCCGGAGATTCGGCGGAGACCTTCACCAAAAGCGCCCCACACCCGGCTCCGGACTGGTCAACTTTGTAGCGGGGACACAAGGCGTACAGCACCGCAACGCATTCACAGGAGGCCGCCGGTGAGACGAGCGCGCCCGGGGGCGCCGCCCCGAGGGACGGGAAGCCGCGCCCTGACCAGCGTCGGGGCGGGCTCCGACTTCGGCGCCGGGCTGCCCACGGACAGCAACAGTGACCGAGCCACCGAGCAGGAACCGATGGCGGCGCGGGAGGAACGGACCCAGTCCAGGCTCTGGCACATCACCCTCAGCGTCTCGGGTTCGGAGATCCCGCTGAAGGAGGTCAGACGCGGCCTGGAGCAGCTGGCCCACGACCACCCGTTCCTGCTGACCAGCCGGTATGCCAACGACCACGCGGAGATCCGCTACTGGGAAGAGGCCCGCGACCTCCACGACGCGGCGGCCGTAGCCCTGCGGCTGTGGGGCGAGCACCGCTCCAGCGCCCGGCTCCCGCCGTGGGAGATCGTCGGCCTGGAGGTCATCGACCGGGAGACGTACCACCTGCGCATCGCCGAGGGGTACGGGCCACCGCCCGCGGCCCCCGTCGGAGTGCACCCGTACTGAACGGGCCGGCCGCCCTGCGGACCGGCCGTCTCGCATCACGGGATACGTGAGGGATGCCCGCAGCGTGCGCATTACCCTGCGGGCATGACCACGCTCTCGCCGTACGACAACATGTCCCCGGTCGCCCAGGCCGCCTACCGGGCCCGCGCCGCCGCCGCGGACATCGCGCCGCTCCCGCGCTCGGCGAAGGACGACGCGCTGCTGGCCATCGCGGACGCCCTCGAAGTGCGCACGGGCGAGATCGTCGCCGCCAACGCCGAGGACGTCGCCCGTGCCCGTGAGGCCGGGACCAGCGAGTCGATCGTCGACCGGCTGACCCTCACCCCCGAGCGCATCCGCGCCATCGCCGCGGATGTGCGCGATGTCGCGGCGCTGCCCGACCCGGTCGGTGAAGTGGTCCGCGGCTCGACCCTCCCCAACGGCATCGACCTCCGTCAGATCCGTGTACCGCTCGGCGTGGTCGGGATCATCTACGAGGCCCGTCCCAATGTGACGGTGGACGCGGCCGCCCTCTGCCTCAAGTCGGGCAACGCCGTGCTCCTGCGGGGCTCCTCCTCCGCGTACGCCTCGAACGTCGCCCTCGTCCGGGTCCTCCGCGACGCCGTCGGGGGCTCCGGCCTCCCCGCCGACGCCGTGCAGCTGGTTCCGGGCGAGAGCCGTGACTCGGTACGGGAGCTGATGCGGGCCCGCGGCCTGGTCGACGTGCTGATCCCGCGCGGCGGCGCCTCGCTGATCCGCACGGTCGTGGAGGAGTCCACGGTGCCCGTGATCGAGACCGGTACCGGCAACTGCCACGTCTACGTGGACGCGCAGACCGACCTCGGCATGGCCGTCGACATCCTGATCAACTCCAAGGCACAGCGCCCGAGCGTGTGCAACGCGGCCGAGACGCTACTCGTCCACAAGGACGTCGCCGCCGAGTTCCTTCCCCTGGCCCTGGACGCCCTGGCCGAGGCGGGCGTGACGGTCCACGGCGACGAACGCGTCATGGGATACGCCGGGAACTCGAAGGCCACCCTGGTGGAGGCGACACCGGAGGACTGGGAGACCGAGTACCTCTCGTACGACATCGCGGCGGCCGTCGTCGAATCGCTGGACGCCGCGGTCGCGCACATCCGGCTCTGGTCCTCGGGTCACACCGAGGCGATCGTGACCACGTCGCAGGCGGCGGCCCGCCGTTTCACCCAGCTGGTCGATTCCACGACGGTCGCGGTGAACGCCTCCACGCGCTTCACGGACGGTGGCCAGTTCGGGTTCGGCGCCGAGATCGGCATCTCGACGCAGAAGCTGCACGCCAGGGGTCCCATGGGACTTCCGGAGCTGACGTCCACGAAGTACATCGTCACCGGCGACGGCCACATCCGGTAGCCGACGGGGGCGGCCTGGTCTGTGCGCTCCCTGCCCAAACCGACCCGGCGCGGCTACGCTGAAGCCGTGCCGGACGACGTGGGAGGCAGGCCGTTCCAGGACGGCTGGGAGCCCGACGACGACCGCGGGGGCGCGGACGAGGACTTCGCCTCCGTGGTGTTCGACGAGGACTTCGTACGGGCCGCGGCGGTCCATGAACCCACCGCGGTGGAGCGGCTGGTCCTCGCGGCCCAGGCGCGAGCCGAGGCGGAGGCCGCCCGGGCGCGCTCCGGCGGTGGCCCGCTGGACGACGACCTCTACGACGAGGACCATGGCCAGGACGGCGCGTACGGCCGCAGACGGCCCTACGGAACCTCCGCGGACCCCGACGGGGACGAGGACGACTACAGCGGCCCGTACGGGCCGCACGGCGGCGCGCTGCGCCCCTATCGCGGCTCGGCACGGTGGCACCGGCCGGTGGCCTGGCTGCTCGCCCTGGTGATGGGCGTCGGCATGGTCGCGCTGGCCTTCTCCGCCGTGTACCGCGGCGCTTCGGGCAACCGCCAGGACCAGATTCCGCAGCCGGTGACGAGCGGCGTCGACAAGCCGGGCACCGACCGCTCCGCCCCGGCCGGCCACACCCGCCCGACCGTCTCCGCGGTGCCCCGCACCCCCTGACGGCGCCTCCCTCCTGACGGCCCCTTCCTACTTCTGGCCTCTCCCGCGTTTACGTTCTGCCCGATCGACCTACCCTGAAGGTGTGACCCCTCTTCCGGTCTCCCGGAGAGGGCTCCTCACTTGTCCGGTTGTGCGCCCGCGTACGTGTCGGCGATCGGGAGAAGTCATGACTGGCCGCGGAGAACCGCCGGAAGGCCCGCCCGAGAACCCCGCGGGCGGCGAGGACGAGTACCGCTCGCTCGTCTTCGACGAATCGTTCGTCCGCGCTGCCCGCCTTCAGGAGTTCTCCGCACAGGAACGCCTGGGCGACCACACCGCCGCCGTACGTCCACTGCCCGGCCGCGTCGCCCGCAACGGCTCCAAGGCCGCCATGGCCCTGGTACTGCTCATCGCCCTGGCCTTCGCCACGGCGGTGTACATCGGCTTCCGCAACCCCTACCCGCCACCCGCCGTCACGCGCGCCGAACCGCTGAAGGTGACCACGGTGCCCCTCGCCCCGCAGGGAGCCGTGCGGGGCGGTACCCCCGCGGCTCTCTACGCGGCGAGCCCGGCAGCGGAATTCCGGACCGGCGCCGACGGCATCGCTCTCCCCGCGGTCCGGCGCACGCACAGCTTCTCCGTCAGCCAGGTGACGGCTGCCCTGTCCACGGTCAAGGACTATCTGGTGGGGTCCTCGACCGACCCCGACGTGCTCAACGGAACGTCCACCCGGCCCGTCGAGCGCCTGCTGGACCCGGACCAGACGGCCCAGTTCGAGCGGAGCGTGAACTCACCCGCCGACGACGGCCGGCACTCCGCCACCGGCTGGCTCGTGCGCTTCGATCCCCAGGACGTGGAGCTCGCCGACCCGAAGGTCAGGGTCCAGGGCACGGTGGCCTACACGGAGGTGGGAGCGGACACCCTGGAGGTGGTCTCCGACCACACGTTCACGTACGCGCTGCGCCCGGCCGGTTCCGGCCCGCGGAAGGAGGCCGGTGCCTCGCTGTTCACCGTGCGGCGCGAACTGAGCTTCCAGTTCGACCGGGAGGATCTGCGGCTCCACCGACTGGAGGTCCGGACCGCGCATGTGCAGGCCGGACCCCAGTCGTGCTCGGCGGACACGGCCGGTTGGCTGGTACCGCTGCTCGCGGGGGAGCGGGCGGACAGCCGGGGACCGGCCGGCACGGACCCGTATGCGACGGGTCCGCGCACGGCGGCGCTGTGCGGAACGCTGGCGGTCAGCTCCGGTCGGGCCCGGACCCCTCCTCCGGGTCCTGCGGCGGACGGCTCCCCGGTCCGTCCGTAGTGCCGGTGCCGGTGCCGTTACCCGCACCCGCGAACTTGTTCCGGAGCCTGCCGCCCAGGTCTCCCGCACCGCCCGCGATGTCACCGACCAGCTTCATCAGCGGGTCCTTGCTGGTGCGTACCGTGTCCGCGTAGTGCGAGGCCGACTCCCGGAAGGAGTCCGTGACCGAGGTGTCCGGGTCCTCGTCGCGCCGGGGGTAGTGGCCGTCCATGATCCGCTGGTAGTCGCGGGTCTCCGACCACTTCTTCAGCTCGGCGGCCCGCACCGTGGTGAACGGGTGCGTGCGGGGCAGCACGTTGAGGATCTTCAGCACGGAGTCGCGCAGGTCGCCGCCCTTCTCGTACTCGTCGGCCTGGGCCAGGAACGCGTCCACGTTCATCTCGTGCAGATGGTTGCCGCCGGCGATCTTCATCAGGCCGCGCATCGAAGCCTGCAGATCCTGACCGACCAGCAGGCCCGCCCGGTCCGCCGACAGCTCGGACTTGCGGAACCACTCGCGCAGCGCCGTCACGATCGCCATGATCGCGATGTTGCCGAGGGGAATCCAGGCGATCTTGAGGGCCAGATTCGTGAGGAAGAGCAATATCGTGCGGTACACCGAGTGGCCGGAGAGCGCGTGGCCCACCTCGTGGCCCACGACGGCCCGCATCTCCTCCTCGTCGAGCAGCTCGACCAGACCCGTCGTCACGACGATGATCGGTTCGTCGAGCCCGATGCACATCGCGTTGGGCCGGGGGTCCTGGGTGACGTACATCGGAGGGACCTTCTCCAGGTCCAGGATGTAACAGGCGTCCCTCAGCATCGCGTTGAGGTGGGTGAACTGCGCGTCGCTCACCCGGACGGAGTCGGAGAGGAAGAGCAACCGCAGACTGCGCTCGGGAAGCAGTCCGCTGAGCGCCTTGAAGACGGTGTCGAACCCCGTCAGCCTGCGCAGGGCCACCAGGGCCGAGCGGTCCGCCGGATGTTCGTACGCCCGGGACGAGATTCCCGGGAATCGCCTGCGCTGCCTGCTCGGCACGTTCTCGTGGCTGCTTTCGGTCATGGAAGGCCCCCTGTTCGTACGAGATGTCGCTCGTCCCCCTGGCAAATCCCAGCGTATGTGCTGGCGCTACGGTGTGCGGGGGCTGTGGACAACGTTGAGGAGCGCCCGAGATGCCGTACACCGTCGCACTGCTCGCCGCCGCGTCCGATGACCAGGAACGGGCGACACGCTTCGGATCGTACTGATCGTCTCGATCCTCGGCGCCGCCCTGCTCGCCTGGTTCCTGCTGCGTGGATACGGCAACGAGGACAACAACGACTGAGTCGGCGTGAGCGTGCCCGAGGCGCCCGCATACGATGGCGGCGACGTCTTCCTTCCGACTCCCGATGAAAAGGTCCCGCCGAAGATGAGCCTCACGAGCACCGCGCACCAGCTGGTCACTCTCGCCTCCGAAGGCGGCGAGTCCGGCGGTAACCACGAAAGCCTCAACCCGTACCTCACCGGCGGAGGTGCGTTCCTCGTGCTGCTGCTGTTGCTGTGGATCACCACCTCCTTCAACCGCGACCGCTGAGGCAGGGGCGCACGGCCGTACCAGTAGGGTCTGCACGCATGGGAGAGCAGGAAGTGCCTACCGGCCGCGGCAAGCGCCGAATCGGCGTGATGGGCGGGACATTCGACCCGATCCATCATGGACACCTGGTGGCGGCCAGTGAAGTGGCCGCCCAGTTCCACCTCGACGAGGTCGTCTTCGTCCCGACCGGGCAGCCGTGGCAGAAGAGCCACAAGCAGGTCTCGCCGGCCGAGGACCGCTATCTGATGACGGTCATCGCCACGGCCTCGAACCCGCAGTTCTCCGTGAGCCGCCTGGAGATCGACCGTGGCGGACCGACGTACACCATCGATACGCTGCGGGACCTGCGCGCGATCCACGGTGACGCGGACCTCTTCTTCATCACCGGCGCCGACGCCCTTTCCCAGATCCTCACCTGGCGGGACGCGGAGGAGCTGTTCTCGCTCTCCCACTTCATCGGCGTGACCCGTCCGGGCCATGTGCTCACGGACGACGGACTGCCGAAGGGCGGCGTCTCCCTCGTGGAGGTTCCGGCGCTGGCCATCTCGTCCACGGACTGCCGTGCGAGAGTCGGGCAGGGAGATCCGGTCTGGTATCTGGTACCGGACGGAGTGGTCCGGTACATCGACAAGCGCCAGCTGTACCGCGGCGAATGAGCCACGGAGAGGGGCACCGGTGAACGACCGACAGAACCCGTACGACCCGTACTACCAGCAGCCGCAGATCGTCGGCTACGACGAGTACGGGCAGCCGGTGTACCAGCAGCCGGGACAGCAGGCGCAGCAGCAGGGACAGAACCCGTACGACCCGTACGGAGAGCAGTCCCAGCAGCCGCACCAGTCCCAGCAGGGTCAGCAGTCCCACCAGGACCAGCACGGCCAGCAGGCTCAGGGCGGCGACCAGGGCTACGGGTACGACCCGTACGCCCAGCTGCCGCAGCAGCCCCAGCAGTACGACCCCTACGCTGCCCAGCAGCAGCAGCAACAGCCGCAGGGATACGACAGCGGTTACGCCGACTACGGCTACGACGCCGGCAGGCAGCAGCCCGCGGCGCCCGACAGCACCCAGCAGTGGACCGCGCCGCAGCAGAACGCCGCCCCCACGACGGCCCTGCCGGAGCCAGTGCGGCCGTCCCGACCCGGCCCGGAACCGGTCGTCCCCGGACAGCGCAGCGCCGCCCCGGACTACCGCACCGAGCAGTTCTCGTTCATCGAGGAGCCCGACGAGGACTCCGAAGACGTCATCGACTGGCTGAAGTTCACCGAGAGCCGCAGTGAGCGGCGCGAAGAGGCACGGCGTCGCGGCCGCAACCGGATCGTCGCCCTGATCGTCGTCGCGGTGCTCGTGGTGATCGGCGGCACGGGATACCTCTGGGCCACCGACAACTTCCCCGGACTCTCCGGACCGGACGAGCCGAAGGCCACCGAGGCGGGTGCGCAGCAGCGGGACGTCATCGTGGTGCACCTCCACAACACGAAGAAGGGCGGCACCTCCACGGCGCTGCTCGTCGACAACGTCACGACCGAAGAGGGCACCACCGTCCTGCTGCCCAACTCGCTGGCCGTCGCCACCGACGACGGCTCGACCACCACGCTCGGCAGGTCCGTCGACGACGACGGGTCCACCGCCACGAGCGAGTCGATCGACGCCCTGCTGGGCACCAGCATCAGCGGCACCTGGCGTCTCGACACGCCGTACCTGGAGAACCTGGTGGAGCTGGTCGGGAACATCGAGGTCGACACCGACACCGATGTGCCCGACACCCGCAAGGGTGCGTCGCCGCTGGTGAACAAGGGGGAGGCGCAGACGCTGAGCGGCCAGATGGCCGTCGCGTACGCCACCTACCGCGGCCCGGAGGAGCCCGAGGCGAAGCAGCTGCTGCGGTTCGGGCAGGTCATCCGGAGCGTGCTGCGGAAGCTGTCGGAGGACCCCGCTGCCGCGACGGTCACCGTGCAGACACTGGGGCAGATCCTCGACCCGTCACTGCCCGAGGCGGACCTCGGGGCATCCCTCGCGAAGCTCGCCGGACACGCCAAGGTCGGCGACTACAAGACGGCGCTGCTGCCGGTCCAGCCCGACGGCGCGCTCACCGAGAAGGCCACGAACAGTGTGATCAAGGACGTGCTCGGCGGAACGGTGAAGGCGCCGGACAAGGACGCGATCGTCCGGGTGGGCGTCAAGAACGCCACCGGGAACACCGAGGCTCCCGGGCGGTCCAGGGTGCAGCTGATCAACGGCGGCTATGCCTTCGTCGACGGCGGGAAGAGCGAGGTCGCGGCTTCGTCCACGGTCCTCTACCGGACGGCGGAGGACAAGGCGAAGGCGACCGAGGTCGCCAAGACGCTGGGGTTGCCGACGAGCTCGGTACGGAAGGGCGAGCCCGCCGCGAACGTCGATGTGTCCGTCGTGCTCGGCCAGAACTACCCGGTCGAATAGCGAACCGGCGCGTTCGAACGATCGTCGTCGGGGCTGTCGGCGGTCCGTGAGACCCTAGAGGTTGATCTGACCGCCGACGAAAGCCTGCATGTGACCGCCACGGACCGCTCCATCGAGCTCATCAACGCCGCCGCTCAGGCGGCCGCCGACCGGCTCGCGCACGACATCATCGCCTACGACGTCAGCGACGTGCTGTCGATCACCGACGCCTTCCTGCTGGCCTCGGCCCCCAATGACCGCCAGGTCAAGTCGATCGTCGACGAGATCGAGGAGCGGCTGCAGAAGGAGCTCGGCGTCAAGCCGGTGCGCCGCGAGGGAGACCGCGACGCCCGCTGGATCCTCCTCGACTACGTCGACATCGTGATCCACGTCCAGCACAGCGAGGAGCGTGTGTTCTACGCGCTCGAGCGCCTGTGGAAGGACTGCCCCGAGATCGGCCTCCCCGAGGACGCGATCAAGACCCGCGGCAAGGCCGCCGAGCACGCCGAGCTCAACGGCGTCCCGGAAGGTGAGCAGCTCTGAACGGCAGCGGCAGCGGCAGGGGCCGCAGGATCGTCCTCTGGCGTCACGGCCAGACGGCGTGGAATCTCGAGCGCCGTTTTCAGGGCTCCACGGACATCGAGCTCACCGAGACCGGCGTCGGGCAGGCCCGTCGGGCCGCCCGGCTGCTCGCCTCGCTGAAGCCGGACGCCATCGTCGCCTCGGACCTGCGGAGAGCGTCGGCCACAGCGGCTGAGCTCGCCGCGGTCACCGGCCTCGCAGTCGCGCACGACGCGGCACTGCGCGAGACGTACGCGGGCGCCTGGCAGGGGCTCACGCACGAGGAGATCATCGAGCGGTTCGGCGACCAGTACGCCGCCTGGAAGCGCGGCGAACCCGTGCGCCGGGGCGGTGGCGAGCTGGAGACCGAGGTCGCCGACCGGGCCGCCCCGGTGGTGCTCGCGCAGGCCGACAAACTGCCCGACGACGGCACGCTCGTCGTGGCCAGCCACGGAGGCACGATCCGGACGACCATCGGTCGTCTGCTCGGCCTCGAGGCGCACCACTGGGAAGGACTCGGCGGGCTCACGAACTGCTGCTGGTCCGTCCTCGGTGAGGGCGCCCGCGGCTGGCGTCTGATGGAACACAACGCCGGCACCCTGCCGGAACCGGTGCTGGGCGACGACGTGTGACGGCTGCCCGGAGGCCACCTCCGGGCGACATCGGCCGGATTTCACTTTCTGGCTGGTCGCAGGCTAAAGTTCTTCTTGTTCGCAGCGTGGAAACGCGGGAAACAACGCGAACAGCGGGGCTATAGCTCAGTTGGTAGAGCGCCTGCATGGCATGCAGGAGGTCAGGAGTTCAATTCTCCTTAGCTCCACAATGAAGATCCCGTCCCCGGTGGGGGCGGGATCTTTTCGTTCCCCGCAAGGCGGGCTCCTCAGCGGGCTGACCCCCTTGCGGTGCCATG
This sequence comes from Streptomyces finlayi, assembly GCF_014216315.1. Classification (NCBI taxonomy): domain Bacteria; kingdom Bacillati; phylum Actinomycetota; class Actinomycetes; order Kitasatosporales; family Streptomycetaceae; genus Streptomyces; species Streptomyces finlayi. The sequence continues at coordinate 5,454,129 of NZ_CP045702.1, forward strand.
GCAGAATCGGAGCGCCGGAGGGGGCGACGGACCGATCGGGAGGGAGCGCGACGCCTGCGAGTCGCGAACAGGTCCCCGACCTGCCCGTCACACCCGCCACCGGCCCCCCTCCCGCTCCCCGTTCTGCCGCCCCGCCCGCCCCGCTGCTTGATTCTCCGGCTGCCCTCACCTCCCGAGACCGAGATCTCCTTGGCTGTCCGTCCTGCGGTTCGTCCCACGTGGCCCAGGTTCTGGGCGGCAACGGCGGGGTTTCCCACGTGTGCACGGCCCGCGGCCACAGCTGGAGCTGACTGATGGGTGCACACAGGCGTAAGTGCGACTGGTGCGGCAGTGGTACGCCCATCGTCCGGGACATGGATCCGGTCAATCCGGACTACCAGTACTGGTGCGAGGAGTGCGCGCAGGCGCTGATCATAAAAGGCGACCCCATCGAGACCTACCGGGAGCTGGAGGGGGAGCCGATCTACGGGCGTCTCCTGGAGGAGCACTGCACGCTCAAACGGTTCTACTCCTTCGCCACCGCCTGACCCGAAGCGGGCAAATCGGACCGGACGCGAAACGATTTGGTGGAGCACCGGGGGGACCGTGTAATGTTCTCGATGTCGCCAAGGGAAACCGGGCGGCAAGCAGCGAGGGGCTATAGCTCAGTTGGTAGAGCGCCTGCATGGCATGCAGGAGGTCAGGAGTTCAATTCTCCTTAGCTCCACAGTGAAAGAGCGGGTCATCCGGATCGGATGACCCGCTCTTTTTGTCGTTCCCGCTCAACCTCGTCCGCTGCCGAGGGCCTTGCGGCCGGTGCTCGGCAGCGCGGGGCGCCGCACCGGCGCCTGCTCGATACGGAGAGCCAGTGCCGGGCAGCACCGTACGGCCCGCTGGGCGCGTCCGCGCAGGTGCATCGGAACGGCGGCGTCCGCGAGCACCGGATATCCGTCGGGGCCCAGCCGGATCAGCTCGGGGAGGATGTCGGCGCACAGTCCGTGGCCCTGACAGAGCGTCCAGTCGACGGCCAGTGACCCGCCGCTCGGAATGGACTCCTCCAGATCCTGGTGGCCGGCAGCGGGCAGGGGCAGCACCCCGAGGGTGTCCCGTCCGCAGCCGCCGTCCAGGACATGCGCGGCGAGGTCGTCGGTGAACGCGGACAACGTGGAGGACAGGAACCGGGCCGAACCGTCCGGGTGCTTGCACGCGCCCCGGCCCTTCACCGCCTGGGTCACCTCGCGCAGCGCCGCCAGGGCCGCGGGCCCCCCACCGTTCAGTACGTCGGAGAGGCCGCCGGCGGCGGCGGGAAGCCCGAGCTTGCACGGCCCACACTGGCCCGCGGTCTCGGCGGCCAGCCAGTTGGCGATGCGCAGCGACTCCCCGAGCGGGCAGGTCTCAGGGGTGATCGGCAGGACGGCGCCGGCGCCGAGCGCGCCGCCCACCGCCGCGAGTGACCTGACGGAGACGACGGCGTCGTGCGCGGACTCCGCGTCGATCCAGTTGCCGTGATACCCGCCTGTCAGCACACCCTGCGGCATCGGCGGCGCACCGGCCAGCTGGAGCACGTACCGCAGGGGTACGCCGGTCGGCACCTCGATGACCATGGGACGCGATACGGAGCCGGAGACGGTGAGCAGGACCGTGCCGGGCTCGTCGGGCAGCCCGGTGTGTCCGTATCGACGGGAACCGATCCGGGCGGCGACGGCGAGCTGGGCGTAGGTCTCCGCGTTGGACAGCAGTGTCGGGGCGCCGCCGACACCCGACTCGGCGGCGCGTTCCCTGCGGCCCGGAGGCAGGGCGGGGCCACCGCTCGCCGCCCGGATGACCGCCGAGGCCTCACCCGAGACCATCCGCTCCGGGGTGCGCACGACCCGGGCGCGCAGCTGTTGCCCGCGTCTGTCGGACAGCCCGCGCTCGGCCAGGGCCGCCCGGACGGATATCTCCGTGGAGTTACGGGTGACCGCGACGACCAGGGTGCGCGCACCGAGCGCCTCGGCGGCCAGCAGCGCGCCGTCCAGGATGAGGTGCGGCGCACGGTTGAGCAGCACGGTGTCCTTGCGGCAGGCGGGTTCGCCCTCGCTTCCGTTGATGACGACGGCCGGTCGGACCCCGCGCCGGATCGACGCTTTCGCGACCGCGCGCAGCTTCCTCCCGAACGGGAAGCCGGCGCCGCCGCGACCGCACAGGGAGATGGCCTCGGCCAGCTCGGCGAGGCGTTCACCGGTCATGGGTTCGAGCGGTCCGTGCACCTTCAGATGCATGCTGAGGTCGAGCCGCTCCACCAGGTCGAAGCCGCTGGTCAGCTGGGGCAGACCGACGACGCGCACCTCGGGGACGTCAGGGAGGGGGACGTTCACGGCCGGTCTCCAGCGGGTGCGTGCCAGGGTTCACCGGCGGATGGCGGGTAGAGCGGCCCCGGCGGTGGTCCGGCGAGACGGGCGGTATCGCCGGTTGAGCTGTACGGGGGAGCCGTGTGCGGGGGAGCGGTGTGCGGGGAGGCGTTGTACGGGCCCTCCTGCGCGGGGGCGTAGGCGTGGCCGGGGTGGGCCGTCTGCGCGGGAGGTGCCGGCGACGGCGTCGGCCAGCGGCTGTCCGGCTGGACCGACGGCGGGTCGGCGGCGAGGGAGACGGCCCGGTAGGCGGCGGCGATCCCGGGGGCTTTGACCGGTGCCTCCGTGGCCGCCGGAAACCCGCTGAGCCGCTCGGAGCCGCGCGGCGGGGCCTCGTACAAGGGCGGGGAGGGCGCGGGCAGGGTCCGGGGGCGTACGGGCGTGCTCCGTACCCCCCGGTCGGGCTCGTGCCACGCCGGCTCGAACCGTCCGGGGGCGTCGGGAGGAGATGAGCTTCCCGTGCCGGGCAGCGGGTCGGAGAGCAGATCCGGGTCCGGTTCGGACGGGAGCGTGTCGGGGCTGATCAGCGCGGTGATCCGGGCGGAGATACGGCGCTTCGCCGCAGACGGCAGCAGCCGCAGGCCCAGGGCCGCCGCCGCGGCGATCAGGCACAGGCCGTACATGACGACGACCCAGGCCGCGGCCGCGCGTCCGGCGTACAGGCCATGGATCAGTGCCGCGCACCAGGCGGGATAGGCCAGCCCGTGCAGAGCGCGCCAGCGGCTCGCGAACCGGCCCCCGCTGAGAGGGGAGCGCAGCGAGTTCCCCAGCAGGGTGGTGGCTGGGGACGGGTGTGCGAAGGCACTGCGCAGGGCACCGGTCGCGGCGGCGGCGATCATCAGGAGCCCGGCCAGCGAACCGAAGCCGATGAGGCCGGCCGTGCCGCGTACGCCCAGGCCGAAGGGGACGAGGGCGCCGACGAGCGCCACGTGACCGAGTGCCACCTTGACCGAGGCGTGCAGCAGAAGGAAGCCGAGCGAGGCCACGGCGGTGGCCCGGTGGATGCCCTGCGCGAGCAGCCGCTGGCGGCTGGAGAGGAACAGCCGGTCGGTGGCCAGCAGGCCCCAGGCGATGGTCGCGGTGAGCGACACGAGGGACAGGACGCCGGTGGTGAAGTCGAGCGCGGCGCGCAATCCGTCGCTCCCGCCGACGGCGAGGAGCGGGACGAGAACCAGCAGGGCGACGGTCAGACCGCCTTGCATGGGGCGGCTCATTCCGGGGCTCATGGTGGGGGATGAGCGGATCTTGCGATGAGGGTTCATTGGGGCGACTCCGAATGGTTCGGGGATGCGGTCCCGTTGCGGCATGCTAAGTCGCTCCATACCAGCCAGTACGGGGATTGCGCGGTTGCCCCGATAGAGGCAGGTACGCGGAGTAACCCCCGCTTCCCGGACGTTCCGTCCACGCCTGCTGTCCGGGGACCGGAAGTCCCCGGCCGGGCTCCGGGCCTGTGCGGTACCCTGGCGCCATGCGTGCCGTACGCCTTCTGCTCAGCGAGCCGCGCTGATCACTCCCGACCGGTGAGAATGCCTGGTCGGACTCGGCGCGGCGTCCCCTCCTGTGCGAGGGGATTTTTCGTTTCCGTAGACGTGTGTCCGTAGACGTGGGCGCCGGCAGATGACGATCGATGGAGCTTTGAGGATCATGAGCGAGACGAATACCGCAGCCGAGACGGCTGCGCCGCACCGCTACACGGCGGCGATGGCCGCCGACATCGAGGCACGCTGGCAGGACTTCTGGGATTCCGAGGGGACGTACGAGGCGCCCAACCCGACCGGGGACCTGGCGGGCGATCCGGAGCTGGTCGCCAAGCCGAAGAAGTTCATCATGGACATGTTCCCGTACCCCTCGGGTGCGGGGCTGCACGTGGGTCACCCGCTGGGGTACATCGCCACCGACGTCTACGCCCGCCACCAGCGCATGACCGGGCACAACGTCCTGCACACCCTGGGCTTCGACGCCTTCGGCCTGCCGGCGGAGCAGTACGCCGTGCAGACCGGTACGCATCCGCGCGCCTCCACCGAGGCGAACATGGAGAACATGAAGGTCCAGCTGCGCCGGCTGGGCCTGGGGCACGACAACCGCCGTTCGTTCGCGACGGTCGAGGCGGAGTACTACAAGTGGACGCAGTGGATCTTCCTGCAGATCTTCAACTCCTGGTACGACACCGAGGCCGACAGGGCCCGTCCGATCGCCGAGCTGGTCGCCCGGTTCGAGAACGGTTCGCGTGCCACCCCGGACGGCCGTGACTGGAGCGCGCTGAGCACCGCCGAGCGCGCCGATGTCCTGGGCGAGTACCGCCTGGCGTACGCGTCGGACGCACCCGTCAACTGGTCCCCCGGCCTGGGCACCGTCCTGGCCAACGAGGAGGTGACGGCCGACGGCCGTTCCGAGCGCGGCAACTTCCCGGTCTTCAAGGCCAAGCTGCGCCAGTGGAACATGCGCATCACCGCGTACGCCGACCGGCTGCTGGACGACCTGGACGGGCTGGACTGGCCCGAGGCCATCAAGCTGCAGCAGCGCAACTGGATCGGCCGCTCGGAAGGTGCGCGGGTCGACTTCCCGGTCGACGGCGCCGGCGCCGTCACCGTGTTCACCACCCGCCAGGACACCCTGTTCGGCGCGACGTACATGGTGCTGGCGCCCGAGCACGAGCTGGTCGAGCGGATCATCCCCGCAGCCTGGCCCGAGGGCACGCACCCGGTGTGGACCGGCGGCCACGCGAGCCCGGCCGAGGCCGTCACCGCGTACCGCAAGCAGGCCGCCTCCAAGTCGGACGTGGAGCGGCAGACCGAGGCCAAGGACAAGACCGGTGTCTTCACCGGCGCGTACGCGACCAACCCGGTCAGCGGCGACAAGGTCCCCGTCTTCATCGCCGACTACGTTCTGATGGGTTACGGCACCGGCGCGATCATGGCCGTACCGGCGCACGACGCGCGCGACTTCGCCTTCGCGCGCGCCTTCGAGCTGCCGATGCGCTGTGTCGTCGAGCCCTCGGACGACCGCGGTACGGACACCACGACCTGGGACGACGCCTTCTCCTCGTACGAGGCGAAGCTGGTCAACTCGGCCAACGACGACATCTCGCTGGACGGCCTGGGGGTGGTCGACGCGAAGGCGAAGATCACCGAGTGGCTGAAGGAGCACGGCGTCGGTGAGGGCACCGTCAACTTCCGGCTGCGCGACTGGCTGTTCAGCCGCCAGCGCTACTGGGGCGAGCCCTTCCCGATCGTGTACGACGAGGAGGGCATCGCCCACCCGCTGCCCGAGTCGATGCTGCCCCTGGAGCTGCCCGAGGTCGAGGACTACTCACCGCGCACCTTCGACCCGGAGGACGCCGACACCCAGCCCGAGACCCCGCTGTCCCGTAACGCGGACTGGGTCAACGTCACGCTGGACCTGGGCGACGGCAACGGTCCGAGGAAGTACCGCCGAGAGACCAACACCATGCCCAACTGGGCGGGCTCCTGCTGGTACGAGCTGCGCTACCTGGACCCGAACAACGGCGAGAAGCTGGTCGATCCCGCGATCGAGCAGTACTGGATGGGCCCGCGCGAGGGGCAGCCGACCGGCGGCGTCGACCTGTACGTCGGCGGCGCCGAGCACGCCGTGCTGCACCTGCTGTACGCACGCTTCTGGACCAAGGTGCTGCACGACCTGGGGCACATCTCGTCCGCCGAGCCGTTCCACAAGCTGTACAACCAGGGCATGATCCAGGCGTTCGTGTACCGCGACAGCCGCGGTATCGCGGTCCCGGCCGCGGAGGTCGAGGAGCGGGACGGGGCGTACTACCACCAGGGCGAGAAGGTCAGCCGCGTCCTGGGCAAGATGGGCAAGTCCCTGAAGAACGCCGTGACGCCCGACGAGATCTGCGGCGAGTACGGCGCGGACACGCTGCGTCTGTACGAGATGGCGATGGGGCCCCTGGACGTCTCGCGCCCCTGGGACACGCGTGCCGTGGTCGGCCAGTACCGCCTGCTGCAGCGGCTGTGGCGCAACATCGTGGACGAGGAGAGCGGCGAGGTCACCGTCGTCGACACGGAGCCCGGCGAGGACACGCTGCGGGCGCTGCACAAGGCCATCGACGGGGTCGGCCAGGACATGGCGGGCATGCGGTTCAACACCGCCATCGCCAAGGTCACCGAGCTGAACAACCACCTGACGAAGGCCGGCGGCCCGCTGTCCCGTGCGGTCGCCGAGTCGCTGGTGCTGCTGGTGGCGCCGCTGGCGCCGCACGTTGCGGAGGAGCTGTGGCGCCGGCTGGGCCACCGGGAGTCCGTCGTGCACCAGGACTTCCCGGTCGCCGACCCGGCGTACGTCGTGGACGAGACCGTGACCTGCGTCGTGCAGATCAAGGGCAAGGTCAAGGCGCGCCTGGAGATCTCGCCCTCGATCACGGACGAGGAGCTGGAGGCGCTGGCACTGGCCGACGCAGGCGTCGTCGCCGCGCTGGGCGGTGCCGGTATCCGCAAGGTGATCGTGCGCGCGCCGAAGCTGGTCAACATCGTCCCCGCGTGACGGTCTGAGCTTTCGGCCGGAGCTTTCGGTCGGGGCTTTTGGTCGAGCTTTCGGTCCGGGCTTTCAATCGGGGCTTTGGTCGGGGCTTTCCCCTACGGGCAGGTTGGGGGTTCCATTGGAACCCCTGGCCTGCCTGTTCCGTTTACGGTAGAAGCGGCGACCGGCACACCGGCAGCCGAATCGGACATCGAGGGGCGCTCATGGAAGTCGCGATCACGATTCTGGCGCTGCTCTTCGTCGCGCTCGCGGCGTTGGGCGTGTATGCGGGCATCAAGGTGGTCGGTGCCACGCGGCGCGGTGTGGACCGCACGATCACGCAGGCGCGCCGCACCGTGGAGGAGACCGCGCTGCGGGCCAAGAGCTACGGGCAGCCGGGGGTGCCGGGTGAGCTGGCACAACTGCGTCTCACGCTGCGTACGTCGATGCGGGCCACGCAGGACGCGTTGCACGCCGGGCTGGTGGAGGACGCGTCCCTCTCGGAGTCGCTGGGGCTGTTCCAGCGGCTGAGTGTGCACGGCCGAGAGCTGGACGACGAGCTGAAGCGGCTGGAGCGCGAACCGGACCGGGCGACGGTGGCTTCGCTGCTGCCGGGTCTCAAGGAGCGCACCGAGCGGATCACGCACTCGGCGGAGTCGCTGCGATGGGCCGCACGCGACCGGGCCCGGCAGTTCGCCGACGACGACCTGGACGCGCTGAACGCACAGATCGACGTGGAGGCGGGGGCGCTGCGGCACTGGACGGTGGAGGAGCCGCTGTCCACGGACCAGGCGAGGCGGCCCGGTGCGTCCGGCCCGGCCGGTGCGTCCGGATCGAGCGGTGCCGCCCGGCCGGGCGGCGGGGCCGAACCGACCGGTGCGTCCCGATCAACCGGTGGCGACACGCCGCAGGCGATCACGGCTGCCGACCCTGCCGACCCGAGGCGTTCCACCGGCTATCCGTGGCAGAAGACCGCACGGCCGGAAACGACCAACTGACCGACGTAGCGAACGGGTCCCTGCCCTCCGGCCATGCCAGGCCGGCCGGAGGGCGGGTGGCTTCCGGACGGTGCGGAGTCGTGGGGCCGGGCTGCCGCACCCCCGCTCCGGAAGGTAACCTCCGGCTCATGTCCCGCCATGTCGCGATCATCACCGATTCAACGGCCTACCTGCCGCCCGAGGCGATGGAACGGCACGGCATCACAGCGGTGCCGCTGACCGTCGTCCTGGGTGATCAGGCTCTGGAGGAGGGTACGGAGATCTCGGCCCGCTCGCTGGCCGCCGCGCTGCAGAAGCGCCACTCCGTGACGACGTCCCGGCCCAGTCCCGAAGTGTTCGCCGCCGCCTACCGCGCGGCGGCCGAGGCCGGGGCAACGGCCATCGTGTCCCTGCATCTGTCGGCCGAGATCTCGGGGACGTACGACTCGGCCCTGCTCGCCTCCAAGGACGCTCCCGTGCCGGTGCGCGTGGTGGACACCGGAATGGTCGCCATGGCACTCGGGTTCTGTGCGCTGTCCGCGGCGGAGGCGGCTGAGGCGGGCGGGAGCCTGGACGACGCGGTCGTCGCCGCGGAGAAGCGGGCGGCTGCCACATCCGCCTATTTCTATGTCGACACCCTGGACTATCTGCGCCGGGGCGGCCGTATCGGGGCCGCGCAGGCTCTGCTGGGGTCCGCCCTCGCGGTGAAACCGCTGCTGCAACTGAACGGCGGCCGGATCGAGCTGCTGGAGAAGGTACGGACGGCCTCGAAGGCGATCGCCCGGCTGGAGGAGCTCGTGGTGGAGCGGGCGGGTGCGGATGCCGTGGACATCGCCGTGCACCACCTGACCGCCCCGGACCGGGCGGAACGGCTTGCGCAGCGGCTGCGTGAACGGGTGCCTGGCCTGGTGGATCTGCATGTCAGCGAGGTGGGCGCGGTCATCGGGGCGCATACGGGGCCGGGGCTGCTCGGAGCGGTGATCTCGCCGTGCTGACGGTGTGATCCCTCGGTGCTGGTCCCACCTTCGCGCACTCACTCCGGTGGGTGAGCGAGTTCTCCACAACTGCTTGGTTTTCCACCGGAATTGAGGGTGCTCGGCAGATTCGGGCGGATATGCCTAACGTCATGAGGCATGGCCCTCCGATCACTTCACGCAGCCCGTTTCGCCACTCCGCCCCCGGACGCGATGTCAGAAGCGTCTCCGGGAGCGTCCTCAGCCATGCCTCCGTCTCCCGACGTGCCTACGGGCGCGCGCCCCGGCTCGCGTGCGGGGCGTCGGCCGGCCGGTGGGGCCGGTCGTGGGCCGGGACGCGGTGCGCCCAGGTCAGGCGTGGGGCCCGGTGTGCGCCACAGCACCGCCCGCCATGGGCGGAGGCGGCCGGCGCGTGGGCGGGCGGCGGCGGTCGCGGCGGCCTCCCGGCAGCGAGCGGACGAGCTGATGGCGGTGGCGGTGGCGGACGGAGCCGAACCGGCCCGGTCGGCCCCGCCCGTGGGTGAGGCGGGAAGGGCACGGCCGGGGTGGCGGGACCGGGCCGTTCCCGCGGTGCGGGAGCGGCTGCCGCTGTGGCTGCAATTACGCTGCGGCCTGGAGCCGAAGACCCTCGCGTCGCTCGGCGCGGTGATGGTCGCGGCGGCGATTCTGGCGGGAATGCACTTCTGGTCGGCCCGGCCGCAGGCCGTCACAGCCCCCGGACCGGTGAAGGACAGTGCCGCCGCCACGGTCACCGCCGCTCCCGCGCCTGCGGTGCAGCCGTCGGCGGGTCCGTCGCCCACGGCTGCGGCGGACGGGCGGATCATCGTCGATGTGAGCGGCAAGGTGCGGCGGCCGGGCATCCAGCATCTGCCGCCCGGGTCGAGGGTGGCGGACGCGCTGCGGGCCGCCGGCGGGGTACGGGACGGCACGGATGTCACGGCCCTCAACCGGGCGAGGGTCCTGACGGACGGGGAACAGGTGGTGGTGGGTCTGCCCGCCGGGCCCTGGTCCGTGGGTGGTGCGCCGGGAGCGGGGACAGCGGAGGCAGCGGGGCCCCCGGCCCCGGTCAGCCTCAGTACGGCGACCGTCGAGCAGCTCGAAACCCTGCCGGGCGTGGGGCCGGTACTCGCCCAGCACATCGTCGACTACCGCGCCGAGCACGGCGGATACCGGTCCGTCGACGAACTCCGCGAGGTCAACGGGATCGGTGACCGCCGGTTCGAGGACCTCCAGCCACTGGTCAGGCCATGAGCGCCCCGGACGTCCATACGGCATCGGGCGGCAGGCTGGGCGCGTCCGACCCGCGGCAGGAAGGGCCTGCCGACCTGCGTCTGGTCCCGCCCGCACTGGCGGTGTGGGCCGCCTCGGCACTCGCACTCGGGGCACCCTGGCCCCGGGTGGCCGCGGCGGTGGTGGCGTGCGTCTGTGTGGCCGCGGGCTTCCTGGTCCGGGCGGCGCGGGCGGCGCGGGCGGTTTCGCCCGGCTGCCCGGAGTCGTCCGGGCAGCCGGGCAGGCGGCTGCGGGCGACCGCGGTCGCCGCCGTGCTGCTGTCCGCGGCGGCAGGGGCCTCGGCCGCCGGGCTGTACGGCGCCGACGTCAGGCAAGGCCCGCTCCCCGGTCTGGCGGACACCTACAGCCGGGTCACGGTCGAGGCCACGGTCACGTCGGACCCGCGCCGGACCCGGCCGCGCGTACAGGGCGACCACAGCACCCCGGTCACCCTGCTCCTGGACGCCGAGGCCGGGCGGCTGACCACCGCCGACGGGGCCGTCACCCGACTCCGTACGCCGGTACTCGTCATGATCTCGCCCGGTGACGCGGCGGCGAGCTGGCAGCGACTGCTGCCCTCCACCCGCATCCGCGTGACCGGCGGGCTCGCGCCTCCGCAACGGGACGGGGAACGTATCGCTGCCGTCCTGCGCACCGACGCGGACGACCCGCCCCTGGTCACCGGAGGACCCACCCGCCTCCAGCGCACGGCCGGCGAACTGCGCTCAGGTCTGCGCGAGGCGAGTGACGGGCTGGACGCGGACGCACGGGCGCTGCTCCCCGGGCTGGTCGTGGGCGACACCTCGCGCGTCACCCCCGAGCTCCAGGACGCCTTCAAGGCCACCGACCTCACTCACTTGTTGTCTGTATCGGGGGCGAATCTCTCGATCCTGCTCTTCCTGCTCATCGGGCCACCGGGCACGGCCCTGCGGGCCGAACGCCGGGGTCTGGCACCCCGCCTGGGGATCTCCTTGCGGACGACCGCGCTCATCGGCGGCGGGCTCACCCTTGCCTTCGTCGTGGTCTGCCGTCCCGAGCCGAGTGTTCTGCGCGCGGCGGTCTGCGGGCTGATCACCCTGCTCGCCATCGGGACGGGCCGTCGCAGATCCCTGATTCCCGCTCTGGCCGCCGCCGTGCTGCTGCTGGTGCTGTACGACCCGTGGCTGGCCCGCAGTTACGGGTTCCTGCTCTCCGTCCTGGCCACCGGGGCGCTGCTCACCCTCGCGCCCCGGTGGAGCGCCGCGCTGCGCAGCCGCCGGGTGCCGGCCCGGATCGCTGAAGTGATCGCCGCGGCCGCCGCCGCCCAGGCGGTGTGCGCACCCGTCGTGGTCGTCCTCGCCTCGCGCGTGAGTCTGGTGGCGGTTCCGTGCAATCTGCTCGCGGAGTTCGCCGTGGCGCCTGCGACGGTGCTCGGGTTCGCGGCCCTCGCCGTCGCCCCGGTCGCCATGCCGGTGGCCGGACTGCTGGCCCGGATCGCGGGATGGCCGGTCGGATGGATCGCGTCCGTTGCACGCACCGGGGCGGCGCTTCCCGGAGCGGTGGCCGACTGGCCCGGCGGCTGGCGGGGCGCGGCACTGCTCGCCGCCCTCACCCTGCTGCTCGTGCTCGTCGCCCGGCGGCTGGCCCGGCACCCCTGGGTCTGTTCGGCCGCCGCCCTGCTCCTGGTCCTCGCGGTGCTCCGGCCCGTGCCGCTCACCCGGATCATGACCGGATGGCCACCGCCCCACTGGGCCTTCGCCCTGTGCGATGTGGGGCAGGGCGACGCCATGGTCCTCGCGGCGGGCGACGGTACGGGGGTGGTCGTCGATACGGGTCCCGAACCCCGGCTCGTCGACCGGTGCCTGCGTGATCTGGGGGTCACCCGGGTGCCGCTGCTGCTCCTCACCCATTTCCATGCCGACCACGTCAGGGGCCTTCCCGGGGTGCTGCGCGGCCGGGCGGTGGGGGCGATCCAGACGACGAGCCTGGAGGAGCCGCCCGAGCAGGCGGAGTTCGTACGGAGGACGGCGGCGGAGGCAGGGGTCGCCGTGGTGCGGGCGGTCCCGGGGGAGCGCCGCAGGACCGGTCCGCTCGACTGGCGGATCCTGTGGCCGGGGGAGAGGGGGCCGGGTGCCGGACCCGGCTTCGTGACGGAGGAGCCCAACGACTCCAGCATCACCCTCCTCGTCCGGTCGGGAAAACTGACGCTGCTGCTCCTCGGCGATCTCGAACCCCCCGCCCAGCGCGGGCTGTTGCGCAGCCACCCGGCGCTGCCCCGGGTGGACGTCCTGAAGGTGGCGCACCATGGCTCCGCCTACCAGGACGCGGCGTTGCTGCGCGGTGTGCGGCCGAGATTCGCCCTCATCTCGGCCGGCACGGACAATCCGTACGGGCACCCGTCGGCCCGAACGGTCGAGGCCCTGACCGACGGGGGAGCGAGAGTGCTGCGGACGGACGAGGACGGGGCCATCGCGATCACGGGCTCGGGCACGGCGCTTACCGCGGTCGGCAGTTCATGAGCGCGCGGCGCGTACGGGGTGTGCGGCCGACGGCGCTGGCGCGAGGGTGGGTGGCCGGGACAGACTCTCGTCATGAATCCGCAAGCCCCGCAGACCGACACCGTTCCCGAGCACGCCGATGCACCTGTGGAAGCCCGGGTCGACGCCTACCTGGAGCGCATCGGCGCCGTCCGCCCGGCTCGTGCCGACGCGGATGCCCTGCGCGAGCTCCAGCTCTGCCATCTGATGACGGTCCCCTTCGAGAACCTCTCGGTCCACTTCGGCGAGGACATCGTCCTGGAGGAGGGCGCCCTCCTCGACAAGGTGGTGGACGCCCGGCGCGGCGGCTTCTGTTACGAGCTGAACGGCGCCTTCGCCTTTCTGCTGCGCGCCCTCGGCTTCCGCGTCACGCTGCTCCAGGCAAGGGTGTTCGGCGACGGTGGACAGCTCGGCATCCCGTACGACCACATGGCGCTGCGCGTCGAGACGGACGACGGCACCGGTCCCTGGCTGGCCGACGTCGGATTCGGTGACCACGCCCAGTGGCCGCTCGCACTCGACGACCGGACCGAGCAGGAGGACCCGCGGGGGGTGTTCCGGTTCCGGGAGGCTCCGCAGGGCGATGTGGATCTGCTGCGCGACGGCTCACGCGAGTTCCGCCTCGACCTTCGACCGAGGACGTCGGCCGAATTCAAGGTAGGAGCCTGGTACCACAGCACCTCGCCCGACTCCCACTTCCTGCGGTCCGTCGTCTGCTCCCGGGTCACGGACGACGGCAGGGTGACGCTCAGCGGCCGGAAGCTCGTCACGACGGTGCGGGGTGAACGGCACGAGACGCCCCTGGCCACCGACGCCGAGGTGCTGGCCGCCTATCGCGACCACTTCGGGCTGGTACTCGAACGGCTCCCCGAGGTGCGGGAGCGAGTCATCAGTTCGGACCTTCGTTAACCTCACCTGGCAGACGATGCCGGCGCGCGGGATCGGGGTCGCGGGGCACAGCATCGCCATGGGCATGGACATCCAGATCGTCCCCAAGGGCTGACCCGCACCCCCTAAGGCCGCTCCAGCCACCCCTCGTACTCCGCGGCGAACGAGTCGAGCGACGCGGGGTCGAGCCGCCCGGCGGCGTCCTCCACGACCACCAGCCACTGGGCGTCCTCGGCGTCGTCCTCGCCGGCCAGGGCGTCGCGTACGAGCTGAGGTTCCTCGGTCACACCGAAGCGGTCCGGCAGCTCCCCGGCCACCTCCTCCGCCGTATCGCGGTCGGGCAGCACCAGTACGTGTCTCACATCGCTCACCTGCCCATTCTCGGGTACGCGCCAGGGCGCCAAGGACCGCAGGGCCGGCTGTCAGCGGGGCGTGGGATGCTGGAGCGCGATGGCCACCAGAAGGAATTCCACCGACGACCTGCTCGCCCCCATCACCCTCGCGGTGGGCCAGGAGGACCTCCTCCTCGACCGTGCCGTGCAGCAGGTGGTGGCGGCGGCCCGTGCTTCCGACGCCGACACGGACGTCCGCGATCTCAGCTCCGACCAGCTGCAGCCGGGCACCCTCGCCGAGCTGACCAGCCCCTCGCTCTTCGCCGAGCGCAAGGTGGTGATCGTGCGCAACGCACACGATCTCTCCGCCGACACGGTCAAGGACGTCAAGGCCTACGCGAGCGCGCCGGCCGAGGAGATCACCCTCGTCCTGCTGCACGCGGGCGGGGCCAAGGGCAAGGGGCTGCTGGACGCGATCCGGAAGGCCGGCGCGCGCGAGGTCGCCTGCCCCAAGACCACGAAGCCGGCCGAGCGGCTGTCCTTCGTCCGGTCGGAGTTCCGGGCGCTCGGGCGTTCGGCGACTCCCGAGGCGTGCCAGTCCCTGGTGGATTCCATCGGCAGTGACCTGCGGGAGCTGGCGAGCGCGGTCTCCCAGCTGGTGGCCGACGTCGAGGGCACCATCGACGAGGCGGTCGTCGGGCGCTACTACACGGGGCGGGCGGAAGCCTCCTCCTTCGCCGTCGCCGACCGTGCGGTCGAGGGCCGGGCGGCGGAGGCCCTGGAGGCCCTGCGCTGGTCCCTGTCCACCGGGGTCGCCCCCGTGCTGATCACCAGCGCCCTCGCCCAGGGGGTCCGCGCGATCGGGAAGCTCTCCTCGGCGCGGGGCGGGCGGCCCGCGGATCTGGCCCGTGAGCTCGGGATGCCGCCGTGGAAGATCGACCGGGTGCGTCAGCAGATGCGGGGCTGGACGCCGGACGGGGTCTCGGACGCGTTGCGCGCGGTCGCGGCGGCGGACGCGGGGGTGAAGGGCGGTGGGGACGATCCGGAGTACGCCCTGGAGAAGGCCGTGGTCGCTGTCGCGCGGGCCGCGCGGGCCGGTCGGTAGCGGCAAGGCGGCAAGGCAGCAAGGCGGCAAGGCGGCAAGCGGTAAGCGGTAAGCGGCAAGCGGCAAGCGGCAAGCGGTAAGCGGTAAGCGGCAAGCGGCAAGCGCAGCGGGAGCAGCGGCGCCGGAAGCGTCCGGCTGCTGCTTGCCCTCAGGGGGACGCCTTCGCGCCCCGGGGCATACCGAAAGCCCCGGTCCCTGCCCTGGGGAGGGCGGTTCCGGGGCTTTCGGTTCATGCTGTGGTGCGCCGCACCCGCGTGGCGAACGCAGGTTCGGTGTGCGGCGCGGGGTGCCGGTCAGGAGCGGGAGAGAGGGCCCGCTGATTCCGTTCCGGCGATCACATCAGTAGCTCAGCCCTGAAGGGCGGCAACCTTGAGCGCGAGCGCCGACTTCTTGTTGGCGGCAGCGTTCTTGTGGATGACGTTCTTCGAGACAGCCTTGTCCAGCTGACGCGACGCCTCACGGACGGCCACAGTGGCCTTCTCGACGTCGCCGGAAGCGGCAGCCTCACGGGCCTTGCGGATCGAGGTCTTGAGCGACGACTTGACGGCCTTGTTGCGCAGGCGCGCCTTCTCGTTCGTCTTGTTCCGCTTGATCTGGGACTTGATGTTCGCCACGAGATAGAGCCTTTTCAGGTTCGTTGGATCTTCTATGTGCGCCACGCCGCTTCTGAGGGCCACGAGGCACAGCTGCCCACGGTACCAGCCGCCGTCCTAGCGGCCCAAACCGGTCGCTGCCCCGCAGGCGTGGGACGATAGAGCTTACGTATCGATCCGACCGACCCGACATCGACCCGAGACACGGCGTTCGGCGTCTCAAGAATCAGGACCCTGCGTGCCCGCGACTCCTACCAACGTGCCCGAGCCGAGCCGTACCGACCCGGCGCTGATCCGCAACTTCTGCATCATCGCCCACATCGACCACGGCAAGTCGACGCTTGCCGACCGGATGCTTCAGCTGACCGGTGTGGTCGACGTGCGGCAGATGCGTGCTCAGTACCTCGACCGGATGGACATCGAGCGCGAGCGCGGCATCACCATCAAGTCCCAGGCGGTACGTCTGCCGTGGGCACCCAACTTGGGCGAGGACCAGGGCACCACCCACATCCTCAACATGATCGACACCCCGGGCCACGTGGACTTCACGTACGAGGTGTCCCGTTCGCTCGCCGCCTGCGAGGGCACGGTTCTGCTGGTGGACGCGGCGCAGGGCATCGAGGCCCAGACCCTCGCCAACCTGTACCTGGCGATGGAGAACGACCTCACCATCATTCCGGTGCTCAACAAGATCGACCTGCCGGCCGCGCAGCCCGAGAAGTTCTCCGAAGAACTGGCCAACCTCATCGGCTGCCAGCCGGAGGACGTCCTCAGGGTCTCCGCGAAGACCGGTGTCGGCGTGGACGCGCTGCTGAACCGGGTGGTGCGGGATGTCCCGGCCCCCGTCGGCAAGGCGGACGAGGCGGCCCGCGCGATGATCTTCGACTCGGTCTACGACCCGTACCGCGGTGTCGTCACCTACGTCCGTGTCATCGACGGTCAGCTCAACAGGCGCGAGCGCATCCGGATGATGTCCACGGGCGCCACCCACGAGCTGCTGGAGATCGGTGTCTCCTCGCCGGAGATGACCCCGGCCGACGGTATCGGCGTGGGCGAGGTCGGCTACATCATCACCGGCGTGAAGGACGTCCGGCAGTCCAAGGTCGGTGACACCATCACCTCCCTGCACAACGGGGCGACCGAGGCGCTGGGCGGCTACAAGGACCCCAAGCCGATGGTGTTCTCCGGTCTCTACCCGCTGGACGGCTCGGACTACCCCGACCTGCGCGAGGCCCTCGACAAGCTCCAGCTCAACGACGCCGCCCTGGTGTACGAGCCGGAGACGTCCGCGGCGCTCGGCTTCGGCTTCCGTGTCGGCTTCCTCGGGCTGCTCCACCTCGACGTGGTCCGTGAGCGACTGGAGCGCGAGTTCGGCCTGGAGCTCATCGCCACCGCCCCGAACGTGGTCTACCGCGTCGAGATGGAGGACGGCACCGAGCACATCGTCACCAACCCGAGCGAGTTCCCCGAGGGCAAGATCGACAAGGTGCACGAACCGGTCGTCCGGGCCACGGTCCTGGCGCCCAGCGAGTTCATCGGCGCGATCATGGAGCTCTGCCAGAACCGGCGCGGCACCCTGCTCGGCATGGACTACCTCTCCGAGGACCGGGTCGAGATCCGTTACACCCTGCCGCTCGCCGAGATCGTCTTCGACTTCTTCGACCAGCTGAAGTCCAAGACCCGGGGGTACGCCTCGCTCGACTACGAGCCCACGGGCGAGCAGTCCGCCCAGCTCGTCAAGGTCGACATCCTGCTGCACGGCGACAAGGTCGACGCGTTCTCCGCCGTCACGCACAAGGACAAGGCGTACGCGTACGGCGTCCGGCTCGTCGCCAAGCTGCAGAAGCTCATCCCCCGGCAGAACTTCGAGGTGCCGATCCAGGCGGCCATCGGCGCCCGGGTCATCGCCCGTGAGACCGTCCGCGCCATCCGCAAGGACGTCCTCGCCAAGTGTTACGGCGGTGACATCTCCCGTAAGCGGAAGCTGCTGGAGAAGCAGAAGGAAGGCAAGAAGCGCATGAAGATGGTCGGCAACGTGGAAGTTCCGCAGGACGCCTTCATCTCCGTGCTGTCGACGGACGAGTCGGCCGGCGAGAGCAAGGCCAAGAAGTAACCTCGTCGTACCGAGGAGTAGGTTCACGGGCCCCTGTGCCGCCGCACCCTGCGGCACAGGGGCCTGTTCGTTATCAAAGCCGCGGCCTGTTGCCCCTTACGCGGCGGACGTGTGCGCTCTACCCTGATCACGGCTCGGTGGTTACTCGCCAGTTAACAAGCGTGATCGAGCCGGAACGTACAGCACGGACACAGCAGGTACAGAGCAGGACAGAAGCAGGCACCTGAGCACCATCACTTAGCCGGTCGTAGCAACGCCGCAGGCCCGGAGGACGTCGTGAGCGACACAAAGACCCTGATCGATAACCGACCGCCCTCCGTGGCGAACCTCTTCATCGACCGCGTGGCCGCCACGCCGGACGGAGAGGCGTACCGCTACCCGGTGCCCGCCGCCTCCGGCCAGGGCCCCGACGACTGGAAGTCGCTCAGCTGGGCGCAGGCCGCCGAACGGGTCTACGCCATCGCGGCCGGCCTGATCGCGCTGGGCGCCCAGCCGGAGGAGCGGGTCGCACTCGCCTCCTCGACCCGGGTCGAGTGGATCCTCGTCGACCTCGGCGTGATGTGCGCGGGTGCCGCCACCACCACGATCTACCCCTCGACGAACGCCGAAGAGTGCGCCTTCATCCTGACCGACTCCGAGAGCCGCTTCCTGGTCGCAGAGGACGCCGCCCAGCTCGCGAAGGCACGGGAGCGGCGCTCCGAGCTGCCGGACCTCGCCCATGTCGTCGTCATCGACCCGACCGGTGTCGAGCCCGCCGCCGACGACCCCGAGGGCTGGATCCTCACCCTCGCGGACCTGGAGGCCAGGGGCGCCGCGTACCTGGAGAAGAACCCGGACGCGGTCACGGACCGGGTCTCGGCGATCACCGCCGAGCAGCTCGCGACTCTCATCTACACATCGGGGACCACCGGCCGCCCCAAGGGCGTACGGCTGCCGCACGACAACTGGTCGTACATGGCCAAGGCCACCGTCGCCGCCGTGGAGCTCTCCACGGACGACGTCCAGTACCTGTGGCTGCCGCTCGCGCACGTCTTCGGCAAGGTCCTCACCTCGGGCCAGATCGAGGTCGGCCACGTCACCGCCGTCGACGGCCGCGTCGACAAGATCATCGAGAACCTTCCGGTGGTCCAGCCGACGTACATGGCCGCCGTCCCCCGGATCTTCGAGAAGGTCTACAACGGGGTCGCAGCCAAGGCGCGGGCCGGTGGCGGCGCGAAGTACAAGATCTTCCTGTGGGCCGCCGGGGTCGCCCGGGAGTACGCGAAGGTGTCGCAGGACAACTTCCGCCGCACCGGCACGGCCTCCGTGCCGTTCGCGCTCGGCGCCAAGCACAAGGTCGCCGACACCCTGGTCTTCGCCAAGATCCGTGAGGCGTTCGGCGGACGGCTCCGTGCCTGTGTCTCCGGCTCCGCTGCGCTCGCCCCCGACATCGGCTTCTTCTTCGCGGGCGCCGGCATCCACATCCTGGAGGGTTACGGACTCACGGAGACGAGCGCCGCCTCCTTCGTGAACCCGAGCGACGCCTACCGCACCGGCACGGTCGGCAAGCCGCTCCCCGGCACCGAGATCCGCATCGCGGACGACGGCGAGATCCTGCTGCGCGGCCCCGGCCTCATGGAGGGCTACCACCGGCTGCCCGAGAAGACCGCCGAGGTGCTGGAGTCCGACGGCTGGTTCCACACGGGCGACATCGGCGAGCTGTCGGTGGACGGCTACCTGCGGATCACCGACCGCAAGAAGGACCTGATCAAGACGTCCAGCGGCAAGTACATCGCCCCGGCGGAGGTCGAGGGCCAGTTCAAGGCGGTGTGCCCGTTCGTCTCCAACATCCTGGTGCACGGCGCGGACCGTAACTTCTGCACCGCCCTGATCGCACTCGACGAGCCGACCCTCATGGGCTGGGCCGCCGAGAACGGCCTGGGCGGCAAGTCGTACGCGGAGGTGGTGGCGGCGCCGAAGACGGTGGAGCTCATCGAGGGGTACGTGAAGCGCCTCAACGAGGGCCTCCAGCGCTGGCAGACGGTCAAGAGGTTCCGGCTGCTGCCGCGCGACCTCGACATCGAGCACGGCGAGCTCACCCCGAGCCTGAAGCTGAAGCGTCCGGTCGTCGAGCGCGAGTACAAGCAGCTCATCGAGGACATGTACGCGGGGTCCCGCGAGGCGTGACGCCCGTGACGTGTGTGAAGGACCGTACGTGAAGGGCAGCGTGTGAAGGACCGCGTGTGAGCGATACACGCGGGGGAACGGGGCCGGTGGGGCCGTACACCCACCGGCCCCTTCGCGTTCCCCGGAGGCCATCTCCCGTTCTTCCGTAGCCGGTTCTTCTCCCACTTCGGTAACTCGGTGCTTATGCGCGCGGCCGGTCTGTCACTCTGTCGTGTGTCGTCGGCCGCATCTCGTGAGACCCGGTAGGAGCCGCCCCGTGGGGCCAATTCCCCTGCAGCGGGACATTGTTCAGCGTCCCGCCACCACCGTCGCGGGCCACCACGACGGTCCGCTTCCGGTGGTTCGTACGAGCCTGCCCGGAATCGCCCTCACGCCCTCAGCGGCGCGTGGGTTCGTCCGTGCCGCCCTCGCCGACTGGACGGGGCTCGGTGTGCCCGCCGCCGTGGGGTTCAGCGACCGGCTCGCCGACGACGCGGTGAGCGTGGCCAACGAGCTGGTCACCAACGCGGTCGTGCACGCCGGGACGACGGTCGAACTGCTCCTGCGCCTGGAAGAGGCGTCCGAGAGCGAAACGGCGGCCCTGGTGATGGAAGTCACCGACCACCACCCCGCCCGCGCCATACGGGGAGACGGGCCCGGGGCCGGGCGGGCGCCCTCGCCGGACCCCGCGGAGTACGGCCGCGGCTTACACCTCGTCGCCACCCTCGCCGAGTCCTGGGGCATCACCTACCGCACCGGTCTCAAGACCGTCTGGGCCCGCCTCGGCGTCGACGACTGGAGCGGATCGGCCGGCCCTTCGGAGGAGGTGTCGGTCCAGCACGGACTGCGCGCCGCGGAGATCCTCGCCCCCGCGTCCCGGCGTGTCGAACGCGACGACGCGGACTGGGACAGCAGGGCCGCACTCTCCTTCCTCGCCGAGGCATCCGACCTGCTGGCGGGCCAGCTCGACGAGGACCTGGTGGCGGCCATAGCGGGTCAGCTGCTCGTGCCCAGGCTCGCCGACTGGTGCGCGATCTGGCTGGCGAGCGAGGGCCCGGGGCCCGCGGCGGACCCACGGCTGGCCCGCGTCTGGCACAGCGACGAGAACGGGACCGAACACCTGCGTTCGGTACTGGAGAAGGAACCGCTGAGGCTGCCCGGGAGCGTCGGTACGGGCCCGGTGCCCGTGCCGTGGCCGGGGCAAGCCCCCGAGGGCGCACCGGGGGTCCCTGAGGGCGAGGCGGGGGCCCCGTGGGCGGGGACGCGGACACGGGAGGACGGCGCGGGGCCGCTGCCCGGGGGCCGCGACGGGGCCGCGCTCGCGTACCGCATCACCGCGGGCGGCCGTACGCTCGGCACCGTGCTCGTCGGCCGGGAGGGCGTGCCCCGGGTGCCCGACGCCGTGGCCTCCCTGATCGAGGACTTCGTACGGCGGGTCGGCCTCGCCGTCGGCGCCGCCCGCGCCTACACGCGGCAGGCCACCATCAGCCGCATCCTCCAGCGCGGACTGCTGCCCAGCAAGGTCGCGGAGATCCCCGGGGTCACCAGCGCGCTGGTATACGAACCGGGTGACGACGGCGTCGTGGGCGGTGACTTCTACGACATCTTCGCGTGCCCCGGCGACCGCTGGTGCTTCGTCCTCGGGGACGTCCAGGGCAGCGGCCCCGAGGCCGCCGTCGTCACCGGCCTCGCGCGGCCCTGGCTACGGCTCCTGGCCCGTGAGGGCTTCGGCGTCGGCGAGGTCCTGGACCGCCTCAACCGGCTGCTCCTCGACGACGCGATGGAAGCGGCCGAGGCCGCGGCGCTGATGGTCGCCGCCGCGGGCGGCCAGCAGATCCTGGACGGCTCGCAGTCCCGGTTCCTCTCCCTCCTGTACGGGGAGGTGGTGCCGCTCCCCGGCGGCGGGGTGCGCTGCACCGTCGCCAGCGCGGGCCACCCGCTGCCGCTGCTGCTGAGCGAGGACGGTTCCGTACGGCCCGCCGCGGAGCCGCAGGTGCTGCTGGGGGTCGTCGAGGACGTCGCGTACGAGAGCCAGAGCTTCGACCTGGCGCCGGGCGAGAGCCTGCTCTGCGTCACCGACGGGGTCACGGAGCGGCGGTCCGGACCGGCCATGTTCGACGACGGGGACGGGCTGGCGCGGACCCTGGCGGGCTGCGTGGGGCTGTCCTGCGGGGGGATCGCGGACCGGATCAAACGGGCCGTCCACGACTTCGCCGAACAGCCGCCCGACGACGATCTCGCGCTTCTGGTGCTCAAGGTCGACCGGGACGGCTGACCGGGACAGCCGGCTGGGACACGGGTGGGCGGGGCATGCCCGGCGGCGAGTGACAATGGACGGTATGCCTTCCGTACTGCCCGATGGTGAGCCCGTGCCCGACGACGGGGCGCTGCCCAGCCACGCCCTGGACGGCGCCGCCGACCGGCCGCTCGGCTTCTACCTGCACGTCCCGTACTGCGCGACGCGCTGCGGGTACTGCGACTTCAACACCTACACCGCCCCCGAGCTGCGTGGCTCCGGCGGTGCGCTGGCTTCACGGGACAACTACGCGGCCCATCTGATCGAGGAGGTCCGCCAGGCCCGCAAGGTGCTCGGCGACGACCCGCGGCCGGTCCGTACGGTCTTCGTCGGGGGCGGTACGCCCACGCTGCTGCCCGCTGCCGATCTCGTACGGATGCTGGGGGCCGTCCGCGACGAGTTCGGGCTCGCGGACGACGCGGAGGTGACGACCGAGGCGAATCCGGAGTCCGTCGATCCGGCGTACCTGGCGGCGCTGCGGGAAGGCGGCTTCAACCGGGTCTCCTTCGGGATGCAGAGCGCGAAGCAGCACGTCCTGAAGATCCTCGACCGGACGCATACGCCGGGCCGGCCCGAGGCATGCGTCGCCGAGGCGCGGGAGGCGGGCTTCGAGCACGTCAACCTCGACCTGATCTACGGCACGCCCGGGGAGTCCGACGACGACTGGCGCACCACGCTGGACGCGGCGATCGGTGCCGGGCCCGACCATGTGTCGGCGTACGCGCTGATCGTGGAGGAGGGCACACAGCTCGCGCGGCGCATCCGGCGCGGGGAGATCCCGATGACCGACGACGACGCGCACGCGGACCGCTATCTGATCGCGGACGAGGCGATGGCAGCGGCGGGCTTCTCCTGGTACGAGGTGTCGAACTGGTCCCGGACACCGGAGGGCCGGTGCCTGCACAACGAGCTGTACTGGCGTGGGGCCGACTGGTGGGGCGCCGGGCCCGGCGCGCACAGCCATGTGGGCGGGGTGCGCTGGTGGAACGTGAAGCACCCGGGAGCCTATGCGCAGGCCCTGGCCGAGGGCCGGTCGCCGGGGGCGGGGCGCGAGGTCCTGTCCGCGGAGGACCGGAGGGTGGAACGGATTCTGCTGGAGCTGCGGCTGGTGGACGGCTGCCCGTTGTCGCTGCTGGCGCCGGCGGGGCTGGCGGCGGCGGGGCGTGCGGTGGGGGACGGACTGCTGGAGGCGGAGGCGTTCGCGGACGGTCGGGCGGTGCTCACGTTGCGGGGTCGGTTGCTGGCCGACGCGGTGGTCCGGGACCTGGTGGACTGAGCCTGCGGCGGCGCGTACCGGGGCGCCGCCCCCGGGCCCCGGTCCTCAAGCGCCGGGCGGGCTGAATGCCTGACCTCAAGCGCCGGGCGGGCTGGGGGTGGCCGGGGCCGGTGGGAAATCAAGCCCGTCCGGCGATCGAGGACAGCGGTCCGCCGGCGAGGGCCGCCCTACTCCGGGGCCGTGACGAAGTCGATCAGTTCTTCCACCCGGCCCAGCAGTTCAGGCTCCAGGTCGCGGTACGAGCGCACCGCCGACAGGATGCGCTGCCACGCCGCACCCGTGTTCTCCGGCCAGGCCAGGGCGCGGCACACGCCCGTCTTCCAGTCCTGGCCGTGCGGGACCCTCGGCCAGG
Source organism: Streptomyces finlayi (assembly GCF_014216315.1). Taxonomy (NCBI): domain Bacteria; kingdom Bacillati; phylum Actinomycetota; class Actinomycetes; order Kitasatosporales; family Streptomycetaceae; genus Streptomyces; species Streptomyces finlayi. The sequence continues at coordinate 5,477,828 of NZ_CP045702.1, forward strand.
AGGGGATGCCCACCGAGGACGGTTTCACCGCCTCCCAGACGTCGATGTACGGGTGGCCCACCACCAGCACGTCGCCGTCCGAGACCAGGGCGGCGATGCGGGACTCCTTCGAGCCCGGGACCAGGTGGTCGACCAGCACGCCCAGGCGGGCGTCCGGGCCCGGGGAGAAGTCGCTGACGATCGCGGGGAGGTCGTCGATGCCCTCCAGGTACTCGACCACCACGCCCTCGATGCGAAGGTCGTCGCCCCAGACCCGCTCGACCAGTTCGGCGTCGTGGCGGCCCTCGACATAGATCCGGCCCGCACGCGCCACCCGCGCACGTGCCCCCGGGACCGCCAGCGAGCCGGATGCCGTGCGCACGGTCCGGGCGGGGGCCGCGGAAGTGGGGCGGACCAGGGTGACCACCCGGCCCTCCAGCAGGAAGCCGCGCGGCTCCATCGGGAACACCCGGTGCCTGCCGAAGCGGTCCTCCAGGGTCACCGTCGGGCCCTGGGCCGTCTTCTCGCAGCGGATCACCGCCCCGCAGAAGCCGGTGGCGGCCTCCTCGACGACCAGGTCGGGCTCGGCGGGGACCTCGGGGGCCGGAACGGACTTCTTCCACGGCGGGGTCAGGTCCGGCTGATAGCTGCGCATCGGACGACGATACGGCGGAGAACGGTCACGACACGCCGAACTGCGCCGCCAGTTGATCACGTTGCGTCCGTACGAACGTGGCGTCCACCAACGCCCCGTGCCCCGGCACGTACACCGCGTCCTCGCCGCCCAGCGCCAGCAGCCGGTCCAGGGCGGCCGGCCACCGGGAGGGGATGGCGTCGGTGCCCGCCTGCGGCTCCCCGGACTGCTCGACCAGATCGCCGCAGAACACCACGGCGGGGGAACCCGGCACCAGGACGGCGAGGTCGTGACCGCTGTGACCCGGCCCCACATTGGCGAGGAGCACCTGGAGCCCGCCGCCCAGGTCGAGCGTCCACTCCCCGCACACCTCGTGCTGCGGGGCGACCAGCACGTCCACCGCTTCCGCCGCGTCGTGCTCGGACACCCCGTGACGCACCGCCGAGCTGTGCAGTCCGTCCGCCTCGTTCCGGAGCAGATCAGCGACGCCGACCGCCCCGAACACCTCGGCCCCGGCGAACACCGCCGTACCCAGAACATGATCGAAGTGCGGGTGGCTCAGTGCGATATGCGTCACCCTCCGCCCGAGCAGACGCTGCGCCTGGGAGCGCAGCTCGGCGCCCTCGCGGAGCGAGGAACCGGTGTCGAAGAGCAGGACACGGTCCCCTCCCGCCACCAGAGCGGCCGTCGCGTCCCACACGGGAAGGCGTCGCCGCCCCACACCGTTGCCCAACCGCTCCCAGCCCAGCTCTTCCCAAGAGACGTCCATACAACGACGCTATCGGCAACGACCTGCACAGTCTCTCGGAGGCATGGCCGGTCGCCCTTGCCCCGGGACCACCCCGCCCCCGTACACTGACCGGGGGGATTGCTGGCACTCGAACGCACAGAGTGCCAGGCCGATACCGAGAACCACAGCTGGAGGTGTGCGCGATGCTCAGTGAACGCAGACTCGAAGTGCTGCGCGCCATCGTCCAGGACTACGTCGGCACCGAGGAGCCGGTCGGCTCCAAGGCACTGACCGAGCGGCACAAGCTCGGCGTCTCCCCGGCCACGATCCGCAACGACATGGCGGTGCTGGAGGACGAGGGCTTCATCGCCCAGCCCCACACCAGCGCGGGGCGCATCCCGACGGACAAGGGCTACCGGCTCTTCGTCGACCGGCTCGCGGGCGTCAAGCCCCTGTCGTCGCCGGAGCGCAGGGCCATCCAGAACTTCCTCGACGGCGCGGTGGACCTCGACGACGTCGTGGGCCGGACCGTGCGGCTGCTCGCGCAGCTGACCCGGCAGGTCGCCGTCGTGCAGTACCCCTCGCTGACCCGTTCGACCGTGCGGCACGTGGAACTGCTCCTGCTCGCGCCGGCCCGTCTGATGCTCGTACTGATCACGGATACCGGCCGGGTCGAACAGCGTATGATCGACTGCCCTGTGCCGTTCGGTGAGACATCTCTGGCGGACCTCCGGGCGCGGCTCAACAGCCGCGTCGTAGGACGCCGTTTCGCGGATGTCCCGCAGCTGGTGCAGGACTTGCCGGAGTCCTTCGAGGGCGAGGACAGAGGAACCGTTTCCACGGTCCTCTCCATCCTTCTCGAAACTCTGGTGGAGGAGACGGAGGAGCGGCTGATGATCGGCGGCACCTCCAACCTCACCCGCTTCGGGCACGACTTCCCTGTGATGATCCGGCCGGTGCTGGAGGCGTTGGAGGAGCAGGTCGTGCTGCTGAAGCTGCTCGGCGAGGCCAAGGACTCGGGCATGACCGTACGTATCGGTCACGAGAACGCCCATGAGGGCCTCAACTCCACGTCCGTGGTCGCGGTCGGCTACGGTTCGGGCGACGAGGCAGTCGCCAAACTCGGCGTGGTCGGACCGACCCGCATGGACTACCCCGGAACGATGGGAGCGGTACGCGCAGTGGCACGTTACGTCGGACAGATCCTGGCGGAGTCGTAAGTGGCCACGGACTACTACGCCGTACTCGGCGTGCGCCGCGACGCATCTCAGGACGAGATCAAGAAGGCATTCCGCAGGCTCGCCCGCGAGCTGCACCCGGATGTCAACCCCGATCCGAAGACCCAGGAGCGGTTCAAGGAGATCAACGCCGCTTACGAGGTGCTGTCGGACGCGCAGAAGAAGCAGGTCTACGACCTCGGCGGCGACCCGCTGTCCGCCTCGGGCGGCGGTGGTGGCGCGGGCGGATTCGGACAGGGCGGCTTCGGCAACTTCTCCGACATCATGGACGCGTTCTTCGGTACGGCGTCCCAGCGCGGGCCCCGTTCGCGGACCCGGCGCGGCCAGGACGCCATGATCCGGCTGGAGATCGACCTCTCCGAGGCGGCCTTCGGCACGACCAAGGACATCCAGGTCGACACGGCGGTCGTCTGTACGACCTGCAGTGGTGAGGGCGCCGCACCCGGCACCTCCGCCCAGACCTGTGACATGTGCCGCGGCCGAGGCGAGGTCTCGCAGGTCACCCGGTCGTTCCTCGGCCAGGTCATGACCTCGCGGCCCTGCCCGCAGTGCCAGGGCTTCGGTACGGTCGTACCGACCCCCTGCCCGGAGTGCGCCGGAGACGGCCGCATCCGCTCGCGGCGCACCCTCACGGTGAAGATCCCGGCAGGCGTCGACAACGGCACCCGCATCCAGCTCGCGGGCGAGGGCGAAGTCGGCCCCGGCGGCGGCCCGGCCGGTGATCTGTACGTCGAGATCCACGAGCTGGCGCACGCGGTGTTCCAGCGGCGCGGTGACGACCTGCACTGCACGGTCACCATCCCCATGACGGCGGCGGCCCTCGGCACTCAGGTGCCGCTGGAGACGCTGGACGGCATGGAGGAGATCGACATCAGGCCGGGCACGCAGTCCGGCCAGTCGGTTCCGCTGCACGGCCGCGGCATCACGCATCTGCGGGGCGGCGGGCGCGGCGATCTGATCGTGCACGTCGAGGTCATGACCCCGTCGAAGCTGGACGCGGAACAGGAGCGGGTCCTGCGCGAGCTCGCGCAGCTCCGTGGCGAGGAGCGGCCCACCGGGCAGTTCCAGCCAGGCCAGCAGGGGCTCTTCTCCCGCTTGAAGGACGCGTTCAACGGTCGCTGACCGGACCGCCGGACGGCTTTGGCCTTACCCCGCACCGCCCGTCGGTCTCGTACCGGCGGGCGGTGCGGCGCGTTCTGGTAAACCTTCCGCCCGTCCCCCTGGCTGATTCGGCGCGGTGCACCGGACGTGGCACGATGCGGTCATGTCCTCCGCGTTGACCGATCTCTGCCGGCATCCGATCGTGCAGGCCCCCATGGCGGGCGGAGTGTCCGGCCCGCAGCTCGTCGGCGCTGTCGCCGAAGCCGGTGGGCTCGGATTCCTCGCCGCCGGGTACAAGACGGCGGACGGCATGTACAACGAGATCAAACAGCTGCGCGGACTGACCGGCCGGCCCTTCGGCGTCAACCTCTTCATGCCGCAGACCGGCCACGCCGACCCGAGCGCCGTAGAGGTCTACCGGCACCAGCTCGCCGGTGAGGCCCTCTGGTACGAGACTCCGCTCGGCGAGGCCGACCGCGGCGGCGACGACGGCTACGAGGCCAAGACCGCGATCCTCCTGGAGGACCCGGTCCCGGTCGTCTCCTTCACCTTCGGCTGCCCCTCCCGCGAGACCCTCGACGCGTTCACCCGGGCGGGCACCCGCACCGTCGTGACGGTCACCTCCGCCGAGGAGGCGCAGTCCGCGCAGCGGGCGGGCGCCGACGCCGTCTGCGTCCAGGGTGTGGAGGCCGGCGGCCACCAGTCCACGCACCGCGACGACCCGCAGGCCGACCATTGCGGCATCGGGCTGCTGACCCTCCTCGCCCAGGTGCGCGAGAGCGTGCGGCTGCCGCTCATCGCGGCGGGCGGAGTGATGCGCGGCTCCCAGATCGCCGCCGTCCTCGCGGCGGGCGCGGACGCCGCGCAGCTCGGCACCGCCTTCCTGGCCACCCCCGAGTCAGGGGCCCACCCGCTGCACAAGCAGGCACTGACCAACCCGCTGTTCGTACGGACGGCGATGACCCGGGCGTTCTCCGGGCGCCCCGCGCGCGGTCTCGTCAACCGCTTCGTGACCGAGCACGGCCCCTACGCCCCGGCCGCCTACCCCCAGGTGCACCAGATGACGAGCGGGCTGCGCAAGGCCGCCGCCAAGGCGGGTGACGCCCAGGGCATGGCGCTGTGGGCGGGCCAGGGGCACCGGATGGCACGCGAGCTGCCCGCCCGGGAACTGATCGACCTGCTCGCCGCCGAACTGGAAGCCGCGCGCGCGGCCCTGAGTGTGAGGAGTGCCGAGTGACGGCACCGGTCTTCGTCGTCGAACAGCTCCCGGGCGGGGCCGACTTCGTCCTGGACGGCCCCGAGGGACGGCACGCCGTCTCCGTGAAGCGGCTGCACGCGGGCGAGGAGGTCGTCCTCACCGATGGGCGGGGCCACTGGGCGGAAGGGGTCGTCCGGGCCGCCGAGGGCAAGGACCGGCTGCTGCTCACGGGCCTGGACACGGTGCACGAGGAACCGGCGCCCAGCCCCCGTATCACCGTGGTGCAGGCGCTGCCCAAGGGCGACCGCGGCGAGGTCGCCGTCGAGACGATGACGGAGACGGGCATCGACGCGATCGTGCCGTGGCAGGCGGCACGCTGCATCACCCGGTGGAAGGGCGAGCGGGGTCTCAAGTCGCTCGCGAAATGGCGGAGTACGGCCCGCGAGGCGGGGAAGCAGTCCCGACGGGTGCGCTTCCCCGAGGTCACCGAGGTGATGTCGACCAAGCAGGTGGCCGCCCTGCTGGCCGCCGCCGACTTCGCCGGTGTGCTGCACGAGGACCGGGAGCACGACAGCGAGGCGCTCGCCACCGCCGCACTGCCGGCCGAGGGGGAGATCGTGCTGGTCGTCGGACCGGAGGGCGGTGTCTCCCCGGATGAACTCGACGCCTTCGCACAGGCCGGCGCACGCCCCTACCGGCTCGGGCACAGCGTGCTGCGCACCTCCACGGCCGGGACGGCCGCGACGGCCCTTCTCCTGGGGCGCACGGGCCGCTGGGGCTAGGTCCAATGCCGTTCGGTTAGCCGTCCGGTGGGCTTGGCAATGCGTTGATCTCGATGTGGACGGTGGTCCTGTGGGTGCGGTGGTCGATGTTGCGGCCGACGGCGCGGTACTTGGAGCTGATCGCTCGTTTCTTCACGCGGGGCCGGGACCGGTCTCGGCGGGCGGGTAGGAGGCCGTTGAGTATGGCGGTGCCGATCCGGCCGACGAGGTCGATCCTGGTGTGGGGGATGATGCCGGCGGCACGGATGATCTGGTCACGTGCCGTGTTCAGCGCGATGGTGAATGCGGTGCGGTCGGGGTCGATGTTGGGCCGGTGCAGGACGGCGTCGCTCATCGCGGTGCGTAGTGCCTGGTAGGCGACCAGAAGCGCCCAGGTTTCCTGGGTGACGGCTGCCGGGTAGCGGCCGCGCAGGACTCTGCCGCCGAGGATGGTCGATTTCAGCTCGCAGTAGCTGGTCTCGATCTCCCAGCGTTCGCGGTAGAGCCTGACCAGAGCGGTGGCGGGTGCCTCGTCGGGGTCGAGCAGACTGGTGACGAGCCGGTAGGTGCTGTGGGTGGCGGGACGCTTGTCGGCGCCGTCGGTGGGGGCGAGGGTGATGGTGGCGTCGATGACGCGGACGGTGACTTCGCCTATGCGGGACAGGAACGTTCCGTCGGGCAGACGACGCAGGATCGGCAGCTTGAGCGCGGTGCTGTGGGTCTTGGCGCGGATGAGGAAGTCCGCGCCCGTGGACGCGACCGTGCGCACGAAGGCGGTGGCTGAGAAGTTCCGGTCACCCAGAAGCAGCGTCCCGGGCCGTAGTGCTCCGGTCGTGCCCGCGGTGGTGATCAGGTCTCGGGCGTAGGTCAGCTCGCCGGTCGCGTCGGTGCCGAAGACGGCGTCCATGAGGGTTCGGGTCCCGCAGGCCACCAGCGTGACCAGGCGCAGCATCGGGTATCCGGACGGCCCGTTCTGTCCTGCCTTCGCCTTGGGGAACACCGCGAGGTTCGCGGGTGTGTCCGGCAGGGCGAGCTGGGTTCCGTCGATCGCGACGACCAGCCTGCCCGCGAACCGTGTCGTCTGTGTCGCGGTCACCGCTGCGGGGCCTTTGACCAGGTCGAACAGTGCTTTCAATGGTTTGGGGCCGACCCGTCGCATCGCGGCCGTGATCGATGAACCCGCTGGCACGGGCAGCGGCGCGGGCAGTGAGGCGGTCAGCCGGGACCAGATCCCGGTCCAGCCGAGCCCGGTGAACAGTGCGCCTGCGAGCAGGAGGTAGACCACCACCCGCGACGGCAGCCGTCGAACCCGCTGCTGCAGACCACCTGCGGATGCGAGTGCCTCGTCGACTAGATCGAACGGGACAACCTGGGTCAACTCGCCCAAGTGCCCCACGGCAAAGACACCGGGGGCATGCGTAATGACAGAATCAGACACTGCAGCCCTTGTGGAGGAACACGAGTCTTGGCGGACCCGAGAACCACTACAGGGGCTGCACCCGTATCACCAGCCGAAACGCCGAGAGTTTGCGCCGCTGACCGAACCCCTAACCGAACGGCATTGGGGCTAGGTCCTGTCTGGAGTTCCCCCGCGGCGTCGCGGCGTCCGGCACCGCCGCCTCCGGCGTTGTCGTCAGTCGCGAGGGCTCCGCCATCGCTCCCTCCTCCGCCTTGGATTCGACGGCACCGGACGCCGCTCTTTCTCCCGCGCTGGAACTCCAGACAGGACCTAAGGCCTTCCGTCTGGATCGTGCCGGGCTCGCGGGGGCCTGATCCGGCCTGATCCAAACGAAAGACCCTGCGTCTCGTCGGGTGCGGCGACGGGCTTCACCGGTTCCGCCGCCCCGTCCCGGATAGCATGCCCACGTACCGATCATCAGCGACCGAGGAGGCCGTGCCATGGCGGGAGAGCCGCAGTCCGACTGCCTGTTCTGCAAGGTCGTCACGGGAGAGATCCCGGCGACCATCGTCCGCGAGAGCGACACCACCGTCGCCTTCCGCGACATAAACCCACAGGCGCCGACGCACGTGCTGGTCATCCCGAAGGCCCACTACCGGGACGCCGCCGCGCTCGCCGCCGCAGAGCCGGGGATCGCCGCCGACGTGCTGCGCGAGTCCGGTCTCGTCGCCGCCGACGAGAAGATCACCGACACCGGGTACCGCATCGTCCTCAACACCGGTTCCGGCGCGGGACAGACCGTGTTCCACGCGCACGCCCACGTCCTGGGCGGCCGCGGCCTCCAGTGGCCCCCCGGATAGCAGGCGGACGCACACCCATGTCCGTACGCGAACTGGTCGTCCTCGGCACCGCGAGTCAGGTCCCGACCCGGCACCGCAACCACAACGGCTATCTGCTGCGGTGGGACGGCGAGGGCATCCTCTTCGATCCCGGCGAGGGCACCCAGCGCCAGATGCTGCGGGCCGGAGCCGCCGCGCACGACATCAACCGGATCTGCGTCACGCACTTCCACGGGGACCACTCGCTGGGACTGGCCGGGGTGATCCAGCGCATCAACCTCGACCGGGTGCCGCACCCCGTCACCGCGCACTACCCCGCGAGCGGACAGCGCTTCTTCGAGCGGCTGCGGTACGCCACCGCCTACCGCGAGACCGTACGGCTGACCGAGGCGCCCGTCGCCGCCGACGGGCCCCTCGCCGTCACGGACGCGTACACCCTGGACAGTCACCGGCTGTCCCACCCCGTCGAGTCCTACGGCTACCGGCTGACCGAGCCCGACGGCCGGCGCATGCTCCCCGCGAAACTCGCCGAGTACGGCATCAGGGGACCGGACGTCGGCCGCATCCAGCGTGAGGGCTCCCTCGGCGGAGTCACGCTCGACGCCGTGTCCGAGCGCAGACGGGGACAGCGGTTCGCCTTCGTCATGGACACCAGACTGTGCGACGGCGTGTACGCGCTCGCCGAGGGCTGCGACCTGCTCGTCATCGAGTCGACCTTCCTCGACGAGGACGAGCGGCTCGCCACCGACCACGGCCATCTGACCGCCGGGCAGGCAGCCCGGGCGGCAGCCGAGGCGGGCGTGCGGCACCTCGTGCTGACCCACTTCTCCCAGCGGTACGACGACCCGGGCGTCTTCGAGGCCCAGGCCAGAGCCGCCGGCTTCACGGGTGAACTGACCGTCGCCCGGGACCTGATGCGTATCCCCGTGCCCACCAGGCACCTCTGAATCACACCAGCACCACCATTCGTTAGCGAGAAGACGTGCACCTCCCCAAAGCGGAACTCCACCTCCACATCGAAGGCACCCTCGAACCCGAGCTGGCCTTCGCGCTCGCCGGACGCAACGGGGTGACGCTGCCCTTCGCCGACACCGAGGAGCTGCGCACCGCCTACCTCTTCGACGGTCTCCAGACCTTCCTCGACCTCTACTACGCGCTGATGACCGTGCTGCGCACCGAGGAGGACTTCGAGGACCTCGCGAACGCCTACCTCACCCGCGCCGCCGCCCAGGGCGTCCGGCACGCGGAGATCTTCTTCGACCCGCAGGCGCACACCGCCCGCGGTGTCCCGATCGGCACCGTCGTCGAAGGACTCGGCCGGGCGCTGGACCGCAGCGAGGAGACGCACGGCATCTCCACCCAGCTGATCATGTGCTTCCTGCGCGATCAGTCGGCCGGATCGGCGCTGGAGACCCTGGAGGCCGCGAAGCCGTATCTGCACCGGATCAGCGCCGTCGGCCTCGACTCGGCAGAGGTCGGCCACCCGCCGTCGAAGTTCCGCGAGGTGTACGAGGCGGCCGGCGCCCTCGGACTGCGCAAGGTCGCCCACGCGGGCGAGGAGGGCCCGCCCGCGTACATCCACGAGGCCCTGGACGTCCTCGGCGTCGAGCGTATCGACCACGGACTGCGCTGCATGGAGGACCCGGACCTGGTGAAGCGGCTGGTCGCGGACCGCGTACCGCTCACGCTCTGCCCGCTGTCCAACGTACGGCTGCGTGCCATCGACATCCTGGAGGAGCACCCCCTGCGGGCCATGATGGACGCCGGACTGCTCTGCACGGTGAACTCCGACGACCCGGCCTACTTCGGCGGATATGTCGGAGACACCTTCCACGCCGTCCACGAGGCACTCGGCCTGGACAACGAACATCTGCGCACGCTGGCCCGCAACTCCTTCGAGGCGGCCTTCCTCGACCACGACGAGGAGCGCAGGGCGCGTTACCTCGCCGAGGTCGAGGCGTACGCGTTCGACTGACCGGCGCCGCCCGCCGGACCGGCCGTCCGGAACGCGTTCCTGCCCAGGCGCCTGCGGCGCAGCGCGGTAACGGCCAGTTCCGTGACGGCCTGTTCCGGTGCGCCCAGCTTGGGCACGGCCCCCTGGAGGGAGCCGGTGGTGGCGGCGAGCAGGGCGGCCGGAGCACCACCCCTGCGGCGGACCGAGCCGGGCACCAGCGGACGTCCACCGGTGTGCAGGGCGACCGCGGTGACGGGCGCCGCGACCAGGAGGGTGACGGACCCCAGGATCATTCCCATCACGGCGTAACCCGCGGCCTCGGACAGCACGCTGCCCAGCACGGGCCCGCAGGCCACCCCGACGGACGAGGCGGAGCCCGCCAGGACCGCCCAGCGGCCCCGTACGTCGAGCGAGGCGGCCAGGCCGATCAGATAGGACAGGACCACCGGGTAGAAGGCGTTCCACACGATCTCCCCGGTCGCGAACTCACCGAGGCTCCCGGCCGAGGAGCTGAGCACGATGCTCCCGGCGATGATCACCGTGCCGAGGCCGATCGGCACGGCCCGGCCGAGCCGTGCGCCGAGCAGTCCGGCGCCCATCACGCCGAGCAGACCCGCCCCGAGCGCGGCGGCGAACACCGCGCCGATGGTGACCTCGGAGAGTCCCACCTGCACGACACCGATCCGGCTGCTCACCCCCCACAGGGCGTTCTGCGCCATGGACCAGACGAGCATGCCGCCCGCCAGCACCAGACCGGAGCGGCGGTGCGGGAGCCGCCCGGACGCCGGGACGCCGGACTCCGCGGGTCCGGGAACACCGAGGCGCGAGGTCGCGGGCCAGACGAGCAGCGCGACGAGCGCGATCGCGGCGAACGGCAGCCGGTGGCCGCCGCCGAGGTGCGGGATCGTCAGGTAGAGAGCGCCCGCGGTCGCGGACACGCTGAGCAGCCCCAGCGACGAGGTCCGGTGCGGATCGCTCTGCGCGGCGATGCCCGAGGTGGCGACCGCGGTCGCCGTACCGGAGCCGAAACCGCCGATGACGACACCCAGGACGACCAGGGGCACGGAGGCGGCCGAGGCGGCGCAGCCGTATCCCACGAAGGCCAGCAGCAGCCCGGTACGCGCCGGTCTCCGCGCCCCGTACCTCTCGACGCGGCCGGCGAGCGCGAAGCCGGCGGAGGCCGAGCTCAGCAGGAGGGCACTGCCGACCAGACCGGCCTGGGCCGAACCGAGACCCAGACAGGTGCTGAGCCTGCCGACGATGGTGGGGAGCAGATAGGCGGCGAGGTAACCGGCGGTGAACACGGCGACCAAGGGCCACGCGGCGCGCGGGCGCGGGGACATGGGCTTTCCTGAAGACATGCCTGAGCAGGCAGAAGAAGGCAGGGGAGGGTAAGGCGAGGGAAAAAAAGGGGGGAAGTCGGGGCACTCATCAGTAATTGTCACCAACGGTGCTCGCGGGCCCATTTGTATCAAGCGCGCAGCTCGACCGAAAGTCGCTAAGATGTGATCTGGATCACATATAAGTTTATGGTGGTGAGGTCCGGGTAGCAGTGCATGTTTGTGCAGTTCAGGCCGCTTCGTGCGGCGTGCGCTCGCCGGCTGGGAAGGCGGATCAGGCAGACTGGCCGGATCTCGCACGGTTCACATCTCGCACGACCGGGAGCGCACGGTGAGCACAGGCAGTTCAGGCATCGACCCGCTCGTGGGAGTGCGGGTCCCGGACGACCCGGCATGCGACGTGTTCCTGACGGGCACGGTCTTCCTCGACATCGTCTTCACCGGCCTGGACAGCGCACCCGTGCGCGGTACGGAGTCCTGGGCCCGCGGTATGGGGTCGAGCCCCGGCGGCGTCGCCAACATGGCCACCGCGCTCGCCCGGCTCGGCCTGCGCACCTCGATGGCCGCGGCGTTCGGCGACGACCACTACGGGGAGTACTGCCGGGACGCGCTCGAACAGGGCGAGGGCATCGACCTGTCGATGTCGTACACCGTGCCGGGCTGGCACTCGCCCGTCACCGTCTCCATGGCGTACGAGGGCGAACGCACCATGGTCTCGCACGGCCACGAGGCCCCCGCTCCCACGGCGCAGACCATCCGCGGCAGGACGTTCCCGCACTGCCCGCCACGCGCCCGCGCCGCCATCGCCTCCCTGGCCCCCGGCCGCAGCGAGCCCTGGGTCGCCACCGCGGCACGCAACGGCGCCCTGATCTTCGCCGACGTCGGCTGGGACGAGACCGGCCGCTGGGACCTGGACGCGCTGACCGGTCTCGACCACTGCGCGGCCTTCCTCCCCAACGCCGAGGAAGCGATGCGCTACACCCGGACCGACTGCCCGCGCGCGGCGGCCCACGCCCTGGCCGAGCGGGTGCCGCTGGCCGTGGTCACCCTCGGGGCGGACGGCGCCTACGCGGTCGACCGGACGACGGGAACCGCCGCCGAGGTACCCGCCATCGAGGTGGAAGCCCTCGACCCGACCGGCGCGGGCGACGTCTTCGTGGCGGGCTTCGTCACCGGCACACTGGCGGACTGGCCGCTCGCCGACCGCCTGGCCTTCGCCGGACTGACCGCCGCGCTCTCCGTGCAGGAGTTCGGCGGCTCACTGTCGGCCCCCGGCTGGTCGGAGATCGCCGCCTGGTGGCAGCAGGTACGCACCCACGCCGACCAGGACCCGGCGGCCCTTGAGCGGTACGCCTTCCTGGAGGACCTGCTGCCGGCCGCCACCCGCTCCTGGCCGCTGCGCCGCGCCGTACCGACCATCGGCTTCCGGCAGTAGCACGCGGGCGGCGAAAATCCCTCGGTGTTGTCGGTGCCAAGTCGTAGGCTTGGTGATCCAGAGGTTGTCGAGCAGACGAGAACCCTGCAACGGGAGGTATGTGCAGGCCCGAGGGCCGGCCCATGACTCAGACACCCACACAGCCGCAGGCGCGTGCCCAGATCCGGATTCCGGCCGCACACCCCATGGTGATGCTCCTGGGATCGGGCGACTCGCTGCTGCGCGTGATCGAGACGGCATTCCCGGCAGTCGACATCCACGTCCGGGGCAATGAAATCAGCGCTGTCGGGGACGCGCCTGACGTCCTCCTGATCCAGCGACTGTTCGACGAGATGGTGCTGGTGCTCCGCACCGGTCTGCCGATGACGGAGGACGCAGTGGAACGCTCGATCGCCATGCTCAGGGCGAGCGAGAACGGCGACGGGGACGGTCCCGAGACCCCCGCCGACGTACTCACCCAGAACATCCTGTCCAGCCGCGGCCGCACGATCCGCCCCAAGACCCTCAACCAGAAGCGGTACGTCGACGCGATCGACAAGCACACGATCGTCTTCGGTATCGGTCCCGCGGGCACCGGCAAGACCTATCTCGCCATGGCGAAGGCGGTCCAGGCGCTCCAGTCCAAGCAGGTCAGCCGGATCATCCTGACCCGGCCCGCCGTCGAGGCGGGAGAGCGGCTCGGCTTCCTGCCCGGCACGCTCTTCGACAAGATCGACCCGTATCTGCGCCCGCTCTACGACGCACTGCACGACATGCTCGACCCCGACTCGATCCCGCGGCTGATGGCGGCGGGCACGATCGAGGTGGCGCCCCTGGCGTACATGCGGGGCAGGTCGCAACCTGTCTTCACGAACGTCCTGACGCCGGATGGCTGGCGCGCCATCGGTGACCTTCAGGTCGGAGACCTGGTCATCGGCTCGAACGGCGAGCCGACCCCGGTTCTCGGTGTGTATCCGCAGGGCGAGAAGGACATCTACCGCGTCAGCGCCCAGGACGGTTCCTGGACCCTGTGCTGCGGTGAGCACCTGTGGACGGTCCGTACGGCGTCGGACAAGCGCAGGGACGAACCGTGGAGGGTGCTTGAGACGAAGGAGATGATCGGCAACCTCCGTGCGGCTCATGCGCGCCGCTACGAGTTGCCGATGCTGACCGCGCCGGTCTGCCAGCCCGAGCGCGAGGTCCCCATGGATCCGTACGCGCTCGGCCTGCTGCTGGGCGACGGTTCCTTGACCGGGTCCACCACGCCTTCCTTCGCGACGGGCGATCCCGAGCCGGCCATGGCCCTGGAGACCTCGCTTCCAGGGGCCGTCGTGCGGTACAAGGGAGGACCGGACCATGTCCTGAACCGCGTGAAGTCACCTGGCGACGTGGTCACCTTGGAGAACCCGGTCACCCGTTCTCTGCGTGCACTCGACCTCATGGGCACCCGCTCGCACTCCGAGTTCATCCCGGACGTGTACTTGCACAACTCCGCCGAGGTGCGGTTGGCCCTGCTCCAGGGGCTTCTTGACGCGGACGGCGGACCGGTCACCCAGACCGACCGCACGTGCCGCATCCAGTACACGACCACGTCGATCGTCCTGCGGGACGACGTCATCGCGCTGGTCCAGTCGCTGGGTGGTGTCGCTTACACCCGCCGTCGGCAGGCCGAGGGCCGGGCGCCGGGGCTCGCGAAGGGCCGCGAAGTCCACCACCGCTACGACGCGCACGTCGTCGACATCCGTCTTCCGGATGGCGTGGAGCCGTTCCGTCTCGCCCGTAAGCGCGATACGTATCACGCGGCAGGGGGCGGTGGCCGCCCCATGCGTTTCATCGACAGCATCGAGCCCGCAGGCCGCGAGGAGTCCGTCTGTATCCAGGTGGCGGCCGAGGACTCGCTGTACGTCACCCAGGACTACCTGCTGACCCACAACACACTCAATGACGCCTTCATCATTCTCGACGAGGCGCAGAACACCAGCGCCGAACAGATGAAGATGTTCCTGACCCGGCTCGGCTTCGACTCGAAGATCGTCGTCACCGGTGACGTCACCCAGGTCGACCTGCCGAGCGGCACCAAGAGCGGTCTGCGGCAGGTCCAGGACATCCTGGAAGGCGTCCAGGACGTCCACTTCTCCCGGCTCACCTCCCAGGATGTCGTCCGGCACAAGCTGGTCGGCCGTATCGTCGACGCGTACGAGAAGTACGACAGCCGAGAAAGCCCCAACGGGAAGTAGTCACAGCGCACCATGTCGATCGACGTCAACAACGAGTCCGGAACCGAGGTCGACGAGCAGGCGATCCTCGACATCGCCCGCTACGCACTGGCACGGATGCGCATCCACGCGCTCTCCGAGCTCTCGGTGATCGTGGTGGACAGCGACGCCATGGAGCAGCTCCACATCCAGTGGATGGACCTTCCTGGCCCGACCGATGTCATGTCCTTCCCGATGGACGAACTGCGTCCGCCGATCAAGGACGACGAGGAGCCCCCGCAGGGGCTTCTCGGTGACATCGTGCTCTGCCCGGAGGTCGCCAAGCGGCAGGGCGAGGAGGCGGAGACGGGGCACTCCATGGACGAGGAGCTCCAGCTCCTCACCGTCCACGGTGTGCTGCACCTCCTCGGGTACGACCATGAGGAGCCGGACGAGAAGGCCGAGATGTTCGGCCTCCAGGCGGCGATCGTGGACGGCTGGCGCGGCGAGCGCGGGCTGACCGGCCCCTCCCCGGCCCCCACGGTCTCGTGAGCACGCCCCTCATCTCCGGCGCCGTCCTGCTGCTCGTCGTCGGCTGGCTCGCGGCCTGTGCGGAGGCGGGCATCGCCCGTACGTCGAGCTTCCGGGCCGCCGAGGCGGTCCGGTCCGGGCGGCGCGGCAGCGCCAAGCTGGAACAGGTCGCGGCCGACCCGACGCGTTATCTCAACGTGGCCCTGCTGGTGCGGGTCGCCTGCGAGATGTCGGCCGGGGTGCTGGTCACGTACGCCTGTCTGAAGGAATTCCCGGAGACCTGGGAGGCGCTGGCCGTGGCGATGGGCGTCATGGTCCTCGTCTCGTACGTCGCCATCGGGGTCTCCCCGCGCACCATCGGCCGCCAGCACCCGCTGAACACGGCGACGGCTGCGGCGTACGTCCTGCTGCCGCTGGCCAGGATCATGGGGCCGATTCCGCAGCTGCTGATCCTTCTCGGCAACGCGCTGACCCCCGGCAAGGGCTTCCGCAAGGGGCCGTTCGCCAGCGAGGCCGAACTGCGTGCCATGGTCGACCTGGCCGAGCAGGAGTCGCTGATCGAGGACGACGAGCGCCGCATGGTGCACTCGGTCTTCGAACTCGGCGACACGCTCGCACGCGAGGTGATGGTTCCGCGCACGGACCTGGTCTGCATCGAGCGTTACAAGACGATCCGCCAGGCACTGACGCTGGCGCTGCGCTCGGGCTTCTCGCGCATACCGGTGACCGGGGAGAACGAGGACGACATCGTCGGCATGGTGTATCTGAAGGACCTGGTCCGCAAGACGCACGTCAACCGGGAGTCGGAGGCCGATCCGGTCTCCACGGCGATGCGGCCGGCCGCGTTCGTGCCGGACACGAAGAACGCCGGCGATCTGCTGCGCGAGATGCAGCAGGACCGCAGCCATGTCGCCGTCGTCATCGACGAGTACGGCGGCACGGCGGGCATCGTCACCATCGAGGACATCCTGGAGGAGATCGTCGGCGAGATCACCGACGAGTACGACCGTGAGCTGCCGCCCGTGCAGCCGCTGGAGAACGGCCGCTTCCGGGTCACGGCCAGGCTCGACATCGGCGACCTCGGGGAGCTCTTCGGCCTCGACGAGTACGACGACGAAGACGTCGAGACGGTGGGCGGCCTCCTCGCCAAGGCGCTGGGCAGGGTCCCGATCGCGGGCGCATCGTCCGTGGTGGACCTCCCCGACGGCCGCAGGCTCCGGCTGACCGCCGAGTCTCCTGCGGGCCGCCGGAACAAGATCGTCACGGTGCTGGCGGAACCGCAGGAGGCGGAGACCGTATGACGCCGCAGGAGCTGAGGGCGTTCTGTCTGGAGTTCAACGCGAGCGTGGAGGAATTCCCGTTCGGGCCCGAGGCATCGGTCTTCAAGGTGCTCGGCAAGATGTTCGCGCTCAGTGTGCTGGACGCCCGCCCGCTGACGGTGAACCTGAAGTGCGACCCGGACGACGCGATCCGGCTCCGTGAGGAGCACGACGCGATCGTTCCGGGCCGGCACATGAACAAGCGCCACTGGAACACCGTGACGGTCTCCGGCCTCCCCGACGGAATGGTCCGGGAGCTGATCGAGGACTCCTACGACCTGGTGGTGGCGGGCCTGCCGAAGGCGGAACGGCTCCGCCTCGACCGCCCCTGACCGCGGTCGTGGCTCTGGCTTATGCTCGGGCCATGACCGAGAGCACCGACCCCCAGAGCACCGCACCCGCAGCCGAGGACCGCAAGCTCATCACGCTGGCCCGCTCCACGCGGGCGCGCAACGGAGTGCCCGAGGGCGCCGCCGTCCGTGACGAGACAGGGCGCACATACGTCGCGGGCACCGTCGATCTCGGCTCGCTCAAGCTCAGCGCCCTGCGGACCGCGGTCGCGATGGCCGTGGCGAGCGGCGCGAAGTCCCTGGAGGCTGCGGCCGTGGTCACCGAGGCCGGGACCCCGGCGGACGAGGACCGTGCGGCGGTGCGCGACCTGGGCGGCCCGCAGACCCCGGTGCTGCTGGCAGGCCCCGACGGGACCGTGCGGCTCACCATCCAGGCCGGCTGAATCCTGGTCCGGCCGTCCGGCCGTCCGGCCGTTCCGTCGTCCGCCCCTTCGGCTGACCGCGTGGGCGGACCTCCCGACAGGAGCGAAACCTTCCCAAGTCCCTGAAGAATCAAGGGTCTTTCCCTTGTAATCGCTGCTCCGCTGCGCATCAATGAACAGCAGTTCATCCGACGGACCGTCAGATATGCGGACGGCCGGGTCCGGGGTGCGAGCCGCAGCCCCGTACCGCCTCCGGCCGTCCGGCCCTCCGCGCGGCGCGCTTCCCCGCCCGCGGACGGTCCGCGCACACCCTCCACGCAGCCCTGCAGCGCTGTGCCCGTACGCCGTAGACCGGACCACGGGCCCGGTGGGACCCCCTGTGCGGATCCGTGCGCCTTCGTGCGGCAGACGACAACTCCCTGACAAGGGAAGGGGAACCGAATGAGACCCAGCAGACTCGGTATCGGTGCGGCCCTGGCCGCGGGCGCCCTCGCCGTGAGCGGACTGGCGCTCGCGCCTGCCGCGGCGGCGGTGACGCCGACGGACGCCAAGGCGGACTACGACTGCGGGAGCTTCGGCGGTGGCGACGCCAACCTCCGGGCCGTGCAGTCGGGCAGCAGCATCACCATCACCGTCAGCACCTCCGTCGTCACGCCTCTGCCCATCGGGGCGGGCGCCGCGACCACCACACTCAAGCTGACCCGTAACGGCGGTCCGGCAACGGCCACCTTCGCGGGCAGCAGCAACCCGTCCATCCCGGCGTTCAGCGCGTTCCGCAGCGGGCCGCTGACCAGCGCCACCGCTTTCGCTCCCGGTAACACCCTCGACTCGTACTTCGCGGGTACCGCGCTCACGCTCAAGATCTTCGGTACGACGGTCGCCTGCGAAGCGGTCACCTCGCAGACTCCGGGGCCGTTCGTCGTCAACTGACCGGTCCTGGTTGCCCCACGGCCGCTGCCGCCGCACCGATCGGCGGCAGCGGCCCACCGGCGTTCCTGTCATCCGGTGCGCACCGGACCTGCCGCTTGACAGCGGAAGTTGACAGTATCTGATGGACCATCAGCTCAGACATTTCGCGTGCCTTGACTTCTTCTGCCGGTCGGTCGTCAATGGCCGCCCGTAGGCGCAGAAGCACCACAGAGCCGCTGCGCCCACACCATCAGGAGGGGGCACGAACCATGGCACAACTGGGACCGCCGAGCCGAAGATCCGCTGGGCGAAGGCGCCGTTGGGCGGCAGTCGTGGGGGTGACCGCACTCGCGGTCGCCGGGGGAGGGGTGCTGGCGCCCCCCGCCGGAGCGACGGCCGGGGCCTCGGCGGCGGTGGACTTCGCCACCCGCTGCGTGCCGCCGCCGATCGCGGGCATCCCGCCGATCGAGGGCACGACCACCGCGCAGATCACCGTCGACAACACCACTCCCACGGTGGGTGACACGGTCACCGTGACCTACAAGGTCGTCAAGCCGGCGGCCAGCAACCCCGTGGACCTGCCGTTGCCCGCCGACATCATGACGCCCACCGGGAAGCTGACCCTGGCCGGGGCCCAGACCGGCTCCGTCACCGTCACGGGGCCGAAGAAGAACGCACCGGTGCCCGGCCTGGGTGAGTTCCCGCCCTTCGAGATGACCGGCACCTTCGTGGTCACCGCACCCGGCGAGATCAGGCTGTCGCCCGGTGACTACAACATCCACACCAGCTACCTCATGGAGCTGGACACCCCCTGCACAGTGAAGAACCCGCCCGCCCCGGTCTCCGAGACGATCACCGCGACGGGCGGTGGCGGCCCGGTCAACGAACGCGCCATCACCCTGGGCACGGCTTCGGGGAAGCCCGGAGAGCGGGTGACCGTGACCGGAACCAGGTTCACCCCGGACGCCGAGGTGACCGTCGCCGGCTGGAACGGCTCCGCGCCGACCGCCGACAAGATCACCTCCAAGGTGGCCGCCGGTGGCGGCTTCACCTTCCGGCCGAAGATCACCGATCCGTCGACCATCGGCATCGTCGCGTTCGAGGGCACGAGCTGGGACCCGGCGAAGGGCGCGGGCCCTGCCGCGTACTCCCTCGTCGGCGACGTGCCCCCGCTCAGTCAGCGGATCGACACCCTGGTGAAGGGCGGCAGCCTGTCCATGACCCAGGTCGGCGACACCGTCGAGCTGACGGCAGTCGACTTCGGCAAGGGCGGCGCGTCCACCGGGGCGCTGAACACGGTGACGGTCAAGGACTTCCGCGGCGGACCCGCGGGCTGGTCCCTGACCGGCAGAGTCACCGACTTCACCGGTCCGGGCGGCGCGGCCGTCGACGCCGGGGAGCTGAGCTGGACCCCGGCCTGCGCGACCAAGGCCGGCAGCCCGAGTACGTGTGCCGCCGGCTCCGAGGGCGCTGTCGGCAGTGCGGGGGCGACCCTGGCCTCCACACCGAACGCCGCTTTCACCGGCGGCGAGTTCACCGTCGACGCCGGGCTCTCCCTCGACGTACCCGAGTTCACGGCCCCCGGTGCCTACTCCGGCGTCCTGACCCTCACCCTCTCCTGAGACCTGTCACCCACGGCAGGCCGGACGCGCACCCGTCCGGCCCGCCCCGAACCCGGGGGTCCGCACCGTGCGCAGACTGTCCGCACTGCTCCTGGCCGCGACCGCCCTGCTGTACGCCGCCCCGGGCACCGCCCGGGCCGCCGACAACGGGGAGTGGTCCGTCGAGCCCGCGTCCTTCGGGACGGGGCGCCCGTACTTCTACCTCTCCACCGGTCCCGGCACCACGCTCACCGACCGGGTCACCGTGACCAACAAGACCGCCCGCCCCCTGACCTTCCGGCTGTACGCCGCCGACGCCTACAACACGGCCCGCGACGGCGGCTTCGCCGTCCGCACCCACGACGAGCCCAGGCGGGGAGTCGGCGCCTGGGCGAAGCCGGCCCGCGACCGGGTCACGGTCCCCGCGCGCTCCTCGGTCACCGTCCCGTACACCCTCAACGTCCCCGAGGCCGCGGAGCCGGGCGACCATCCCGGTGCGATCGTGGCCCTCGACGAGCGCGTCGCCCCCGGCGGGCCGGGCGCGGTCGCCGTCGGCGTCCGGAGGGCGGTCGCGGCCCGGGTCTATCTGCGGGTGAACGGGCCGACCATGCCCGCCCTCACCGTCGAAGACCTGTCGGTCGAGCACACCCGGCCGCTGATCCCCGGCACCGGGACGAGCCGCGCCGTCATCTCGTACACGCTCCACAACCGCGGCAACGTCACGCTCAGTCCCGAGGTCGTCCTGAGGGCCGAGGGCCTCTTCGGCCGGACGCTGCTCGCCCGCGATCTGAAGAAGATCCCCTCCGAACTGCTGCCCCGCCAGAAGGTCCGGCTCACCGAACCCTGGGCCGGCGCCCCCCAGCTGGAATGGGGCCGGATCGAGCTCACCGCGGGCGCGCGGGACACCAGGGAGACCGCGGGGGTCTCGTACATCGCGCTGCCCTGGCCGTTCGCAGCGGTTCTGCTGGTGATCGTCGCAACGGGTACGGGCCTGTGGATACGGGCACGCCGACGCCGTCCGCACCCCTCCTGAGGCGTCCCCGGCAAGGTCCGCGGCGGCCCGTTGTACACCGCAGCCGCCGCGATCGGGGAGAATGGGCGCCATGAGCGCTCGTACCCTTGAGAACAACGCCCCCCATCGGGCCGGCTTCGCCTGCTTCGTGGGCCGCCCCAACGCGGGCAAGTCCACCCTCACGAACGCTCTGGTCGGTCAGAAGGTGGCGATCACCTCGAACCGCCCCCAGACCACCCGGCACACGGTGCGCGGCATCGTGCACCGTGAGGACGCGCAGCTGATCCTGGTCGACACCCCCGGCCTCCACAAGCCGCGCACACTGCTCGGGGAACGGCTGAACGACGTCGTGCGGACCACCTGGGCCGAGGTCGACGTCATCGGCTTCTGCCTGCCCGCCGACCAGAAGCTCGGCCCCGGCGACAAGTTCATCATCAAGGAACTCGCGGGCATCAAGAAGACGCCGAAGATCGCGATCATCACGAAGACCGACCTGGTCAACTCCAAGACACTCCGCGAGCAGCTACTGGCCGTCTCCCGCCTCGGCGAGGAGCTCGGCTTCCAGTGGGCCGAGATCATCCCGGTCTCCGCGGTCAAGGGTGACCAGGTGGATCTGCTGGCCGACCTGATCGCCCCGCTGCTCCCGGAGAGTCCGCCGCTCTACCCGGAGGGTGACCTCACCGACGAGCCCGAGATGGTGATGGTCGCGGAACTGATCCGCGAGGCCGCGCTGGAAGGCGTGCGGGACGAGCTGCCGCACTCGATCGCGGTGGTCGTCGAGGAGATGCTGCCGCGCGAGGACCGGCCGGCGGACAGGCCGCTGCTGGACATCCACGCGAACGTGTACATCGAGCGGCCCAGCCAGAAGGGCATCATCATCGGCCCGCAGGGCAAGCGGCTCAAGGAAGTCGGCACGAAGTCGCGCAAGCACATCGAGGCGCTGCTCGGTACGCCGGTCTTCCTGGACCTGCACGTGAAGGTTGCCAAGGACTGGCAGCGGGACCCGAAGCAGCTGCGCAAGCTCGGCTTCTAGGTTCCGGGTTCTTCCTGGCTACGTGGATCTCACGCACCCTCCTTGAGGATGCGTGAGATCAGCGTGCGCTGGGCCTCGGTCAGTGCGGGGTCAGCGCAGTGCACGGTCCGGTCGCCGACCGTGATCCGGTAGCGGAAGCCGTCCGGGACGCCGGGGGCGGGCTCGGCCTGGCCGGTGATGAGCGCGGATTCGGCCAGGGCCTCCCAGTCGGCCGCGTCGGGCAGGGCCGTGGTGTCCACCTCGCGGTGGCGTGCGATGCCGGCGAATCCGCCGGTCCGGCTCACCTGAATCCGCATGGGTCCCCTGCCTGGTCGGTGGTGCGGGTTGTTGACCGTGCGTGTGGTTGTGCAGTGCGGTCGTGCCATGTCCTCAAACGCCGGACGGGCTCGAAAGATGCCCTCAATCGCCGGGCGGGCTCGAAAGATGCCCTCAATCGCCGGGCGGGCTTGGAGTGCCGGGCTGGTTTGAAGGGTGCTCTCAGTCGCCGGGCGGGCTTGGAGTGGCCGGACCGGACTGACGTGGCGGATGGCGTCGGGGTGACCGGGCCGGTCCGAAGGGCCCGGACCGGCCCGGCCCAGGCGGTCAGGTCGGGCTAGGTGGTGGGTACGCCTACCTCCGACCAGGCCTTTGTCACCGCCTCCGCCTCGTCTCCCGTGCCGAAGCGGGTCTTCGCCGCTGTCACCGTCAGTCGGGCGAACGTCGCGAAGTCCGCGTCCGAGGCCAGTTCGCCGCCCGTGAGGACGTCGAACCAGATCTGGCCCGCCCGTTCCCACGCCTTGCCGCCGAGTGCGGTGGCCAGCAGGTGGAACGCGCGGTTGGGGATGCCGGAGTTGAGGTGGACCCCGCCGTTGTCCTCCTCCGTCTCGATGTAGTCGTCCATCGTCGCGGGCTGCGGGTCCTTGCCGAGTACGTCGTCGTCGTACGCCGTGCCCGGAGCCTTCATCGAGCGCAGGGCCACCCCGCTGACCCGCGGCGCGAGCAGACCCGCGCCGATCAGCCAGTCGGCCTCCCGCGCGCTCTGGCCCAGGGAGTACTGCTTCACCAGTGCGCCGAAGACGTCCGAGACGGACTCGTTGAGCGCGCCCGGCTGGCCCTCGTACACCAGGTTGGCCGTGTACTGCGTCAGCCCGTGCGCCAGTTCGTGGGCGATCACGTCGATGGCGACCGTGAAGTCGAGGAAGATCTCCCCGTCCCCGTCCCCGAACACCATCTGCTCGCCGTCGAAGAACGCGTTGTTGTACTGCTCGTCGTAGTGCACGGAGCCGATGAGCGGCAGCCCGTTCCCGTCGATCGAACTGCGGCCGTACTCCTTGTGCAGCAGTTCGAACGTCGCGCCGAGCCCCGCGTACGCGCGGTTGACGCTCGCGTCCTGGGTGGGCTCCTCGCCCTCGTCGCGGACCTGGTGGCCCGGCAGGTCGGTGCCGTGACGGCAGTCGTACAGGGTCCGGTGCGGAGTGGTGGGGGGAGTGCCGGCCGTGCTCCGGACGGTGGGGACGCCGGCCAGGGCGGTCAGCCTGCGGCGGGCACGTTTGGCGGCGTCGGCCTCCAGGGTCCGGCGTGCGGGACCGGAGAGGAGGGGGTCGCCCGACTGCGACAGCTTGTCGAGGATCTGGGGCGGCACGATGGTGCAGAAGACGGGGCTTGGCCCGTTGCTGAGGCGAGGCTGCATGCCAAAAACTGTGGCACTCCGTGACGACGCTGTCGCCGATTGCGAAGATGATTGACGAAATGGAGTGATAGGTCACTGTTCACCCGTTACCGATGCCCCGGTCCCGCATACTGATACGGCACCGGCGTCCCGGGGGCCTCTCGGGTAGTCTCGCCGCATCATGCGTTTCTGGCTGCTCCTTCTTAGCTGCCGCGGCGAGGGTCTGTAGTTGTAGGCCGACCCCCTCCCCGCGGAGTCCGGTGTTGCAGCGACACAGTCGGCCGTCCCCAGCGCGGACCCCGAGGAGCCCTACGCCATGACCGCAGTGAATCCCGTCGAGAACGCCGTCGGCCGCCCCACTCCCGTCACCAACGCCACGCACCTCCAGAAGCCCTCCGGGATGCCCGTCCACAAGTACGGCCGCTACGACGCCGTGGACATCCCCGACCGCACGTGGCCGGAACAACGCATCACCCGGGCGCCCCGCTGGCTGTCCACCGATCTGCGCGACGGCAACCAGGCCCTGATCGACCCGATGTCCCCGGCCCGCAAGCGCGAGATGTTCGATCTGCTCGTACGCATGGGTTACAAGGAGATCGAGGTCGGCTTCCCGTCCTCCGGCGACACCGACTTCAACTTCGTGCGCTCCATCATCGAAGAGGGCGCGATTCCCGAGGACGTGACGATCTCCGTCCTCACGCAGGCCCGCGAGGACCTGATCGAGCGGACCGTGGAGTCCCTGCGCGGCGCACACCGGGCCACCGTGCACCTGTACAACGCCACGGCGCCGACGTTCCGCCGGGTCGTCTTCCGTGGTTCCAAGGACGACATCAAGCAGATCGCGGTCGACGGCACGCGCCTGGTGATGGAGTACGCCGAGAAGATCCTCGGCCCGGAGACGACGTTCGGCTACCAGTACAGCCCGGAGATCTTCACCGACACCGAGCTGGACTTCGCCCTGGAGGTCTGCGAGGCCGTCTGTGACGTCTGGCAGCCGGAGGCCGGCCGGGAGATCATCCTGAACCTGCCCGCCACGGTGGAGCGTTCGACACCGTCCACGCACGCGGACCGCTTCGAGTGGATGTCGCGTCATCTGACCCGCCGCGAGCACGTCTGTCTGTCGGTCCACCCGCACAACGACCGGGGCACCGCCGTCGCCGCGGCCGAACTGGCGATCATGGCGGGTGCGGACCGGATCGAGGGCTGCCTGTTCGGACAGGGCGAGCGCACCGGCAACGTCGACCTGGTCACGCTGGGCATGAACCTGTTCTCGCAGGGCGTCGACCCGCAGATCGACTTCTCGCAGATCGACGAGATCCGCCGTACGTCCGAGTACTGCAACCAGATGGAGATCCACCCGCGCCACCCCTACGCGGGCGACCTGGTCTACACCGCCTTCTCCGGCTCCCACCAGGACGCCATCAAGAAGGGCTTCGACGCCATGGAGGCCGACGCGGCCGCCCAGGGCAAGA
The DNA here is from genome assembly GCF_014216315.1 of Streptomyces finlayi. Classification (NCBI taxonomy): domain Bacteria; kingdom Bacillati; phylum Actinomycetota; class Actinomycetes; order Kitasatosporales; family Streptomycetaceae; genus Streptomyces; species Streptomyces finlayi. Next base: position 5,502,847 of record NZ_CP045702.1, read on the forward strand.
CGGTGGACGACATCGAGTGGGCCGTGCCGTACCTGCCGATCGACCCCAAGGACGTCGGCCGCTCGTACGAGGCCGTCATCCGGGTCAACTCGCAGTCCGGCAAGGGCGGCATCGCGTACGTCCTGAAGAACGACCACAAGCTGGATCTGCCGCGCCGGATGCAGATCGAATTCTCCCGGATCATTCAGGCCAAGACCGATGCCGAGGGTGGCGAGGTCACACCGGCCCAGATCTGGTCGACGTTCCAGGACGAGTACCTGCCCAACGCCGAGAACGCCTGGGGGCGTGTCCAGATCCGCTCCGGACAGACCACGACCGACACCGAGGTCGGGGACACCCTCACCGTCGAGGCGACCGTGGACGGTGTGGACACCGTACTGACGGGCACCGGGAACGGCCCGATCTCCGCCTTCTTCGGAGCGCTGCAGGCCATCGGCATCGATGTCCGGCTGCTGGACTACACCGAGCACACGATGAGCGAGGGCGCGAGCGCCCAGGCCGCCTCGTACATCGAGTGCGCGATCGACGGCAAGGTGCTGTGGGGCATCGGTATCGACGCCAACACCACGCGTGCCTCGCTCAAGGCGGTCGTCTCCGCGGTCAACCGCGCGACGCGATGACGGTGCTCCGTCGTCGTCCGGCTCCCCTGCGGACGAACGTGCGAAAAGCCGCGTAACGCCATGGTTCCAGAACCCCGTTCACCTGCTCAGGGTGGGCGGGGTTCGGCCATCTCCGAGGGTTGTGACCTCCGAGAGGCTGACGTCGCATCAAGGGTGTGGCTAACATCACGTCCAACGCGGCAGAGTTGCCGGAGCGTTACGGAGGTGTGCGACGTGCGGTCAGCCAAAGGACAACGCGCCATAAGACTGCGCATCTACGGCGTCCGCACCGTATGGGACACCGTCGGTGACGGGGAGTTCTTCTGCCCCGGCTGCGGCGGCGACCGTAACTACCGGCGTCTCAGCGGGCGCCGCCGCTTCGCCGTCCTCGGCGTGCCGTTGGTGCGGCGCGGCGATGCGGGGCCCGTGGTCGAATGCGCCGTCTGCCTGGAGCATTTCCCGACCGACACCCTCGACCACCCCACGACCACGCGGTTCTCCGCGATGCTCCGGGACGCCGTGCACACGGTCACGCTGGGTGTTCTCGCGGCGGGCGGCACGGGCTCCCGTACGGTCATGGAGACCGCGGTCGCCACCGTGCGGGATGCCGGGCTCGAGGACTGCACGCAGGAACGGCTCTCCATCATCGTCGAGGTGCTCGCCGCCGACACCGGGCACGGGCCCGGGTCCGACCCGGCGGCGGAGGCGTGCGGGGCGACGCTGGCGATCGAGCTGCACGAGGTGCTGAGGCCGCTCGCGCCTCATCTGGCCACGGCGGGGCGGGAGTCGGTACTGCTCCAGGGAGCCCGGATCGCGCTGGCGGACGGGCCGTACAGTCCGGCGGAGCGGGAGGTGCTGGCCACGGTGGGCAGTGCGTTGTCCTTGTGCCCGGAGGATACGGCTCGGTTGTTGGCGGCTGCGGCGCGTACGCCTTCCTAGGCGGGGTGGGGGCGTGGGTGTCCTCACGCGCCGGGCGGGCTTTCAGGACACCCTCAATCGCCGGACGGGCTTGGTTCGCGGTGTACTCCCCGGGGAGTAGTCGGAGGAACGGGACACCCTCGGCAGTAGGCGTGAAGTCGGTCCCTCGTGTGATGAGCCGGGCGTTCCCGGGCGGGAGTCTGGAGTGAGCCGGACACCATCCAGGAGGGGAGGGCCCGCGTCATGGGGGCCGATACGGAAGTGAGTGGGGCGCGGACGCGGCCGGGGGTGCGGCGGGCGCTGCCGTGGCTGATCGTCGCGTTCTGGGTAGCCCTGATCGCGGTCGCCGGGCCGTTCGCGGGCAAGCTCGGGGACGTACAGCGTGACCGTGCCGTCGACTACCTGCCGGCCAACGCCGATTCCACGCAGGTGGCGAAGATCCAGGACACACTGCCCGGTGGCGAGTCCACCGATCTCGTCCTCGTCTACCACCGTGACAGCGGGCTGACCCCCGCCGACCGGGCCACGGCCGGTGAACAGACCGCCGCGATCGCCGGTGAGCACCAGCTGAGTGCCGCACCCCGGGGCGTGCCCTCCGAGGACGGTACGACGCTGATGTTCGCGGTCTCCTCGACCGAGCCCGGACAGGACGAAGAGGTCAGGGCCGCTTTCGTCGGCGAGATCCGCGAGACCGCGAAGGGCGGCGACGGGCTGAGCGTGGAGGTCGGCGGGCCCGGGGCGCTGACCGTCGACGCCCAGGAGGTCTACGGCTCGCTCGGCGGGCCGCTGCTCTACACGACCGTCGCCGTCGTCGCGATCCTGCTGATCCTGATCTACCGCAGCCCGTTCCTCTGGCTGGTGCCCCTCGTCGTCGCCGGGATGGCCGACTTCCTGTCGATGGCCGTGGCGTACGGACTGAACCGGGGCTTCGACGTCACGGTGAGCGGCCAGAGTTCGGGCGTGATGACCATCCTGGTCTTCGGCGCGGGCACCGACTACGCGCTGCTCATCGTCGCCCGCTACCGCGAGGAGCTCGGCCGCCACGCCCGGCCCCACGACGCCATGGCCGCCGCCCTGCGCGGCTGCGGGCCCGCCGTCCTCGCCTCGTCGGGGACCGTCGCGGCCGGGCTGCTCTGTCTGATGGCCGCCGACCTCAACAGCAGCCGCGGCATGGGCCCCGTCGCCGCCGTCGGCGTGCTGTGCGCCCTCTTCGCCATGACGACCCTGCTGCCCGCCCTGCTGGTGGTGCTGGGCCGCCGCGTCTTCTGGCCGATCGTGCCCGCGTACGGAAGCGTGCGTGAGCGGCGCCGTTCGCTGTTCGCCGCGATGGGCGGCTCCGCCGGCCGCCGGCCCGTCGCCGTGCTCGTCTCCGGTGGCGTCCTGCTGGGCGCTCTGTCCCTCGGCGCCTTCGCCCTGCCCGGTGACCTCAGGCAGGAGAACTTCTTCACCAGCACGCCGGACTCGATCTCCGCCATGGCGACCCTCGGTGCCGCCTATCCCGACAGCGGAACCCAGCCGATCACCGTGATCGCGCCCACCGGCCGGGCCGACGAGGCCCTCGCGGAGGCACGCGGCACCGAAGGTGTCCTCTCCGCCGAACGCGGGCGCGGCGGCGGTGGCTGGACCGAGCTGTCCGTCGTCCCACGGGACCCGGCCGAGTCCGCCGGGGAGCAGGCCACCATCGAGGCTCTGCGCGGCGCCCTGGAGGGCAGTCACGTCGGCGGGCCCAGCGCCCAGCAGATGGACCTGGAGGAGACCAACGCCCGTGATCTGAAGGCCGTCGTACCGCTCGTCGTCCTCGCCGTCCTGCTCATCCTGGTGGTGCTGCTGCGCAGCCTGGTCGCCCCGCTGATGCTCGTCGCGGCCGTCGTCGCCGTCTGGGGAGCCTCGCTCGGCATCGCCGGACTCGTCTTCGGACCGGTCCTCGGATTCGAGGGCACCGACCCGGGACTGCCCCTGCTGTCCTTCGTCTTCCTGGTGGCACTCGGCGTCGACTACGGCATCTTCCTGATGCACCGGATGAGGGAGGAAGCCCTGTCCGGAGCCGGACCGACGGAAGCCGCGCTCACCGCGCTGCGGACCACGGGCGCGGTGATCGCCTCCGCCGGACTCGTGCTCGCCGCCACCTTCGGAGTGCTGATGAGCATGCCGATGGTGGCGCTGGCCGAACTGGGCTTCGTCGTCGCGGTCGGTGTGCTGCTCGACACGTTCCTGGTCCGTACGTACCTGGTGACCTCGGCGAGCGTGGCCCTGGGCCGCACGGTGTGGTGGCCCGGTGCGCTCAGCCGCAAGCCCCCGGCCGCCGGGCCGGACGTGCCCCGCGAACCGGAACTCGCCGCGACCCGCTGACGGTGTCCGTACCCATGCCGGAGGATGGCAGCGTGTCAGCACCCCGAACGACGCGCCGCGGCGAGCGCGTCATGGCCGTCGTCAACCGCGACCCCATGGACGCCCCGCACAGGCTGCGCACCGACGCCCTCATCGCAGGGGGCGCCGGTGCGCTCTCCCTCGTACTCGCCTTCGTCACCGACGACAGGAGGGTTCCCGACGCGTTCGGTCTGGGCCTGCTGGTGACCAGTGCCCTGCTGGTGGCGTGGCGGCGCAGCGGACCGGTCCTCGTCCTGCTCGCGATGATCCCGCTCCTCATGACGTACCACGGGCTCGACCATGCGCACTCGGCGCCGATGCCGCAGACGTTCATCGTGCTCTACACCGTCGCGGTGACCGGCAGACCGCTGCGCACGCTGGTGACCGGCGGGGTCGTGATCGGCGTCATGGTGAGCGTGGTCAGCAGCATCGACACCCACCAGGGGATCGAACTCCTGCGGATCTCCGGCTGGATCATCGCCGTGCTGTTCCTCGGCGTCGACGTCCGCTTCTACCGCCACTACGTCGCCTCGATGGTCGAGCGCGCCGAACGGGCCGAACGCACCCGTGAGGAGGAGGCCGCGCGCAGGGTCGTCGAGGAACGGCTGAGGATCGCCCGGGACCTGCACGACCTGTTGGCCCACAGCATCACCGTGATCGGAGTGCAGACCTCGGTGGCCTCCCACATCCTGACCGTCGACCCGGACCGCCTGGACCGGAAGGCGGTCGCCAGATCCCTCGACGACATCGCCGGGACCTGCCGCGAGGCCCGCGCCGAACTGCGCACCACGCTCCAGGTCCTGCGCGCCGGTTCCCCGGACGGTGACGGACCGCTGCCGGACCTGGCCGCGCTGCCGGGCCTCGTACGGACGGCGGAGGCGGCGGGCGCCCGGGTGGACCTCTCGGTGCGGACCCCACCGGGCCGGCTCGCTCCCGCCACCGGGGCCGCCGCCTACCGGATCGTGCAGGAGTCCCTGACGAACGCGGTACGGCACGCCGGACCAGGCGTGCGGATCACGGTGGCCGTCGCACCGGCGCCCGGCAGCCCCGCGCTGCGGGTCACGGTCACCGACGACGGCGCGGGCCCTCAGGAGGACGCTGGGGCGCCGGGCTTCGGCATCGTGGGGATGCGCGAGCGGGCGCGCAGCACCGGCGGCACGCTGGAAGCCGGGCCGCGCCCCGGCGGCGGCTTCGAGGTCGCGGCGGTGCTGCCGTGCCAGGAGAGCGCCCCGGCCCCGGCCGAGGAAGGCCTGCCGGTAGGGGGGACGGCGCTGTGATCCGGGTCTTGCTCGCCGACGACCAGACGCTCGTACGCGCCGCCTTCGCGATGCTCGTCGAGTCCGACCCCGGCATGACGGTCGTCGGCCAGGCGGGCAACGGCCTGGAGGCGGTCGAACTGGCCCGCAGCGCACGGGCCGACCTCGTCGTCATGGACATCCGTATGCCCGACCTGGACGGCATCGAGGCCACCCGCCGTATAGCCGCCGATGAGGGCCTCGCCGGAGTGAAGGTGCTGGTCCTGACGACGTACGACACCGACGAACACGTCGTCGAGGCGCTGCGCGCCGGCGCCTCGGGCTTCCTCGTCAAGGACACCAGGCCGGCCGAACTGCTCGCCGCCATCACCACGGTGGCCGCAGGCGACGCCCTCCTCTCGCCCGGTCCCACGGCCCGGCTGATCGCCCGGGTGCTGAGCGCCCCCACCGCCCCCGCACCGGGCGTCGTGGCAGGACCCGACTGCCTCACGGACCGGGAACGCCAGGTGCTCGGACTCGTCGCCCGGGGCCTGAACAACACGGAGATCGCGCAGACCCTGCGCCTCAGTCCGCTCACCGCGAAGACCCATGTGAGCAGGATCATGGGCAAACTCGGCGCCCGGGACCGCGCCCAGTTGGTCATCGTGGCGTACGAGTCCGGGCTCGTCGTCCCTGCCGCCGGCCCCGAAGGCGGCCGGGAACGATGACCACGGCCGGCCGGGACTCCCGGTGGGCGACAATGGGCGCATGAGCTTGTTCCGGGACGACGGCGTCGTGCTGCGTACGCAGAAACTGGGCGAGGCCGACCGGATCATCACGATCCTGACCCGCGGCCACGGGCGGGTGCGTGCCGTCGCCCGCGGCGTGCGACGCACCAAATCCAAATTCGGCGCCAGGCTCGAACCCTTCTCCCACGTGGACGTGCAGTTCTTCGCCCGCGGCAGTGAGCTGGTCGGCCGCGGCCTTCCCCTGTGCACCCAGAGCGAGACGATCGCTCCGTACGGTGGCGGCATCGTCGCCGACTACGCCCGGTACACCGCGGGCACCGCGATGCTGGAGACCGCCGAACGGTTCACCGACCACGAGGGCGAGCCAGCGGTCCAGCAGTACCTGCTGCTGGTGGGCGGGCTGCGCACCCTCTCCCGCGCGGAGCACGCGCCCAACCTCATCCTCGACGCGTTCCTGCTGCGTTCCCTCGCCGTGAACGGCTACGCCCCCAGCTTCGACGACTGCGCGAAGTGCGGAATGCCCGGTCCGAACCGGTTCTTCTCCGTCGCGGCGGGCGGCGTCATATGCGGCGACTGCCGGGTGCCCGGCAGCGTCGTACCCTCAGCAGAGGCCGTCACCCTGCTCAGCGCGCTGCTCACCGGCGACTGGGAGACGGCGGACGCGTGCGAGGCGCGTCACGTCAGGGAGGGGAGCGGACTGGTGTCCGCCTATCTGCACTGGCATCTGGAGCGGGGACTGCGCTCGCTGCGGTACGTAGAGAATTGACTCCTCCCCCCCCGTAAACAGGGGGATTCCTGGCTCACGTTGCCTGCGGCCCGGCGGGCGCGAAGGTCTTACACGATCAACACCAGCCGGGTACGAACGGGGAATCGCCCAGCGGTGATGCCCCTACGGTTGCCCCGCTGCGCGGGGAGCCGGATTCCTCACCGGCCTGAAGGCCGGGCACCCTCCGATTACCAGGTGACAAAGAGAGACGAGAGAAGCTCATGGCAGTACGCGGAATCCTCGGCGGCCGTAATCGGCGCACCTTCAAGACCCCCGAGCCGCACCCCTCCGGCGCCACGCCCCCGAAGCTCCCCGGGGAGCTGGTGCCCAAGCACGTGGCCGTCGTGATGGACGGCAACGGCCGCTGGGCCAAGGAGCGGGGACTCCCGCGGACCGAGGGCCACAAGGTCGGCGAGGGCGTCGTCATGGACGTCCTCAAGGGCTGTATCGAGATGGGCGTCAAGAACCTCTCGCTGTACGCCTTCTCCACGGAGAACTGGAAGCGCTCGCCGGACGAGGTGAAGTTCCTGATGAACTTCAACCGGGACGTCATCCGCCGCCGCCGCGACGAGATGGACGAGCTGGGCATCCGTATCCGCTGGGTGGGCCGGATGCCGAAGCTGTGGAAGTCCGTCGTCCAGGAGCTCCAGGTCGCCCAGGAGCAGACGAAGGACAACGACAGGATGACGCTCTACTTCTGCGTCAACTACGGCGGCCGTGCCGAGATCGCCGACGCCGCGCAGCGCATCGCCCAGGACGTCGCGGCCGGAAAGCTCGACCCGTCGAAGGTCAACGAGAAGACGTTCGCGAAGTACATCTACTACCCGGACATGCCGGACGTCGACCTCTTCGTGCGCCCCAGTGGCGAACAGCGCACGTCCAACTACCTGATCTGGCAGAGCGCGTACGCGGAGATGGTCTTCCAGGACGTGCTGTGGCCCGACTTCGACCGCCGGGACCTGTGGCGGGCCTGTATGGAGTACGCCCAGCGCGACCGCCGCTTCGGCGGCGCCGTGGAGGCGGGCACGGCCGAGGGCCCTGCCGTCTGAGACCGCCGCCGCGCTCCCGCCCCCTCACGTGTCGCGGGGCGGGGTGCGCGGGGCGTGCCCCGCGCCGGGTCAGCTCTTCGCGGCGGCCGCGCAGTCCGCGCAGGTGCCGAAGATCTCCACGGTGTGGGCCACGTTCACATAACCGTGCTGCGCGGCGATGGTCTCCGCCCACTGCTCCACGGCGGGGCCTTCGACCTCGACGGCCTTGCCGCACATCCGGCACACCAGGTGGTGGTGGTGGTCACCGGTCGAGCACCGGCGGTAGACCGCCTCGCCCTCCGTGGTCCGCAGGACGTCGACCTCGCCCGCGTCGGCGAGGGACTGGAGGGTGCGGTAGACCGTGGTCAGTCCGACCGAGTCACCGCGGTGCTTGAGCATGTCGTGCAGGTCCTGGGCGCTGCGGAACTCGTCGACCTCGTCGAGCGCCGCCGCCACCGCCGCCCGCTGCCGGGTCGACCGGCCGCGTACCGGCGCTGCGTTCGTGCCACTGATCGGCGCCGTCACAGCTGCCTCCTCGTGTCGCCCGTCATGTGTCGGGCCATTGTGCCAGCCCGCCCCGGGTCCACGGTCACACCCGCACGTCGTCGGACTCCCTGGGGCCGGGCGGGAAAGGGCTCTTTCCTTCCAGGGTGCACGCCCGGTCCGCCTCGGCCGCCCGGGCCCGGCGCCGGGCCAGTGGCGCGGCCAGCACGGTGAGGGCGATGAACACGGCGATGGCCAGCAGCACGATCGTCGCGCCGGGCGGGACGTCCCGGTAGTACGAGGTCACCGTGCCGGCCAGGGTGACCGACGTACCGATGACCACGGCGAGGACGAAGGTCACCTTGAAGGACTTCGAGATCTGCTGCGCCGCGGCGACCGGTACCACCATGAGCGCGCTGACGAGCAGCAGCCCGACGACCCGCATCGCGACGGTGACCGTCACGGCCGCCGTCACCGCGACCAGGAGGTTCAGCACCCGCACCGGCAGCCCGGTGACCCGGGCGAACTCCTCGTCCTGGCTGACCGCGAACAACTGCCGCCGCAGCCCGACCGTCACCAGGATCACGAACGCGGCCAGGACGCAGATCGCGGTGACGTCCTCCTCGGAGACCGTCGACAGCGAGCCGAAGAGGTACGACGTGAGGTTGGCGTTGGACCCGGTGTCGGAGATGTTGATCAGCAGGACACCGCCCGCCATACCGCCGTAGAAGAGCATGGCCAGCGCGATGTCGCCCCGGGTGTGCCCGTACCAGCGGATCAGTTCCATGGCGATCGCGCCCACGACGGCGACAGCCGTGGCCATCCACACGGGGCTGGTGGAGAGCAGGAAGCCGAGGCCGACACCGGTCATCGCGATGTGCCCGATGCCGTCGCCCATCAGGGCCTGCCGGCGCTGCACCAGGAAGATGCCGATGGCCGGGGCGGTGATGCCGACGAGAACGGCGGCGATCAGGGCGCGCTGCATGAAGGCGGGTTCGAGGAATTCCATCGTGATCAGCTCAGCAGTCCGGTCCGTACGGGCTCGGAAGCCGCGTGAGGGTGTACGTGGTCGTGGCCGGGCAGGGCGTGCTGGCCCAGTGCCTCGGGGGGCGGGCCGTCGTGCGTCACGCAGCCGTCGCGCAGCACGATCGCGCGGTCGATCAGTGGCTCCAGCGGGCCGAGCTCGTGCAGGACGAGCAGGACGGAGGCACCGACCGCGACCTGCTCGCGCAGGGTGCGGGCGAGGATCTCCTGGCTGGCCAGATCGACGCCGGCCATCGGCTCGTCCATGATCAGCAGCTCGGGTTCGGCGGCGAGCGCCCGTGCGATCAGCACCCGCTGGTGCTGGCCGCCCGAGAGAGCGCTCACGGAGTCCTTGGCCCGGTCGGTGAGGCCGACGAGTTCGATGGCCCGGCCGACGGCCTCCCGGTCCGCCTTCCGGGGCAGCCGCAGCTTCGTGCGGGACAGCCGCCCCGAGGCGACGACCTCGCGGACCGTGGCGGGGACGCCACCGGCCGCCGTCGTGCGCTGCGGTACGTAGCCGACGCGGGCCCATTGGCGGAAGCGGCGCAGCTCGGTGCCGAAGAGCTCGACGCTTCCTCCGGTCAGCGGGACCTGCCCGATGACGGAGCGCACGGCCGTGGACTTGCCCGAACCGTTGGCGCCGAGAAGGGCCACGACCTCGCCGCGGTGCACGGTGACGTCGACGCCGCGCAGCACGGGCCGCCCGCCGAGCGCGGCCGTGGCACCGCGCAGGCGGATCACGGGGTCGGGGGTGGTGTTCTCGGGCTGTGGCATGAACGCCTCCGATGCTGCTGAGGACGGAACGGGTGTCACGTCGGTCACTTCGCGCCGAGTGCCTTCTGCAGCGCGGCGAGGTTGGACTCCATGACCTCGACGTAGTCAGCGCCCTCGGACTGCTCGGTGATTCCCTCCAGCGGGTCCAGGACGTCCGTCTTCAGGCCGGTGTCCTCGGCGACCGTCTTCGCGGTCTTGTCGCTGGCGAGCGTCTCGAAGAACACGGTGGTGGCCTTGTTCTCCTTGGCGACCGTGTGGATCTCCTTGATCCGGGCCGGGCTGGGCTCGGCCTCGGGGTCGATACCGGCGATGCCCTCCTGGGTCAGACCGTAGCGCTCGGCGAGGTATCCGAAGGCGGAGTGCGTGGTGATGAACGTCTTCGTCGTGGTGCTCCGCAGGCCCGTCTCGAAGGCGGTGTTCAGCGCGCCCAGCTTCTTGACCAGGGCGTCCGCGTTCTTGGCGTAGTCCGCGGCGTTGTCCGGATCTGCCTTCTCCAGGGACTTGCCGACACCCTTGGCGACCTCGGCGTACTTCACGGGGTCCAGCCAGATGTGGGGGTCGGCGCCGGCCTCGCCCTCGTGCTCGTCCTCGTGGCCCTCCTCCGCGTGCTCCTCCTCGTGCCCGTGCTCGTCGCCACCGGCCTCGGAGCCGTGCTTCTCCAGCGCGGTGAGCGTCGCGGCGTCGACCGTGTTCTTCACCCCGGCCTGGGTGACGGCGTCGTCGACGGCGGGCTGGATGCCCTTGAGGTAGAGGATGTAGTCCGCGTCGCCGAGACCGCCGATCTGCCGCGGGGTGAGTTCCAGGTCGTGCGGCTCGACACCCGGCTCGGTGAGGGTCTCGACGGAGACGTGGTCCCCGCCTATCTCCTCGGCCAGGAACTGCATCGGGTAGAAGGACGTGACCACGTTCAGCTTGTCGCCGTTCTCGCGGTCGGCGGCGTCGGACGTGGAGCAGGCGGAGAGGCCGGAGAGGCCGAGGGCGACTGCTCCGGCGACGGCGGCGGTGGGTATCAGGCGACGTACGTTCATGACAGTCATTTTCAACAATTATGGAAACGATTGTCAACAAGACAGATGAGATGCTCACCACGCAGGGGACAGATCGCCCGGCGCCCCCACCGATTTGATCCAAGGGGTGCGCCCGCCGGTAATCTGAGTCATTCGCCCGCCCGTCTCCCGACCACCGCCCCCCACCGAGGCGCTCAGCGCCGCCCCTGTCCAATTATTTCGCCGTCGCAATGAAGAGAGCACCGTGGCCGCCGACAAGATCGACACCATCGTCAGCCTGAGCAAGCGCCGTGGCTTCGTCTACCCCTGCAGTGAGATCTACGGTGGCTCGAAGGCCGCCTGGGACTACGGGCCGCTGGGTGTCGAACTCAAGGAGAACATCAAGCGTCAGTGGTGGCGCTCCATGGTCACCGCGCGCGAGGACATCGTCGGTCTCGACTCGTCGGTGATCCTGGCCTCCGAGGTCTGGGAGGCGTCCGGTCACCTGGCGACCTTCTCCGACCCGCTGACCGAGTGCACCTCCTGTCACAAGCGTTACCGCGCGGACCACCTGGAGGAGGGCTACGAGGCCAAGCACGGCCGCCCGCCCGCCGACGGTCTCGCCGACATCAACTGCCCGAACTGCGGCAACAAGGGCCAGTTCACCGAGCCCAAGCAGTTCTCCGGCATGCTGCAGACGCACCTCGGCCCGACCCAGGACGCCGGTTCGGCCGCGTACCTCCGTCCTGAGACCGCCCAGGGCATCTTCACCAACTTCGCCCAGGTGCTGCAGACTTCGCGCAAGAAGCCGCCGTTCGGCATCGCGCAGATCGGCAAGTCCTTCCGGAACGAGATCACTCCGGGCAACTTCATCTTCCGCACGCGTGAGTTCGAGCAGATGGAGATGGAGTTCTTCGTCAAGCCGGGCGAGGACGAGGAGTGGCAGCAGTACTGGATGGACCAGCGCTGGGCCTGGTACACGGGTCTCGGCCTGCGCGAGGAGAACATGCGCTGGTTCGACCACCCCAAGGACAAGCTGTCGCACTACTCGAAGCGCACCGCCGACATCGAGTACCGCTTCAACTTCGGCGGCAACGAGTACTCCGAGCTCGAAGGTGTGGCCAACCGCACCGACTTCGACCTCAAGGCGCACTCCAAGGCCTCGGGCCAGGACCTGATGTTCTTCGACCAGGAGGCCGGCGAGCGCTGGACTCCGTACGTCATCGAGCCGGCGGCCGGTGTCAACCGCGCCATGCTGGCCTTCATGCTCGACGCGTACATCGAGGACGAGGCCCCCAACGCCAAGGGCGTCATGGAGAAGCGCACCGTGATGCGCCTCGACCCGCGCCTGGCGCCGGTCAAGGTCGCGGTGCTGCCGCTGTCCCGCAACCCGCAGCTGTCGCCGAAGGCCAAGGGCCTCGCGGCCGACCTGCGCCAGAACTGGAACATCGAGTTCGACGACGCGGGCGCCATCGGCCGCCGTTACCGCCGTCAGGACGAGATCGGCACGCCGTTCTGCGTCACCGTCGACTTCGACACCCTCGACGACGACGCGGTGACCGTGCGCGAGCGCGACACCATGAAGCAGGAGCGCGTCTCCCTGGACCAGATCCAGGCGTACCTGGGTGCGCGGCTGCTCGGCTGCTGACCTTCCGTACGGCGCTTCGTACGGCATTTCGCACGTATGGGCGGGCGAAGCCCCTGGTTCCTTGGACGGGACCGGGGGCTTCGCTGCACACTGGGCGCACCCGTCCACAGGAGGCCACGATGCCGTCCATGACCACCAGCAAGGTCAGCAGATGGGACGGCCACGGCCGTGAACACATAGTCCACGTCAGCAAGTCGGGGATGCAGCGTCAGTTGAGCTGCGAGACCTGCGGCTGGCGCAAGGGCGCGCAGTTCCTGCCGTGGCTCAAGGCCCAGGAACACCTGGCCGAGGCCCACCAGGCGACCGTGGACCCGACCGCCTGAAAAGTGGGTGCCGGGTCCACCGGAGCCGGGGTACCGTTTCGGCATGTCTTCGTTCTTCCAGATCTACGAGTGAGAGCGCGGCGGGACTCGCGACCCGTCGCCCATCGGATCGACAGCCGATCACCGCAACCTCACTTCTCACCACGAATGGGAGAACCCCGTGGCAAAAAGCCGTAACAACCTCCTCGGTGTGGGCGGACAGCGCAAGAAGCTGACCCGCGCCGAAAAGCAGACCGCAGGCCCCTCGCGCAACGCCGACCGCCAGACCGCCGAGGAGAAGAAGCAGGAGCTGGTGCGCAGGATGCGTGAGCGCGCCGAGTCCTCCGCCACCTCCACGGACGGCTCCACGGACGGCTCCGCGGACCAGGACGCCCCGGCCCGGAGCTGACGTCCTCGCCTCACCCGTACGACCGTGGGCCCGGATCACCTCGTGTGATCCGGGCCCACACCCGTATGCGCGGCCCTGCCTCCCGCCCCGGCCGCCCTCCGTCACTCCGGCGGTACGCGACAATGGGGCAATGACCACGCTCGCCCCCGCGCTCCCGCTGCTCCGGATCGGCCCGCACACCGTGCAGCCGCCCGTGGTGCTCGCCCCCATGGCCGGCATCACCAACGCCCCCTTCCGCACCCTGTGCCGGGAGTTCTCGGGGGGCAAGGGGCTGTTCGTCAGCGAGATGATCACGACGCGGGCGCTGGTCGAGCGCAACGAGAAGACCATGCAGCTCGTCCACTTCGACGCGAGCGAGACCCCGCGCTCCATCCAGCTGTACGGAGTGGACCCGGTCACCGTCGGCAAGGCGGTCCGCATGATCGTCGACGAGAACCTCGCCGACCACATCGACCTGAACTTCGGCTGCCCGGTCCCCAAGGTCACCCGCAAGGGCGGCGGCTCCGCGCTCCCTTACAAGCGGCCACTGCTGCGCGCGATCCTCAACCAGGCGGTCTCCAACGCCGGGGACATCCCGGTGACGATCAAGATGCGCAAGGGGATCGACGACGACCACATCACATTCCTGGACGCGGGCCGGATCGCCGTCGAGGAGGGCGTGACGGCCGTCGCCCTGCACGGCAGGACCGCGGCCCAGCACTACGGCGGCACCGCCGACTGGGACGCCATCGCCCGCCTCAAGGAGCACGTCCCGGAGATCCCCGTCCTCGGCAACGGCGACATCTGGTGCGCGGACGACGCCCTGCGGATGATGCGTGAGACCGGCTGTGACGGCGTGGTGGTCGGCCGGGGCTGCCTGGGCCGCCCCTGGCTCTTCGGCGACCTCGTGAGCGCCTTCGAGGGCACGGAGACGCGACGGGCGCCCGGCCTCCGTGAGGTCGCGGACGTGATGGTGCGGCACGCGACGCTGTTGGGGGAGTGGATCGGCGACGAGACCCGTGGCGTGATCGACTTCCGTAAGCACGTGGCCTGGTACCTCAAGGGCTTCGCGGTGGGCTCCGAGATGCGCAGGAAGCTCGCCGTCACCTCGTCGCTGGAGGAGCTCGCCGGCCAGCTGCACGAACTCGACCTGGACCAGCCGTGGCCGGACGGTGCGGACGGGCCGCGTGGGCGTACCTCGGGTAACAACCGGGTCGTACTGCCGGACGGCTGGCTGAAGGACCCCTACGACTGCGCCGGAGTGAGCGCGGACGCGGAGCTCGACACCTCGGGCGGCTGACCGGCGGCCGACCTTTCCGGGAGGCCGTCACAGCCAGGGGAACGGGTCCCGCCTCGCATACCGGGGTTGGGGGCACGGAGTGCCCCGGATCTTGATGGCTCATCTGAGCGGCTGAATCGAAGGGATTCGCAGTGATCCGAGGCCATTCGGCGAGATTTCGTCGCCGGTCTCACGCTCTGCTCGGTTTTTCTCGCCGGTGGGTGACTGACGGGTGCCCATATGGCGTCCGGATGGTGACATCTGAGCGCGCTCGGGGGCGTGATTCTCGCCACCCTTGAGGGTTGGCTCGCTCAGATGAGCAATCAAGTGCTCGGTGTACTTCTCAAATGACGGCACTGGGTGCCAGGTGCCTTGATCTTGATCATTTGATGCGTCTGTCGCACACCGTAAAGAAAATTCCCTCCTGCCGTCACCTGGAGTCATTATGAGTTCAAGAGGTGAAGTCAACCCAGGTATCCGTCCGAGCCCTGGGTCACTTTAGATCTGCTGGCGGACGGGTGGTTGAGGTCGCATGACGCGCAAGCGGACGTACCCAGACACCTCCGATCTGGGTATGTTCCTCGCCGTCAGGGCAGCCACCGCGTCCTCGAGGAGTCGAGACCCGTGTCGGAAAACAAAGATCGCCAGAAGTTCGTCTACGACTTCACCGAGGGCAACAAGGATCTGAAAGATCTCCTGGGCGGCAAGGGTGCGAACCTCGCCGAGATGACCAATCTCGGGCTGCCCGTTCCTCCCGGTTTCACCATCACCACCGAGGCGTGCAAGGTCTACCTCGACAGTGGCGAGGCGCCGGCGGCGCTGCGCGAGGAGGTCAGCGCCCACCTCGACGCGCTCGAGCGGAAGATGGGCAAGAAGCTCGGACAGGCCGACGACCCGCTCCTGGTCTCCGTCCGCTCCGGTGCGAAGTTCTCGATGCCCGGGATGATGGACACGGTCCTCAACATCGGGCTCTCCGACGCGTCCGTCGTCGGGCTGGCCGCGCAGGCCGGTGAGGAGCGCTTCGCCTGGGACTCCTACCGCCGCCTCATCCAGATGTTCGGCAAGACGGTCCTCGGCGTCGACGGCGACCTGTTCGAAGAGGCCCTGGAGGCCGCCAAGAACGCCAAGAAGGTCACCGTCGACACCGACCTCGGCGCCGACGATCTGAAGAAGCTGGTCAAGCACTTCAAGAAGATCGTCAAGCAGGAGGCCGGCCGCGACTTCCCGCAGGACGCGCGTGAGCAGATGGACCTCGCCATAAACGCGGTCTTCGACTCGTGGAACACCGACCGGGCCAAGCTCTACCGCCGCCAGGAGCGCATCCCCGGCGACCTCGGCACGGCAGTCAACGTCTGCTCGATGGTCTTCGGCAACCTCGGCGCGGGCTCAGGAACGGGTGTCGCCTTCACCCGCGACCCGGCCAGCGGCCACCAGGGCGTCTACGGCGACTACCTGGAGAACGCGCAGGGCGAGGACGTCGTCGCCGGTATCCGCAACACCGTGGCGCTCGCCGACCTCGAGTCGATCGACAAGAAGTCGTACGACGAGCTGATGAAGATCATGGAGACGCTGGAGACCCACTACAAGGATCTCTGCGACATCGAGTTCACCATCGAGCGCGGACAGCTCTGGATGCTCCAGACCCGGGTCGGCAAGCGCACCGCGGGTGCCGCCTTCCGGATCGCCACCCAGCTCGTCGACCAGGGCCTCATCGACGAGGCCGAGGCGCTCCAGCGCGTCAACGGGGCACAGCTCGCGCAGCTGATGTTCCCCCGCTTCGACGACCAGGCGAAGACCGAGCTGCTGGGCCGCGGCATCGCCGCGTCCCCGGGCGCGGCGGTAGGCAAGGCCGTCTTCGACTCGTACACCGCGGTCAAGTGGTCCCGGTCCGGCGAGAAGGTCATCCTCATCCGCCGTGAGACCAACCCCGACGACCTCGACGGCATGATCGCCGCCGAGGGCATCCTGACCTCGCGCGGCGGCAAGACCTCCCACGCGGCCGTCGTGGCCCGCGGCATGGGCAAGACCTGTGTCTGCGGAGCCGAGGACCTGGAGGTCGACACCAAGCGCCGCCGGATGACGGTGGGCGGCCGGGTGATCGAGGAGGGCGACACTCTCTCGATCGACGGCTCCACCGGCAAGGTCTACCTCGGTGAGGTGCCCGTTGTTCCGTCGCCGGTCGTCGAGTACTTCGAGGGCCGGATGCACGCGGGCGCCGACGACGCCGACGAGCTCGTCGCCGCCGTGCACCGGATCATGGCGTATGCGGACCGAGTACGCCGGCTGCGCGTACGGGCCAACGCGGACAACGCCGAGGACGCCCTGCGGGCCCGCCGCTTCGGAGCCCAGGGCATCGGCCTGTGCCGGACCGAGCACATGTTCCTCGGTGAGCGCCGCGAGATGGTCGAGAAGCTGATCCTGGCCGACACCGACGACGAGCGCGAGACCGCGCTCGCGGAGCTGCTGCCGCTCCAGAAGGCCGACTTCATCGAGCTGTTCGAGTCGATGGACGGGCTGCCCGTCACCGTTCGGCTGCTGGACCCGCCGCTCCACGAGTTCCTGCCCGACATCACCGAGCTGTCGGTACGGGTCGCCCTCGCCGAGTCCCGCAAGGACGCCAACGAGAACGACCTCCGCCTCCTCCAGGCCGTGCACAAGCTCCACGAGCAGAACCCGATGCTGGGGCTGCGCGGCGTACGCCTGGGTCTGGTCATCCCCGGGCTCTTCAAGATGCAGGTCCGTGCCATCGCGGAAGCGGCGGCACAGTGCAAGAACGCCAAGGGCGACCCGCGCCCCGAGATCATGATTCCGCTCGTCGGCACGGTCCAGGAGCTGGAGATCGTCCGCGACGAGGCCGACCTGGTCATCGCCGAGGTCGAGGCCGCCACCGGCGTGGATCTGAAGCTGACCATCGGCACGATGATCGAACTGCCCCGGGCCGCGCTGACCGCCGGCCAGATCGCCGAGGCCGCGCAGTTCTTCTCCTTCGGTACGAACGACCTGACCCAGACCGTCTGGGGCTTCTCCCGTGACGACGTGGAGGCATCGTTCTTCACCGCGTACCTGGAGAAGGGCATCTTCGGGGTGTCGCCGTTCGAGACGATCGACCGGGACGGTGTCGGTGCGCTCGTGCGCAGCGCCGTCGAGGCCGGCCGGGCGACCCGTCCCGACCTCAAGCTCGGGATCTGCGGCGAGCACGGCGGTGACCCGGAGTCGGTGCACTTCTTCCACGAGGTGGGCCTGGACTACGTGTCCTGCTCGCCGTTCCGCATCCCGGTGGCCCGCCTGGAGGCGGGCCGGGCGGCGGCTGCGATGTCGACGGACAAGGGGAGCGACAGCCGCTGATCCGGCGGTGACTGGCTGACTCCTGGGCGGCCGTCGGACCCTACCGACCCTCGCCGGACCCGACGGCGGCCCCGGAGCTCCGAAAGAAGCGGCGGCACCCTGTGCGGGGGTGCCGCCGCTTCGCTGTGCTCCCGGTGGGCGTGTTCCCGGTAAAGGTGAGCGTGTTCCCGCTAAACCGTGTTCGTACGCGGGGGATTCCGTTGAAAGTCGGATGGTTGAGCGCTGTTCCTTTTCCGTTCACTGCGCGAATTCCGGGACTGGACGGGACCGGGGTGCGGCCCATGGATCCCCACCCATGGACCGCACCCGGCTTACCCCCGCCGGACACGGAGCCGTAACCGGAGCCGACCGCCGCCGAACGGGCAAAGCCCCCCACGGCCTTCACTCGTTCTTTCGGCGGCTCCGGTTTCGTGCCCGACGTCGTACAGCTTTTCGGGTGAAGCGCATGCAAGCGAGGCGTTTCAACTGTGGCCGAAACCCCGTGGTGACGTGGTGTGACCGTATGAGTACCCTTTGATCGGGGCGATTGCGGTTGCAACAAGGTGGGGGATCGGTGCTGCGCATCCATGTGTCCGGAGTGGACCTTTCCAAGGTGCGGATGGCCACACGGCCGGACGCATTATGGGAAACCATTCTCAGTTTTCACCGACTGAGGGACCGGCGGGCTTCCACGGTGTTCGGGAAATGGCGCACGGAATCCAGGACCCGGTTGAATGGTGAAACACGTCTGCTGGCGGCGCTGGTTCCGCCCCGCGGCTATTTCCCGGATTTCCTGACGCCTTCCGAGCGGGGCGCCGAGCCCTACTCGCTGGACGTCGGGCTGGAAGCGCTGCGGGACACCCCTGCCGACCGGCTGCACAGCGAGCTGGCCCACGTCGGGGCCGGGCCGGGGCGCCGCGGCGGCCGTTCGCCCGAGGCGCTGTTCGGCGCGCTCTCCGAAGGGCGCGCCGAACCTCTCGGCCGGCTCATCGCCGCCGTGCGCGCCTACCACCGCGCGGCGGTCGAACCGTACTGGCCGCACATCCAGGCGAGCGTGGAGGCCGACCGGGCCGTACGGGGGCGGGCCCTGCTCGACGGGGGCGCCGACGAACTCCTGGCGGGGCTGCCGCCGATGATCCGCTGGCGGGCGCCCGTCCTGGAGGCCGACTACCCCGTCGACCGTGACCTGCACCTGGACGGGCGGGGGCTGCTGCTCCAGCCCTCGTTCTTCTGCCGCGGCACCCCGGTCGTCTACCGCGACCCGCAGCTCGTTCCGGTCCTCGTCTACCCGGCCACCCACCCGGGCGCGCCCGTCTTCGCCGAACCGGGTCCGTGGCTCGGCCGGCTCCTCGGGCACACCCGCTCGTCCGTCCTCGGGGCCATAGGCAACGGCTGCACGACCAGTGAGCTCGCCCGCAGGGCCGGGGTCTCCCTGGCCTCCGCGAGCCAGCACGCCTGTGTGCTGCGCGAAGCGGGCCTGGTCCGCACCCTGCGCCACGGCAGCTCGGTGCTGCACACCCTCACACCGCTGGGCGGCTCGCTGCTCAGGGGCGGCGCCCCACTGGCCCTGTCCTGACGGCAGGGACGGTCGGCCGGGCCTGGCCCGGCCGCCCTGGCCCGTCGATCCGCGCAGGGATTCGTCCGGCACCTTCTCGGTGAGGGCCTGGCCGGAAAACTACTGTCGGCAGAGCGATGAGTTCCGCGCGGCCCGGTCGTCTACCCAACGAAAGCGCCCGGACGAGCCCGGACGGGACACCTGAACGGAAGACCCGAACAGACGGAGGAGTGGACGTCATGCCTCAGATGATCTTCGTGAACCTGCCGGTCAAGGACCTGGAGACGACGAAGGACTTCTTCGGGAAGCTCGGCTACGGCTTCGACCCGCAGTTCAGCGACGACACGACCGCGTGCCTGGTCATCAGTGACACGATCTTCGCGATGCTCATCACCGAGCCGAAGTTCAAGGAGTTCACCAGGAAGGAGATCGCCGACTCCGCGAAGTCGACCGAGGTCATCCTCTGTCTGAGCGCGGAGAGCCGCGAGAAGGTCGACGAGCTCGTCGACACGGCACTCGCCTCCGGTGGATTTCCGGCCAACGAGCCGATGGACCACGGCTTCATGTACGTCCGTTCCTTCCAGGACCCCGACCACCACCTGTGGGAGATCATGTGGATGGACCCGGCGGCGGTGGAAGGCCGGTCCTGACCCGCCACAGCCGCCGGTCAGTGCGAGCTAGGTCCTGTCTGGAGTTCCCCCGCGGCGTCGCGGCGTCCGGCACCGCCGCCTCCGGCGTTGTCGTCAGTCGCGAGGGCTCCGCCATCGCTCCCTCCTCCGCCTTGGATTCGACGGCACCGGACGCCGCTCCTTCTCCCGCGCTGGAACTCCAGACAGGACCTAGCTGCGGAACGGCCCGGTCACCTCGTAGGTGATTCCGCCGGACGAACTCCCGCTCGTGCCGCGCTGCGAGGAGAAGTAGAGGCGGCTGCCGTCGGGGGAGAACGCCGGTCCGGTGATCTCCGAGCCGGACTGACCGCTGATCCGCAGGAACGGGGCGAGAGTGCCGGCCGGCGTGATCAGGCAGATCTCCATGTTGCCGCCGTCCTCCGCGACGTAGAGGTCGCCGGAGTCCGAGCGGGTGACGTTGTCCACACCGGTCAGCGGAGCCGTGCCGCTGGTGACGAGCGAGTCGTCGTAGGCCAGCGACAGGGATGAGGTGTTGGCGTCGTACGCCCACACCCGGTTGTCGCCCTTGGTGGTGAACCAGCAGGTGCCCGCCGCGTAGAAGCAGCCCTCGCCGCCGTTGAAGACCTTGGCCCCGGAGACCTGGTAGCGGGTCAGGGTGGGAGAGCCGTCCGGATCGGGGACCGTGGCCCAGGTCACCGGGCCCGAGGTGCCGGTTCCCGCCACGAGCACCTGGAGGGTGCCGCTCGACAGATTGCCCCAGGTGGTGGGCCGGAAGCGGTAGAAGCGGCCGTCCGACTCGTCCTCGGTGAGGTAGACGAAGCCGTGGTCCGGGTCGGCCGCCGCCGCCTCGTGCTTGAAGCGGCCCATCGCGGGACGCCGTACGGCCGCGTTGACGCCCCACGGGTCGGTCTCGTACACGTAGCCGCGGCTGACCTCCTCGCAGGACAGCCAGGTGTTCCAGGGGGTGTGGCCGCCCGCGCAGTTGTTGTTGGTGCCGGACAGGATGCGGGAGGCGGAGGTGACGGTTCCCGCGGAGTTGAAACGCACGGCACTCGCCCCGCCGCCGCTGCCCGAGGAGACCTCGGAGTTGGAGACGTAGATCCAGCCGCTGCCGTCGGCGAAGGTGGCGCCGCCGTCGGGTGCGCTGTGCCAGGTGTACGAGGTTCCGGCGACGGTCTGACCCGAGCGGGCGATGATTCTGCTGGTGAAACCGCTGGGCAGCAGGATGCCGTTGGCGTTGGCCGGCTGCAGCGCACCGTACGGGCCGGGGGCCGGCTGGGCCGGGGCCGCGAAGGCCGCGCCCCGCCACAGGGTGCCGCCGAAGGCCGCCGCCGATGTGCCGACCACCGCTGTGCGCAGAAATGTCCGACGTTCCACGATCACTCCACAGGTGACGTGAGGGCCCGTCGCCCGGTCGGACGGCGGGTCGCGCGTCAGGACAGTAGAGCGCCGTAGTTGACGGAGCGTCAACGGACAGTGAACGCTCCGCACACACGGTCGGTCCGCCCGCGACCGGGGCGGGCGGACGCGTGTCCGGGGCGGGCCCGCCCGTGTCCGGGGGTCAGTCCGCGCGCACTCCGAAGACCGGCACGGAGACCTCGTCGTCGTCCAGACAGCTGCCCGTCGCCAGATCGAAGCGCTGCTTCAGCAGCGGCGAGGCGACGAACGGCCGTCCCTCGGACGAGCCGACCAGGCCCCGGGAGAGCACGTACGCGCCGGTGAACGGGTCCCGGTTGTCGATCGCGTACGCCTTCCCCGCCCGGTCCACGAAGAGGGCGACCTGCCGGCCGTCCGGGAGGAGGGCCGCGACGCCGCGCCCCGGTGTCAGGAGGGAGCGGGCGCAG
This sequence comes from Streptomyces finlayi, assembly GCF_014216315.1. Taxonomy (NCBI): domain Bacteria; kingdom Bacillati; phylum Actinomycetota; class Actinomycetes; order Kitasatosporales; family Streptomycetaceae; genus Streptomyces; species Streptomyces finlayi. Next base: position 5,524,744 of record NZ_CP045702.1, read on the forward strand.
ACCGTGAACCAGTCGTCCCCGTCGGCGAGCTGGATCACCCGGGTGTCCTGCGCGGTCTGGGTCGTTGCCGTCTGTACGGACATCAGGAGGCGGTCCCTTCGAGTGTGCGGACGGCGAGCACCGGTCCCGCGAGGATGTCCAGGTCGGGCTTGACCTGGTCCCGCTCCGGGACGAACTTCACCGAGGGGTCGGGGGCGTCGGGCGCGTTGACGAAGGTGACGAAGCGGCGCAGCCGCTCGGGATCGTTGATGGTCTCGGCCCACTCGTCGCGGTAGCCGGCTACGTGGTCGGTCATCAGCCGTTCCAGCTCGGCGCAGATCCCCAGCGAGTCGTGGACCACGACGTCGCGTACGTGGTCGAGGCCGCCCTCGATCCGGTCCAGCCAGGTCGACGTGCGCTCCAGCCGTTCGGCCGTGCGGATGTAGAACATCAGGAACCGGTCGATGAGACGCACCAGTTCGGCGTCGGACAGATCCTGGGCCAGCAGGTCCGCGTGCCGCGGTTCGGCGCCGCCGTTGCCGCCGACGTACAGGTTCCAGCCGTTGGCGGTGGCGATGATCCCGAAGTCCTTGCCGCGCGCCTCGGCGCACTCGCGGGCGCAGCCGGAGACCGCCGACTTCAGCTTGTGCGGGGAGCGCAGGCCCCGGTAGCGCAGTTCCAGGTCGATGGCCATCCTCACCGAGTCCTGCACGCCGTAGCGGCACCACGTCTGCCCCACACAGGACTTGACCGTCCGCAGCGACTTCCCGTAGGCGTGCCCGGACTCGAAGCCCGCGTCCACGAGCCGTGTCCAGATCAGCGGCAGCTGGTCGACTCGGGCGCCGAACATGTCGATGCGCTGGCCGCCGGTGATCTTCGTGTAGAGCCCGAAGTCCCGGGCCACCTCACCGATCACGATCAGCTTCTCCGGGGTGATCTCGCCGCCCGGGATGCGCGGCACGATCGAGTACGAGCCGTTGCGCTGGAGGTTGGCGAGGAAGTGGTCGTTGGTGTCCTGGAGGGCCGCCTGCTCGCCGTCCAGCACATAGCCGCTGGCGCCGAGTGTGGGTGCCAGCGAGGCGATGATCGAACCGACGGTCGGCTTGCAGACCTCGCAGCCGTCCCCGCCGCGTGCCGCCGGGCGGCCGTGCGAGTCGAGCAGCGCGGCGTACGAGGTGGTCCCCAGCGTCCTGACGATCTCGTACAGCTCGCTGCGGGTGTACGAGAAGCAACCGCACAGGCCCTTGTCGGCGCTCTGCGGCAGCAGCTGGCCGATGACCTTGACGCAACTCCCGCAGCCGGTACCGGCCTTGGTGCACTTCTTCACCTCGGGCAGGGTGGTGTGCTCGCAGATCGCGCCCTTGGTGACGTTGTGGCAGGAGCAGATCACCGCGTCGTCCGGCAGCGAGGACGGGCCGAGCGTGACCGGACCGCCCGCGCCCGCCGGCAGCACCAGCTGCTCGGGCGCTACCGGCAGCACCGTGCCGGTCATCGGCCGCAGCGTGCCGTACTGGTCGGCGTCCCCCACGAGCACCCCGCCGAGCAGAGTGCCGTCCTGGCCGATCACCAGCTTCTTGTAGACCCCCGAGCGGGAGTCCGAGTAGACGACGTCGAGGCAGCCGTCGGCCGCGCCGTGCGCGTCACCGAAGGAGGCCACGTCCACCCCGAGCAGCTTCAGCTTGGTCGACAGATCGGCGCCGGTGAACGAGGACCGCTCGCCCGCGATCACCCCGGCCACCGTCTGCGCCATCTCGTAACCCGGCGCCACCAGCCCGTACACCCGGCCGTCGGAGGCGAGGGCGCACTCGCCGATCGCGAACACGTCGCTGTCGGACGTACGGCACTCGTCGTCGACGATGACGCCGCCGCGCAGGCCGACCGCCAGACCGCACTCGCGGGCCAGCTGGTCACGGGGCCGCACGCCCGCCGAGAAGACCACGAGGTCCGTGGCGAGGGACGAGCCGTCGGAGAGGTTCATGCCGCTGACCGCGCCCTTCTCGTCCGCGGTGACCTCCTGCGTACCGACGCCCGTGTGGACGGTGAGGCCCATGTTCTCGATGGTGCGCAGCAGCGCGGCGCCGCCGCCCGCGTCGACCTGGACCGGCATCAGCCGGGGAGCGAACTCCACCACGTGCGTGTCGAGTCCGAGGCCCTTGAGCGCTCCGGCCGCCTCCAGGCCGAGCAGCCCGCCGCCGACCACCGCGCCCGTCGTCGCCGTCTTCGCGTACTCCTCGATGGCGAGCAGGTCCTCGATGGTGCGGTAGACGAAGCACCCCTCGGCGTCCTTTCCGGGCACCGGCGGTACGAACGGGTACGAGCCGGTCGCCAGGACCAGCGTGTCGTACGTGAAGCCCAGCCCGGAGCGGGAGACCACCCGGCGTGCCTCGCGGTCCACCGTCTCGGCCGGGTCGCCGAGGTGCAGCTCGATGCCGTGCCGCGCCATGAAGTCCGGCTCGACGAGGGAGAGATCGTCCGGGGTCTTCCCGGAGAAGTACGAGGTCAGCTGGACCCGGTCGTACGCCGGTCGGGGCTCCTCGCAGAGCACGACGACCCGGGCGGTGCCCGCCGTCGCGGTCAGCCCGCGGTCGGCGAGTGCCTCCAGGAACCGCTGGCCGACCATGCCGTGCCCGACGACCACGATCGTCGGCACTCCTGCGGCGGGAGCGTTCGGGGAAGTGGGCACCGGCATCTCAGAGACCTCCGTCGTTGGTGAGCAGGTGGAGCAGGGGCATGTCGGCGGGCAGCGCTTCGTCGTTCTGCCAGGTGCGGGCGAGGGTCCCGACCGCACCCAGGTCGCCGAACAGCACCCCGCCGGCCAGCCGGTCGCCACGGACGACGACCGAGCGGTACGCGCCCTTGGTGGCGTCGGCCAGCCGGATCACGTCGTCACCGGGCAGCGGCCGGGAGTCCCCGAACGCGGCCAGGTCGAGCCCCCCGGTGACCGGGGCGGCGGGGACGGCGGCGGGAAGCGCCGCGGCGAGTGCCGGGGCGGGGGAGCGCAGGGTCAGCCGGGTCAGGGCCCGGGTGCCGGTGTAGCGGGCGGGCCGGCCGGCCAGTACCTCGGCCAGGACGTCCGCCTGCTCCAGTGCGGCGCCCGCCAGCCCGTAGACGGTGGAGTCGTGCTCGGCGCAGTCGCCGACCGCGTGGATGTACGGGTCGGAGGTGCGCAGTTCGTCGTCCACCACGATGCCCTTGCGGACGTCGAGGCCGGCGGCCCGCGCCAGGCCCGTACGGGGGCGGACCCCGCAGGCCAGCACCGTGATCTCGGCCTCCAGTTCGTAGCCGTCGGCGAGCTCCACGGCGCGTACCGCCCGGTCCGTGCAGCGCAGGCCGCGAACGCGGCACTCGGTGTGCACCTCGACCCCGAGGGCTTCGAGGTGGCGCCGCAGCAGCCCGGCCGACTCGGCGTCCAGCTGCCGTTCCATGAGGTGCTCACCCTGCTGGGCCAGCACCACCTGGGCGCCGCACTCGGCGAGCGCGCGGGCGGCGGACACCCCGAGGAGGCCGCCGCCGATGACGACGGCGCGGGTCCCGGGACGTACCGCGGCGCGCAGGGCCAGGCAGTCGTCGAGGGTGCGAAAGGGATGCACCCCGTCCGGCAGCCTGTTCCCGAGGCCGCGCAGCGGCGGCAGCACCGGGTTGGAACCGGTGGCCAGCACCAGGCGCCCGTACCGGACGACGCTGCCGTCGTCGCAGTGCACCAGCCGGTCGGCCGGATCGACGCGGACCACCCGGACCCCGCGCCGTACCTCGGCGGGCGGCAGGGCGATCACGTCAGGCGCGTACCGTCCGGCCAGCACCTCGGCCAGCAGCACCCGGTTGTACGGGGCGTGCTCCTCCTCGCCGATGACGGTGACACCGGGGACCCGGGCGGCGAGCCGCGCGCCCGCCATCCCGGCGCCGATCACCACCACACGTGCCGCGTTCTCCGTCTGTGTCCTCATGACGACGAGAGTGCGCGGCGGGTGTTACCCGACCGCATCCCCGCTGTTTCCCTGGAGGAACCTTGCGCTCAGCGCGGTGCAGGCCGGGGTGTGAGCAACACCTGGCCCGGCGGGCACCGACGCACCGTCCACACCACTCGCGGAGCGGTCGCCGGTGCTGGGAGCGCCACGGCAGGAGCTGTCAGCCCCTGTACTCCATGGCCATGACCCCCCAGCTGAACCCGAGCGCACTCGTCGCGTGCAGGACCAGGTCGCCGGGTAGGAGCTTCTGTGCGGTGATGAGTTCCCGCATCGCGATGAAGGTGTCCGCAGCGCCCATGTGGCCGAGCCGGTGGTAGTTGAGGACGCTTCTGCTCTCCGGCAGGCCGAGGTCCTTCAGCAGCCGCTCGTGGATGGGCCTGCTGCCGTGGGTGACCAGCAGATAGGCGACGTCGGTGAGGTCCCTTCCGAGCGAGGCGAGGAGCTCCGTGGTGAGGGTGGTGAAGTTCTCCGCGTAGGCCTCGGCCAGGCCGTCCCGGTTGCCGTTGCGCCGGATGATCATCCCGTCGCCGTCACGGACACCGGAGTAGTAGTCGCACCAGCTCGGATCGGTACGCAGGCGTGAGCCCAGGACCTCGGCCGTGGTGCCGGACGACGACAACAGGAACGCGCCGCCCGCGTCCCCCTGGTTGAACATCTCCTTGGCGGTGGGATCGCCGTAGTCGAGCAGTGTGCTCACCCGGTCGCCGATCAGCACGAGCACCGACTCGCCCTCGCGCCCGGCCAGCGCGTCGCTGCCGGTCTGGAGCGCGGCGATCACGGCGTTGCAGTAGTTCGTCAGCTCGTAGCAGTACGCGCCGGTGATGCCCAGTTCCTGCGCCACCTTCGCCGCCGGCGACCAGAAGGCCTTGTCCCACTCCCCGGTGCCGGCGTAGATCACGGTCCGTACCGCGGAGGGCGGTACCTGGGTCCGCTTCATCACCTGCTGCGCGGCCCGCAGCGCGAGTTCCCACTCCGTCTCCCCCTCTCCGAGGACCGGGTAGCTGTCGCACGTCGTGATGACGCGTACGTCGTCCTCGGAGAGTCCCGACTCCGCCGCCATCTCGCGGACGCTTCTGCGCGCCGACGGGAAGGTGATCTCGAAGTCCGCTATTCCGGCCATGTTCTGCTCCGTCCGGTCGGTTGTGCCGGTCTGCTGTCTACGAGAAGAAGAGGGGCTTGCCCGCGTAGTAGGCGTCGATGGCCTCGCTCATGCTGGACCGCGAGGGCGGATGGAAGACCAGTGCCTGGGCGGCGGATGCGAGGTAGGCGATCTCGGGCGAGCGGATGTAGGTCATGCCGCCCAGCGTCTCGACCGCCATGCCGACGACCCTGGTGAGCAGATCCTGCACGGAGTAGCGGGTGAACAGGGAGGCTGCGGCACAGTCGTTGCCGAGGTCACCGTCCATGATCCGGCGTGCGAGTCCCTCGACGAGGGAGGCAGCGGTCTCGACGAGGAGGCACAGCTGGGCGCGTTCGGCGGCCGTGCCGCGCCGCTCGTCGAGGGCCCGGCCGACCAGGGAACTGGCGACACCGGTATAGGCGGCAGCGATGATCATCTGGAACCAGATGACGCCGGTCTCGTTGAGCTCGTCGAGCTTCTCGGCAGCGGTCGGGGGCGCCCGGAGCAGATCCTCGTCGGTGACGAACACATCCTCCAGGCGGACCTCGTGGCTTTCCGCCGCCACCAGCGGAAACGTCGACCAGAAGGGGTGGACCGAGATGCCCGGGGTGTCGGCGGGCAGCACCAGCAGTGCCATCTCGGGGCTGCCGTCCCGTCCGCTCACGCCCACGCTGGCGGTGAGCAGGTCCATGGAACGCGACAGGCTGCACGGCTTCTTCGAGCCGCTGACGAGGTAGCCGCCGGACGTCTCGCGGGCCTGTACGGCGGGGCTCAGGATGCCGCGGCCGGACCGCCCCTCGGCGAAGCCGGAGGCCAGGAGCGACCTCTTCTGCGCCATGACGTCGAGGACGGTCTTGCGGAGCTTGGAGTCGTCGCCGTAGAGAGGCGAGAGGGAGTAGAGCATGCCGACCGAGAAGTGGTGCATCGCGGTCGCCACCGCGAGGGAGGGGGCGAGCGACCCGAGCGCGCGGACGACCCGGACCGCGTCGAGGGCGGAGGCGCCGATGCCTTCGTACTCGCCCGGGACCAGGAGGTTGGGGCCGCCGTACTGCTTGAACAGGGCGAGTGCGGGGCTCTCCGCCGACTCCAGCTCATCGAACGGTACGTCGGACAGCCGGCCGGCGAGCCCCGGTAAGAGCTTTTCGCAGGCGGCCAGGTCGTGGTGCAGGAATTTCACGCTTCCATACCTTCCCGTAGGGGACGTGTGGGGATGACACGGCGGACCGAGCACCGTGTACGGCGGTCAGTTGCCGACCAGCCCCATGAGGAACGGGGGGTAGCGGTCGCCGTGGACGGCGGCCGCCGGCACGGCCGCCGCGACCGCCGCGAGCTCGTCGGCGGAGAGCTCGACCGAGGCGGCGGCGAGGTTCTCCGCCAAGTGGTCCCGTCGTGCGGTGCCGGGGATGGGGACGACGTCGTCGCCCTGCTGATGGAGCCAGGCCAGGGCGAGTTGGGCCACGGTGATCCCGCGCTCGGCGGCCAGCGGCCCGAGCGCGTCCAGCACCGCGGCGTTGCGGCGCAGCCGTGGCGGGTCGAACCTGGGCAGGGTGCGCCGGAAGTCCGTCGCGGGGCCGAGATCCGCCTCCGCGCGGATGTGCCCGGTCAGGAAGCCCCGGCCCAGCGGACTGGACGCGATCAGGCCCACGCCGAGCTCCCGGCAGACCGGAAGGATCTCGCCCTCGACGTCCCGGCTCCAGAGCGACCACTCGCTCTGGACCGCGGTGACGGGGTGGACCGCGTGCGCACGGCGGAGGGTGGCGGCGGAGACCTCCGAAAGGCACACATGACGCACCTTTCCCTCCGCCACGAGCTCCGCCATCGCGCCCATGGCCTGTTCGATGTCCTCGCCGGGGGCGGCCCAGTGCTTGACGTAGAGGTCGAGGTGGTCCACCCCCAGGCGTCGCAGCGAGGCCTCACAGCGCTCCCGGATGTAGGCCCGGTCCCCGCGCACGCCCAGGAACCGCCCTTGCGCGTCACGTTCGAGACCGACCTTCGTGGACAGGAGCACCCGGTCCCGCCGCCCCGCGACGGCCCGTCCGAGCAGCCGCTCCCCCTCGCCGAGTCCCTGGACGTCGGCGGTGTCCAGGAGCGCGACACCGCGGTCGATCGCCTCGTGCACCGTGGCGAGTGCCTCGGCGGGGTCCGCGATCCCGTAGAACGAGGTGGTGCTGAGGCAGCCCAGGCCCTGGGCCGGCAGCTTCAGCGTGCCCAGGCGGCGGGTGGGGAGCGGTGGTGCGGGCGTCATCGGTCTCCTGTCCGTACGGGCGAGGGCGGGCCCATCGGACCCGGGCGGCCGGCCTTCACCAGGTGTCCAGGTGCATCACGGAGGCCAGCGGCTGACGGGCGGCGGGCCGGAAGTCCGTGCCGATGGAGAACGCGGTCGGGATCAGAGCCGCCTGCACGATGCCGTCCGGCATGCCCAGCAGCTCGGCGATCTCCTTCTCGTACATCAGGTGGAGCGTGGTCCAGGCCGTGCCGAGGCGACGGGCGCGGGCGGCGAGCATGTAGCTCCACGCGGCCTGGATCACCGAGCCCCACATGCCGGCCTCGTTGTACTCCGGTGCCTCCTTGGCGTCCAGGCACGGGATGACGAGGACGGGGACGTCCGCCATGTGCTCGCCCAGGTAGGCGACGCTGTCACCGACGCGTTGCTGCTCCGGGTGGCGGACCGGGTGGTCCGCGTAGAGCGAGGCGCACGAGCCCTCGGACGTCAGGTAGCTCCGCACCGCCCGCCGGTAGTACTCGCCGATGGCGGCCCGCTGGTCCTTGTCGGTGACGACCATCCAGTGCCAGGTCTGCCGGTTGCTGCCCGACGGCGCCTGCAGCGCGATGTCCAGGCACTCCTTGACCAGGTCGAGCGGAACGGGGCGGGTCAGATCGAGCCGTTTGCGCACGGAGCGCGTCGTGGTCAGCAGTTCGTCAGGGGTGAGGTCCAAGAGGGACACGGGGGCCCTTTCCTCGATACGGACACGGAGACGGGAGGTGGTGCCTGTGCGCTTAGGGGGAGTGACGGGCCGTTCGGAGTCAGGCCGCCCGGACACTGCCATCGGCGTTCACGCGCTGCAGCACCGCGTACAGTCCCTCGGCCAGCTCGTCGGCTTCGTCGCGGCTCAGCACCAGGGGCGGATTGATGAGCAGTGCACGGGGGTTGCCACGCAGGATGATGCCCGCTTCCTCGCGCAGGGCCGTCGCGACGGGCGCGGTCCCGGTGGGGAGCGGGGTCCGCGTCTGCTTGTCCGCCACCAGCTCGATGCCGAGCATCAGGCCGAGCTGGCGGACCTCGCCGACCACGGGCAGGTCCTGCAGACCGGCCAGCCGCTGTGCCAGGTACGCCCCGGTCTTGGTCGCGTTCTCCAGCATGTTCTCGTGGTCGATGAGATCGATGTTGGCCAGGGCGACCGCGCAGGCCGTGGGGTGCCCGGTGTAGGTGAAACCGATGGGGAAGCCGTTCCGGGTGATCATCTCGGTCACCTCGTCGCTGACCAGCACGGCGCCGTGGGGGACGTAACCCGAGGTCAGGCCCTTCGCGGTGACCATGATGTCGGGGGTCACACCGAAGTGCTCCGCCGCGAACCAGTGTCCGGTGCGGCCGTATCCCGTCACCACCTCGTCGAAGATCAGCAGGATGCCGTGCTGCCGCAGCAGTTCCGCCACCCGCGGCCAGTAGTCCGCGGGGGGAACGACGGCGCCGCCGACGCTCATGACCGGTTCGCCGATCATCGCCGCGATCCGGCCGGGTCCGATCCGCTCGATCGTCTCGCGCAGCTCCCGCAGGCAGAAGTCCGTCACGCCTTCCTCACCGTACTGCTGGAGCTGGTACGGGTCGGGCGCCGTGAGGTGGTGGACGTCGGGCATGGTCGGCCCGAACCCCTCGTGGTAGACGGGGAGTCCGGACACGCTTCCGCTGCCGTAGCCGATGCCGTGGTAGGCGGACTTGCGGGAGAGCACCCAGGTGCGCTCGGGCCGACCCGCGCGGTGGTGGAAGTAGCGTGCCATCCGCAGGGCGACCTCGTTGCCCTCGGCGCCACCGCTGGTGAAGAAGACGCGTTCGAGGCCCGCGGGAGCCAACTCGGCCAGGCGCACGGCCAGTTCGACCGCCTTGTCGTTGCTCATGAGCTCCCAGGTGTGGAAGCACTCCAGCGCGTTCATCTGCGCGGCGGCGACCTCGGCCAGTTCGCTGCGCCCGTGCCCCACCTGCATCATGCCCAGCACCGCGGCGGCGTCGAGGTAGCTGCGCCCCGTGCTGTCACGGACGCGGCAGCCGTTGCCCTCGACCATGACGATGCGGTCCTGCCTGTCGGCCGGCAGGTTCGGGTGGATCAGCCGGTCACGGTCGGCCTGAATCCAGTGGGCCGTCCTGGACGTGGCGGACGCGGTGACCGGCACGGTGGGGGATGCGGACATGGGCGGGCTCCTTTGGCAGGCGGGCACGAGAGTGCCGTGAACTCGGGAGGGGCGCGTGGAAGGCGGGTGTGAACAGCCACCGACCGGACGGGAGTCTGTCAGCGGGGGTATGCGGTCGGCATGATCACAGCGCACGCCGTTCGTCCAGTGATCCACAAGCGCGGGACAGGGCGGGGACGCCCGCGTCCGTCCGCCGGGCCGGCGTCCCGCCGTTTCGCGGGAGTTTCCCGTGCGGCTCGCTGATCATCCGTCTCCGGTCACCTCGTGCGCGGAAGCGATTGGCCGAACACGTCCTGTGTTCGACGAGTGACGGTTGGTACTTTATGACCGGTTCAGCGTCGGGTCGGAACTTCTCACCGCGGTCGGCACGCGCCTCCCGCCGGCCGCAACCGCCGTCCCGCCCACGAGCCGTCCGCTTCGGGAACACAGAGGCAAGGGGCTTATGACAGAGGGACTGGTCCAGAGTGTCGACGGGGCCCACCGGTTCGCCTACTCGCCGGAAAGCGCCGCCGCCCCACCCGTGATCTCCGCTTTCGGCAGAATGACCGTACGCACGTCCGAAGGTCCGGTGGAGCTGGGGCCGCCGCGTCGTCGCGCCGTACTGGCCCTGCTGCTGGTCAACGCGGGCCGGGTGGTGTCGCTCTCGTCCCTCGTCAACGACATCTGGGGTGCCAGACCTCCCGCTCAGGCGGTCACCACCCTCCAGTCGTACATCTCCCGGCTGCGCAGACTGGTGGCGGACCGGCCGCTGAGCGGTGGGGTGCAGCTCCAGCTCAGACACCGGTCCCCCGGGTACGTGCTGACCGTGCCGCCGGAGCACGTGGACGTCCTGCGGTTCGAACAGGCGGTACGCCGGGGCATGGCCACCCGCGCCCGGGGCGACGCGCTGCACGCCTACGATCTGCTCTCCGAGGCGCTGCACGGCTGGGGAGCACCTCCCTTCGAGGACCTGACGGACTACGAGTTCGCGTCCCAGGAGGCGTCCCGGCTGGGCGACCTGCGGCTGACCGCCCTGGAGGAATGCGCCGAGTGCGCCTTCGCGCTGGACCGCAGCCGAGAACTGCTCCCCGTTCTGGAGCGGGAGGTCTACCTCCACCCGCTGCGCGAGCGCCTGGTGCACCAGCTGATGCGTGCCCAGTACCAGTGCGGCCGGCAGGCCGACGCGCTGTTCACCTTCGAGCGCACCCGGCAGTACCTCGCCAAGGAGCTCGGGGCCGATGTCATCCCCGAGTTACGGCAGGTTCACGAGAGCATCCTCAGGCACGATCCCGCGCTCCGGCGCACGCACCCCGTACCCCCGCCCCTCACCGCCCTGCACCCGGCGCCTCCCGCACCCCGGCGCCACCCGCCCGGCTTCCCGCCGGCCGGCCGCTTCGTCGTCGAAGGCCCCGGCCGGGCGGCGGAGCCGGCCCCTGTGCCGCCGCTCCCGCCGGCCGGCGCCGCGGCAGCGGCTGCCGGCGAGCCGAGGACGCCGTCGGCGCGGCGCGGTGAGCTGGGAAAGCTGTCGGCCGCGCTGGACGCTGTCCACCGCGGCAGCGGGCGCGGTGTCCTCCTGGTGGGAGAGGCGGGCGTGGGCAAGACGTGGCTGCTCCAGCGGTTCGGGGAGCAGTGCCGCGCGTCTGACATCGATGTCTTCACGGTCTACTGCCCTCCGGACGACGACATGCCGGCGTACTGGCCCTGGCTCCAGGTACTGCGCCAGGCGGCGGCCCGGCGGCCCGAGGCGATCCAGGCGCTGCCGCCGACCGTACGCAGACACCTCGATCCCCTCCTTCCCGAGCCGGACGGCGGCCCGGCGGGGGAACCCTCGTCCCTTCCGCCCGGAGCAGGGACGTTCGCCTTCCAGGAAGCGATGAGCCGGATCCTGCTCGCTCTGGCCGACCGCCCGCTGGTCATAGTCCTGGAGAACTTCCAGCGGGCCGACTTCCCCTCACTCGCGCTGACGCGCTTCCTCGTGGAGCAGACGGCCGAGTCCTCGCTGCTGCTCGTAGTCACCTCGCGTGCCTTCCGCATCTCCGACGATCCGGGCTGGCGGGCCACCCGGGCGCGCCTGCTTCAGATGCCGCACGCCGAGGAGATCCGGCTGGAGGGGCTGCCGCCGGAGGAGAGCCGCGGCATCATAACCGCCGCCCTCGGTGCTCGTGCCGACCCCGCTCTGTGCACGGCGCTGCAGAATCGATCCGGCGGCAACCCCTTCCTGCTGCTGGGGCTCCTTGACGCGGTGGGCGACGGAACGACGGCCCGGCAGGTCAACGAGCTGCTGCCGCCGAGACTGGCAGAAGTGATCATGGAGAGGCTGTCCGGCATTCCGGCCGGCGTACTCACCGTCCTGAACGCCTGCGCCGTTCTCGGTCCGGAGAGCACCACGGACACCTTGCGGGAGCTGGCCGTCGCGGCCGGGGCGTCCGCCCAGGACGTGGGGAGGGCGCTGCGCGCCGGACTGCTGGGGGCGAGAGCGGACGGTTCCTCGCACATCGACTTCCTGCAACCGCTGGTCCGCGACACCGTGCGCCAGGAGATGCCCGGTGGAACCTGCCCGGAACCGGAACCGGAACCGCGCCGTCGCGCCACCGGCCCGTACCGCCTCCAGCCACGTGGCGTTCCGGCCTCGCGGAAGCCGCTCGACTGGATGTTCACCCGGCCCTCCGGCCGGTTGCAGCACGCCGCGGCCCGGGTGCTGCGGTGGTATCTGACAGCGCTGTTCGACAGAGCACCCCTGTCGAAGGCCGAGGTCGCCCGGGAGGCCGGCCTCCCGGGCGAGGCGATCACCCTGAGCCTGGGCGGCGAACTGGTCGCCTCATGGCCGGCGACCCACCTGCTGGTCACCATCCTGGGCGGGTACCCCCAGGCACTGCGCCCCGTCTGGGACGCGGCGTCGGGCGACGAACCCCCGGACGCCCGCTCCGAGCCGGAAGCACGGCGCCGGCTGCGGGCAGTGCTGCACGTACTGCACCTGGCGGCGGGCGCACCCGCCGAGGGGGAACTGGGCGCGGAGGCGCTCCTGGCGTCCGGCGCCACCCCCGCCTCGGTGCCGGACTGGCGCACGACCAAGCGGATCACCATCCTGCTCGGCGCCGACCCGAGCGTGATCCGACCCTTCTGGGACGCCTGGTCCCACGCCCGCCATGACGGCACCGGCCCCGTGGAAGGGGCGGCATGAGCGCGTAATTAGGGTCTGGGGCATGCCTGAGACAACCCTGACCACCCTCGTTCTCCTCTGCCTCGCCGCCCTCGCCGCCGGCTGGATCGACGCGGTGGTGGGCGGGGGAGGTCTGCTGCTCCTGCCCGCGTTGCTGCTCGGCCTGCCCCAGGTGCCCGCCGCGTACATCCTCGGCACCAACAAGGCCGTGGCGATCGTCGGCACCTCGGGGGCCGCGGTGACGTATCTGCGCAAGGCTCCGGTGCGAGTGGGCACGGCCGTACGGATCGGGCTCATGGCGCTGGCCGGCTCCATGGCCGGTGCGTTCTTCGCCGCAGGGATCAGCAGCGAGGTCCTGCGCCCGGTGATCATGGTGGTGCTGCTCGGCGTGGCGGCCTTCGTGCTGCTGCGGCCGTCGTTCGGCACGGCGGTCGCGGGGGACGGTACGGGGCAGCAGGCCACCCGGGCCCGTAACGTCACGGCGATCGTGCTGGTCGGCGGCGGCATCGGCTTCTACGACGGGCTGTTCGGTCCGGGCACCGGCACCTTCCTGGTGCTGGCGCTGACCGCCGTACTCCACCTCGACCTGGTGACCGCGTCCGCGAACGCCAAGATCGTCAACGTCTGCACCAACGCCGGGGCGCTGGCGATGTTCGCCTACCAGGGCACGGTCCTGTGGCAACTGGCCGCACTGATGGCCGTATTCAATCTGGCGGGTGGCATGTTCGGTGCGCGGATGGCGCTCAGGAAGGGCAGCGAGTTCGTGCGCGGCGTGCTGCTGGTCGTGGTGTTCTCCCTGGTCGCCAAGCTCGGCTTCGACCAGTGGACGGCCTGACCCCGCCGCTCGGCGCGCCCCTCGGCGTATTCCTCAGCGCACCTCGGTGAGATGCGCGTACGCCACGACGTTGCCCTGGTAGCCGGTCTTCTCCGAGAATCCGCCCCCGCAGGTGATCAGCCGCAGCGAGGCGTGCGGCGACTCGCCGTACACCCGCTGGTCGGGGAAGTCCTCGTTGTCGTACACCTCGATCGCGTCGATCGAGAAGACTGCCGTGCGCCCGTCCTTGCGGTCGATCTCGACCAGGGTGCCCCGCTTCAGCGCCCCCAGGGCGTAGAAGACGGACGGCCCCTGCGCGTTGTCGACATGCCCGGCGACGATCGCGGTGCCTTTGGCGCCGGGCGGGGTGCCGTCCTTGAACCAGCCGGCGACGTTGCGGTTCCCGTCCGGCGGTACGTCGAGACTGCCGTCCTTGCCCAGCCCCAGCCGCGTCATCGGCGCGTCCACCTCGATGCCGGGGATGCGGATGCGGACCGGTTCGGACGGGCGCATCGGGTCGGCGACGGGGGAGCCGGGCTGGAGCTGGGGACCGGCGGCGAAGGACTCGGCGGCGGTCGGCTGGGGTGGCACGAGCAGGGTGTCGGCCCCGTTCTGGATCAGCCAGAGCCCGCACAGCACGGCGATGCCCACCAGCCAGCCCTTGGCCCCCCGCGCCTTCTGGGACATCAGCTGCCGTGCGTACCGTTCGCCCGGCGGCGCGTCAGCAGCGCCCCGCCGGCGGCGGCCGCGGCGATGACACCCGCGCCCGCGGCGATCTGGGCGGTGTCCGGTCCCACGCTGCCGCCGACGCCCGTCCTGACGTGTCCGGAGGGACGGTTGTGGTCGGGCTTGTAGGGGTCGGGCTTGTGGGAGCCACCGCCCCCGGTCACTTCGAGGTCGCCGCCGGCCTCCTTGCCGTTGTCGCACACGACGCCGATGCCGTACGTTCCGGGCTTGGTGTCGTGCGGCACGGTGAACCGGCCCACCACGGCCTCCTTGTGGGTACCGGCGCTCACCTCGAAGTCACCGGCGTCCAGCGAGTTCGCGTCCCCGATGCCCGAACCGTTGGGTCCGCAGGCGGTGGTGCTCACGGTCACCGTGGAGCCGGGCGTGGCGGTCGCCGGGGTGATCTCCAGCTTGCCGAGGTCTCCCCTGTCCGCGTACGCGGACGGGGTGGCGAGGGTGAGGCCGAGCGCGGCGACGGTGAGCGCCGAAGCGGCGGTACCGGTCACGAGACGGGCAGGACTGCGCATGGGGAGTTCCTCCGGGCAGACGGCGCGAGCTGGGTGTGTCCTGTCTCCGAGGTAACGGGCACCCTGCGGCCCACGCCTGCTGACGGGAGGTCAGCTTTCACCCGTACGGCCCGGCGAGGCAGCCTTGCCTCGGGCTGTCGGCGCAGGTCAGACGGGTGCGGCTGGGCTGTTCGGCTGGCCGCGGGGCACCCCTTGCCGATCGAGTGACGAGCATCGATTCGACGTGACGCATATCACATGCATGGCCTCGGCGGTCCAGGGCACACGAAGTACACCCCCCCACGGGACACGGCATCCCCCGCCGTCGCCCCACGGCAACCGCCTCCACGGACCCACCCCCCCGGTCCGTGGGGGCGGTGTCGCGTCCGCCCGCCATGCCCCGGTTCAGGCCCCGCCCGTGGCAGTCCACTCGACGACCGGCGCGCGCAGCCGGCCGCACAGGGGCTGACCCTTCGCGTCGGTCAGCGGGAGCCGCGCGGTGAGATGCCCACTCCGTACGGCCGCGTCGAGGACGGCCGGGTCGATATCGCTGAACATCAGCTTGGCCCGCCGGAACATGGAGAACACCCCGGAGTCGTCCACCGTGCCCCAGGACAGATACACGAACCGCCCGCCGAGCCGGTTCTGCACGTACGGCCCCGTCACCTCCACGCCCTCCTCCGTCGGCGTGCTGACGCAGTCCAGTGTCCAGGTGGCGGAGGGTGCGTCTCCCGGGTGCAGCCCGAGCAGCTCACCGGGCCGGTCCTTGCGCTGCACGCCCACGTGGATGTTCTCGTAGCCGGGGAAATCGGAGTCCGGCCCGCAGGCGCGGCCCGGGAGTGCGGAGGCCTCGATATGGATCTGCATGAGGTCGAGACTATGTTCACTCCGTCAGACGCTGCCCCAGGCGGCACCCGTCAGACGCTGTCCCAGGGGGCACCCGTCAGACGCTGTCCCAGGCGGCGTCCTCGTACACCTTCCCGAGCCGCTCCATCAGCGCCTCGTCGACCTCGAAGGACCCGTCGTCGATCCGGTTGACCGGCGCGATGCCCTGCGAGTTGGTGACGAACGCCGACCGGTAGGCCCCCAGGTCCTCCAGCGTCACCGGCCGCCGCGCCGAGCCCTCCGGGCCGAGACCCCGCTCCAGGAGTGCCATGGTGATGCCGTTCAGGGCGGGCGCGTCCGGCCAGACCACCGAGGTGCCGTCCCAGAAACCGATGTTGGTGATGGCCCCCTCCGTCACCACACCGCCGGGCGCCGTCAGCAGTGCCTCGTCGAAGCCGGCCCGCGCCGCCAGCAGTCCGTAGTAGGTCTGGCCGAACTCGCCGGGTCGCTTGATGTGCGGCACCGCACGGGCGTACGGGACGGACATCAGGCTCTTGGGGGCGGCGGGCGTCCGCGCCGGTGGCCGTATCGTCACCAGCACCGTCGTGGCCGTATCGCCCGGCGGCAGGAGACCTTGCACCCGCACCGAGCCGTCCACCGTCCCGGCGCCCTCCAGCGCGTGCGCGATCAGCCCCCGTACCTGCTCGCCGTCCAGCGGCAGGCCGAACAGTTCCCGGTTCCCGGCGTCCAGGCGGGCGAGGTGCAGATCCAGGCCACGTACCTTCCCTCCCCTGACCTGCATGGCCGTGAAGTGGCCGTAGGGGAAGAAGGCGGCGACGCGCAGGTCGTCCTCGGTGGCCGGATGCCCGTTGACCTCGACGTACAGCGACTGCGCGGGAGTTGTCATGCCGTCCACCGTATGCCGTGGGAAACACCGGGACGGGCGGGCTTGACCTCAAGCTCGGTTGAGGCGTGAGTCTCCGGGCATGGACCTCATCGCTTCGGCATCCGCATCCGTATCCACCGCCGCTCCCGCCCCCCTGAAGGTGGCGGTCATCCTCGGCAGCAACCGTGACGGGCGCTTCGGCCCCGTCGTCGCCGACTGGTTCCTCTCCCGGGCGGCCGGCCACCCGGACATCGAGACCGACCTGATCGATGTCGGCGAGCTCGACCTCCCGTTCGCACTCTCCTACAGTCCGGACAGCGCCGTGCAGGCTCAACTGGCCCGCGTCTCACCCCGGCTGGCCGACGCCGAGGCCTTCGTCGTCCTCACCCCCGAGTACAACCACTCCTACCCGGCCCCGCTCAAGAACCTCATCGACTGGCACCGCGCCGAATGGCAGGCCAAACCGGTCGCCTTCGTCTCGTACGGAGGGGTCTCCGGCGGTCTCCGGGCCGTCGAACATCTCCGCCAGGTCTTCGCCGAACTGCACGCCGTCACGATGCGCGACACCGTCTCCTTCCACAACGCGGGCGCCCACTTCGACGACGCGGGCCGCCACAAGGACCCCGCGGTCCCCGACGCGGCGGCCAAGTCGATGCTCGACCAGCTGGTCTGGTGGGGCAACGCGCTACGCGACGCCAAGAGGCGCCGGCCGTACGGCGTCTGACCCGGTCCCGGCCGACAATCGGAGGAGACCCCCTTCGTACGCACTCCCGAGGAGCCCGACGATGACCGAGCCGGCATGGCTGACCGTACTGACCACCACGGACAGCGAGGAGAAGGCACGGTCCCTCGCCCGGAGCGTCGTGGAGGCCAGGCTCGCCGCCTGCGCCCAGATCTCCGCGCCCGTCACCTCCGTCTACCGGTGGGAGAACGCCATCGAGTCCACCGAGGAGTGGCAGGTGCTGCTCAAGACGACGGCCGAGCGGTACGACGAACTGGAGGAGCACATCGAGGCGGTGCACGACTACGACACCCCGGAGATCATCGCGGTCCCCGTGGTCCGAGGCAGCGCCCGCTACCTCGGCTGGGTGACGGCCCGGACGGCACCCGTGGTGGCCCCGTGACCGCTGCTCCGGCCGCGGAACCGCCCTTCTTCGTCTACGGCACGCTGCTGCCGGGACAGCGGAACCACGACCGGTTCCTCCTGGGCCGCACGGCCCGGGAGCGGCCCGCCCTGCTGCCGGGCGCGCTCCTCTACGAGGGACCCGGATACCCGTACGCCATCGAGGGCCACGGCACGGTGCACGGCGCCCTCGTCGTCCCGGCGCCCGGTGCGTACGGGGAACTGCTCGGGCTGCTCGACCGGCTGGAGCAGTACGTGGCTCCGGGCCACCCGCGCAATCTGTACGAGCGGGTG
Organism: Streptomyces finlayi; assembly: GCF_014216315.1. NCBI lineage: Bacteria > Bacillati > Actinomycetota > Actinomycetes > Kitasatosporales > Streptomycetaceae > Streptomyces > Streptomyces finlayi. The sequence goes on from NZ_CP045702.1 coordinate 5,542,525, forward strand.
GCCCGCGAGGTCCGGGCGGCCACGGCCCCGACCCCGACCACGGCCACGACCCCGGCCACGGCCCCGGCCACGACCCCGGCCCCGACCACCGCCTGGGTCTACTTCGCGGCCGCCGCGGTCACCCGCTCGCTGCGCACGGGCGGCACCGAGATCCCGGGCGGAAACTGGCTCACGAGGCAGGCTCCACCCGCACCGCGCACACCTTGAACTCCGGCATCCGCGAGACCGGGTCGAGGGCCGGATTCGTCAGCGTGTTGGCCCGGCCCTCGCCCGCCCAGTGGAACGGCATGAACACGGTGTCCTGCCGGATCGCCACGGTGATCCGGGCGGGCGCCACCGCCCGCCCCCGCCGCGAGGTGACCGCGACCGCGTCGCCCTCCGCCACCCCGATGCGCTCCGCGAGCCTCGGGTGCAGCTCCACGAACGGGCCGGGCGCCGCCGCGTTCAGCTCCGCCACCCGGCGGGTCTGCGCCCCCGACTGGTACTGCGAGACGACCCGCCCGGTCGTCAGCACCACCGGGTACTCCGCGTCCGTCTCCTCCGCCGCGGGCCGGTGCGTCACCGGGACGAACCGCGCCCGCCCGTCGTCCGTGGCGAACCGGTCCAGGAACAGCCGCGGCGAACCGGCGTGCTCCTCGTCCGGGCAGGGCCAGAACACCCCGTCCTCCGCCACGATCCGCTCGTAGGTGATGCCCGCGTAGTCCGCGGGCCCGCCCGCCGAGGCCCGCCGCAGCTCGTCGAAGACCTCTTCCGGGTCGGTCGGGAAGCCCTTGCCGTGCCCCAGCAGCGCGGCCAGACCGTGCAGCACCTCCAGGTCGCTGCGTACGCCGTCGGGGGCGGTCACCGCCTGCTGCCGCAGCAGCACCCGGCCCTCCAGGTTGGTCGTGGTCCCGCTCTCCTCCGCCCACTGCGTCACCGGCAGCACCACATCGGCCATGGCCGCCGTCTCCGACAGCACGACGTCCGCGACCGCCAGGAAGTCCAGCGACCGCAGCCGCTCCTCGACGTGTCCGGCGCGCGGTGCGGAGACCACCGGGTTCGACCCCATCACCAGCAACGCCTTCACCTGCGACCCCAGCGCGTCGAGCAGCTCGTACGCGCTGCGTCCCGGCCCCGGCAGCGAGTCCGGGTCCACGCCCCACACCCCGGCCACATGGCGGCGCGCCGCCGGGTCGGTGAGCTTGCGGTAGCCGGGCAGCTGATCCGCCTTCTGGCCGTGCTCGCGGCCGCCCTGCCCATTGCCCTGACCGGTCAGACAGCCGTATCCGGACAGGGGGCGCCCGGCCCGGCCGGTGGCCAGACAGAGATTGATCCAGGCGCCGACCGTGTCGGTGCCCTTCGCCTGCTGCTCCGGCCCCCTGGCGGTCAGCACCATACCGGTTTCCGCCTCGCAGAACGTCTCCACGGCCTCGCGCAGCTGCGGCACCGGCACCCCGGTGATGCGCTCCACCAGCTCTGGCCAGTGCGCCATCACCCCGGCCCTGGCCTCGTCCCAGCCGTTCGTACGGGAGCCGATGAACTCCTCGTCCACCCGGCCGTCGGCCACCACCAGATGCAGCATCCCCAGCGCGAGCGCCAGATCGGTGCCGGGCCTGGGCGCCAGGTGGAGATCCGCCTGCTCGGCGGTCCTGGTGCGGCGCGGGTCGATGACGATCAGTTTGCCGCCGTTCTCGCGCAGCTCGGTGAGATAGCGCAGCGCGGGGGGCATCGTCTCGGCGAGGTTGGACCCGACGAGGATCACGCACCCGGTGCGGGGGATGTCCTCCAGGGGGAAGGGCAGTCCGCGGTCGAGGCCGAAGGCCCGCTGGTGCGCGGCGGCCGCCGACGACATGCAGAAGCGGCCGTTGTAGTCGATCTGGGAGGTGGCGAGCACGACCCGGGCGAACTTCCCGAGCGTGTACGCCTTCTCGTTGGTCAGCCCGCCCCCGCCGAACACACCGACGGCGTCGGCCCCGTGCGCCGCCCGGGTCCCGCGCAGCCCTTCGGCGATCCGCTCCAGCGCCTCGTCCCAGCCGGCCGGCTCCAGTTCGCCGCTCGCGGCGTTCCGTACGAGCGGCCCGGTCAGCCGTACCGCCGGGGAGAGCACGGCGGGCGCGGTCCGGCCCTTGCCGCACAGCGCTCCCCGGTTGACGGGGAAATCGGTACGCTCCACGACCTCGACCACCGCGCCATCGGTGACCGGTCGCAGATTCATCCCGCACTGCAGGGCGCAGTACGGGCAGTGGGTGGAAGTCTCGGTGCGGGCCATACGCCCAGCGTGTGAGCCGGGTATTACGAGGACCGCTGCTTCCGGTTACGCACCGGGTACACCCACCTCAGCCCGCCCGGGACCCGGCGGTGAGGTCGGGCCCGGGAGGGAGGTGGACGGTCATGATCAGGTGGCAGGTGCCGGTGCCGCGGTAGGCGTGGGGGCGTCGCCGTCGCACGCGGCGGTCTGGCCGGCCTCGGCCGCGTACTCGTCGCCGTCGACGACCAGGGTCATCCGCCCGGCGGTGACACCGACGGTTTCCACCACGCCGGCCTGGTGGGGGCGGCTGGGATACTCCTCGCCCGGTTCCGCTTCCGGTTTCCAGCGCCGGACCTCCGTGGCCGCCGGGCCCGCGGTCGTCAGCAGCGGCCGGGCCTCGCTCCCGCGTTCCCCCTTCCACAGCGGCATGACGGCATCGGCGGTCACGACACGGACGCGTTCGTCCGGGCGCCCTTCCATCAGGGCGGACACCGAGACGCGGCCTGCCCGGCCAGCCTCCCGTCGTCGTCCCCACCCACTTGACGCCGCACGCCGCCCGCGACGGCCATCACCTGGAGACCGCCGCACACGAACTCCGGAGCCTGCTCGCCACGCACGCCGACCGGACCACCGTCCACCACCTGGGCCGGGAACGCTGAGCACCCGGGACCGGGGGTGCGGGGGTGCGGGACGAGGGGGCCGGTCCGGATACGTCCCCGCACCCCCTTCAGTCCGCCGCCAGCGCCTCCGTGACGCCCTGCTCCCGGGGGCCCAGGAACTGAGGATCAGGCCGGAACACGACGTCCAGCGCCGCCTTCGCCGAGGCGAACAGCTCCCGCGTCCCGCCGTAGTACCAGGTCGCGTCGTGTACGGCGTCGACCCCGACCCCGTACGCGTCGATCCCGGCGGTGCGGCACAGCGCGATCGCCCGCCGGATGTGGAAGCCCTGGCTCACCAGGACCGCCCGGTCGACCCCGAAGATCTTCTTGGCCCGCACGCAGGAGTCCCAGGTGTCGAAGCCCGCGTAGTCGCTGACGATCCGCCCGTCCGGCACCCCGCGCCCGGTGAGATACGTCCGCATCGCGTCCGGCTCGTCGTACTCCACCCGGCTGTTGTCCCCGGTGACCAGCACGACCTTCACCCTGCCCGTCCGGTACAGCTCGGCGGCGGCGTCGAGCCGGTGGGCGAGATACGCCGACGGCCTCCCTCGCCACAGCCCGGCCCCGAAGACCACGGCGACCTGCTGCGCGGGCGCGTCGGCCGTCGTGCGCACCCGCGCGTCGGCCGTGGCGTGCATCCAGGTGGCGGGTGCGAGGCCCACCACACAGGCCACCATGAGCCCCTGCACGGCCAGCCGCCGGCCACGGCGGCCCCGCGGCAGCGACGGCCTCAGCCGTCCCGGCCACCGAAGCTGCCTCAGCCGTCCCACCCACCCGGGCATGCCCGGCCGTCTCCATCGTCCCTTGGGCACCCATGCCCCCCTGTCCCGTTGTCGTCATCGCGTCAGCGCTGCCCCCTATGACGGGACGAACGGCAGGCCGAAACAGTTCACTCGGCCGGGACATCGCTCGTGAGCCCACGGCAAACACCCGTCACCCTCACGCAACGGCACGGCAACGTCCGCGCGGCACCATCGGTTCATGACGGCGCCGGCACCGGAACATCCCCGTGAGCTCCTGCCCCTCGACAGCACCGCGCGACTCCTGACCCGCATCACCGACCAACTCGGAACCCAGCTCAGCCTCGTCTCCCTGAACGGAACCCGCAGGCCTATGCACCGCACCCGGCAGCACGCCCGACCGGCCCCCGTGGCCGGCGGCACACCCGCCCCCACGCTGGTCGCCGTCGCGCACGGCAGCCGGGACCCCCGGGCCCTGCGCACCGTCCTGGAACTCCTCGACCAGGTCAGAGAGCTCCGCCCCGGCCTCGACGTCCGCCTCGGCCACATCGAGCTGAACCAGCCCCTCCTGCCCGCGACCCTGGCCGCCGCGGGCGACGGCGACGCCGTCCTCGTACCGCTGCTCCTGAGCCGCGGCCACCACGTCAAACACGACCTGCCCGCCGCGGCCGCCGCCGCACCCGCCCTGCGGAGCCGGATCGCCGCACCGCTCGGCCCGCACCCCCTGCTCGTCGAGGCACTGCACGGGCGCCTCCTCGAAACCGGCTGGGACCCGGAGGGCGGGACGAGCCGCAGCACCGCGGTCGTCCTCGCCGCCGCCGGTTCGCGCGACCCCGACGCCGCCACCGACACCCGCCGCACCGCCCGGATGCTCAGCGACCGGCTCGGCGGCATACCCGTAGTGCCCGCCTACGCCTCGGCCGCCGCGCCCACCGTCCCGGCCGCCGTACGCGGCCTCGCCGCCCGGGGCCGCCACCGGATCGCCATCGCCTCGTACTTCACCGCACCCGGCCGCTTCGCCACCGCGGCGGCCGCCGTCGCACCGGGAGCCGCGGCCGCCCCGCTCGGCGCGCACCCGGCGATGGCACGGCTGCTCCTGCACCGGTACGACCAGGCGGCCGGACACGGATCCCCGGTGACCGAGCGGCTCCTCGCGTCCGCCTGACCCCGGTTCGCCGGCGCCGCCGATTACTGTCGGAACCATGGACGGTACGCACGGCAGCCACGACACACACACAGCCGGATACGGGACCCGGGACACCGAGCGCTGGGACACCGAGCCCGACAAACGGCCCGGACGCACCGCGTTCCAGCGCGACCGCGCCCGCGTGCTCCACTCGGCGGCCCTGCGCAGGCTCGCCGGCAAGACCCAGGTGGTCACCCCCGGCACCCGGAGCCGCGCCTGGGACGCCAGCCCCCGGACCCGGCTCACGCACTCCCTGGAGTGCGCCCAGGTCGGCCGGGAACTGGGCGCCGCGCTGGGCTGCGACCCCGATCTGGTGGAGACGGCGTGCCTCTCCCACGACATGGGCCACCCCCCGTTCGGACACAACGGGGAGCAGGCACTCAACGACTTCGCGTCGGACTGCGGCGGCTTCGAGGGCAACGCCCAGTCGCTGCGCCTGCTGACCCGCCTCGAACCCAAGCGCTTCGTACGCGACCCCCGCAGCGGCGAACTCGTCAGCGTCGGGCTCAATCTGACCCGTGCCGCCCTGGACGCCGCCACGAAGTACCCGTGGCCGCGCGGCGGCCACCCCACCGACCCCGGCTCCCCGAAATTCGGGGTGTACGAGGACGACCTCCCGGTCTTCCAGTGGGTCCGCGAGGACGCCCCGCGCGACCGGATCTGCTTCGAGGCCCAGGTCATGGACTGGGCCGACGACGTCGCCTACTCGGTGCACGACTTCGAGGACGGGCTGCACGCCGGACACATCGACCCGAACTGTCTCTTCGCCGAGCCGGAGCGCCGCGAGATCTGGGCCGTCGCCATCGGCCGGTACGTACCGGCCGACACCGACCCCCAAGAGCTCGCCGAGGCGCTCGACCGACTCGTCGACCAGGAGTGGTGGCCGCACGGCTACGACGGCTCGGCCGTCGCGCAGGCCCGGCTGAAGGACACGACGAGCCAGCTCATCGGCCGGTTCTGCCAGGCCGCCGAGACCGCCACGTTCGCGCACCACGGCCCCGGGCGGCTCAGCCGGTACGCGGCGGAGCTCGTCGTCCCCCGCGAGGCGCGCAACGAGTGCGCGGTGCTCAAGGCCGTCGCCGACCGTTATGTGATGCAGCGCGCCGAGCAGGAGGTCATCCGCGCCGAACAGCGCATCGTCATCGCGGAGCTGGCCGCCGCGCTCACCGCCCGAGCGCCGGAAGGACTCGAACCCCAGTTCCGCGCGCAGTACGAGACCGCGCCGGACGACCGCGCGCGCAAGAGGGTCCTGGTGGACCAGATCGCCGCCCTCACCGACGCCTCCGCCCTGTCCCTGCACATGACCCTGACCCCGCACCCGTCCTGACCCCGCACCACTCCTGAGGTCCGCGGGGCGCGGCGACGGCGGTCGGCCGGGCGGCGAATGGTGTGCTGGGGGCACATCACCGCCGCCGCGGACCCTGCTCCGCGCGCTGCCGGCCCCGGTCGGCAGACTTACCCCGTGACCACTGGGTGTGACCTGATCGGGACACACCCTCTTTCGTCATCACGCTGCGTGCGGGACGCTCGCAGCTGGCGGCGGAGCACAGCACCAGCACCGAGGAGGCACAAGTGGTCGACGCACATCGCACGTTCGTCATCGTCGGCGGAGGACTGGCCGGAGCGAAGGCAGCGGAAACGCTCCGTGCCGAGGGCTTCAGCGGCCGGGTGATCCTGGTCGGCGATGAGCGGGACCATCCGTACGAACGGCCTCCGCTCTCCAAGGGCTATCTGGCCGGCAAGAAGGAACGGGACAGCGCCTTCGTCCACGAGACGGCCTGGTACGCCGGGGCCGACGTCGAACTCCACCTCGGCCAGCCCGTCACGGCCATCGACCGTGCCGCCCGCTCCGTACAGCTCGGTGACAACACCGTCATCCACTACGACAAGCTGCTGCTCGCCACCGGCGCCGAACCCCGCAGGCTCGACATCCCCGGTACGGACCTCGTCGGCGTCCACCACCTGCGCCGCCTCGCCCACGCCGACCGGCTGCGCAACGTCCTGGCCGCCCTCGGCCGGGACAACGGCCACCTGGTCATCGCCGGAGCCGGCTGGATCGGCCTGGAGGTCGCCTCCGCGGCCCGCGGCTACGGCGCCGAGGTCACGGTCGTCGAGGCCGAGCAGACCCCGCTGCACCAGGTCATCGGCCCCGAGCTCGGCCAGCTCTTCACCGACCTGCACAGCGCGCACGGCGTCCGCTTCCACTTCGGCGCCCGCCTCACCGAGATCACCGGCCAGGACGGCCTCGTCCTCGCGGCGCGCACCGACGACGGCGAGGAGCACCCCGCCCACGACATCCTCGCCGCGATCGGCGCCGCACCGCGCTCCGCGCTCGCCGAGGCGGCCGGGCTCGCCATGGCGGACCGGGCCCACGGCGGCGGCATCGCCGTCGACGCGTCGCTGCGCACCTCGGACCCGCACATCTTCGCCGCGGGCGACGTGGCCGCCGTGCAGCACCCGCTGCTCGGCACCCGGCTGCGGGTGGAGCACTGGGCGAACGCCCTGAACGCAGGCCCGGCAGCGGCCCGCGCGATGCTGGGCCAGGAGGTCTCCTACGACCGGGTGCCGTACTTCTTCTCCGACCAGTACGACCTCGGCCTGGAGTACTCGGGCTGGGCGCCGCCGGGCAGCTACGACCAGGTCGTCATCCGGGGCGACACGGGCAAGCGCGAGTTCATCGCCTTCTGGCTGAAGGACCGCAAGGTCCTGGCCGGGATGAACGTCAACGTCTGGGACGTGACCGAGACCGTCCAGCAGCTGATCAGGACCGGCGCGCAGATCGACCCCGACGCGCTCGCCGATCCGTCGGTGCCGCTGGAGTCCCTGCTCTGACCCCGAGGGCGGCCGGCAGGAGTCTCCCGGCCGCCCCGCCCGTTCCACGGATCACACCGCCGTGCGGTCCGGGTGTCCTGGCCCACCCGTAGACTTCACGCGTGGCAGGCAGGATCAATGACGACGACGTGAAGGCGGTCCGGGACGCGGTCCCGATCGACGCCGTCGTTTCCGAGTACCTCCAGCTGCGCAACGCGGGCGGCGGAAACCTCAAAGGACTCTGCCCCTTCCACGACGAGAAGTCCCCCTCCTTCCAGGTCAGCCCCAGCAAGGGGCTCTTCCACTGCTTCGGCTGCCAGGAGGGCGGCGACACGATCGCCTTCGTGATGAAGATCGATCACCTCACGTTCTCCGAGACGGTCGAGCGCCTCGCCGCGAAGGCGGGCATCACCCTGCGGTACGAGGAGGGCGGCTACAACCCCTCCCACCAGCGCGGCGAACGCATCCGGCTGGTCGAGGCGCACAAGGCCGCCGCCCAGTTCTACACGGAGCAGCTCGACAGCCCCGAGGCCGAGATCGGCCGGAAGTTCCTCGCGGGACGCGGCTTCGACCAGGCGGCCGCCGCGCACTTCGGTGTCGGCTACAGCCCCGTCGGCTGGGACCACCTCACCCGCTATCTGCGCGGCCAGGGGTTCAGCGACAAGGAGCTGATCGCCTCCGGCCTCTCCCAGGACGGCCGCCGCGGCCCCATCGACCGCTTCCGCGGCCGCCTGATGTGGCCGATCAGCGACACCTCCGGAGAGATCGTCGGCTTCGGTGCGCGCAAGCTGCGCGACGACGACAACGGACCGAAGTACCTCAACACCCCGGAAACGTCGATCTACAAGAAGTCCCAGGTGCTGTACGGGATCGACCTGGCCAAGAAGGACATCGCCAAGGCCAGCCGCGCCGTCGTCGTCGAGGGCTACACCGACGTCATGGCCTGCCACCTCGCCGGGATCACCACCGCCATCGCCACCTGCGGCACGGCCTTCGGCAACGACCACATCAAGATCCTGCGCCGTCTCCTGATGGACAACGGCAGCGCCCGCGTGATCTTCACCTTCGACGGTGACGCGGCGGGCCAGAAGGCCGCGCTGCGTGCCTTCGAGGACGATCAGAAGTTCGCCGCCGAGACCTATATCGCGATCGCCCCGGACAACATGGATCCGTGCGATCTGCGCCTGGCCAAGGGTGACGACGCCGTCCGTGACCTGGTCGAACCCCGTACCCCGCTCTTCGAGTTCGCTTTGCGGCAGATCGTCGCCCGCTACGACCTGGAGACCCCGGCGGGCCGCGCCGCCGCGCTCGACGAGGCGGCGCAGGTCGTGGCGAAGATCAAGACGAGCAGTGTGCAGCGGGAGGTCGCCGTCCAGCTCGCGGGCTTCATCGGCATCCTCGACCAGGAGTTCGTGGTCCGCCGCGTCGCCCGGCTCGCCCAGTGGGCCCGCAACCGGGGCGACCGGGGTCCCGACCGGGGCCCGTCCCGGAACGGCGCCGAGCGCTCCGGGACGACCTCCGCCGCCCCGGCCGGCATCTCGGGTCCCGCGCTCAACCTCCGCAGCCCCGCCCACCGCACCGAGCGCGAACTGCTCAAGCTCGCCCTCCAGAAGCCCGCCCTGGTGTCCCCGGCCTTCGACGCCTACGGGGCCGACGAGTTCACCGCCCCGCCGTACGCGGCGGTGCGCCAGTGCATCGCGGAGGCGGGCGGAGCCGAGCAGGGCATGGCCGAGACCCGCGAATACCTGGTCAACGTGCTGGGCGCGGCCCCGGACGACACCGTGCGCAACCTCGTCACCGAGCTTGCCGTCGAGGTCTTCCACGGCAAGTCGATCGACGAGACGTACGCGGGCATGCAGCTCGTCCAGGTCCGGGTGCGCGCCGTCGACCGCCGTATCGACGATGTGCAGGGCAGTCTCGCCCGCCTCGGCAGCAATGTGGCCCCCGAGCACCTCGCGGCCGCGCAGAACGAGGTCTGGGTCCTCCAGCAGTACGCACAGTCCCTCCGCAGCAAGGGCGCCGACGCGCTCTGACGCGCCCGCCCGACACCGTGCGGCTGTGCGCTCCACCCCCGGGACCGTAACCCTCCGGTCACGCCCCGGACTCAGAAAGTCACCGCACGCCCCTCGTGGCGGCGATGTGTCATACCCCACACTGGGTGGCGGTGCCTGAGTCATCGGAGCGCGGTCGGTTCACCGAGGGCGGACCCACACCCGCCGCGGTCCGGCAGCGCGATCACCTGGAGGTCGCCCCCGTGCAGACCCGGACCGTGACGAGCCCGACCGAGCATGTCCCGGCGATCCCCGCGCAGAACCTGGCCGTGCGCCATCCGGAGGCCACAGCGGCCCCACCCGGGGAGGCGACGGACGCGGTGATGGAAGAAGAGCCGGAGCTGCCCGAGCCCCCGGAACGGCGGAGCCGCCCGGACACCGGCGGCACCTCGTCCGACCTCTTCCGCCAGTACCTGCGGGAGATCGGCAGGGTTCCGCTGCTCACCGCCGCCGAGGAGGTGGACCTCGCCCGCCGCGTCGAAGCGGGGCTCTTCGCGGAGGAACGGCTCGCCCGCACCCCCGACCCGGACTCCCGGCTCGCCGTCGACCTGGACCGGCTCGTGGTCATGGGGCGGATGGCGAAGCGCCGGCTCATCGAGGCCAACCTCCGCCTGGTCGTCTCCGTCGCCAAGCGGTACGTGGGCCGGGGGCTGACGATGCTCGATCTCGTCCAGGAGGGGAACCTCGGACTGATCAGGGCCGTCGAGAAGTTCGACTACGCCCGGGGCTACAAGTTCTCCACGTACGCGACCTGGTGGATACGCCAGGCCATGTCACGCGCGCTGGCCGACCAGGCCCGGACCATACGGGTCCCGGTCCACGTCGTCGAACTGATCAACCGGGTCGTACGGGTCCAGCGCCGCCTGCTCCAGGAGCGGGGCTACGAGCCGACGTTCGAAGAGGTCGCCGCCCAGCTCGACCTGACACCGGAACGGGTCGGCGAGGTACTGCGCCTCGCCCAGGAACCCGTCTCGCTGCACGCCCCCGTCGGCGAGGAGGACGACGTCTCCTTCGGCGACCTCATCGAGGACGGCGACGCCGCGTCCCCCGTGGAGTCCGCCGCGTTCCTGCTGCTGCGCGAACACCTGGAGGCGGTGCTCTCCACGCTCGGGGAGCGGGAGCGCAAGGTGGTCCAATTGCGTTACGGGCTGGCCGACGGGCGGCCCCGCACGCTCGAAGAGATAGGAAAGATCTTCGGCGTGACGCGCGAACGCATCCGCCAGATCGAGTCCAAGACCCTCAGCAAGCTGCGGGACCACGTCTTCGCGGACCAGCTGCGCGGCTATCTGGACTGAAGGCCGCCCGCCGCCAGGGCCTTTCGTTTGGATCATGCCGGGCTCGCGGAGGCCGGCACCCGCATCTGCGGCGTTGTCGTCAATCACCAACGCTCCGCGTTGCCTCAACCCTCCGCCTTGCAGCTGCACGCACCGGCCCCCGCTCCCTGATCTGGCCTGATCCGGCCTGATCCAAACGAAAGTCCCTAGTCGACCTCGGCGAGCGCCTGGGCGAACTGTGCCGCGTACAACCGGGCGTAGGCGCCCTTGGCCGCCAGCAGCCCGTCGTGGGTGCCCTGTTCCACGATCGAGCCGTCCTCCATCACCAGGATCACATCGGCGTCCCGGATCGTGGAGAGCCGGTGTGCGATCACGAAGCTGGTCCTGCCGTGCGCCAGGCGCGCCATCGCCTTCTGGATCAGCACCTCGGTACGGGTGTCCACCGAGCTGGTCGCCTCGTCGAGCACCAGGATCACCGGATCGGACAGGAACGCCCGCGCGATGGTGATGAGCTGCTTCTCGCCGGCGCTGACTCCGGAGCCCTCGTCGTCGATCACCGTGTCGTAACCGTCCGGCAGGGTGCGGACGAAGCGGTCGGCGTGGGCCGCCTTGGCCGCCTCCTCGATCTCTGCCCGGCTGACCTCGCGCGAAGCGCCGTACGCGATGTTGTCCGCGATCGATCCGCCGAACAGCCAGGTGTCCTGGAGGACCATGCCTATCTGGGACCGCAGTTCGTCCCGGGACATCGTCGACACGTCGGTGCCGTCCAGGACGATCCGGCCGCCCGTCACCTCGTAGAACCGCATCAGGAGGTTGACCAGCGTCGTCTTGCCTGCCCCGGTCGGGCCGACGATCGCGACGGTGTGGCCCGGCTCCACGCTCAGCGACAGGTCTTCGATGAGCGGCTTGTCGGGGTCGTAGCGGAAGGAGACCTTCTCCAGCGAGACACTGCCCAGCGGCTTGCCGGGACGCTCCCGCACCTCGGGGTCCGGGTCCGGGGCCTGCTCGTCGGCGTCCAGCAGCTCGAAGACCCGCTCGGCGGACGCGACACCCGACTGCACCAGGTTCGCCATCGAGGCGACCTGGGTCAGCGGCATCGAGAACTGCCGCGAGTACTGGATGAACGCCTGCACATCACCGATGGACAGCGCGCCCGATGCGACCCTCAGTCCACCCACGACCGCGACCAGCACGTAGTTCAGGTTCGACACGAACATCATCAGCGGCTGCATGATCCCGCTGTTGAACTGGGCCTTGAAGCCGGCCTCGTACAGCGCGTCGTTCTGCTCGGCGAAGTCCCGCGCGGACTCCTCCTGCCGGCCGAAGACCTTCACCAGGTTGTGGCCGGTGTACATCTCCTCGATGTGGGCGTTGAGCCGGCCCGTCACCTTCCACTGCTGCACGAACTGCGGCTGCGAACGCTTGCCCACCCGCGCGGCGACGAACACCGACACCGGGATCGTCACCAGGGCGACCAGCGCCAGCAGCGGCGAGATCCAGAACATCATGATCAGTACGCCGATGATGGTCAGCAGGGAGTTGATGAGCTGCCCCATCGTCTGCTGCATCGTCTGCGAGATGTTGTCGATGTCGTTCGTCGCACGGCTCAGGACCTCGCCGCGCTTCTGCCGGTCGAAGTACGACAGCGGCAGCCGGGCGAGCTTCGTCTGAAGGTCCTCGCGCAGCTGGAAGACGATCCGGTTGATCACCCGGATCGACAGCCGCGTGGACACGAGCATCAGCAGTCCGGCGACCAGATAGACGACCAGCGCCACGAGCAGGACGTTGCCCACCGCGCCGAAGTCGATGCCCTCACCAGGGGTGAAGTCCACGATGGAGAGCATGTCGGCGAGACCGCCGCTGCCCTTCTCCCGCAGGTCCTCGATGGCCTGCGCCTTCGTGGTCCCCTCCGGCATCTCCCGGCCGACGACCCCCGCGAAGATCAGGTCGGTCGCCTTGCCCAGGATCTTCGGGCCGACCACCGAGAGACCCACGCTCAGCGCCACCGCGACGAGCATCGCGTACAGCGAGGACTTCTCCTGGCTGAATCTCTTGAGCAGCCGCTTCCCCGACCCCTTGAAGTCCATGGACCGCTCGGTCGGAGCGCCGCCCGCCATCATGCGTCCGCCAGGCCCGGCCATTACGCGGCCTCCGCTTCCGTCAGCTGGGAGAGCACGATCTCCCGGTACGTTTCATTGCCGTCCATCAGCTCGTGATGGGTGCCGGTCCCGACGACCCGGCCCTCGTCCAGCACGAGAATCCGGTCGGCGTCACGGATGGTCGACACCCGCTGCGCCACGATCAGCACCGTCGCCCCGGCCGTCTCCCGCGCGAGAGCCCCGCGCAGCGCGGCGTCCGTCGCGTAGTCCAGTGCCGAGAACGAGTCGTCGAAGAGATAGATCTCCGGCCGCTGCACGAGCGTCCTGGCGATCGACAGACGCTGCCGCTGGCCACCGGAGACGTTCGTGCCGCCCTGCGCGATCGGCGCGTTCAGCCCGTTCTCCAGCCCCTCCACGAACTGTCTGGCCTGCGCGACCTCCAGCGCGTGCCACAGTTCCTCGTCGGTCGCGTCCGGGTTCCCGTACCGCAGGTTCGTCGCGACCGTCCCGGAGAACAGATACGGCTTCTGCGGCACCAGGCTCACGGTCTTCGCCAGCAGGACCGGGTCCAGCGTCCGTACGTCCACGCCGTCGACCAGCACCTCGCCGCCCGTCGCGTCGAACAGCCGCGGCACGAGACCGAGCAGCGTCGACTTCCCGCTGCCCGTCGAACCGATGATCGCGGTCGTCTCACCGGGCCGCGCCACCAGATCCACCGCCCGCAGTACGGGCTCCTCGGCGCCCGGGTAGCGGAACTCCGCCCCACGCACCTCCAGATGGCCGTGGCGGCTCAGCTCGGTGACCGGGGCGAGCGGCGGCACCACGCTCGAGTCGGTCTCCAGGACCTCCTGGATGCGCTCGGCGCAGACCTCGGCGCGCGGCACCATCATGAACATGAAGGTGGCCATCATCACCGCCATCACGATCTGCATCAGATACGCGAGGAACGCGGTCAGCGCGCCGATCTGCATCCCACCGCTGTCGATGCGGTGCGCACCGAACCAGACGACGGCGATGGACGACACGTTCACCACGGTCATCACGGTCGGGAACATCAGCGCCATCAGCCGGCCCGTGGACAGGGACACGTCCGTGAGGTCGGTGTTGGCCCCGCGGAAACGCTCCTCCTCGTACGCGTCCCGGACGAAGGCGCGGATGACCCGGTTGCCGGTGATCTGCTCGCGCAGCACCCGGTTCACCGTGTCGAGCCGCTCCTGCATCGTGCGGAACAGCGGGCGCATCTTCTTCACGATGAGGCTCACCGAGATCCCGAGGACCGGGACCACGGCAAGCAGCACGGCGGAGAGCGGCACGTCCTGCCCGAGCGCCATGATGATGCCGCCGATACACATGATCGGCGCCGAGACCATCAGGGTGAAGGCCATGAGGACCAGCATCTGGACCTGCTGCACGTCATTGGTCGTACGGGTGATCAGGGAGGGCGCGCCGAAGCGGCCGAGTTCACGCGCGGAGAAGGACTGCACCCGGTCGAAGACCGAGGCCCGGACATCGCGGCCGAGTGCGGACGCGGTCCGCGCCCCGTAGTAGACCGCCCCGATGTTGCACACCACCTGGATGACGCTCACGGCGATCATGAGGCCGCCGAACTCCAGGATGTAGCCCGTGTCCCCCTTCACGACACCGTTGTCAATGATGTCCGCGTTGAGGCTGGGCAGATAGAGGCTGGCGCAGGTCTGCAGCAGCTGGAGGAAGACCAGCAGCGCGATGGGTTTCCGGTACGGACCGAGATAGGTCCGCAGAATTTTTATGAGCACGCGTGTCTCTCGGAGTCGGCGTTGGGCAGAGGCCGACCCATTTTCCGGTACTCCACCCCGCGACCGCGAACGCTTTTCCTCAAGCCCCGGTCAAATCCCGGAAAGCGTTGAGGACTTGGCTCCTTCTCAGGCGGGACCGCCGAAGGCTCCGGGGTGGATCTGGTCCCGTGTGGCCTCGTACTGCTGGCGCACGGCCCGCCCGACGGACAGTTCCTCGCCCGGCTCCAGCACCTGGGCCGAGGCTCCCTGCCAGGCCGGGGGGGTACGCGGGTCGAGCGTGCCCTGCGAGACCCCGAGCGCCCAGGCCGCCTGCCGGGCCGCACCCAGCGCCGCGTACTCGGCGGGCTGCGGCACGACGACCTGTGTACCGAAGACCGCGGGCGCCAGCGCCTGCACCGCGGGCAGCTCGGCGGCGGCCCCCAGCAGGAACACCCGTCGAACCTCGACCCCGCGGCGGCGCAGCACGTCGAGCGCGTCGGCCAGCGAGCAGAGCATCCCCTCGAACGCCGCCCGCGCCAGGTGCTCCGGCTTCATCGACTCACGGCGCAGCCCGCACAGGGTGCCCGCGGTGTGCGGCAGCTGCGGCGTGCGCTCGCCCTCCAGATACGGCAGGAGTACGAGCCCGGAGGCGCCCGGCGTCGACTTCAGCGCCAGTTCGGACAGCTCTTCGAGCCCCTCGACCCCCAGCATCTCGGCGGTGCCGCGCAGGGCACGCACGGCGTTGGAGGTGTGGACGACCGGCAGGTGCATCCCGGTGGCGTCGGCGAACGAGGTGATCATCCCGGTCGGATCGGCCAGTGCCTCGTGGTGCACGGCCATCACGGAACCGGAGGCCCCCAGCGACACCACGGCGTCGCCGACGCAGACCCCGAGTCCGAAGGCGGCGGCCATCGTCTCGCCCGTACCCGCGGAGATCAGCAGCCCCTCGGGCGTGGTTCCGGCGGACTCGGAGGGGCCGAGCACCTCGGGCAGCGAGGCCTGGCGGCCGAGCGCGAGCTCGACGAGATCGGGACGGTAGGAGCCGGAACCCGCGGACCAGTACCCCGTACCGGAGGCGGCGCCCCGGTCGGTGGTGCGCCGGGCGGGCCGGCCGAGCAGCTGCCACACCAGCCAGTCGTGCGGCTGCATGACGGCGGCGACGCGCTGGGCGTTCTCCGGCTCGGTCCGCGCCAGCCAGCGCAGCTTCGCCACCGGCTGCGCGGCCTGCGGCACGGCACCGACCGCCTCGGCCCACGGCTGACGCCCGCCGAGGCCGTCGATCAGATCGGCGGCGGAGACCTGCGCCCGCCGGTCGTTGCCGAGCAGCGCGGGGCGTACGAGATTGCCCTGGTGGTCCAGGGGGAGGAGGCCGTGCTGCTGGGCGGAGACCCCGATGGCCTGCACGCCTTCGAGCAGCCCGCCGGAGGCCGCCTCGCCGAGCGAGAGCAGCCATACCTGCGGATCGACCTCGGTGGCCTTCGCCTCGACGGGGTGTGCGGCGTATCCCTGCCGCAGCACCGCGCCCGTGTCCGTGTCACAGACGACGATGTGAGTGAAGGCGGAAGAACTGTCCAAGCCGGCGACTATGCCCATACACAGGATTCTGCCGCACCGGCGGAGGTTTCCCGCACCGGACGTCCTCGGACGCCCGGCGCGGGCACCGTCGGTCGCCCTAGGTGTTGGTCGTACCCCAGTCGTCGCCGCCGTTGTGCGCGCTGCGGTCCCGCAGCGAGCGCATCCGGTCGGCCACCGAAGCGGGGACCCGGTCGCCGACGGTGTCGCCGACCTTTTCGCTCACCGAGTGATACGCCTTGCCGGCGAACTCCCGGCCGCCCTGGGCTGCCGACTCCGCGGCGTTCCGGACGGCGGGATTCCGGGCAAGCTGCTGCGCGGACCTCTTCAGTTGCTCGTACCGCTCGCGCCCGGCCCGCGTGCCGAGCACGTAACCGAGGGCCAGTCCGGCGATGAATGTGAGCCGGTACCGCATGGCTGCCACCCTTCCTTCACTCCGTGCGACGTGTGCTTGCCCGCCTACCCGTGGGCACCGAGATCACCCCGGGCGCAACCGATTGGCGGAGCACCCCCCTGCTTGCGCTAATGTATGTGTCGCAGCGAACGCGCGCCGCCCGGCAGCCGCCAGGCAGGTACGATTTCGAGGCAACGCCACAATCCCCTGTAGCTCAATTGGCAGAGCAGCCGGCTGTTAACCGGCAGGTTACTGGTTCGAGTCCAGTCGGGGGAGCGCGATCCTCTGTAGCTCAATTGGCAGAGCAGCCGGCTGTTAACCGGCAGGTTACTGGTTCGAGTCCAGTCGGAGGAGCAAACAGGAAGAGGACCCCTCGGGGTCCTTTTTCATGTGCCCGGCCCGTCCGCCCGCACCTCTCCGCAGACTCCGGCGGTGACTCATTCGTGGGTACTTCGCGGCGGCCGGAACCGGGCAGGCGGCAGCGCGGTCCTCATGGTCATGCGAAGCGGGGCATCCGAAGCGAGAGATCGTATGACCGGCTATGCTGCGGCAGACGGCGCGCACACGTGTACGCGCCACGCCGAAACGGGGCGGTAGCTCAGCCGGTTAGAGCAGCGGACTCATAATCCGTCGGCCGTGGGTTCGAGTCCCACCCGCCCCACCTAGGAAAAACGTTCTGACCTGCGGAAACGTGGTTCGGGCGGCGGAGGGCACCTCGAATCGGTGTGGCGAACGTGCGCCGTCCCGTGTCCCCCGTGATTCCACAGAGGGCCTTGACCTGGGGTTTTTTAGCCGGTTCCTCGGTGGGGTGGGTGGTGGGGCGTCCCACTCACCCTTCCTTTGAGGGCTGGGGGCGGACTGTCGCCCTGCGCCTCGTGACGTTGCTCCGAAGTGCACCGGTTCCGCGTCGGCCGCTGTCGCGGGGGAGTGACTGCAAGTAGTGCCCCGGCGGAAGATTTCAAGTCCAGTGAGACGGTCGTATCGCTATGGGGTTTGTGGTGCGGGTTCGCGGCGCTTGGCCGGGTCGTTGATCCAGGCCGTTTGGGGTATCTGGGGTGGTCGGGGGCGGCGGCCGAAGCGTTCGGGGTGGCGGGCGTATGCCTCGGCGAGGGTGACCGCGCGCTGGTCGCGGACTTCCTCGGCGGTCCCGAAGTGGACGGATGCGGGGGTGTGCCAGCCGATGCCGGAATGCCGGTGCTCGTGGTTGTAGTACGCGATGAAGGCGTCGAACCACTCGCGGGCGTGGGTCAGCGAGTCGAACCGTTCGGGGTAGTCGGACATGTACTTCGTGGTCTTGAAGTGGGCCTCGCTGTAAGGATTGTCGTTGGAGACCTTCGGCCGCGAGTGCGACCGCGTCACCCCCAGGTCGATCAGCAGCTGGGAGACCTTCTTGCTGGTCATCGAGGTGCCGCGGTCCGCGTGCACCGTCTCGGGCACGATGCCGTTGCGGGTGATGGTCTCGCGGATCAGTTCCTCGGCCCGTGTCGCTGATTCGGCCGCTTCGACGGTGTGGCCGACGATGTACCGGCTGAAGATGTCGATGATCACGTAGGCGTGATACCAGACGCCCTTGACCGGTCCGGCCGCCTTGGTGATGTCCCAGGTGAACACCTGCGAGGGCCCGGTGGCGACCAGCTCGGGCACCGTCCTGGCGGGATGGGTGGCCTGCCGTCGGCGCTCGCCGCTCTGCCCCTGTTCGCGCAGGATCCGGTACATCGTCGAGACCGAGCAGTGATAGCGCCCCGCGTCCAGCTCGCGGGCCCAGATCTGCGCGGGCGCAAGCTCGGCGTACTCCTCGCCGTTCATCAACTCCAGCACCACGGCACGCTCTTCGTCCGACAGGGCCGACGGCTGCACCTGCGGGGCACGTTCTTCGCGTGGTGGCGGGGGCCGGAGCCGGCGGTAATGGGTGGCCCTGGACCGACCGGTCAGCCGACAGGCGGCCGTGATGCCCAGCTGGGCCTCGACGCCGGTGAACGCCTCGTCCACGACAGGGCCGGCGGCAGGATTCAGTCCGCGCTCTCGGAGATCATTTCCAAGAGCGCGGAAGCTTTTCCCATGACTTCCAGTGCGGCCTTGTTCCGGGCCAGTTCCTTCTCCAGCCGTTCCACCTGGCGGCGCAGTTTCTCGTTCTCCGTCTCGGCGGCCGGCTTCTTCGGCCTCGCCGGGCTGGTGCGCTTGTCGACCAGCTTTTCCAGGGCCCCGGCATCCCGCGCGGCCCGCCACTCGGTGACGTGCGAGTGGTACAGGCGCTCGCGGCGCAGGACCGCGCCCTTCTCGTTCTTGGGCGCGGCGTCGTACTCGGCGACGATCCGCAGCTTGTACTCCGGACTGAACGAACGGCGCTTCGGCCTGGGGGCCGGGTCGGATCCCGTGGGATTGGTACTGGTCATGAGGGGATAGTTCTCCTGTCAGTGCCCTCTCAGGCTAACCCGCCGAAGCGAGACGTCTCACCCAAGGCTGACAGAGAGGGCGGTGGCCTGCCCAGGAACAGGACGGCGAGCCTGCTTTTCACAGTGCTTCCAACGACTGCGGCTGTTGGCCGTACGCGTGCGCGTACGGCCAACAGCCGGCCCAGCAGTGCTCAGGGATTGGCGACCGACGGATTCACGGCGTCGAACACCATGACCCCAGCCTTGGGATCAAGGAAGAACGTCGCTTCGAACGCTCCTCCCGTCACCTGGGCGGTGAATCCCCCACTCACCTCCCAGGCCACTCCCTTGGGCACCCTGGGGGAGATCCCCTCCAGCGTGGCCGGGGCTTCCTCGGCCGGTACCCAGTCGTGCTCCTGCTGGAGCCGTTCGGTATCGGCCTTCGCCAGCTGAGCCACGCCCGAGACACGGAAGTCCGTGGGGCCCGCCATCTCCGACGGCCTCCCGAACTCTCTCGTGACCCATTCGACGGCGGTGATGTCCCCGAACTCCGGGAACCGCTCGAGAACCGGATCCTTGTCCCGCTCGATCGTCTGCTCTGGCTCCGCCGTCTCCGGCGAGCGGGCCGAAGACCCCGCGGGACTCCGGACACTCGCGGTGTCGGCCTCACCGCTGCCGCAGCCGGTGATCAGTGTCAGTGCCGCGACCAGCATGACTCCCCTGCGCGTCCGACGGACGTCACCGCGGGCCATTGGTCACCACCGTGCTGCTTCCCACGTCTCCCCTGTTCCATGTGACGACTCGGGTGAGCGATCCGCTCACCATGAACGGTTTCGCCCAGCCGAGCGTAGCGAAACGGCCGTTCTCGGCGTCCGACGCACCCGATGCCTTGTCCGTCATGCCCTGGTTGAAGTCGTAGCGGTCCATGGCGTGGACCGTGACCGTCATCGTAAACTTGTCACCCTGTGACGTGACTTCGGCGCTGCCCCAGATCTTGTGATCACCCAGGGTCTTGTCCCAGTTCTCGGTCTTCGTGTACAGACCGGAGCCCGTCATGCTCCGCGCCCCGCCCGTCATGTCGAAGGTGGACTTCCCGGTCTTCCCACTGAGGATTTCCGCGGCGTTCTGTGCCCGGGAGATCTCGCTGTCGACGAAGGCTCCGATGGCCTCGTCCTCGTGGTACCCCTCGTTGTAGTTCACCTCGAAGTCCGCCCCGGTGTTCTCCCTGTAGCGGGCGTAGGCGGGCACGGCGTCGTCGAGGGCGCCGTCACCGTAGAAGCCGAGCGAGGCGAGCAGGCCGCCACCGATCATCTGGGCCTTCCACTTGTTCCAGCTCACATAGTCGCCCGCGGTCGGCTTGGAGTTGGGGTCGTAGGGGAAATCGTCGTCGTACGTGACCTTGGGCTCACTGGGCGAGCCGTCCGTGTAGCCGCCACCGCTGGCCGGCTTGGAGGGTGCCAGGAAGAGGCTGGTCATCGTGCTGCCGCCACCGCACACGTCCTTGATGCCCTCGGCGCACGGCAGGTGCCCGTCCAGCTCGATGAAGCTGGTGGGGTTGCCGCCGGTGAAGGCGTAGCGGTTGCTGGTGTACGGATCGGAGCCGAGGCCCATGTCCGCGAGGGCACCGTTGTACATGTCCCGGGTGGTGAAGCGGTTGAGGCCCGGGTTGTAGTTACGGAATCCCATGTCGTAAGTGCCGGACTGGGCGTCCCAGCGCTTGGCGTTGTACCGGTAGGGGTTGTAGCTCTCCTCGGTCGGGTCGCCCGCCTCCGGCTTGTCGATCCCGGTGAACTCGGACTCGTCGTCGTTCCCGTAGGCCGTGTACCCGTAGGTGGCCTTGGTGTCTCCGTCCTTGGTGGTCAGCGTCTCGACGTCGGTGTGGCTGTTGTAGCCGTAGAAGCCGTCCTCGCTCGTCCCGTCGGTGTTGTGCTTGACCTGGGACAGGCGCTCGCCCCACGGGCTGTACTGGTACGACTTGGTCAGCTCGCCGGCCACCTTCTCGTCCAGCACCTCGCCGGAAAGGCCGAGGTAGTCGAAGTCGGTGGTCTTGGCGTCCACGGTCTTGGTCGCCGTGCGGTCCAGCGGATCGTAGGTGTACTTGGTGGTCTTCTCGGCCCCGGCGTCATCGAGGCTCGTGCTCTCGGTGACGTGATCGAAGCCGTCGTAGACGGTGCGCTCAACGACCTTGCCCCCGCTGGTCACCGACTGCTGGCGGCCGAACGGGTCGTAGTCGTACGTGGCCGTGGCCCCCGCGGTGGTCGCGGACAGCAGTCGGTTGCGGTCGTAGTCGTACGTGGTCGTGTCGCCCTTGACGGTCTGGGACACGACATTGGCGTTGTCGTCGTGGGTGTACGTGTCGGTGCCCGCGCCGGTTCCGGTCTTGACCGACTTGGAGAGCCGGTCGGCCGGGTCGTAGGTGTAGGCGGTGGTGGAGGCGAGGTACGCCGTGTTGTTGTCGGCGTTCATCTTCTTCGCCACGTCCTGCGACTTGTTGCCGTTCGGGTCGTAGGTGTAGGTGTGCGACGACACCAGGGTGCCGTTGGCCTTCTTCTCGGCCTGGGTCCTGACGACACCGTCGAGGTAGTAGGTGAGATCGACTGTGTTGCCGTTGGCCTTGGTCTCCTTGAGCCGCTGCCCGCGGTCGGTGTACGCGTACGACGTGACCTTGGGCGCCGTGTCGGTTGCGGTCTTGCCGACCGACACCGTCTTCACGAGGTCCCGGAGGTCGTAGGTGTAGGTGGAGTATTGGTCGGGATGGACCACCGTCTCCGGCTTGCCGTTGGCGTCGTAGGTGTAGGAGGTGGACTCCTTCTCCTGGCCCGCCAGCGCCTCGGTCGCCCGGTTGGCCCAGCGCGGACGCCGGCTGTCCCACTCGGCCCGCAGGTGATCACCGAAGCGAACCACAGCCGCGTACGGAAGGTCCCCGCATCGGCCTGTGCCCCGGTCGCCGATGCGCACTGCGGGATCCGCGACGGTGCCTGGGCGGTGAATGCGTACGGGGCGCTCGATGTGCGTCGACCGGCCAGTAGTCCGGAGCAGCCTCGCGACCTCGCTGTTTGCCGTAGGAGTAAAACTATTTCCCCCGAGCGAATGCTTCGTATAGGGAAACTCTTGTCGATGCCGTCCGTGCGAGGCTGCCTCGCTCCTTGAACTACAAAGCAACTTCCTTGAGGGCCTCGCTGCCCGCGCATAGCCTCCACTCGCAGAAGCCGATAAGGCCGTACTGCCCAGTCGTGGTCGCGTACTTCCTCCGTCTCCGCCGTCAGTCTTTCGTGCGACTCGGGAAACGGGCGCAAATCGATTCGAGCTGCGACTGCGTGAC
This sequence comes from Streptomyces finlayi, assembly GCF_014216315.1. Classification (NCBI taxonomy): domain Bacteria; kingdom Bacillati; phylum Actinomycetota; class Actinomycetes; order Kitasatosporales; family Streptomycetaceae; genus Streptomyces; species Streptomyces finlayi. Next base: position 5,564,986 of record NZ_CP045702.1, read on the forward strand.
CGCACAAGGAAACGATGTGGAGATTGAGTAATGCTACCCAATGCGTTGGAAAAAGCGATGTACGGCGTGTATGCGACCACCGCGGTGCATTTGGCGGGCAAGCACGGTGTTTTCGGTCTCCTCATAGCCGAGGAGGCGTCCACCGGCAAGATCGCCAGTGAACTCGGGCTCGACGAGGAGACCCTTGACCGGCTGCTGATCCTCCTCGACTCCTTCGGCGTCATCGAGCAGAACGAGCACGGTGCGTACCGCATCTCCGCGGAGATGGCGCCCTTCCTCGACCCTGGGAGTTCACGCTCGGTCGGCGGCTTCCTCAACCATGTGATGAACAGCACCCTCGGCCGGCTGCCGCAGCTGGACAGCTACCTGACGGCCGGGAAGTCGGCCGTGGACGCCGCCCTGCCTGCCCCGTTCGACGTCATGTACAGGACTCCGAAACTCACCGAGGAGTTCCTGGAGGCCATGTGGCAGCTCACCTACGACGTCTCCCGCGAACTGGTACCCATGGCCGGGCTGGCCGAGGTCCGGCATCTGGTGGACATCGGCGGCGCGAGCGGGCCGTTCTGCGTGGCCGCGCTGGAGGCGACCCCCGGCCTGAGCGCCACGGTGTTCGAGCTGCCCGAGGTCGGCCCTCATGTGGCTGACACCGTCGAGCGGTACGGCCTGCACGGCAGGCTGGACTTCGCCGCCGGTGACTTCCACCAGGACGAGTTCCCGCCGACCGAGTGTGTCGCGTTCGGCTACATCCTCTCCGGCTGGACCGACGAGATCGGCCTGGAGCTGCTGCGCAAGGCGCATCGCGCGTGCGTCGACGGCGGCCGGGTCCTGATCATGGACCGCCTGTTCGACGACGACCGCCGCGGGCCGCTGCCCACCGCCGTGATGAACCTGTCGATGCACGTCGAGGCGAAGGGCCGGCACAGGACCGCGGCCGAGTACGTCGGCCTGCTGGAGAGCGCGGGGTTCGTCGACTGCGAGGTGCATCGGACCTCGCAGGACAAGCAGTTGGTCATCGGTCACAAGAGATGAGACGTCATGCCGCGGCTCGATGACGGCCCGTGGCTCCGAGCGCAGCCCTGGAGGACAGATGGAGACCGGACTGGCGTCCTTGCAATTCCCGGGACGGTGCGACGAGGTCATACAGCTTCAACAGAGGGCGGGCCGAGGTGCGCTGACCGGGGATGAGCGCGCCCTGCTGGCCAAGCTCTACGAAGAGACGTACACGGACCGCAGGGCCGGGAACGAGGTGATGCGGCTGTTGACCCGGACGTTCAGCCGGGAACCCATCCCCGAGTACTACCGCTATTCCAACCTGCACGTCTACTCGTGGTTCCTCGACCTGCATCCGACCGAACCCGTAGCCGGTGCCGTGCTGGCGCTGGAGGCGACGCTGGCCGATCTGGACGCGGTCGAGCGGCGCGCGGCTCCCCAGCTGACGGAGGCCGATCACACCGAGGAGCGGTTACGCCGGCTGGACGCGCTGCGCGAGCAGATCGGGCGGCTGCGCGTGGAGACCGACGGTGACACGACGGCAGCCGAGCTGATCGACCGGGCGCGTGACGACGGGCTGGCGCGCTGGCAGGCGCTCGTGCTGACCCGTTGCTCCGGCTTCCTCGCCTCGGGCGACCACCACGAGAACATCTTCCTGCGCTCGGTGCAGGCGTGCGAACTGGCCTTCTACTTGATCCGCTACTTCGCCGTGAGGGCGCGGACGTCGATCGGGCGCGGTGACGGCCAGGCGCACGCGCTGATGGCGCAGCTGGCCCACTACGTGGAGTTGCCCAGCCACATATTCCACATGCTGCAGACGCTGACGCCGGACCTGTTCCTGAACTTCCGTGACGCCACCGGTGAGGCCAGCGCCGTCCAGTCGCTGAACTACCACATGATGGAACTGACGGTGTACGGCTACGACGTGCGCAAGATCGAGGCGTACTCGAAGTTCGATCACCTGCGTGAGCTGACCCTGCCGCCGCTGCGCTCGGTGCGTCCGTTGCGCGAAGTGGTGCTCAGGTCGGGCGATCCGGAGCTGACCGAGGCACTTGCCGGGGTCGAACGCAGGTTGCTGACCTGGCGCGGCAGACACTACGGATTCGGCCGTCGCTACCTGCCCGGGGTCAAGGGATCCGGCGGAACCGAAGGTGCCGGTTACCTGAAGCGGTTCGTCCACAAGGACAACTTGATCCCCGAACCCATCACCACCGCACCCGGGCTCGATCTTCTGGGGTTCGCGTTCCGTTGACCGACTGAATCGGACGTCGAAGCTGCCGCGCCTGGCGGTTGTTCCGTTCTCCCTCGACCTGCCTCACGTGCCACGGCGAGTCCTGTCAGGCCCCGCTGTCGAAAGAGGCATTCCTTGATGGAAAGGGCAATATCTTGCTGAACCGACGAATGAGAAGCGTGCTTGCCGCGGCGACGCTCACAGCGGCACTCGGGCTCGTGCCGGTCGGCACGAGTCAGGCGGCGGCCTGTCAATGGCAGAAGACCGTGTGGGAACTGCCGCCCACCACCAATCTCGGCACGCTGTACGCGAGCGACGGCGGCCGGTACGGAGTCGGCGTCACCGGCACGCGGTCCAGCACCTGGCCGTACGGCTACAAGGAGAAGCAGGGGACGCTGTGGGACAACGGAAAGGTCGTGCTGTGGCTGCCCTCGATCACGCCGGTGGACGTCAACGCGGCGGGCCTCATCGCGGGCAACGACCTCTTCGACGGCACGTTCAAAGGCGTGACGGTGACCCGCACCGGGGCGAGTGCTGTGCTGCCGTTCGATCCGTCCTGGGACCACTCGACGGCCGACGCGATCAACGACGCCGGTGACATTGCCGGAACCGCCGCGGTCGGGTCGAAGCGCATCCTGGTGGTGTGGCCGGCGAGCGCCCCGGGAACCTACCGCGAACTGGCTGTCCCCGATACCGGGAGTCTCACGGCCACCGACATCGACGAGCAAGGCAGGATCGTCGGGTACACCGACACGGAGGGATTCGTCACGGACACCAGCGGCCAGTGGCACACGCTCGCGGCGCAAGGCCCCAACGGCATGGGCACTCCGTGGGCGATCCGGGACGGGCGCGCTGCCGGCAGCATGGACAACGACACGAGTTACGCCGCGGCCGAATGGAATGATCAGGGTTCGCTCGTCCGGACCATCAAGAATGGCGCCATCTCGGCAAAGGCGATCGGTGGTGCGGGAACCGTGGGCGGCCTGGGGTTCGTCAACTCGACTCCACGGGCCGTCCTGTGGCGAAACGGCGTGGTTGCCGACCCGTTGTCCGGGGTCTCGGACTACTTCACACTCACGGCGATCAGCACCGACGAAAAGACTCTCATCGGGAGCGATGCCTCCACGCCCGCGCAGTACAACTGCGTCTGACACCCGACGCCGGCGGCTCCTCGCCGAGGAGGGCTGCCGGTTCTCCGCCCGAAGACGTCGGCAGGACCGATTATCCACGATTCCGGGGTTCGGAAGGCGGTTCGAATAGTGGCCTGTCTCCGGATGTCCTTCGAACTCTCATGAGATTCGTGTGGGGCTTCCGCGATCCCTGAATTGCCGATGTCTTGTTCTGGCGGTTTCGACTGCCCCATGACGGGGGAGGGTGGCAGGTGGCGGCGCGGCCTGGGTAGGCTCCTGCCATGTTTCGAACTGCGCGCAGCGCCAACCCAGTTGACTGGTCGATTCGATTAGATTCGGTATCCAAAGTGTATGGCTCGGCAAAGAGCCCGGTGCAGGCCCTGGATGCCGTGAGCATCGAACTGCGGCGCGGCACCTTCACCGCCGTAATGGGACCGTCCGGTTCGGGTAAGAGCACATTTCTCAATTGCGCGGCAGGCTTGGACCGGCCAACTTCTGGGTCTGTTTGGCTGGGTGACGTCGAGTTGTCGAACCTCGACGAGATCCAGCTCACCGAGGTGCGACGGGAGCGGATCGGCTTCATCTTCCAGGCCTACAATTTGCTGGGATCACTGACCGTCGAGGAGAACGTCTCACTTCCGCTGCGCCTCGCGGACCGGAAGACCGACCGTGCGTTCCTGCGCGAGGTGCTCACCGCGGTCGGCCTCGGTGAGCACCTCAAGCGGCGGCCGAGCGAGCTCTCCGGCGGTCAGCAGCAGCGAGTCGCGGTCGCCCGCGCGCTGATCACCCGGCCCGACGCCGTGGTCGCGGACGAGCCGACCGGAGCGCTGGACTCCCGGTCCAGCAGACAGGTCCTGGAACTGTTGCGACACGTCGTGGACAACATGGGGCAGACGGTGCTGATGGTCACCCACGACCCGGTCGCGGCCTCGTACGCCGACTCGGTGGTGTTCCTGGCCGACGGCAGGCTCGCGGGCGAGATGCACAGCCCCACCTCGGAGCAGGTCGCGTCGCGCATGACGCACCTGGGCGAGTGGTGATCCGCCTCATTCGGCGACTGGTCCGCCTCGTGGTGCCGTACCGCAAGGACCTGTCGCTTGCGTGGAGCACGATCAAGGGGCGCAAAGGGGGGTTCATCGGTTCCTTCGTCGCGATCGCCGCGGGCTCGGCGGTGATCACCGCCTGCGGGATCCTGCTGATGTCCGGGCTCAACACCGGTGTGGTGCCTGAGCGGTACTCGGGCACGGCGGTAGCCATCGGCGGGGAGCAGTCGTACTGGCTGGACGAGAGCGCAGAGGTCCGCTACAGCGAGCGTGTCACGCTCCCCGCCGAGAAGGTCGACGCCGTGGCCGCCGTGCCCGGGGTCAAGTCCGCTGTCGGCGACGTCGACATCGACGTCAGCGTGCTGAACCAGGACGGCGAGGAGACGGGCGGCCCGGACGGTTTCCCGGTGTTCGGGCACGGCTGGTCCGGCGCGTCGCTCGGGCCTTTCTCGGTACGTGAGGGCAGTGCGCCCTCCGCGTCCGACGAAGCCGTGCTCGACGTGGACCTTGCCCGGCGCGCGGACCTGTCGGTCGGCTCGAAGGTAAGGATCGTGGTCGGCTCGATCCCCTCGACCTACCGTGTGGTGGGCCTCGCCGGCCCGCCGAAGGGCGGGCTGGACCGGCAGTCCGCAGTGTTCTTCACCGATGCCCGGGCGACCGAGCTGTCGGGCCGTCCGGGCCGGGTGGACGCCATCGGTGTGCGCGCCGAACCCGGCGTCACCCCGGAGGCGCTGGCGGATCGGATCACGGCCGCAGTACCCCATGTGGTGGCACGCACCGGCACCGAACGCGGCGACGTGGAGTTCCTGGACGTGGGCGATGCCCGCAGCATGGTGGTCGAGTCGTCGGCGTCGTTCGGCGGCACCATGGTGCTGATCGTGGTGTTCGTGGTGGCGACCACTCTCGGGCTGTCGGTGCAGCAGCGCAGGCGTGAACTGGCGCTGCTGCGCGCCATCGGCGCGACGCCCAAGCAGATCCACTGGATGATCGGCGCCGAGATGACCCTGGTGTCGTTGGCGGGTGCCCTGGTCGGTGCGATCCCCGGCATCCTGCTCGCCTTCGTGATGCGCGGCGTGTTCATCTTCGCCGACGCGATGCCGCCGGACTTCCGGATGGAAGTCGGGTGGCTGCCCTTCCTCGCCTCGCTGGTGCTCTGTATGGTCAGTGCCCGCCTCGGCGGGTGGCTGGTCGCGCGCCGGGTGGCCAGGACCAGCCCGGTCGAGGCGCTCGGGGACGCCGCCATCGAGCCCAAGAAGCTCGGCTGGGTCCGGTTGACCATCGGGTTCCTGCTCATCCCGCTCGGCCTGCTGCTGACCGTGAGCGATGTCGCGGTCTCGGGCGACTCGGTGGCCGACACCGCGGCGGCCGCGGTCCTGTTGTTCGTCGTGGCGCTCGGGTGCGTCGGGCCCTTGCTGCTCAGAGGCGCCATCCTGCTGTTCGGCTCGGTCCTGAACCGGCAGTCCAAGGCGCACGGTTTCCTCGCCCATGCCAACGCGCGGGCGAGCGTACGGCGGCTCAGTACGGCCGCCACGCCGCTGGCCATGGGAGTGACGCTGGCCGCCGTGCAGGTGTTCGGAGCTTCCACGACGATCGCGGCGTCGCAGGAGCAGTTCGAGGACGGCCTCCGGGCCGACCGCGTGCTGACCGCGTCGTCCGGCGCCGGAGTGTCCCCGCAGGCCGTGGACGCCGTGCGCGGCACGCCCGGGGTCGCCGTGGTGACGCCGGTCGCGCGGATGCGGGTGCTGCTGACGTTTCCGTCCGAGGACAGCACCGCGACCAAGGTCTTCGCCGCCCAGGGTGTCGCGCCCGAACGGCTCTCCGACACCATGGACCTCGAGGTGATCGAGGGTGACATCGCGAAGCTGAACGACGGGACGGTGGCGCTGAGCAGGGTTGTCGCGGAGACCGTCCGGGCGCACCGCGGGGAGACGGTCGACCTGCGGCTCGGCGACGGCACGGTGATCGAGCCACGGGTGGTGGCGATCTACGAGAGGGGCCTGGGCTTCGGGGACGTCACCCTCCCCAACGATCTCGTCGTCGCGCACACGACATCGCAGGTCAACAGCGCGGTGCTGATCAGGGCCGAGGACGGAACCGATGCGAAGTCGCTCGAGAGCGCGCTGCGGAACACCGTCGAGCGCTATCCGACGGTCGAGGTGGGCGACCGGGAGGCATTCCAGAACGCGCCCGGGTCCGGCAGTTCGGGCGACTGGGCGCTCAACCTCCTGTTCCAGACCCTGCTTCTCGGCTACATCGCCATCGCCGTCGTGAACACACTGGTGATGGCGACGGCGGCGCGGGTGCGTGAGTTCGCCATGCTGCAACTCATCGGCGCCGGCCGTCAGCAGGTCCGCGCGATGATGAACGGCGAGGCCAGGATCGTGATCTTCTCGGCGCTGCTGTTCGGTCTGCTGGCGACGATCCCGCCGCTCGTCGGCATCAGCAACTCGCTGGCGAAGTCGCCCGTTCCCAGCATTTCCCCCTTCGGCCTCATCGCGATCGTGGCGCTCACCGTCGCGCTCTCCTGGGGTTCGATCGCGATGGCCACCAAGTACGCCATGAGGCCCGCTCCGGTCGACGCGATCGGCGGGCGCGAGTGATCCGACCGATGGGCCGCTGATACCGCGGGAGCAAGCGATGGCGCCGCCGGGCATCCGGCGGCGCCGTCGGATCTCCGGGACCGGGCCTCGACAGGGTCCGGGCTGGTCCCGGCATGATCGGCGCTGCTCCGTGCGGGCGGCAGCGGTCCCCGGACTCACCTTGCCTGCTGACCGCCCTGTTTCGCCCTTCGCTCAAGTGCGTAGCTGGGGCGTGCCCCGTTGGAAAGACTTGGCGGCCGGCACGGCTTCCGCTGTGGAAGTGACGCCCAGACCGTAGAGGAAGGCCACGTGACACACGAGGGGATTCCGGGAACAGGACCGGCAGTCGACCAGGCGTTGACCCGCTTTCCCACGGACCGTCCACGGGCGGTGGCGCTCGCCGAGGCCACGTCGACGCACCGGTTCACGCTCGACAGCGCGCTCACGTCGGGTCTGCGGCGACTCGCGGAAGCAGCCGGCGGCACGCTGTTCGGTGCGCTGGTCGCCGCCGGCCAGGTGCTGTCCGCGGTCTACGCGGGTCAGGACGAGGTGACCGCGACCGTCCGCGGGCGGTCCACCGAGGACGACGGCGCGCCGGTCGTACTGCACGCGACCGTCGACGGCAGGCTCCCGATCAAGAGCCTCTTCGGCGGGGTCCGTGACGCGGTGGGTGCTGCGACGCTGCCCGGTGAGTTCGCCGTCGCCGACGTGGTGCTCCGGTTCGCCGAAGTGGACGGCGGCCTCGAGGTGTGCGTCGACCACGACCCCGCCGCGTTCGACGCGGCGACCGTCGAGCGGATGGCCGAGGCGTTCCGCACTCTGGTGGAGGACGTGGTCGACAGACCGGGGCGGCCGCTGTCCGAGATGCGGCTGGTGCCCGGCGACGAGCTGCGCCGCATGCTCATCGACTGGAACGAGACCGGACACGAGTTCCCGGCACACCGCAGCCTGCCGGACATCTTCGCCGAGCAGGTGCGGCTCTCCCCGGACAGGACGGCCGTGCTGTGCGGCGATGAGCGGCTCACCTACGCCGAGCTGAACGAGCGGGCCAACCGGCTCGCCCACCGCCTGCTCGCCGAGGGCGTCGCCACGGAGTCACGGGTCGCGCTCCTGCTGGACCGGTCGTTGCACGCGGTCGTGTCCATCCTGGCCGTGCTGAAGGCCGGCGGCGTCTACGTCCCGCTGCACGCCTCCTACCCCGGGGACCGGATTCGCTTCGTGCTGGCCGATGTCGACGCCGCGCTGGTGCTGACGGACCGGGGCATGGCGGCCAAGGCCGCCGCGGCCGACGTCCCGGTGCTGGTGGTGGACGACGCGGCCACGACCGCGGGTCAGCCCGCCCACGACCCCGAGCGGATTCCGGACGCTCGTCATTTGGCGTACATCATGTTCACCTCGGGTTCCACCGGGACCCCGAAGGGCGTCGCGGTCACCCACGCCGATGTGGTCGCCCTGGCGTGGGACCACCGCTGGCGCGACGCGGCGCACCAGCGCGTCCTGTTCCACTCGTCGCACGCCTTCGACGCCTCGACCTACGAGCTGTGGGTACCGCTGCTGACCGGCGGTGAGATGGTCGTCGCGACGCAGGAGCCGACGCCCGCACTCATACGCGAGCTGATCGCCGAGCACGGCGTGACGGCGATATTCCTCACCTCCGCACTGCTCCGCCTGTTCGCCGAGGAGGCGCCCGACTGTTTCGCCGGCGCGGCCACGGTGATCACAGGCGGCGAGGCGCCCTCGGCGGAGGCGCTGGAGCGGGTGATGACGCAGTGCCCCGGCACCCTGGTCGTCAACGCCTACGGACCGACCGAGGCCACCACCTACGCGCTGCTCCAGGAACTGTCCCTGGAGCAGGTGCGTTCCGGCGCGGTGCCGATCGGCCGGCCGACCGACAACACCCGGTTGTACGTGCTCGACGCGTGGCTGCGCCCGGTGCCTGTCGGCTCGGCGGGCGAGATGTACATCGCGGGCGACGGCCTGGCCCGCTGCTACTTCGGCCGGGCCGCACTGACCGCCGAGCGGTTCGTGGCCGACCCCTTCCGGGCGGGCGAGCGGCTCTACCGCACCGGCGACGTCGTCCGGTGGCGCGCCGACGGGACGATGGACTACCTGCGCCGGGCCGACAACCAGGTCAAGATCCGTGGCCTTCGTATCGAGATCGGCGAGATCGAGAGCGCGCTCACCGCGCTCGGCGGTGTCACCGACGCCGCGGTCGTCGTGCACGAGATTCGTGGCGCCCGGCACCTGGTCGGCTACGTCGTGCCGGAACACGGCCACGAGGCCGATGTCGAGGCATGGCGCGACGGCCTGTCCGCGCGACTGCCGAGCTACGAGATTCCGTCCTGGTTCGTCCCCATGGACGTACTGCCCCTGTCCAACACCGGAAAGGTCGACCGCCGCGCGCTGCCGGCGCCGCAGGCCGACCTGCTCTCCACGGCGGACCACGTCGAGCCGCGGACAGACACCGAGCGACTGCTGGCCCAGGTGTGGGCCGAGGTCTTCGGCGTCGAGCGCGTGAGCGTGACCGACAACTTCTTCGCGGTCGGCGGCGACTCCATCCTGGCCATCAAGGTCGTCTCCCGGGTACGGCTCCACGGCATTCGGCTGACCTCCAAGGACTTCTTCCTCACCCCGACCATCGAGGAACTGGCCGAGGCCGCCACCCGTGCGGACGGAGGCCCCTCCGACGCCCCGGCAAAGGGCCCGCTCGTCCACCTCACCGCCGCCGAGACCGAGCGCCTCGCCGAGGGCGGGACCGTCGAGGACGTCTACCCGCTGACCCCGATGCAGAGCGGGATGCTCTTCGACGCGCTGATGACCGGGGACACCGGTCTGCACCTGATCCAGTTCGATCTGGTGCTCGACCACGTCGACGAACCGGATCTTCTCCGCCGGGCCTGGCAGCGGGTGGCGGAGCGGCTTCCCGTTCTGCGCACCGCGGTCGTCTGGGCCGACGTCAGCAGCCCGGTGCAGGTGGTGCGCGCCGACGCCACCCTGCCCGTGGCCCAGTACGACTGGCGCGAGCTGCCGGACTCCCAACGGCGGGAGCGGTGGGACACACTGCGCGCCGCGGACCGGGCAGCGGGGACGGACCTCGCCGCCGCACCACTGGCCAGGGTCGTGATCACCCGGCTCACCGACTCCAGCGTCCGCGTGCTGTGGTCCGTCCACCACATCGTGATGGACGGGTGGAGCGGTGCCGAACTGCTCGCCCAGGTGGCCGCCGACTACGCGCGGCTGCGCGACGGCGAGGGAGCGGCACCGCTGCCCCGGGTGCCGTTCCGGGACTACGTGCGGTGGCAGGGCGAGCAGGACCAGTCCGCGGTGGAGACGTATTGGCGTGGCGTGCTCGGCGACTTCACCGTGCCGACCCGGCTGCCCTACGACCGCCCGGCCGCGCCGGACTACCGGCCGCGTGCGACCGAGTGGGTGGAGGTGGACATCGCCCCCGAGCTCTCCGCACGGCTCGGGGAGGTGGCCAAGCGGACGAAGCTGACCATGAGCACATTGCTGCAGGGCGCGTGGGCGCTGGTGCTCTCGCGCTACAGCGGAGGCCAGGACGTCTGCTTCGGCGGCACGGTGTCCGGCCGGACACCGGACCTCGCGGGCATCGACTCCATCGTCGGCATGCTGGTCAACACGCTGCCGGTCCGCACGAGGGTGGACAGCGGGCACAACCTGGTGTCCTGGCTGGCCGGGCTCCAGGAGGAGCAGGCCGGCGCCCGGGACTTCGAGGCCGTGTCGCTGACCCAGGCGCAGTCGTGGAGCGGACTCTCCTCCGGGGACAGCCTGTTCGACAGCATCATCGTCTTCGAGAACTATCCGTTCGACGAGCGGGCGTTCACCGCGCACGGTCTGGAACTCAGCCACTTCGACACCGAGGTCGGTGCAGGCGCCGCGCTCGGCGTCGTCGTACTCCCCGGTGACCGGCTCACCATGCGGCTGCACTACGACCCGGAGCTGTTCGAGGCGGACAGCGTGCGCCGCATGGCGGAATACCTGCGGACGCTGCTGGAGGCGTTCGCCGACGAACCCGGGCGGACCCTCGGCGAGCTGCCGGCCCTCTCGCCCGCCGAGCACCGGGTGGTCATGGGCGAGGTGGCGGACACGGCCGCCGGTCACTCCATCGAGCACCACATACACGAGTTGTTCGCCGAGCAGGCGCGGCTGCGCCCGGACGCGGTCGCGGTGGAACTCGACGACCAGCGACTGACCTACGCCGCGCTGGACGCACGGGCCAATCAGCTGGCCCACTACCTCATCGAGCGGGGCGTCGGGAGCGACGTGCTGGTGGGCATCGCGATCGAGCGGAGCCTTGACCTGTTCGTCGCCATCCTCGGCATCCTCAAGGCGGGCGGCGCATACGTGCCGCTGGACCCGGACTACCCGGCGGACCGGCTGGCTGTCACGCTGGCCGAGACCCGCCCGCCCGTGGTGCTGGCCCATGAGCGCGGCATCGACCGGTTCCCCCGAACCGATGCGGACCTGATGTTCCTGGACCGCGACCGGCCGGTCATCACCACCTACCCGGTCACCGGCCCCGAGCCCCGGGGCAGCGCCCGCGACCTCGCCTACGTCGTCTACACCTCGGGCTCGACCGGCCGGCCCAAGGGCGTCATGGTCGAACACCGCTCGCTCTACAACACCGTGACCGCGGTGGTCGGGCCCTACGGGCTCACACCGAGCAGCCGGGTGTTTCAGCTGTGCTCCATGAGCTTCGACACCGGCGTACAGGACCTGTTCACCACCTGGGCCGCCGGCGGCACCATGGTCGTGCCGCGCCCCGACGTCGCGCGCAACGGTGCCTACCTGGTCGAGCACATGCTCGCGGGCGAGGTCACCACGGCATCCATCCCCGTCACCGTCCTGTCGTCGCTCGACGCGGGTTCCCTGCCCGGGATGGACACCATCCGGGTCGGCGGCGACGTGGTCGTGCCCGAGCTGGCCGAAGCCTGGGCGCGCGACCACCGAGTGATCAACAACTACGGGCCGACCGAGGCAGGTGTGACGGTGAGCCTTTTCGAGGTCGAGCCGGGCGCGGGCCACCAGAGCGTGCCGCTGGGCAAGCCGCTCGCCAACACCCGGGCCTATGTGCTCGACGACCGGCTGTCCCCGGTACCGATCGGGGTGCCGGGCGAGCTGTACGTCGGCGGCGTGGGCATTGCACGGGGTTACATCGACAACCGGGCCAAGACCGCCGAGCGGTTCGTCGCCGACCCGTTCGGCCCTCCCGGGGCGCGGCTGTACCGGACCGGCGACGTCGTGCGATGGCGCCCGGACGGCATGCTGGACTTTGTCGGGCGAGCCGACGACCAGGTCAAGATCCGCGGGTTCCGGGTGGAGCCCGGCGAGATCGAGAACGTACTGCTGCGCCATGACGGGGTGGCCGAGGCCGCGGTGTCCGTGTGGCCGGACGACAAGGGCGACAAGCGACTCGTCGCCTACGTCGTGGGCCGGCCCACGACGCAGGCGACGACCGCGGAGGAGCTGCGCCGCCACCTCGGCGCCTCACTGCCCGACTACATGATCCCGTCCGCGATCGTCCTGCTGGAGCACATGCCGCTCAACCACAACGGCAAGCTCGACAGATCGGCGCTGCCCGCGCCGACCCGTCAGGACGGCGCGGGTGCCGAGTACGTCGCCCCGAGGGACCCGACCGAGGAGGCGCTGGCCCGGATCTGGTCGGAAGTGCTGGGCATCGAAAGGGTCGGCGCAGCGGACAACTTCTTCGCCCTCGGCGGGAACTCGATCAACAGCCTTCGCACCACCGCCAGGATGCGTACCGCCTTCGGCGTCGAGATCACCCCCCGGGACGTCTTCGAGCAGCCAACGGTCGCCGCCCTGGCCGCCACCATCCACGACCGGATCCTGGCCCGGGTGCTGGAGACGGCCGCAGTCCAGACCTGACCGCGCCGGACCCGCACCTCTGAATGGGAGAGAACAGCATGGAACTGCCATCCGCCGCGAAGGACCGGTTGTCGGAGCTTCCCGACCACGTGCGGGAGCTCGTCATGCGGCAGCTCGCCGGCGAGGCCGAGCCCGCCGCCGATGAGCTCTCGATCACCCCGGCACCCCGGGATGGTGCGCTGCCGTTGTCGGCCGGCCAGAAAGGGCTGTGGTTCCTGGCCGAACTGAACCCCGGCAGCGTCGAGTACAACGCGCCGCGGGTGCTGAGGCTGACCGGCGAACTCCACGTCCCGGCGCTGCGCGCGGCCCTCGACGGCGTGGTCGCGCGGCACGAGGCGCTGCGCACCACCATCGGCGATGTCGAAGGCCACGGCTTCCAGGTGGTGCACGAGCCCGGTCGGGTTCCGGTCGAGATCATCGACCTGTCCGGGCTGCCGGAGCCCGGGCGTGCGGCCGGACTCGGACACTGCCTGGAGCGCGAGGGGGTCACGCCGTTCGATCTGCGGCGCGGTCCGCTGTTCCGGGTGACGCTGGTGCGCCTCGCCGCAGACGAGCACGTGCTGGTGCTGGGCCTGCACCACATCGTTGGCGACGGCTGGTCCATCGGCATCCTGGTCGACGAGCTCTGCACCCGGTACACGGCGCAGGTGCGCGGCGAGAGGGTCGTGCTGCCGGACCTGCCGGTGCAGTTCGCCGACTTCGCCGTCTGGCAGCAGGAACGGCTGGCCGGCCCCGACGTGGCGGACCAGGTCGACTACTGGCGGCGGCAGCTCGCCGCGCTGCCGCCGGTGGAACTGCCGACGGACCGCCCGCGACCGCCGGTTTTCAGCACCGCGGGCGAGGTGCACGAGATCACCGTGCCCGAACCGCTGACCCGGCGGCTGACGGAACTCGGCGCGCGCAACGGCTCCACACTGTTCATGACACTGGTGGCCGCCAGTCAGCTGCTGTTCGCCCGGTATTCGGGACAGGGCGACATCGCGGTGGGCTCCGTGACCGCAGGCCGCGGCCGGCCCGAACTGGACGATCTCATAGGCTACTTCAGCGACACCGTCATCCTGCGGTCTCAGGTGGACGAGTCACGGTCCTTCACCGACTTCCTCGGCGACGTCCGCTCCACTGTGCTCGACGCGTTCGCCAACGATGAAGTTCCCTTCCAGCTGCTGGTCGACACCCTGCGGCCGGAGCGCGACCCGAGTCGGTCCCCCCTGGTACAGGTGATGGTCAGCCTCCAGAACGCGCTGGACGGAAAGGCCGAACTGCCGGGCCTGCGGGTCACGGAGATCGCCCCGCCGATACACGTCTCCAAGTTCGACGTCTCCTTCGACTTCTACGAGCAGGACGGTGAACTCACCGGCCACGTCGAGTACAACACCGACCTGTTCGACCAGGCGACGATCGAGCGAATGGGCGGGCACCTGCTGACCCTGCTCGAAGGTCTCGCCGCGCGGCCGGACGGGCCGATGCGTGACCTGCCCATGATCACCGAGACGGAACTGCACAGGCTGACCGTCGAGTGGAACGGTCCCACGGTGGAGTTCGGCCCGCCCCGGTGCGTGCACGAGCTGTACGACGAGCAGGCCGCGCTCACCCCCGGCGAGGTGGCGGTGAGCTGCGCGGGCGAGAAACTGACCTTCGCCGCGCTGGCCTCCCGAAGCAATCAGCTGGCGCACCATCTGAAGGGCCTGGGCGCGGAGCCGGGAACGCGGGTCGGCGTGTGCGTCGAGCGCGGCGTGGACGCGATGGTCGCGCTGCTCGGTGTGATGAAGTCGGGCGCGACGTTCGTACCGCTCGACCCGGACTATCCGGCGGAGCGGCTGAGCATGATGCTGGCCGACGCAGCCGCGCCGGTGGTGGTCACCGATACCGCCGTGGCGGACCGGGTCGCCGGACATGACGCGGCCGTGGTGTACCTCGACCGCGACCGGCCGCTGATCGACACCATGCCGGACGGGCCGCCACGGACCGGGGCCGGCGTGGACGACCTCGTCTACGTGATCTACACGTCGGGTACGACCGGCAGGCCCAAGGGTGTGCAGATCAGCCACCGCAACGTGCACCACATCCTGCGGTCCTGGAACGCCAGGTACGGGCTGGACGAGATCCGCGGCCGGGCCTTGTGCGTGGCCAGCTTCGGCGTCGACCTGTTCCTCGGCGACTTCCTGTTCTCCGCGCTCTTCGGCGGCGAGATGGTGGTGTGCCCCGCGGAGGTGGTCACCGACCCGCCCGCGCTGGCGGACCTGATCACCGAGGTCCAGCCGCAGATCCTGGCCACGACGCCGTCGCTGGCCAGGGCGATCAGCACCGAGCTGGCCTGGCGGGGCGGTGGCGGCCTGGAGTCGGTGCGGCTGCTCTCCCTGGGTGCCGAGGGCTGGCTGGCGGAGGACTGCGCCAGCCTGCTCGAACACGTCGGCCCCGACACGCTGACCGTCAACGCCTACGGTGCGACCGAGACGACGATCGACGCCACGATCTTCGCGCTGGGTGGCGACCCGGTCGAGCCCTCGCCGATCGTCCCGATCGGCAGGCCGATGGTGAACACCAGCGTGTACGTGGTGGACGAGCTGGGCCGCCCGGTGCCGATCGGGGTGCCCGGTGAGCTCTTCATCGGCGGCGGGGGCATCGCCCAGGGTTACTGGAACCGGCCCGAGCTGACCGCCGAGCGGTTCCCGCATGATGTCCTCGGGCCGGGAACCGGCAGGTTCTACCGCACCGGGGACGTGGTGCGCTGGCGCGGCGACGGCAACCTGGAGTACCTCGGCCGGGCCGACGACCAGGTCAAGATCCGCGGCTTCCGGGTGGAGCTCGGCGAGGTGGAGACCGCGCTGACCCGCCACCCCGAGGTCGCCACCGCGGCGGCGGTTGCGCGCCGGTCCGATTCCGGCCACAACCGGTTGTTCGCCTACGTGGTGCCCGCCGGTACGCGGGCGCCCGACCCCGCCGAACTCCGGACGTTCCTCGCCGCCAACCTCCCGAGCCAGGCGGTGCCTTCGGCGATCGTGGTGCTCGACGAGCTGCCGATGACCCCGAACGGGACCCTGGACCGGCGTGCACTGGCGGTGGTGGATGAGCCCGAGGCCGGCCTGTCCCGCCGGGTAGCGCCGCGCACCCCGGTCGAAGCCGTGCTCGTCGACGTCTGGGCGAAGGCGCTGGGCGTGGCGCCCGACCGCATCGGCGTCGAGGACAACTTCTTCAACCTCGGCGGTGACTCGATCCTCAGCCTCCAGGTGGTGTCGCTCGCCCGGCGATCGAACCTTCGGCTGACCACCAAGCAGATATTCCTGCGCCAGACCATCGCCGAGCTGGCGGGCGAGGTCGTCACGGTGACCTCGCCCGACGTCGAGCAGGGACCGGTCACCGGGCCGGTGCCGCTGACGCCCGTACAGCACTGGTACTTCGAGCAGTTCCCCGACACACCGGGCCACTTCAACCAGTCCCTGTACCTCGAACTGGACGCCGAGGTCGACGCCGACGCGCTGGGCGCGGCGTTCGCCGCCGTGCTCGACCACCACGACGGTCTGCGCCTCCGGGTCGAGCATCTCGACGGGGTGTGGAGGCAGCACAACGAGGCCGCGGCCGACGGCACCGTGTTCGAGGCCGTCGACCTGTCCGCGCTCGACGAAGCCGCGCAGGACCAGGCGATGCGCGCGGCGATCACCGAGGCGCAGACCGGGTTCGACATCCGAGACCTTCCGCTGCTCCGGGGCCTGCTGTTCACCCTCGGCGGCGGCCGGGCTCCCCGCCTGTTCCTCTGCGCGCACCACTACGTCGTGGACGCGGTCTCATGGCGGGTCATCCTGGCCGATCTGGAGACGGGACACCAGCAGGCGGCGAGCGGGCGGAAGGTGCACCTGGACGCGAAGTCCACATCGCTGCGGGACTGGGCGAACCGCCTCACCGGCCTGGTGGCCGAAGGCGGGTTCGACTCGGAGCTGGGGTACTGGACCGGGGTCGAGAGGGCCACCGCGGAAGCGGTCACGCTGCCGGTGGACCTCCAGGGACACAACACCGTCGGCTCCGCACGCACCCTCACCCGGCGGCTGAGCGCGGACCTCACCGACGCGCTGCTGCGCAAGGTGCCCGAGGCGTACCGGACGCAGGTCAACGACGTGCTGCTCAGCGCCCTCGCCCGGGTACTGCGGGAGTGGGCCGGCGGGACCGTGCCTGTCGAGCTGGAGGGCCACGGGCGCGAGGACCTGTTCGACGGCGTCGACCTCTCGCGTACCGTCGGCTGGTTCACCACGGTGTTTCCCGTGGCGCTGGAGCTCCCCGACGGTGAGGAATGGGGAGCCACCCTGAAGGCGGTCAAGGAACAGTTGCGCGCCGTGCCGTCCCGCGGCCTGGGCTACGGTGCCCTGCGGTACCTCGGCGCGCCGGGCCCACTGGGCCAAGGGCGCCAGTGCCAGGTCGGGTTCAACTACCACGGCCGCTTCGACGCCGACACCGGCGACGGCGGGCTCTTCCACGGCTGGTGCGAGAACCCGGTGCCCGACCGGAGCCCCGACCAGGCCCGGCAGTGCCTGATAGACATCACCGGCATGGTCCGTGACGGCCGGCTGGAGTTCGGCTGGGAGTACTCCGGCAACGTCCATCGCGAGGAGACGGTCGCACAGCTGGCCGAGGGCTTCCTCGCGGCACTGGAACAGATCGTCGAGCACTGCGCCCGGCCGGGCAGCGGCGGCTGCACCCCGTCGGACTTCCCGCTGGCCGGCCTCGACCAGGCGGCAGTGGACCGGATCGTCGGCGACGGCCGCGCGGTGGAGGACATCTACCCTCTGACCCCGATGCAGAGCGGCATGCTCTTCCACTCGCTCGACGGCGGGGACAGCGATGTGTACCTCACCCACTTCGCCGCGGTGCTGGAGGGGGTCGAGGACGCGCACCGGCTCGCCGAAGCGTTCCAGCGCGTGGTGGACCGCACCCCGATTCTGCGCACCGCCGTGTTCGGATCCGATCTGGACGTTCCTCTCCAGATCGTCCGTCGTGGCGTACGACTGCCCGTGACACACCTGGACTGGAGCGACCTGTCCGAGGAGGAGGGCCGGGCGCGCTCGCAATCGCTGTGGGAGAGCCTGCCCACGGGGGAACTCGACCTGGCCGAGGCGCCGCTCATGCGGCTCACCCTGGCCCGGCTGTCGGCGGACAGCGTCCAGGTGTTCTGGTCCTCGCACCACCTGCTGCTGGACGGCTGGAGCTTCGCCGACGTGCTGGCGCAGGTCTTCGAGGAACACGCCGCGCTCGGTGGCACGGCCCTCTCCGAGCAGAAGCCGCGCCCTCCGTTCCGGGACTACGTGCAGTGGCTGGCCGAGCAGGATGACGCCGCCGCCGAGGCGCACTGGCGCCGTGCGATGGCGGGCTTCACGGCGGCCACGCCGCTGCCGTTCGACCGGGCGCCACTGGTCGCTCACGGTTCCCGGTCCTCGCGCGATGTGAACCTGCGGCTGCCCGCCGAGCGCTCACGCCGACTCTACGAGTTCGCCAAGAGCGCCCGGCTGACGGTGAACACCGTGGTGCAGGGTGCGTGGGCCCTGCTGCTCGCACGGCACAGCGGTGAGCACGAGGTGTGCTTCGGCGCGACGGCGTCCGGCCGGCCCGCGGAACTGGCGGGCGCGGACGAGATCGTCGGTCTGTTCATCAACACGCTGCCCGTACGGACGCGCCTGGACAGCGGTCTCGACCTCGCGTCGTGGCTGCGGCGGATGCAGGACGAGCAGGTCGCGACCCGGCAGTTCGAGCATGTGTCGCTGGGGCAGGTGCGCACATGGAGCGAGGTGCCGCGGGGCTCGAGTCTGTTCGACAGCATCGTCATCTTCGAGAGCTTCCCCTACGACCGGGACGCGGCCTCCCGGCACGGGCTCGTGGTCCGCGAGAGCAAGGGCGCGGAGGACACCAACTACGCGCTCACGCTCACCGCCTACACCACCGACGAACTGCACCTGCGCGTCGGCTACGACCCGCGCCTGTTCTCCCAGGACACGGTGGAGCGGATGGCCGAACGTCTGGCGACCCTGCTGGACGCCTTCGCCCATCACGCCGAGGAGGCGATCGCCCGGCTGCCCATGCTGCCGGCCGCCGAGCGCTCCGTCGTGCTGCACGAGTGGAACGCCACCTCCCGGCAGACCGGACAGACCACCACCGTCGGGCTGTTCGAGCAGCAGGCCGCTGCCACCCCGGCGGGCATCGCGCTGGTGCACGGGGACGCCGCGCTGAGTTACGCCGAGCTGGACGCCCGCGCGAACCGGCTCGCGCGCCACCTCGTGGCGCGCGGGCTCGGCCCCGAGCAGATCGTCGCCCTGGCCTACCCGCGGACGCCCGACCTGCTGGTGGCCATGCTGGCGGTGCTGAAGACGGGCGCCGCCTACCTGCCACTGGACCTGGACCACCCGCGCGAACGCCTCTCGTTCATGCTGCGGGACGCGGCCCCGGCCCTGGTCCTGACCGGCGATGCGACCGTACTCGACCTGCCGGAGGGCACACCGTCCCTCTCGCTCACCGACCCCGACGTGACCGCCGCACTGGCGGGTCACCTCGCGACCGAGCCGGACCTGCCCGTGCCGCCGAGGCCGGACAACGCCGCCTACATGCTCTACACCTCCGGCTCCACCGGCCGTCCCAAGGGTGTGGTGGTCACCCGGGGCAACCTGCGCAACTTCGTGCAGGACATGCGGGAGCGGACCGGGATGACCTGCGACGACCGGCTGCTGGCCGTGACGACCGTCGGTTTCGACATCGCGCACCTGGAGCTGTTCGTTCCGCTGATCAGCGGTGCGACCGTGGTGCTCGCGGACAAGGAAGTGGTCCACGACCCGCAGGAACTGCGCCGGGTGGTTCACGGCCATGACGTGACAGTGGTGCAGGCGACACCGAGCCTGTGGCGCGGGGTGGTCGAGGGCGCCGCGGACGTGCTCCCCCGGATCCGGGTGCTCGTCGGCGGCGAAGCGTTGCCCGCGGAACTGGCCGAGGCCCTGACCGCCGGATCGCCGTCGGTGACGAACGTGTACGGGCCGACCGAGACCACGATCTGGTCGACCGCGGCGAAGCTGGCGCGCGGCGCGACGGGTGCGCCGCCGATCGGTAGGCCGATTGCCAACACCCGGATCTACGTGCTCGACGCCGGTCTCCAGCCGGTTCCTCCCGGCGTACCGGGTGAGCTGTACATCGCCGGTGCGGGGGTGGCGCGGGGCTACGCGAACCGCGCGGGCCTGACCGCGAGCCGGTTCGTGGCCGATCCGTTCGGACCGCCCGCCGAGCGGATGTACCGCACCGGCGACGTGGCCAGATGGAGGGCCGACGGGGATCTGGAGTTCATCGGCCGGGTCGACGACCAGGTCAAGATCAGGGGATTCCGGATCGAGCTCGGCGAGATCGAGACGCTGCTGGACACGCACGCGCAGGTGAGTTCGGCCGTCGTGGTGGCGCGCGGGGACGGGCCGGCCGGCAAGCAGCTGGTGGCGTACGTCGTGCCGGCCGGGGACGTGCCACCCACGGCCGCGGAGCTGAAGGCGTACGCCGGACAGTCCCTGCCGCAGTACATGGTGCCCGCCTTCTTCGTGGCGATGGACACCTTCCCGCTGACGCCCAGCGGAAAGGTCGACCGGCGGCGGCTGCCGGCTCCGGACGCGGTGGCCGACAGTGGCGCCCCGCGGATCGCTCCGCGCGATGCGACGGAGGCCGCGCTCGCCGACGTCTGGGCGGACGTGCTCGGACTCCCTGTCGACGAGATCGATGTGACCGGTGACTTCTTCGAGCTGGGCGGGGACTCGGTGCTCTGTGTCCAAGTGGCCTACCGCGCCCGGCGTGCCGGGTGGTACGTCGTGCCGAGGGACCTGTTCTCGCACCCGACCATCGAACGTCTGGCGGTGGTGGCCGTGCGTGCCGAGGCCCCCACGGACCCGCCCGCGGGCGGGCGGCCGCAGGGGGTCGAGCCGGCTGTGCGCCAGCGGAGCGCGCCCGAGGCGGTCGCCTCCGGGAACGCGGCGGCGACCGGCACCACGGGCCCGGCCATCGGCGAAGACTTCCTGACCGCCCGGCTGGCCGAGCTGGCGTGCACGCACCGGGTGCCGGGCGCGCAGCTCGCCGTGCGTCACGCGGGGCGGACGACCGTCGTCGAGACGGGTGAGCGGGTGGCCGGGAGCGGCCTGCCGGTCACTGCGGACACTGTGTTCCCCATCGCCTCCTTGACCAAGCCGGTGACCGCGCTGGCCGTGCAACTGCTGGCGGCCGACGGGCGCCTCGACCTCGATGCCCCGATCGGCGCGTATCTGCCCGAGCTCTCCGTCACGAGCCCGGTGGGCCGGCTGACCGCGCGGCAGGCCCTCTCCCATACCGGAGGGCTGGTCGCCGCGATCGATGAACGGGTGCCGAGCACGGACCGGCGCCAGTGGGTTGAACGGCACTGCGGCGAGGCCGCCGTGATGCACCCGCCGGGCACCGCCTTCTCCTACTCCGATGTCGGCTACGTACTCGCGGGACGGCTGGTCGAAGTGCTGACCGGCGAGGACTGGCGGACCGTCGTGGAGTCGATGCTGCTGCACCCCCTCGACATCACGGCGGCGTACAACGGGCAGCCGGGCAAGAGGCCCGTGGCACAGGGCCATGTGGTGAGTGACCGCGTGCTCCCCGTGCCCGAGCAGTACTTCACCCCGGTCGAGGAGCCGGCCGCGGCGCTGGCGGCCAACGCGGCCGACCTGGTGAGGCTGGCCGGTGTGCACGACCGGACCGCTTCCCGGGCCGTGCTCGGCCCTGTGGCTGCCGACGCGATGCTCGACGACCTGACCGGCGACATCGCCGTCGGACCGTTCGGCCTCGCCGACGGCTGGGGGCTCGGCTGGTCCGTGTACCGCGGTGCGGACGGGGACTGGAGCGGGCACGACGGCAGCGGCGACGGCACCTGGTCCCACCTGCGCTTCGACGCCGCCACCGGAACGGCGGTGGCACTCGTCACGAACGCGAGCACCGGCTCCGGGCTGTGGGAGGACCTCGTCGCCGAACTCGGCGCGGTGGGACTCGACGTGGCCAACCACTCCCTGCGGACACTGTCCGATCCGGGAGCGCCTGTCGCGGGCTCGGCCGACTGCGCAGGACGCTACGCCAACGGCGACTGGGAGTGCGTGGTCGAGGAGCGCTCCGAAGGGTTCACCCTGTTCGTGGGGGGCGGGCCGCGCTCAGGGCTGACCTGCTACGCGGACCTGCGGTTCACCACCGAGGGCTGCGGGGTGCCGGACACCGGCCGGTTCGTTCGCGACCCGGACACGGGCCGGGTCGAGATGCTTCAGCTCGCGGGGCGGCTGCTCCACCGGACCGGGGCAGCGGTGGAATGACGACCGAAGCAGACGTTGCGGTCCCGCCACCGCTGTCGCGCAACCGCAACTACCACATGCTGTGGGGCAGCCAGCTGGTGTCCGAACTGGTCGGCCAGCTGTGCCTCATCGCGTTCCCGTTGATGGTGATGGCGACGACCGGCTCAGCGCCCTGGATGGGAGGCGTCGCCGCCGTCATCGGGGCGGCGGGCATGGTGGCCAACGTCCCGGCGGGCGTACTGGTGGACCGCTTCGACCGTAAGCGGGTCATGCTGGTGTGCCAGTGCGTCCGCGCGGTGGCGATGGGGAGCCTCGCGATCGCCCTGCTCGCGGACCACTTCTCCCTGTCGCACGTGTTCGTGGTCGCGGTGGTGGAGGGGCTGCTGGGCGCCGCCTTCGACCCGGCCGAGCACGCGGCGCTGCCGCAGGTCGTCCACGAGTCGCAGCTGTCGACGGCGGTAGCACGCAACACCACGCGCCGTTACATCGCTACGCTGCTGGGACCGGCCGGTGCGGGCTTCCTGTTCGCCTTCGACCCGATGGCCCCGTTCGCGGTCGCCGCCGTCCTGCTCGTGGCGTCCTGCGTCGTGCTCTCCTTCCTGCGCCTTCCCCGGCCCGGACCCGGGGGAGAGTCCGACAGGGCGGGAATGCTCGTCGAAGGGTTCCGGTGGGTGCTGGGGCACCGGGTGATCAGGCCGACGATCGTCTGGCTGATGTGCTGCGAGCTGTTCGTCTCCGCCCTGATCACCATCGTGCTGGCGCTGTCCGGCGAGGACGACATGGCCCCCGGCGCGTTGGGCATGATGATGACCGGGTTCGGTATCGGAGGTCTGCTGGGCGCCGCGGTCGCGGGCCGGCTGCATGCCGTACTGCCCGCGCCCGCGATCATCCTGGGATTCCCCTGGTGCGCGGCGGCGTTGACGCTGGTGATGGCGCTGGTGCCCACCGGGGTGGCGACCGGCGTCGTGCTCGGCGGAATCGCGTTCTTGATCCCCACTGCGTTCACGACGGTCATGACCTACCAACTCGCGGTCGCGCCATCCGCGTTGCGCGGCAGGCTGAGCGGCATCGTCGGGCTCTTCGCGGGCGGTGCCGGTGCGATCGGGTCGCTGGTGGGCGGTCTGCTGATGGCGGACGGAGACAGCCGTGGCACCTTGCTGATCTGGTCCGTCTGTCTGGTCGCCGTAGCCGTGGGCACCACTCTCAGCCCCGCCCTGCGCCGGTTTCCCACGCTGAAGTGACGTGGCCGCGCATGCGATCGCATGCGCGGCCACGTGCCGTGACGGCCCCTTTCCGGGCCCGACGCTCACGTCAGCGAGCAGCCCTTCTCACTCTTGGCCGTAATGGCTTCGGCCGTGTAGGGGCATGCGAAGCCGATCCAGGTGAGTTTGGGCCACAGCTGTGACCATGGTTCAAGGGGACCGCGGCACACCAGGAACTCGGTGTCCTGGTCGGCGACGGGCAAGTCGGTCTTGAACGTGCCGCTGGGCTCACAACTCGTGAACAGGGCCCCGAATGTCTTGCGGTTCACGCCGACCGCGATGACCACGTCGGTGTCGTCGGCGGGCCTGCCGAAGTCGGCGTAGGAATTCTGGCCACTGTAGACGTGCGGCAGACCGTGCTCCGGTCCGTATCGGTCCAGGGCACCCGCCAGCCCGTAGTGGTTGGCGTAGATGACGGCGTGCGCACGGTCCGGCGGGGACAGCGACCGGTTGACGGCGCCGACCTGCTCGGCCAGTTGGGGCCAGGCCGCCTGGTCCATCTGGAAGACCCCCAGCCCCTTCAGTACCGGGTTCGACCCGTACAACGCGACCGGCAGCACCGGCAGCATGAGCACGGCCGACATCACCACGTTGCCCACCAGGGCGGTACCGGCCAGCGCCCGGCGGCCGGTGGTGTTCGCCCACTCCACCACCACGACCGAGCCCGCCGCCAGCAGCACCAGCTGGAGACCGCCGGTGTACTCGGGCTTTCCGCCGATGGCGATCAGCAGCGCCGCCATGAACAGGTAGGCAAGGCCGACCGACCGGAACGCCCGCCACTGCGCACGGCGCAGCAGGGCCACCACTCCGGCGATCCACACCGGAGTGAGGAACAAGCCGATCATCAGCACCTGGAACGGAACGAAGGCAACCCGGGAGTCTTCTCCAAGGGCTGTCTTCAACGCGGCGCTCATCTCCATCGCGGGCCAGCCGTGCGTCACCTGCCACAACACCGCCGGCGCCGAGATCAGCATGCCGAGCGCGGCGCCCGTCCACAGGCGCCGACTGCGCAGGACGGCTCGCGGCCCCATGGCCAGCACGCCCACGAGCAGGGCGAGGAGCAGTAACACGATGAGGTTCTTGGCGAGCAAGCCCACACCGGTGACCGCGCCGACGGCGATCCAGAGCCGGGTGTCCTGGGTGCGCAGCAGACGGATCACCAGCCAGCCCACCGTCACCCAGGTGACGAGGTCGGGGATGTTGGTGGTCAGTACGTGCCCGGCGTTGAGCGTGACGACCGAGGCGCTCGCCGCGGCGGCGGCGAAGAGCTGGGCGCCGCCACGGCCGCCGAGTTCGCGCGCGATGAGGGCAGCCACCCAAACCACCACGCATGCCAGCAGCGCCGGCACCACGCGCAACGCGGCCAGGGTGTCGCCGAGCACGGTGATCTCCACCCTGGCTATCAGCGAGACCAGCGGGGGTTGGTCGACGTACCCCCACGCAAGGTGCTCTCTGGTGGCCCGGTTGTACAGTTCGTCGACGTGATATCCGTGCCGCCCCGACAAGGCCAGCAGCACCACACCCACCCCGACGCAGATGGCGAGGAGCGGCCGTCGGTTCAGTAGGGGAATCGCCGCTGGCGGGCTCTGGGCAGATCCCGGCACAATTCGGGTCGTCGTCGCCACGTGTCCACACTCTCTTCTGGTAGTGGGTTCGGCCGTTCGGATTGTCTCGGACGCATTGCGGGCGGGCGACCATGTTGAATTCTGGGAAAAGCTGTCTGGGTCACCAGGAGGGCAACGAGAGCGCCGCAGCGCACGTCGCGCAGACAAGCACCGTGCTGCGCACTCTTTTGGTGGGCGCGGCCGAAAGATCATCAGCGATGACCTGTTTTTCGACGTTTCGGGGCACAGGCCGCCGCCATTACTGAGGGTGAAGGGTCGGTATCTCAGTTCAGGCGGTGATGAGCTGGATGGGTGTTCCTCTCGCGCTGGAAAGGTGTGCTTTTCCGTGCAGGCTGAGCCTGCAGATGCGCCCAGGTGGATTCGCTTCAGATGCTCGCGCCACGGCCGCCTTGTTGCGGTGCGGTACGTACCGCACCGCATTGCCGTTGCCGGGGATCGAGGCCGATGCAGCGGGATCCAGCAGGATGCTAATGTCCGTCTCTGTCGTGTTTCCGCAGGTGAGACGCATCACCCGTTTGGGTTCGAGTCCCACCCGCCCCACCTAGTATCCCCAGGCAGAATCGTTCTGACCTGGGGAAACACGCTTTTCGGGGGCGGTTTTGCGTGCAGCGTTCGCTGCACGTAGGTGCAGCGAACGTGAGGCTTCGGTCCTTCAAGGTAGATCTTGCATGGCTGTGAGCTGGTCTTTTGTGGCCCTGGCGTGTGTGGGACCGTTAAGAACGCTCCCACGGCCGTTGGGGGCGTCGCGTTCCACTCAACGTGTGTCGATCTTGTACTCGCGCCCGAGCGCCGTCATCGGGAAGCTTTGTATGGCTGGCTCTGGGCGGAAGCCTGATGCCCGAGGCGCTGCCTCAACCGGCGGGAGCTGGGGAGGTAGTCGCGTGTGAAGACTTCGTCCTCACTCCGGCACCTGGCTGGCCGCCCTGGCGGGCAGACCGAGCCGGGTGGTGAGAGCTTTCCAGTTTCTGGGCGTCGCGCACGCCCGCGCGGCGAGCCTCTCGCGCAGCGGGCCCAGGCCTGCGTACAAGCGCCGTCTCGCTCGTGGGGCCGCGACACCGCGCCCGCGCCGACGACGGGGGAGCGGCGACGGGGCGGCGAGGGCGGGTACCGAGTGCAATGAGCGCGCCGAGCACGTGCGACGGCGGCGGGCCAGCCGGCTGGCAGCAGCGTGCCGTGAGGTCTCCTACTCGGGCGGTGTTCCCATCACGACTCATCCGCAGGACGCGCAGCCGATCTGCGGGGAGATGCCTGCCCCGTCAGCGCAGCCACCAATCACGTCGCGCCTGTCAGGCGGCAATGGGCTTCTTCCTGGCGCTCTTGTTCGGTGTTTTGGGTGCGAGTTGGGCGATGCGCTGGTGTGTGACGCCGAGCATGCGTCCTGCTTCGGCCTGCGTCAGTCCGAGGCCGACGAGTGTCTTTGCTGCTCGCGTCATCGCTACGCGTCGGCGCCTCTCCGCCTCTTGTGCGGCAGCATCGGCTTCTTCGGCTTCCCTGATGACCCTGAACATCGCCGGGTCGGCCGGGATGAGGTCGACGGTGTAGGCAGCCGGATCGTCCTCGATGTCCAGAACGAGGCTGACCAGATCACGCGCGTTGTCGTGGGCCTCGGTCCAGGTGAGGCCCTGCGTGACGTTCTGCTCTCCTTTTGGAAGGCCGTCGATGCTCACGACCCAGAAGCGTCCCTGACGCTCTGCTGTTGCCTTGTGCGTGGTCATTCAGTGCGCCCCTTTTTTTGCTCAGTTCGATGATGTGCGGACGGTTGGCCCGGAGGCCGAGGGGGCTCACGCCCCCTCGGCCGTCCGGATGATCGATGCGGCGGTGCCCTCCGCGATCTCGGAGTGCCGGGGGACATGGACTTTGACGGCGCCGATCTTGTACGTCTCGTGCCGACCCCGTCCGCTGCCTTCCGGCCCCGTGAAGTCAACCTCCTTCTCAGCTGCTATCTGCTTCAGCCGTTTCATGAGGTCTCTTCGCTTCACGCCAGTGATTCTAGTCTCGATTGAGTGCAGACTCAAGCAAGACTAGAACTCTAAGGGGGTGTATCTGTCAGGAAGCCTCCGACCTGCAGCGGAGTGCTGCAGTCGTCGCCGTGAATCGCGGCCCATGCCCCTCCCGTCATGGGTAGCCGACCTCAGTAAGGGCCACGCCCGTAGCCGTCGCGCAGATCGTGGAGAAGCCCATTCGAGCCCTCGGCGGCACCTGGGACACCCGGCGCGCCGTGACCGCGCTCCGCGACGCCGGTCACGGTGACGGCGACCAGCGGCAGCAAGAGAAGCGAACCTGCAGAGCCCTCCGCGATCTTGCCGCAACAGGCGTCATCGCGACCGGCGTCGCGGACAGCGACATCTGCCGACTTGCCGAGCGGTGAGCGCCCACGGACCGGAAGGCGCCGTGCTTGTGGCAGGCGCGGTCGAACTATCGAGAAGCGTATTCCCTGGTCCGCAAATGGTGCGTGGTCGTGGCGCCCCATGACTGCGTCGCTATCGCGATCGGTTGGAAATGGTCATGTGAGTCCGAGGGGCGCCGGCGGCCGGGTCAGATCCCGTCCGTGATTGCGTAGGCCCTCGGTGATGTTGTTCCGCCCTGCCAGGCGGAGCACACCGACGGCGAGGTGATGCAGGGAGGGCGCCGCCCGCGACGCACTGCTGGTCCGCACCTGCGCGGCATTCTTCCGAACGTCGCACCCCTGCGACATCACGACCCAATGGCTTGGCCGTCGGCCCATCCGCTACGGAACGTAGCGGCGCCCTGGGTTGGTAGCGGTGTCAGGGGGCTCATGAAAGCTCGCCGCAGACCGGGGTGGTGCGTTGTCCTCTCGAATATGGCTCTGCCTACGCCTCGAGGGCCGTGGTCGCGTTGAAGTGAAGAAGGGCTGGTGCAGCGAACGCTGCACGGTCCCCCGTTCCAGCCGGATCGAGGAGGATGCAGCCAGATGGAAACGGGTGGCTATGTCCGTTGTTTTGGCATCGTCGCAGGTGAGAGGCGTCACGCTTTTGGGTTCGAGTCCCACCCGCCCCACCAAGATCCCCAGGCAGAAACGTTCTGACCTGGGGAAACGTGTCTTTCGGGGGCGTTTTGCGTGCAGCGGACGCCGCACGTAGGTGCGGCGAACGTGGGTCCTCGCACACCGAAGGCGAGCCCTGCATGGCTTTGACCTGGCCTTTTGTGGCGACGCCTCCGTGGGAGCGTCGTTGAAAGATCCCACGGCCGATTGAGGAAGGCTCCGCACCCCACTCAGCCCGCCCCGTATGGATGCGACATCGGCCCATTCGTGGGTGGCCTGTGGCTGCCGACTCGAGGCTCTGACGGGTGTCGCTGTAGTCGCCCTGACCCTCGAACTCTCCGGACCGGCCGGGCAGGTGACCGGCTCCGTCCGTTCACCCGGGGTGTTCCGTGAGTTCGGCGGGAGTGAGCCCACCGCTTTCCTGTAGCCGGCGGGTGTGTTCGACGTCACTCAGGTCTCTTCGTGACGCGTGTGAAACCTGGAGCGATGTCCTGATTTACGCGGGTGGACTTACGGCTCTCCCATACCTACCGTCACATCGCTCTCGCAATATGTGAGGGCATGGCGGGGGTTGGGGAGGGGCTGGGGGATGTTGTGTTGTGCCCGTTTGCGCAGAACGGTCGGTAGAGCCGCGGCGGTGAGTCTGGTCTGTGCTCTGGCCGCCGGTCTGTCCGGTGGCTCGGGAGCGCCCACGGCCTCGGCCCGCGTGCCAGCGACGGTGTTCAGCCGACCGCGCAGCAGGCTCCTGCGGGTGTCCCGGAAGGGTCGTCCGAGACGGATGCCCTGAACGAGGCGAAGCGCACGGGCGAGCGCGTGGAAGTGATGTCGCTGCGCGGTGAGTCCAGTGAAGTCTTCGCTACACCTGAAGGTCTGCTGCAGGCGCGGGAGCATCTGCGGCCGGTGTGGGCACGCAAGGACGGGACGTGGAAGGCGGTTGACACGTCGCTGGTCGCGTCCGGTGGCGCGGTGGCTCCCAGGGCGTCCACGGCCGAGCTCTCGTTCTCCAACGGAGGCGAGCGGCCGCTGGTGCGTCTCGCGCGTGCCGGTCGGACACTTGAGCTGTCCTGGCCTGGTGTCGTGCCGGCGCCGGCTCTCGCTGGCGACACGGCGACGTACACCGACATCCTTCCTGGCGTGGACCTGCGGCTCACGGCCACGCCGGACGGTTTCACTCAACTGTTGGTCGTCAAGTCGGCCGAAGCCGCAGGCAGCCCCCGTCTCGCCGAGCTGCGGTTGCGGCTTGCCACGAGCGGCATGGCCGTGAGGGAGACGCCCGAAGGCGGGATTGAGGCGGTCGACCGGGGAGCGGGCGGTGTGGTGTTCGAAGCGCCCACTCCCGTCATGTGGGACTCCAGCCCGGGGGAGGCCGCCGTTGCCTCGCACTCGGCCACCTCGGTGATTTCCGCGCCGCAGGCCGGGTCCGGAGAGTCCGAGGAGCCCGGTGCCGGAGAGTCGGGGCAGCTCGCGCCGGTTGGGGTGGACGTGCCGGCCGGGGGTGACGAGTTGGTCCTCACTCCGGACCGGGATGTTCTGATGGGTCAGGACACGGTCTATCCGGTGTTCATCGATCCGCAGTGGTATTCGCCCAAGGCGTCGGCCTGGACGATGGTCTCGAAGTACTGGGCGGGTTCGCCGCAGTGGAAGTTCAACGGGGACTCCGATGCGGGGCTCGGGTACTGCGGGTGGGTGTACTGCAAGCCGTACGACACCAAGCGGCTCTTCTATCAGATTCCGACATCCCGGTTCGCGGGGAAGTCGATCCTGTCGGCAGAGTTCGTGGTGCGTGAGACGCATGCCGCTTCCTGTGACAAGCGGGAGGTCCAGTTGTGGCGGACGAAGGGGATCAACTCCTCGACCACCTGGAACTCGCAGAGCGCGTCCGGGTTCTGGGTGGACCACATCGAGAACCGGAGTTTCGCCTACGGCGCCGATGGCTGTGCGTCCGCCGACGCCGAGTTCAACGTGAAGAGCGTGGTTGCGCAGGCGGCAGCCGGGAAGTGGCCGACTCTGACCTTCGGTATGCGGGCCACGAGTGAGTCGGATCCGTATACCTGGAAGCGGTTCTCGGATGACGCGTTCCTGCGGGTGCAGTACAACCGTCCGCCCGCACAGATCAAGGCCTCGCAGCTGACGCAGAACCCGGGTGGCGCGTGTGGCAAGCCGGGCGCGGCCAAGCGGGTGCGGATCCTGCCGACGCTGCGGGCCAATGACGTGACCGACCCGGACAAGGACCGGGTCCGGGTGCAGTTCGAAGCCTCGTGGGACTCCGGGGACGGCAAGGGATTCATCAGCCGCTGGACCTCGGCCGTCTCCACCTACAAGGCATCGGGTTCCGACTTCTCCCTGTCGCTGCCCAGCAGTATCCCGAAGAACAGGACGATCGGCTGGTCGGCCCGCTCGAACGACGGGGCGCAGTGGTCGCCCTGGTCATGGGTCGGCTCCGCGACCGCCTGCAACATGGTCTACGACACCTCCGTGCCGGCCGGCCCCTCCATCGTCTCCGGCCAGTACCCACCCTCCGACCCCGAGGATCCAGAGGACCCTTGGCTCGATGGCGTGGGCCGGTACGGCACCTTCACGGTCGACTCCTCCTCCACCGACGTGTCGAAGTACTGGTTCGGTGTCAACGGTGACCCGAGCAGCAAGCACACACTGACCACGTCGGGCGGCGGTGCGAAGACCATGAAGTTCATGCCGACCAGGACCGGCGTCAACTTCGTCACCGCGCAAGCCTTCGACACGGCGGGCAACGGCAGCGAGATCCGCACCTACCAGTTCCGGGTGAGGGCCGGGCAGCCGGACCGGCTGACCTGGGACCTCGATGAACCCGCCGGGGCGGCTGCGGCCAGGGGCCAGGGCGGCACCTGGCCGGCGGAACTGTTCGGCGGTGCACTGCCGGGGTCGGACGGTGTGACCGGCAATGGCCTCCACCTGGACGGCGTGGACGACCACGCGGCCACACTCTCGCCGGTTCTGAACACCGGGAAGAGTTTCTCGGTGTCGTTGTGGGCGAGGCTTCCCGCCGACAAACCGGACGCCGCCACGGTGGCGGTATCCCAGGCGGGCCACAACACCAGTGGGTTCGAGATCTACCACTCCTCGGCGCTAGGTGGCTGGGCCTTCCTGCGGCACACCGCGGACGCGTCGGGGACCACGACGGTGCGCGCGGTGCAGCCCGCGTGCCCGGCGGGTGACACCGGGTGCGTGAGTGGCCGGCTTGGGGTCTGGACCCATCTGGTGGGGGTATTCGACAACCCGGGCCAGCAGTTGAAGCTGTATGTCGACGGGAAGCTCGTCGGGACGGCTCCCTTCACGGGGCCGTGGGACGCGCGGGGCAGGACGATCCTGGGAGCGGCCTCGCACTACGGCACGACGGAGAACTTCTTCGGTGGTGATCTGGACGACGTGCAACTGTTCGACTATCAGTTGGTCGACGGCCAGGTGGCACGGTTGCACGCGAAGCAGCCGGTGGACACCAATCGCCCGGCCAAGCTCGTATGGCCGCTGGACGAGGACAGCGCGGCGACGACGCTGACGGGTCGTGCCCAGCAGGCGGATGCGGTGCTGCAGGGCGGTGCGAAGAGCGGGGCGGGAGGGGTGGCCGGTACCGGTTTGGAACTGGACGGTACTGATGACCGCGCCACCACCGGCCGTCCTGTGATGGACACCTATCAGAGCTTCGCTGTCTCCGCTTGGGCACGGGTGCCCAAGGACAAACCCAACCGGGCGATGGTGGTGGCCCATCAGAACGGCATCGCCAACCGGGGCTTCGAGCTGTACCACTCCACCACGGGGTGGGTCTTCCAGCGGGCCATCGCCGACACGGCCGACGCCCCTCTTGTACGCGCGGTGGAGACCGCGATCAGTGACCCGAACTGCCCCCTGGCCGCCTCGGGTGAATGGGCTCACGCGGTGGGTGTCTACGACATCGACGCCCAGCAGATCCGCCTCTACGTCAACGGCTGCCTCAAAGCCACCCAGCCCTTCACCACGCCCTGGCTCGCCTCCGGATCCGTCACCCTGGGGGCGTCCGGCTACAGCAGCGGGTTCAGTAACTTCTTCCAGGGCAACCTCGACGACGTACAACTGTACGACCGCACCATCTCCGACGACGAGGTGCGGCAGCTGTTCAAGCAGCGCCCGCTGGTCAAGAGCCGCTGGCTGCTGGAGAGCAACCCCGCCGCGCCTGCCGCCTCCCCGAACGCGGTCGTCGGCGCCTACCCGCTGACGCTGAACGGCAATGCCGCGATCGGCTCCGGCTGGGTGGACAACGGCGCTCTCGTCCTGGACGGCGTCGACGACTACGCGGCCACCACCGGCGTTCCGCTGGACACGGGCGCCAGCTACACGGTCACCGCATGGGCCCAGGCAGCGGCCGTCCCCGACGGGCCGGCCACCGTGATCAGCGCCGCAGGGGCCACCACGAGTGCCTTCGCCGTCCGCTACGTTCCCGATGCGCAGGGCATCGGGCGGTGGCAGATCGAAGTGGCCGGCACGGACTCCGCCACCGCAGTCGCGGTCAGGGTGGAGAACCAGTCCTTCTACAGCGCCACCGACTGGAACCACCTGGCGCTCGTGTACGACGGCTTCGCCGATCAGGCACGCCTCTACGTCAACGGCCAGCTGGAGCAGGTGACCTGCCCGGACACCGACGAGGACGGTACGTCGGACGACCCGTCCTGCACGGACCGGGTGTCGTGGGCGGCCAACACGGCGGCCTTCCCGGCCACGAAGTCCCTGCAAGTGGGCCGCGTCCTGGACGGTTCCACCGCCGGTGAGTACTGGCCGGGCGGCATCGACGACATCTGGGCCTTCCAGGGAGCACTGGACGAGACGCAGATCAGCATGCTGGCGCAGGGCTGGCCCGGCCTGCCCACACGAGTGCCAGCCGAGAACTGACCACGCCCGTGGCCCGCCCGCAGGGCGGGCCACGGCCCATCGCAACCACGCGCAGACTTCACCACCCACGCGAGCCAGTGGGCAGGCATGCCCGGGGCCGGATCCAGTGAGGGACGACGAATGAACGGCAGAGCCGGATCGCGCAGATGGGCCGTGCTACGCAGGCGAGTCGCCCTGAGTGTGTCGGCCGTCCTGGTCGGCACGCTTCTCCAGGGCGTCAGTGCCCCGGCGATCGCCGACGACGGCAAGGAACTCCCCGGACTGCCGAGCTCCGAGGAGCCACTTACCGGGCACACAGCCAAGGCCCGGCCCCGCACCGGCGACGGCGTACCGACCGCGCCGGAGGCCGAGCCCCGGGCGGACTGGGCCCGTGCGGGCACGGCAACGGTGAAGGTACCCGGCACGGGGCAGGCCCCCCGCAAGGCCGGGGCCCTGCCCGTCGCCCTGACCGCGCCGTCGCCGAGGACGGCCCGGCAGAAGAACGCACCCCCGCCCGCGGAGTCGGCTGCCGTGCGGGTGCTCGACCGGGCGCGAACGGCGAAGGCGGGCGTCGAGGGACTGCTGTTCACCCTCACGCCCGCGGCTCCCACCGGTGAGCGGCAGGCCGGGACGGTCGGCGTCGGTGTACAGGTCGACTACGCCGCCTTCGCCCAGGCCCACGGTGGCGCCTACGCCTCACGGCTGCGGCTGGTGCAGCTGCCCGCCTGCTCCCTCACAACCCCGGACAACCCGAACTGTCGTACGGGCAAGCCGGTCACCACCACCAACGACACAGAGAAGCACCGGCTCACCGCCACGGGCCTCGCCCTGCAGGCAGGCACTGCGACCGTACTGGCCGCCGAGGCCGGTGCCTCCAGCGAGGCCGGGGACTACACGGCCACCCCGCTCTCGCCCTCCGCGGCGTGGCACACCAACGTCAACACCGGTGACTTCACCTGGTCCTACGACATACCCGTACCGGACGTTCCCGGCGGCATGCGTCCCATCCTCGGGATGAGCTATTCCTCCGGCAGCATCGACGGCCGTACGGGCACGACCAACAACCAGTCCAGCTGGGTGGGTGACGGTTTCGACCTGTGGCCCGGTTCCATCGAACGCCGCTACAAACCGTGTGCGGACGACGACATCAAGAACGCCGACGGCCACACACCCGGCGACCTGTGCTGGGGCTACGACAACGCCTTTATCTCCTTCAACGGCAAGGCGGGAGAACTGGTCCCCACCGGCAACGACACCTTCAAGCTCCAGAACGACGACGGCACGAAGGTAAGAAGACTGACCGAGGCCACCCGCGGCAACGGCGACAACGACAACGAGTACTGGGAACTGACCACCCCGGAAGGAACCCGCTACTACTTCGGCTACCACCGACTGCCCGGCTGGGCCACCGGCAAGGAGACCACCGACTCCACGTGGACCGCCCCTGTCTACGGCGACGACAGCGGCGATCAGTGCCACGGCACGACGTTCGCCGACTCCTGGTGCCAGCAGGCCTGGCGGTGGAACCTCGACTACGCCGTCGACCTCCACGGCAACGCCGTCGCGTACTACTACGACAAGGAGACCAACTCCTACGGCCGCAACCTGAAGGACGCCGACGACACGCCGTACGTCCGCGGCGGATCCCTCGACCGTATCGAGTACGGCCTCAAGGCGACCGACCTGTACGCGGACAAGGCCCTGGCCAAGGTAGATTTCGACAACGCCGAACGCTGTCTCCCCGAAACCGGGGTGACCTGTGCTGCAGACACCATCGGCGACAAGTCCTTCTACTGGTACGACACCCCGTGGGACATGAACTGCCCCGCGGCGACCACCTGCGACCAGGGCCGGCTCTCACCCACCTTCTGGACCCGCAAACGCCTGGCCTCCCTCACCACCCAGGTCCTCGGGAGCGACGGCACCTACTCCGCTGTCGACTCATGGAAGCTCGGCCACCGTTGGGGCATGGCCGACGTCGACTACCAGCTGCTCCTCGAATCGATCCAGCACACCGGCCACACCGCGACCCCGGCCGTCACCCTGCCGAAAACCACGCTCGGCTACTCCCAGGCAGCCAACCGGCTGGACAGGACCGGCGACGGCAAGGCCCCTTTCATCAAGGAACGCCTGTCGGACATCTCAGACGAGTACGGCGGCCAAATCAGCGTCGACTACTCCGCCCCCGCCTGCGACTGGAACGCGCTTCCCGTCCCACAGACCAACACCACACGCTGCTTCCCCCAGTACATCGGGGGCAGCACCAGCGACGACCCGACCCTGCAGTGGTTCAACAAGTACGTCGTCGACGCTGTCACCCTCACCGACCGCACAGGGACTGCACCGGACCAGGTCACCCGCTACACCTACGTCGGCTATGCCGCCTGGCACTTCGACGACGACGACGGACTGACCAAGGAGAAGTTCAAAACCTGGTCCCAGTGGCGCGGCTACGGTCACGTCCGTGTCCAGACCGGTGGCGTCGGTGCCATGAAGTCTCAGGAGGAGCACTACTTCCTGCGCGGGATGCACGGCGACCGGAAAGCCCCTTCAGGCGGCACGAAGGACGTGTCCGTCTCCCTGGGGGCAGGGGAGGGTGAGCCGATCACCGACCACGAAGCCGCAGGAGGATTCGAGTACAAGTCCGCCGTGTACTCCGCGCCGGGTGGCAAGGTCCTGAAAAAGACCGTCAGCAGGCCGTGGCACCACGAGACGGCCAGGCGGACCCGCTCCTGGGGCGCGATCACGGCGAACTTCACGGGCGCGTCGAACACCCGCGTCTTCACCTCCCTCGACAACGGCACGGGCGCCAGCTGGCGCGAGACCGCCACCTCCACCACGTACGACACCGTGGCGGGCCGGGCCGTCGAGGTGAACGACCTCGCCGACACCTCCCTCACGACCGACGACCAGTGCACCCGCTCCACGTTCGCCACCAGCACCGCCAAGAACATCCTGACGCTGCCCTCCCGCGTAGAGACGGTGGCCGCCGCCTGCACGGCGACGGTCGTCGACCGCAGCAAGGACGTCATTTCCCCCACCCGCACCGCCTACGACAACGGCACGTACGGAGCGGCACCGGCCAAGGGCGACCCCACTCAGTCAGCCACACTCAAGGAGCACACCGGCAGCCGGGCCACGTACCTGGAGAACAACACCACGTACGACGCCTACGGCCGTCCCCTGAAGGCCACCGACCTGGCCGCCACAGTCGTCTTCGACACCTCGGGTACGCAGGTGTCGAAGACAGCACGCGCCGACGGACGCACGACCACAACGGCCTACACGCCCGCGTCCGGCCGGGCCGCACAGGTCACCGTGACCACCCCGCCGGCCAGAACCGCAGACGCCGCCTCCGCACAGACCAGCACCACCACACTCGACCCGCTGCGCGGCCTGCCCACCACGAAACTGGACACCAACAACCTCCGCACGGACCTCACCTACGACGCCCTCGGGCGCTCCCTGAAGGTCTGGCTGCCGAACCGCTCCAAAGCGAGCAACCACACCCCGAACCACGAGTTCACCTACACGGTCAGCGAGAGCCGGCCGGTCGCCATCGGCTCGAAGACCCTCGGCAAGAACGCCCTCCAGCTGACCACGTACACCCTGTACGACGGCTTCCTGCGCCCCCGTCAGGCACAGATCCCAGGACCGGAGGGCGGCCGGCTGGTCACCGACACCTTCTACGACGACCGGGGCCTGGCCACGAAGGCATTCGCCCCGTACTACACGACGGGCGCACCGCAGACCGGGCTGTTCACGTTGGACAACGCCCTGAGCGTCGAGACCCAGGCGTGGAACACCTACGACGGCCTGGGCCGCCTCACCGAAACCACCCAAGGAGCGGGCAACGGAGACGGACTGACGCCCCTCGGCACCACCCGCACCGTGTACGGCGGCGACCGGACGACCGTGATCCCGCCCGTCGGCGGCACCGCCACCACCAGCCTGACCGACGCCCGCGGCAAACCGTCCGAGCTACGCCAGCACCACTCGCGCAACGTCGCAGCACCCTACGACGCCACCCGCTACGAGCACACCCCCGCAGGGCAACTCGCCAAGGTCACCGACCCGGCCGGCAACACCTGGACCTACGGCTACGACCAACTGGGCCACAATGTCACCAGCAAGGACCCGGACAGCGGCACCACCGTCAGCACCTACGACGACCGGGGGCAGTTGACCTCGACCACCGACACGAGGACGGCGAAGAACAAACTCTTCTACGGCTACGACGGTCTGGGCCGCCGCACCGATCTGCGCGAGGGCTCGGCCACCGGAAACCTGTTGGCCGACTGGACCTACGACACGGTCTCCGGCGCCGAGGGCTTCCTCGCTTCCAGCACCCGCTACAGCGGTACCGCCGCCTACACCACCAAGGTGCTGGACTACGACCCGCTCTACCGCGCCACACGCACCAGCATCACCGTCCCCGCCGCCGAGGGTGCCTTGCAGGGCAGCTACCAGTTCAACACCGGTTACAACACCGACGGGACCGTCTCCGGTATCGGCTTCCCCGCGGCCGGAGCCCTGCCCGGCGGGGGTGTCACCTACAGCTACGACGACACACTGCGCCCAGTCGGGATCACCGACAGCCAGGGCCTGAAGGCCGTCACCGCGTACAGCTACACCGGGAAGCCCCTGCAGACCCAGCTGACCAACGGTGCGGCCGGGAAAATCACCCAGGTCAACAACACCTACCAACGGGGCACCCAGCGGTTGGAGACCAGCCGGGTCGACCGCGAAGACCAGCCGGGCGTCGACAAATTCGCCACGTACACGTACGACGAGGCAGGCAACATCCTCGGCGTCGCGGACGTCAACCGCACCGGTACCGACACCCAGTGCTTCACCTACGACCACCTGCAGCGGCTCACCACCGAGTGGACGCAGGCCACCACCGCCTGCGCCGACGCGCCCTCGGGCAGCTCGGTCGGCGGTCCCGCGCCCTACTGGAACTCGTACACCTACGACAAGGCGGGCAACCGCCTCACCGAGACCCGGCACGACCTCGCCGGAGACCCGGCGCAGGACACCGGCCGCACCTACGACTACCCCGACCCCGGCACCGCGCAACCCCACACCCTGACCTCGGTCACCTCGGCCGGACCGAACGGCACGGCCCGCGACTCCTACACCTACGACGAGACCGGCAACACCCGCACCCGCACAGTCGGAGGTGACAAGCAGACCCTCGAATGGGACGCGGAAGGCCATCTCGCCAAGGTCACCGAGCCCGTCGAGGGCTCCGCCGACAAGGTCACCGCATACCTCTACGACGCCGAGGGGCAGCGGCTGATCGGCCGCACCCCCACCGAGACCGTCCTCTACCTCGGACCCGCTGAGATCACGCTGGCCAAGGGGTCCACCACCCCGAAGGCCACCCGCTACATCGACCTCGGCGGGGGCAACCAGGCGGTCCAGAGCGACGGCGGCGGCATCTCCTTCACCCTCGGAGACCACCACGGCACCGGACAGCTCGCCGTCGACTCGGCCGACCTGTCCCTCACCCGGCGCAGCACCACCCCCTTCGGCAGGGCGCGAGGCGAGGAGCCCGCCGGCTGGCCCGGAACCAAGGGCTTCGTCGGTGGCACCACCGACACCAGTACCGGCCTCACCCACCTGGGCGCGCGTGAGTACGACGCATCCACCGGCCGCTTCATCAGCGTCGACCCGATCATGGACCCGGCCAGCCCGCAGCAGATCAACGGCTACGCCTACGCCAACCACTCACCCGTCACCGGGTCCGACCCCACCGGCCTGTACTGCGACAGCTGCAGCATGGGCAACCCCGACAGCGCCTGGGGACCGGGAAGCGGCCCCGGCTGCACCCACTACAACTGCTACGACAAGGACGGCAAGGTCGCCTACGTCGTACGCGAGACCGCTTGGACCCCGCCGAGCGCCAAGTCCTCTGCGGGCCGGGGCCCGAAGCCCACGTCCAAGCCTGTGGCCGAACCCCAACCGATCTTTCTGGCCGGTGTGCGCATCCCCACTCCGAAGGAGATGAACTACCGCTCCGGCTACCAGGACCTGTGGGGCGACTACCAGGCCCAGGTCATGCGTTGGTGCGAGGGCCAGTGCCATTCCAACCCCGACTCCGAGGTCTGCGCGGCCGCCCACGATCTCGGCTGGGTGCGGTCCTCCGGCATCGACCTGCTGGAACTCATCGGAGTCCGGGACGCCATCGACTGCGCCCAGGGCAGTGCCAGCGGCTGCCTGTGGACAGTGGTGGGCCTCACCCCCTGGGGCAAGGTCGGCAAGGCCGCCAAGCTGCTCAAGGCCGGCAAGCATGCCGACGCCGCCAAACTGGCCACGTGCGCCGTACGGCACAGCTTCGTGGCGGGCACCGAGGTCGCGATGGCCGACGGCACGAGCAAACCCATCGAACAGGTGGAGGCCGGCGACAAGGTCCTTGCCACCGATCCCGTGACGGGCCGGACACAGGCCCGCGAAGTGGTCGCCACCATCACCAAGGACGACGACAAGCACTACACCCGGCTTGCTGTCACCACCACCGACGGCGAAGCCGGCATCACCGCCACCGACCACCACCCCTTCTGGAGCCCGGACGCACAGGCATGGGTGAACGCCGGAGACCTCACGCCCGGCACCCGGTTGCTCACCGCGGACGGCATATCCGCGACCGTCGAGAGCATCCGGCACTTCCGGATGTCCGGCCGCACCTACGACCTCACGGTCGTTGGAGTGCATACGTACTATGTGCTGGCCGGCGAGACGCCGGTCCTCGTTCACAACACCAATTGTGACGTCGCTGGCCGAGGGCTTTGGCAGCTAACCAAGGAAGGCTCGACGAAACTCCTGAAGGGAGGTCCGTTCAAGACCACCTTCCATAAGAGCGCCTCGGACGGCACCTGGTGGACTCCGGATGTGACCGGCCACGGCCAATCGGCGTTCAAGGTCTATCGGGAGACCAGCAAGGGGCTCGAATGGATCTCGGACGCCGACAAATACGGCACCTACATGCCGGACAAGTGGAAGGGCGACACGGGGAAATTCATTCCGATGAACAAATTGAGGGGCGTCAAGGGATGATCGAGACCGCCGACGATTTCGTACGGCTGCGCAACAGCTCGGATCCTCAGCAATGCTGCAGGGCGGCAGCGGAGGAGGCGTCCGTGCAGGTATGGACGGAGGTCATCGATCGGTATCCGGAAGAACGGGTGGGGGTAGTCCAGAACAAAACGGTGCCGTTGGCTGTTCTGGAGCTATTGATCGACGACCCCGATACTCGCGTCCGCTTCATGGTGACCATGAAGCGGAAACTGTCACCGGACCTTCTCGAGCGACTCGCTCACGATGCGGACGAATCGATCAGAATGAGGGTTGCACAGCACAGGAATACGTCCAGGGAGACATTGGAATCCCTTCGACACGACCCCTGGAGCGAAGTCCGCGCGGCTGTGGAGGACCGATTGGGCGGCACCGGCAGAGATCTCCCTTGAGGAAGGAAGGCGGCCTCAAGGGCTTGCTCCGCTCGCCGCGCGGGTCCCGGCTCACGGCCGGGAGCGGTCTCCGGGGAGCAGACCATGCCCGCCATTGAAACCCGCCCGGAACCCCTGACCCGGACGCGGACTACCGGCGTCTGGTCGATTCGGCCCCAGGACCTCGCGCGTGGCGGCCTCAGTGACATGCCGGCCTCGTCCTCGAGGGCGAGGCCAGCATTGCGGGCCGCCGCTGTGCTTTTACCTGCGGCCACACCTCCTTCTTCCATAACTCCACTGCCGTGTCGTCACGGTTCGATCGCTCGCCGGGCTGGATGCCGCCACGACCAGCCATGATGCTTCAGCAGCCGCCATGTTGTTTCCACTGTGTAGCTGACGTGGAACAACCGTCCGATCAGAGTCCTCACCCGGGCCAGTGTCCACCGCTGGTCAGCGCAGTCGCGGGAGAGGGGGCCGCGCTCCAACTCCCGCTCCAATTGCGCGATCTGGTCTGCCGAAAGCCTCGGGCGCCGTGGCGATCCGCGACCCCTTCGACCGGGCGCCCTCTTCGCCCTGCTCGCGCCACTGACGGCACCAGCGCTCCACCGGCCGCTCGCTCCACCGGCCGCTCGCTCACCCGGCCGCGATCTCAACGGTTCTTCGCGCCGCTCTCGAAGCGACCGACCGCTTCCAGCCGGATCCCCTCTCTTCCAGCCCTCTTGGCATCGGTCAAACCGCCGCTCTGCGCGTATCGCACACCCCACAACTATCGCCCCGACTCGGCCGGTGACATGCGAACGGCCCGACATCACCCAATTAAGTTGAGTAGCAGGCAGGGGGTGTTCCGACAGTCTAGAGGTGTCCGTGCGGTCGCTGTTGGCGTACTAAGGATCGGGCTGCGCTTGCCTGGAAGAGGTGGCTTCACCTCGATCAGGGCGACGCCGAGGATATCGACGCCTGGTCTTCATGAGGTGTTCGAACGGAAGCGGTGTCGATGCATCTCGTTCGTACGGTCGACGCACTTACTGTTACGAACAAGTGGAGTGACGGCTCCGGGGTGATGTGCGGGGGACGCGTGATGGTTCGATGCCGGTATCCGGTACTGGCTGGGGTGTCGTTCCTCATCGCGGGATGCCAGGTCGTTCCGCAGACAGCCGACCAGCGGAGCGCTGTTCCGCCAACTGTGCTGCGGTGCGCGCCAACTGACGTGTTCGTGTCGGGCCGGATGGGCTACGACGTCTTCCGCATACCGGCACTGGTCACGGTGAGGGAGTCGAGTTCCGATCGTCCGGTCCTGGTCGCATTCGCGGAAGGCCGTCGCGATGGCGCCGCGGATCACGGCGATATCGACGTCGTGCAGCGGGTGTCACGAGACGGCGGCTGCACCTGGTCCGCACTGACCCGGGTCGCGGACGCAGGCTCGGACACGCTGGGAAATCCCGCCCCCGTGGTCGACGCGTCCGGTACCCGGATGGTCCTCCTCACCACACGTAACGGCGGCCGGACGACGGAGCGCGCCATCATGACGGGCGCTGCGGCTTCCCGGGACGGGCGGCGCGTCTACGTCCAGTCGAGTACGGACGCGGGATTGTCCTGGTCTCCGCCCCATGAGATCACCGATGCGGTGAAGCGCCAGGACTGGCGCTGGTACGCCACGGGGCCTGGACACGGGATCACCCTGACCCACGGCGCTCACGCGGGCCGCATCGTGGTGGCAGCGAACCATTCCGTCGCCCCCGGACCCGGGAGCTCGGATACGGGGGTGGAACCGCACCACTACGCCGGCCACTCCCTGATCAGTGACGACGGCGGTGCGACCTGGCGAGTCGGTTATGTCGACCCCGCCGGGGGCGAGCTGCATCACGTCAATGAGACCGCGGTCGCTGAACTCCCGGATGGGCAGGTGTATTTCAACGCCCGCAACCAGCACGGAAGCGCGCCGGGCAGTCGTGTGCACGCCTGGAGCCGCGACGGTGGCGTCACATTGGAATCGCCCTTCGAGGCAGTCGCGGACATCACCGCGCCCACGGTGCAGGGAAGTCTCCTCCACGTGGGCGACAGCGCGGCGGGCGGCTCGCTGTTCATGGCCGCACCATCCGACCCCGAAGACCGTGCGCGGATGACGGTGCGTACGAGTGGCGACGGTGGTGCGACCTGGTCCGACGGGTTAGTCGTCTCCCCGAGCAAGGCTGCCTACTCCGACATGGCACGCGTCGACGCGGACCACGTCGGCCTGCTGTACGAGACGGGTCGCACCTCGGCGTATGACGCCATCCGGTTCACCCCGATCGCCCTCGCCGATCTCACGAACTGAGCGCCCAGAGCTCACGAACTGGCGTAACTTCCGGCGGACATGCGGCAATCCCCTACGTTCACGGTCACGTCGGCCGATGCGGCGTTATCGGACCTGTTCGCGGTAGACGTCCTGGTCGTACTCGCGGCCGAAGAAGAGTGAATCCGGTGCGCGGCCTGGGTGCCGACCCGGCCACTGAAGGCGGGATGGCGTCGATCAGCTGCATGCGCGGTGTGAGGTCGTTGCGGTTGCCACCGGTGAGAATCACGGCGAGCGGGGTTCCATGCCTGTCCGTTATCAGGTGACGTTTCCGCGGCTCACGGAGACGCCCCGATGGCCACGGCCGAGTCGTAGGCTTGTGCCGCTCAACGTTTTCCGTGTCAGAGAAGATCCGAGTCGCTCATTACGAAAAGTGATTGCGCGAGGGCGCGAGGCGATGGGCCAACAGTTCAAGATCACTAAGATCTGGCGACGGTGAGGGCGACCCTTTCCCCGCGCTCCTCTGCAGTAGTACATGCGTGAGGCGGTGGGTGCGGCGAACGCCGCACGGTTCCCGTGCGAGCCGGATCGAGGAGGACCCAGCCGGATTGAAACGGGCTGCTTTGTCCGTTGTTTCGGCATCATTGCAGGTGAGAGGCGTCACCTGAATGGGTTCGAGTCCCACCCGCCCCACCAAGATCCCCAGGCAGAAACGTTCTGACCTGGGGAAACGTGTCTTCTGGGGGCCGTTTAGCGTGCGGCGAACGCCTCGTGGAGTGCGGCGAACGTGGTGCGTCTGGCGTCCAGGTCGGGTGTTGCGCGGCTGTGACCTGGGCTTTTGGCGGGGCCGTGTCCGTGGGAGGGTTATGAATGCTCCCACGGCTGCCTCCCGCCTGAACGGCGAGATGTTTCGAACCCGGGGACGTTCGATCTGGGCACGGCGCCATTCCAACGTCTGCCTATAGCACCCAGTGTTAGCGGCGCCGCGGTGAGTAGTTCCTCGCGTCCTGCCACGGGAGCTGCTTCGGGTTGATGCCGACGAATCAAGCCATTAGGATGAGGCCGCCGTGGGTGCGCACACTGTACGTACGAGCCGCTGATGGACTGGCGGCAGCTCGCGATCTTGCGGGAACTCTCGGTCTCCTTCAGGTGGTTGCGAGAGCTGCGGCTAGGAGCAGCAGTGCAAGTCCGCCCACTGCGATGACACTGCCGATGAGCCTGAAGAACAACGGCCGAACGATGTCGGTATCGGCGAGGCCTAGATTGCCAGTCTGCTGCGCCTTCAGCTCGATGGCAGCCCGACGGCGCTTCATCGTGAGGTTCACAGCGCCACGCACGTCGAAGGCCCACCTTCCTCCGTAACAAACGGCTGCGATTCCCAGCACGGCGATGACAATGAGAGCCCCGGTCGGGGTGGAGGAATCCGCAGCCAGCGTGGCGGTGATCATGAACATGAGGCGCATCATGGCACGTAGGCGCGGGCGCGTCACTGTTCCACCGGGATGCTTCGCAGGAGGCTACTGCCTGGTCGTCAATGGTTACTTTCTGCGCATGATCTTTTCGTGCCAGCGGGCGAAGTAGGCGTGGACGGTGTCCCAGTGCGGGTAGCTGTGCGGCAGATAGCGCCAGGGGGTCCCGGGTCCGATTCACGTAGAGGACCGCGTTCAGAAGGCTGCAGGTCATGGTTCGGCGGCCTGCTTATGTCCAGCCCGTGGCCTCGGTGCTCTGACCGCCAGGCGGTCAGGACCGGCTCGACCAGCTTCGGCCGGGCATCGGAGAGGTCGCTTGGAAAACGGCGACTCTCAGGCATGTTTCGGGAATACCCGCCAGCCAAGGCCCTCTCTGTCAGCCTTGGGTGAGACGTTCCGCTTCGGCGGGTTAGCCTGAGAGGGCACGACAGGAGAACCACGCCTCATGACCAGCACCAAGCCCGCCGGATCCGACCCGGCTCCCAGGCCGAAGCGCCGCTCCTTCAGCCCGGAGTACAAACTGCGGATCGTCGCCGAGTGCGACGGCGCGCCCAGGAACGAGAAGGGTGCGGTCCTGCGCCGCGAACGGCTCTACCACTCGCACGTCAAGGAATGGCGGGCCGCGCGGGATGCCGGTGCCCTGGAAAACCTGGTCGACCGCCGGACCGGCCCGGCCCGTGTGAAGAAGTCCGCCACGGAGGTGGAGAACGAGAAGCTGCGGCAGCAGGTGGAGCGGCTGCAGAAGGACCTGGCCCGGAACAAGGCCGCACTCGAGGTGATGGGAAAAGCTT
Organism: Streptomyces finlayi; assembly: GCF_014216315.1. Classification (NCBI taxonomy): domain Bacteria; kingdom Bacillati; phylum Actinomycetota; class Actinomycetes; order Kitasatosporales; family Streptomycetaceae; genus Streptomyces; species Streptomyces finlayi. The sequence continues at coordinate 5,609,914 of NZ_CP045702.1, forward strand.
CCGCGCTCTTGGAAATGATCTCCGAGAGCGCGGACTGAATCCTGCCGCCGGCCCTGTCGTGGCCGAGGCGTTCACCGGCGTCGAGGCTCAGCTGGGCATCACGGCGGCCTGTCGGCTGACCGGGCGCTCTCGGGCCACCCACTACCGCCGGCTGCGGCCGGTACCACCGCGCAGAGCACGTGTCCCGCAGGTGCAGCCGTCGGCCCTGACAGCCGAAGAGCGTGCGGCCGTAGTGGAGTTGATGAACAGCGAAGAGTACGCCGAGCTGGCTCCCGCACAGATCTGGGCGCGTGAGCTGGATGCCGGGCGCTATCACTGCTCCGTCTCGACGATGTACCGGATCCTGCGCGAGCGGGGGCAGTCCGGCGAGCGCCGGCGGCAGGCCACCCATCCCGCCAAGGCGGTGCCCGAGCTGGTCGCCACCGCGCCGTCGCAGGTGTTCACCTGGGACATCACCAAGGCGGCCGGACCGCTCAAGGGCGTCTGGTATCACGCGTACGTGATCATCGACATCTTCAGCCGGTACATCGTCGGCCACACCGTCGAGCGGGCCGAATCCGCGGTGCGTGCCGAGGAGCTGATCCGCGAGACGATCACCCGCAACGGCATCGTGCCCGAGACCGTTCACGCGGACCGCGGCACCTCGATGACGAGCAAGAAGGTCTCCCAGCTGCTGATCGACCTGGGGGTGACGCGGTCGCACTCGCGGCCGAAGGTCTCCAACGACAATCCTTACAGCGAGGCCCACTTCAAGACCACGAAGTACATGTCCGACTACCCCGAGCGATTCGATTCGCTGGCCCACGCCCGCGAGTGGTTCGACGCGTTCATCGCGTACTACAACCATGAGCACCGGCATTCCGGCATCGGCTGGCACACCCCCGCATCCGTCCACTTCGGGACCGCCGAGGAGGTCCGCGACCAGCGCGCGGTCACCCTCGCCGAGGCATACGCCCGCCACCCCGAACGCTTCGGCCGCCGCCCCCGACCACCCGAGATACCCCAGACGGCCTGGATCAACGACCCGGCCAAGCGCCGCGAACCCGCACCACAAACCCCATAGCGATACGACCGTCTCACTGGACTTGAAATCTTCCGTCGCCGGTTTCATCCACCACCAGCACCGCCTGGCCGTCGGCGAGTTCACCGGCGGTCCACATCGCGATCCGGTCTCGGGCGGTGTCGTGGTCGACGGCCGCGCGGGACAGGAAGTGCTGCAGCCGGTGGGGGCCGGAGTGTCCGAGTGCCTCGGCCAGAGTCCAGCAGTTGCGGGTGTCCTGCTCCATCAGCATGGCCTCGCACATCTCCCGCGCCAGAGCGCGGGGTTCACGGCGTCCGAAACAGTCCGTGATCCGGCCGGTCACCGCCCCAAGCGCAGCCGTCCACTCCCGCTCGGCTATCGTGGCCTCCACGGCCACCTGCTCTTGATACGTCGTCACAAACGTTCATGATCACGGTGGCCGTACCCATGCCCGCAGCCAACCCGGCCCGCTGACCAGCTACGAAGCCCTACAGGCCGGAACTACAGCTGCCGTGGCTGAGCCAGCGCCGCAGACGAGTTGACATTTGCGGTCAGGCAGGGAAGCCCTGTGGGGCTGCCCTGCCACCGCCGGCGGCGGGGTGTGTCCCGGAGCGGCGGGTTTCTGGAGCCGGGCGGCTGGGTCACGCGGCGGCTTGCTGGGGCCGGAGCTGTGCGGGGATTTCGTTTCGCTGAAATTACTCCATTCTCCGATCCGTCTCCGAGGTAGATGCATGCCAATACGCGACCCAGAACATAACGGGTGTTACGCTCTCGCTTGGACGATCAATCGATCCCCCGCAGACACGAATGGAGCAACGATGGCCAGTAACAAGTCATTCAATTCAGGCGACAAGGCGAAGGATCGGGGAACACTCGCCGGGGGCTTGCTCGTGCCGAACAAGGGCCCGGTCATCGTCAATGGTGAGGTGATGCCTCAAGACTTCATCCCCAGCATCACCTCGATCGCCGTCACAGGTGACAGCGGCCCGGTCTTCACCTGCACCATCACGGTCGAAGGGGCATGCCCCAAAGGCAAGACCGACAACAAGCTGGAGTTCACCGACGAGTCAGGTGACACCTACGTCTTGCGCATCTACAGTGAGACGCGGGCGAAGCACACCGTGTACTACAACAGCTCGGCCCCGAACATCACCAATATCACCTGGGATATCTGAGGGCAACCGAGAAAGGCATACCGCCGAGAAGTAGCCTCGTCGCCCACAAACTCGGGTAGGTCAGGCTCTGCGCCCATGCCTACCTGACATTCCGGTGCTTCTGCCCTGGTGATTCACGCGCCGGGCAGAGGAATCGGTGGTGGCCCATTGGAGTATCGATTCCAGATTTCCCTCCGCCGCCAGTCGCGCCTTTTCTACCCGGGGTTTCGTTTGCCGTGAGTGAGGTTTTCTCAGCGATGATCACTTCCACATTCCGTTGAGGACGAGGGCGGCGCGCATGAGAGCGTCGATGCATTCGGGGCTGAGGGTGATGCGCTTGAGCGTGCGCCAGCGTTCCTTGAGTTCGGCGGCGGCGCGCTCCCCCGAGGGCCGGACTCCTCGTAGTAGGGCGTTGTAGGTCTGAGTGTCGGGGTGAAGTTGCAGGTGGGAGCTTCCTTTAGGCTTCTTGAACGGGTGGTAGACGCCGATCCCGGCACCCTGGTACCCGGAGTCCGCGAGCGTGGGCAACCCGTCGGCGGCCGCCTTGTAGAGGGCGGGCAGGCAGTGCTCGCGCGCGGCGGTGATGTCGTGGACGGAGCCGGGCTCGGTATCGGAGACCCACAGCGGAGTGCCGTCCGGGGCGGACAGGAACTGCCCGTCGCACCGAATGCCCGGTGCTTGCCGGAGTAGCACGTATCAACCTCTTTGCCCTCCTCGTTGAAGCGGCTGCCTGCGACGCGGTCGGTCTCGATGAGGGTGCCGTCCAGCACGACGTGACTCATGCCCCTCTCCCGACAGGACTTCAGCACGGCATGGAGATCTGGGGCTTGGCCTGCGAGCACATCGATTCCCTCGTGGAGGTACCGGTAACCGGTGGCCTGCGAGACGCCCGCATCGCGGGCCAGGCAGTGCACACACCCGTGTTCCCGGAACCAGCGCAGACCGTGAGTACTCATTGTGTTTGGCGCATTTAGCGGCTCGCGAAGCGGAGGAGGATGTCGATGGCGACGTACGTGGAGGCGTGGGATCTGTCCCACGGGAAACTGGAGTCATTCAATGTCGACTTCGAGGACGAGCCCGACGGGCGCAAGGGGGTCAGCCGCGAGGAATTGATCTCCCTAGTGCGGGAGCGCGACGGCATCCTGCGGGTGAACCGCGCGGCTGGACTGGGGTGGAGCGGAGCCGGGGGGGCAGGACCCAGGGAGGGAGGCTTCGGCAGGGGTGATCACATGACGCTGCCTGGGGTGCCCGACCTCGGCGGCATCGCCGTCCGCTGCCCCACGTCTGGCTGTGGGTTCTCCGGGTTGACATGGACGTGGGACACGCAGTCGCCGCCGACATGCCCGTGGGACGCCACTGCACTCGAGCGGGCGTGATCGATGCCGTCACTCGCTGAGACAGCCACTGACCTGGGCAAAAGCCTCGGCGCCCGGTTCCTGGGAATCGGTGTTGTGCCAGCACTACTACTCGTCGTGCTCTTCGGTGCGCTCCTTGGTGGTGGGGCCCCGGGCAATCAGCCAACGTTGCATCAGATGTCGCACACCATCAGCACGCTCTCTGGTGCCGAGTTTGCCTCTCTCGCTGTCCTCGTCGTCGCCGTCGCGCTCGTCCTCCAGCCACTCCAACTCGGGTTAGTCCGCCTCCTCGAGGGTTACTGGCCGAAAGTTGGCTTCCTGGCCCACGCCACCGCGTGGGCCAAGGACCGGCAAGGCAACCACTGGGAAGACCTGCGGCGGGCCACGACGATCAGTGCCGAGAATGTGGGCTCGGACGCCACCGCCACTGCGCAGCTTGATGCTTCCCGGTGGGCGATCGCGTTTCCGCCAAGCAAGGACCGAGTCCTGCCGACCCGACTTGGCAACGCACTCCGAGCCGCCGAGGATCGGGGTGGGCGGCCATATGGTCTCGACACCGTGACAGCGTGGCCACGGCTGTACCCGCTGTTGCCAGACAGACTTTCTGCAATCATCGACGACGGGCGTGACCAGCTCGACTATTCATCGCGGTTCGTGGCGACATTCGCAATCGGCGCGATCGGCTCCCTCATGCTCCTTGCGGCGCACGGCGGGTGGTGGTTGGTCCTTCCTGCAATCCTCGCCGCCCTAACCTGGCTGTCCTACGCAGCGGCGGTCGCCGCGGCCCGAGCGTACGGACAGTCGGTGTGCGCAGCATTCGACCTTCACCGCTTTGCTTTGTTTACAGCTGCCCACATCGCGCTCCCGCCGAACGGAGCCACGGAGCAGCAACTCGGCGAGAGGCTCACTCGCTTGTGGAGCCTGCGCGATGTGGCACTGGTGACGCCGATGACGTACGACCACGGCGAACAGTCACGGCAGCTGTAGTTCCTTGATCGGTGGGTCATCGTTGCTGGTCAAGCGGTTGCTGCGGCGGTGATGTTGTTCCAACGGCGGTGGGCTTCGGCGGCCTGGTGCTGGTGGTGCCGGCGCCAGGCAGACCAGTGCAGGACGTGCTCGCGGTCGCGTCGGGGGCTCCAGAGGACGGCATGGTCCTGTAGAGCGGTTGCTGCTGCTTCGGTCGAGGTCACTCGCTCATGATTGCCTTCATCGTGCGTCCGGTCGAGCAGGCTTCATCGAGGCTCCTGCTGCCGTGATCTCGCTACGTCGCAGGAGTCCGGTGCGGCCTAGCTAAGACTTGTCCCGTAACTGCTGGTCACACATGAGATGATCTTGTGGTGTCTGGTGTGATCACGGCGTCGGAGCCGTCCTGGATAGCCCCGTTCACCGGGCTGGGCCCGCGCTCCTTCGGCAAGCTCGTGGCCGCGCTGCGCCGCGAAGGGGCAGATCCGGTCCGCAAGGGCCGACCGTGGTCTCTTCCGCTGGAGGACCGGGTGCTGCTCGTGGCAGCGTACTGGCGCACGAACCTGACGATGCGCCAACTCGCCCCGCTCTTCGGTATCTCGAAATCCGCGGCCGACCGCATCATCGACCACCTCGGCCCCGCGCTTGCTCTGCAGCCCCGCAAGCGATTCCGCAAGGACACCGTGCTGATCGTGGACGGCACCCTGGTGCCCACCCGCGACCACTCCATCGCCGCGCAGTCCAAGAACTACCGGTACTCCACGAACCACCAGGTCGTCATCGATGCCGACACCCGGCTCGTCGTGCTGGTCGGCCGGCCCCTGCCCGGTAACCGCAACGACTGCAAGGCGTGGGAGGAGTCCGGCGCGAAGGCCGCCGTCGGCAAGACCATGACCATCGCCGACGGCGGCTACCCAGGCACCGGACTCGTCATGCCCCACCGCCGCCGCAAAGGCGAAGAGCTATCCGACTGGAAACAGGCCCACAACACGTCCCACAAAAAGTCCGAGCCCGCGTCGAGCACGTCTTCGCCCGCATGAAGACCTGGAAGATCCTCCGCGACTGCCGCCTCAAAGGCGATGGCGTCCACCACGCCATGCTCGGAATCGCTCGCCTCCACAACCTCAACCTCGCCGGATAGGCGAGCAGCCGGACTGGCAACCGACCACGCCCACACCCAGTCGAAGATCATTTACGGGACAAGACTTAGGCAGTTTCGTTTGGATCACCGAGTAGACCAGAGGAAGATGCCCGCGATGTGGAGTCCAGCCAGGTAGATGGTTGCGGTCTTCTCGTAGCGGGTGGCAATGCCCCGCCACCGCTTCAGGCGGTTGATGCAGCGTTCGACGGTGTTGCGTTGCTTGTATGCCTCGCGGTCGAAGGCGGGTGGCCTGCCGCCCCGGCTGCCGCGCCGCAGCCGGTGGCCGCGCTGATCGGCCGGCACGGGGATGACCGCCCGGATCCCACGCTTGCGCAGGTGCTCGCGGATCGCGCGGGAGGAGTACGCCTTATCGGCCAGGACCACGTTCGGCCTGGTACGGGGACGTCCTCGCCGTCGAGGAACGCGGAGACGGGCCATGACGTGTGTGAAGGCGGGTGCGTCACCGGCCTGTCCGGCGGTGAGCACGAAAGCCAGTGGCCGGCAGTGGGCATCGGAGGCAAGGTGGATCTTCGTGGTCAGTCCACCGCGGGACCGGCCGATGGCGTGGTCTGCCGGTTCGCCAATTGGGGCCCCTTTTTGCGGGCTCCGGCCGCGTGCTGGTGTGCACGCACGATGGTGGAGTCGACCGAGACTGCCCAGTTGAGGTCTTCGTCGGCATCGGCTTGTGCGACCAGCGCGGTGAACACCCGCTCCCAGGTGCCGTCGATGGCCCACATCCGCAGCCTGTTGTAGACGCCTCGCCAGTTGCCGTACTTCTCGGGGAGGTGGACCCACTGCGTTCCGGTCCGGAACTTGAAGGCGATCGCGTCGATCACCTCCCGGTGGTCCCAATGGTCCTGAGTTAGCTGCCCGGGGTGCGATGATCTTGGGGTGGAGCGGATTGAGGGTGTGGCCGCGGGGCGGCTGACGGATGACGTGTCGATCGGGTTGCTGGCGGCGGTGTTCCCGGAGGAGGCCGTGCGGGCGGCGATCGATGAGGCGGGGGCGCGTGAGGAGCGAACGCGGTCGTTGCCGGCGAAGTTGATGATGTATTTGTCGCTGGCGTTGTGGTTGGAGCCGGGCAAGGGGTACGTGCGCACCCTGCGGGGCCTGCTGGAGGGGCTGCGGTGGTCGCGGGGCGGCTGGGGCGAATACCGGGTGCCCAGTGACGGGGCGATCTCGCTGGCCCGTTACCGGTTGGGTGAGGCGCCGTTGCGGAACCTGTTCGACGAGGTCGCAGCCCCGGTGGCCGATGAGCGCACCCCGGAGGCGTTCTGGCGGGGGCTGCGGTTGATGGCGGTGGACGGCACGGTCTTCGATGTGCCCTCGGGGAAGCGGAACGAGGCGGCGTTCGCGGTTCCGGCCGGTGGAAGCCGGCCGCAGGTCCGCCTGGTGGCGCTGGCCGAGTGCGGCACGCTGGCCCTGACCGGGGCGGCCTTCGACTCCATCGCGGTCGGTGAACGCACCCTGTTCACCCGCCTGTTGGACCGGTTGGCGCCCGGCATGCTGCTGCTGGCCGACCGCGGCTTCCCCTCGTTCGGCCTGTACCGGGCTGCCGCCGCGACGGGCGCACAACTGCTGTGGCGCGTCTCGGCTTCCTTCACCCTGCCCGTCAAGAAACGGCTGGCCGACGGCACGTACCTGTCCGAACTGCGCGGCGAGCGGAAGTCGCAGCGGGTCACGGTACGAGTCATCGAGTACTCCGTCGCCGACGACGGCGGAATCAGCGAGGTCTTCTGCCTCATCACCACCCTGCTGGACCCTGAGCACGCGCCCGCTTTGGAGCTGGCCCGCAACTACGCCGAACGCTGGTCGGTGGAAGTGCTCTTCAAACTGCTCAAGGTCGACCTGCGGCAAAGTGGCGGCATCCTGCGCTCGGGCAAACCCGAGGGAGTACGACAAGAACTGTGGGCGCTACTCTGCGTCTACCAGGCCCTGCGCACCCTGATCGCCAGGGCCGCCGTGATCGCGGGCATCGACCCCGCCCGCATCAGCTTCCCGCCCGTCCTGGACGCCGTCAAAAGCTCCCTCAGGACGGCTTTTTCCCCCTGACCAGCTCGCGAAGGCCCTGCACTTCCTCATAGCCGACCTCCCCGGCATGCACATCCGAGACCGCCCCACCCGCACCACGCCCCGCACCACGAAACGCCCCCATCTCAGCTACCAAACCCGCAGCTCAACCGACCCCGGAACCCGGCGCGTCACCCGCACCATCGTGCTCCACACACTGACACCCGACCCGATCTAACTCATGGCCATTGCCGGTGGTCCCGCCACCTGCCTCCCCGTTTCGGAGTCCGGTCAGGGAGCAACGGCTCGATCCGTGCCCACTGCGCATCGGTCAGCGACATGACCGGACAACGAGGTACACCGTTGCCGGATACTGCTCTATTCAGCCACGTCCGGCATCCGACGTCGCGCCTCCGACATCCACAGCCCTTCACCGCCGCGCGTCATGGACTCATTACACCCCTCGGCTGCATCCTCCAGGTAGTTCAGCCGGGCCTGCGTCAAACTCAGCCCGCCGTTGGGCCCGCCTCGCACGATGTGCGCATCCGCGTCGTCCTGGCCGTCGTCCTCCCATCCGCACTCCGGACAGATTTCGAAGTTGGCCCGTTCCTCCAAAGTCTGCTGGAAACAGCAGGGACACGCGATGAGGTTGTGAGTGGCGTCGCTCGACAGACCAGGGAACGGTTCTTTGGAGACCATGGGTGCCATCATTCCGTCTCCCTCCAATGATCCAAACGAAAGTGCCTAGACGATATTCAGGCTTCCGTCGGGCTGCTCTTGCCATCTGCTGGGGACTTCACTGCACCCGCGACCCGTTACAGAGTGTGACTGGCTGCGGTGTGTCGAGCGGCAAAGGCAGAACTGCCCGTCGTACCCCGGGGGGATTCGGAGATGCTGACAGGCGAGCCTCCCCCCAGGCCCGCGGGGAGGCTCAGCGAGACCCGTGCAGCGGGGACGAAGTGGTGTGGCGAACACCTAACCGATGCCCATTCGAGCGGGATCGAGGGGGATACAGTCGGATGGAAACGGGTGGCTATGTCCGTTGTTTTGGCATCGTCGCAGGTGAGAGGTGTCACTTGAATGGGTTCGAGTCCCACCCGCCCCACCCAGTATCCCCAGGCAGAATCGTTCTGACCTGGGGAAACGCGTTTTTCGGGGGCGTTTTCGCGTGCAGCGTTCGCCGCACGTAGGTGCAGCGAACGTGAGGCTTGGGTCTTTCCAAGCAGGTACCGCACGGCCGTGACCTGGTCTTTTGTTGCCCTCGTGTTCGTGGGAGCGTTAAGGACGGTCCCACAGCCGCACCTACCGGTCCATGTTGCTAGTGGCGAGCCGGGTTCCGTCAGGCGAGACCGCCACTGAGTGCACCTCACCGGTGTGACCGGTGAGGGTTTTGGTGCATGAGGTTGTCGAACGCCTCCTGCCGACGGGGAGGTTCTCGTTGGGCGCCGGAGAACATCGACGCCCTCGACTTTGAGTTCACCGAGGCCCAGGTGGACGCCATCGCCACCCTGGAAGCCGGCACGTCGTTCTTCTTCGACCACCGCGACCCGGAGATGGTCACCTGGCTGAGTGCGTGCCGCCTGGATTCCTGACCCCTCGCGGTGGGTAGGGACGATGCTCGCTCCCAGGAGCGGATGCCCGCGAGGTCATCATGGAGCAGGGGATCACGACCATGCTCAGCGTCCGATACGCCCCCGAGCAAACGGTCGCGCCCTGGTCACGTGGATCGTGAGCCCGCGCCCGCGTCCTGCGAAGGCTGACGGGCGCTGTCAAGAGCCGAGGCATGGCCCGTGGGTATGCGCCTGGTTCACCGTTCGTAGTGGAAGCGGCACGCCACCACGTGGATGATGGCGTTCTCATCGATGCGGTACACCAGTCGGTGTTCGGAGTTGATGCGCCGCGACCAGTAGCCGGAGAGGTCGTTCCGTAGCGGTTCGGGCTTGCCGATTCCTTCGTGGCCGCCCCGGTCGATGTCGGCGATCAGCTGGTTGATGCGCTTCAGTATTTTGCGGTCGTTCCCCTGCCACCACAGGTAATCGTTCCAGCCGTCGTCGACGAACAGCACCTTCACGCGGCGCCCCGCCCGGCCTCGTCATCGGGATCCACCAGCTCGCGGAGCGCGCCCTGGCCGGCCCGGTCCTGCTCGATGGACCTGCGCAGGCGCTCGGCCATCGCGGGCGACCGCAGCAGGTAGTCGGTCTCTTTCAGTGCCTCGTACTCGGCGAGCGAGACGACGACCATCGGCTCATGGCCAGTCCGGGTGATGACCAGCTCCTCGGCGTCGTTCTCCACCGCGTCGAGGGCGTCGGCGATGCCCGCGCGTAGCTCGGTGACGCTCATCGTCTTCATGACGTACACGATAACGTACAGATCGGATCGCCGTGCGACTGATCGCGATCCGCCTCCGGACGGCCATGCGATTCAGCCTTCGGTGACATTGGGGTGCGGCAGAGCCCGTCGGGCGGCTCAGCTGCTGTGGTGACCTCGTCGTTGTCGCGGTCGACCTGCTCCATGTGCGTGATCGTGCGAACTCGGGAATGATCACTTACGAACACGGTGGTTGTGGACTTCGCCTGCGCGGAGTTGGCGGCGTTCGAGGCGGGCCCAGTTGGGCGGCGTGCTCCTCGACTCGCGCCTGCGGCAATCTTCGGTGGCGTTCGACGAACCGTTACCGATAGTTGTGCCGGACGGTCGGCTAGCCGATGTCTCCGATTCTCTGGTCGGCCTGCTGGGCCGGAAGCGAGACTTCCGCTCAGTGCGGCTGAGAGGGACGTGATCGGACGGACCGGATGCGGCCTCATGTGCCTCTCGGGTCGGTGCAGCGAACGCTGCACCGCAACCTGCTGGAGTCGGATCGAGCAGGATGCAGCCGGATGGAAACAGGTTGATTTGCCCGCTTCCTTAAGGAAGCCGCAGGTGAGACGCGTCACCGGTTTGGGTTCGAGTCCCACCCGCCCCACTCGGCACCCCCAGGCAGAATCGTTCTGACCTGGGGATACGTGTTTTTCGGGGTCATTTCGCCTGCGGCGTACGCCTCGCAAAGGTGTGGCGAACGTGGCGGGTCTCCGTGCATCGAAGACGAGCCTTGAGTGCCTGTGACCTGGGGCTTTGTAACGATGCCACCGTTGGGGCGTCGTGGAACGGTCCCACGGCCGTTGAGGGAGGCGCTGCACCCCACCCAACCCCGCCGCATTGGCGCGACATCGGCTCCTCTGCCCCTGGTCTGCCTCGTGCGCGATGAGCCGCCGTCGCGGATGTTGGTGGCGTATCATGGTTATGTACATCGTGGACGCGTGGGAAGGGGTGGCTGGTATGTCTGTGACCCAGGTGGATCTTGATGATGAGGCGTTGGCCGAGGCGATGCGGCTCATGGGTGCCTCGACGAAGAAGGAGACGGTCAACGGGGCTCTGCGGGACTACGTGGCGCGCATCAAGCGGCTGGAGGCTGCCGAGAAGCTGGCCGCGCGGGGTGAGCGGGGCGAGTTCGAGGCCGCGGCTGCGGCGCATGCAGCTGCCAAGCGCGCTCGGCGGGCAGCCTTCGAGTGATCACGTACCTTCTTGACGCGTCCGCCCTGTGGCACCTCTTCCGTACGCCAGGGGCGTTGCGGCCCTGGGAAGGGCACATCGCGGCCGGCGTGTTCCACATCTGTGAGCCGACAAGGGCGGAGTTCCTCTACTCGGCCACAAGCCCCGCCCATCGGGATGAATTGGCCGAAGACATTGACGGCCTCTGCCACCTCTCGCCGGTTCCCAAGAGCGCGTGGCGTTGGGTCGACACCGCGCAGTACAAACTCACCCAGCGCGGGCAACACCGCGCCGCCGGAGCCATCGACCTCCTGGTGTGTGCGACAGCGGTCCATCACGGCCACACAGTGCTCCACATGGACAACGACTTCGCCACGGTGGCGGCGGTCCTCAAGGAAGTGCAGCAGCGAGACGTTCGCGCCTGACTCCTCGCTGGCGTCAAGGGCGAACTACCGCACGTGGATGGCCATATGGCTGAGGATCGTCCCGTAGTCACTGGCGGGCGTGTGACGACAGTTGCGACACCTCGCCGGTGTGTCGCAACACCCGCATACCTCCAGTATGCGGACCCTCCTCCGACTTGCGACGCACCGCATCCGACGCCGCGCACTGATCCACCACGGATCATGGACAGCCCCAGGCGAATCCCACGCCGGGCCCACCCCGATGAAGCCTGTCGGACGCACATCTGATCGACCCGCTCTCGCGCGGATGCTGGTGTGGGACAACGAGGCCGGTATCGGCCAGGGCAAGGTCACAGCCGACTTCGCCGCGTTCGCCGGGATGCTCGCGACCAAGGTCTTCCTCGGCCGCCCCCGTGATCCAAAAGCGAAACGTGCGAACCCTTGTGCGCCCCGGGGGCACTTATGGTGGATAGATGGCTATCACTGCATACGGCACCTCAGGCACGGTGGTGGACGAGCCGGAGGCGGAAACGTGCTCCCCGGGCCTTGCCTGTCTGCTCATCGACCGGGAAGAGGCTGAGCGGCTGGCCGGAATACTCAAAGCCATCGCCGACCCCACCCGCCTGCAGATCTTCCGCCTGATCGAGCGTGCCCCGACGGGTGAGGCGTGCGTGTGCGACCTCGCCGACTGCCTCGGGTTCCGCCAGCCCGCGGTGAGCCACCATCTCAAGCTCATGACCGAGGCGGGACTGCTCAACCGTGAACGCCGCGGCACCTGGTCCTGGTACTCGGTCGACCACACGGGCCTGCGCAGGCTGCGCAACATACTTGACCCGTCGGCCCTCTGACGCGCGATCCCGCCCGTGGACTGGTGTTCGCCACGCCGCGAGCCGGCGGCCAACCCGGGCGGTGCAACGACGTCGCGCCCGTGACCCAGGCCGATCCGTGCTCCGCGCTTCGGCGCGGCCGGCTCAGGCAGGTCGGCTTCCTCTGTGCCGTTCCAGAGGGGCCGCGGTGGTCGAGTTGCTCACGCTGAAGGTGACGCTACCGGGCCGGTAACGGTCGTCGGTCCATTCGATGGGGCGGCCCGACTGGTCGCAGGTGACATGGCGCTGCCGTAGCAGGGGGCTGCTGCGGCGGACGTCCAGCAGGTCGGCGTCCTGGGCGCCCGCCGGTACGGCGTCGATGAGGTGTTCTCCGTACTGGGCGACGATGCCCGCGTCCCGGGCGATGGCGTCCATGATCGATACGCAGTCCTCGGGCAGCGCCTCGATCGCCGGCGCGGCCCAGTCGGCGTAGGCGGTACGCTCCACCATCGCGGGTTCTCCGTCGAGGGAGCGCAGGCGTAGGACGTGGAGGATCTCGGTGTCCTCGGGGAGCGCGAGGCGGCGGGCCTCCTCGGCCGTGGCCGGCCGCCTCGACCGTACGAGGATCCGGCTGGCGACCTCCAAGCCCAAGCCCTGGGCCCACTGGGCGAAGCTGTTCAGCTCGGCGAAGCTCTGGCGGCGTTCCTGGCGGAGCACGATGCGCCGGGCGCCCTGTCGGGAGCCGATCAGTCCCTCCGATGTGAGCAGGGCCACGGCCTGGCGGACCGTGCCGCGCGAGGCTGACCAGTGGGCCACCAGTTCGCTCTCCGAGGGAAGCCGAGCCCCGACGGGGAAGGCACCTTCGAGTATCGCCTGCCGTATGGCGTCGGCGATCTCCAGATAGCGTGCCGTCCTCACGTGCCGGTCTCCAGTCCACTCCTGTGCACAGCCAGTCACCCTGGGTGCCGGTCGGATGCCCACTTTAACCTGCGATCGCAGTCGATCCGCACCTCCAGGGCGACCTTCAAAGCGGCTGTGTTCACCTCGACTTCACGCTGGCCGGGTCTTCCTCCAGTGATCCCGGCGCGGTCATGTTCCGTTCACCTCGGCGTCGGTCGGTACGGGCGAAGTGGGATCAACTTGTTCAGACAAGTAAACCCCTCTCTGTTTAAGGAGATTCCTGTGCCCAGACCCTCCGGCCGCCGTGCGGCTGTCCTGCTCGGCGCCGCCGTACTCACCGCCCTCACCGCCGCCTGCGGCGCCGCTCCCGACGAGCCGGCCGCTGCCGCCGGGGCCGGGGGGGACGCGAAGACCGCCACCTCCGCAGCCGCTTTCGGGGGAGTGGAGGACCTCGTCGCGGCCGCCGAGAAGGAGGGCGAGCTGAACGTGATCGCTCTGCCGCCGGACTGGGCGAACTACGGCGAGATCATCAAGGCGTTCGAGGCCAAGTACCCCAAGATCAAGATCAAGAGCGAGAACCCGGACGCCTCCAGCTCCGACGAGATCGCCGCCGTCAAGTCCCGCAAGGGCCAGGACCGCGCCCCCGACGTTCTCGACCTGGGCATCGCCTTCGCCCGCAGCGGAGCGGAGGAGGGCCTGTTCGCCCCGTACAAGGTCGAGGCGTGGGACAGGATCCCGGCCGGCCAGAAGGACGCGGACGGCCGCTGGTACAACGACTACGGCGGCTACGTCTCCATCGGTTGTGACGCAAAGCGCGTCCCGGTCTGCCCGCAGACCTTCGCGGACCTGCTCAAGCCCGAGTACAAGGGGAAGGTCGCCCTCAACGGCAACCCCACCAAGTCCGGTTCGGCCTTCGGCGGCGTCTACGCGGCCGCCCTCGCCAACAAGGGCTCCTTCGGCGAGATCCAGCCGGGCATCGACTTCTTCGGACAGCTGAAGAAGAGCGGGAACTTCATCCCCGTCGAGTCCACCCCGGCCACCGTCGAGAAGGGCGAGACGTCCATCTCCATCGACTGGGACTACCTGAACGCCGGCTACGCCGACCAGTTCAAGGACAAGGGCGTCGACTGGAAGGTCGCCATCCCCACCGACGGCGTCTACGCCCAGTACTACTCGCAGGCCATCAACAAGGACGCCCCGCATCCGGCCGCCGCCCGCCTGTGGATGGAGTTCCTCTACAGCACCGAGGGTCAGAACCTGTGGCTGAAGGGCTACGCCCGCCCGGTCCTGCTGCCCGCCATGACCACCGACGGCACCGCCGACAAGGGCTTCGTGGCCAAGCTCCCCAAGGTCGAGGGCACCCCGGCCTTCCCCGCCTCCGCAGAGCTCGACAAGGCCAAGGCCACCCTCGCCGAGAAGTGGGACAAGGCCCTCAGCTGATGTCTGCCCCCACCACCACTCCCCACCCGACGGGGACCGCCGGCGGCAGCACCACCCGCCGCCGGCGGCGCGGCCCGCGCACCTGGCTCGCCGCCCTCCCGCTCCTCGTCTTCACCGCCCTGTGCTTCGGCATCCCGCTCGGCGCCCTGATCTTCGGCGCGGTCACCCGTACCGACTCCGGGTCGGGTGTCACCTCCCTGACCGGCGAGCACGTGGCGCGCTCTCTGCAAGGCCCCTACCTGGGCTCCCTCATCGGCAGCGTCCAACTGTCCGTGCTCACCGCGCTCATCGGCGCGGTCCTTGGCGTTCTGATCGCGCAGGCCGTCGTCACCTCCCGCTCCCAGGGCCTGCGCAGCGCGGCCCTGACCGCCTCGGGGGTGCTCGCCAACTTCGGCGGCGTCCCCCTGGCCTTCGCGTTCATCGCCACGCTCGGCATCTCCGGAGTCGTCACCCAGCTCGCCGACCTCGGCAGCCTGGACTGGGACCTGTACTCCTTCACCGGTCTGGCCGTGGTCTACCTCTACTTCCTGATCCCGCTCATGGTCCTGGTCACCGTGCCCGCACTGGACGGGCTGCGCCCCCAGTGGCGGGAGGCAGCCCAGAACGCGGGCGCCACTCCCTGGCAGTTCTGGCGACACGTCGGCCTCCCCGTGCTCGCCCCCTCCCTGCTCGGGGGTTTCGTACTCCTCTTCGGTACGGCCTTCGCCGCGCACGCCACCGCCGCCGCGCTGGTCGGCGGCTCGGTGCCCCTGGTCACTTTGAAGATCGCGGACGCGCTGTCCGGGAACGTGCTCACCGGCCAGGAGAACGTGGCGCTCGCCCTCGGCCTCGACATGATCCTGATCGCCGGCCTGGTCATGGCGGTCTACCTGCCCCTCCAGCGACGGAGCGCCCGATGGCTGCGATGACCCCCACCGCCCAGGAGACCGCCGCCGTCGAGGCGAAGAGCCCGGCACCGGACGTGACCCGGACGCGTCGCCGGCGGCCGGGAATCCGGCGCGGGCTCGTCCTCGGCCTGGCCGGCGCGTACTTCCTCGTCCCGCTCGTCGCCTCGTTCGTCTTCACCGTGCACGTCCCGGGCCAGGGCATCTCCTTCGACGCGTACACCCAGTTGCTGTCCGCCGACGGCTTCACCGAGAGCCTGCTGCTCTCGCTGGGGCTCGCCGCCGCCACCATCGCGTTGTCACTGCTGCTCGCCGTACCCGCCCTGATCGCCGTACGGCTCGGCTCGCCCAGGCTCCGTCCGGTGATCGAGGTGATGTGCATGTTGCCCCTGGTCGTCCCGCCGATCGCACTGGTCACCGGCATCACCACGGTGCTGCGCTGGGGACCGGAACACCTGTCGCGCACCCCGCTCTACCAGACCTTCATCGCCGTCCAGAACGAGAAGTTCCCCGTCGTCCTGGTCCTGGCCTACGCCGTCCTCGCGCTGCCCTTCGTCTACCGCTCGCTGGACGCGGGTCTGCGCGCCATAGACGTACCGACCCTGGTGGAGGCCGCCCGCAGCTGCGGCGCGTCCTGGCCCTACACCGTCGTCCGCATACTGCTGCCGAACCTGCGGTCCTCGCTCGCCGGCGCCGCCTTCCTCACCCTGGCGCTGGTCCTGGGCGAGTTCACCATCGCCTCGCTGCTCGGCTTCCAGCCCTTCGCGGTGTGGATCGTCTCGATCTCCGGAGCCCAGGCCCGCATGTCCGTGGCCGTCTCCATCCTCAGCCTTGTCATCACCTGGGCGCTGCTGCTGCTCCTCTCCCGCACGGGAACGGCCTCAGCCGCGTCGGCGCCCTCCCGTAAGGAGTCCTGACCCCATGTCCTCAGCAACCGCGGAGCGGACCCGGCCGGCCGCCACCACCGGAGCGCGGGTCGAGTTCAGGTCCCTGCGGCGGACCTTCGGCTCCACCATCGCCCTGGACGGCCTCGACCTGACCGTCGAGCCCGGCGAACTGGTCGCCCTGCTGGGCCCCTCGGGCTGCGGCAAGACCACCGCACTGCGCATGGTCGCCGGCTTCGAACAGCCCGACTCCGGCGAAGTCCTCGTCGACGGCGAGGACATCACCCGGGTCCCGGCCAACCGGCGTGACGCCGGGATGGTCTTCCAGTCGTACAGCCTCTTCCCCAACCTCACCGTCCGCGACAACGTCTCCTTCGGCATGCGCGTGCGCAAGGTGCCGGCCTCCCGCAGGCAGGCGCGCGCCGCCGAACTCCTCGAACTCGTCGGACTGCCCCAGCACGGCGACCGCTACCCCCACCAGCTCTCCGGCGGACAGCAGCAACGCGTCGCCCTCGCCCGCGCGCTGGCCCTGGAACCCAGCGTCCTGCTGCTGGACGAACCGCTCTCCGCGCTGGACGCGAAAGTGCGGCTGAGCCTGCGCGAGGAGATCCGCCGTCTCCAACTCTCCCTCGGCATCACCACCGTTTTCGTCACCCACGACCAGGAGGAGGCCCTGTCCATGGCCGACCGGGTCGCCGTTCTCAACGCCGGGCGGCTGGAGCAGTGTGCGGCCCCCGCCGAGCTGTACGCGCGCCCCGTCACCGCCTTCGTCGCCGAGTTCGTCGGCACGATGAACCGCCTCCCGGGGCGCCTGGCGGACGGCGACCTCGTCGAGGTCGCCGGGCAGCGGCTGCCCGTGGACGGCGCCGTTCCGGACGGGCACGACGTCGACGTACTGGTACGGCCGGAGAACGTGACGGTGGAGGCTGCCGCTGAGGGGACGGCCACGGTCGTCTCCGCCTCCTTCTTCGGCGCCGTCACGCGGGTGCACCTCGACCTTCCGGGAGGCGGTGGCGTCAAGGCCGACCTGCCCTCGCGGGATGCGGCAGACCTCGTTCCTGGCGCCCGCGCTTCCCTCCGCCTCGCCCCGCAGCCGGTCCTCGTCGTGCCCAGGGCTGCCGAATGAGCAGCCTGGCCGCCGTCCTGTTCGACATGGACGGCACCCTCGTGGACACCGAGGGGCTGTGGTGGCAGGTGACCGAGGAAGTGGCGGCCGGACTCGGCCACCGTCTCACCCGGGCCGATGCCCACGAGGTGGTCGGCCGGTCCGTCGCGGACACCGCCGCCCACCTCGTACGGATCACCGGCGGGGGCGATCCGCAACACGTCGCGGCAACCCTCGGCGACGAGTTCTTCCGCCGCGTCGACGCGGGAGCGCCGCTCCGCCCGGGCGCTCAGCGGCTGCTGTCGGAACTGGAGCGGGAAGGCGTCCCGTTCGCCCTGGTGAGTGCTTCCCCGAGGGCCGTGGTCGACTCGGTGACGCGCGGGGCACTGGGCCACGTGCCGTTCGCCTTCACCCTCTCCGCCGACGACACCGTACAGACCAAGCCCCACCCCGACCCCTACCAGGCCGCGGCCGAACGCTTCGGTGTTCCGGTCGACGCCTGCGTCGCGGTCGAGGACTCGCCGGACGGTGCCGCCTCAGCCGATGCCGCCGGCTGCGCGGTCCTCGTGGTGCCGTCGATGCTGCCCGTACCACCTTCGCCCAGGCGCGTCTTCGCTGAAAGTCTCGACCGGGTCGACGTGGTCGCGCTGCGGCGCTGCTTGGAACTCGGCCGGAATCACAGCTGACGACGGATCACACGAGTCGAGTCTGCTCCGTTTCCTCACGGAAGCGGAGCAGGCTGCTTTGATCAGGACGGTGTCCGCATGCCACGCGCTTCCCAGCCGGCAGGCCGGCGCGAGCGGAACAAGCAGCTCAAGCTCGACCGCATCACCGCCGCAGCCCACGAGTTGTTCGCAGAACGCGGCATCGACGAGGTCACCACCCAGCGGATCGCCGACAAGGCCGACATCGGCACCGGCACGCTCATCGATGAAGCCACTTCTCCGTATCGATGAAGCGGCACCGCGATGGCGGTGTCGGGTCACCGTGGTGACGGACGGAGCCGGCTGAGTTGCCACAACCTCGAATGCGAACTATCGAGCTTCGGCTTGCGGTCGACCTTGCCCACAGGCTGCGGCGGGAAGTGCAGGACATGGTCCGACCGCATCCGACCCAATCCTCAAGAGGCAGGTCGGTCAGCAGGAAGGCCAGGCAGGTCACGTCGTAGCCAGCATCCGCGGCAGCTGGCACCCCGGAGGGCCTCCACCACGGAATGTAACCATGGGTGTTGGGCAGCGATCAGCCGTGGCTTGTGAAGCCCACCGCAGCGCGGAGGTGGTCGATGGTACTGAAAGGTGAAACTCTTCCTGTGCTCCTCGGGAGCAGTGCTTGCGCAAGGCGGAGATGGAGCGGTGTGGCGAACGCCTAACGGAACCCCGCTCGAGCCGGATCGAGGGGGACACAGCCGGATGGAAACGGGTGGCTATGTCCGTTGTTTCGGTATCGTCGCAGGTGAGAGGCGTCACGCTTATGGGTCCTCGCGTGTCGAAGATGAGCTCTGAACGGCTTTGACCTGGGGTTTTTAGCGAAGCCTTCGTGGGAGCGTCGTGGAATGGTCCCACCCGCCCCACCGTGTGGGGTCCTTGCCCGGCACATTCTGCGGTCCGAAGCGCTGTGGGTGAGGGGACCGTCGCTTGTGGACGGTCTACGTGACGTCACTGGTCGGCCGAGGACGTACCTTCCCTGGCCTGAGCCGGCTGGAAGCTTGGCCTTGGGGGAGCGGGAGAGGGTCTCGCATGGTCCCTGTCCCTCCGGCCTCTGTCGCGTCCGTAGCCGCGGAACTCTCCCTGGCGAGCGGCTATGTTCTGCTCGGTTCGTCGACGTAGACGAAGAGCGGTACGCGAGAGGCAGTTCGCTGTCACGCGGAGTCTTGCGTCCGTCCCGGTCACGATGTCCGTGTCGGCTACTGTGCGATGCGCTCCGGACTTTCGGAGCGCGGTCGTCGCGCCACTGTGGGCGCGGAACTGCACCCGGGACTGCGTCAGGCCTCTGTCAGAGGGCAGGCCGCTGTCCCGGGTGCGTCGGAGGCGGCCACGGGCCGCACTGAATGGGGTGGGGAATGTCCAGACATCGGCTGTCCAGGAAGAGCCGTTACATCGCGTGGGCGACCACGGGGGTCGTGGTGGTCGCGGGTGCCGGTTTCGCGGCACAGACATCCATGGCCGCTACCGCCTGGCCGGCGCAGAAGACGTACACCGGGCGGGCGTTCGACACGTGCACCGCACCCTCGCTCAGCGCGATGAAGGCGTGGCGCACGGGGTTCTACGGAGCTGCCGCCGTCTACATCGGTGGAAAGAACCGTGGCTGTGCCCAGCCCAACCTGACCAAGTCCTGGGTGAAGTCGGTCAACGCCACCGGCTGGAAGCTCATCCCGCTCTACGTCGGCGCGCAGCCGCCCTGCCAGAAGAGCGCGAACCCGGAGAGGTTCACCGCTTCCACGGCTGCCTCCGTCGGCGCGAGCAACGCCAAGGACGCGGTGGCCAAGGCATCAGCGCTCGGGATGAAAGCCGGCAGCCCGATCTACCTGAACATGGAGTCGTACGACATCACCGACAAGGCCTGCAACGACGCCACCCTCACCTACGTGCGTTCCTTCACCAAGACGCTGCGTAACGCGACTTACCGCGGCGGCCTGTACGGTTTCAGCAGTTCCAGCGCCGCGGCCGTCGCCACCGCCACGAACAAGACGGACCTGCCGGGCAACCTCTGGTACGCACTGTGGGACAAGAAGAACACGACCACCACGGACTGGCCGTGGAAGCCGACCCAGTACACCGGCCACAGCCGCGGCCACCAGTACATGGTCAACAGCAAGGAAACCCGCGGCGGTTACACGATCACCGTTGACCGCAACGCCTGGGACGCCCCGGTCGCGATCATCGGCTGATGCAAATGCGTGGTCGTTGACAGGCATCGAGGCGCGGGGCCGGTCGGTGCGGTGCAACCGGGCGATGCCTTGAGGGCTTGAACGCGGGAGATAGACGCGTACAGGCCGAAGCCGGGATTCCGGCCGCTGCCCGCCTTCCCTGGCCCTACGAGAGGTGCCAGGGAAGGCGGGCAGCGGTATCCAGCCTTTCCGATGCGCTTGCCGGACCGCACGGTCCTGGCTGCGCACTCGCCGTCGGCTACTTGAGGTAGAGGAGACCGTCGGTGGTGATGGCCGGGCGGCCGGAGGTGCCTGCCACGACGACCTTGATGGTGTGCTTCGCGCTACTGGTCCAGGTTTTGGTCCAGATGGCGTCGCGGTACTTGGTGGTGGACGACTTGAGGTCGACGGTCGCCGCCTTGGCGCCGTCGACGTAGATGTACGCCTGCCCCGATGTCGCGGCGCGGGAGACTGTCCAGGCTACTGACCGGCCGGTGAACGTCCAGGTGAGTGAAGCGTTCTTCGAGCTACTGGAATACGACTTGCCGCCCAGGTAACTGGTCGATGACTTGGCCGTCCACGTGCCGGACTTCGTGGCTGTCGTCTCCTGCAGGATCACCGGGGTGGCGGAGACGGATACGGAGGCGGCGTTTCCGGCGTAATCGTATGCCGTCATCTTCCACGCGGTCGCGGTGGCGGACTTGGCCGTATGTGACGCGCTGGTCGTGGTGGGTCCGTAGGTCTTCGCCAGCGGTGAGACCAGGCGCACCTCTTTCAGAGCCGCGCTGTCGGTGGCCTTCCAGCTCAGCTTCACGAAGGGCAGCGGTGCGGAAGGTGCGAACGATCCGGCCGTGCAGGCCGCCCACCTCCAGGAGCTGGCGTGCCTCGCCGACCTCTGGGTCACTCATCACGGCAGTGATCAACTGTCGCTTCCAGTTCGGAGGTTACACCGTCCATCACGGTGCCGGCGCCAGCTCGGCGCGGAGGGGTGCGCCCTCTGTGAGGGTCATAAACCGCTCGATATTACATCAGTGGTGTATGCTGCCAGGGTAATAATGTATAGCTGGGGGACGGGAATGGCTTGGAAGATCGTCGTGGCCGAACCGGCTCCTTCGTGGCTTCATGATCTGCGCAGGACTGACCGAGACACCCTGATTCAGGTCAGCCAGGCCGTCACTGCCCTTCAGGAGGAAGGCCCCGCGCTGGGCAGGCCTCTGGTGGGCACGATCAAGGGATCGGTGCTGCCGAATCTCAAGGAGCTCCGGAAGTGCGGTTGTTGTTCGTGTTCGACCCGGAACGCCAAGCCGTGATTTTGGTCGGTGGCGACAAGGCCGGCAACTGGTCCGGCTGGTACCGGGTTGCGGTGCCTCGGGCGGAGCAGGCGTACGCGGAACATCTCAAGCGAATCGACGGAGAGGATGGGGCACGATGACTGATCACCTCAAGGACCCGCAGGCCGTCTCCTGGGAGGATCTGGCCGAAGAGTTCTCCTTCACCGACGCGGAGAAGCACCGGATCCAGAAGGGGGCGCAGGCGTTGGTTCTGGCCTCCCGTGTCCACCGCCTCGCCGAGTTGCGGAAGCGGCAGCACACCACTCAGGTTCAGGTCGCCGAAGTCATGGGTGTCACTCAGGCCCGCGTCTCGCGCATCGAGAAGGGCCAGCTGGAGCGTAGTGAGGTCGACACCCTGGCTGCCTATGTCAAGGCGCTCGGCGGCAAGCTGAAGATCGTCGCCGACTTCGGTGATGAGACCTACGTCCTCGGCTGACCCGAGGTACACGCGACTCGCGGCAGGTCCCAGTCGGACCTGACATCCCACCCATGAGCTCGGTGCGGGTGGGCGCCGCTCGTGGCGGAGTGTGACGGCGGTGGCTGTTGGTTCCCGCCGTGCTGCCCAATTTCCGGCGGTGCCGTGCAACCCGAACGATTGCCGCTTCGACGAGGCTGGAGCGGGGAGTGCTCGGTGCCGTGAACCCTGCGGGTTACTGGAAAGGTGGTGCAGCGAACGCTGCACCATCCCCGATCGAGCCGGATGGAGCAGGACGCAACCGGATCAAAACGAGGGTGTAGATCGGGCGCTTTGATAAAGCCGCAGGTGAGACGCGTCACCGGATTGGGTTCGAGTCCCACCCGCCCCACCAAGATCCCCAGGCAGAAACGTTCTGACCTGGGGAAACACGTCTTCCGGGGGCGTTTCGCGTGTGGCGTTCGCCTCACGGAGGTGTGGCGAATGCGGGTCCGCGCACATCGAAGTTGAGCCCTGAACGGCTTTGACCTGGGGTTTTGTGGTGACGCCTGCGTGGGAGCGTCGTGGAACGGTCCCACGGCCGTTGTGGGAGGCCGTCACCGCATCGGTGTCGTCCCCTCCGCGCAAGGTGCGTGGCCACCGGTCGGGTCGAGTGCGCAGTGAGCCGCTGCGGAATGTGGTGTTGTGTTTCACGCGCCAGGGGACTCGTGACCTTGGGATCACGAGCCCGGGGCATCGCAACGAGTTGACCGAAGAGCTGGACGACTGCTGGGCTGCTCTGGGCATGCCAGGGCCGGAGGCGTTCCGGCGACCGGTTCGGTTATGCGCCGCGGCCCTCGCAGGCAATGGCGGTTGAGGCGGCTCGCCGGATGGGTGGTCCGGGCCTCGTGGTGGTCGAAGCGCCGATGGGCGAGGGCAAGACGGAGGCTGCGCGGGCCGCAGCGGAAGTCCTGGCGGCCAGGTTCGGCGCGAATGGTGTGTTCGTGGGGATGCCGACCCAGACGACCAGTGATCCGATGTTCACCCGTACACGTCGGTGGGTGGAAGCGATCGATGAGCAACTCGCGTCCCGGGTGGTGCTGCTGCACGGCAAGAGGGCATTCAACTTGGAGTGAAAAGCTCTGCTGGAGGACGCAGGGGCGTATACGGACGAGGCATTCTGCGGTGTCGACGAGTTGGGTTGGATGACGACCTGTACGGCGTCGGCCTGAGGTGCGCGGCGTGCCGGAGCGACAGGAGCCTGCTGAGTGGTTCCTGGGGGCGAAGCGTGGGCTGCCGGCCCCGTTTGCGGTCGGTACGGTTGGGTCAAGGGCATGGGCAAGCTCTGCTACGTGGTGGAGCAGACCTACGCCCTGCTCCACCACTTCAACGCGTCACCGTCCGATGGGAACGCCGCACCGAACTCCACGACGCCTTCGTCTCCCTCGCCTGCAGCCTCATCTGCTGGAGGCGCCTCAAGAAAGCCCGATCATGATCGTCTTACGAGCTCTTTCAGAGGTTGCAGCGGGTTCGTGTTGGCGGCTTGGTCGGCACCAGTAGTGCCGACCAAGCTCGGCGACAGAGCGCTCCGCCGAAGCAACGGGTAGGTGCCGTGGGTAGACCGTGCTCACGAAAGCGGTGCGACAGCCCCGGATGACTTACGCCTTCGAGGCTGTCACCCGCGGGGTGACATCAGTCTGTCCACATGGCCCGCACGTAGGCGTCCAGACCTTCCAGTAGACCGTCCTCCCGCTCGTGATTCCGAGCGAGCCGGGGGACGGGAATGGCTTGGAAGATCGTCGTGGCCGAACCGGCTCTTTCGTTCAGGATTCGGGGTCAAGGCCCGCCGCCGTGCTGGCCCCGCAGACCGGTCAGGGGCTGTCCGCCTTCTCTCGCTGCTGGCTCACGCTGCGGGAGAGGGGTGGCGTAGACGACGAGGTTGTCGCGGTACTCGCCCCGTGTGCGGTCGTAGGTGCCTGAGCAGGTGATGAGGTGCAAGGCGGGCGGGCCGGTGGTCGCGTAGACCTTGCTGTCGGGGAGCGTGTCCTTCTCGTACTGGCGCAGTGCCTGGACGGTGAAGGTGACGCTGGAGCGGTCGTCGCGGGCCAGGGTGACCTTGTCACCCGGGCGAAGTGTGGAGAGGCCGTGGAAGGCCCCGGGGCCGGTGGTGGAGTCGACATGGCCGACAACGACGGCCGCGCCTGGGTCGCCCGGCCGTGGGCCGTCGCTCCACCAGCCGATCTGTGAGGGGTCTTGGGGAACGCCGAGGCGGCCGTCTTGTTGGACCCGCACGCCTGTCAGGGGCTGGTCGAGGCCGATGGCGGGTATGCGAATCCGTATCGGCGGCGCCGCGTTTCCGTGTTTCCCGGACGTGGCAGCCTCCGCAGGCCCCGTGTGTACGGGCACCGTGCCTATGTCGCCGGGTCCGGGCGCCCGCGCGGGTTCCGTCACCAGTTCGGATATGCCGAGGCAGGTCAGGGCTATGCCCACGGCGAGGGCCAGAGCCCCGGCGGCTGATTTCAGGGCGGCTGTCGGGCGGTACCGCAAGCGGTGTGTATCTGGGCCGTGGCGCGGTCGCCCGCCCCGCCAGGAGCGGGGCGGGCGACCGGAGAAGAGAGGGCTGTTCATGCCTGGCCGGCGCGCCGCCGGCGCAGGGCCATTGCTCCGGCACAGGCCAGCAATGCGCCGCCGGCGACGGCTGTGACGGGCACGACGGGGAATCCGTCGCCGGAGACGAGGCCACCGAGGCCCGCACCGACGCCGCCGTCGGGGTGGAGGGAGTCGGCCTGGTTGACGGCCGCTGTGTTGGGGAGCGCCACGTACGGGAAGGAGTCTCCCGGCTCGCGGTAGGGGGTGTCGACGGCGTCGCCTGCCGCCAGGGCGGGCACGATCTTGCCGGTCTGCGCGGCGCCTTCGAGGGCCTGGAGTTCGATGTCGACGACATCGTCGTTGAGCCGGCGGCCGTTGGGGAAGCCTGCCAGGTCCTTGCCGAGAACGCCGAGGCGGTTGGGCTTGGCGGCCGGTGCGACCGACATGTTCAGTCGCAGTTCTTCGGCCGGGACCACCTTGGTCTTGTCGACGTCCGCGTTGAGCCGCTGCGAGTTGAGGTCCGCCTTGATGGGGCCGCACTCCTTGCAGATCCCGGTGAGGAAGATCTCGACCAGGTCGTTACGGGGCGCGGCGGGGGCGGGGACCCCGTAGATGCTCTGGATGAGCTTGGGGACGATGGGGTCCTTCACCTTGTCGACGACCGGTGTGATCGTGGCGTCCTTCTCCGGGCTCAGAGCGTTGAAGGCATCCTTGAACTTCAGTGGCACGACCACTTCGTTGACGAGCGGGTTGCCCAGGCGTGAGACCTGGCGCCAGCCATCCTCACCGCCCTTGTCGGGTGCGCCCTCCACATCCGTCGCCTTCCCGTCCTCGGCGCCCTTGCTGCCCGCGCCCGCGACGGTTGCTCCCCGGCGGTCGGTCGTGGACCACACTCCGATCACGGGGTTGCGCGTGGCGTCGCCCTTGAGAGCGACGGCCTTCTTCGGCACCTGGATGGCGACGGTGTTGACGTTGTAGCCGGCGAGCGTGTTGTGCCCGGTCTTCGTCAGGTCACCGCCGTAGAGGAGGTCGAAGATCCGCAGATCGAGGAAGAAGGGGTCGGACGCCTGGCCGGCGAACGTCTGCCCGCCGTCCGGTAGCGGAAGCACGGCCTGCTTGCGCAGCGAGGCGTAGTCGGGCATCGACGCCTTGCCGACGTTGGAGGGTGCTGCGGGCGCGTCCTTGAGGAGGGTCTTGCGCCTGCCTTCGCTGTCGGTGACCGTCAGGCTGTACGTCTGGCGGAAGTTCAGGGCTTCGTCGTTCAGCGACTTCACGACGCCCGTGTTGTAGAGGAACTGGTCGGCGTCGTCGCGGGTGTGGTCGGTGAACTCCCAGGTGTAGGTGGTGTCCGGTTTGCCGTTGCCGTCCGCGTCGATCTTGATGTTGTAGCGGGCGTCGTTGGCGAACGGGTAGAAGTTCGGCCCGCCGTTGGGCTCCTGGAAGGGGAGCCAGTTCGCCACCAGGGTGACGGTGTCGGGCTTGTCCGGGCTGGTGAAGGCGTAGACGTCGGTGTTGTCGGCCCGGGGATCACCTGCGGTCATCGGCGCCTCGCGGTGGCTCGATGCCGAGCTGGAGGCGGGGGCCAGGCCGGTGACAGCGGCCGCGGTAGCCAGGGCGAAGACGCCGGATGCGGCGAGAGTGCGTTCGGCCCGGCGCGAGGCGGACCTTCGTCGGGGCATGCTGGAGGAATGCATGGGCCATCCGTTTCCGGTGAGGGCCGCTTACCTCCGCGGGGTGAAAGCGGGGCGGGCGGCCGGGAGCTGCGCTCCGAGCGCCACACTGGCCCGCAGGAGGTCGCCCTGATCGACGACGATCGCGCGGTGAAAGTCCCATAATGTGACGCCGGGTTGCACTCAGGTCACCATGCGTCCGGTGTGCCCGCAACGATGACTGAGCCGAATGGGCCCGTATACCCGTCAGGCGCGTTGCGGCGCGGCGGAACTGCGCGAGCTAGGCGTACTGGACTTCTCCCGCGGTTGCACCAGGCAGGCAACGCAGGGCGTGCACGAGGTCGGGCCGGGTGGCGAGATGTGCGGCGACGGCGGGATCGGTGCCTTCGAGGAACGCGAGATGCCGCACGGCGTGCGCCACCACGTGGCCGATCTCCAGATCCGGTGGGGTCGGGTGGCCCGGCCTCGGGGAGCGGGCGATCGCGTGCGGATCGGGGAGCGGGATGCCGGGCCGGTCCGCGGCGGGGTCCGGGTGGACGAGATAGGTCAGCACGATGCCGCCGTCACGGGTGGCGCGCCAGCTGGTCGAGTGCGCCATATGCAGTTCGTCGTGTTCCGCCAGGAGCGCGAGGCGCCTTGCGGTCCCGTCGGGGCTCGCCCCCCTGTCCAGCGCCGTGATCAGCCGGCGGTAGGCGAAGCCCTCGGTCGGATCGTGCCGCAGCAGCATTACTTCGACGGCGACAGGCGGCGGCGCGTCAGGTGCTGCGTGCGGGGTGAGCGGCATCGTGTACGGCTCCAACGTCGACGGGCGGGCCCGGAGGGGGGGGGGGGGGGGGGGGGGGGGGGGGGGGGGGGGGAGGAATCCCGTTGCCGATCTTATTGCAAATGCTATGCAAGTGTGCCATTTGGTCAGAAGGGGTATCCGGTGGCTTCTACGCCTGCGGACGGGAGCCGGCTTCCACGTCCTCGGCCGTCCCCTCCCACCGCCATTCGCTGCCCTCTGCGGTGTCGCGAAGCCGGACGCCGCCGGCTGCCACGGCTTCGCGGACCTCGTCCGCCAGGTCGTAGGCGCCGTCCGCTCGCAGCCTCCTGCGCAGGCCGAGCAGGGGAACCAGGATCCGTCCCAGGGTGTGCTCCGGTTCGCTCAGGCCGCGTCCGGCGGCCCGTGCGAGGCGGCGGATCATGCCGTGCAGAACCGTACGGGCCCACTCTCCGCCCTGGTCCTCCTCCATGTCGGCACTCCATGCCGCGATCACCGACTCCAGTTCCACCGTCACCTCGGCCATGGTCGCGGCGTCCCGCGCCTCCTGGGCGGTGTCGAAACGTAACTCCGCTGCCGCGACGGCCTCCTGGAGTGTGGCCGCGCTGCCCGTGGCTGCCGTGGTGGCGAGGGTCGCGGCACCGACACCGTCATCGGCGGGGCGACGAGGCAGGGGCACCCCTCCGGACCCCCTGCCTGCCACCAGGCCGCGCAACTGCTCCAGAGACAGCGTGGTGCCGCCGGGCACCGGGACGCTGACCCCCCGCCGCCGGATCGTCATGACACCCCGCCCCCACACACGTACCGCCGACGTGCCGAGATCGAGGATGACCGCCGTGTGCTCATCGATCCCGAGGACGGCGCTCACGTCCGGGAGTTCGTGCTCCAGGGCGGCGAGGCGGGGTTCGCCCAGGTAGCAGAAGCGGGTGTCGTGCGTGCCTCCCTCGGCGTTGTCGTAGTGCGGGATCACCGCGACCGGCAGGCCGAGCGCCCCGAGCAGATCAAGCCCGGTGAGCCACGCGGGGGTATGCCCGGCCTTGTACACCTCATAGACCGGCAGCGCCGCGAACCCCACCGTGCAGGCCGCCGCGGAGGCCATCACCGTCACGCCGTACCCGCGCCCCACCCGTTCGCGCAGAATCTCGCCGAGACGCTGGGTCTGCCAGCGGCCCAGCGCGTACGACGGGCTGCCGGGCCCGGAGAACACCCAGTCCGCCCTGCGCACCCGGTCGCGTACCTTGTCCGCGTCGCCATCGCCCGAGGCGCCGCCCGGGGGCCCATCGGTGTGCGCGTCCGGAGCGACCACGGTCGTGAAGCCCACCGAGCGTCGGAAGTATTCGCGGGCACGGGTGGAGATGTCGTCGCGGTTGACCTGGAATCCGTACGGTGTCTCCAGGATCACCGCATCGGCGTCGCTGTCCAGGTGGGCGACGAGCTCCCGGTGCAGTGTGACCATGGTCGGGCTGGTCTCGCCCGAGCCCATCAGTGCCAGAACTCCCCGTCCGGCGTTCACGTCCACCCCGCCCCCTCCGCTCAGGGTGAGCGGACCTCTATCCGTACCCGGAGCGCATCTGCCTCATGCCGTCGCGTCCTCCCGGACGGAGGATGACAGCCACGAGCGAACGGGGGAGGTTGGTATCACTTCGCCGCTCGGACCCTCGCCGGCGCTATCCGTTCCCCGTCGCTGCCCGCAGGGTCAAGCCGAGGCCCACGGCGACGACGAGGACAGAGGTGAGGACTGGGCCGAGCCGCACCAGCTTCTTGAGCAGGGGATTGTGACGCAGGGTCCGGGCCCGGTCATGACTCTCGATCCGTTCGCGCAGGCGAACGAGGAGAAGTCCGGCGAGAGTGAGGGTGGCGGCCATGCCGAGTCCGTAGCCGATGACGAGGAGGACGCCGAATGCGGTGCGCCCCAGGGCGACGGCGCCGAGGAGGACGACGAGGGCGGAGGGGCTGGGGACGAGGCCGCCGGCGATGCCCATGCCGATGAGGCCGGGCCTGTTCGCACGCCGGGCGCTTGTGGGTGCCGCTGACATGCCTGACGGGTGGTGTTCGTGGTCCGACGGGGCGAGGGTCGCGACCGTGGGGCTCGCCTGGGCTTCCCCGGCCGGCGCGCTGTCGCGCGCGGGGACCGGTGTGACGGGCGCGTGGCGGTGAGGGCGGTCAGGCCCATGATCATGGCCGTGGTGGTGTCCGACGTCACCGTGGCTGTGGCTGTGGCTGTGGCCCGTTCCGTGGTGATGGTGTTTGTGTTGCGGCCTGCCGCGGAGGGCTCCCATGAGAAGCCAGAGGCCGATGCCGGTGACGAGGAGCCCGCTGGCCGCGCCGAGCCACATCAGGACGGTCTCACCGGCCAGATGGGTGGAGACCGGCAGCGCGAGTCCGAGGACGAGGACACCGGCGGTGTGCGTGAGGGTGACGGTGGCCCCAACGGTGAGGGCGTCCCGTCTGGTACCGCGGCGGCCCGCGAGGTAGGCGGCCATGATGGTCTTGCCGTGGCCGGGCATCGCCGCATGGGACGCCCCGAGGACGAGCGCGAGGAAGAGAGCCAGCAGTCCCACGGGCAGGGTGATCTCTCGGGCCCCGACGAGCGAGTCGAAGACCCCGGTGACCTTCGCGAGCATCCCGCTGATCACGCCCGCGCCGGGGAAGTCCACCATTGCCGGCACGGCGGCCGTGCCCTGACCGGGCTCGCTGCGCAGTGCCGCTGCGCGCTGGTTGAGCGGGGAGGCGAGGGGATCCTGCGGGTACCGGCGCAGCTCACGTGTGGCGGAGGTGGCAGGCACGTCGGTCTGGGTGATCCTGACCTCTCGGCCGGTGGCGGTCATCTCGCGCCAGCCGATGCGCGTGGTGTCGTAGTCCGTTTCGGCTCGGATGGCGGCGGGCTCGGTGAGATCGACCGGGGCGGTCAGGCCGCAGGTGAGGCGGCTGGTCTTCAGGCCCGCTTCGCCGTTTTCGTACACCAGGTTGGCCGAGGTCTGCTTCCAGTCCGCTCGCGTTCTGCCCACGCTCAGGTGGAGCTGCCCGCTCAACCCGGAACAGGTCTTCTCGGCATACGCGCGCGACTCGCTGTCGCTGATGGTGCCGTTGTGGTCGGAGTCGATGCCGGTACGTTCCTGGAGGGCTGAGATCTCTGCGCGATCGACCACGACTTGGGCGTCGATCCGGTCGGGCCGAAGGACGAGGCCCGTGTGGTAGTTGACGCTGAAGTTGCCCAGGGGGTGGGCCGTCGCCGTAGGGGCTGACGCCACGCTCGCGACGGCGGCGAGTGTGGCGGCGGCCAGGGTGGTGAGGACTCGGCACGGGGTGTGGTTCATGGCATGGTGTCGATTCGCTGGAGCAGGGCACGGGCGGCGTCGGCGTGCAGGGGGTGGAAGCCTGGCTCACGCAGCGCTTCGGTCAGGTCGCGGCGGGCTGCTCCGGGATCGCCCAACGCGTGGTGGATGGCGGCGCGGTGGTAGCGGAAGAGCGCGCTGCGGGTGCCCAGGGCCAGGGCTTCGTCGGCCTGGGTGAGGGCTTTGGCATCCCGGCCGGCGCGGTGCAGTGCCCAGGCATACGCGTCGTGGACGGCGAGAAACGGCCGGGTGCGCAGTGTCTCTTCGGCCATGGTGACGGCGCGACGCGGGTTGCCGTGATCGGCTTCGAAGAGGATCGCGTCGGTGTCCGCCGGGTCGCCGGCTGCCTTCCGGATGCGGTCCTGGGCGCGAAGGAGGGCGTACTGCTCTTCGGCCCGGTCGCGGTGGCCCAGGGACTGCTCGAGTTCGCCCAGGCCCAACAGGTAGTGCGGCAGGGGTGCGATCGCGATGGCTGCCCGGTAGTCGGCGATGGCCTTGGTGGTGTCGCCCAGTGCCAGGTGGGCGCGGGCCCGGGTCTCAAGGAGCGCCGAATCCGTCGGGGCTGCCCTGAGCCCGGTCTGCGTCTCGGCCAGGGCTGCCCGGGGGTTGGCGTCCTGGAGGTCCAGGGAGGCCAGGACGTTGTGGGCGAACGCGATGTCGGCCGGGGTGGCCGCTGCCGCGAGAGATCGCCGCATGAGGGTGCGGGCCTGGTCGGTGTCCCCCTTGAGCTCGAAGGTGTACGAGGCCCGGGCGAGGGAGGCGGCGTCCGGGCGCAGGTCCGTCATCTTCTGGACGGCATCGTCGGCTTCGTCGTAGCGGCCCAGCTGGGTGCAGGCGTCGGCGAGGACCCCGTAGGCGGAGGAACTGTAGGGGCCGCTGGTGGTGGCCTTACGGGCCCAGCGCAGCGCGGTGGGGAAGTCGTGGCGGGCCGCGGCCAAGGCGCCCATGCCGGTCTCCGCGTCCGTGTTTCCTTCGCTCTGCACGGTGAGCGAGGTCCGCAGCGCCTTCTCGGCCCGTTCGTAGGTGGCCGGGTCGGCGGTGGTACGGGCCTGCTGGACGTAGGCCATCCCCAGGGCGGCCCAGCCGCCCGGATCCTTCGGCAGCCGGGCCACCCGCGCCTGGAGCGCTTCGACCGACCCACGCGACGGACCCGCTGGTTGCCCTTGGCCCGACGGTCGGGAAACAGTCGTTTCATCGGGTGCCAGCATGACCGCGCCGGCGGCGAACATCGCCGCGCCCAGGGCGAGGGTGACCGCGGTGTTCCGCAACCGTCTGCTGCTCCGTGAGGGGGATGGCGGCGGCGCGTGCGGGGGTGCGTGGTGGTCCGGGTGCACGAAGGATCCTCCCCAATGTTCGATGGTGCCGGGTGCCCGGGCCGGGGCAGCACGCTCCGGCCCGGGGCACCCGGCCGCAGTCCGTTTCCGACTGCGGACGGTTCAGCTGTTCTTGTTGCGACGGCGCAGGCGGAAGCCGCCGATGCCGAGAAGGAGCGCGCCGACGCCGGCGCCCGCCGCGGCCTGGGTGGTGTTCATGACGGGGCTCACCGCGGTGTTCTCCATTGAGGACTGCTCGGCATTGCGGCCGGCCGCGGCGGGGCCGCGGTTCACGTTCTTGGTGTGCGGCAGGGCGACGTAGGGGAACGAGGTGCCGAACGACACCTCGTTGGCGTCGACCTTGTCGCCGTCCGCGAGCGCGGGCACGAGAACGCCGGTCTGGGCGGCGCCCTCGACGGCCTGGAGCGAGATGTCGATGACGTCGTCGGCGAGGCGGCGTCCGTTCGGGAAGCCGGCCAGGTCGCCCGCGAGTACGCCGAGGCGCTTGGGCTGCGCCGTGGGCGGCACCGCCATGTTCAGGCGCAGTTCCTCCGCCGGGACGATGCTCTGGAGCGCCGCGTCCTGGTTGAGGCGGTGCGCGTTCAGGTCGGCCTTGATCGGGCCGCACACCTTGCAGATGCCCGTCAGATAGATCTCGGCGAGGTCGTTACGGGGCGTCGCGGGGGCTGGGATGCCGTAGACCTGCTGGATGAGCTTGGGCAGGATCGGGTCGTACACCTTGTCGACGACGGGCTGGACCGTACGGTCCTGGTCCGGGTTGAGGGTGTTGAAAGCGTCCTTGAACTTCAGCGGGACGACGACCTCGTTGACCAGCGGGTTCCCGAGGCGGGAAACCTGCTTCCACTGCTTGCTGGTGGCCTTGTCGCGGGAGTCGTTGATGGTGACGCCCGCACGGTCGGTGGTCGACCACACACCGATGACCGGGTTGCGGGAGGTGTTGCCCCGGAGGGCGAGCCGCTTCTTGGGGACCTGGATGGCGATGGTGTTGACGTTGTAGCCGGCCAGGGTGTCCTGCCCCCGCTTGCTCAGGTCGCCGCCGTAGAGAAGGTCGAAGACGCGCAGGTCGGCGAAGAACGGGTCCTCGGCCTGACCCGCGTACGTCTTGCCGCCGCCCGGAAGACCGAGGGTCGCCTGGTTGCGCAGCGCCGCGTAGTCGGGCATCGACGCCTTACCTGTGCGCGACGGCGCGGCCGGTACGCCCGACAGGAGGGTCCGGCTCTTTCCTCTGGTGGTGACGACCAGGTCGTAGACCTGACGGAAGTTCAGGTCCGGGTCCTTCAGCGAGGTGACCTGGCCGGTGTTGTAGAGGAACTGGTCCGCGGCATCGCGGTAGCTACTGCGGAATCGCCAGCTGTACGTGATGTCGGCGACGCCGTCACCGGTGTTGTCGACCTTGATGTTGTAGCGCAGGTCGTCGCCGAACGCGTAGAAGTTCGGACCACCGTTGGGCTCCTCCATCGGGATCCAGTTCGCCACCATCGTGACGGTGTCGGCCCTGTCGGGGCTGGTGAACGCGTACACGTCGGTGTTGTCCGCCCGGGGGTCCCCGGCGATCAGGGGAGCCTCGCGATGGCTGGAGGCCGCGCTGAGGCCCGGGGCGAGGGTCATCGCTCCGAGTCCGGCGGCCAGGGTGGTGGCACCAAGCACGAGCAGGGACTGGTCCAGGACGCGTCGCGAGCGGGGCCTGGCCTGGGAAACCTTCACGGCATTCCTTCTGTCTGCTGACTCCCTGCCTGGCACGCGTAAGGGCATGCGGAAGGGAGGACTGGCTGATGGGGGTGGCGTTCGGCACCGCGGCGAGACATCTCGCACCGACCGTGCCGACGGGAAAGGGGGTGAATCGCCGAGGAGGGATGAGATTCTGCCGCTCCGTCAAAAACTGTGCAGCCGTAGACAAGCATGCCCAAACGCCGTCCCGCACGGACCTCGATTGCATCCTCACGTCAGCTGCGCGGCCCGCGACGGATGAAAGGGCCGGTGGGACCGGCAAAGTGGCGAAATGGACGTCCCGCAAAATCGACGACGACACAGACGCCGCACGCTGGGCCGAAAGGGTCACCCCCTCTTATTGCAAGCTGCTCGCAATAAGAGGGGGTTGGGAGTTCACTCTCCCGGCGCAACGGAACTGCTGGAGCACAATGTCCATGGGAATCAGGGCAGTCCGGCATCCTCTGTCCACTGGTGCTCGGCGGCCCGAGCCGGAGCCACCTGCCACCCGCCACGGACAACACCGTCATCCCGCCTCGTGCTTCCAATGGGGTGACTTTCCCACCCTCAGCCAATCCGTGCGCGCGTCGGCCTCGAACCAGTCGTGAACCCGCTCGCCATTCTGGTCGGGTCACTTCACTTCTCCGGGAGCACCATGCGTACTCGTAAGACCGCCGTCGCCGCCGTGCCCGTCGCCGTGGTCGCGGGCCTGTCCGCGCCCGCCCTGGCGTCCGCGGACGGCCGCCACGGACACAACACGGACCACCGAGGACAGGCGCTGACCGCCATCGGGCTGACCGCCGACCAGGGCCTGGTCGAGTTCACCGTCGACCGGCCGGCCAAGACCATGACCATCGGGAAGGTGTCCGGTCTGCGCGGTGACACAAAGGTCGTCGGCATCGACTTCCGAGTTCAGAACGAAAGGCTCTATGGCGTCGGCGACAAGGGCGGCATCTACACCCTCAACACTGAAGCTTCCCCTTGATCGTGGACACCTGGAGACTGGGATCTGAGTGGTTCCAGAGGGAGCTGTGACCAGGTGGCAAGCAAGTACACGAAGCGGTACTCGGACGAGTACAAGCGGGACGCGATCGAGCTCGTGCGTTCGTCGGGGCGAACGGTGACCGATGTCGCCCGGCAGCTCGGCGTCAGTTCCGAGAGCCTGCGCGGCTGGGCGAAAAGGGCCAAGGCCGCCGAGGCCCAGCCTCCCGCGGCGGAGTCGCCGGGGTCGCCGGCCGCGGACGCGGCGGAGCTGAAGCGGCTGCGGAAGCTGACCGTGGAGCAGGCAAAGACGATCGAAATCCAAAAAAACGACAGCTTTCTTCGCGAAGGAGAGCGATCGGTGAGCGCGATATGCCGGTTCATCCACGCGGAGAAGGCGAACTTCACGACCGTTCTGCTGTGCCGGGTGATGAAGACGGCCCGCTCCACCTATTACGCCTGGGCCGCGGGTATCGAGGCCCGCCGGATGCGGCGGCAGGCCGACGAGGCCCTGGTCCACGAGATCACCGTGATCCACCTCGCCTCCAGAGGTACCTACGGGGTCCCGCGCGTGAACGCCGAACTGCGCCGCCTGGGCCGCCCGGTCAACCGCAAGCGCCTCGCCCGCGTCATGCGCGAGCACGGCATCGCCGGCCACACCCGGCGCACCGGCCGCCGCAGCCTTACCAAGCAGGACGCCGGTGCCGCCCCGGCTCCCGACCTGATCGGCCGCCACTTCCACGCCGACCGTCCCGGACAGAAGATCGTCGGGGACATCACCTACATCCCCACCGCCGAGGGATGGCTCTACCTCGCCGGCTGGCTCGACCTGGCCACCCGCGAAGTCATCGGCTACTCCATGGCCGATCACCACCGCGCCGACCTCGTCGTCGACGCCCTGGACATGGCCGCGAACATGGGCCGCCTGGACACCGGTTGCGTGATCCACTCGGACCGCGGATCCGAATACACGTCCAGTCAACTCCGCCGCAGAATAAGCGAGTTGGGAGGGCGTCAGAGCATGGGGCGGACCGGGATCTGTTACGACAATGCCGCAGCGGAGAGTTTCTGGGCGATCCTCAAAGAGGAGATCGGCACCCGATTCTGGTCCGACCGGGCTACCGCTCGCGCCGAGATCTTCGCGTTCATCGAGACCTTCTACAACCGTCGCAGACTGCGCAAGCACATCCGCTGGGGCTACCTCACGCCCCACGAGACACGCCTGCGCTACCAGCAGGGACAGGCCCTCGCGGCGTAACGAAAACGTGTCCATGATCACGGGGAAACTTCAGTGCGGCGAACGTGAGGCTTCGGTCTTCAAGGCAGATCTTGCATGGCTGTGAGCTGGCCTTTTGTGGCCCTGGCGTGTATGGGACCGTTAAGAACGATCCCACGGCTACTGGTCGATTTGAGACCGCTCATAGCGCACGTTCTCCGGAAGTCGCTGGAGTGCGAACAGCACTGGATGCTTGCGGTCAGCATGTGGCTGAGGGCGTCAGACACTGGGATGAGTTGGGACGGATCGGACCGGCGGTCGCTTCGTCCGGCAAGGCGGAGGGGTGCCGGCGGGCCCAATGTCCCGGGCGCGTAGTCCGGCGCCGGGGAGCGCGCCGCACCTTCATGAAACATCCGGTGGAACCTGTCGGGCACTGGCGCCGCCGACCCGGCCGCTCGGCCCACCGCCTCCGACGCGCCGACTCGGCCCAGCATCAGCTACGAGCCGGCATTCGCGGAGGCGTCACGGAAGAACAAGCTAAGTGCCCGGCGTGCGTGGGCGGTGGACTCGCGCGGTGCCCGGTCAGAGCGGGCCGGGAGCGAAGGACAGCATGCGGGCTTCGCGTTGGTCGTCGTTGCCGCTCACGCCCGCCGACGTGAGGACGACCCGTCCGTCGGCATAGGCCAGCCGCCCGCCGAACATCTCGAACTCCTGCGCCGCGGTCGATGCGGGGTGTCGCAGCAGCACCTTCTCCGTGCCCGCGGCGCCCGGGCCCATCAGGAAGGTCCGGCCGGGGCGGCTCGGTGTGGCCGACTCGTAGACGAGCGCCGCCTTGCCCTTCTCCGCACGCAGGGGGTGCAAGGTGCGCAACTCGTTGTTCTTGATGCCCCAGAGGAACTTCCCGGTGGTCAGGTCGTACAGGCGGATCCTGTCGTTGCCGCCCAGGATGATGTGGCCGTTGCCGACGGCGGTGCCGCGGCAGGGCTGGATGTCGCCGCCGCTGCTGTCTCCGGCGCACTGCTCGAGGCTCTTGTCCCGTGGGTCGATGGTGGTGCCGGTCTTTCCTTCCGGGCCCAGGGCCACGACCCGCCAGTCGTTGATGTGGTCCACCGCGTTTTCCGTGGTGAAGACGACCGGATCGACGGAGATCATGCTTCCGAGCCTCCATCCGGTCTTGGTCCGGTGGCGCCACAGGACCTTGCCGGTGAGCGGGTCGATCTCGCGCAGCTGGCTGTGGTTCTTGCTCTGGTCGATGTCGATCATGCAGTCGGACTTCACCAGGAGCCGGGCGCCGCCCGCCACGTCGTCGGGGAAGCACTTCCCCGGGTCCTCCCAGGGGATGTCGAAAAGCTCGGTCCCGTCATCGACCCGGTAGGCGGTCGCCTTCATGCTCCGGGCGATCGCGAAGGTACCGGCGCTGATGGCGCTACGCACGATGAACGTGTTGTCCCCGTCACCGGTCTCGGGGAGCTCTTTGTGCCACCCCGGCTTCCCGGTCTTCAGATCGATCATCTGCATTTGGTTGCACCGATTGTTCCTCCCGGCGTCGGCCCTCTTGTGGTACACGAGCACGACCTTGCCGTCGGGCGTCGGGTTGACCGGTGTCTCGCAGACGGGAGCGGGCAATCGCATGCTCCAGACCTCGGCGCCGTCCGAGAGACGGTAGGCCGCGACCTTTTTGTGCAGGGCCTGGACGACGGTGTCGCCGACGATCCACAGATCGTAGAGCTTCTGGCGCCCGTTGGGCAGGTCGGTCTTGTCGTCGACGATCCACGTCGCCGCATCCCCTGGCTTCCGTGCGGCGTTGATCTCCTCCGTGGTCGGGATGTGCTTCGCCTGCGGGGTGCTGACCGCGGGGGAGCTGGGCGGGGCCGTCGGCGCGGAGGGGCCGGATGATTCCTTCGCCACGGGGGTGGTGGGCCCGTCCTCTCCCCGGTCTACGAAGGCGTACACCCCTCCCCCCACGGCCACGAGCAGCAGCGCGACGGCGGCGGCGATGACCGGTGCTCCGCCGAAGCGCCGCCGACGCGGTGGCGGCCCGAAGCCTTCCGAGGCATACGGGTTGCCGGGAACGGGCTGCTGCGGCGAGCCAGGTGTGTACCAGGGCTGCGGCGGGTTGGGCATGGGTCTTCCCCCTGAGACGTGCCACTCGGTCAGGAAACTACTTCTCAGGCTCAGGCTCGGAAGACGGGCGGAGGTGTGCTCCGTCGTCTCACGAGGCCGCCCGCGAGGATCACTGGTATGGACGCGCCACGCGCCGATGCGGTTCTCCCGCAACGGCAACGGACCGCACGGTCGTTGAGAAGTCGTCAACCACCCTCGATGACTGTTCTTGGAGCCAGGTGGCCGTCCGTGGCCGGTGCCTGTGGATGTGCGAACACGGGGCGGGCAGGCGAGGTGAGCGCGGATGTACGCCATTGATGCCGTCTTGGCTGCCGTAGCCGTCAAGACGGCGGAGCGCGGCTTCGAGGTCACCGTCTTCACCTCGGATGTCGACGACATGGGCAAGTTCCTGGCGGACCATCGCATTCGGGTGGAAAGGGTCTGGCTGCAGGCGCCGGGGCCCGCCGCCCCGGATGTGCCGGGGGGCCGAGGGGCGGGGCCCCGGGTGCCGCGCTGGTCGCAGTCGCACCCGGCCCGCGCCATAACTTCCGTCCGGGGTCCGGGGTCAAGGTCCTCATCG
Organism: Streptomyces finlayi; assembly: GCF_014216315.1. Lineage (NCBI taxonomy): Bacteria > Bacillati > Actinomycetota > Actinomycetes > Kitasatosporales > Streptomycetaceae > Streptomyces > Streptomyces finlayi. The sequence goes on from NZ_CP045702.1 coordinate 5,648,372, forward strand.
CGGTCGGAGCCACCCGTCTCGGCGCCTAGTCGTCCGCTACGGACCGTAGCCGCGCACTCTGGATGGTGATGGGGTCAACGGCTCATGTAGCGCGACGTAGCCAGGGGTGATCTGTTGCCCCCTGGATCCGAGGTCCCGCTCGAACGTAGGAAGCTGCCGCCGGCCCCCGCCCCCGCAAGCGGCCGTACGGAGGCTCACGTCCGGGCCAGGATCGGGCCCGCTGAAGCTTCCCCTTGATCTTGGTCGCGCTTGTCCACTCCTCCGGCAGGACCGTGGCCGAGATCGCCCAGGAGCCCGGCGTCAGTCCGGCGAGTCTGCGTAACCGGTCCGGCGCGAGCAGGCCGACCGCCGCGAAGGCGCCCTGGCGAGCTGACAGCCGCCGAGCGTGAGGAACTGCGGCAGCCGCGCAGGCAGAACCGCGAACGGCGGCAGGCGATCGAGAAGTCGGCGGTAAGCGGCAGGACGATGGCAGCGGCCTCCGCGAGCTCCAAGATGAGGACGAGCGGCCTGTTCGCCTCCTGCTGGTCTTTGCCTTGGTGGCCTTCGGAGGCTCGGGGGTCCGACGAACGGAGCGGGAATCCGCCTTCCGAACTGGGTGACGTCGGTGTCCTGAAACTTGTCCTGATTGAGATCGATTCCGGCTGCTAGCTTCGGTCCGACAGCAAAGCCTACTGAGGAGTACGCCATGAGGAGACGTCAGTTGACCCGCCGGCGGATATCCGTTCTGGCCGTCACGGTCGCCGCGTTCACCGCGGCCGCCCTGGGCAGTGCCCCGGCCGCGCATGCCGCCGGGCCCGCCGAACTTCGCCTCGTTCCGCTCGGCGCCGACTACCAATCCGGGCTCCAGCAGCAGGTCGGGTACTGGAACCTGAACCGGCTGTCGGCCGCCGCGCTCAACGGTGACGGGGCCGATGCCGTCGCTCCGGCGGCCGGATGGGACGACACCGCCCGGCCCTGGGCCGGCGGCGGGAAGGTCACCCGTACGACGGGCAAGCTGGTGATGCGGATGCGCAACGTCGACGACGCGGGTACGACCGATGGCCTCGCGGCCTGCACCGCCACGGTGGTCAAGAGCCAGAACAAGAGCGTCGTGGTCACCGCGGCGCACTGCCTGCGCGTCAACTGGGGCCTGAACGGTCCGCTGAACCAGATCGCGACAAACGTGCTGTTCATCCCTGGCTTCCGGGGTGAGAACCTGCCGCGCGTCGCCCCGGGCACCGACCTGAACAGCGGACCGGCGATCGGACCCGACGTCGCCCCGTACGGAGTATGGGCGGCCACCCGGGCCTGGTGGACCGAGGGCTGGGCGGCCCAGGCCAACCACTTCAACAACAACGACATGGCCGCGATGGTCGTCGACAACCCGGCCGACGACCGCCCGATCGAAGAGGTCGTGGGCGGCGGCCAGCCGATCGGCTTCAACCCGGCCCGCAAGACGCCGCGCACCAACTTTGGCTACCCCAGCGTCAACTTCAAGAGCTACAGCGGCCCCAACTTCTCCAACACCGGCGCGGCGGTGATCAACGGCTCCCCGAACGTCAACAACGTCCCCGCCGCACAGCAGCGCATCTACGACGGACGCTCGCTGCTGTTCAGCCAGGGTCCGTCCTGGATCAACCGCGAGTGGTGGAGGGACACAAACAGCGACCTGATGAAGACCCAGCTCAGCCCCGGCGCCAGCGGCGGCCCCTGGTTCAAGGACTTCGACCGGGTCGTCGGCGAGGGCGTCCTGGTCGGCGTCACCTCGCACTTCGCCCAGTCCAGCACCGGCGGCCTCGACGCGATCGCCGAAGCCGAGTCCCGTGCCCCCAGCCCCTACATGGCCGGGACGAACTTCGGCGACCAGGAGAAGGCCGCCTTCGAGACGGCCCAGTCCGTCACCCCCGGAGCCTGACCATGACTGAGTCCCTCAAGCGCGTCTTGAACGTGCTGGTCGCGGCCGTCCTGCTGTCGCTCACCGCCCCCGCCGCGCACGCCTCATCTCAGCCATCGCTGGCCGACGGGTTCGGGCTGACCCAGGTCACGAGCGCCGTCAGCTCGGCTCCGACCAACACCGACACCAACTTCGTGATCACGGTGAAGTCCGCCGAGGTCCACGGCGAGCAGAACATCCGGATCATCCTGCCGAGCGACTACGCGGCCAACCCCGGCAAGCGGTACCCGGTCCTGTACTTTCTGCACGGCTCGCCGGACGACCCGTCCATGCCCTTCTACGGCAACGCGGCACTCACTGGGACGTCCAGCATGATCACCGTCGTACCGGACGGCGGCAGCCGCGGCTGGTACGCCAACTGGTTGAACCAGAACACCGCCGCGGGGGCCGCGAACTGGGAGAACTTCCACATCAACCAGGTGATCCCGTTCATCGACGCCAACCTGCGCACCATCCCCACCAAGCAGGCCCGCGCCATCGCCGGCATCTCGATGGGCGGTTTTGGCGCCTTCCACTACGCTCAGCGGCGCCCCGACCTCTTCAGCCAGGTCGGCTCCCTCTCCGGCGACCTGGAACTGGGCGCCAACCAGATGGCCATGCGCCTGGTTGTGGTCGCCTCCCTGACCAACGCGGGCGGCGCGCTGTGCGCTTCCACCTCCGGGACGGTGTGCACAGGTGACGACTACGCCCCCGGCGTGGACAGCGACGCCCTCTTCGGCACCCCCTACCCGGTGTTCAACGCCGACTGGCGCTGGAACCGAGCCGACCCGGTCGCCAACGCCGCCAAGCTCAGGGGTATGGGCATCCACATCTACATCGGCAATGGTGACGGCGGGAAGTACGACGTCAGGGAATGGTGGCTGGAAAGCGGCTCCGCCCATATGAAGGCCGAACTCGACTCCCTGGGCATCCCCGTCCACTACGAGAACTACGGCGACGGCGCGACTTGGGGCGCGTACTGCAAGGGCGGCGGCCACGAAGCCGGCTGCTGGTACCAGGACCTCCTCGACCTGATGCCCCGCCTCCAGTCCAACCTCACCCCGGCAGCCTGAGTCCCTGCGGCAGGTGTCCTCGACACCTGCCGCTTCCGGCTCGCAGCCACCCGGATCTCAAGGCTCGTGCAGCGACGTGACTCGCGGCAGCAGGCGGCGAACCCCGGGTGCCGACTCGGCGGGGGAGCCGAGCCCCTCGTGCACGCGGCCCGCGAACCGGAACGTCCTGATCGATGCGCCGGTCCCTCCTGCCTGCGGAATCGTCTGCTACGGCATCCAGTGAGCCGGAACGCGAGAGGCGGCCCCGGTCAGTGTCCGGGGCCGCCTCTGCTGGTGTGGGTCAGTGGGACAGCGGTTCGAGCGGGTCTACGTAGGCTTCGGGGTCGCTGCGACGGATGCGCCGTGTGCGCCCCTGTCCGAGGTGCTTCGGAACTCCGACGGCCATGGTGCCCCGCTGTTCGCGTTCGGTTGGAACGGTCAGAACAGCGGCTCGTACTGGAGGGAGGGGAAATAGTCCTGCCTGTCGCCGTCACGGTGGATATCCCACGTGGCGCAGTGGAGAGAGCCGCCGTACTCGAAGACGTTGCGGAACGGGATCGGGAAGACCTCGAAACCGAACGAGGAGAGAAGCTCCTGGAGGGGCTTCTCCTGCTCCTCGCAGATGACTTTGGTCGGCGAGATACTCAGCACGTTCATCGAGAGCCACTTCGACGACTGGCAGTACATCGGCATCTCGTCGTTGGCCAGGACGGGCTGGGGCACATCGACCAGTTGCCAGTCGTTGTCGAGGAACATCTTCTCCTCGCCCTCGCGCAGCGGCCGTTCCGGGTTGGTGAGGATCAGGCCGGGGCGCAGCGGCACGAAGGTGCAGTCGATGTGGGACGGGAAGAAGTCCAGCGGGAAGTGCACGGGGTGGACGCGGAAGCCGCGGGGTTCCAGATGGCGCTTGAGCCAGTGGATGCCCGCCCGGTTGGTGGTCATCGACTCCTGGACCAGGATGTCGCGGCCCAGCCGGCTCATATCGGCGGCGTCGAAGACCACCTCGTCCTGGTTGATGCAGAACTCGAACGAGTGCATCTTCGCGTGGCGCTTCTCCAGCGGCCAGTCCCAGAAATCCTCGCGGTACATACCGTCCTTCATCGACGGCTTGGGCGCGGTCGTCCATCCCACCCGCGGGTCGGCGTTCCAGTACTCGTAGACCAGCTTGCGGTAGGGCTGGTACTCGAAGTAGCGGGCCCGGCGCGACATGCTCGCCTCGATGATCTCGTTACCCATGGTGATCATCACGTCGCGTGGACAGACGGCGCAATACTGGTTCTCGACCTCGAAGTCGGGGGTGGTGACCGGGGCGGAGAAGTCGTGCGTCTCGGGGCGGCGTACGGTCACGCCCTGGGATTCCAGAAGCGCGGCGAGACCGGCGAGTTCCTCGTTGGCCAGATCGATGGCCTTCTTGGACTTCGGGCCCGTCGGGAACGGCTTGTCGGGAGCGTTGCGTATCGCGGGCCGGCAGCCTGGCTCGGCCGGTTCGAAGCAGGCGTTGTCGGCGGAGCCGACCACCATTTCCCGGAGGGTGTCCCACTCGTTCCATGAGTTGACGGCCGGGGGGAAGTCGTTCGGCATGTACAGCTACCTATCTCTGCCGGAGCGTTCGATGAGGGAAACGGGTTATGCCGCGTCGGTCGCGGCGAGCGAGGCGGGCCGAATGTCGGTCCAGTTCTCCTCGATGTAGTCGAGGCAGATCTGCCGGGTGCTGTTCGACACAGCCATGTCCCAGCCGGCCGGGACCTCGACGAACGCGGGCCACAGGCAGTGCTGACGCTCGTCGTTGACGAGCACGTGGAAGGTGCCGTCCTCGTCGTCGAAAGGGTTTGTCATGGCTTCAGTCCTTCTGTTCTCGGGGTTCGTTCCGGGCTGGTTCCGGGCTTTGCGTGGGCCTCAGGTGAGTGCGGTGCCGAGGGAGCGGGCGGTACGGCAGCGGAAGACGGCCTCCACGTCGACGGGCCGTCCCAGCTCCGTCTCGATCCGGCCCGCCAGCCGCAGGGCCGTCAGGGAGTCGCAGCCGAGTTCGAACACATCTTCGTCCGCGCTGACGAAGTCGCGTCCGAGTACCTCCGCGATCAGCTCGCACATCATCTGCTGCCCCGGTCCGGCCGGTGGTGCGGGAGTGTGTTCCAGGAACCGACCCGTCGGGAGGGCCAGCGCTCCGGGCAGCTCGATCAGCACCTCCCGTAGACGATCGGCCACCTGCTGCCCGAGTGGTGCGTCGAACAGGTCCGGGCGGTAGCTGATCTCCAGCTCCAGCTGCCGGCCGGGTGCGGCCATCAGCTTGAGCGGATAGTGGTAGGCGTCGTGGCCGACGACGTCCGTCAGCCGCAGGCCGTTGTCCGGACCGCTCGGCAGGGTCTCGGCGGTCGGGAAGTTCTCGAAGACGACGCAACTGTCGAACAGGGTCCCCAGTCCCACCGTCCGCTGGATGTCGCTCAGCGGGAGGTAGTGGTACTCAAGAAGTTCGGCGTGCTCGCCCTGGAGGCGTTCGAGCAGTTCGGCCACCGGCTCGGCCGGGTCGAGACGCACCCGTACCGGCACCGTGTTGATGAACACCCCCACCATCTCCTCGACGCCGGGGAGTTCGGCCACCCTGCCCGAGACCGTGGCCCCGAAAACGATGTCCAGCTGCCCGGTCCGCCGGTGCAGGCACAGCGCCCATGCGACTCGGACCAGCGTGTTGAGCGTGACACCGTGACGGCGCGAAATGTCGAGCAGCGCGGAGGTGTCCGTCTCGGAAAGGGCGACGACGATCCGCTCCGGAAGGACTCGTATCCGCGCGGTGTCCGTGCCGGGGCAGCTCAGCGTGGGTTCCCTCAGCCCCGCCAGCGCCTCCAGCCAGGCCGTACGCGCCTTTTCGCGGTCCTGTTCGGCCAGCCACCGCAGATAGTCGGGGTAGTGACCGGGTGCGGGCAGCCCGCTCGCGGCGCCGTGGTCGTAGAGAGCGAGCAGGTCGCGCAGCAGCAGCGAAGTGGTCCAGCCGTCCACCAGCAGGTGGTGCATGGTCAGTACGATCTGCTGCCTGTCTTCGCCCAGGCCGACCAGGGTGCAGCGCATCAACGGCGGGTCGGCCGGGTCGAAGCGCTGCCGCCGGTCGGCCTCCAGCACCGCCGCCAGCCTGTCGGCCTGCTCGCGCGGGTCGAGGCCGGCCAGGTCATGGGTGTGCCAAGGCATGGCCGTCCGCTCCGGGATCACCTGCACCGGCTCCCCCGACCGCTTCTGCAGGAAGGCTGCCCGCAGCATCGGGTGCCGTCCCAGGAGAGCGTCGCAGGCCTCCCGGAACCGCTCGGCGTGGAGCGTGCCCCTTACCTCCAACGAGATCTGCACGTTGTAGACGTCGAGGTCCCGGCTGTCGTACCGGGCGTGGAAGAGCAGCCCCTCCTGGAGCGGCGTCATCGGCAGGGCCTGGACGACGGGCAGGCCGATACGGGCGCCGAGACCGGCGAGCTCGGTGTCGTGCCGGTCGAGCGGTTCTCCGCCCAGTGGCCCGTCCTCCCGTGGGAGGGCGGGCGGGATCGTCTGCCGCGGGACGATGGCCTCCGTGCTCGTCCCGTGCTCCACCAGCGCGCGCAGGGCCGCGAACCAGAGCCGGCCCAGCTCGGTGACGTCCTGGTCGGACAGGAGCCGGCGGGCCCACAGCCAGTGGGTGACCAGGCGTGGCCCTTCCGCGCCGTCGCTGACCGCCGCGGTCAGTTCGACGACGTGCGCCATGGGCATACGGGGGTCGGCCCCGAGGGGCAGTACGTCCGACTCGGGAGCCACGCTCCAGTCGGTGGTTCCCGCACCGCCCTGTCTCCCGAGGTAGTTGTACCCGATCTGGGGTGCGGGGCGGGCCGCCAGGTCGGCGGCTGTCTCCTGGTTCAGGTAGCGCAGCAGACCGAAGCCGATGCCGCGCCGGGGGATGGCTTCGAACTGGGCCGTGACCCGGCGCACGGCCTCGCCGAGGCGTGCCCCGGCCGGATCGTCGTCCGGCGCCCAGTCGGCGATCCTGGCGTCGACGCGTACCGGGTACAGCGTGGTCAGCCAGCCGACGGTGCCGGACAGGTCGACGTCCTCGGAAATCTGTTCGCGGCCGTGGCCCTCGACGTCGATCAGTACGGCGGTGCTGTCGCCGTCACCGGGCGAACGGTCACGTCGCCAGGCGGCGACGGCCACCGCGAGAGCGGTGAGCAGGACCTCGTTCGTGTGTGCGCCGAAGACGGCGGGCACGGTCGTGAGCAGTGGGGCGGTCAGCTCCGGCGGGAGGGTGAGGGAGAGTTCACCGGCTGTCGCGTAGACGTCGTGCGTCGGCGAGAGCTCCACGTCGGCGAGCCTGCCATCGCCCGGTCCCGTGCCTCTGCTCAAAGTCCGGCGCCAGTGCGGCAGTTCGTCTCTCAGAGCGGGTGCTTCCGCTGCCGCGCGGAGCAGCAGGCTCCACTCCCTCAGCGGAAGCGGTACCGGACCGGTCCGCGGGACGGAGCCCGCTGTCAGGTCCTGCCAGACGCCGTACAGGTCGGTCAGCAGGATGTGCCAGGAGACCGCGTCGACGGCCAAGTGGTGGACGGTGACCAGCAACCTGCCTTGGGCGCCCTCGCCGGCGTCGAACCAGGTCACCCGCAGCATGGCGCCGGCGCGTGGGGCGAGAGCGTCGGCGTCCTCCCGGGCGCACGCGGCAATCCGCAGACGGACACCTTCCGGGGCGAGACCCACGACATCCACCCGACGTACCGAGTTCCGCGACTTCACGGGGTCCACCGGGTCCAGCGTCAGCGCCCCGTCCTCCTGGAGGCGTGCGCGCAGTGACTGATGCCGCTCGGCGACAGCCTGTACGGCGGCGGCCAGCAGGTCGGTGCCGAGTGCGGCCGGCACCCGGAGCAGTGTCGACTGGTGGTACGCGTCGGTCGTTGCGCCCTGCTCCCGCAGCCAGAGCATGATCGGCGTGGCGGGGACCACGTCCGCCGACCAGTCCGCCGCCGGGCCGGCCGCGCCGGAGCCGCCGTCCGCGGTGTCCGCCGCGCCGGTCGGGCTCACCATGAGGAAGGCGGCGAGGGCGCTCGCGGTGCGGTGGATGAATATGTGCTTCGGCGTCAGGTGGAAGCCCGCGGCGCGGGCGCGGACGACGAGTTGGATTGCGGTGATGGAGTCGCCGCCGAGGGCGAAGAAGTCGTCCGCCGCCACGGCGCTGTCCACGCCGAGGACCTGGGTGAACAATTCGACGAGAACGGCCTCGACGCTCTCGTCCCGCGCCTGGTCCCGCCGCTGTCGCTGCCCGGACTCGCGCGCCTCGTCCGGGGCCGGCAGCGCAGCCCGGTCCACCTTGCCGTTCGGGCTCATCGGCAGTGCGGGCAGTGTGACGAACGCCGAGGGGACCATGTTCGCGGGCAGCCGCGCCCCGATCCGGTCCGCCAGCGTGGCCAGGTCCGCGGACGGGCCGACCGCCGGTACGACGTAGGCCACCAGCCGCTCGGTCCCGTGCCGGTCTTCCCGTACGGCTGCCGCGGCCTGTGCGACGGCGGGATCGGCCGCGACGACGGTCTCCACCTCGCCCAGTTCGATCCGGAAGCCGCGGACCTTGACCTGGTCGTCGGACCGGCCGCGGTAGACCATGATGCCGTCAGGCCGCCGGCACGCGATGTCACCGGTGCGGTACATCCGGGAACCGGGCGCGCCGAAAGGGTCGGCGACGAAGCGGGTCGCGGAGAGCCCGGGCCGGTTGACGTAACCGCGGGCGAGTACGTCACCGCCGATGTACAGCTCGGCGGGGACGCCTGCCGGGACGGGACGCAGGAAACCGTCCAGGAGATAGACGCGGGCGTCGGGGGCCGGACGGCCGATCGGCACAGCACCCCTCGGCAGCGGATCGCCGGGTGCCAGGCGATACTCCATGCATCCCACGGTGGCCTCCGTGGGTCCGTACTCGTTCACGACGGTCACGCCCGGGTGGGCCTCGCGCCACTGTGCCAGCGCCTCGCCGTTCAGCTGTTCACCGCCCAGGACCAGTTCCCCGGTCGGTGAGTACCAGTCGGACGACGCGGTCAGCACCGGCAGGTGGCTGGGCGTGGCTTTGACGAAGGTGGGCGGCGGGGTGGCGTCGGCCGGGGCGTCGAAGTCCTCCAGGTCGACGATGCGCACCAGGCCGCCGGAGGTCAGCGGGCCGAAGATACCGGTGACGGTGAGGTCGAAAGAGGGCGGTGAGTGCACCAGCGCCTGTCCGGCGAGGCCGGGATAGGCGGCGCGGGCGAAGGCGAGGTAGCTGTCGACCGTACGGTGCTCGACGGCGACGCCCTTGGGCCGGCCGGTCGATCCCGAGGTGTAGATGACGTACGCGGCGTCCGCGAGCCGCAGCGGCGCGCCGCGTTCGCCGTCCTCCACCCGGTGCCCGGGCAGCAGCGCCAGCTCGTCCTGGATGGCGGGGTCGGCGAGCGGGACGACCGACGGGTGCTTGATGAGCGCCGGGCGGGTGGTGCCGGCGCAGACGACGACGGAGGGGGAGGCGTCGTCGAGCATGAACGAGATGCGTTCGGCGGGATAGGAGGGGTCGATCGGCAGATATCCGGCTCCCGCCTTCAGCGTGCCGAGCAGCGCCACGATCAGGTCCATACCGCGCGGCAGCGCCACGGCGACGAAGTCGCCGGGCTTCACCCCGCGGGCCAGCAGCAGCCGGGCCAGCCGGTTCGCCGCCGCGTCGAGCCGGCGGTAGCTGAGCGACCGCTCCCCGTCCGTCACGGCCGGGGCGTCGGGTGTGGCGCGCACCTGGTCCTCGAACCGCTGGGTGAGTGTCGCCGGTACGCGGGCGGGAACCTGCCCGGACTCCGCTCGGCGGCCTCCCCACCCGGCGATCACCTGCTCCCGCTCCTCGCAGGTCAGCAGCGGAACGGCAGCGACCGGCGTCGTGGGTCTTTCGGCGAAGGTGTCAAGCAACAACCTCAACCGGGAGCCGATCAGTTCGACGCGTTCGGCATCGAACAGATCGGTGCGGTAGTTGAGTTCGAGCCGCAGGCTGGGGCCGGGGACGGCGAAGACACTCAGCGGGTAGTGAGTCGATCCGGTGATCTCCTGCTGTCCGGCCGCTTCCTTGTCCCCTTCCAGCAGAGTCACTCGCAGGCCGGCCGGACCGTCCTGTACGGCCTCCCAGTCGAAAGGCGCGTTGCCGAAGCCGGTGGAGGTGTCGAAGAGCGCGCCGAGGCCGGCCAGCCGCTGCACCTCGGTCAGCCCCAGGTGGTGGTGCGGGGCGAGGGCCGCCTGTTCGTCCTGGATCCTGGCGAAGAGGGCGGCCATCGACTCCTCGGGGGCGATCCGCACCCGGACCGGGACCGCGTTCATGAGCAGGCCCACGACCGAGTCGACCCCGGGGAGCTGTGGCGGGCGGCCGTGCACGGTCTGGCCGAAGACCACGTCGTTGCGCCCTGTCAGCAGGGAGAGGAGCAATGACCAGGCGCCCTGTACGACGGTGTTGAGTGTGAGGCCGTGCTGCCGGGCGGTCGCCGTCAGCGCTTCCGTCGCATGCTCGGGCAGCGTCACGAAGGCCAGCCCGGGCATCGTCTCCGCGAGGGGCGCGCCGGGGGCGACGAGTGTCGGTTCGTCCAGACCGTGCAGGGCGTCCCGCCATGCCTGTTCCGCGGCGGGCCGGTCCTGGCGGGAGAGCCATCTGAGGAAGTCCGAGAAGGGGGTGAGGGGGCCGAGCCCGGTGTCGTCGGCGTCGCTCCGGTAGAACGCCAGCAGGTCCTGGAGTACGAGTGGCAGAGACCAGCCATCCAGCAGGATGTGATGATATGTCATGACGAAGGCGTGGCGGTCGGGTGCCAGCCGGATCAGGGCGAACCGCATCAGCGGTGGCGCCGCCATCTCGAAGCGGCGCAGCCGTTCGTCCTCGAGGAAGGCCAGCAGCCTCGCCCGCCCTTCGGACTCGGACTCCGCCGACAGGTCGAGTTCCGTCCAGGGTGTGTCCACGACGCGGCGTACCAACTGCACGGGTTTCCCGTTGGCACGCAGCCGGAAGCCGGCCCGCAGGACGGCATGGCGCCGGAGCGTGGCGGCGCAGGCCGCGCGCAGCCGCTCCGCCGAGATGTCCCCGGTCAGCTCGAAGCCGGCCTGGATGTTGTAGACGTCCACAGTCTCGGAGTCGTACAGCGCGTGGAAGAGCATGCCCTCCTGCAGTGGCGTGAGGGGCAGTGCCATCTCGATCGGCGACTCTGTCGCTTCGTTCACTGTGAGGTCTTCCCCGTGAGCGGTCGGTGTTGACAGTGGTGCGGCGGCGGGTGGTGTGTGGAACACGCTGACGCGGCCGACAGCGCGATGCTGCCGCACGGCCCGAGTGCGGGGACAGGCAGCCGACCGGCAGCTTCCCCGTCCGACTCCCGCCCTTCGGCCGGGCCCTACCGGCAGGTGCGCGAGCTCCCCCCCCGCTGCCGCGTGAGCGACTCGGTGGCCGGGGGCGGGGCCGGTCAGCGCAGCGCTGTTTCGAGGGCGTCGAGCGCCGCGGGTGCGTCGGTGAAGAGGTAGTCGTGCCCGCCGGGCAGCAGCCGGAGGGAGAACTCGCCCGCCGCGCAGTCCCGCCAGCGCTCCAACTGCGCCTCGCTGACCAGTGGGTCGTCCGCACCGCCGAGGACGTGCAGTGGGCAGTCGACCCGCCCCGGCCCGGGGGCCAGGTAGGCCTCTGTGAGGGCGAGGTCGCGGCGGACGGTGCGCAGCGCGTACCGCAAATACGCCGGGTAGCGGGTCATTTTGGAAGGAATGCCGCCGAACCCGTTCAGCCAGGCGAGCAGCCCGGCGTCGTCCCGGTCCGATACGCTCCGGCGCACCGGGGTGTGCGGCGACCGTGCCGCGGACACCAGCAGTGCGCGCGGCGGGGTCAGGCCGCGCCGCGCGATCCCGACGGTGATCTCATAGCCGAGCAGCGCGCCGAAACTGTGGCCGAAGATGGCGTACGGCAGGTCGAACTCGTCCGAGATGCCGTCGATCACGGCGTCGGCCAGCTCCTCCAGGGTGTCCGGCAGCGGATCCGCGCCGCGTACACCCCGGCCCGGCAGCTCCACCGTCGCGAGCTCCACGCCGGGGGGAGGGGCGAGGCGCCACGGGGCGAACGAGGCCGCGCTGCCGCCCGCCTGCGGCAGACAGAACAGTCGCATCCCGGGGCGTGGCGCGCTGACCCGGCCCACGATCCAGGGACAGTCGGCGCGGGGAGCCGGTGCGCTTCGCGAGCCGGACGAGCTCCCTGAGCAGGTGGGTGGTGCGGCGGCAGTCATGCGCATCCCGCCCCTTCGGTCGGCCGGCGGTCATTCGGGGCGGCAGCCCCTGCCGGTCATCATGGTTCGGCGGGTGGCAGCGGGACCAGGCATGGGGACCGGCAACCGGTCTGCCGCCAAGTTGCCCCGCGGGTGCCTGGAGAGCGGTTCCGCGGCGCGTCAGACTCCACGACAGTCAGTCCTGTTCCGTGCCCGAGGGGTGGACCGTAATCCAATGACCACAGTTCCAGGCTCGGTGACCGGCTTGGCGGCCGCTCCTGGTGGGTCGGCCGCCACGACCGAATCGACCTTTTTCACACTGGATACCGTCACCGCGGACCTCATGGAGGTCGACGCGCAGTTCAAGGCATGTTTGAACTGGGACTACGGCAAACGGGACAGCCGGGTGTGGAACCTCTACGAGAAGAACAAGCTCTCGCAGTGGAACGCCACCACCGACATCGACTGGGACTACGACATCCGGTTCGGATCCGAGTTGTCGGAGGAGAGCGGGGGGAGGCTCGCGTCCTTCGTCGTCGGCGAGGGCAGTCCCGTGCCCCGCGAACTGCTGACACAGTTCCGCTGGCAGTACCAGTCGTGGATGTGCAGCCAGTTCCTGCACGGCGAGCAGGGCGCGCTGGTGACTACGGCCCGGCTGGTGGAGACGGTGCCGGACATGGATGCCAAGACCTACGCGGCCTCGCAGGTCGCCGACGAGGCGCGGCATGTCGAGGCGTTCGCCCGCTATGTCGACGAGAAGCTGGGCGATTCCTACCCGATCAATCCGGGGCTCAAGACGTTGCTGCACGATCTGCTTTCGGAATCCCGGTGGGACATCGTCTACCTCGGCATGCAGGTGGTCGTGGAGGGTCTGGCGATCACCGCTCTGCGGCTCGCGAGCAGCGGCTTCGGGGACCCGGTGATCCGCCAGATCACCAAGATGGTCGCGAGCGACGAGGCCCGGCACATCGCCTTCGGGGTCACCGCGCTCACCGGCATGTACAGGCAGGTGACCTCCGCCGAGCTGCGTGAGCGGGAGGACTTCCTGCTGGAGGCCATCCAGCTGATGTCGCGCCGGTTCATGCTGCGCGAGGTCTGGGAGCGGATGGACCTCGACGTGGAGAAGGGGCTGTTGTTCGCCCGGACGAACCCGATGATGGCCACCTACCGGCAGATGCTGTTCCAGCAGGTGATCCATGTCCTGCGGCAGCTGGACATGCTCTCGGACCGGGTCAAGAGCCTGCTGCTGGCGGAGAACCTGGTGCGTCCCGAGATCATGCTGGCGACGCGCTGATCCCGGGCTCGTCCACCGTCGCGCTGCCGCCGATGTCACCTCGGGTGACATCGGCGGCAGCGTTCTCACTTCCCTCGTCCCGCTTCTCCCGTCCTACTTCCCCGCCGCGCGGAAGCTCTTGACGACGGCGACCAGACTCGCGACGAGTACGATCAGCGCCACTCCGGTGTAGACCTCGGGCGTGGTGTTGTCGGTGACGTCCGCCAGGAAGTCCGGGTTGAAGAACTGCCGCTGATGGAGGATCCAGGCCAGCGGCAGCACGAACAGCGCCTGGGCGATGGCGTGCAGGATGGCCAGTCGGCTGGTCCAGCCGTGCGTGACCACGCGGGCCAGCGCGAGCACGACGAGGCCGGCGAGCCCTGTGAGGACCGGCCAGATCCACCCCGACCACAGGTCCGGGTCGAGTACCGCGATCCGCTCCCCGGTGCCGTCGATCCGGTAGGGCTCGGAGATCTCCTGCCAGATGATCAGACCGAACAGCAGCGCGTACCAGACCGCCGTCATGACGGCCCCGGTACCGCCCTTGTCGGGCTCGCGGGTCTCGGGCAGGTCGTCGGGGGTCCAGTCGGTGGTACGGATGAGAGTCCCCTTCCGGTGGCCGACGCGCTCGGCCACGGCGAACAGTACGGTGAGTACGGTGACCATCTGGGCGCCGACCGTGAGCACCGTCTCGACGCCGGCGCCGACGGCCGCGCCGAGGCCGTTGTCGTCCACGACCTCCAGCAGCACGAACACGACGGTGATCACCGGCAGCACGGTGGTGAGCAGGAGGACCAGCAGCCGGATGTAGGTCGGGTAGAGATCGGGACCGATCAGGGCGAGCGGCCGGTCGGTGTATCGCGCGGCGTGCCGGATCGGATCGCCCATCTCGCTCAGCACCTCGCGCTCGGCCGCCTCGGGACGGGCCGGGTCGCGCGCTTCGATGGTGTCGGCGATCGTGGTGCGCAGTTCGTCGGCGATGTCGTCGCGCTGATCCGCGGGTAGCCGCCTGACGACCTCGTGCACGTAGCGCTCGGTGAGCGTGCTCGTGCTCATCCATTCTCCTTGGTAAGCCGTGAGATCGAGGCGACGAGGTCCTGCCATTCGCGCACCAGTGAGGTGCGTACCCGGGAGCCCTCGGGGCTCACCCGGTAGAACTTCCGTGGCCGGGACTCGTCGGTGTTCCATTCGCTGGTGAGCAGTCCTTGCTTCTCGAGTCGGCGCAGCAAGGGATAGAGGGTGTTGCCGTCGACGGTGACACCCGCGTCGTTGAGTGTCTCCAGCAGTGCGTAGCCGTACTGCGGCTTGCGGAGCAGCGCGAGGCAGGCCAGTACGACCGTGCCGCGACGCAGCTCCTGGGCCTGGCCAAGAGTGATTTCTTCTGTAGCCATGCGATGCACTGTACTGTGCGTCGCACACTATTGTCACGCGCACCGTCCGCCGAGGGCCGGTCAGTTCGCCGTGAACGGCGCGTTCTCCTGCGCTCCCGCCGTCAGCGGTTGTGTCGTCGCGTCGAACTCGCCCGCACAGAGCGCCTTCCAGATAACCCTCCGGCGCGGCTTTCCGCTCGAGGTGACCGAGACACCGCCACGGGGCAGCTCGACCATGTGGAGCACCGCGTCGCCGAGCCATTCGGAGAGGACCTCATGGGCGATCTCCCGCCAGCCGGGACGCGCGCCGCCGAACACCGCCACGCCGGTCGGTACCCCGTCGCGTACGCCCAGGAGGACGGCGACGCGCCGCTCGGGAATGCCCCGGTGGTGCAGCAGGGCCTCCAGGCTCTCGGCGAAGACCATCTTCCCGTTCACCTTCAGCCCGTCGCCGAGCCGGCCGATCACGAAGAGCTGTCCGTCCCGCATGAAGCCCGCGTCACCGGTGGCGAGGCCCCCGTCGTCGACGCTGGTACCGGAGGCGGACCCGGTGGCACCGATGTACCCGCTCGCGATCGACACCCCGGTGACGACGATCTCGCCGACCCGTCCGTCCGGCAGCTCCTCGCCTTCCTCGGACAGGATCCGCACCGTCCTGCCTTCCAGCGGACGGCCGCAGCCGACCACCGCCGCTCCGGCGAGGGACGCGGCGTCACTGGCGTCCGGCGCCTGCGCCGACCATCCCTCGCCGGGGGCCAGACCCGTCACCGCGAGGGTCGCCTCGGCGCTGCCGTACGCGGGGAGCAGGGCGCCGCGGTCGAGACCGTGCGGCCCCAGCAGCGCGTGGAAGTCCTCGAGCACCTGCCGGTCGACCCGCTCCGCGCCGATGATCACGCACCGGACCGAGTCGAAGCGCAGCTCCCGCAGGTCGGCCGGTCTCACCCGGCGCAGGATGTATGCCAGTCCGAAGTTGGGCATGGCCGTCATGACGGCGCCCTGGTCGCTGATGCAGCGCAGATACCGCAGCGGCGAGCGGATGAAGTCGTCCGGCTGCATCATCCAGCCGTCGAAGCCGGTGACGACGACGTTCAGCAGGAAGCCGACGAGGCCCATGTCGTGGTGGACCGGCAGCCAGCTGATCGCCGGGTACTGGGGCGCGCAGCCCAGCCACTGCCCCATTCCGGCGAGGTTGGTCCGCAGGGCGTCGGCGGAGATCAACACGCCGCGTGAGAAGCCGCTCGACCCGGAGGTGAACTGGATCAGCGCGGTCTCCGGCAGGGGCATCGGCCGTTCCAGCGGCTCCGCCCCGGCCACGAGTTCGTCGAAGGCGACCGGCTCCTCGAGCCCCAGCCCGCACGCGATCTTACGGATCTGCTCCAGCGACTCGTCGTCGCAGATGGTGTATCGGGGCGCGGCTGTCCGGAACAGATGGCCCGCGTGCTTCTCGTACTCGTCGGCACGCTGGAAGGCGAAGGGCGGAGGAATGGAGCACGGCGTCGCGCCGGCCGCCAGCGCGCCGAAGAACCCGGCGACGAAACCCGGGCTGGAGCGCAGCACCAGGCCGACGACGTCGCCCTGCCCGACCCCCTTCGCCCGCAGGGCTGCGGCGGTTCTCAGCACCAGCGTGGCCAGATCACGGTAGGACCGGAAGTCCCATCCGTCGGCGGAATCCGCGTAGTACAGACCGCGCTCGGTGGACGGCTGGTCCAGCCAATCGAGCAGGCCTCGGTCCTGGTCTCCCAACGTCCCTGTCCTCTCCAGTGGTTCATGGCACGTACGGCACGCGCGAGGCGTGGCGCCGTGCCCGGCTCGCCGCAGCATCACCCGCGTCCCGTACGAGAACCAGGCAAGCGGCCGGTAACTCGACCCGGCCGGGGC
The DNA here is from genome assembly GCF_014216315.1 of Streptomyces finlayi. Lineage (NCBI taxonomy): Bacteria > Bacillati > Actinomycetota > Actinomycetes > Kitasatosporales > Streptomycetaceae > Streptomyces > Streptomyces finlayi. Next base: position 5,665,066 of record NZ_CP045702.1, read on the forward strand.
GGCATTTCGACCCGCGCCGCTGATTGCCGGTTCGGTTGCCTGGTTTCCGCACGGGCGGGCGATGCAGCATCGTCGCGAGATCCGAGCCCTCCAGGCTCGCGGGGATGCACGAGAGAGCGGTTACGACCCGATGACTTCACGCGCCGAGAACGGTCTGCTGCCGCTGACGGCGGCCCAGCGGGGGGTGTTCTTCGCCCAACAGCTCGACCCCGCCAACCCGGCCTACAACACCATGGTCGCCATGGAGGTACGCGGGCCGCTGGACGGCAGGCTGCTCCAGCGCGCGATCCGCCGGGCCGAGGGGGAGAGCGGAAGCTTCGACGTCGAACTGGTGGAGCGGCGGGACGGTACGTACCAGCGGCCGGTCGCACCCGGCTGTTCGACCTGGCAGGAGTACGACTTCAGCGATGAGCCGGACCCCGTCGCCGCCGCGCGGACGCTGATCGACCGCGACCGCGCGACCCCGCTCGACCTGGAGAAGGACGCGCTGTCGGCGCACATCCTCATACGGGTCGGCGCCGATCACCACGTCTGGTACCAGCGCAGCCATCACATCCTGTCCGACGCCTTCGGGTCGGTGCTGCACTCACGCCGGATCTCCACGTGCTACGAGGCGCTGGCCGCCGGGGTGGAACCCGATGGTGAGCCGCTGGGCCGACTCCAGGACCTGCTGGCGGACGAGACGGCCTACCGTGCGTCGGCGGACTACACCGCGGACCGGGCGTACTGGGCCGGGATCTTCGCCGACCGGCCGGAGACGGCCGGTCTGGCGCCGGGAGCGCCGACGACCGCAGCGGGCATGGCGATCGCCACGACGACGATGCTTCCGCCGGCCGAACTGCGGGCGCTGCACACCGCCGGGCGGGCCGCCCGCACCCCGTGGACGGTGCCGATGCTGGCGGCGGTCGCCGCCTATCTGCACGGGATGACGGGAGCTCAGGACCTGACCATCGGGGTGCCCATCACCGCACGGCTCGGCGCGAGGTCCCAGAACGTGCCCGGCATGCTGTCGAACACGCTGCCGCTGCGGATCACCGTCGACCCGGCGGCCGACCGCGCCGAGTTGGTGCGGCAGGTCGCCCGGCGTCTGGGCGAACTGCTGACCCACCAGCGTTACCCGTACGACGAACTACGGCGTGACCTGCGAATGCTCGGCACCAATGAGCAGTTGTTCGGCGTGCTCGTGAACATCATGCCGTCGGGGTCCGAGACCGCGTTCACCGGTCGCGAGGCCGAGGTGATGGCGCTGTCCGGCGGACCGGTCACCGACCTCAACATCACCTGCCACCCCGATCCGGGCGGCCGGGGAATGCGCATCGAGTTCGAGGCCAACCCCGACCGGTACAGCCCCGCCGAACTCCGCACGCACCAGCACCGGTTCACAGAATTTCTGACCCGCTTCCTCGGCACCCCCGCAGATGTGCCGCTCGCCCGGGTGGAGGTCCTGACCGCGGCGGAACGCATGCGGGCACTCGCCGCGGGTGACCCCCCGCAGGACACGAAACCCGTCGTCCCGCGTACCTTCCCCCAACTGTTCGAGGAGCAGGTCAGGCGGACCCCGTACGCCTGCGCGGTGCTCTCCCCGACCGAGTCCCTCGACTACGCGCTGCTCAACAACCGCGCCAACCGCCTGGCAAGGGTGCTGGTCGGACACGGTGCCGGCCCCGAGCGGCTGGTGGCGGTCGCCCTGCCGCGCGGCAGCGCCGCCCTGACAGCCACGGTGGCGGTGATGAAGTCGGGCGCCGCGTGTCTCCCGGTCGACCTCGACTACCCGCGGTCCCGGGTCACCGCCATGCTCGACGACACCGCACCGCTGCTGCTGCTGACGACCCGCGAGGCCGACGACGCCACGCTCGCCCCTGCGGTGCCGCGCCTGTACCTGGACGAGGCGGCCGCTCCCGTCGGCTCCCCACCGGCCGGCGGCGACACCGACGGCCACGATCTCGACGACCGGGACCGCCTCACGCCCCTGCGGCAGACGCACCCGGCGTACGTCATCTACACCTCCGGGTCGACCGGCAGGCCCAAGGGCGTCGTCGTCACGCACACCGGCCTGGCCGCGCTGTCGCGCCACCAGAGCGACCTGCTGCGCCTGACGCCCGAGACCCGCGTACTCCAGTTCTCCTCACCGAGCTTCGACGCGTCCGTATGGGAGCTGTGTGTGGCGCTCCTCACCGGCGCCGCCGCGGTTGTCGCGCCGGCCGAACGGCTCACGCCCGGGGCACCACTGGCCGAACTCGTTGCCGAACTCGGCGTCGACTGTCTGCTGCTGGCCCCGTCCACGCTGGCGGCCATGCCGGCCGGGGGGCTTCCGGAAGGCATCAACCTGGTCGTCGGCGCCGAGGCGTGCCCGCCGGACCTGGTCGCACGCTGGTCGCCCGGCCGTCACATGGTCAACGCCTACGGCCCCACCGAGTCGACGGTCATCGCGACCCAGACCGGCGCGCTGTCCGGGCGGACCGTCCCGCTCATGGGCCGTCCTGTCCCCGCCACCCGCGTCCGGCTGCTCGACGACGCGCTGCGACCGGTGCCGCCCGGAGTGGCGGGCGAGGTGTATCTGAGCGGTGACGGGCTCGCCCGCGGCTACCTCGGTCGTCCCGGAACCACCGCGGAACGGTTCGTCGCCGACCCCTTCGGTGCGCCCGGCACCCGGATGTACCGGACGGGAGACGTGGCACGGCAGTCGGCGAGCGGCGAGCTGTCCTACCTGGGCCGGGCCGACAGCCAGGTCAAGGTACGTGGCTTCCGCATCGAACTCGGCGAGGTCGAGAGCGTTCTCGCCGAGGCACCCGGAGTCGACCGGGCCGTGGCGGCCGTCCGCGAGGACCGGCCGGGATACCGGCACCTGGTGGCCTACGTGACCCCGGCCGCGGACAGCGCGGCGGACGCGGTCGCGTTGCGTGAGTTCGTGGCGGAGCGGTTGCCGGAGTACATGGTTCCGGCTGTGGTGATGGTGGTGGAGTCGTTCGCCCTGACACCGAACGGCAAGGTGGACCGGGGGGCGCTTCCGGTGCCCGGGTTCCGGGCGGCGCACGCGTACCGAGCTCCGGCCACCGAGCGGGAGCTGGTGTTGCACGAGGTGTTCGCGGAGGTGCTCGGGCAGCCGCGTATCGGCGTCGACGACAGCTTCTTCGACCTCGGCGGCGACTCCATCATCGCCGTACGGGTGTCGTCCGGGGCCCATCAGGCCGGACTCGCCATCGCCGTCAAGGACGTCTTCGTCCACAAGACCATCGCCCGGCTCGCCGAGGTGGCCGAGGACGTCGGCAAGCGAGCTGTGACCCCCCGTACCGGGAGCCTGGTGCGGATCGACGCGGAAGAACTCGACGAGCTCGAAGCCCAGTGGGGGACAGCACTGTGAGACAGACATCCCTGGAAGCGGTCCTGCCGCTCTCGCCGTTGCAGCAGGGCATTCTTTTCCACGCCCTCTACGAGGAGGGAGAAGCCGACAGCGGGAACGTCGACTTCTACAACGTCCAGACGCCGCTGGAGTTGACCGGGGCGCTCGACACCGACGTGCTGCGCGCCTCCTGCGGCGCGCTGGTCGGCCGACACGCGAGCCTGCGGGCAGGATTCCTGCGCCGCCGCTCCGGCGAGGCCGTCCAGGCCGTCGCGCGGGCGGTCGAGCCGCCGTGGGAGGAGATCGACCTCTCCGGCTTCGGCCAGGAGGAACTGAGACCGCGCCTCTCCCGGCTGCTCACCGAGGAGCGCGCCCGACGCTTCGACATGGCGAAACCGCCACTGCTTCGGTTCACGCTGATACGGCTCGCGCCCGACCGGCACATCCTGCTGATCACCAACCACCACATCCTGCTGGACGGCTGGTCGCTGCCCCTGATCCTCGGCGACCTGTTCCGCATCTACGGGGACGGCGGCACGGCGGAGCGGCTGGTGCCGACGGTGCCCTTCCAGGACTACCTCGGCTGGGTCGGGGAGCAGGACAGCGCCCAGGCCGAGCGGGCCTGGAAGAGCGTGCTGTCGGGGGTCGACGGAGCCACGCTCGTCGCGGCCGGGGCCGGCACCGGCTCCTCGGGCCGGGGCCAGCGGCGCGTCGTCACGGAGCTGTCCGAGAAGGCCGCGGCGGCACTCACCACCCTGGCCCGGAGCCGCGAACTCACCATCAACACCCTGGTCCAGGGCGCATGGGCGCTGTTGCTGACCGAGCTGACCGGACGCCAGGACGTCGTCTACGGGAACACCGTCGCGGGTCGCCCGCCGGAGCTCCCCGGCAGCGACCGCATGGTGGGCCTGATGATGAACACCGTGCCCGCCCGGGTACGGGTCGACCCGGCGGAACCGGTGGCGGACCTGCTGGCCCGTATCCAGCACGACCACACGACCGTGATGGGACACGAATATCTCGGCCTCGCCGAGATCCACCGCGCCGTAGGAGCTACCGAACTCTTCGACACCACCGTCGCCTTCGAGAACGTCCCCGTGGAACAGGCCGTCCGGGGCGCCTCGGTGCCCGGACTCGACGTCAGTCTGCTGCGGGACGCCGTCGACGAGGCGTTCGAGGGCACCCACTACCCGCTGAGCCTGGCCGTCCACCCCGGCAGCCGGCTCCGCTTCGAACTCAACTACCGCGAGGACGTCTACACCGCCGATGCCGCGAGGGGCGTACTGCGGCGCCTGACCGGTCTGCTGGAGGACATCGCCGCCCGGCCCGACGAGCAGGCCGGACGGCTCCCCTCGCGTACGAACGCCGAGCGACGCGAGATCCTGCGCGGGACGAGCGGACGCGCCGTCGAACGGCCGGCCGGGACGCTGCCCGGCCTGTTCGAGGCACAGGCCCGCGCGACGCCCGACGCGGTAGCCGTCGCGGACGGCACGACCAGCCTCACCTTCAACCTGCTCAACGCCGACGCCAACCGCCTGGCCCGGCTGCTCGTCGCCCGCGGCGTGGGACCGGGCGACCTCGTCGGCGTCGCCATGCCGCGCACCACGGACGCCGTGGTGGCGATCCTGGCAGTCCTCAAGTCGGGCGCCGCGTACCTGCCGATCGACGTCGACCACCCTGCGGAGCGCATCGCGGCGATCTGCGCGGAGGCCGGACCGGCCCTCGTCCTGGCCTCTGTCGCGACGGTGTGCGCCGTACCCGAATCGGTGCCGGCGCTACTGCTCGACGAGACCATCCCGCCCGCGGACGAAACGGACCTCACGGACGACGACCGCACCGGTGCGCTGCTACCCGCCCACCTCGCCTACGTCATCTACACATCAGGTTCCACCGGCCGCCCCAAGGGTGTCGCCGTAGAGCACCGCAATCTGGCCAACATGTTCCACAGCCACCGGGCGAACTTCTTCGAACCCGAGCGGGCGAGGGCGGGCGGCCGGCCGCTGCGTGCCGCGCTCACCAACTCGCTCGGCTTCGACGCCTCCTGGAGCCAGCTCCTGTGGATGGTCGCCGGGCACGAACTGCACATCGTCGGTGACACCGTGCGCAAGGACTCCCTGGCGCTCGTCCGCCACGCGGCGGAGGCACGGATCGACGTTGTCGACACCACACCCTCCGTCGCACGGCAGATGCTCGACGCCGGCATGTTCGAGGTGTCGGGGGAGCGGCACCGCGTGAGTGTCCTCGCGCTCGGCGGCGAAGAGGTGGGCGACGACCTGTGGGCCGAACTCCACAGCGTGGACGACCTGTCGGTGTACAACCTCTATGGTCCCGCGGAGTGCACGGTCGACGCGATGCTCTGGCACCCCGGCGGCCCACCCGGTGCGGCGGGCCCGCCCGCCATCGGTGTCCCCGCCGACAACACCCGGGTCTATCTCCTGGACGCGTTCCTGCGGCCGGTGCCCGCCGGGGTCGTCGGCGAGCTGTACATCGCCGGTGACGGGGTCGCCCGTGGATATCTGGGCCGCCCCGACCTGTCGGCGGAGCGTTTCGTGGCCGACGTGTTCGGCCCGGCGGGTGCCCGGATGTACCGCACCGGCGACCTGGGGCGCCGCCGGCCCGACGGCGTCGTGGAATACCGCGGACGGTCCGACTTCCAGGTCAAGGTACGCGGCCACCGCATCGAACTGGGCGAGATCCAGGCCGTTCTGGCCGCCGACCCCTCGGTGGGCCAGGCGGTCGCGGCGGTGTCCGCCGACCGCGAGGGCATACGGCGGATCGTCGGCTACGTACGGGCCGCCTCCGGTGCGCGAGGGCGGCCGGACGCGGTCGCGTTGCGTGAGTTCGTGGCGGAGCGGTTGCCGGAGTACATGGTTCCGGCTGTGGTGATGGTGGTGGAGTCGTTCGCCCTGACACCGAACGGAAAGGTGGACCGGGGGGCGCTTCCGGTGCCCGAGTTCCGGGCGGCGCACGCGTACCGAGCTCCGGCCACCGAGCGGGAGCTGGTGTTGCACGAGGTGTTCGCGGAGGTGCTCGGGCAGCCGCGTATCGGCGTCGACGACAGCTTCTTCGACCTCGGCGGCGACTCCATCATCTCGATGCAGCTCGCGGCCCGCGCCCACCGCGCCGGACTCGCCATCGCCGTCAAGGACGTCTTCGTCCACAAGACCATCGCCCGGCTCGCACAGGTGGCCGAGGACATCGAGGAGAAGGACCCCGCGGCGGCGGACAGCTCCGTCACCGGGCCGCTGCTCCTGCTGGAAGACGCCGAACTGGCGGAGATCGCCGCCGACGGGTACGAGCTCACCGACGTACTGCCTCTCACCCCGCTCCAGCAGGGCATGCACTTCCATGCCCTGCTGGCCGCCGACGGCATCGACGTCTACACCGCCCAGGCGCCCGCACGGCTCGAGGGACCACTGGCGCCCGCCGTGCTGCGCAAGGCGTTCGACGCGGCTCTCGCCCGCCACACCGCGCTGCGCGTCTCGTTCCGGCTCCTGGCCTCGGGCCGTTCCGTCCAGGTGGTGCACGAGGACGTGCGCGTGCCCTGGCGGGAGATCGACCTCTCCGGTGCCGGCCAGGACGAACGTCGCCTGCGACTGGCGGAGCTGGTCGACGAGGACCGTGTCAGCCGCTTCGACCTCACCGAGCCCCCGCTGATGCGGGTCACCCTGGTCCGGCTCGGGACCGACGACCACGCCCTGCTGGTCACCTACCACCACGCCCTGCTCGACGGCTGGTCGCTGCCGCTGTTCTTCCGTGACGTCTTCTCCCTCTACGCCCGCGGCGGAGCCGACAGAGGTCGGCCGGTGGCTCAGTTCACCGACTTCCTCGGCTGGCTCACCCACCAGGACGATGAGCGGGCGACGCGGGCCTGGAGCGAGGCCCTGGCCGGTATCGACGAACCGACGCTCGTCGCCCCGGGCGCCGAGGCGGCCACCGCGACCGTGCCCCACCTTGTGACGGAGGTCCTGGACGCAGAGGGGACCACCGCACTCACCGCCGCGGCGCGCGCCGCGGGCCTGACGCTCAACACGGTCGTCCAAGGCGCCTGGGCGGTGGCACTCGGTCACCAACTGGGACGAGACGACGTCGTGTTCGGCGCGACGACCGCCGGGCGCCCACCGGAGCTGGCGGGCGTGGAGGAGATCGTCGGCCTGTTCATGAACACCGTCGCCGTACGGGTACGGCTGGACCCCGCACGATCGCTCGACCACATCCTGACCGACCTCCAGTCGCACCAGGCCGAGCTGCGCCCGTACCACCATCTCGGGCTCCCCGACGTACAGCGGGCTCTGGGACTGGGCGATCTCTTCGACACCGTCATCGGGTTCGAGAACACCCCCTTCGACGGGGCGGCCATCCAGGAGCAGGTCCCGGGCCTGCGGATCTCCCTCGACGAGGAGCCCGTCCCCGGCGCCTCGCACTATCCGCTCAGCCTGGTCGTCATGCCCGAGGAGCGGCTCAGTCTCGAACTCAGCTATCGAGCCGACCTGTTCACGGCTGAGGCGGCCGGCGCGCTCCTGGCCAGGGTGCGCAAGGTCCTCGCCTGCTTCGTGCACGACCGGACCGTACCGCTGGGCCGGATCGACCTGCTCACGGACCGGGAACGCGGTCAGCTTCTGGCCGCGGCGGAAGGGGCGGCCCACGAGCGGATGGCGACCTTCCCCGAGCTCTTCGAGGAGCGGGTACGGGCCAGACCCGGCGCCGTCGCGGTGTACGACCACGAGCTGGCCCTCACCTACGGGGACCTCGATGCCCAGGCCAACCGGCTCGCCCGCGCGCTGGTGGGCCGGGGCGTGGGTCCGGAGTGTGTCGTGGCGATCGCGATGCCGAAGTCGGCGCGGTCCGTCCTCGCGATCCTGGCCGTCCTCAAGGCCGGCGCGGCCTATCTTCCGCTGGACCTCGGCTACCCGCCGGACCGGCTCCGTTACCTGATCGGTGACGCGCGGCCGGATCTCGTCCTCACCACCGGTGAGGGCGCGGCGGCCATGGCCGAGGCCGGTGCGGGAGAGGTGCTTTGCCTGGACGGGCCCGGACCGGCTGCCGAGAACGGCACCGCACTCCTCGGTGTGGATCCGGAGCTGACCGCCGGTCTGTCCGCGGCCGGTCTCACCGACGCCGACCGGATCGCGCCGCTGCGGCCCGCGAACTCCGCCTATCTGATCTACACCTCCGGGTCGACCGGCCGCCCCAAGGGCGTGCTGGTGTCCCACCTCGGGATCGCCGCTTTGATCGCCCAGCAGCGTGACGGGCTCGCGCTCCGTGCGGAGGAGCGGGTGCTGCTGTTCGCCTCGCCGAGCTTCGACGCGTCCGTATGGGAACTTGCCACGGCGCTGTTGACCGGGGCGAGCGCGGTGACCGCGGACCCCGACGAGCTGCTGCCCGGCCCGGCCCTGGCGCGGACGGTGGCGCGACACGGTGTGACCGCGCTGCTGTTGCCGCCGTCCTCGCTCGCCGTGCTGCCCGAGGACGCCCTGCCCCCCGGGGTCACCCTCGTCGTGGGCGGCGAGGCGTGCCCGCCGGACCTGGTCGCACGCTGGTCGGCCGGGCGCCGCATGGTCAACGCGTACGGTCCCACCGAGGCGACCGTCATCGCGACGATGAGCCGCCCGCTGTCCGGGCGGACCAGTCCGCCGATGGGCGGGCCGGTCGTCGGTGCCCGGGTCCATGTGCTGGACGACTCCCTGCGGCCGACGCCCGTCGGGGTGGCGGGTGAGCTCTACCTGGCGGGCCACGGCCTGGCCCGTGGCTATCTGCGGCGCTCCGGGCTCACCGCGGAGCGTTTCGTGGCCGACCCGTTCGGCCCGCCGGGCGCGCGGATGTACCGCTCGGGCGACGTGGCGCGCCGCACGGCGGATGGGGGCCTGGAATACCTGGGCCGCGCCGACGAGCAGGTCAAGGTACGCGGCTTCCGTATCGAACCGGGGGAGATCGAGGCGGTGCTCGCCGCCGAGCCCTCGGTGGGGCAGACCGTAGTGGTCGTACGGGAGGACACGCCCGGCTCACCACGCCTGGTGGCGTACGTGGCCCCGGTGGCGGCCGGCCTGCCCGACCCGGTGGCGCTCCGTGACCGGGTCGCCGCCGTGCTGCCCGAGCACATGGTGCCCGTGGCCGTCGTCGTCCTCGACCGACTGCCGGTGACGCCGAGCGGCAAGCTCGACCGCGCTGCTCTGCCCGCACCGGACTTCTCGGGAGCCGGCGGCGGCCGGGCACCACGGACCGAGCGCGAGAAGCTGCTGTGCGCGTTGTTCGAGAAGGCCCTCGGCATGGAGGGGGTCGGCATCGATGACAGCTTCTTCGACCTGGGCGGCGACTCGATCGTCTCCATCAAGCTCGTCACGCTGGCCCACGCGGAGGGCCTGGACATCGCCCCGCGCGACGTGTTCGCCCACAAGACCGTGGCGGCGCTCGCCACCGCGGTCAAGGACCTGGTTCCGGCGGCGGACGCCGACGCGGCCGACTCGCAGGAACCGCTGATCACCCTGGACCAGGGCGAGCTCGACGAGTTCGCCGAGGACTGGCGGTAGTCGGCCCCGCGCACGCACCACCGCACCGACAGTGCGCCAAGCGCCATCACTGGACCATGAACGGCCGGGACCCTGCCAGGCCGGTCCGGTGCGCACCACCACGCGGTCCGGCCACTCGGCGCGGACCGCACAGGACCGGACGACGGACGACCCAAGCGGTCACGACCAGGTGAGGACACCCGACATGACAAGCACTCCGACTGTTGACGTACCCTGCCCGGACGTGACCGCGGCGGTCACGCCGGGGAAGGACCGCGGCGACACCCCTGTCGAGTACCACCTCGACACCACCGAGATCACCCAGCTCGAGGAGGCCGCCGCACGGCTCGTCGGCGCCCACGGGGCGCCAGGCCTGCCGGACTTCTACGACCATGCCCACACGGCCGAGGAACTGCTGCCCGCCGGTCTGCGCAGGTTCCTCCTCTCCTACCGCAGGACCGAGCAGTCCGCCGCGTGCCTGGTGCACGGCTTCCCGGTGGACGACGCGCTGCTCGGACCCACACCGGACCACTGGCGCCACGCCATCCGTTCCGACGCGGCCCGGGTCCAGGAGCTGTGGCTGGCGATGTGCGGCATGGTGCTGGGCGACCCGTTCGGCTGGGTGACCCTCCAGGAGGGGCGCATCATCCAGAACATCCTGCCGATCCGCGGCGACGAGCGGCGGCAGAGCGGTTACGGCAGCGAGAGCCTGCTGGAGTTCCACACCGAGGACGGCTTTCACCCGAACCGCTGTGATTACCTCATGCTGTTCGGACTGCGCAACCCCGACCTGGTGCCGACCATCGTCGCCTCCGTCCGTGACGTCCGGCTGAGCGACCACGACCGCGCGGTGCTCGCCGAGGACCGTTTCCGCATCATGCCGGACACCGAGCACATACGGCAGTTGGAGGCCCAGGACCCCGTCCATCCCGCGCTGGAGAAGCTGTACGGGATGATCAGCAGCGCCGTTCCGACCACCGTACTGTCCGGCGACCGGTTCAACCCCTACCTGCGCATCGACCGGCCCTTCATGGACGTCGCCCCGGGGGACACCGAGGCCGAGGGCGCGCTCGACCGGCTGATGGATGAGCTGCACCGTGTGCAGCAGGACGTCGCTGTGGGCCCCGGCTCGCTGCTCATCGTGGACAACTACCGTGCGGTGCACGGCCGCCGGCCGTTCAGGGCCCGGTACGACGGCACCGACCGCTGGTTGAAGAAGCTCACCGTCAGCCGCAACCTGCGCCGCAACTTCAGTGGATACGTACTCGGCAACCACCGCGTCATCGTCTGAGCCGATCGGGCGGAAGGAACAGGAGAAGCATCATGCGCACAGTCATCGTGTCCGGCGCGTCCAGCGGAATCGGACTCGCCACCGCCGAGCGGTTCGCCCGCTCGGGCGACCATGTGGTCAATCTCGACATCCAGGCACTCACCGGGGACGCGGCGGACGGCCCCCGTGAGGGCGGAGGCGAGATCCGGACGGTCATGCTCGACATCGCCGACTGGACCGCCGTGGGTGAGGCCGTCGACCAGGTGCACGCCGACCGCGGCCGCCTCGACATCGTCATCGCCAATGCGGGCATCAGCGTCCGGCACTCCATCCTCGACCTCACCGAGGCGGACGCCCGGCGCACCCTGGATGTCAATCTGATGGGTGTCCTGGCTCTGTGGCGGCACGCCGTCCCGTACATGCTGCGGGAGGGACACGGAGTGCTCCTGGCGACGGCGTCCGTCAACGGTTCGCGCGGCTACCCTCTCTACGCGGACTACAACGCCAGCAAGGCGGGTGTCGCCTCGCTGTGCCAGACCTTCGCCGTGGAGCTGAGCCCGCTGATCAGGACGGCGTGTGTCGCCCCCGGCGCCGTACTGACACCCATGCAGCGCGCCGAGTACACCGACGCGATGCTCGATGAGGTCAACGAACGCATCCCGGCCCGGCGGCACGCCCTACCCGGGGAGATCGCGGACGTGTTCCACTTCCTGGCCTCGCCGCAGGCATCCTTCATCTCCGGTCAGCAGTTCACCGTGGACGGCGCGGAGACAGCCGGTGCCACCACCGCGTTCTTCCCCGGCCCCACCGAGCCGATGCGCTGACCCGGACGGCGCCCAGCCGCCGGCGTCCGCCCCGCACCGTTCCGCTGCCGCCCGCCCGTAACCGAGTCCGAGGAAACCGCCCCATGGACACCCGCCCCGCACTCGATCAGGGTCCGCTCGACGCCGTTGATCTCGCCGATCCGCTCCTGCACGCCCACCACGACCTGGGGCCGTTGTGGCGCCGCCTGCGGGCCGAGGCGCCGGTGCACTGGCAGCCCGAAAGCAGTAGCCGTCCAGGGTTCTGGGTGATCACCGGTTACACGGACGTCGTCTCGGTACTCAGCGACAGCGCGAGCTTCACCTCGGAGCGGGGCAACGTGCTGGACACCCTGCTCGCCGGCGGTGACTCGGCAGCCGGGAGGATGCTGGCCGTCACGGACGGACAGCCGCACAAGGCGCTGCGCAGCGCCCTGCTGAAGCCGTTCTCGCCGCGCTCCCTCGACGTGGTGGTCGAGAGCGTGCGGCGCGGTACCCGGCGGCTGGTCGAGGAGGCGGTGGAGCGGGGCGAGGTGGACTTCGCCGCCGACGTGGCCGCGCACATTCCGCTCGCCGCCATCTGTGACCTGCTCGGCGTGCCGCCCTCCGACCGGCAGCACATCATCGAGCTCACCTCCTCCGCCCTGTCCACCGAGGACGGGCTCCCCAACGAGGAGGCAACCTGGGCGTCGCGCAACGGACTGCTGCTCTACTTCTCGGAGCTGGCCGCCGCCCGGCACGACAAGCCGTACGACGATGTTGTCAGCCTGCTGGTGACCAAGGAAATCGACGGGCGGCCCCTCACGCACGAGGAGATCGTCTTCAACTGTTACAGCATCATCATGGGCGGCCACGAGACGACCCGCTTCTCGATGGTCGGCGGGCTCCAGGCGCTGATGGACCGGCCCGGTCAGTGGCGGGCGCTCAAGTCCGGCGAGGTGACCACGGACTCGGCGGTCGAGGAGGTACTGCGCTGGACGAGCCCTGCTCTGCACAGCGGGCGGACCGCGACCCAGGACCTCTTCCTCGGTGACCAGTTCGTCGAGGAGGGCGACATCGTCACCACCTGGCTGGCCTCCGCCAACCGCGACGGTCGGGTCTTCGCCGAGCCCGACGAGTTCGACCTGGCGCGGACCCCCAACAAGCACCTGTCGTTCGCCTACGGGCCACACTTCTGCCTCGGTGCCTTCCTGGCCCGCGCCGAGCTGACGGCCCTCCTGGAGAGCCTGTGCGACCTGGTCGCCGAGGCCCGTCCGACAGGCCCGCCGAGTTATGTGTACTCGAACTTCCTGAGCGGTCTCTCGTCCCAGCCGGTGAGCCTCACCGGAGAGCCGGCAGCGCGTCGAGCACCGCTGACATCGTCTGCCGGGGGTGTGTGCCCGGGAACGAGTGACCGCCGGGCAGCACCCGGGTCCGGTGCTCCGCCGGGGTGTACGCTGCCCACGGTCTGACCTGCGCCACCGGGGCCACCGTGTCTTCCTCGCCGGCGAAGGTGAAGAGCGGGCAGCTCACGCCGACCGGGTGCGGAATGAGGTAGCCCTCAGCGAGGGCCAGGTCACCCCGGACGGCCGTCAGCAGATCGCTCAGAAAGTCAGGGAAGGCCAGGAGTTCGCGCGGCAGCCCGCCGGTGCTCAGCAGCCAGGCGATCAACTCGTCGTCGGGGCGGGCCGCGATCGGCTCCCGGATCAGGGCCAGATGCGGCGCGCGGGACGCCGAGGCCAGCAGGGCGCTGGGCGGCCGCAGCCCCGCCCGCTCGATCCGCAGCGTCAGCTCGTACGCCACCACGGCGCCGAAGCTGTGACCGAACAGGGCGTAGGGCATGGTCAGTTCGGGCTCAAGGCCGTGGAGAAGAGCCTCGACCAGTGCGTCGAGATCGTCCGGTACGGGCTCGTCGATCCGCGAGCCGCGGCCCGGCAGTTCCACCGGCACCAGCTCCATATGCTCGGGGACGTAAGGTCGCCAGGCACCGAAGGTGCCCGCGCCACTGCCTGCAGGCGGAAGGCATATCAGCCTCAGGCGAGGATTCCCGACGGTGAACCGGGCACTGACCCAGTCGACTGCTGGTGTACTGTCCGCTGTGCTCATGCCGGTCAGCCTCACCGCCGCGCCCGGTTCCGGCAAGGCAGCCGGGCGGCAACTTCGGCGGAAACACTCCAGATGGAGAGGGCGCCGGGGCAGTGCGCTGTGTGTGGATCACGCGCGGGGTCCCGCGTTCGGATCACGCCGGGCTTGCGTGCCCCGGCCCGCGCCGCATCGCGGCGGTTGCGACGTGCGCTTGCCGTCCGGCATCAGCCCTCGCAGGTACGGCCGCCCCTTGGCCCGAAGGTCACGCCGCGACGACGGACCGTGTCCACCTCCTCGTGTACAGCAGCTGACGAGGTGTCATGACGCGTCTGGAAAAAGCTGGTTGGGGTGCCCGACAAAGCTCTTAGGTCCTGTCTGGAGTTCCAGCGCGGGAGAAGGAGCGGCGTCCGGTGCCGTCGAATCCAAGGCGGAGGAGGGAGCGATGGCGGAGCCCTCGCGACTGACGACAACGCCGGAGGCGGCGGTGCCGGACGCCGCGACGCCGCGGGGGAACTCCAGACAGGACCTAGTTGCCGCGCGCTTGCCGGGCCCGTTGCCTGGGCTCGGTGATCGGCGGGTCCTAGCGTCGACGTCATGACTCACACTCCTGCAGCCATCGGCACCGAGGCCATCGCTCCCGTGGTGATCGGTATGGTCCAGGTGATCGCGCCACGCAAGCTGGACCGGATCGATCTCGACCACCGGCTCGTCGGTGACCTCGGCTTCCACTCCTTGGTCCTCGCGGAGCTCGGCTACAACCTGGAGGATCTCTTCACCCTCCAGGCGCTGAATCCTGAGGCCGCCATGAAGCTGGAGCGGGTCAGCGACGTGATCGAGCTGGTCAGCGCCGAGGTGGCCGCGGGCCGGGCGGCGCTGCCCGACGCGGAGACCATGAGCGGCATGTTCAGCCGCTACGGCGTCGACAGCCCCCTGGTATGAGCGGCCACGCAGTGGAGCGCCCGGTCCACGCGCTGGTCGCCGATCTGGAGCGGACGCTCGGTGACCCGTTTGCGGAGGGCGGCCCATTCAGCTTCGCCGAGATCGTCGCGCACGAGGAGAACGACAGCCTTCCGCCAGGAGCGGTGGAGCTGCTCAGATCGTGGGGCTTCTCCGGGTACCTGGTGCCCGAGGAGTTCGGCGGTCGGCTTCGGAATCTCGAAGATCTCTTCCTGCTTACCCGTACGCTCGCGCGCCGCAATCTGACGCTCGCGGTGATGTTCGGCTCCGCGCTCCTCGGTGTCAACTCGGTTTGGCTGTGGGGGAACGACGAACAGCGCGCGCGGGTCGCGGGTGCCCTCCTGGACGGGGAGCTTGCCTGCTTCGCGGTGTCCGAACCAGACCACGGCAGCGATCTCGGCACCAACGAGACCACTGCCGAGCCCGACGGCGACGACTTCCTCCTGACCGGAGAGAAGTGGCCCGTCGGCAACGCGACCCGGGGCCGCTTCGTCACGGTTTATGCGGCGATCGGCGGTTCGCGGTCCTCCTTGTTGCTCCTTGACAAGGAGCAGATGGAGAAGGGTAGTTGGACCAACCACCCTTTCGTGAGGACTGTCGGGTTGCGCGGACACGACCTCAGCGGCATCACCTTCGACCGCACCAGGGTGCCCGCCGGCGCACTCCTCGGGCGCCCCGGTGCCGGACTGGTCCAGATCATTCAGGTGCTCCAGATCACCCGTACAGCGATCGGAGCGCTGTCCATCGGCACCATGGACTCGGTGCTGCGGATCGCTCTGCGTCACGCGCGTGATCGGGTGCTCTACGGACAGGAGATCTACAGGCTCCCTGTCATCCGGCGGCATCTGGTCAATTCCCATGTGGACCTGCTGATCGCGGAATGCACGGCGCTGCCGGTGGCGCGTTCGCTCTCCGTCGTGCCGTCCCGGCTCAGCCTGTGGTCGTCCGTGGTCAAGTACCTCGTCCCTACCCTCGGTGAGGAGGTTGTGCAGGAAGCCGCCAGGGTTCTCGGAGCCCGGAGCTATCTGCGGGAAGGCGTGGCCTCCGGCGCCTTCCAGAAGCTCCAGCGCGACCATGCGATCGCGAGCATCTTCGAGGGGACCACGCACGTCAACCTCCACAGCATCGCTTCACAGCTTCCCGCGGTGGCGCGAGTGGCCGACCGTCCCGCCGTCGGCGGGGAAGAGGTACTGCGGCAGCTCTTCGACTGGTCCGAGGATGCCCCGCAGTGGCATCCGTCGGGCAGGGCGCTGCGGCTGACCAACGCCAGTGAGGACGAGATCACCCGGGGCTGGGGCCCGGCAGCCGCCGAGGCTCGCCGGATCGCGGAATGCGAACTCGCCGAGCCCGAGGGCGCCGCGCTCGTCAAGGTTCTCAGTGAGCTCTCCGAGCGCCGGACGGACTTCTACGCGCGGATCGCCGCCGAGGCACCCGACGCCGTGTCCACGCACGGGCAGGATCAGGCCGCCGAGCACTGCGTCCACCACGCGGCTGCCTCCTGCCTCTATACCTGGCTCTACTCCTTCGAGCGAGAGCGTGCGGCGCAGGGCGGTAGCGGATGGCTGGTGCTGGTGCTGGTGCTTCAGCGACTGCTGAGGCGGCTGGACCACACGACCGAGCTGGAGGAGAGCTGCTTGCCGTGGCTGGAAGAGCTGATGCTGTCGAGCCTCGACGGCCCGCGGCACTTCTCACTCCAGGCCGTCAGATCAGCTGCCGGGTCGACGTCGGCATGAGCGTGCCGCCGTCCCTGGCGGCACGTCAGATAGCTTGGCGCCAGGCGCTGCCCGCGAGTGCGGGCCACTCGCGGCCCTGCTCGGTGGACCGTCCGAGGCCCGTCGAGCGCTCCTCCTGTGTGACCCAGTGCCGCACGAGTGCGTGGACCCCATATCTGTACTGCTGCCCCCGATGGATCTGGACCAGTGAGACGTCCGCGAGTTCGGCCAGGAGATGAGCGACGCGTGTGCTTCCGTGTCCGCCGCCCGACTGGGCCGGGATCGCGTCCAGGGAGAACGTGCGGGGCAGTGAGGACAGTTCACGGAGCAGCTCGCGGTGAGGCGTAGGCAACAGGTCGTAGCTCCACCGCACGCTGTCCGACAGCGTGCGGTGCCGCGACAGGTCACCGGCGTCGACGTGTGCGAGCAGATGGAAGAGCGTCGCGTCGTGCAGGAGGGTGGTGAGAGGGAGTGATCTGAGTCCTCGCGCGGCCACTTCTATCGCGAGTGGCATGCCGTCGAGGAGTCGGCAGAGCTGCTGCACCAGCGGCAGACGGTTGCCGAGGTCGAGCGTCGGCAGACTGGCCCGTACCCGGCGCAGGAACAGCTCCACCGCGCTCGGGAGCTCGGTGTCCGAGCTGTCCCGCTGATCGCACGAAAGCGGCTCGACCTCCCAGGTCTCGGCCGCGCCGACGGCCAGGGCGCGGCGCGAGGTCACCATGATCTGAAGTCCGGGATGCTCGTCGAGGAGCTGCCGCGCGACCCGTGCCGTCTGCTGCGAGACATGCTCGGCACTGTCCAGGACCAGGAGCCGCCGTCCGAGCCCAGCACCGGCACGCGCACCGCCTTCGTCACTGGTCAGACGCCGCACTACACGCGTCAACTCAGCTGCTGAAGCGGCGGGTTCCAGATGCTGGGGCGGGATGTCGTGCAGTTCGGCGACGGCCACTCCGCCCTGGAACAGCGGGCGCAGCCGGGATGCCGCGGCCAGGGCGATGCGGGTCTTGCCCACGCCACCGGGTCCGGTGAGAACGATCAGCCGACTGCGCTGCGCGGCGGAGAGGACGTGCCCCATGTCGGCCTGGCGGCCCACCAACGCGTCGCCCAAGGGCCGGGGGCCCTGCCACGGCGGGAGCGCTGTCGTGTCGGAGTGGGGGTCTGGGGGCTGCCCGAGCGCTGGCCGGCGCCCGCTGTCCCAGGGCGCCGGCTCGGAGAACGCGGTGGCGGTTGCGCCGAGCGCGGTGAGTAGCAGGTTTACGGAGGTCCGACGTGGATTGGTGTTGGAGCCGGTTTCCAGATTGCGGATGGTCCGGACACTGACGCCGGAGCGGTCGGAGAGCTCCTCCTGCGTCCAGCCGGATAGTCTGCGTTGATTGAGAAGGAAGTCGCGGAGTTGGTGAATGTCTGTTCTGTCGAAAGAGTAGAGTTCTTTCAGAATCGGCATGTAAAGCCCCCCGTGAATGATTAACAGTGCCAGTCGGGCGAATCCGCGCGATGCGAAAACCCGGTCGCCGCATTCCTTATGAGAGCGGTGGTACCGACAGGTGAGCGGTGGCGCTTGTGGCGCCAGGAGATTCGCGTGTGCGCTGACGAGCGGCTCAGTGAAGCCTCTCCGTGTAATTATGGAGGACCCTACTCGAAAACTTCATCCGCGTGGGAGATGTGAAGGCGGCAGAAAATTCGGCTGAGCAGCATGGCTCCGACCGCTCCGGCTTTGATCAGCTTTGACTCGCCAGCAGGGCCGAGGGTCGTCGGCGTACGTGCTGAATTCATCAGCACGTACCTATTCGTTCCTTGCGGAGCGAGTGTGTGTGGAGGTAGGGGCGCGGCATGGACCTGCTTGCCCGTGTCGCATGCGCAGCCCTCTTCGAAGAGGCGGGAAACCAGCGTTCAAGGTGTCCTGCACTGATCGGTCGCCTTTCGTGTCTGGTGCACGGCCAATACCTGGGCTGTGGGGTGGGACGTGATCCCACGAAGCCCGGGAGGTGGTCGACGGTTTCGGGCGTCGGATGGGATTCGACGAGACATCCCTTCTCCCGGCGGATCGATCCCCGTCATGCCGTCCTTCCGGGTGCCCGGACAGGAAACGCCGTACTGTCCCGAGCCGATCGGCGCTGCCGGTCCCGGAAGGGCATCGGTCAAGTCGACGAACGCTCATGACGGCCTGAAAGTACCGCATCGATTTGCTCTCAGACAGGCAAGATTGGCTTAAAATAACATTGTCGGATGATGAAGCTCGAGTGTTTTACCGGGTCGATTGTTTCTAATTATCCCAATTTTTCCCTGCTTTCGGCGCCAAACCGTCCAGGTAGCCATTGGGTGCGTAGCTGGCTGAAAATGCCACTACGGACAGGAGCAGGCTGGAACGCGCCGCCCAGCGCCCTGTGAGCCCAGCTGGGTAGGGGGATGAAAAGGGCGTTCCGGGCGTCGGGGGAGTGGTGCGGAACGTGCCGTCGGGCCGCAGCCGAACGGTGAAGTCCCGAAAGCCGAAACGGGTTCCCGTCCAGGGCGAGAACGCCTTGTAGGAAGCCTCCTTGGCGCAGAAGAGCAGACGGTCCAGTGGCAGACCGGCAGCCGAGGGAAAGTCCTGCCGGAGCCAGCCCGCCTCGACGTCCGTGACGATCCGCTCCGCCATGAAGCGGGGGAGGGGCTCCCGCGGCTCCGCGTCGATGCCCAGAGCGGCGAAGTCCTTGGTCGGCGCGACAGCGGCCGCGCGGTAGTTTCGGCAATGGGTCATGCTCCCCACGACCCCCGCAGGCCAGCCGGGTGCGCCCAGGGGGCCGGGCACCAAGGGCGCCGGAGCCACCCCGAGGGCGGCCAGTGCCGCACGGGCGCACCCGCGCACCGTGGTGAACTCCTTGCGCCGCTCGTCGAGCACCCCTTCCACCACCGCCTGTTCGGTGGCGAAGAGGGTGATGGAGGAGTCCGGGCCGTCGTCGTCGAATGCCTCCCGCGCCCGCACCCCGGCGGGCACCACCTCAGCGATCACGCCTCGCCTCCTCCTGGTGAACAACGGGTTACGTGGGTGTCGCGATTCTTCCGGCTGCGGTGCGCCGGGCCGGCCCCCGGGGGCTGATCCGACGACGCGGCGGGCCGGATCCGCGCCGGGACCATCGAGGTGTACGACCGTAGTCCGGTCGATCGAGCGGCAATTCCCGCCCCGTGAGTTGCCGGTGCGCTGCCTGGCCCGGCCCGTTCCCTATCGACCAGCATGCATCGGAGGTCGGCGGCACACGCCCGGACAAGCGCGGAGACAAAGGACAGAGGACGACTAGCCATGGCGCAGGCGCGTCCCGAAGAGACCGAGCCGGTTTCGGTCAGCCCCCCGTCGCTGTGGCGGGATCGCGACTACATGTACTGGTGGTCGGGGAACGGCCTGTCGACGCTGGGCACCAGCGTGTCGACGCTCGCCTTCCCCCTGCTTGTCCTCCACCTGACCGGATCCGCCGCCCAGGCCGGCGTCATCACCGTCCTGCACATGGTCGGCAGGCTGGCCACCCTCGCGGTGGGCGGGGCGCTGGCGGACCGGGTGTCCCGCCGCGCCATCCTGTGTCTCGTACCGCTGGTCCAGGCAGTGTCGATGGGCGTCGTCGCCCTGCTGGTACACAGGGGCGACCCCTCGATCACCCCGATCGGCGCGATGGCCCTGCTCAGTGGTCTGGCGGCCGGACTGCGGGTCGGTGTCTCGATGCCGGTTCTCCGCAGGATCGTACCCAAGGAGCAGGTCGCGACCGCGACGGCCCAAGGGATGGGCCGCGACATGGTCGCCCAGTTGATCGGCGCTCCGCTCGGTGGCCTGCTGTACTCGATGGGCCGCTGGATCCCGTTCCTCTTCGACGCGGTCTCCTTCCTCTTCGTCACCCTGGGCTCCCTGCTGATCCGCCGGCCCCTCGGCCCGGACCGGCACCCCGACGACGGGCCGCGGGCCAGCCTGGCCAAGGACGTGGGCGACGGCCTGCGCATGATCAGGCGCAGCGACTACCTGGTGTTCACGCTCATCTGGGGCGCCGTACTCAACGCCGTCGCCGAGGGTTTCATCCTGCTTTTCGTGGTGCTGGTACAGCACCGGGGAGGCGGGCCCACGGCGGTCGGTCTCGCCACCTCGCTCGCGGTCACCGGTGGTGTCATCGGAGCGGTCCTCGGCCCGCTGCTGATGGGCAAGCTGGGCGCACGGCGGGTCCTGATCATCTCCGCGTGGGTCTTCATGGCCTCGTTCGCCGTGGTGGTGTCGGTCTCCCAGCCGTGGCAGATCGGCCTGGTCGTGATGGTCGGCATGGTCAGCATGGTGCCGATGAACGTCGTGATCGAGTCGTACGAGGTCCGGCTGGTCCCGGACCAGTACCAGGGCAGGGTCGCGGCGACCAGCCGCTTCTTCATCCAAGCGGTCCAGTGGATCGGCCCGTTGGGAGCGGGCATCCTCGCCGACGCGGCCGGCGTGGAGCGGGCCATCCTGGTGCTGGCGGCAGCCATGGCCCTGCTGGCGATCACCCTGCACGCGGCGCGGCGGTATTTGAAGGTGCTCGACATCCCGCTGGCCGACGTGGAGGAACTTCCCCCGCCAGGGGCCGTGCCCACCGGCGAGCAGAGTGGGCCGGCGGCCCCTCCGCAGGACGACATCCTCACCCCGGCGACCGGGAGCGAGACGCTTGGAGACACACAGCAGCGATGACGGGCCTCGGCCCACCGACCGGAACATACGAAGGAAATCATGGAACATCTTGTTCAGCCCATATCACTGACAGACGCCGCCGAAAGCCTGCGGACAGGTGCCGTCGAGCCGCAGAAGTACGCGGCCAGGACTGTCGAGCGCATCACCGAAGTGGATGGCACCGTCCAGTCCTTCGTGGCGGAGCCCGGCCGGACGGACCGGTTGGCCCACGCGGCCCAGGAAGCCGCCCAGTGCGGGACGGAGCCGGGAGACCGGCCTCCGCTGTACGGCGTTCCGGTCGGGATCAAGGACATCATCCACGTCGAGGGGCTGCCCACCGGGGCGGGTTCGGCGCTGCCGCCCGAGGTCCTGGCAGGAGCACAGGCCACGGTCGTGGACCGGCTGCTCAAGGCCGGGGCACTGATCGCGGGGAAGACGGTGACGGGCGAGTTCGCCGTCACGGCGCCGGGGCCCACCCGTAATCCGCACCGGCTGGAGCACACTCCGGGCGGAACGAGCAGCGGCTCCGCCGCGGCCGTCGCCGCGGGTCTGGTGCCGCTCGCCATCGGCACCCAGACCATCGGGTCGCTCATCCGCCCCGCCGCGTACTGCGGAGTGGTCGGCTTCAAGCCCAGCCACGGACGCATTCCGCTGGACGGTGTCCTCCCCGTCGCCCCGACCTTCGACACCGTCGGCATCATCACCGCCCAGGTCGCCGACGTCGCGCTGGCAGCGAGCTGTCTGTGCGACGACTGGCGGCCCGACCGGGCGGTTCCCGGCCGGCCGGTGCTCGGCATCCCGGAGGGTCCGTACATGGGCTTCGCCGAGCCGGAGGCCCGTAGTGCTTTCGACGAGCAGGTGGCCGCGCTGCGCACGGCGGGCTACGACGTGGTGAGCGTCCCCATGTTCGAGAACTTCGAGGAAGAGGTCTTCGACTTCTTCGTGATCAACCTCTACGAGCTGTCCCAGGCCCACGCCGACTGGTTCGCGCGCTACGAGGAGCTTTACGACGAGCGCACCGCCGAGGCCATCCGCCAGGGCCAGGGCGCCCAGGCGTCCGACCACGCGGACTCACTGGCGCGACGCGAAGCGTTCCGTGACCGGCTGGCCGCGTCCACGGCCGAGCACGGCGTCGACCTGTGGATCACCCCCGCCGCCACCGGACCGGCTCCGCTCGGCCTGGAGAGCGCCGGAGACTCGGTGATGTCCCTGCCGTGGAGCGGCGTGGGCCTCCCGTGCCTCACCATCCCCACCGCCCGGCCCGAGGGCGCCCTGCCGCTCGGCTTCCAGTGCGTCGGCCGTGACGGCGATGACGAGCGCCTGCTGCACTGGGCCCTCGACCTCGAAACAGTACTCACCGCGCGGGGAACCGATACCTGTGAGACCTGAAGGACGACGAGTGGAGACTTCGGTGGAGATGGGTATCGTTGCGACCGGTACCGCGTTCGGCACTCGACGCGATGTGGCCGAGACCGCGGGCGAGTACCTTCCCGATCCCGAGGCTGTCACCAAACTGGGCTACGAGAGCTATCACCGGGTGGCCGACGGTGTGACCGCGGTCGACCTGGCGGCCGAGGCGTCCCGCGCCGCCCTGGAGAACGCCGGCCTCGGCATCGAGGACGTGGACCTGATCGTCCTCGGCCACTCCGACATCCCTCAGTACCTGGGATGGGACCCCTCGGCGGCGGTGGCCAGGGCGCTCGGCGCCCATGGCACCCCCACCGTGCTGTTCACCCAGTCCTGTGCCGCGTGGTCGCTGGCCCTCGACCACGCGGCGGGTGCGATGGCGCTCTCGCCCGACACGGGCACCGTACTGGTGGCCATGGTCAACGTGGTCAGCGAGACGCACACCAACCGGATGGACTTCAACGGCACCATCGCCAGTGACGGGGCCGCCGCCGCTGTCCTGCGGCGTGGGCATCCACGCTTCCGTCGGCTCTCCTCCGCGAGCTTCACCAATCCCGAGTTCGCGGATCTGTTCCGTATCGAGGTCGGCGGTTCCGCCCACCCCGTACCGCCCCCGGGCCGGACTCATCGGGACTTGGACCCGATGATCGCGGTCTA
The DNA here is from genome assembly GCF_014216315.1 of Streptomyces finlayi. Classification (NCBI taxonomy): domain Bacteria; kingdom Bacillati; phylum Actinomycetota; class Actinomycetes; order Kitasatosporales; family Streptomycetaceae; genus Streptomyces; species Streptomyces finlayi. The sequence continues at coordinate 5,688,427 of NZ_CP045702.1, forward strand.
CGAACACTTCGGCGCGGACCCCGAGCGCTTCGGGCGGTTCATCGGGGAGGTCGTCGGGCGGTTCGCCGACGTGGTCGATCAGGCGCTGGCGCGGGCCGGCCGGGACCGGAGCGAACTGGCCCGGCTCATCTACTTCAACGACAGCCAACGGGCGATCCACGGCGTCGCCGACGCGATCGGCATCCACGTCGCCCGCACCAACGCCGAACTCGCCCGCCGACTCGGGCACATGGGCGCTGCCGATCAGCTGGTGTCCCTCCACCTGCACGCAGAGGCCGGAGAGCTGGTCCCGGGGGACCTCGTTGCCCTCGCGGGTGTCGCCTCCCCCGGCATGCACTGGTTCTGCACGCTCGTCGAGGTGTGAGACCGAACATTGAAACAAGGCGATGCTCCCCATGTCATGGCCCCAGGATGGGAAACAAGAATGACCACCGAATCCGGGATCGAACCGAAGTCACTGTTCAGGATCTCCGAGGATGAGATCGCCCAGTTCGTAGTCGAGCGCTTTCTTCCCGGTGTCGAGCGGACCGAACTCGACCAGGATTACGACCTGTTGGCGACCGGAGTGATTGATAGCCTCGGGGTGCTGCACATCGCGAGCTGGCTGGGGAAGCAGCACGGCATCACCCTGACCGGCCCTGAGCTGACAGCCGGTAACTTCCGTTCCGTGCGGACCATCCGGGAGACGGCCGAGCGGGCGGAAGCGGGTGGCGCGGCATGACCCGCTCGCTCGTAGCATCGTTCACGGCTCGCGCGGCTGCCCACCCCGGCGCACCCGCGCTCATCTGGGAGGACCGGCCCGTCAGTTACGGCGATCTGTACGCCATGGCCTCCAGGGCGCGCACTCAGGTCGAGGAGGCGGCGCCGGACGCCGACCGTCCCGTCGGTCTGCTGGTACGCAAGTCACCGGAAGCCGTGGCCCTGGTGCTCGGCTGCCTGATGGCCGGCCGGGCTTTCCTGCTGCCCTCGCACGAACTGCCCGAAGCGCCCCTGAAAGCCCTCTACCAGCAGGCGGGATGCGCGGTAGTGCTCGGCCTCGCCGACGCTCCACCCGTCGACCGGGTGGTGGATCCGGCCAGGGCTCCCAGGGGCTGCGAGGAGTACCCCCCCGCCGCGGCCGTCGACGACGAAGCCGTGACCTTCATGCTCACCACGTCCGGCTCGACCGGTCTGCCCAAGGTCGTTCCGCTGTCGTCCGGGGCAGTCGGCCGTTTCACCGAGTGGGCGGCCGAGACCTTCGGGATCACGACCGGCGTCACTGTCCTCAACTACGCGCCCCTCAACTTCGATCTCTGCATGCTGGACGTGTGGACGACGCTGGCGTACGGCGGCACCGTCGTGCTGGTCGACCCGGGCAGGGGCGCCTCGGCCGGCTATCTGCGTGATCTGGTCGCCGATCACGCGGTGTCCGTGGTCCAGGGCGTGCCGATGCTGTTCCAACTGCTCGCCGAGGCGACAGCGGAAAGCGGTTCTCTCGACACGCCCGAGCACGTCATCTTCGCCGGTGACAGCATGCCCGCCCGTGTGCTGACCGGGGTGTCCACTGCCTTCTCCAAGGCACGCTGGTACAACAACTACGGCTGTACCGAGACGAACAACAGCTTTCTCCACGAAGTGGACCAGGACCGGCCCCTCCGCACCCCGCTGCCGATCGGCCGGCCGCTGGCCGGTGTGCGCTGGCTGATCATCGGCCAGGACGGCCGGGCGTTGACCGGCCCCGGTCAGGGCGAGCTCTTGGTCAACACCCCTTTCCAGAGCGCAGGATACGTGAACGCGCCCAACGAGAAGACCTTCGCCCCACACCCGGACGGTGCACCCGGCCTTGTCTACTACCGCACCGGCGACATGGTCACCCTGCACGAGGACGGCGCACTGAGCGTGATCGGGCGGACCGACTACCTGGTGAAGGTGCGTGGCTTCCGGGTCAGCACCCAGTGCGTGGAGCAGATCCTCCTGGAGCACCCGGCCGTCGCCGAGGCCGCCGTCATCGCCCTCCCCGATCCGGTCGCCGGTCATCGCCTGCATGCCCGCCTCCGGCTGACCGAAGCGGGAAGTGTGAACAGCCTTTCGCTGCGGCAGCATTGCTCGGAGCGCACGGTACGCGCGGAGATCCCCAGCGTGATCGAAATGGTGACAGACCCGCTGCCCAGGACCTCCACCGGCAAAGTCGACCGTAACCGGATCAAGGCCTGCGTTCTCGCAGCCGAAGAGGAGCTGACCCGGACATCGCGGCCCTGAGCTTGGCGTTTGACATCGCAGGTCACTCGACCTGCTGAGTTCTCCTGGTTTCGGCGGCACGTGACGCGGCCGTTCTCCACAGGGCCGAACTCCTCAGCCGGTGCACGCCCGGTGGCAGCGAGGTGAAGCCGGGCCTCGGCGACCAGTTGTCGCACGCGACTGCGGGGGGCGCCATGTCTGCCGGACAGCAGGTCACCGAGGTGACCGAGCCACCGATCGGTCTCCGCCGTGTCGGCTTCCACGGAGACCGCGGGTTCCCTGCTGCCCGTCTTCTGGGCCGATACGGTCGTGGCTCTGCGGCGCGTAGGGGAGCGGGCGTCAGTCAGGTGGAGAGCGCGGCGGCAAGCATCCGCCGGACGACCGGGGTCAGCTCGGTCACGTCGGGCACCGGGCGGGTCGCGGCCGTCGCGCCGGCGAGCCAGTCGTACAACAGGCCGTCGGTCCAGGCGACGAGCAGGTCCGCCGCCGACGCTGGATTAGGAGCGCCGAGCGCAGCCAGCACGGCGGCGGCCTTGGACCGTGCGGCGAGGCCGGCGGTCCGCAGGTCGGCACGCAGCTCCGGGCGACGGTTCGCCTCCAGGCTGAGTTCGAATCGGGCGAGCTGGCGGTCTCGTTCCACCGTTAGCCAGTGGTGCAGCAGCGCGGCCAGCGCCTCCGCGGCGGAGTCCGGGTCCGGGCGCCCGTGCTCCGCTTCCCACCGGTCCACGTCGGCGACCGACAGTTCGGCCAGGCGGAGGTAGCAGGCGCTGATCAGAGCGCTACGCGTGCGGAAGTAGTACGACGTGCTGCCGGCCGGCAGCCCCGCGGCGGCGTCGACCGCGCGATGGGTCAAGCCGCGCAGCCCGGCGTTGGCCACGGTGCTGATGGCAGCGTCGGCGATCAGGTCTCGGCGATCAGGGAGGGACACACCTCGCACTCTACAGGTGTAGAGTGCGGAGCATTCGCCTCTACGGCTGTAGAGGTGGCGCGTGGGTGAGTGGGGGAGGCAGTCGACATGGGTGTTCGTCATGCCGTCGTGGCCGGAGGCGGCATCGGGGGCCTGGCCGCGGCGGTGGCCCTGAGCCGCCGCGGATGGCGCGTGACCGTGTGTGAACGGGCTCCCGCCCTCACGGGTATCGGCGCCGGCATCGTGCTCGCCCCCAACGCACTGCGCGCCCTGGACTCGATCGGCCTGGGCCCCGAGGTCTGGGCGGGTGACGCCCTGCCCGGTCCGGTCGGGCTGCGTACACCCGACGGCACGTGGCTGAGCCGATCCGACAGCGGTGCCATGTCCACCCGCTACGGGCTCTCCACGCGCGCCGTGCACCGCGGCTTCCTGATCGACGCCCTCGCCGCCGCACTGCCGCCCGGCGTCGTACGCCTCGGCGTATCGGTGGCCGGTGTGGACGACGCCGGGGGCGCCGTGGTCGTGCGTACGTCGGCGGGCGACCTGCGTGCCGACGTCGTAGTGGCGGCCGACGGCATGCGCAGTGTCCTGCGTGGACAGCTCTTCCCCCGGCACTCCGGGCTGTGTCACGCCGGTGAGGCCGGATGGCGAGCGGTGTTGCCCGGTGCCGGCCTGCCTCCCCAGCAGGCGACCGAAACCTGGGGTCGAGGCGAGCGGTTCGGCGTCGTTCCCCTCGTCGACGGCCGGATCTACGTCTACGCCACCACCGTCACGGGCCCCGGTGCGCAGCCGGCCGACCACCACGCGGAACTGACCCGACGCTTCGGCGCGTGGCACGATCCGATACCCGAGCTGCTGGACCGGCTGAACCGGCGGAACCCCGACCCGGTCGGCATACTCCACCACGACTTCCACGAACTGGGCTCGCCCCTGCCCCGGTTCCACGCCGGCCGGGTGGCCCTGCTCGGTGACGCCGCCCACGCGATGACGCCCAACATGGGCCAGGGTGGCTGCCAGGCCATCGAGGACGCGGTCGTCGTGGCGCACCTCCTCGCACGCGACACCGACGTACCAGCCGCGCTCGCCGCCTACACCAAGGCCAGACACCGGCGAACCACCCGTATCAGCCGCCGCTCCCGACGCATAGGTGAACTCGCCCGGCTCTCCCACCCCCTTGCCGCGTCCATCCGCAACCTCGCCGTACGCGCCACGCCGCGGGTGGTCACGTTGAGGGCCCTGGACACGGTCCTCGGCTGGCATCCCCCTTCCGGCCCCGCCCCCACCCCCGCCTCCGTCAACGTCAACGTCAACATCAATGCCAATGTCAAGGAGCAACCATGAACAGCGCGGTCACATCCCGCCCCCTCTCCCGGGCGGACTCCGTCCGGCCCTTCAGGGTCGGCGCCTACGGCTTCGTCTTCCTGGGCATCGGCCATCTCGCCCTCTCCGCCGCCGCGGCGGCGGCCACCCAGACACCGGAGCGGCGTGAAGTCGACACGGCCATGCGGGAGTCCACGTTCGCCCTGCTGGGTCTGGAACGCACCGTCCTCGACGTCTTCAACGGCATGAGCATCGCCATGGCGTTCTTCAGCATCACCTGCGGCCTGCTGATTCTCGCCGCCGTCCGTCACGCCCCCGACCTCGTCCAGCGCCGCACCGCCTTCGGATGGTTCGCCCTCGCGGTCTCCCTGGCCGTCCTGGCGGTATCCGTCCTCCTGCTGCCCCCTCCGCCGATCGTCGTCCTCACCATCACCAGCTGCGCTTTCGCCCTGTCGTTGCGCAGGGCGACCACTCCCTCCGCTCGCGCGGCAGAGGTCGCATGACGCAGGCCGCCACGCCCGCGAGGCCGAAGCGGGTGACAAGCGCGCGGCGCGCGCGCTCCTGATCCTGGCTGCGCAGAAATGGACCTGGGGCTCGGCTCTCAGCTCGCAGGCGACTCCGTGACCGGGCGGCCGGTCTACCCGGGGACCGCATGTCGCGCTCCACCGGTCGTAACTTTCTGTGGCGGGTTGCGGGGCCGAGGGAACGGAAGCCTGTCGAAATTCTGAGGGTCGGCCCAGCGCTGCTGAAGTACGGGCTTGCGGGCTTGTCACCGAGGCAGGGGATCCGCGCGGCGGGGAGTTCACAGTGCGGCGAACGCCGCACCACTACCTGCCCGAGCCGGCCTCCGTGGGAGCGTCGTGGAACGGTCCCACGGCCGTGGAGGGTCGAGGGGGGCGTCGCACTCCACCCAACTCGCCACACCGGCACGACATCGCCCCCTCCGCACCTGGTCTGCGTCGCGCCATGAGCTGCTACCGCGAATGTTGGTCATGTATCATGGTTATGTACATCATGGACTTCTAGTGAGGGCTTGTAGTGAGGGGGTGGCTGGTATGTCTGTGACCCAGGTCGATCTCGATGACGAGGCGCTGGCCGAGGCGATGCGGCTCATGGGCGCGTCGACGAAGAAGGAGACGGTCAACGGGGCTCTGCGGGACTACGTGGCGCGCATCAAGCGGCTGGAGGCTGCCGAGAAGCTGGCCGCGCGGGGCGAGCGGGGCGAGTTCGAGGCCGCGGCTGCGGCGCATGCAGCTGCCAAGCGCGCTCGGCGGGCAGCCTTCGAGTGATCACGTACCTCCTCGACACGTCCGCCCTGTGGCATCTCTTCCGTACGCCGGGTGCGTTGCGGTTGTGGGAAGGGCACATCGCTGCCGGCGTGTTCCATATGTGCGAGCCCACGAGGGCGGAGTTCCTCTACTCGGCTACGAGCCCGGCCCATCGGGACGAGTTGGCCGAAGAGCTGGATGATCTCTGCCATCTCTCGCCGGTTCCCAAGAGCGCATGGCGCTGGGTCGAAACAGCGCAGTACAAGCTCACCCAGCGAGCACAGCACCGCGCCGCCGGAGCCATCGACCTCTTGGTATGTGCGACAGCGGTCCATCACGGCCACACGGTGCTCCACGTGGACAACGACTTCGCCACGGTGGCGGCGGTCCTGAAGGACGTGCAGCAACGGGACGTACGCGCCTGAGCGATGTACCGCCAGTGATCGTCGCTGGGAGTCCGGCCAGTGGGGCTGGGGCGGAAGCGGGTTGCACCGTTCGCACGCTGATGCCGATGGCGGCCCTGCGTGCAGCCGGCTGGGGCGCCCGCGGGCGTGGTCATGGCGAGTCTTTTGCTTGCTCGCTGCTGCCGGCAGGGGGCTGGTGGTGTGTGTCGTCGCCGGCGGGAGGCCGGTCGGCTCCGCTGGTGCCGCCTGCCTCGGTCCCGACCGGCTGCCCCTCGTTGTCGGTGGGCTGGTTGCGGGTGGCGATCAGCGACCAGGCGATGGAGACGGTGATCGTGCCGGCGATGACGCCGAGCGTGAGGGGGATGGGGAGCTTGCCGACGGGTGTCTCGGACAGGATGAGCTTGACGCCGGCGAAGGCGAGCAGGACCGCGAGCCCGTAGTGCAGGTAGGCGAAGCGGCGCAGGAGGCCGGAGAGGCAGAAGTACAGGCTGCGCAGGCCCAGGACGGCGAAGGCGTTGGCGGTCCACACCAGGAAGGTGTTGGTGGTGATCGCGAGGACGGCGGCGACGGAGTCGATCGCGAAGATCAGGTCGGTTGCCTCGACCCCGACGAGGACCACGAACAGCAGCGTGGCCACGCGCTTGCCGTTGACGTGGATGAAGAACTTGTCACCGTGGAACTTGGGGTCGGTGGGGATGAGTTTTTTGATCAGTCGGACGATGGGGTTGCGGTCGGGGTGTACCTCCTCGTCCTTTGAGACGGCCATCTTCCAGCCGGTCCAGATCAGGAACGCGCCGAACAGATAGGCGGTCCAGAAGAACGCCTGGAGCAGTTCGGCGCCGACGAAGATGAACACCAGCCGCGCGGCCAGGGCCCCGAGGACGCCCCAGAACAGGACCTTGTGCTGGTAGGCGTCGGGGACGGCGAAGAAGGAGAACACCAGCGCGAAGACGAAGACGTTGTCGATGGACAGGGCCTTCTCGATCAGGTAGCCGGCGTAGTAGGTGGAGGACACCTCCCCGCCCTGCCACGCCAGAAGGATGAGGCCGAAGCCGAGGCCGACGGCGATCCAGACGCTGCTCCAGATCGCCGCCTCCTTGAAGCCGATCACGTGGTTGTCGCGGTGGGCGATCAGGTCGACGGCGAGCATCACGCAGATGCCGAGAGTGACGGCGGCCCACACCCACAGTGGGACGGCGAACGACAGGCCATTCATCGCAGAACGTTTCCTCTCCGGGAGAGAAGCGGGTCACGAGCAGGAGCCGAGGTCACGGCGAGGGCGATCGCAGGGGCGTCCACGCGGCCGGGGCGATCGTGTGGACGAACTGGCCGCCGCGCAGGGCCGCAGCCTCGATCAGGGTGAACGCGTCCAGTCCTTCCGGTCCGCTCCGGGCGGCCACCACGTCCGGGGCCCGATGTCGGGCGGCCATGGCCAGCAGTTCCCTTGCCGCAGCCAGCCGCGAACCTCGGCCCGCAGGCAGGTGGAAGACCTCGGGGATGTAGCCCGTGGTGATCGGGCCGATCTTGGGCATGACACGGGCCAGGACCGCCCGCAGCGGCGCGGAGAGGGGGCCGTCACCCTGCCGGTGGATGTCCGGGGGTAGCACGGCGATCAGCAGTACCGGAACACGGCGGGCGAGCGCCATCCGTGCGGCTGCCTCGGCCACCGCCAGATCGTCGATGCGGTCGGTCAGCACGGCCGCCACCGGCTGGACCAGCCCGGCCCGCGCAAGCCAGGGGGTGTGGTCTCGGCGGGGGCGGGAGAGCAGTGGGGTCATGACGCTGCCTTCCTTTATGTGGACGAATCCCCTCAAGCGTCACTCCACAACCGGATGTACGTCAACAGTTACGCGAAAAGATTTTCGCTAATAAGGCTTCGCATGAGCAGTCGGATGTGCGAAGCGGGTTTCGTATGATGGAGAGCATGAGTAGCGCACAGTCACGCGGCGCCCAATGGACGTTCATCACCAACCACGCACGGGTGCTGCTGAGGATCGCCCGGGACCCGGAGGTCCGGTTGCGCGACGTCGCCACCGGAATCGGCATCACCGAACGGGCGGTGCAGCTCATTGTCGCCGACCTGGAAGCCTCCGGCTATCTGACCCGGATCCGCGTCGGCCGCCGTAACCGCTACACCATCGACCCGACTGTCGCTCTGCGTCATCCTTCGGAGTCCGGCCACCCCGTCGGCGACCTCCTCGGGGCCTTTCTCCACCGAGAGGACGCACCCGCCTCCGAGTCGGCCGGGCCGTCGGCAGAACACGCCTGAAGCGGCGGTCGGGTGGGCCGAACTTCAGGCGGGTGCCCCTCGGCTGCGGGAGCGCGCGCCGCGGTGGACTCGCTCCCGGTGGCAGCCGTCACGGGACCGCCAGGTGGTGACCATCCGAGCCCCAGTGGTCGGCCAACTCGGGTGGATAGCGGTCGACTTCGTCACTCGAGTGCGGCAACCCGCATCCGCCTGGCCCCTCGCGGACGTCCACCCTTCTTGGAGCCGGTCGTGCCTCGCACCGTCCAGCGAGTCCTGTCCGGAACTCGGCGTGTCCCTCTTCCGCAGAAGCGAGCTTCGACTGCTGAACCACCGGCGCCGCCGCCTGCGGAGCGAAGTGGCGGGACGGCGCCGGGTGTGGTGCGCTTGCATGGTGGGTTCGCCCGCCGACACGCCCCAGGAGAGGCTTGCGGCTGAGGATTCCGGTACCCGCACCCCTCGTCCGCCGTCCTACACGTGAGGAGCGCGCGCATGCTTGTCAGAAAACTGCACGACATCGGAATGACCAGCGAACATGCCTACACCGCCGGCTTCGCCTCGATCGGTCTCTCGGTCGCGTCCTGGGTGGTGTCGATGAAGGCGGAGGCCCGTGGGGTCGAGCGGGCTGACCGGTGGGGCATCTTCGTCGGGGAATGGGCCCCGACCTTCTTCGCCCTGGGACTGGCCCTGGCCAACCACGAGCGCGACGAGATCTTCACCCCCACGAAGGTCGGCGAGAACACGAGCGTCTGACCCTGTCGGGCTTCGGTACGTGCCTGGTCCGGCGTCCCACAAGGCGTGGGCCGACGAGCATGAGAACCCGGGCACGCACACGGCCGGTGCTGACGGCTTCTCGAAGTCGACAACACAGATCCCGGCAGACGCGGTATCTGAGATCCACCGATAGGGCCTGCAGCGAGCAGGCCTGTGTGAAGGGAGCGCAAAATGAGGAAATCCCGTACGAGCGTCATGATCGCCGCCTGTCTCGGAGCCGGGGCTCTGAGCCTTGGTTCCGCAGTTCCTGTCGGCGCGGCACAAACCGAGGACACGGCGACGGTCTCCGTCTTCCACGCAGTTCCCGGTCTGACGGTAGACGTCTACGCGAACGGCGACGAACTGCTGCCGGACTTCAAGCCCGGCACTCTCGCCGACCCGCAAGAGGTGCCGGCGGGCACTTACGACCTGAAGGTCTTCAAGGCCGGCGCCGACCCCAAGACGGCTGACCCCGCGATCCAGAAGACGGTCGAGGTACCCGCCGGAGCCAACGCCACGGTGGTGGCCCACCTTTCGGCCGACGGCAAGCCTCAGCTCAACGCCTTCGTCAACGACACCTCCGCTGTCGCGGCGGGCAAGTCGCGCCTGACGGTGCGGCACGTGGCGGCCGCCCCAGCCGTGGACGTCCGCGCCAACGGCACGGCGGTGTTCAAGGGACTGGAGAACCCGAAGGAGGACACCGCCGAAGTCGACGCAGGCACAGTCTCCGCCGACGTGGTCCTTGCCGGTACCGACACCGTCGCCATCGGCCCCGCTGATCTGAACCTCAAGGAAGGCGCGAACAACGTCGTCTACGCCTGGGGCAGCGCCGACGAGAAGAACCTGGCTCTGAAGGTCCAGACGGTCGGTGGCATGCACTCGTCGCCCAGTGGAGTCGACGCGGGCGGAGACGGTGCGATGGTCTCGGGCAACTCCTCCAACGCCTGGATGGCCTGGGCAGCAGGCGCAGGGGCGCTCGCCCTGGCCGGGTCACTCGCCATGAGGTCCCGGGCACGGCAGGATGCCTGACCGTCCACAACAGCGTGCGAAGTGGCGCACGGTAGCGGCAGGCTCGGCCTGGTCTGCTGTCGCCGCCGGCTCGGCCGCGGCCGCAGTCACCGCCGTGCTCTTGTTCCCCTCCGGTGATCCGGGACCGCCGAACGGTTTCGGGCAAGTGCCCGAAACCGGCCGCAGTACGGGGACAGCTTCGAGTTCTTCTGCCCAGGCGGCAACTCCGCCTGGGCAGAAGCCCGTTCCCTCTGTAGGAGCCACCGACCAGAACAGCACCACCAGCGCCCAAGGCGCTCCACCGGTTCGCGTCGTCATCTCGAGAGCCGACCTGTCCGCCCCGGTCGTTCCTGTCGGCGTGCGGGACGACGGCCGGGCCGAGGTGCCGGCCGACCCCGCCCAGGCGGGCTGGTACCGCTTCGGGCCGGCGCCGGGCGACGCTCACGGCTCGGCCGTCCTCGTCGGACACGTCGACTCACGTACAGGGGAACTCGGTGAGCTCGCAGCCCTCTACGACGTACGCGCCGGCGACCGCGTCGACGTCCAGCGAGGAGACGACACGACGATCGCGTATGAGATCGTCGCCCGACGCATCGTCAAGAAGAACCGGATGCCTGCCGACGTCTTCCGGCGTGAGGGCGAACCCGTCCTCACCCTCATCACCTGCGCGCCTCCGTACGACCCCGACCGCGGCGGCTATCAGAGCAACCTCATCGTGACAGCCGTCCGCTCGGTGTCCTGAGCGGTTTCTCCTTCGCGGAGAAGACCCTGGTAGCCACAGGGCGGGTCGGTGTCCCCACTTGGCGGTCGCCGCGCCGCCAAGGAGTGCAGCCGACTAGAAGGGCATACGGCCGCGGGCCCGTCGGCCGGCGGAGCCGCTGCGGCCCACGGCCCGCGAACTGCTACGGAAGGGCTTGCTGAAGATCCGGCCCAGGACGCCGGGCGCCTTGCCGCCGGCGCGTGTCCCGGCTCCGAGAGTGCGTTGTGTGCCTCGTTCGGGGTGGCGGGACAGTCGGGGGACGAAGAAGGCGAGGACAGCGAGGACGATGCATACGGCGACGATGCCGACAATCATCATGAAGGGCTCCTTGGGTAGGTGTGCCCTGCCGTCTGCCCCGGCGGACGGCAACGCATGCGCGCATCACCCGACTCGTACACCGCACTACGGCACAGCCGGGATCACTGTCCGGCAGTGCAGCCGGAAGGTCTACTTGCTCCAACGCGCCCAGACGGGAAGGGCGACCCAGCAGGCCAGGAACCACAGGAATACGCCCGAAACGATCCACAACGCTGCGGATTGGTGCAGTACGACCCGCAATATGAGCAGCAGTGCGCACATGATGGTGCACAGCAGGAGGAGCAGTCCCGTCACCGTCAGGCGAGAGGCCCACTCGACCGCTTGGGGCTTCATCTGCTGACCGCTGACGAAGCGGTGGAAGGATACGGGAGCTATGAGTGCGCCGGTGGCGGCGGCACCGAGCACGATGGTGATGACGTAGATCGTACGGTCCGTGCTGCCCAGTTCTGTGAAACGCGGTGTGAAGGCGACGCTGAGCAGGAAGGCGAGCAGGATCTGCACACCCGTCTGCGCCACCCGTACCTCCTGAAGCAGTTCCACCCAGCGCCGGTCGGCGCGTTCAGCGGCAGTCTCGTCCCGACCGGCGGAGGCCCTTCGGCTGTCCGTTCCGGTCGGCTGTCTGTCGTCGGACTTCTGGAGATCTGTCACGTCATCCTGCTTTCCTCTGGGAGTGCCACTGCCGGCGCTCGAATCGCTCGTACTACGCGTCAACGACGCCTATCGCCCTGACTTCTCGGAGGCCTTGCCTTCCTGTCGTTTCTCCTTGCCGGTGGAGGCCGGACCCGTATCCGCCGCACCCTTGCGGGAGTTGAGGCCTGGGGCGTCGCTCGCACCGGCGTTCCCCTCGCCGCCCTGACCGGCGTTCTCCTCCGCCTTCTCGCTGCTCCGACTGTTCTGGCCGGGGGAGGGGGCGCCGGGGGAGGCAACGGAGCCCGGGGGATCGGCCGACGGTTGCCCGGCGGACTGCCGGACGGGCCCGGGAGCCGAGGAGCCGGCAGAGGGCGTCCCGGTGCCGGGCCGTACGGACGGCGATGAAGGCGAAGCGGGTGCCTTCTGTTCGCTGGTGCCGCCTGGCAGAAGAGCGGCGGTGGTGAGGGTGGCGCCGACCAGAGCGATGAGCGTGGTGCCGCCGATCAGGAGCGTCCGCGTGCGCCGGGGGAGGGATGCCCTTGTCGGTGGCGGCGGGGGTACTCCTCGTGGCGAGGGTGAGAGGGGAGTGAGCCGGTCGCCTTCCACGTGCTCGCCGACAGTGAGGTGGGACGTGGGATCGGCCGACGCGGGGGTGAGGTCCATGGCGTAGTCCGTCAGGGCGGTGGTGCAGTCCTGTGCGTCCGGCCGTACGGCCTCGTCGGCGGACGTCATGTCGCGCAGAAGTCCGACGAGGGGAGCCGGCACGTCGTCGGGAATGACGGGTGGCCTGTGCAGGCGGGCTATCGCCGCTTCCATGGGCGGGCCGCTGTACTCGAGTTCACCTTTGAGGCATTCGAGCAGAAGGAGCCCGAGTGAGTAGATGTCTGCCGCGGAGCCGGCCCCTTTGCCCAGGACCTGCTCGGGTGCGAGGTAGGCGGCGGTGCCGATGAGCACATCGGGGGCGGTCTGCGTTGTCGCGTCGATGAGGCGGGATATGCCGAAGTCCGTGAGGTAGGGCTTGCGTTCCGCGTCCAGCAGGATGTTGGAGGGTTTGATGTCCCGGTGCACGATTCCCGCCGCGTGCACATGGGCGAGAGCGTCGGCCAGATGGCCACCGAGTCGAGCGACGGACTCCGGCGTCATGGGGGTGCCCGCGAGCTCCTGCCGCAAGGTGGGGCCCTGCACGAGCTGCATGATCAGGTATGAACGGCTTTCGTGCCGTCCGGCGTCGTAGACAGTGACGAGCCCTGGATGCTGAAGGCGTGCCAGCAACACGGCCTCGTCATGGAACCGTTCCTCAAGGAGGGCGTCGGTGCCGGGTCGGAACACCTTCACGGCGACAGACCGCCCGAGGAGCAGGTCGGTCCCCTCGTACACGTCCGCCGCACCGCCCACGCCCACCAGCTCACCGAGCTGGTAGCGGTCGGTGAGCATGCCGTGTCCCGTCTCCGAGCCGACTCCTCTTGGCGGCTTTCGGCGCGGCATGTGACCCCCCGCAGGCGAGGCGCACGGATGTGTACGCATGGACGACCAGAACGCTTATCCGGTTACCCCGTACGTCGCCACCCATCCGCAGGAGTATCTGATCTGCCGGACAGGTGGCCCGCACCGTGGTTGCTCCTGCCCCGGGCCGCGCGGGTGTCGCCGCCGCAACGGGCCTTGGTGTTCTCGTACGTGACGCCTGAGTCGCGATCCGCACCCATGACGCGTGGGACCCATGACGCGTGAGGCGTCTGCCGCCGCTCAGCTCGCGTCGTGCAGCGGGGGCATCTCGCCCTCCGTGGTGGTGACGTCGATGACCGTGAACGCCGCGCCCCGCTCGGTCGCCTTCGCCACCGCCGCCAACCAACCATTCGTCACCTTGCGCGCCGGAAGGTCAGCGACCCAGCGACCGTTTCATGATCTTTCCCAGGTCGTTGCGGGGCAGCGCGTCCAGGAAGCGGACCGTGCGCGGGCGCTTGTGCGGGGCCAACAGGCCCGCGACGTGGTCCGCCAGCTCCTCCGCCGGGGGAGGGGAACCGGGATCGGCGGGCACCACCCAGGCGACGATCCGCTCACCGAGATCCGCGTCGGGCTCGCCGGTGACGGCGGCCTCGCGCACACCCGGGTGGTCCAGCAGGGCGTTCTCGATCTCGCCCGCGCCGATCTTGTACCCCCCGCTCTTGATGAGATCGGTGGCCTTGCGCCCGACGATCCGCACATAGCCGTCGGCGTCGCGCGTGGCCATGTCGCCCGTACGGAACCAGCCGTCCTCGGTGAGGGCGGCGGCCGTCGCGTCGGGCCGGTTCAGATAGCCGGTGAAGAGGTTCGGGCCGCGCACCTGGATCTCGCCGATCGTGGCCGGATCGTCGAGCACCGTGCCGTCCTCCTCGACCAGCCGGAGCGCGACGCCACGCAGGGGCGGGCCCACCGTCCCGGGGCGCGCCTCGCCGTCGGCGCGCACCCCCGTGTTCATCAGGGTCTCCGTCATCCCGTACCGCTCGATGACCCGGCGGCCGGTCGCCGCCGCGATGCGCTCGTGGTCGTGGACGGGCAGGGCCGCCGAGCCGGATACCAGCAGCCGGGCGCCCGCGAGCGCCTTCGTCAGCCCGGGGGAGCCCGCCGGGTCGCCGAGTGCCTCGGCCAGCCGGTGGTACATCGTCGGTACACCGAAGAGCATCGTGCCGCCGGACAGCAGCTCCGCTGCCACGCCCTCGACGGAGAACCGGCCCAGGTGGCGCACCGAACCACCCCGGCGCAGCGGCCCGAGCACGCCCAGGATCAGGCCGTGCACATGGAACAGCGGCAGGGCGTGGACGAGGACGTCGTCCCCGGTCCACCGCCAGGCGTCCTCCAGCGCGTCCAGCGAGGCGGCGATCGCACGGCGGGGCAGGACGGCGCCCTTCGGCGGGCCCGTGGTGCCGGAGGTGTAGACGATCAGCGCTGGAGCCTCGGGGGAGGGCTCGGGGAAGGGCTCGGGGAAAGCGCCGTCCGGGGCGGTGGCCGTGTCGGTGCTGACGTCCAGGCGTTCGAGCCCGGCCAGCGCCGCCGGGAGTTCGTCGGCGGGCCCGGCGAGCACCGTCGTGGGCGCGCTGTCGGCCACGATGTGCGCCAGTTCGCGTGCGCCCGTCCTCGGGTTGACCGGCACGGCGGGCACTCCGGCGCGCAGGGCCGCCACCACCGAGACGACGGTCTCCGCGGTCGGCGTGGCCCAGACGGCGACCCGTCCCGCCCCCGCGAGGCGGACCGCGAGGGCGTTCGAGGCGGCGGCCAGCTGTGCGTAGGTCAAGGAGAGCCCGCCGAACCGGACGGCTTCCCGGGAGGCCGCGGTGCCGGACGTTCCTGACAGGTCCTGGAGTGCAGGCAGAAGAGGCGTCACCCGGCGAAGCCTAGGGCCTCACGCCCAGGCCCCGAGGGCGCGGCCGGACGGTCAGCCGGAGCGCTCGGCCGTCCGCATCCGTCCGTACGCGTACACACACCCGGCGAGCGCCAGATCGGACAGCAGCATGAATCCGATCGAGTACGAGTCCTTCGCGCTGAAGATCGCGCCCATAACCAGCGGCGGTACGAATCCGCCGAGACCGCCCATCGCGCCGACGATGCCCGTCACACTGCCCACCTTGGTCTGCGGTGTCACCTGCGAGACCAGGGCGAAGACGCTGCCGCTCGCGGTGCCGAGACCGGCCGCCATACCGAGCAGCGCGATGGTGCCACCCGGTACCAGGGGCGGGTCGAACGCCTGGACGATCGCCATCAGTGCGGCGGTCAGCAGGGCCACCGAGGCGACCATGGCCGGGTGGATACGGTCGGAGAGCCAGCCGCCGACCGGCCGGAAGAGGACGGTGACCAGGGCGAACCCTGCGGCCCGGGTGCCCGCGTCGGTCGGTGAGAGGTCGTACCAGGTCTTGAGATACGTCGGGAGGTAGACCCCGAAGGCGACGATGCCGCCGAAGCCGATCGCGTACAGGGCGGACAGCTCCCAGGTCACCCGCAGCTTCCCCGCCTCGCCCAGCCGACGGGCCAGGGTATCGGCCGGGATCTTCCGGTCGGGGCGGTCGGTGATCAGTACGGCGGAGAGGAGCGCGTAGAGGACGAGGGCACCGCCGACCACGAGGAACGGCAGACTGTCGCCGTGCTTCGCGATCCGGGGCGTGAAGTAGCCGGACAGCGCCACCCCGCCCATTCCCATGCCGAAGATCCCCAGGGCGAAGCCCCGCCTGGCGGGCTGGAACCACGAGTTGACCAGCGGGATGCCGATCGCGAACGTGGTGCCGCCCAGACCCAGCAGGAATCCGACCGCGAGCATCGCGCCGTAGGAGTTCCTCGCCGGGATCAGCAGGATCACCGGGACGACCGTCAGCGCCGAGACCAGCGGGAACATCACCCGGGCGCCGTACTTGTCGGTGAGCGCGCCCACCGGGATCCGGCCCAGCGAACCGACCAGCACCGGCACGGCGACCAGGAGGGACTGCTCGAACGAGCTGAGCCCCAGCCTGTCCTTGTAGTCCGCGGACATCGGGGCGATGAGATTCCACGCCCAGAAGGTGAGCGCGAAGCCGACCGTGGCCGTCGCCAGGTTAGGGAGCAGCGGACTCCTCGGCTGCGGGGGCGGACGACTGCTTCGCGGCGGTATCCACAGGCCCAGTCAACGGCGCGGGTCCTGTACGGGCCCGCCGGACTGCTCCAAGCGGGGTGCCGGCGCCTCGGTGGCCGGGCCCGCGTTCCACCGTCGTTTTCCGGCCAGGGCTGAGACAATCGCAGTATGGACAGGCTCGACAGAGAAATCCTCTCCGTCCTCCAGGAGGACGCGCGGATCTCGTACCGAGACCTGGGCGTACGCGTGGGACTGAGCGCCAACGCCGCAGGCGACCGGGTACGCCGCATGCGGCGTGACGGAGTCATCCGCGGCTTCACGGTGATCATCGACCCGGCCGCCGACACCCGTTCCGGCCTGGTCGTCTTCATCGACGTGTCCTTGCGTCTCGACACGACGAACGAGGAGTTCGAACGCTCGGTGCTGATGCTGCCCGGCATCACCGAAGTGGTGCATGTGACGGGGGGCCACGACTATCTCGTCCGCGCGACGGCGGCGGACCCGGGCGCGCTGGACGCGCTGCTGCGCCGACTGAAGCGGGAGGCGGGCGTCGCCCACTCCAACACCCGGATCGCTCTCAGAGCGGCGCCTGCCAGGTGACGGTGGGCGGCCGCTCCCCGTTCTCCGCACGCCCGTCGTCGGCGACCACCAGACGCACCGCCGCACCGCCCGTGGGCGCACGCACCGTCGCGTCCACCTCGACGTCGATCGCGGAGACTCCGGCCCGTCGCTGCGCGGCGGCCAGAGCGCCGCGCAGCGCGGCGAGCAGATCCGTCGCGGCGGGCTCCCCGACGAGTGCGTCGACGGCCCCCGTGAAGTGCACCGACGGCTGAAAACCGAGCACGGCCGCCGCGCCCCCGCTCTCCCGCAGGACCCGGCCTCGGAAGGTGGTGGGCACCTCGGCGGGCGGCTGCTGGAGGGCGAAGATCGTGGTCCGCACCTCCTGGATCGTGGAGTCCAGTTCGTCGACCGCCCTGGCGAGCAGCTCGTCGGTCTCCGGCACGGGGGCCCGGCGGCGGGTCGACTCCAGCATCATCTCGGTCGCGAACAGCCGCTGGACGACCAGGTCGTGCAGATCGCGGGCGATCCGGTCGCGGTCCTCGTAGACCGCGAGCCGCTCCCTGTTGTGCTGGGCGTCCGCCAGGACCAGCGCCAGGGCGGCGTGGGAGGCGAACCGCGTGGCGAGCATCCGTTCGACGGGCGAGTACGGGGGCTCGTCGTGCCCCCGCGGCAGGGCGAGGGTGCCGATGAGCCGGCCGCCGCTCTGCAGCGGCAGCATCATGCTGGGGCCGAACCGGGACCGTACCGGCGTCGTCATCCGGGGATCGGACGCCGAGTCGTCGATGAAGACGGGTTGCCCGCCCAGGAGCTGCACGAGGACCGGGGAGCCCGGCTCGATGACCGTGCCGACGATGCCGGCCGGGTCGTCGCGGGTGGACGCCGTGACGATCTCCATCCCGCCCTCGGCCGTCGGCTGGAGGATCACCCCGGCCGCGGCCCCGGCCAGCACCCTGGCCTGCTCGGCGACGATCCTCAGCGCGTCCGTGGGGTCGGTGCGGGTCAGCAGCGCGGTGGTCACGGCGGCGGAGCCCTCGATCCAGCGTTCCCGCTGGCGGGCCGTCTCGTAGAGGCGGGCGTTGCCGAGCGCGATGCCCGCCTGGGCGGCGAGGACCCGCAGCACTCCGGTGTCCGTCTCGTCGAAGCGACCGGAGCGGTCGTCCGCGATGTAGAGGTTGCCGAACACCTTCTCGTGCACCCGGATCGGGACGCCGAGGAAGGACCGCATCGGGGGGTGCCCCGGCGGGACGCCGCAGGCGCGCGGATCGGCGCTCACGTCCTCGCAGCGCAGCGGCCGCGGGTCGTCGACGAGGAGACCGATGACGCCGTGGTGGCCGTCCGGGAGCCGGCCGGCGCGGCGGCGCTCCTCGGCGGTGAGACCGGTCGTGTACAGCTCGGTGATGCGGTCGCGCTCCGGGTCGAGGACGCCGAGGGCCCCGTAACGCGCGCCGGTCAGAGCGGTGGCGGCGTCGACGATCCGCTGGAGCGTGGCGTGCTGGTCGAGATCCGACCCGAGGGCGATCAGCGCCTCCAGCAGACCGGGCAGCCGGGGCGGTGAGCCGCCCCGCGCAGCCTCGCCGCCCCGCCCGGACTTCCGCTTCGTGACCCGCTCCGTCATGTGCTCCCCCTTCGGGGGCGCCGGCTGTCAGCCGGCGAGCGGGTTGAGGACCATCGGCGCGATCTTGCCGTCCAGCATGGCACCGAGACCGAGCACGGCGCACACGTCGGGCCGTTCGGCGATCTGGACGGGCATTCCCGTCGCGTCGCGCAGCATCTGGTCGAGTCCCGGCAGCAGCGCGCTGCCGCCGACCATCATGATGCCGCGGTCGGCGAGGTCGGCCACCAGATCGGGCGGGCAGTCGCGGAGCACCTTGCCGAGCCCGTCGAGCACCGCGGTGAGCGGGGTGTGGATGGCCTGCCGGACGGCGGCGGTGTCGACCTGCACCGAGCGGGCCAGACCGGTGGCCACGTCGCGGCCGTGGATCTCGGTCATGGCGGGGCCCTTGGGCGTCAGGCCGTTGCTGCTGAGCGCCAGTTGCAGGGGGCGCACGGACTGGCTCGGAAGCACCAGCTCGTGCTGCTGGCGCAGGTGCTGGATGATCGCGTGGTCGATGGCGTTGCCACCGACCGGAATGCGTACCGCGGTCACGATCGACCCGAGCGAGAGCACCGCGATCTGGGTGGTGGCCGCCCCGCACACCATGATCATGGTGGCGGTCGGCTGCTCCACCGGCAGCCCGCAGCCGACGGCCGCCGCGATCAGGGTGTCGACCAGTTCGACCCGCCGGGCGCCGAGCCCGACGAGCGTCTCGACGGCGGCGCGCTGGGCGAGCGGATCACTGTCGTGCGGGGTGCAGGCGGCGGCCCGCAGCCGGGGCTTGCGGCGCAACTGGCGGCGGAGCTTGTCGCCGAGCAGATGACGCAGCATCCGCTGGGCCATCTCGATGTCGATGACGGTTCCGCCGGAGACGGGGCGTGCCACCCGGATGTACGCGGGCGTCCGGCCGGTCATCTGCTCGGCGAAGGCGCCGACGGCGATGAGCGAGCCGGTACGGGTGTTCACGGCGGCGACACTCGGCTCGTCGACGACGAGCCCCAGCCCCTTGACGTACACACGGGTCCTCGCGGCCCCGAGATCGACGGCGATGTGGCAACGGCGCAACTGCTCAAGACTGACGGTCACGGCAGGTTCTCCCGAGAACGCTGGGACGGGGCACCGGCGGCAGCCGGTCCTCCTTGCATCGTTGCCCCAGGGGAGGCCTCGCGCGCGCTGGGATGCGCCGTAGGGGGGTATCGAGCTGACGGGGCGGCAGATCAGCCGGGCAGCAGCCGCTGGAACAGCCCCCAGGTGAACTCCGCGACGTACGGCCGCCCGCTGCCGTGATCGGTGATCGCCAGCGCCCACCGGGTCGGCGCGCTGCCCTCCATCGGCCTGGCCGGCGCGAAGGCCCTGGCGACCTCGTCGACGGTGCACGACCAGGGGCGCAGATCCTCGACGGTACGCAGCTCGGGACCGGGCTCTCCCGGCGCGCGGACCAGCCACTCGTTCCATACGGCTCCGCCCGGGGCGGCCATCACCTCGAACCGCAGGCCGGGCCAGAGCGGCACCGGCCAGAACAGCGCGTCGCACTCCAGGTCGCCGACCTCGCGGCGTACGGAGCGTTCGGGCTCCCCGAGTACGGAGCGGTAGCGGCGCAGGGTTCCCCGTCCGCGAGGCGCTCGCACCATCGCCTGCCAGCGGCGGTTCGCCTCCCGCATATCGGCGAGCGAGGCACTCAGCTCCTGCCGGGCCTCCTCGACGAGCTCCGGCTGGTGGTCGGCCATCCGGCGCAGCAGGACGAGCTGGAATTCGAGCGGCCCGAACGGGGCGGGAGCGGTCATGCCGCCCATCCTCCCGCGTGTCTCGCTTTATCGGAGAGGTGTCACACGTATCGGACTCGCGCGCCGAGGAACGCCGGCTTCCACACACGATCCTCACCTGAGCGGCTTCCTCCGTTGATCCGCGCACGTCTACTCTGCGGGCGCCATGGATTACTGCCAACCGTGCCGACGGCACCTCAACGGCGCCCTGGCCTGTGCCGGTTGCGGAACCCCCGCCGAGGCGCTCGGCCCCTACGCCGCCCCCGCGTCCTGCGGTCACGAGCCGGAACCGCAGGACGCGTCCCCTGAGCCCTCCGCGGCCACGGGGCGCCGCCGACGTGTACCCGAGCCCGTGCGCGGCCGGGGCACGGGACGCGGAGCGGGGAAGCGCGAGGGCCGGGGCCGGCGCGGCCACCGCCGACGGGGCCGCACGGCGCTGCTCGCGGTGCTGGGAGCCGTGCTCGCGGTCGGGGCGCTGGGTGTGACCCGGCTGGCCACCGCACCCGAGGGCGACAGCGGCGCCGCGGACTACGTGCGCGAGTCCGCCACGACGGCCGAGCCCGCCCCGGAGCCCCCGGCGAGCGGTACGCCCGACCATCCGGCGCCGGTCACCAGCCCGACCGCACGCCCCACGACCCCCGCCCCTGGCGGCACGGGGAGCGGCACAGGGAGCGGCACGGGGAGCGGCACGGCGAAGCCCGTGAAGACGGAGCCGACCGAGAGGCCCACCGCTCCGGACACGCCCTCACCCTCCGGGTCCGCACCCACGACCGTGCCGCCCGTCCCCGACGACACCGACGCCTCGACCCGTCCGTCGGGTCCCGTCGACGGCCCGACGAGCGGGCCCCCGCCGCGGGAGCCCACGGTCCCCGCCCCGACACCGGAGCCGACCGAGACGTGCGACTGGTTCCTGTGGTGGTGCACCTGAGGGTCCGCCGCGAGCGGTGACCACCGTTGCGGCGGTGACCTTACGGCTGTGACCGCTCCAGCGCCGCGTTGGCGCCCAGCATGCGGCGCAGCAGGTCCCGCAGCACGGTCCGCTCCGCGTCCGACAGCTCGGCGAGGGGCTCGCGGGCGAAGCCGAGAGCCTCGCGCAGTTGCCGCGCGGTGCCGATGCCCTCCTTCGTGGGGGCGGCCAGCTTGACGCGCCGGTCGGACGGGTCGGGCCGCCGCTCCACGAGGCCGCGGGCCTCCAGGCGGTCGACGATGCCGGTGATGTTCGACGGCTCGCACCGCAGCTTGTTGGCGACCTTCCGCATGGGCATCGGCTCCATGGAGAGCAGCCCGAGCACCCTGGCCTGCGCGCCGGTGAGCGAGTGTGCGGCCGCCGCGCGCTCGTACTCCTCGTAGTAGCGCGCCACTACGGTGCCGATCAGCTCGACCACTTCGAGGGTCACGGGGTCTGTACGGGGGGTGGCCATGACACACAGGATACCCCCTTGCTTGACAACATGAAATATTCAGGCGCATGGTTGTTTCACGTAATGAAGCATTTCTTGCTTCTCCGGAAGGCATCTAGGAGACCGAGCCCATGTCTGCAGCACTTCCCACCTCCAGCCGCGAATGGCACCTCGTCGCCCGCCCGAGCGGCTGGCCCGTGGCCGAGGACTTCGCGCTGCGTGAGGCCCCCGTCACCGCCCCGGCCGAGGGTCGCGTCCTCGTCCGTAACCTCCACTTCTCGGTCGACCCCTACATGCGCGGCCGGATGAACGACGTGAAGTCGTACACCCCGCCCTTCAAGCTCGACCACCCCATGGAGGGTGGCGCGGTCGGCGAGGTCATCGCCTCCGGAGCCGAGGGCTTCGCCGTCGGCGACCACGTCCTGCACGGCCTCGGCTGGCGGGAGTACGCCGACGTGCCTGCCAAGCACGCGGTGAAGGTCGACGCGTCCCTCGCCCCGCTCTCCGCCTACCTCGGCGTGCTCGGCATGACCGGCCTCACCGCCTACGCGGGCCTGTTCGAGGTCGCCTCCTTCAAGGAGGGCGACACCGTCTTCGTCTCCGGCGCGGCCGGCGCCGTCGGCAGCCAGGTCGGCCAGCTGGCGAAGATCAAGGGCGCCGCGCGCGTCATCGGCTCGGCGGGCTCCGACGAGAAGGTCAAGCTGCTCGTCGAGGAGTACGGCTTCGACGCCGCGTTCAACTACAAGAACGGCCCCGTCGGCCGGCAGCTGCGCGAGGCCGCCCCGGACGGGATCGACGTCTACTTCGACAACGTCGGCGGCGAGCACCTGGAGGCGGCGCTCTCCTCGTTCAACGTGCACGGGCGCGCCACCATCTGCGGAATGATCGCCCAGTACAACGCGACGGAGCCCACCCCCGCCCCGCGCAACCTCGCGCTGGTCATCGGCAAGCGGCTGCGCCTCCAGGGCATGCTCGTGGGCGACCACGCCGCGCTCCAGCCGCAGTTCGTGAAGGACGTCGCGGGCTGGCTGGCCTCGGGTGAGCTGAAGTACCGCGAGACGGCCGTCGAGGGCATCGAGAACGGCTTCGAGGCGTTCATCGGCCTGATGCGCGGCGAGAACACCGGCAAGATGATCGTCTCGCTCTGACCGCCATCCCGCCGCTCGGGGTCACCCGTTAGGCTCTCCGGCAGGCCGTCGCGATCGTGGGCGCGAGTCGCGGCGCATCAGCAGGAGGAATCCGGCTGGTCTGACGGCGACGAGCACTGCGGACAGGAGCGGCGCCCACTGGCCGAGGAACACCGGTGTCGTGCATGGGAGGCCGTCGGCCTCGTCGTCATGGTGGGTTCCTCCGCCCCGGCCCGCCCGTTCCATGAGTCTTTGACCTAGGGCCTTTCGGTTCCGGTCGCAGCCTGGCCGTGCCCTGGTCTCCCGCACGAGGACGGGTCAGGGGCCTGATCCACTCACTGGATCAGGCCCCTGACCTCGTCGTTCCGAAGGGAGGTTACGAGCCGGCCTTGCGCTTGTTCCAGACGTCGAAGCCCACCGCCGCGAGCAGCACGAGCCCCTTGATGACCTGCTGGTAGTCGGTTCCGATGCCGACCAGGGACATCCCGTTGTTGAGGACACCCAGGACCAGGCCGCCGATCACGGCGCCCATCACCGTGCCCACGCCGCCGCTCATCGAGGCGCCGCCGATGAACGCGGCCGCGATCGCTTCCAGTTCGAAGTTGAGACCCGCCTGCGGGGTGCCCGCGTTCAGCCGGGCCGCGTAGACACAGCCGGCCAGCGCCGCGAGGACGCCCATGTTGACGAAGACGAGGAAGGTGACCTTCTTGTCCTTGACGCCCGACAGCATCGCCGCGGCCTTGTTGCCGCCCAGCGCGTACACGTGGCGGCCGACGACCGCGTTGCGCATGACGTAACCGAGGCCGAGCAGCAGCGCGCACATGATCAGCATGACCACGGGCACACCGTGGAAGCTCGCGAGTGTCAGCGTGAAGGCGACGACCGCGGCGGTCATCGCCACGCACTTCGCCGCCCACAGCCCGGTCGGCAGGACCTCCAGCTCGTACGCCAGCCGGCGCTTGCGGTCCCGCCACTCACGGATGAGCAGGAAGGCGATGGTGGCCAGCCCGATGAGGAGCGTCGGGTTGTGATACTGCGTGTACGGGCCCATCTCCGGGATGAAGCCCTTGGCGATCTTCTGGAAGCCCTCCGGGAACGGCGACAGCGACTGGCCGCCGAGCACGATCTGCGTCAGCCCCCTGAAGAGCAGCATTCCGGCCAGCGTCACGATGAACGACGGGATGCCGAGATACGCGATGAAATAACCCTGCCAGGCCCCGGCCGCCGCACCGATCAGCAGCGAGAGGACGAGCGCGAGGACCCACGGCATGTCGTGTTTTACCATCATCACCGCCGACATGGCGCCGACGAAGGCCACCAGTGAGCCGACGGACAGGTCGATATGACCGGAGATGATGACGATCATCATCCCGATGGCCAGGATGAGGATGTAGCCGTTCTGCTGGATCAGGTTGGAGACGTTGTTCGGCAGCAGCGTGCCGTCGGTCCATATCTGGAACAGCACGACGATGAAGACGAGGGCGATGAGCATGCCGTACTGGCGCATGTTCGACCGCACGCTCTGTGCGAGCACCTGAAGGGCGGGCTGTGTCGCGGACGGGGAGGTGGCGTCCTTGGATGGTGTGGTCGTGGTCGTCATGGCGGCCTCAGCTCTTGTTCTCTGACGTCTGGCGCGTCATCCGGCGCATCAGGGCTTCCTGGGTGGCGTCCGCGCGGTCGATCTCACCGGTCAGCCGGCCTTCGGCCATCGTGTAGATCCGGTCGCACATGCCGAGGAGTTCGGGCAGCTCCGAGGAGATGAAGAGCACTGCCTTGCCGTCGGCCGCGAGCTTGTCGATGACGCTGTAGATCTCGAACTTCGCTCCGACGTCGATCCCTCGGGTGGGTTCGTCGAGGATCAGTACCTCGGGGTCGGCGTGGACCCACTTGCTCAGCACGACCTTCTGCTGGTTGCCGCCGGACAGCCGGCCCACCTGCTCGAAGACCGTGGGCGCCTTGATGTTCATCGAGGCGCGGTAGCGCTCGGAGACCCGGCGCTCGTGGTGCTCGTCGACGACACCGCGCCTGGCCATCCCGGGCAGTGAGGCCAGCGAGATGTTGCGGTTGATGTTGTCGATGAGGTTGAGGCCGTACGTCTTGCGGTCCTCGGTGACATACGCGATGCCCGCCGTGACGGCCTCCGGCACGGTCTTCGTACGGACCGCCTTGCCGTTGACCTCGACGTCCCCGGCGACGTAACTCCCGTACGACCGGCCGAACACCGACATGGCCAGCTCGGTACGGCCCGCCCCCATCAGGCCCGCGATCCCGACGATCTCGCCCCGGCGCACGGTCAGCGAGACGTCGTCGACGACCTTGCGCTGATGGTCCACGGGGTGCCGGACCGTCCAGCCGCTCACCTTCAGGGCCGTGCCCTGCTCGCCCTCGTACCGTGTCCGCTCGGGGAAGCGGTGATCGAGGTCGCGTCCGACCATGCCTCGGATGATGCGGTCCTCGGACAGCTCCGGTTCGGCTTCCGCGGTCTCCCGCACGGTGAGCGTCTCGATGGTCCGCCCGTCGCGCAGGATCGTGACCGAGTCGGCGATCTCCCGGATCTCGGTCAGCTTGTGCGAGATGATGATGCACGCGATGCCCTGCCCGCGCAGCTCCCGGATGAGCCCGAGCAGCTTGGCGCTGTCCTCGTCGTTGAGCGCGGCGGTCGGCTCGTCCAGGATGAGCAGTTTCACCTTCTTCGACAGGGCCTTGGCGATCTCCACCAGCTGCTGCTTGCCGACACCGATGTCCGAGATCGGGGTCTGCGGATTCTCCGGCAGCCCCACCCGCCTGAGCAGCCGCGAGGCTTCGCGCAGGGTGCCGTTCCAGTCGATGAAGCCGCGCCTGCTCCGCTGTTCGTTGCCGAGGAAGATGTTCTCGGCGATCGACAGATAGGGGACGAGCGCCAGCTCCTGGTGAATGATGACGATGCCGTGCCGCTCGCTGGCCCGGATGTCCTTGAACGCGACGGGCTCGCCCTCGAAGAGGATCTCGCCCTCGTAACTGCCGTGCGGATGAACGCCGCTGAGCACCTTCATCAGGGTCGACTTGCCGGCGCCGTTCTCGCCGCAGATCGCGTGGATCTCCCCGGCGCGCACGGTCAGACTCACCTCGCAGAGCGCCTTGACCCCGGGGAAGGTCTTGGTGATGGAGCGCATCTCCAGTGCGGGGCGGCTCACTTGAGCTGTCCCGCGGTGAAGTAGCCCTCGTCGACCAGGAGAGCGGTGTTCGACTTGTCGATGGAGACCGGCTTCAGCAGATACGACGGCACGGTCTTCACGCCGTTGTCGTAGTCGCTCACGTTGTTGACCTCCGGCTTCTTCCCGGTCAGGACCGCGTCGCCCATCTGCACGGCCTGCTGGGCGAGCTTGCGGGTGTCCTTGAAGACGGTCTGCGTCTGCTCGCCCGCGATGATCGACTTGACGGAGGCGAGCTCGGCGTCCTGCCCGGTGACGACGGGCAGCTCCTCACCGTCGTAACCGGCGCTCTTCAGGGCCGAGATGATGCCGATCGAGATGCCGTCGTACGGGGAGAGGACCGCGTCGACCTTCTCGGTGCCGTAGCTCTTGCTGATCAGGTCGTCCATCCGCTTCTGCGCGGTGCCGCCGTCCCAGCGCAGGGTGGTGGCCTGGTTGAGCTGCGTCTGCTTGCTGCGGACCACCAGCTGCCCGGACTTCAGGTACGGGGTGAGCACCTTCATGGCGCCGTTCCAGAAGTACTTGGTGTTGTTGTCGTCGGGGGACCCGGCGAACAGCTCGATGTCGAACTCCTCGCCCGAGCCCTTCTCCGGCTCCTTCAGCCCCAGCCGGTCCAGGATGTACTGGCCCTGGAGCTCGCCGACCTTCTCGTTGTCGAAGGAGGCGTAGTAGTCGATGTGCTTCGTGCCCGTGATGAGACGGTCGTAGGAGATGACGGGAATGCCCGCGTCGTGCGCCTTCTGGAGCACGTCGGAGAGCGCGGAGCCGTCGATCGCGCCGACGACGAGCAGTCGGTGCCCCTTGGTGATCATGTTCTCCAGCTGGGCGACCTGGTTCTCCACCTTGTCGTCGCCGTACTGGAGGTCGGTCCTGTACCCGGCCTTCTTGAACTGTGTGGCCATGTTCCGGCCGTCGGCGATCCAGCGTTCCGAGGACTTCGTCGGCATGGCCAGGCCGATGGTCCCGCCCTTGCTGTCATCGGCCTTGTAGCGGCTGCCCCCTCTGGCCTCCTGGCCGCAGGCGGTCAGAACGAGTCCCAGGGTGACGGCGGTTGCGGCTACGGCGGCTCCGCGTATACGCATCGTGATTCAGTGCCTCTCAGTGGTTCCGGACGGTTCCGGACAGTTCCGGGCTGGTGGGGAAGCGGTTCAGCTCGCCAGGGAGCCGGGAGCCGAGCGGCGACATGCCGCCGTCGGCGCCGTGCCGGGCGAGCAGGTCGAGTACGAGCCGGCCGCGGCGGACCCGCTCCCGCGCGGTGGCGAGCGCGAGGTCGCGCAGGTGTCTGCCGTACGGGTAGATGCCGGGCGACTTGCTGAGCCCGAACTTCAGATAGAGCGGGGCGCCGCGCCTGATCAGCTCGGCCGCCTCGTACATCCGGACGTACCCGCCCAGGTCGTCCGGTGCCTCGACGTACAGGTCGAGGGGTACGCGGCTGGCCCGCCGGATCTCCGTGAAGTGGGCCAGGGTCAGGTCGGACGGCACATTGACCGAGTCGGCGCCGAGCCGTTCCTGCACCTGCACGGCCGCCGGGTTCACCGGGCCGATGAGCGCGGAGACCTTGAGCGTCGTGCCGGCGGGGATCAGCCCCTCGTTCCGCATCCGGTGCAGGGTCCACAGGACCCCTTCGTCGGCGATGAGCAGGCACCGCACACCCAGCTCGGTCGCCCGCACGGCATCCTCGACGCACCCGGCCAGGGCGTCGTGCCCCCGGGCCCGCAGGCCCGCGCCGCCGGAGTCCGTACGTGTGGACGCGCCGGTGTCCCAGGTGCCGCGTGGTCCGGTGAACAGACACAGCTCGATGTCGCGTTCCGCGCAGCCCGCCACCATCTCGGTGATCTCGGTGTCGCTGAGCATCCAGATGCCGCTGCCCTGGCTGATCCGGTGCACGGGGACACCGAGCTCGGCCGACTCCTTCAGGACGACGGCGAGCGCGTCCGGGCCTTCCACGGACGGGATCTCGGTACGCCAGCTGCCCCCGTCGGGGAAGGTGTGGGGCGAGGCGTCGGCGGGGGACAGGGGTCCGGCGCCGAGGCCCAGCGCGCTGAGCGCCGAGTCGCCGGGACGGCGCGGGCCGGGGGGAGAAGCTGTGGCGTCGTTCACGGCTGATCCTTC
The DNA here is from genome assembly GCF_014216315.1 of Streptomyces finlayi. Lineage (NCBI taxonomy): Bacteria > Bacillati > Actinomycetota > Actinomycetes > Kitasatosporales > Streptomycetaceae > Streptomyces > Streptomyces finlayi. Next base: position 5,716,578 of record NZ_CP045702.1, read on the forward strand.
GTATTCGATGTCTCGGAACAAGGGAAGGGCGGGTGCACGCCGGTACGGGGGTCGTCGTTCGCCTCCGTACCGGCGCGCGGATCAGGGGCCGTCACGGGCGCAGCAGCACCTTGCCGGTCTCCGGGCCGCCGGCACCGACGAGGGCCACCGCCTCCGCGAACTGCTCCAGCGGGAACTCGTGCGTGATCAGCGGCGCCGGATCGAGGAGCCCGGCGGTGAACGCCCGTACCGCGTAGGACCACGCCGACGACGGCGCACCGAACACGCTGCGCACGGTGAGCTGGCTCAGTGACAGATGCACCGGGTCGATCCCCACGGCCCCGGGTGTGAACATGCCGGTGAGCACCACGCGCCCGCCGCGCCGCGCCAGCAGACACGCGTCGGCGGCGGTGGTCGCGGCCCCCGCGGTCTCCACGACCAGGTCGTAGCCGCCGCGTACCTCCTCGGCCCGCTTCGGGGTACGGGTGTCGCTCGCCCCGAACTCCAGAGCCAGGCAGGCCCGTTCCTCCCGCGGGTCGATCACGGTCAGCTCGCCGGGCGACACGGCGGCCAGCAGCTGCACGGCGAGCAGCCCCAGCGTGCCCGCGCCCACCACCGCGACGCGCTCACCCGGCTCGGGCGCCCCGGCCCGCACCGCGGCGGCGACCACCGCCGCCGGCTCCAGCAGGGCGGCGGCCCGCAGGTCGGCGTCGTCGGACAGCAGGTGCAGCAGCCGGGCCGGGACCACGACATGGTCGGCGAACGCGCCGGGCCGGGTGAACCCCGTCTCGTCGTATCCGGCAGAGCACAGCGAGGTCTCACCGCAGCGGCACCGATCGCACCGCCCGCAGGCCCGGAACCCCTCCGCGACCGTCCGCCGGCCGGTCAGCGCCGGATCGACGCCCGCGCCCACCGCTTCGACGATGCCCGACCACTCGTGGCCCGGCACCACCGGATAGCGGACGTAGTCCGCGTCGCGATGGCCGTCGTACAGCTCGCGGTCGCTCATACAGATCCCGGCCGCGGCGACCCGCACCCTGACCTCACCGGGCCCCGGCTCGGGTGGCGGACCCGACGCGAGGCGGTGCCGCCCCGGCCGGTCCACCACCAACGAGCGTGAAAGGGGACTCACTTGGGCTGCCTCTTCTCCCAGCCGTCGGCCCACAGGTCGAACCGGGCCTGCTGCTGCGGGAACTCGGCCGCGGCGTCCACATCGAGCTCGACACCGAGCCCGGGAGCGTGCGACAGCTCGAAGCAGCCGGTGGCCGGGTCGACCTGGGGCGCGCCCTTGACGACCTTCTTGATGTCGGCGTCCGCGAAGTCGTTGAAGTGCTCAAGGATCTTGAAGTTGGGTGTGCAGCCGGCCAGCTGGAGACTCGCGGCGGTCAGCACGGAGCCGCCCACGTTGTGCGGGGCGATCAGCATGTAGTGCGTCTCGGCGGTCGCGGCGAGCTTGCGGGCCTCCAGGATGCCGCCGATGTGGCCGACGTCCGGCTGGATGATGTCGGCGGCCTGTGACTCGAAGAGCTCACGGAACTCGACGCGGTCGTGGATGCGCTCGCCGGTCGCGATCGGCAGATCGATCTTCTCGGCGACCTTGCTGAGTGCCTTGAGGTTCTCCGGCGGCACCGGCTCCTCCAGCCACGCGGGCCGGAACGGCGCCATGTCGCGGGCGATCCGCACCGCGGTCGAGGGGCTGAACCGGCCGTGCATCTCCAGCATCAGCTCGGTGTCCGGGCCGATGGCGTCCCGTACGGCCTCGATGAGGGACACCGCGTACCGGGTCTCCTCCTGCCCCAGCTCGAAGCGGCCCGCGCCGAACGGGTCGATCTTCAGCGCCCGGTAGCCGCGCTCCACGACCGCCTGCGCGGCCTTGTGGTACGCCTCCGGGGTCCGCTCGGTGGTGTACCAGCCGTTGGCGTACGCCTTGACGCGGTCGGTGACCTTGCCGCCGAGCAGCTGCCAGACCGGGACGCCCAGCGCCTTGCCCTTGATGTCCCAGCACGCCATCTCGATGACGGCGATGCCGGACATGACGATCTCCCCGGCCCGCCCGTAGTCGCCGTACTTCATGCGGCGTACGAGATCCTCCACCGCGAACGGGTCGGAGCCGGTGACATGGTTCGCCGCTGCCTCACGCAGATAGCCGACCAGCGCGTCCGTACGCCCGAGCATGCGGGTCTCACCGACGCCGGTGAGGCCCTCATCGGTGTGAACCTGGACGTAGGTGAGGTTGCGCCATGGGGTGCCGACGACATGCGTGCTGATTCCGGTGATGCGCACGGAAGACGCCTCTCGGTTGTTCGATATTTCGACACTCGTTCGAAATGCTGGCGTGACCGTAATGACGGGCCAGCGCACGTGTCAATGGTTCACGCAAGTACGCTGACCCGTATGAGCGATCTTGGGGCGGGCTTCGGCTATCTGATGAAGGGTCAGCGCTGGGCGTTCCAGCACGGCCGGTGGTTGGGGTTCGGTCTGCTTCCCGGGCTGGTCACCCTGGTCGTATACGCCGGTGCGCTGACCGGACTCGGCTACGGCGCCGACGACTTCGTCGCCTGGGCGACCCCGTTCGCCGACGACTGGTCCTCACCTTGGCTCGGCCTGCTGCGCAACACCCTCGTCGTGCTGGTCTTCGTCTTCGGCCTGTTCCTCGCGGTGATCACCTTCACGGCGGTGACGCTCCTGGTCGGCCAGCCCTTCTACGAGTCGCTCTCCGAGGAGGTCGACCGCAGCGAGGGCGGCGAGGTCCCCCGGTCCGACCTGCCGCTCTGGCGCGAACTGTGGATCTCCGCCCGCGACTCCCTCCGCATCCTGCTGCGCGTCGCGCTGTACGGGGTGCTGCTCTTCGCCCTCGGCTTCATCCCGGTCATCGGCCAGACCGTGGTCCCCGCGGTCGGCTTCTGCGTCTCCGGCTACTTCCTCGCCCAGGAACTGACCTCGGTCGCCCTCCAGCGCCGGGGCATGGTCCTCGCCGACCGGCTCACTCTGCTGCGCGGCCGGCGCATGCTGGTCCTCGGCTTCGGCGTGCCGCTGACGCTCTCCTTCCTCGTCCCGGTCGTCGCGGTGTTCCTGATGCCGGGCGCCGTCGCCGGAGCGACGCTGCTGGTCCGCGACCTGGTGGCACCGGAGGGTGCGGAGCCGGCGAGCCCGTACGCGCCGGGCCAGGGGAGACCGGCATGACCGAGATCCTCGCCGTCGCGCTCATCACCGTCCTCGCGGTCGTCAGCCCGGGCGCCGACTTCGCGATGGTCGTGCGCAACAGCTATCTGTACGGGCGCGGGACCGGCCTCCTGGCGGCCACCGGAGTCGCCGCGGGTGTCCTCGTCCACGTCTCGTACACGATGCTCGGCGTCGGCCTGCTGATCGCGTCCTCCACCGCGCTGTTCACGGCGATCAAACTGGCGGGGGCGGCCTACCTCGTCTACATCGGGGTACGCACGTTCTTCGCCCGCAACGATCTCTCCGTCGACCTGGCCCCGGCGTCCGGGCTGAGCCCGTTCGGCGCGCTGCGCACCGGCTTCCTCACCAACGCGCTGAACCCCAAGACGACGCTCTTCGTCGTCTCCACCTTCACCCAGGTCGTCGGGCCGGACACGGCTCTCTGGCGGCAGGCGGGCTACGGCCTCTTCATGTCCGTGGCGCACTTCGGCTGGTTCGGCCTGGTGGCGCTGTTCTTCTCGCACTCGCATCTGCGTGCGGCGATGCTGCGCCGGCAGAAGATCCTCAACCGGTCCATCGGTTCGGTGCTCGTGGGCCTCGGAGTCACTCTGGGGCTGGCCCGCTGAGATCCTCCCGGCCGCCCCGCAGCAGCCGCAGGAAGTCCCGGAACGCCCCCGGCATGTCCACCGCGTCCGGGTCCAGCAGCCACTGGTACTGCAAGCCGTCCATCACCGCGACCATCAGGGTGGCCGCACGCTCCGGCGTCATCCCGCCCGGCAGCTCCTCGCCGTGCTCCGCCCGGAGCGAGGCCGCCATGTCCGCGCGGACCTGCGTGTAACGCCGGGTGAAGAACTCCCGCGCCGGATGCTCCTCCGTCACGCTCTCGCCGAGCAGTGCCGAGAAGGTCTGGACGATGGCGGGGCGCATCGCGTTGTACTCCACGAGCGAGCCCAGCAGTTCGAGCGGCCACGGGCCCTCCCCGCGGCTTCCGCCGCCGCCGGTGTCCCACCGGTCGCGGTCCTCCAGCACGGCGACGAGCAGGGCTTCCTTGGTGGGGTAGTAGTGCAGCAGCCCCTGCTGGCTGAGGCCGACCCGCTCGGCCACCGCGCTCAGCGTGGCCCCGCGGTAGCCGCGTTCGGCGATGACTTCGAGGGTGGCGCGGAGGATGTCCGCCCGCCGCTCCTCGCTCCTGGCCCGTACCATCGCCGGCCCCTTTCCTGCGCGACAGCTCCTTGTCAGCAGGACCGTACGGCATCCTCGGGGCCCGGCCGCCCTTCGGTAACGAAGTGATAACCAAATCTACCGGCTCACCTGGATCGACGACACCATGGAGACCTTCGCAGTGGAGCGGTAACCCGACGAGGAGGTACGGCCGTGGCAGACGCGTCCCCATCCAGCACGCCCGAGGCGGTCCGCGGTGCCGCGGTGGAAGCGGCGCTCGCCGCACTCGGCCTCGACGACAAGGCGCGGCTCCTGGCCGGCCAGGACATGTGGTCGCTGCCCGCGCTGCCCGCCATCGGGCTCCGGTCGCTCGTGATGTCCGACGGTCCGATCGGCGTCCGGGGCGTCCGCTGGAGCGCCGACGACCCCTCCATCGCCCTGCCCTCGCCCACCGCCCTCGCCGCGACCTGGGACGCCGGCCTCGCCCGCCGCGCGGGCCGGCTGCTCGCCCAGGAGGCCCGCCGCAAGGGCGTCCACGTCCTCCTGGCACCCACCGTCAACCTGCACCGGTCCCCGCTCGGCGGCCGCCACTTCGAGGCGTACAGCGAGGACCCGTACCTCACGGGCGAGATCGGTACCGGCTATGTGCGCGGCGTGCAGGAGGGCGGAGTCGGCACCACCGTCAAGCACTTCGTGGCCAACGACGCCGAGACGGACCGCTTCACCGTGGACAACATCGTCGCCCCGCGCCCCCTGCGCGAGCTCTACCTCGCCCCGTTCGAACGCATCGTCAGGAACGCCCACCCCTGGGGCATCATGGCCGCCTACAACCAGGTCAACGGCTCCACCATGACCGAGCACCACTACCTCCAGAACGCCGTCCTGCGCGGCGAATGGGGCTTCGACGGCTTCGTCGTCTCCGACTGGCTCGCCGCCCGCTCCACCGTAGGGGCCGTAACCGGCGGCCTCGACGTCGCGATGCCGGGACCCAGGACGGTGTACGGGGACGGGCTCGCCGCCGCCGTCCGGGCCGGTGAGGTCGACGAGTCGGTGGTCGACGGCGCCGTACGCAACGTCCTGCTGCTCGCCGCGCGCGTCGGCATCCTCGACGGCGCCCCGCCCGTCGTCGACCCGGCCGACCACCCCACGGGCATCGACGGCGAGGCGCTGGCCCGCGAGATCGCCCGACGCTCCTTCGTCCTGGTACGCAATGAGGGCGCCGCACTCCCCATCCGGCCCGGGGCCGTCCGCAAGGTCGCCCTCATCGGCGCCCTGGCCCGGGACGCCCGCGTCCTCGGCGGAGGCTCGGCCCAGGTCTTCCCCGACCATGTGGTCTCCCCGCTCGACGGTCTCACCGCGGCCCTCCCGGACGGAGTGATCGACTACCGCGTCGGCGCCGACCCCAACGACCGGCTCGCCACCGCCGAGCAGGGCTTCGAGTTCAGGGCCGTCTGCTACGACCGGTCGGGCACCGTCCTCGCCACCGCCCCGCTGAACAGCGGATCCGTCCAGTGGGCCGGCACCGACATGCCGGACGGCGTCACCCTCGACGCGCTCCACAGCGTCGAGGTGACCGGCACCTTCGTCCCGCGCGAGAGCGGCGAGCACACCTTCGGGACGCGGGGCACCGGCGCCCTCAGGCTCAGGATCGCCGGCGAGGTCCTGTTCGACGGAGTGCGGCGGGTCACCGGCTCCGACGACCCGGGCGAGGCGTTCTGGGGCAACCCCGTCGAGCGCGGCCGGGTCACCCTCACCGAGGGCGTCCCCGTCGAGGTCTCCCTCCGCCAGGTGCCCGACACCCTCGGCGCCGACTCACCGATCCCCGGCGTCTCGTTCACACTCGTCCACCTCGGTCCGCGCCGTGACCCCGCCGAACTGATCACCGAAGCGGCCGACGCGGCCCGCGCTGCCGACACCGCCGTCGTGGTCGTGGGCACCACCGAACACGTGGAGTCCGAGGGCTTCGACCGTACGGACCTGGCACTCCCCGGCCATCAGGACGAGCTCGTGCGGGCGGTGGCCGCCGCCAACCCGAACACGGTCGTCGTCGTCAACTCCGGTTCCCCCGTCGAGCTTCCGTGGCGGGACGAGGTCGCCGCCGTGCTGCTCAGCTGGTTCCCGGGCCAGGAAGCGGGCCACGCGCTCGCCGACGTCCTGCTCGGCGTGGACGGCGCGGAACCGGGCGGCCGGCTCCCCACCACCTGGCCGGCCGCCCTCGCCGACGCCCCGGTCTCGAACACTGCTCCCTCCGACGGCGAACTCCACTACGAGGAAGGCGTCTTCATCGGCTACCGCGCCTGGGAGCGGGCCGGCACGGCGCCCGCGTACCCCTTCGGCCACGGCCTCGGCTACACCACCTGGGCCTACGAATCGCTGCACGCCACCGCGGAGTCCGCGACCGTCCGCCTCCGCAACACGGGCCCGCGCCCCGGCGCCGAGACCGTCCAGCTCTATCTGGCCCCGGAGGCGGACACGGCACAGCGCCCGGTCCGTCAACTGGCCGGGTTCGCCCGGGTCGAGGCGGCACCGGGCGAGACGGTCGAGGTCACGGTCCCGCTTGACCGGCGGGCGTACGAGATCTGGGACGAGGACGCCAACGGCTGGCAGCTGGTCCCCGGCCCGTACCAGGTGCAGGCGGCCCGCTCCGTCGCCGACATCCGGCTGACCGCCCCGGTGGAGATCAAGGACTAGCGTCTCCCGTGGGCGGAGAGAAGCCCCTCCGCCCACGGGAGACGCCCGTGCTCAGCGCACCGAGAAGCCGTACACGGTCGTCGAGGTGAACTCCTCGCCCGGCCGCAGCACCGTGCTCGGGAACTCCGGCCGGTTCGGCGAGTCCGGGAAGTGCTGGGTCTCCAGCGCGATGCCCGCACACGGCCCGAACGGCTTCCCGTCGAAGTGGTCGGCGGTGTACAGCTGCATGCCGGGCTCCGTCGTACGGACCGTCAGCACCCGCCCCGACCCCGGTGCGTACAGCTCGGCCGCCACCCCGTCCGCCGGTGAATCGTCGAGCACGTAGTTGTGGTCGTACCCGGTGCCCACCGCCTTCGGCTCCCGGAAGTCGAACCGGGTCCCGTCCACCGGAGCGAGTTCACCGGTCGGCAGCGAGGCGCCGTCCACCGGAGTGATCCGCCCGGCCGCGATCCGCAGCTCGTGCCCGAGCGCGCTCGTCCCGTCCGCACCGGCCAGGTTCCAGTACGTGTGGTTCGTCAGGTTCACCACCGTGGGCGCGTCCGTCGTCGCCCGGTAACCGATCCGCAAGGCCCCGCCCGGGTCCAGGCTGTACGTCACCGAGACCGCGAGCCTTCCGGGGAAGCCCTCCTCGCCGTCCTCGGCGACGAGGGAGAGGCACACGCCGTCCGGGACCCGCCGCGCCTCCCACACCCGCTTGTCGAAGCCCATGGGCCCGCCGTGCACCTGGTTGGCACCCTCGTTCGGCGTGACCCGGTGCACCGTGCCGTCCAGCTCGAACCGGGCGCCCGCGATCCGGTTCGCGTACCGCCCGACCAGAGCCCCGAAATAGGGCCCCGAGAATTCCCGGTACGCCGCGAGATCCGGCAGCCCCAGTGCCACAGGGCCCCGGACACCGTCCCGGCCCGGTACCTCGACCGACTGCACGATGCCGCCGTACGTCAGCACGCGTACCCGCGTGCCGTCCCGCTCCAGGGTCCAGCGCCGTACGGCCGTGCCGTCCGCGAGGGCGGAGTAGTCCTCCGCGTGTATGTGCGTGTCCGTCGTACCCGACGCATCCGTCGTACCCGTCGTCATGATCAGGGACCCTACGCGGGTGGCCCGACGGCCGTGACATTGTGGTAAGCGATTTCTGCCAGCCGGGCCTGGCCGTCGCGGCCCGGGTGGAACCAGTCCCACCGGCTGAGCTGCTTCCCGGTGAACCGGTAGTCGAAGACTGCCCCGCCGTCGTACCGGCAGCGCCGGTCCTTCGCGCAGACGTCCTGGAGGACCTCGTTGAACGCGACCACCCGCCTCTGCACGGTGTCCCGCCGCGCCACGGCCGCCGCGTCCATGTTGTCCGCGTCGCCCAGCATCGACCGGCAGATCCCGAGCTTCCAGATCTGCTTGCCCAGCTCGTTGGTGCGTCCCGTCGACCAGAGGCGCTTCAGGTCCGGCACGCTCGACACGTACACCTGTGCCTGGGGAGCGGTGGCCCGCAGCTGCCGCATCGACGCCTCGAACGAGGCCCGGAAGTCCGCCACCGGGGTCATGAGGCGTACCGAGTCCCGGCACGCGTCGTTGGCACCGATCATCACGGTCACCAGCTCCGGCTTCTCCCGCGCCGCCAGCGCCATCTGCTCCGGCAACTGCGCTATCCGGGCTCCGGAAACGGCATGGTTCCAGCTGTGCGTGGCCGCCTTCGCGGCGCCGAGCAGCCGCACCGCGAGGCTGCGCACCCCGCTGTCCGTGCCGGTGGCCCAGGAGGCCTCCGGGCAGTCGGCCAGGACCGAGCAGGCGTCGAAGCCGCGGGTGATCGAGTCCCCGACGGCGGCGAGCGAGGCCGGTGTGCGGTCCCAGAGCGGCGCGGCGGCGGGGGAGGCCCGGCGCACACCGTCGGAGCCGCGTTCCTCGGCTTCTCCGGAGCCGCTGGAACAGCCCGCGAGCGTGAGGCCCCCGGTGAGCGAAAGCGCTGCCAGCGCGGCTGCGCCGGCGTGCCTGCGACGGCGTGCGAGACGTTCCGGCATTCCTGGTCCCCTCCGGTCGAAGCCCTGGTCATGCCGCCGGCCATGCCTCGGGCAAACCCCTGCGGCACAGGTGGCGGGCCCGCGCGCCCTGCCGGGTGAAAGCTGTGCGAATCATGGGCCCAGGACCGACGGTACGTCACACGCCCGGCCCCGGCGCACGGTAGCTTCTTCCCGTCGGCCCAGTGGAGCTTTGCCTGCCGCGTACACATGGGTGGCTCCCGCACGTCACACCTTTTCACATACCGGCCCTTTTCAGGAGATTCACTCCCGATGCTGTTTACTGATGACAACCTCGGGAGCCGACCGGGAAGAGGCGGTACGGGTACGAGGCCGCTGGGCAAGGCGAACTTCGTCCCACACTGGAGGTCCCGGTGACGACACGTGGAGTTCTGTACGTTCACTCCGCACCGCGCGCGCTGTGCCCGCATGTCGAATGGGCGGTAGCGGGAGTCCTCGGCCTGCGGGTTCAGCTCGACTGGATCAGACAGCCGGCCGCACCCGGCACCTGGCGGTCCGAATTCTCCTGGCAGGCCCGCCCCGGTACGGCGTCGGAGCTGGCCTCCGCGCTCCGGGGCTGGGATCTGCTGCGCTTCGAGGTGACGGCCGAGCCGTCCGCGACGGCCGAGGGCGAGCGCTACAGCTCGACGCCCGGACTGGGCATCTTCCACGCGGTGACCGGCATGCACGGCGACATCCTGATCCCCGAGGACCGGCTGCGGGCGGCGCTCGCGCGGTCCGTACGCGGTGAGACGGACCTGGAGGCGGAGGTCGCGAAGCTGCTGGGCAAGCCATGGGACGACGAACTGGAGTCCTTCCGGCACGCGGGCGAGGGCGCGCCGGTGCGTTGGCTGCACCAGGTGGTGTGAGCCTTCGGGGGCTCCGCCCCCGCACCTCCGCACCTCCGCACCCCCAGCCCTCCGGCGTTTGAGGAGCGGGGTCTGGGGCGGAGCCCCAGGTTCGGGAAGGGGCGGGTAGGGGAACAAGCCCGCGCAGCGCGAGAGGCCCGCCTCCCCTGATCGGGGAAGCGGGCCTCGGCACGGGCGGACGGCGCGATCAGACCGAACGGAACGCCAGCACCACGTTGTGCCCACCGAAGCCGAACGAGTTGTTGATCGCGGCGATCGGCCCCTCGGGCAGGGCACGCGGCTTGTCGCGTACGACATCCGCCTCCACCGCCTCGTCGAGGTTCTCGACGTTGATGGTCGGCGGGGCCAGACGCTTGTACAACGCCAGCACCGTGGCAACGGTCTCGATGCCGCCCGCGCCACCCAGCAGGTGACCCGTCATCGACTTCGTCGCGGAGATCGCGACATGGTCGAGGTCGTCGCCCAGGACCTTGCGCAGGGCCTTGATCTCGGCGACGTCACCGAGCGGGGTCGAGGTGGCGTGCGCGTTGAGGTGCACGATCTCGGCCGGCTTGAGGTCCGTCGCGTCGAGCAGGTTCTGCATCGCGGTCGCGATCCCGCGGCCCGTGGGCTCGGGCTGCGCGATGTGGTGCGAGTCGGCCGACAGACCCTGGCCCACCACCTCGCAGTAGACCCGGGCGCCACGCGCGGCGGCGTGCTCCGCGGACTCCAGGACGACGACGCCCGCGCCCTCACCGAGGACGAAGCCGTCACGGCCCGTGTCGTACGGGCGCGAGGCCTTCTCGGGCTCGTCGTTGCTCTTGGACATCGCCATCATGTTGGCGAACGCCGCGATCGGCAGCGGGTGGATCGCCGCCTCGGTACCGCCGGCGATGACCACGTCGGCGCGGCCGGTGCGGATCATCTCGACGGCGTACCCGATGGCCTCGGCGCCCGAAGCGCAGGCGGACACCGGGGTGTGGACGCCGGCCTGCGCGTTGACCTCGAGGCCGACGTTGGCCGCCGGGCCGTTGGGCATGAGCATGGGAACGGTGTGCGGGGAGACGCGGCGTACGCCCTTCTCCTTGAGCACGTCGTACTGGTCGAGCAGGGTGGTCACGCCGCCGATGCCGGAGGCGATGACCGAACCGAGACGCTCGGGGCGGACCTTCTCGTCCTCCCCGGCCTTGCCGGTGTAACCCGCGTCGGCCCACGCCTCACGGGCCGCGATCAGCGCGAACTGCGCCGAGCGGTCCAGCTTGCGGGCGAGCGGACGGGGCAGGACATCGCCCGGGTCGACGGCCGCGAGGGCGGCGATCCGGACGGGCAGGTCCGCGTAGCGCTCGCCCTCGAGGGGCTTGACGCCGGAACGGCCGGTCATCAGGCCTTCCCAGGTCGATGCGGTGTCGCCACCCAGCGGAGTGGTTGCGCCGATACCGGTGACGACCACGGTGCGATTGGTCGGGATCACTGGAAAATCTTCTCCACGTGTAGAGGGTCGTGAATCAGCGGCGCCACCGCCGGGTGGCGACACACGAACCGGGGCTGGATCAGCCCTGGTTCTTCAGGATGTAGCCGGCGGCGTCGCCGACGGTCTTGAGGTTCTTGACGTCCTCGTCCGGGATCTTGACGTCGAAACGCTCTTCGGCGGCGACGACGACCTCGACCATGGACAGCGAGTCGACGTCCAGGTCGTCGGTGAAGGACTTGTCCAGCTGGACGTCCTCGACCGGGATACCGGCGATCTCGTTGACGATCTCGGCGAGACCGGTGACGATCTCTTCCTGAGTGGCGGCCATGTGGCGCTCCTTCGGTGGTTTTCTTCAGGGTTCGGGCATTCGGACCGAGGTCCGGTGTGACTAGGGGAGGGTAACGACCGTCGCGGCGTAGACGAGACCCGCCCCGAAGCCGATGACGAGCGCGGTGTCGCCGCTCTTCGCCTGACCGGTCGCCAGGAGCCGCTCCATTGCGAGCGGGATCGAGGCGGCGGACGTATTGCCGGTGGTCTCCACGTCACGGGCGACCGTGACGTGCTCCGGCAGCTTCAGGGTCTTCACCATCGAGTCGATGATCCGCATGTTGGCCTGGTGCGGAATGAAGACATCCAGGTCGTCCACGGTGATCCCGGCCGCCTCCAGCGCCTGCTGGGCGATCTTCGCCATCTCGAAGACGGCCCAGCGGAAGACCGCCTGGCCCTCCTGCGTGATGGCGGGGAACTTCTCCGGACGGTCGGTGTGGAATTCGTCCCACGGCACGGTCTGCTTGATCGTGTCGGACTTGTCGCCCTCGGAGCCCCAGACGGTCGGGCCCATCGCCGGTACCTCGGAGGGGCCGACGACGACCGCGCCGGCGCCGTCACCGAACAGGAAGGCCGTCGCGCGGTCCTCCAGGTCGGTGAGGTCGCTCAGCCGCTCGACGCCGATCACGAGGACGTACTCGGCCGAGCCCTCGACGATCATGCCCTTGGCGAGCGTCAGGCCGTAGCCGAAGCCCGCGCAGCCGGCGGAGATGTCGAAGGCGGCGGGCTTGCCCGCACCGATCTTGTGGGCGATCTCGGTCGCGACGGCCGGGGTCTGCTTGAAGTGCGAGACGGTGGAGACGATCACTCCGCCGATCTGCTCGGGCGTGATCCCGGCGTCGGCGATCGCCTTGCCCGACGCCTCGATGGACATCGTGGACACGGTCTCCTCGTCGGAGGCCCAGTGCCGGGTGACGATGCCGGAGCGCGAACGGATCCACTCGTCGGACGAGTCGATCGTCTCGAGGATCACCTCGTTGGGCACGACACGGGTCGGCCGGTAACCGCCGACACCCATGATGCGTGCGTACGGGGCGCCCTTGCTGGGCTTGATCTTCGACATGCTCTCGGGCTCCTTAGACACCCGCGTGCTCGAGGATGAGCGCGCGGGCCGCGTCGAGGTCGTCGGGGGTCTTGAGCGCCAGCGTCTTCACACCGGGCAGCGCGCGCTTGGCGAGACCGGTGAGGGTACCGCCGGGGCAGACCTCGATCAGTGCCGTGACCCCGAGCCGCTGGAACGTCTCCATGCACAGGTCCCAGCGCACGGGGTTGGCGACCTGGCCGACCAGCCGGGCGATGATCTCGGTGCCGGTGGCGACGGTCCTGCCGTCGGCGTTCGACACGTACGTCACGGCGGGGTCGGTGACGGTCAGATCCGCGGCGGCCACCCGCAGCTTCTCCACGGCCGGAGCCATGTGGTGCGTGTGGAACGCGCCCGCCACCTGGAGCGGCACGACACGGCGTACGCCTTCGGGCTTGTCCGCGACCAGCGCGGCGATCTGCGCGGTGGTGCCGGCGGCGACGATCTGGCCGCCACCGTTGACGTTGGCCGGGGTCAGGCCCAGCTTCTCCAGGTGCGCGACCGATACGTCGTGGTCGCCGCCGAGCAGCGCGGCCATGCCGGTCTCGGTGACCGCTGCGGCCTCGGCCATGCCGAGACCGCGGGTGCGCACGAGACGGAGCGCGGCTTCGTCACCGATGACACCGGCGAGGGCGGCGGCGGTGATCTCACCGACACTGTGACCCGCGACGACGCCGGGCGAGGCGTCGAGCGCCGCGGCCGACAGCAGGCCCGCGGCCACGAGCAGCGGCTGGGCCACCGCCGTGTCACGGATCTCGTCCGCGTCGGCCTGCGTGCCGTAATGGGCAAGGTCGAGCCCGATGGCGTCGGACCAGGCCGCGATGCGGTCGGTGGCACCGGGGAGGTCGAGCCAGGGAGTCAGGAAGCCGGGCGTCTGAGCGCCTTGGCCGGGAGCGACGAGTACGAGCACCCTCACACTCTCTCTTGTGGACGGTCCCGGACGCCCGTGGGGACAGGGACGAAGAACCGTCGGGGGAATTGTTGAAGTCCGACAAAAGTCTAGGACTGAGGATCTCCGGCGGCCAAGCGCCCCAGGATCAGTGCGATCCGCAGTGTGAAAGCGGACCGCACATCGGAGGGTGACCACCCGGTGACGTCCGTCACACGTCGCAGCCGGTAGCGCACGGTGTTGGGGTGCACGAACAGCATTCGGGCGGCGCCTTCGAGGCTGCTCGCCTGTTCCAAGTACACACTCAACGTCTCCAGGAGGGCCGAACCCGCTTCTTCGAGCGGTCTGTAGATCTCCTCCACCAACTGGTCCCGTGCGGCGGGGTCCCCCGCCATCGCGCGTTCCGGAAGAAGATCGTCCGAGAGTACGGGACGCGGCGCGTCCTGCCAGGCTGAACACGCCTTGAGTCCCGCTGCGGCCGCCTGTGCGGACCGGGTGGCCGCCAGCAGGTCGGGCACCACGGGCCCGGCGACGACAGGGCCGGCCGCGTAGGGGCCGATCAGCGCCTTGGCGACGCGCAGGGGGTTGTCACTGCCGCCCGCGATGACGACCAGACGGTTGCCGAGGACTCCGGTGAGGACCTGGAGCTTCGCGTGCCGGGCGGCCCGGCGGATCGCCTCGACGGTCAGCTCGCTGTCGCCGTCGGGAGCGGTGCCGAGGACCACGCAGACGTGCTCGGGGGAGCTCCAGCCCAGTGCCGCGGCCCTGGACACGGCACCCTCGTCGGCCTCGCCGGACAGCACCGCGTTGACCACGAGCGATTCCAGCCGGGCGTCCCACGCGCCGCGCGCCTCCGCCGCCTGTGCGTACACCTGGGCGGTCGCGAAGGCGATCTCCCGGGCGTAGACGAGCAGTGCCTCACGAAGGACCGATTCGTCGCCGGGCGCCGCGACCTCCTCGATCGCGGTCTCCATGACCTCGATCGTCGTCCGCACCATCTCGACGGTCTGGCGCAGGGTGATGGCCCTGGTCAGCTCTCGGGGGGCGGTGCCGAACACATCGGTGGAGATGGCCTGCGGGGTCTCCGGATGCCGGAACCACTCCGTGAAGGCCGCGATACCCGCCTGGGCGACCAGGCCGATCCAGGACCGGTTCTCCGGTGGCATCGCCCGGTACCACGGCAGCGTCTCGTCCATGCGGGCGATCGCGTTCGCGGCCAGCCGGCCGGAGGACTGCTCCAGCCGCTTCAGCGTCGCGGCATGCAGATGGGCTTTGTTCGCAGCGGGCTGCTCAGGATCGGGTCGGGGCACGTACACAAGACTGCCTTATCGGGGCACAGGGACGGAGGGGCGGGGCGCACGGGACCGCTGCGGTCACCGGCCCGGCAGGGCTAACGTGGGCGCGTGATGGACGTACGCCGCTCCGGCGACCGCTTCCGCGGAGGGGACCCGGCCCCGGGAGTATCCGCGGGCATCGAGACGCTGCACGCCTTCTCCTTCGGGCGGTTCTACGACCCGGACAATCTGCGGTTCGGTCCGGTTCTGGCCTGCAACGAGGAGCGTCTCGCCCCCGGTGCGGGCTTCGGCGAACATCCGCACAGCCACACCGAAATCGTCACCTGGGTGGTGCGGGGCGAGCTCACCCACCGCGACTCGGCGGGCCACGCGACCGTCGTCAGGGCCGGTGACCTCCAGCACCTCAGCGCGGCGGCCGGGGTCCGTCACGTCGAGCGCAACGACGGCGAGGACCCGCTGACGTTCCTTCAGATGTGGCTGGCGCCCCTGTCGCCGGGAGGCGAACCCTCGTACACGGTCGTCCGCGGCATGGCCGACTCCACCCCCTACGAGCTCCCCGCCGCCGGCGCGATGCTGCACGTCCGCAGGCTTGCCGAGGGGGAGCGCGCGGCGGTCCCGGACGCGGCGGGGGTGTACGTACACGTGGTGAAGGGCGACGTACGGATCGGGGGCGAGGATCTGGGCCCCGGCGACTCGGCGCGGATCACGGGCTCGGAGGGTCTCGACGTGCTGGCCGTCACGCCCGCCCAGCTACTCCTCTGGGAGCTCGGCGCCGCCAGAGTGGGCGGAAATCTGTAGGTCGCCTCCCGTTGTCAGTCCCGTCCCATGAAGTACACCTGTACGCATGGGGATTGACGGGATCGACGCATACAAGATGAACGAGGACGAGACGTGTAAGCGGTTCGTCCTCCCAGCGTTGCGCGCTGCGGGGTGGAGCGAGAAGCAGATCCGTCCGCAGTACCGGATCAACGACGGTCGGCTGGTGCCGACCCGCAGGCGTCACAAGCGCGGGGCATCGCTCGCAGCCGACTACGTGCTGGAGTACGTCCCCGATGTGCCGATCGCCGTCGTGGAAGCCAAGCGCTACCGGCTCAGCGAGGAGAACGGCGTCGAGCAGGCACGGCGGTACGCACGCAAACTGGGTCTGTCCTTCGCGTACGCCACCAATGGACGAAGCATTGTGGAGATCGACTTCAGTGGCGACAAGCCCGCGATCCGCTCCATAGACCAGTTCCCGTCGCCCGCCGTCCTGTGGGCGCGTTTTCTGAGCGATCAGGGGGTTCGTGGCACGGCGGCGGGCGAGGAGCTGATGTCGGCACCGTACGACTACACCCTCCGCAATACCGACAACTCGGTGAAGCGTCCGCGCTATTACCAGCGGGTCGCCATCACCCGGGCGCTCGCGGCGCTTGCGCGTGACGAGCGCCGCATCCTGCTGGTGCTGGCTACGGGGACGGGCAAGACCATGCTCGCCCTCCAGCTGGTCGCCAGGCTTTCCAAGTCCCCGGGCGCGTTCGGCGGACGCAAGCCCCGGGTGCTCTACCTCGCCGACCGCAACATGCTGATCGACGACCCCAAGGACCGCTACTTCCTGCCGGTGTTCGGAGAGGACGACGTCCACAAGATCGGTGGCGGTGAGGCCAAGCGCGGACGGAAGATCTACTTCGCGCTCTACCAGTCCCTGGAGCAGGGGGAGGCGCAGGCCGAGCTGTTCCGGGAGTATCCGCCGGACTACTTCGATCTCGTCATCGTCGACGAGTGCCACCGGGGCAGTGCGAGCAGCGACTCGCGGTGGCGCAAGGTGCTGGAGCACTTCGAACCCGCCGTGCAGATCGGGCTGACCGCCACCCCGGTCAGGGACGGGAAGAAGAAGACCGACACGCTGGATTACTTCGGCAACCCCGTCTATTCGTACTCGCTCAGGGACGGTATCGAGGACGGCTTCCTCTCGCCCTACCGGGTGCGCAGAGTCCGGCTGAACGTGGACGTGGGGGGCTACCGGCCCGAGCCGGGCAAGAAGGATGTCTACGGCCGGGAGATCCCCGACGATCTCTACGGGCCCAAGGAGTTCGAGCGGGTCATGGTGATCCTGGAGCGGACCGAGGCAGCGGCGCACTACCTCATCGACTACCTCCGCAAGAACGCCGAGGACGGACGATTGGGCAAGACGCTCGTCTTCTGCGAGAACAACGACCACGCCGGCCGGATGCGGACCGCCCTGCACAACATCGCCTCCGAGGAGGTCGCCGTACTTCCGGACTTCGTCAAGCGGATCACCAGCGCGGACGCGCCGCATGTCGGGGAGTCCCTGGAGGAGTTCCGCAAGGCCGACTCCAGCCAGCCCGTCATCGCGGTGACGTCCAAGCTGCTGTCAACAGGTGTGGATCTGCCCGCGGTGCGGAACGTGGTGCTGTTCCGGCGGATGGCCTCCATGCCCGAGTTCAAGCAGGTCATCGGGCGCGGCACCCGACTGTGTCCGGAGATCGGCAAGGAGTCCTTCGACATCATCGACTTCGTGGAGGCGACCCGCCTCTTCGAGGACAAGGCATTCGACGGCCCGCCGCTGAAGTTGCTCCAGGAAACGGCCGACGAGCAGGGCGAGCTGGTGGATGTCGAGGACATCACTCCGACGGCCGGGGAGGCCGGTGCCGAGGAGGGGGAGTCGGTCGCCGAGCCGCAGGCCGAGTACGAGGAGCAGGACGGCGGCTCGTTCGACCCGGTCGGGGACGACGGTGACACGGTGACCGACCAGGACGAGGTCGATCGCATCCAGGCGCGGGGCAAGCGCTATCGGGTGCGTGGTGTCGACGTCTACAAGTTGGGCGAGCGGCGCTATCAGCTTGCTGACGACGGTGTGACCATGACGCTGGTGAGCGTCGAGCAGTGGGTGCACAACCAGGTGCTCGAACTGGACCTGGACCCGGCACAGTTGCGTACGCAGTGGGCGAGGGCCAAGAGCCGTGCCGTGCTGATGGAGGCCCTGCGGGAAGCCGACATCGACGTGGAGGAGCTGCCGGAGGAGCTGGGCAAGCCCGACGTGGACCCGGTGGACCTGCTGGTCAGTGCGGCCTGGGAGGGGCTTGCCGTGGTGAGCCGGGACGAGCGGCTGACCTGGTTCCGCCGGGAGCAGGAGGAGTTCATGGACTCCTTCGGGGAGCGGGCGCGTGAGGTACTGGAGGCGATGCTGGTGAAGTTCGCCGAGGCGGGCTCGCCGCAGCTGAAGGTGGACACACTGAAGGTGCCGCCGTTCGACTCGATGGGCCGGGTGGTGGACCTGGCGGCGCGGTTCGGTGGACCCCGGCAGGCACACGAGGCGATCGACCAGCTGGCGACTCGACTCCTGAATGTTGTGTAACTGTAAGACTGCTTTAGTTCTGTGCGAACGTTAGTCGTAAAACTAAAGCAGTCTTTGAGTTTCATGACGGTGCTAGGGTAGAGCCGTGCTCAGAGACCGTACGGACAGCCGCGCAGCCCTCTGGCGGACTGCCGCCGGTCAGCGCGGTTACTTCACCGCCGCGCAGGCGCTGGATGCCGGGTACTCGTACCAGGCTCAGCGCTACCACGCCCAGCATGGCAACTGGCTGGTGGTGGACCGGGCACTCTACCGCTTCCGGGAGTTCTCGGACCTGCCGGGCGAAGGCGACGAACAGCTGGTGCGCTGGTCGCTGTGGAGCAAAGGACGGGCGGTGGTTTCGCACGCCACCGCCCTCGCGGTCCATGACCTCGGCACGGCCAACCCGTCCCGCATCCATCTCACAGTGGGGCGCGGCTTCCGGCAGAAGTCGGACGCGGTGATCCTGCACCGCGCGGAACTGGCCGAGCCGGACGTGGCGGACCGGATGGGGTACCGGGTGACGACCCCGCTCCGTGCGCTCGTGGAGTGCGCGGCAAGCGGTGACGACCAGGACGTCCTTGACGGGGCTGTCTCCGAGGCGCTGGAGCGGGGCATCGTGACCCGGCGGAAGCTGCTGCATGCCGCACAGCTTCTGGGCTCGCGTGCGGAACTGGGCGTGGAGCGAGCGCTCGGGACGGTGTCGTGACCGGCCGCTACGGTGATGCGACGGCCCTGCGCCGCGCGCTGGAGGCCCGGCTGAAGCAGGAGGCCGACCGGACCGGCACCGACCTTGCCCGTCGTCGGCGCCTCGTCGTCTTCGACCGCATGGCGGCACGCCTTGCGGAGGACCCGGCCGGCGGCTGGGTCCTGAAGGGCGGGGCGGTGATGGAGTTCCGGCTCACCGGACGTGCCCGTACCACCAAGGACCTGGACCTGGCGCTGCGGCCCGAGGACGGTTCGGAGGCGGAAGGGAGCGAGGTGCGTGAGCTGCTGATCGATGCCATGGCGGTCGACCTGGACGGCGACGGCTTCCGTTTCCGTGTCGGTGCGCCTGTCCCGTTGAAGGCCGATACGGCTGGGCGGGGTGGCTGGCGATTCTCCGTCGAGGCCCACCTTGCGGGGAAGCTGTTCGCCGGAGTCCGGGTGGACGTGGTGGACCGGGGCGAGGAGATTGCCTGCACGGAACGCATCCCGCTTCCCAACACCCTTGATTTCGCGGGGACGCCGCAGCGTGCGATAGAAGCCGTCGACCGCCGTCAGCACTTCGCGGAGAAGCTGCACGCTTTCACCCGTGACTACGGCAACCGCCCCAATACGAGGGTCAAGGACCTGGTGGACCTCGTGCTGCTGGCCGAGAACGGCCTGGTGGGCGATGCAGCACTCGCGGAGGTCGTACGGCATGTCTTCGCGGTACGCGCCACACACGAGGTCCCGGACGAACTCCCGGATCCGCCACCCCGCTGGCGCGAAAGCTACCCGGAACTGGCGCGGGAACTGACGACAGAGATCCCGCCGACGCTTGAAGCGGCCCTCGCACTGGTGCGAGAGCTGTGGGCGGTGGCGCTCGCCGACGAACTACATATTTCTTCTCGACCCGAACAGAAAGACCGGCTGAGCTGACATGGCAGCGACCAAGAAGAAAACGGCGGAGAAGTCCCCCGGCACCTCACGGACACGCCTCGCGTCTCTGATCAAGTCCGCGCGCGACACGATGCGCAAGGACGCCGGGATGAACGGTGACCTGGACCGGCTGCCGCAGCTGTCCTGGCTGCTCTTCCTCAAGGCGTTCGACGAGCGCGTCGAGCAGGAGGGCGAGGCGCTGGACCCGGACGGCTACCGGCGGGCCATCGAGGAGCCGTACCGCTGGGAGGACTGGGCGACCGACCGGGACCACAGTGGTGACGAGCTGAAGTCGTTCGTCAACGAGAAGCTCATCCCGCACCTGGCCGGGCTGGTCGGCGACGACGCGGAGGACCCGCGCAACGTCATCTCGACCATCTTCAAGGACGTCGTCAACCGCATGCAGTCCGGCACGTTGCTGCGGGAGCTGGTCGACATCGTCAACCAGATCCACTTCGTCTCGACCGACGACATCCACACGATGGCGTTCGTCTACGAGTCGATCCTCAAGGAGATGCGCGACGCCGCCGGCGACTCGGGTGAGTTCTACACCCCGCGCCCGGTCAACCGCTTCATGGTCCAGCAGTCCTTCCTCGAACTAGGCGAGTCGATTCTCGACCCGGCGAGCGGCACGGGAGGGTTCCTGGTCCAGGCGTACGAGGAGCTGAAGGGCCAGGTCAAGACGAACACCCAGCGCAGGCGGCTGCTCGCGGACATCCGCGGCATCGAGAAGAAGCCGCTGCCGTATCTGCTTGGCTCGATGAACCTGCTGTTGCACGGTATTGACGCGCCGCAGGTCCGGCGTGCCAACTCGCTCCTGGAAATGCGGACCTCCAACGCCGCCGACAAGGTGGACGTGGTCCTTACCAACCCGCCCTTCGGCGGCGAGGAGGAATCGACGGTCGTCAAGGCATTCCCCGACGGCTTCCGGACCCAGGAGACGGCCTGGCTCTTCCTGTACTCGATCCTCGACCAGCTCAAGCTGGGTGGGCGGTGCGCGATCGTTCTACCCAACGGCAGTCTGTTCGCGACGGGAGAGAACTCCATCGGCGCGAAGATCAAGAAGAAGCTGATGAAGGACTGCAACCTTCACACGGTTGTCCGTCTCCCGCAGGGCGTCTTCGCGCCGTACACCCAGATCCCGTCCAACATCCTCTTCTTCGAGAAGACCGGTCCGACGAAGGACGTCTGGTTCTACGAGGTTCCGTTGCCGGATGGTCGCCGGGGCTACACGAAGACGAAGCCGATGCGGATCGAGGAGTACCAGCCGTGCGTGGATTGGTGGGGCGGCAAGGAGCGCGAAGGGCGGGAAGCGGGAGAGCAAGCGTGGGCCATCCCGGCATCGGACATCATCGCCTCCGGCTTCAACCTGGACATCGCCAACCCGCACGTGGGTGATGAGTTGGCACATCGGACGCCGGAAGAACTGGTGGACGAGCTAGTGAAAACGGAGACGGAGATCCTGAACCAGCTGGAAGAGCTGCGTAAAGGGCTGGGGGTGAGCAGCAGTGCAGAGTGATGTTCGCCTTGGCGACGTGCTTCAGCTGGAGCGGATCGCAGTTGATGTGGATACCGAGGCGCAGTACCGGCAGATCGGTATCAGGTCGTTTGGGAACGGGATCTTCCATCGAGATCCTTGCCTGGGCAGTGAGTTGAGCAAGCTCAAGTACTTCGAAGTGCATCCAGGTCGAATTGTCGTGAGTAACATCATGGCTTGGGAGGGAGCCATTGCTGTTTCAAGCGAGAGGGAAAAGGGGTTTGTAGGGTCGGCTCGATTCCTTAGCTACCGACCGACCGGGAAGGTTGACCTTCGCTATCTGAACTACTTCTTCCAGAGTGAAGCAGGGAAGGCTCTCATTAAGTCGGTCTCGACGGGGACCGTTACACGGAACCAAACCGTTTCACCAAAGAACTTTGAGAACGCGAAGGTTCTGTTGCCCGACCTGACCGAGCAGCGCCGCGTTGCCGACAAGCTCGACACAGGGATGCAGCGAATCGGCGGTGTTTTGGCGCTTCGTGATCACATGACGCGGATCCAGAAAGAGCTTCACGAGTCGCTGATCAGCTCCGCGCTGAATGCGAACTTGGAGAGAGTTTGGGCGGGCGAGGTCCTTGAGCTAGTCCGTGATGAGATTGATGTTGATCTCGATGCGCCGTACAGGGCTATCGGGATGCGATCCTTTGGTAAAGGGATCATACATTATGAGCCGGTTCCCGGGAGTGAGCTCAGTAAGCTTAAGTACTACACATTTCCGGTAGGGGCCATTGTCTTCAACAACATCATGGCCTGGGAGGGGGCGATTGGCGTCACGACGGAATCCGAGCGAGAGTTCATCGCTTCGCAGAGATTTCTTCCGTACGTTCCCACTGGGGAGCGAGTTAACGTCAGTTATCTCCGTCACTATTTCTTGAGTCGACCTGGTCTGGCGCAGATCTCTGCGTGTTCTCCCGGCGCTATGGCCAGGAATCGGACCCTGGGCATCAAGAAGTTTGAGGGGATCGAAATTCCGCTGCCGCCGCGCGATGTGCAGGACCGTATTGCTTTGGCAATCGATCGACTTGCCATGAAGCTTGCAGGCGCCTATGCCGCTCCTGCGGCTTCGGCTGTGCGGCCGGCGCTACTCGATGCTGCTTTCTCTGGGCGGCTGTAGCCCAAGGCATCAAGTCACTCGGCCTGAACCCGCCGCCACCCTCCGTCCGTGACCACCACATGGTCCAGGAAGCGCAGGCCGACCGCCGCAGCCCCCGCCGCCAGGCGGGTCGTAGCGCGGTGGTCGGCCTCGCTCGGGTCCGCCCGGCCCGTGGGGTGGTTGTGGGCAACACCGAAGGACGCGCCGCCTGCCGCGAGGACCAGGGCGAGGACGTCGCGGACCGGGAGCAGGCTGCGGTCCGAGGCGCCCTCGGTCAGGACGCTCGTACGCAGAACCGTGCCCGCCCCGTCACAGACGACCACGACGACTCGTTCGTGGCGCAGGCCGTGCAGGAGGGGAGCCGCGATGCTCGCCAAGTCGGCCGAGCCGCAGACCCTTTGGCGGGAGGACGGAGAAGGAGGCGCGGCCCGTCGGCCCAGCTGGAACGCCGCCGGTACCCGGGCCGTCTTCGCCGGGCCGATCCCGGCCAGGCCCGCCCCCAGTTCGTGCGCGGGAAGGCGGGACAGTTCGTACAGGCCGCCGTGCCGGACGATCAGCCGCCCGGCCAGTTCCACCGCATCCTGGCCGGGGACTCCGGCGCCCAGCAACAGAGCCAGGAGCTCACGGTCGGACAGTGCCTCCGCGCCCCGTGCCAGCAGCCGTTCGCGCGGCCGGTCCCGGGCGGGCACGTCCCGCATACGTACCATCGCTCCGCACCCCCTCAGTCCACCGAGTCGCGGTCGAGAGGCTCCGAGCCGGCGGCTACCGGCGGGTCGGGCTCCACGTCAGAAGAAGAGACGGGCGTCCCCCCGCCCCCGCTGCTCCCCGCCGCCGATCCGATGAGCGCCATCAGCCGTCGGTGCAACGTCTCCGAGCGGGCCCGCAGGAAACCGTCGTAGTCATCGCGCAACGCGGCCTGGTAGGCATCCTCCTCGATGAGGCACGTCCGCAGCCGCTCCCGCAGGACGTCCTCGCCGTTCCAGTCGGCCAGGTCCTTGAGGTAGGCGGAGGGGCGACGGTCGGAGATCCAGTTGTTCGTGATCGCGCTGAGCATGATCAGGTTGCCGCAGACGTTGTCCTGCCCTGACTTCACCCCTTCCTTCTTCAAGTACGCACGCGGAAAGAAGTGGTGGAACTGCTTCCCGTTCTGCCAGGACAGTGCGTCAGCCACGTCGATGACGAGGCCCGTGTTCAGATCGAGCGGCTTCTCGTACGACATGAGCAGGACCAGGAGCTTGCTGGGTGCGTTCTGCCGGGAGAACTGCGCACGCTGCCACAGAATGCTCCGGGGGAGCGCGGCCCCTGTCTCGATCTCCGTCGAGCGGCCCTGCCGCGAACTCCGTGACCGCCGTCAGGTCCGGCCCCATCTGGGACTCTCGCCAGCCCTTGAAGTACTCGCCGCTCGCCGTGAGCCAGAACCATCGGGTCACTGCGTCGTACTGACCGGCCGTCGGCTTGGGCAGCCGCCTGAACAGCTCGACCAGGACAGCGAACTGGTTGTAGTACGGCAGCGCTTCCGCCTGCGGGGTGTGGATCTGGGTGGAGAGGAAGTCCACTGCCCTCGCCGCCGCCTTGCCCGCCTCGCCGACGGCCGTCTGGAGCTGCGGCTGGTCCAGGCTGCGCAGCTCGTGGATGGACCTGGTGGAAAAGCCGAACCCTGCCGCCGCCGAAATCGTCCGCAACATCGTCTTCGCGTCGACCCGGCCGTACTTCTTGGCATCGAGGACCTGGAGCAACTGCTCGATCTGGTCATTGAGGTCGAAGTCCTTGGACCAGGTGCCCGCCCGGATCAGGTCCACGATGTCCATGGACGTACCGGTGCTGTTGATTCGCTCGAAGATACGGGCCGAGTCTTCCTCGGAGACATCCAGGAGCGTCACTATCGGCACCTGGTAGTGCGCGAACTGCTCGCTCAATGCCTCGGCTCGGAGCCGTAGTTCGTCATTGGGCTTGTCCTGCCGGATCCAGGAAAGCATCGCTCCGACGGAGGTGAGGTGGCGCACGGGCATGATGTGAGGCCCGGTCGGAGCGTCTTCCGTGAGGTGCAGGAATTCCTCGCGCTCCAGGTCGTACGCGATCTCCCATATCGGCCCGGAGCCATGCAGCGCACCCACCAGGCTGGCGAGGCGTTGTTGGCCGTCGAGCACGTAGTGCACCGGGGCGCCCTCGTGCTGTTCGACGGTGTCCAGGCCTGCGATCTCGTGTCCGCTGGCCAGCTTGGCCGTGGTGCGCCACATGAGCAGGCTGCCGATGGGGTAGTTGCGGCGCACCGAGTCGAGCAGGTACAGGACCTGCTGCGGGGTCCAGACGAACGCCCGCTGGAACTTCGGTAAAACGATGTCGCCGGACAGCACCCGCGAGGCGAGTGAGGTGATCGGCGCAATCGTCGGCTCGGGCGCGCGTACCCGTGCCGGTGACACCGGTGATGTCCCCATCGTGTACCCCCTGATCGCCGTAATCCCACAGCTGGAGCAGCTATGGGGACGATCGTAGGGGGCACCACTGACATCCAATGCGCCTGCGGTCTGAAGGCGCGGAGGCGACCTACCGCGCCGACTCCGCGGTGGGTGAGCACTCGGCGCGGCATCTGCGCCGCATCCTGCGCCTGTACCTCGCCGGCTGGGGGCTCCTTGACGTCGCCGACGCGGCTGAGCTGGCGCTCACTGAACTGATCGCGAATGTCGTGCGGCACGTCCCCGGTCGTCGCTGCCAGACATGCATTCTCCCGCTCCAGGCCGGCGGCGTGCGGGTCGAGGTTGCGGACGGGTGCCCGCAGCTGCCCAGTGCCGTCGCGGGTGACGAACTCGCCGAGGGTGGGCGGGGTCTGCTCCTGGTCGCCGCCGTCACAGACGGCTGGGGTGTGGAGCCGCGCGGCTCCGGCGGCAAGACGGTGTGGTTCGAGTGCCTGGCCGCCAAAGCCGACGACGGTGTCGCCGAGGGGTGATGTCTCTCAGTGGGGGGCGCCAAGCTCCGCCAGCACCGCGTCCGTGAACAGCGGCCACACCTCGGCTGCCCAGGGCCCGAAGGCCCGGTCGGTGAGCGCCACGCAGGCCGCTCCCGCCACCGGGTCGATCCACAGGAACGTCCCGGACTGGCCGAAGTGCCCGAAGGTCGCCGGGGACGAGGAAGCGCCTGTCCAGTGGGGCGACTTGGAGTCGCGGATCTCGAAGCCGAGCCCCCAGTCGTTGGGGTTCTGGTGGCCGTAACCAGGCAGGACCCCCTTCAGGCCGGGATGGACGACGGTCTGCGCCTCCAGCACCGTGCGCGGGTCCAGCAGCCGGGGTGTCTGCACCTCCGCCGCGAACCGCACCAGGTCCTCGACGGTCGAGACGCCGTCCCGGGCGGGCGAGCCGTCCAGGGTCGTCGACGTCATGCCCAGCGGCTCCAGGACGGCCTGGCGCAGGTACTCGGCGAACGGGATGTCCGTCGCCTTCGCCAGGTGGTCCCCGAGCACCTCGAAGCCCGCGTTGGAGTACAGCCGCCGGGTGCCGGGAGGGGCGCTCACGCGGTGCTCGTCGAAGGCGAGGCCGCTGGTGTGCGCGAGGAGGTGCCGCACGGTGGACCCCTCGGGGCCCGCCGGTTCGTCCAGCTCCACGGCCCCCTCCTCGTACGCCACCAGCACCGCGTACGCCGCGAGCGGCTTGGTGACGGAGGCGAGCGGGAAGCGGTGTGCGACCGGACCGCGCGTACCGAGTACGGTGCCGTCCGCCCGTACGACGGCTGCCGCGACGGTCGTGACGGGCCAGTTGTCGATCATCTCCAGGCTCTGCATGAGTGTGAGCCTAATCCGAAACACGCGGCCGGTTGTGCTTGCTTCGAGTGCACTCCAGGGTTCTAGCGTGGAGGGCATGACGGTGATGGAGAGCACTTCCGAAGGGACGGCTGTCTGCGCCGCGCCCACCCCGGCGCACCCGCGACCAGAGGGCCAGGACCACTACACCATCAGCGAGGTCGCCGCCTTCACCGGCCTCACGGCACACACCCTGCGGTGGTACGAGCGGATCGGGCTGATGTCGCACGTCGACCGGTCCCACACCGGTCAGCGCCGGTTCACCAACCGGGACCTGGACTGGCTGGGCTTCGTCGGAAAGCTCAGGCTGACCGGGATGCCGGTCGCCGACATGGTCCGGTACGCG
This sequence comes from Streptomyces finlayi, assembly GCF_014216315.1. Lineage (NCBI taxonomy): Bacteria > Bacillati > Actinomycetota > Actinomycetes > Kitasatosporales > Streptomycetaceae > Streptomyces > Streptomyces finlayi. Next base: position 5,743,202 of record NZ_CP045702.1, read on the forward strand.
GAACTGCTGCGCGAGGGCGAGCACACGTTCGAGGCCCGGCGGGAGCTCCTGGAGTCGACCCGCCGCGACGTACGGACGCGGATCGCGGAGCTCCAGGACACGCTCGCCGTGCTCGACTTCAAGATCGAATTCTATGCGGGTGCCCGACGGGTACCGGAAAGGCCCAGTGCCTGATGACTGACAACAAGATCGCCACGGTGCGGCTCGGCAGCGACGGGCCCCAGGTCGGTGTGCAGGGACTCGGCTGCATGGGCATGAGCGAGTTCTACGGCGAAACGGACGAGGCGGCCGCCCGCGACACCCTGGAAGCGGCGCTGGAGGTGGGGGTCACCCTCTTCGACACCGCGGACGTCTACGGGCGCGGAGCCAACGAGGAGTTCCTCGCGCCCTTCGTCGGGGCGCACCGGGACGAGATCACACTGGCCACGAAGTTCGCCATCGAGCGCAGCGACGACCCGCAGTACCGGGGCATCCGCAACGACCCGGCGTACATCCGGCAGTCCGTCGAGGCAAGCCTGCGCAGGCTGAACACCGAGGTCATCGACCTGTACTACATGCACAGGCGCGACCCCGCCGTGCCGCTGGCCGAGTCGGTCGGCGCCATGGCCGAGTTGGTCCGGCAGGGCAAGGTCAAGCAGCTCGGACTGAGTGAGGTGACCGGCGCCGAGCTCCGCGAGGCCCACGCCGTGCACCCGATCGCCGCCCTCCAGTCGGAGTGGTCGCTGTTCAGCCGGGACGTGGAGCGCAGCGCGGTGGGCGCTGCGGTCGAGCTCGGGGTGACGCTCGTGCCGTACTCTCCGCTCGGCCGCGGCTTCCTGACCGGGGCGTTCGCGGACGCGGGCAAGGACCTGACGGAGGGTGACTTCCGTAAGTTCCAGCCGCGCTTCACGGGCGAGAACGCGAAGACGAACGCGGCCCTTCTGGAGCCCGTGCACAAGATCGCGGCGGCGCACGGGGCGACGGCCGCGCAGGTGGCCCTCGCGTGGGTGCAGCGGCGTGCGGAGGTGCACGGCCTGACGGTGGTGCCCATTCCGGGGACGCGTAAGCGGAGCCGTCTGCTGGAGAACGTGGCGGCGACCCGGCTGAGGCTGACTCCGCAGGAGCTGGCCCTGCTGGAGCCGATCGCGGGGCGGGTGGCGGGTGACCGCTACCCGGACATGAGCAGCACGTCGGCTGCGCGCGAGTAGGCCGCGGCGCGTTTGTCCTCAAGCCGACCGGGCTGTCCTCAACCGCCGGACGGGCTTGGTGGGTGGGCCTGCCCGTCTCCATCAGGGCGTGCCGGGGCACTTCCGCCCCGTCCGGTGGCCATCAGGGTGTGCCCGGCACTTCGGCCTCGCCCGGTGGCCATCAGGACAGGTCCGTGCACTTCGAGCCCGTCCGGCGATTGAGGTCCGGGGTCCGGGGCGGTGCCCCGGGGGTGCCCGGCCTCCGGGGCACGGAGCCTGCCCGCCCCGCCCCACCCGCTCACGCCAGCCGGAGCGCGAACACCGCGAACCCCGCCGCGAGCGCCCCCGCCGCCACCCGAAGGGCCCCCGTGCCCGACTGCCACGGCGCCTCGAACCTCCGCGCGTACCGCGCGATCAGCACCAGCAGCCCCGCGAACACCGGCATCCACGCCGGCCGGGCCAGAATCCAGCCCGGCGTGTCCGGGCCGGTCGTCAGTCCCGGCACCGTGCCCGCGAACGACGCGGGCACGGCCGCCGCCAGCATCGCCGTCTGGTGCCAGCACAGGATCGTCATCGCGGAGAGATTGATGACGACGACCTGCGCCCACACCAGCGGTCGGCGCAGGAACCCCGCGATCCGGTCCCGCAGCAGGATCGCCGCCCCGCTCTGCGCCGCCGCCGGCGCGAGCACCAGCAGCGACGGCGGGTGCGAGTTCGTGCGTGCCTCGCCCGGTACGCCGACCATCGAGGCGGGGTAGTGGAACGCGAGCAGCAGCACGGCGAACAGGACGCTTCCGCCGGCGAGCAGCAGCCGGGCCCCGCGCTTGCCGATCCGCCCCTCGCCCCAGGACACCCCGAGCTGATACGCGAAGAGCCAGCCCGGCAGGATGTTCAGCAGGCTCAGCCACGACGGCACGGAGTCCGCGTACGGCCCGTACCGCAGGACGTCCACCACGGCGACGGAGACGAGCGGCGGTGCCGCCGCCCAGCCGCCGAGCTTCCCCGCCGGCCGTACGCAGTACGGCGTCAGGGCCGTGACCACGGCGTACACCCCGACGAACCAGAGCGGCTGGATCACCAGCGTCGACGCCGTGTGCAGCGTGTCGCCGGGCACCCCGAGCGCGTACAGCACGGGAATCATCCCCGCCCAGACGGCCGTCACCCCGAGCACGGGCCTGCCGAGGCGGACCATCCTGCCGCGCAGCCAGGCGCCGGTCGTGGACGTCCGGCGACGGTAGGAGAGCACGGAGGCGTACCCGCCCACCAGGAAGAAGATGCCGAGCATCTGGAGCACCCAGCTGACCGGGGCGAAGAAACCGAACGTGGCCGGCGGACTCGCGTTGTGCAGGGCGCCCCCGCCGTCGAGCGTGAACCCGCCGAGCAGCCAGTGCCCGGCCGGGACGGCGAGCAGGGCCAGCGCGCGCAGGCCGTCGATCGCCCGGTCCCGGTGGGCGGGGGGTTCGGGCGTCGATCCGTGTCGCGAGCCGCCTGACGCTCATCAGAGAACCGTCCCTTCCGGGCCGGCGGAGAGGGCGGCGATCGCGGCGAACGAGCGGAGCGAGTCCGTCCCCGGCACGAAGTAACCCGTGTGCCCCTGGGCGTCCTTCGCCGGTACGGGACGGGCGCCGAACTCCGGGTCGGTGGGGTCGGTGCCGTGTCCCAGGCCGGCGACCTCGACGTTCGGTACGTCGTCGATCCAGTCGGTGGCGTCCTTGGCGGCCCAGACCCGGGCTCCGGTACGCAGGTCACCGACGGTGTCGGCGCGCATTCCGGGCGAGCCGAGTACGACCAGGTCCGTGGCCCGGAGCCGGGGTGCGGCCAGACCGCACACCACGGACCCGTAGCTGTGGCAGAACACGGCCGGCTCGGGCAGCGCGTCGGCGACGAGTCCGTCGGTGAACCGGGCCAGCCGGTCCGCCCCGGCCTCCGCGAGCCTGCCGCTCGCGGCATCGACGCCCACACCGACGGGCGTGGTGTATCCGGCCCAGGCGATCACCGCACTGCCCGGCCCGGTCTCGGCGTACAGCGACTTCGCCATGCCCGACGGGGTGCCGTACACATCCGTCGTACGGTCGAAGGTCCCCGCGTCGATGTCCGAACCCGGCACCACCACGGACACCTGCCGTGCCGACCGCACGTCACCGAAGACCTCGGCGACCTGGCCGCGGCCCCGGGGATCGAAGGCGAGGATCTGCCGGTCGTCGCCGTGGAGGTGCGTGTACCGGGGGTCGTGACCGGTTTTCAGGGCGAGGGCGTTGGCCCGGTAGCGCAGCTCCACGGGAGCCCCGTCGAGGTTGCCGACCACCAACGGGTGCCGCTGCACCAGCTCCTCCCGCTCGGCACCGGTCAACTCCGCGAAGAACCGGCCCACTTCGGCGGGTGACGACTCGGCCGGATCGGGCAGCTCCCGCCCCAGGACACGGTCCGCGCTCCAAGCGGCGCTTCCCGGCGGTGGCCCGGTCAGCGCGTGCTGTGCGTCCCCCGACACCCACCCCGCGCTCCCGGCCACCACGGTCGTCGCCAGCGCGACCGCGACCAGGGTCCTCGCGTAGCGGCGCATCTCGCCCTCCCTCTTTGGCTGTTGCGCACCGTTCGGTGCGACGGAGAGGAAGGTAGGAAGAGGGTGGGTGCGAGGGCGTCACACCACGGAGCCAACCGCGAAGTGATACCGGGGTAGGGGGTGTACGGGGTGCGGGGGCGGGTCAGCTGCCCGGCGCCACCAGTCCCGACTCGTACGCGAAGATCACGGCCTGCGCCCGGTCCCGCAGATCCAGCTTGGCCAGCACCCGCCCGATGTGCGTCTTCACCGTCTGCTCGGCCAGCACCAGCCGGTCGGCGATCTCCTGGTTGGACAGCCCACGCGCGATCAGCTCCAGCACCTCCGTCTCCCGGGGGGTGAGCCCGTTGAGCCGGAGTGCCGGACCGCTCCGGGCCGCAGCGGACGGCCGCCGGGCCGCGAAGTCCGCGATCAGCCGCCGGGTCACCGACGGGGCCAGCAGCGCGTCCCCCGCCGCCACCACCCGTACCGCCGCGATCAGATCCGCGGGCGGCGCGTCCTTCAGCAGGAAGCCGGACGCGCCGGCGCGCAGCGCCTCGTACACGTAGTCGTCCACGTCGAAGGTGGTGAGCATCAGCACCTTGGGCCGGTGGATCACGCCCAAGGGCGGGTTCAGCAGCTCACGGGCCGCCGCCAGCCCGTCCATCTCGGGCATCCGGACGTCCATCAGCACCACGTCGGGATGCCGGTTCCTGCTGACCTCGATCGCCTGCCGTCCGTCCGGCGCCTCCCCCACCACGTCGATGTCGCTCTGCGCCGCCAGCAGCGCGGCGAACCCCGCGCGCACCATGGCCTGGTCGTCGACGATGATCACGCGGATGGTCACGAGTCCTCCGGGTCGGGGGCGCGTTCAGGGGGAGCCGTGCGGCCACCCGGAAACCGCCGTCCGGCAGCGGACCGGTGTCCAGCGTGCCGCCGGTCAACCGTACGCGCTCACGCATACCGACCAGCCCGTGTCCCGTGCCGCTCGTCTCCAGCGGCGAACCGGGCCGCTCTGCACGGTCGTTGACGACCACCACCGTCAGATGGTCCCCGCCCGCCGCGATCGACACCCGGGTCCGCGCCCCCGGCGCGTGCCGGACCACATTCGCCAGCGCCTCCTGCACGATGCGGTACGCCGAGAGCTCCACCGCCTGCGGCAGGTCCCCGCGACCGGCGGCCTCCGCCACCTCCGTGGCCAGCGAGAGTGCGGCGGGCAGCCCCGCCCGCACCGTCGCCTCCACGAGCGCCTGCACCTGTCCGGTCCCCGGCTGCGGCGTGCGTTCGCCCTCCGTTCCGTCGCTGCGCAGCACCGAGAGCAGCCGCCGCATCTCCGTCAGCGACTCCCGGGCACTCGCCGCGATGGTCCCGAACTCCTCGCGCGCCTCCTCGGACAGCCCGCTGATCCGGTACGGCGCGGAGTCCGCCTGGACCGTGATCACCGACATGTGGTGCGCGACGACGTCATGGAGCTCGCGGGCGATACGGGTCCGCTCCTCCAGAAGCGTCCGCTGCGCCCGTTCCGCCTCGCTGATGGTCTCCTGCTCGACGAGCCGCCGCTGGGCCTCGCCCCGCTCCTGCACGGCAGTCCCGATCACCAGCACCACCGCGCCGAGGACGAACAGGAGGAGTGCGCTGCCGGTGCTGCGCCCGGAGCCGACCCAGTGCAGCACCAGCCCCGCGGCGCCCGTCGCCAGCCACACGCCGACCACGGTCCTGCGGGTCTCGCGAAGCCCCAGCGCCAGGAGGACGAAGAGGTAGCCGACGGTGGCCGGCGGCGTCCACGGCCAGACGTCGTACTTCCCGACGGGCTCCGCCAGCAGGACGAGGGCGCCCACGATGTCGGCCGCGAAGATGATCCACCACGCCTGCAGCGGCCGGTGCGCCAGCATCAGCAGCGGCGCGGCCTGCGCGACGGCGAGTGCCCCCGCCATCCCGCCGCTCACCCAGTACTGCGAGGTCAGGACCTCGATCGTGGTGGGGATGAAGATCGCGGCCAGGGCGAGAACGACCCCGTACGGGAGCAGCCGCTTCCACAGTCTCGGGGCGTCGGCGAAGAGCGGGACGGGCGGATGGGACGCGTGGGACAGCCCATGGGCGAGCTCGCGCAGATTGCGGCGGGCGGCGTCGGCCCGGCGGGTGAAGTGGACATGACCCGCTCACCCTAGGCAGCGAACCCGCCGTCCGGCGTCATACCGGGGTGCCGGTCCGCCGCCCGCGCCTCATACCGGGGTACGGGTGTCCTACGGAGCACGGGGTGCCGTACGGACCGTCCCGCTCCGGGGCCCGCTACAGCTCCGCGAGCAGCTGCGCCTTCTTCGCGCCGTACTCGTCGTCCGTGACGAGCCCCGCCTCGTGCAGATCCCCCAGGTGTCTGATCCGCTCGGCGATGTCCGCCGGATCCCGCCGCACCGCGCCGGCCAGTGCGGCGGGCGCCGTCGCGGGCCTGGACTGACGGCGGCGTACGGACTCCAGTACTGCGGCCGCGAACGGCAGCGACTCGTGCACCGGACCGTAGCCGAGCCCGAAGACGACCGCCGCCGGGTCCTGGTCCGCCTGGGCGGGCCGGACGGCGGCTTGCAGGCGGTGCGCCCCGCCCACTCCTCCGTACGCCGCACCGGGCACGTCCACCGGGCCCGCCATCACGGAGTCCGCCGCCCCGGAGCGCGGCACGAGCCGCAGGTAGCCGTCGAACGCCTCGGGCGAACGCCACTCGACACCGCTGAGCTCCTGGACCGAGAACGTCTGGTCGCCGGCCTTCCACTTGGCACTGGACGCACCGGTCCAGGACCACCGGAAGGAGATCCGGTCGCCGTCGAAGCCGGCCCGGCCGTCGTACGCCTTGAAGCTCAGCGGGGCGTCGGGTGCCGCGACCATGAACCGGTCGGCGCGGAGCGCCGCGTCCGGCCCCAGCAGGGCGCGCAGCTCGTCCGCGTAGTACTCGGCGAGCGTCTCGCGTTCGGCGGGCAGCACCAGCCGGTACGGATCGCACCCGTCCTTCAGCTGTCCGGCCGCAGCCTCCAGCAGTGGATCGGCACCGGGTCTCGGCACCGCCTGCAGAACCACCGTGCCCCGCTTGCCAGGGGTCAGCGTCACCGACGACAACGCCGCGTGCGGTACGCGCCGTTCACGCAGGCTCTGGAAGAGCTTCGGCGTGCGGATACCCCGTTCGAAGCGGATGAGCACGGAGTCGGTGTCGAACTCCCAGGTGGCATGAATTCCGGCCAGCACATCACCCATGCGCCTCATCGTATGCGGCACCGGCCTCCACGTCCCCCTCGAAGCGAGCCGCAATTCGGCCCATGTCCCGTGCTCTACGCGCGTCAGGTGTTCCGTTCGCCGGAAATCCCGCTGTGGCAGGCGCCGTCGCCGCTCGCGCAGCTGACCGATTCGTAGGCGCCCACACCGATCGCCGCGAAGTTGCTGAGGCTCTCCGTACCCGGCTCGAAGTAGCCGCTGTGCCCGATCGCGCCCCGCGCCGACATGATCCGCGCACCGAACTCCGGATCGACCGGGTCGGCGCCGTGTCCGATGCCGCCGAACGCCAGATACGGCACGTCCTGGATCCAGTCGTCGCGGTCCCGCGTCGCCCAGACCCTGGCCCCGGTGTCCAGCTGCTCCGCCCGCTCCACCCTCATGCCGGGACTGCCCGCCACGGCGATGTCCGTCACCCGGGACGGCAGGCCCTGTGCGGCGACCCCGCACAGCACGGAGCCGTAACTGTGGCAGAACAACGAGATGCGTGACGTGCCGGGCAACACGTCGACCAGGGCGTTCAGCCGTACCGCCCCGGCCCTGGCCAGCCTGCCCAGCGCCGCGTCCACACCGATTCCGGCGGGGGAGGTGTAGTCGGCCCAGGCGATGACCGCGGTACGGGTACCGGGGCGGGCGGCACGTTCGGCCGCGTACAGGGCATGCGCCATGCCGACGGGGGCCGAGAACGCCCGGCCGGAGCGCTCCAGGGTCAGCAGATTCGTATCGACGCCGGGCACCACGACCGAGACCCGGCTCGCCCGGTCCAGATCGCCGAACACCTCCGCGGCGTGCCCCTTGCCCGACGGGTCGAAGGCCAGGATCTGACGGTCCTTCGCGAGCATGGAACGGAAGCGCTCCATCCTGCGCAGCGCCTCGTGACGGCCGCCGGGCGAGAGTCTCGTGTCGTGCATCCGCCGCTGCTCGATGACCCGCGCTTCCTTCAGTGCCTGCCGGTTGGCGCGGTAGCGCAGAGTGACCGGGGCGCCGTTCATGTTTCCCACGAGGAGCGGGTAGGTGTCGGCGAGCGCGGTCTGCTGTCCGGCCGTCAGCGTGGCGAAGAAATGGGCCAGCCGGTAGGGCGGTGAAGCGATGTCCGGCAGCGCGTGACCGGCTATCCGTCCCTGGGCCCAGGAGACCAGCGCGATCTCTCGTGGCTCGTCGGAGCGTTGCTGACGCACGGCGGTCCACCCGGTGGTCGCCAGCATCACGAACACGACCGCGACGGCGAGCAGGGCGCGCCAGGCGGTGAGCGTGGGGGAGGAGTCGAAGGAAGTCACTGCGCCTCACCCTAGGAGACGCTCGCCGGAGCCCGTGACGAGGGTGACGCACATCACCCGCCGGACCGGAATTCGGCCGCCGTCCCTCACCCTGTGTGCGCGCCCCGCGTACGTTCCGGTGCGCCTGACGCCTCGTCGGGAGGGGATCAGGTGCCGCGTGTGAGGTCCGCCATGCGAGGCCCTGAGAGGTGCGGCACAGCCGCTGTGGGACCTACCGGACCGGGGCGCCGGTTGGCGGCGTCCGCCAGTTCTCGGCCAGTGCGGGGCCGAGGTGGTCGAGGTACTCCTCGGTCAGGGCCCGCAGCGATTCCATGCTGGTGTCCTGCCCCAGACCCCACTGCTGTCCGGACACCCGCATCACTCCGGAGAACGCGGCGACGACGATCCGCGGGCGCGTGTCGGTCTCCAGGTCGAGCCCTTCACGCCGGGCGATCAGCCGGGCGATCTCGTCCTCGAGGGCGACGCCGCGGCGCATGTGGGCGGCGATCAGCGACGGGGTCGACTCGATCATCCGGTACGTCCGCATGTGGAGCTCGATCGGGATGATCTCCTCGATGGCCTCACCGATGCTGTTCCAGGCGCACAGGACGGCCCGGCGCATCGCCTCGAAGGGGGCTTCCGCGGCGGGACGTCGACGCAGCTCCGCGAGGAAGCGGGACTCGACCATCGTCTGGACGGCGAAGGCGGCCTCCTCCTTGTTCGCGAAGTGGCGGAAGAAGGTGCGCTGGGAGACCTCCACGGCCTCGGCGATCTCGTCGACCGTGGTCCGCTCGTACCCCTGCGTGGTGAAGAGCTCCAGAGCGGCGTTCAGCAGGGCGCCACGGGTGCGCTGTTTCCTGCGTTCGCGCAGCCCGGCCGGAGGATCGGCTTCCTGCCCTGCTGGCACGTATCGGCTCGCCTTCTGCTGCTTCGTCCGGTTCGGGATGACCTGTGGGCTACGGCACAGTTACCGAGTTGTGAATCGGTTTGTCAACTGTCAGTGGCTGACACTAATCTCCGGCGCATGACTAGTCAGACCACCGTTGAGAAGGCGGCGCGGGAACCGGACAAGACGGTTTCCCCAGCCCCGGCCAAGGGTCTTCGCGGCCACCCCTGGCTGACCCTGTTCGCCGTCGCCATCGGCGTGATGATGGTCGCGCTCGACGGCACGATCGTCGCGATCGCCAATCCCGCCATCCAGAAGGACCTGGGTGCCTCGCTGGCCCAGGTCCAGTGGATCACCAATGGCTACATGCTCGCACTCGCGGTGTCGCTGATCACCGCGGGCAAGCTCGGTGACCGCTTCGGGCACCGCCAGACCTTCCTGATAGGCGTCGTCGGCTTCGCCGCAGCGTCCGCCGCCATCGGCCTCGCCGACGGTGTCGCCCTGGTGATCGCGTTCCGCGTGCTCCAGGGCCTCTTCGGCGCCCTGCTGATGCCGGCCGCGCTCGGCCTGCTGCGCGCCACCTTCCCGGCCGAGAAGCTGAACATGGCGATCGGCATCTGGGGCATGGTGATCGGCGCGTCGACCGCCGGTGGCCCGATCCTGGGCGGCGTACTCGTCGAGCACGTCAGCTGGCAGTCGGTCTTCTTCATCAACGTGCCGGTCGGGGTGCTCGCGGTCGTCCTCGGCGTGGTGATCCTCAAGGACCACCGCGCGGAGAACGCCCCGCGCTCCTTCGACATCGGCGGCATCGTGCTGCTGTCCCAGGCGATGTTCTGCCTCATCTGGGCCCTCATCAAGGGTGCCGAGTGGGGCTGGGGCGACTACAGGACGCTCGGCTTCCTGGGTGCCGCGGTGATCCTCTTCATCGTCTTCGCGCTCTCCCAGAAGAACGTGCGCGAGCCGCTGATCCCGCTGGCGATGTTCAAGTCCCTGCCGCTCTCCGCCGGTGTGATCCTGATGATCCTCATGGCCTTCGCCTTCATGGGCGGGCTGTTCTTCGTCACCTTCTATCTGCAGAACGTGCACGGCATGAGCCCGGTCGACAGCGGTCTGCACCTGCTGCCGCTGACCGGCATGATGATCGTCGCCTCACCCATCGCGGGCGCCCTCATCACCAAGTTCGGCCCGCGCGTTCCGCTCGTCGGCGGCATGGTCTGCACCGCTGTCGCCTGCTTCGGCATGTCCCAGCTGGCCATCGGCACGGGCACGCTGACCATGTCCGTCTGGTTCGGTCTGCTCGGTCTCGGTCTCGCCCCGGTCATGGTCGGCGCCACGGAGGTCATCGTGGGCAACGCCCCGATGGAGCTCTCCGGCGTCGCGGGTGGTCTCCAGCAGGCCGCGATGCAGGTCGGCGGCAGCCTCGGTACGGCGGTGCTCGGCGCGATCATGGCCTCGCAGGTCGACTCGAAGCTGGCCGGCAACTGGGCGGACGCGGAACTTCCCCCGGTCTCTCCCGAGCAGATGGAGCAGGCCTCGTCGGCCGTCGAGGTCGGCATGCCGCCGATCGCCCCCGGCACCCCGCCGGAGATCGCCGCGAAGATCGCGGGCGTCGCGCACGAGACGTTCCTGTCGGGCATGAGCGCGGCGTTCATGGTCGCCGGGATCGTCGCCGTGGGCGCCGCCCTGGTCGCCACCCTCACCAAGCGCGGCGACAACGCCGAGGCGGGCGCGGGAGCCGGACACATCTAGGTCCTGTCTGGAGTTCCCCCGCGGCGTCGCGGCGTCCGGCACCGCCGCCTCCGGCGTTGTCGTCAGTCGCGAGGGCTCCGCCATCGCTCCCTCCTCCGCCTTGGATTCGACGGCACCGGACGCCGCTCCTTCTCCCGCGCTGGAACTCCAGACAGGACCTAGGGCTGCCGCACTCTCTCCACGATCGCCGGACGGGCACGCTTCCCGTCCGGCGATCGTCGTGCGCCCGGCATTTCACGCGCGTCAGAAACCCCTATCAGGGTGGCGGCGTCCAGGACCCCTTCCCCCGGTGCCGCTCCGCAGGCCAGGGTGCGGGCAACTGATCCGCACGACCACGGGGGACGAACCACCATGCGCACCACTCTGCTCGCGGCCGCCCTGGCCGCCACCGCACTGATCCCGCCGACCGCGGTGCACGCCGCACCCGTCCGGCTCGGCTCCTGCGACGCCGGGCAGTTGTGTCTCTGGAAGAAGCCGGACTTCACCGGTGCCCGCCAGGTCCACGAGCTGTCCACCGTCGACGTCGACAGCTGCGTCCCGCTGCCGGCGGGCACCAAGGCGCAGGCACTCGCCAACCGCACCGGGCGGCCCGTCACCACCTACCAGTCGGCGGAGTGCGACGAGACCGGTGAGTTCGAGACCTACCCGGGCGGGGGCACCTGGGTGCCCAGGTCCTCGTACCAGGTAAGGGCCTTCAAGATCTGGGAGAACTGACCCAGACGGCGACCCCGGACGGCGACCCCGGACACGGCTCCTGACACGGCGAAGGGGCGGCGCGACCTTCCGGTCCCGCCGCCCCTCGTCATCTGTGTGCCTACGCGTCGCCGCCGGCCGGGCCCGGATCGGCCGCGGCCACATCCAGGAGGTCGTAACGGTCGACCGCCGTCTTCAGGGCGGACCGGTCGATCTTGCCCTCCTTCGCGAGCTCGGTGAGCACCGCGAGGACGATCGACTGGGCGTCGATGTGGAAGAAGCGGCGGGCGGCGCCACGGGTGTCGGCGAAGCCGAAACCGTCGGCGCCCAGCGACTGGTACGCGCCGGGAACCCAGCGGGAGATCTGGTCCGGCACCGAACGCATCCAGTCCGAGACCGCCACGAACGGCCCCTCGGAGCCGGAGAGCTTCGACGTCACGTACGGGACGCGCTGCTCCTCCTCGGGGTGGAGCAGGTTGTACCGCTCCACGTCCACGGCCTCGCGGCGCAGCTCGTTCCAGGAGGTCGCCGACCAGACGTCCGCCTTGACGTTCCACTCGTCCGCGAGGATCCGCTGCGCCTCGACCGCCCACGGGACCGCTACACCGGACGCCATGATCTGGGCCGGGATCTGGCCCTTCTCGCCGCTCCGGTAGCGGTACACGCCCTTGAGGATGCCCTCGACGTCCACGTCAGCCGGCTCGGCCGGGTGCTGGATCGGCTCGTTGTAGACGGTGAGGTAGTAGAAGACGTCCTCGTTCTCCTCGGGCGTCCCCCCGTACATCCGGCGCAGACCGTCCTTGACGATGTGCGCGATCTCGAATCCGAACGCCGGGTCGTAGGCGACACAGCCCGGGTTGGTCGAGGCGAGCAGCTGCGAGTGGCCGTCCGCGTGCTGGAGACCCTCGCCGGTCAGGGTCGTACGACCAGCCGTCGCACCCAGTACGAAGCCGCGCGCGAGCTGGTCGGCCATCTGCCAGAACTGGTCACCGGTGCGTTGGAAACCGAACATCGAGTAGAAGACGTAGACCGGGATCAGCGGCTCGCCGTGGGTGGCGTACGCCGATCCGGCGGCGATCAGCGAGGCCGTGCAGCCGGCCTCGGAGATGCCGTCGTGCAGCATCTGCCCGGTCGGGGACTCCTTGTAGGCCAGGAGCAGATCGCGGTCCACGGCCTCGTACTGCTGACCGAGCGGGTTGTAGATCTTCGCACTCGGGAAGAAAGCGTCCATGCCGAAGGTGCGGTACTCGTCGGGCGCGATCAGCACGAAACGCTTGCCGATCTCCTTGTCCCGCATGAGGTCCTTCAGAATGCGCACGAACGCCATGGTCGTGGCGATCGACTGCGTACCCGAACCCTTCTTCGCGGCCGCGTACGTCTTCTCGTCCGGCAGGGCCAGCGGCTTCGCCCGCACCACACGCGTCGGGACGTAACCGCCGAGACCCTGGCGGCGGTCGTGCATGTACTGGATCTCTTCCGAGTCGCGGCCCGGGTGGTAGTACGGCGGGTAGCCCTCGTCCAGCTGCTTGTCCGTGATCGGGATGTGCAGCCGGTCGCGGAAGCGCTTGAGGTCCTCGACCGTGAGCTTCTTCATCTGGTGGGTCGCGTTGCGGCCCTCGAAGTTCGGCCCCAGGGTCCAGCCCTTGACCGTCTGCGCCAGGATCACCGTCGGCTGGCCCTTGTGGGCCTTGGCCGCCGCGTACGCCGCGTAGACCTTCTTGTGGTCGTGGCCGCCGCGCCCCAGGTGCAGGATCTGCTGGTCGGTCATGTCCTTGACCATGTCCCGCAGCCGCGGGTCGTCGCCGAAGAAGTGGTCGCGGATGTACGCGCCGGTCTCGGTGGCGTACGTCTGGAACTGCCCGTCCGGCGTGGTGTTCAGCTTGTTGACGAGGATGCCCGTGCGGTCCTGCGCCAGCAGCGGGTCCCAGGAGCGGTCCCAGACCAGCTTGATGACGTTCCAGCCGGCACCGCGGAACTGCGACTCCAGCTCCTGGATGATCTTGCCGTTGCCGCGGACCGGGCCGTCGAGGCGCTGGAGGTTGCAGTTCACCACGAAGGTGAGGTTGTCCAGGCCCTCACGGGCGGCGATGGACAGCTGGCCGAGCGACTCGGGCTCGTCCATCTCGCCGTCGCCCAGGTAGGCCCACACGTGCGACTTGGAGGTGTCGGCGATGCCGCGCGCCTCCATGTAGCGGTTCATCCGGGCCTGGTAGATCGCGCCGAGGGGGCCGAGGCCCATCGAGACGGTCGGGAACTCCCAGAAGTCCGGCATGAGCCGGGGGTGCGGGTAGCTGGACAGACCGTTCGGAGCCTTCGACTTCTCCTGGCGGAACGCGTCGAGCTGCGCCTCGCTCAGCCGGTCGAGCAGGAACGCGCGGGCGTAGATCCCAGGCGACGCGTGCCCCTGGAAGAAGATCTGGTCGCCGCCGTCGCCCTCGTCCTTGCCGCGGAAGAAGTGGTTGAAGCCGACGTCGTAGAGCGACGCGGAGGAAGCGAACGTGGCGATGTGACCGCCGACGCCGATCCCGGGACGCTGGGCGCGCGACACCATCACGGCCGCGTTCCAGCGGGTCGCGTTGAGGACCTTGCGCTCGATCTCCTCGTCGCCGGGGAAGAACGGCTCGTCCTTCGTGGCGATCGTGTTGACGTAGTCCGTACTGCGCATCTCCGGCACGGCGACACGCTTCTCCCGCGCGCGCTCGATGAGCCGGAGCATCAGATAGCGGGCACGCTCACGGCCCCGCTCGTCGACGGCGGCGTCGAGAGAGTCGAGCCATTCCTGGGTCTCCTCAGGATCGAAATCCGGGACCTGGCTCGGAAGGCCGCCAATGATGATCGGGTTGCGATCGGATCCGGAAGCCACGCTGTTCCTTCGCTGTTCGGTGCTGCTCTACGGGGCCTGGTTACGGGGAACGGACCCCCGGGACATCTGTGGTGCGCCGCCTCCATCGTGTACCGCGAGGGCGCAAACGTCATCTCTACCGTGGGGTAACCGCGAGGTTCTGAAGCCTCGCACCCCGGGCACGAGTATGGGCGTCGGAGGATGGGTCGGGCCAAACCGCAACCATACGCCCAACCCGTCCAAGCGTTCCCAAAGGCTGTTCGACTCCGATTGGCGGATCGAAACGGCATAAGCTGAGGAAGGACGTAAACGGACTGGGCGATATCGAGCGCCCCGCTGGGGACCGGCCGGAGGTTGCGGCGACGTGGCAGGGAACGTCACCGTTTAGGCGGTCTCGGACGCTGGGTACTTGCGCGATTCGCCGAGCCCGTGTGGACTACGGCCAACGCCCCGCGCACGCGCGTGGGTGAAGTACTTTCCGAAACATGATCAGGAGGCAACCCGTGAGCGCGACCGCGGACCACGCGGAGGAGCGGACCAACCCGGCAGCACGCCTGGGGTTCGAGCCCGGACAAGTGGTCCAGGAGATCGGCTACGACGACGACGTCGAGCTGGAGCTCCGTGAGGGCATTGAGGCCACTATCGGCCAGGATCTCGTCGATGAGGAGTACGACGACGTCGCTGACGTCGTTCTGCTCTGGTTCCGCGACGAAGACGGCGACCTTACGGACGCGCTGGTGGATGCCATCGGTCTGCTCGAGGACGGCGGTACGGTCTGGCTGATGACGCCTAAGACCGGCCGCGACGGATACGTCGAGCCGAGCGATATCAACGAGGCTGCCCAGACAGCCGGTCTCGCCCAGACCAAGAGCATCAGTGCGGGCAAGGACTGGACGGGCAGCCGTCTGGTCACCCCCAAGGGGGCCAAGGCCAAGCGCTGAACCCCTCTCCCACCACCCGGGGCCCCCGACGGCATCACGCCGTCGGGGGCCTTCGTACAGCCGTGCAGGTCGCTGCATAGGGTGGGGACAGCCCGGACGGACCGGTCCGGGAGTGCGCTGGAGTACGAAGGGACGCGTTTCATGGCGATCGAGGTCGGCACCCAGGCCCCGGAATTCGAGCTGAAGGACAACCACGGGCGGACCGTGAAGCTCTCCGACTACCGCGGCGAGAAGAACGTCGTGCTGCTCTTCTACCCGTTCGCCTTCACCGGTGTCTGCACGGGCGAGCTGTGCGCGCTGCGCGACGAGCTGCCCCGGTTCGAGAACGACGACACCCAGCTGCTCGCCGTCTCCAACGACTCCATCCACACCCTGCGCGTCTTCGCGGAGCAGGAGGGCCTCGAATACCCGCTGCTCTCGGACTTCTGGCCGCACGGCGAGACCTCCCGGGCCTACGGCGTCCTCGACGAGGAGAAGGGCTGCGCCGTGCGCGGCACGTTCGTCATCGACAAGGACGGCACGGTCCGCTGGAGCGTCGTCAACGGCCTCCCGGACGCGAGGGACCTCAAGGACTACATCAAGGCGCTCGACTCGATCTGATCGCCGCCTGTTCCCCGGTCGGTCCCCGGTCGGTCCCCGGTCGGTCCCCGGTCGGTCCCCGATCCGGGAGATCTCCTGCCGACGCCCCGCCAAAAGTCTGTTTCGGCAGGGAACCGGTCACTAGGATCCAATCGTTGATCCGATGCCAACGCACGATGGGGACACTGGTTCTGCCGGCCCCTTAAACCATGGGAGGACTCGTGGGAGTCAGCCTCAGCAAGGGCGGCAACGTCTCGCTGACCAAGGCCGCGCCCAACCTGACGGCGGTCATCGTCGGTCTGGGCTGGGATGCCCGTACGACCACCGGCGGTGACTTCGACCTCGACGCCAGCGCGCTGTTGACGGGTGTCGACGGCAAGGTGGGCAATGACGGCAATTTCGTCTTCTTCAACAACCTCAAGTCCCCCGACGGCTCCGTCGAGCACACCGGTGACAACCTCACCGGTGAGGGCGAGGGCGACGACGAGGTCGTCAAGGTGAACCTCGCCGGGGTCCCGGCCGACGTCGACAAGATCGTCTTCCCGGTCTCGATCTACGAGGCCGAGAGCCGTCAGCAGAGCTTCGGCCAGGTCCGCAACGCCTACATCCGCGTGGTGAACCAGGCCGACAACACCGAGCTCGCGCGCTACGACCTGAGCGAGGACGCCTCGACGGAGACCGCGATGGTCTTCGGCGAGCTGTACCGCAACGGCGCGGAGTGGAAGTTCCGCGCCATCGGACAGGGCTACGCCTCGGGCCTGCGCGGTATCGCGCAGGACTTCGGCGTGAACGTCTGAGAGCCACACCGGTTTTTCCCGTCCGGCGCCGCACCCTGTGCGGCGCCGGACGTTCTCATCCATCGACACGGGGAGGACACACATGGGCGTCACGCTCGCCAAGGGAGGCAATGTCTCCCTCTCCAAGGCCGCACCCGATCTCACCCAGGTGCTGGTCGGGCTCGGCTGGGACGCACGGTCCACCACCGGAGCGGACTTCGACCTCGACGCCAGCGCGCTGCTGTGCCAGTCGGGCCGGGTGCTCGGTGACGAGTGGTTCGTGTTCTACAACAACCTCACGAGCCCCGACGGCTCCGTGGAGCACACGGGCGACAACCTGACGGGGGAGGGCGACGGCGACGACGAGTCGGTCATCGTGCACCTCGACCAGGTGCCCGCGCACTGCGACAAGATCCTCTTCCCGGTGTCGATCCATGAGGCGGACAATCGGGGGCAGACGTTCGGGCAGGTCAGCAACGCCTTCATACGCGTGGTGAATCAGGCGGACGGCCAGGAACTGGCACGGTACGACCTGAGCGAGGACGCCTCGACGGAAACCGCGATGATCTTCGGTGAGCTCTACCGCTACGGCGGGGAGTGGAAGTTCCGTGCAGTCGGGCAGGGGTACGCGTCGGGGCTGCGGGGCATCGCTCTAGACTTCGGGGTCAACGTTTCGTAGAACCGCGTACACGCGGGGGAGCCCCTCACTCCGGGGGAGGTCCGTACACACACGATGGGGTGCCAGTGATTCTGAAAACCTTCGGCTGGTCGTTCGCGGTTACCGCGGCCGGCCTGGTCGCGGCGATCTTCTACGGGGGGTGGCAGGCCTTCGGTATCGTCGCGATCCTGTCGATCCTGGAGATCTCGCTGTCCTTCGACAACGCGGTGATCAACGCCGGAATCCTCAAGAAGATGAGTGAGTTCTGGCAGAAGATCTTCCTCACCATCGGTGTGATCATCGCGGTCTTCGGTATGCGGCTGGTCTTCCCCGTCGTGATCGTGGCCATCAGTGCCCAGCTCGGTCCCATCGAGGCCATCGACCTCTCCTTCAACGACCCCGACCGGTACAAGGAACTGGTGACGGACGCCCATCCGTCCATCGCAGCCTTCGGTGGCATGTTCCTGTTGATGATCTTCCTCGACTTCATCTTCGAGGACCGCGACATCAAGTGGCTCGGCTGGATCGAGCGTCCGCTCTCCAAGCTCGGCAAGGTCGACATGCTGTCGGTCTGCGTCGCGCTGATCGTGCTGCTCATCTCGGCCATGTGGTTCGCGCCCCAGGCGCACCAGCACGGTGGCGGTCACGCGGACAAGGCGGAGACCGTCCTGCTCGCCGGTGTGGCGGGTCTGATCACGTACCTCATCGTGGGCGGCCTCTCCGGATTCTTCGAGAACAAGCTCGAAGAGGAGGAGGAGCGCGAACACGAGGCGGAGGAAGCCGCCAAGAAGGCCGGCAAGCCGGTCTCCGCGGTTGTCGTCGCGGGCAAGGCCGCGTTCTTCATGTTCCTCTACCTCGAGGTGCTCGACGCGTCCTTCTCGTTCGACGGTGTCATCGGCGCCTTCGCCATCACCAACGAGATCGTGCTGATGGCCCTCGGCCTCGGCATCGGCGCCATGTACGTCCGTTCGCTCACCGTCTACCTGGTCCGCCAGGGCACGCTGGACGACTACGTCTACCTGGAGCACGGCGCGCACTACGCGATCGGCGCGCTCGCCGCGATCCTGCTCATCACCATCCGGTTCGAGATCAACGAGTTGATCACCGGCCTCGTCGGTGTCGTGCTGATCGCCTGGTCCTTCTGGTCCTCGGTGCGCCGCAACAAGGCGCTCGGCGTGGCCGGTGACGGGGACGACGGCTCCGGTTCCAAGGCGGAAGTCTCCTCCGGGGTGTGACCCGGTAGGGAATGAGGAACGCTCTCTGCGGGGCGGCCCACACGGTGGCGGTTCTCCGGAACCGGCCCGGGGTCGCCCCGCAGTGACGTACGGGGGCTGTGACGACGCCCGGGACGCCTGGAGCCCAGTGGGCGGCTCCACCCGGGCACAACCGGAAATGTGGGGGGTTGGGATGGCCTTCTGGAACAGCCTGTGGCCGGGGCGGGACGCGGTGTTCGAGGCGGGCAACTCCGTGACGAGCTCGATCGTGCTGTCCAAGCGGCACGCCACGGTCTCCCTGACCAAGCAGGGCGCCCTGTCCGGGCATCTCCGCGTCAACCTCTCCTGGAGGATGCGGAGCTCGGACATCGAGGGCAGGTCACGGCAGAGCGGACGACTGCTGCGTCCGATGAAGCTCTTCACGCCCGACGTCGTCCAGGCGCACACCCGGGGCGTGGTCAACGTCGACCTGGACCTGGGCTGCATGTACGAGCTGAAGGACGGCACCAGGGGCGTGGTGCAGCCGCTGGGCAACCTGATCGGCGACCTGAACGGGCCGCCCTACATCCGGCTCAGCGGTGACGACCGCTTCGGGGCGCCGTCGGGGGAGACCGTCTACGTCAACCTCGACCATCACGAAGAGATCAAAAGACTGCTGTTCTTCGTCTACATCTACGACCAGACGCCTGCCTTCGACCGTACGCACGCCAAGGTCACGCTCTACCCGGGCAACGGACCCCGGATCGAGATCGAGCTCGACGAGAGGGCCCCGCAGGCCCGGTCCTGCGCCGTGTTCACCGTCGACAACATCAAGGGCGAGCTGATCGTGCGGCGCGAGGTGAAGTTCGTCTACGGCTTCCAGTCGGAACTGGACCGGCTGTACGGCTTCGGCATGCAGTGGGGGCGCGGCTACAAGACCCGGGCCTGACCGCCCCGGCCGGTCCCGGGGCACACCTTCCGCGGGGCTCAGTTCCTGACGAACTGGGGACCCTGCGGGGGCAGCGTGAAACTCGGGTCCGGTGCGTACGCCGCCGCCGCGGCGGGCTGCGGATAGCCGTAGGCGGGCTGCGGCGGGGCCGAGTGCTGCCCGGCGGGCTGCGGGTACCCGTACGCGGGCTGCTGGTGCAGCACCGTGGCCTGCGAGTCCGGGGCGGGCTCCGGTGCGGGCGGGAACGGCGGCGCGGGCACGGCGCCCTGCGCGGGCGGGTCCCCAGCCGGTGCGGCCGCCTGGTCCGGCTCGGAGGCCGGCTCCGTGGCCGTCTCGTCGACGGAGATGCCGAACGCCGTGGCGAGCCCGACGAGGCCCGTCGGATAGCCCTGCCCGACCGCCCGGAACTTCCAGCCCTCACCGCGCCGGTAGAGCTCGCCGCAGATGATGGCGGTCTCCTCGCCCGTCTCCGCCCTGACGTCGAAGACGGCCAGCGGATCGCCGCCGGCCGTCGCGGCGTCGTACAGCAGGATGCGCAGATCCCTGACCCGTTCGAACGCCGCGCCGTCGGAGGACGCGGAGATCACCACCTGCTCCACCGAGGGGTCCAGTGCGCAGAGATCCGCCTCGATCGTGTCGGTGAGCCCTTCGGGGACGCTGCGCTTGGGCAGACGTCGCACCAGGCCGGAGGGGTGCCGGGGCTGGTTGTAGAAGACGAAGTCCTCGTCGGAACGCACCCGGCCGGAGGCACCGAGCAGCAGGGCGGAGGCGTCCACGTCGGGGACGTCGGCGCCCGGGGTCCAGCGCAGCACGGCCCGTACGGCCGTGGCATCGAGGGGGACGTTCGAGCCCTTCAGCATCGCGTGCGTCATCCCGTCATCCTGCCTGCTGCCAGGCCGGACGGACAACGCGGGGGCCCGACGGGTTCCGGTGGCGGCCCCCCGCGGTGGCGTTACGCGTGGAGTGGCGTAGCTCGCCGCGAGTGCCTGTAATGGACGGGTTACCCGAAATTCATGCCTCTGGGGAACTGCCGACACCCGTCCGTACGTACTATTACCGGCCATACGTTGTCCGGCCGATCAGGCAGTACGGGGGATTACATGCGTCATTTCGGGCATATCTCGCCCGCTGCCCGCAAGGGCCTGTTCTTCCAGGAGCCGTGCGAATTCGACGCCGACTCTCCCGCCCGCATGCTCTCCGCAGCGCTGGGAGCCACCCTCTACAGCCCGGCGACCCGGCCGCATCTGGCCGACGACGTGCTCAAGCAGGCCGGTCACGGGCTCGTGTCGATGGTGCTGTGCCTGGAGGACTCGATCGACGACACCGAGGTGGCGGACGGCGAGGCGAACCTCGTCAGGCAGTTCGCGGACCTCGACGCGAGGGCCGCACAGACGCCCCTGCTCTTCATTCGCGTCCGCGCCCCCGGGCAGATCACCGACCTGGTGAGCAGACTCGGCAGCTCCGTCCGGCTGCTGTCCGGATTCGTCCTGCCGAAATTCACCGAGGAGCGCGGCGTCCTGTTCCTGGAGGCCCTCGCGAGCGCCGAGGCGGCAGCCGGCCGGCGGCTCTTCGCGATGCCGGTGCTGGAGTCGCCCGAGCTGCTGCACCTGGAGACGCGGGCAGAGGTCCTCCGGGGGATCTCCCGCACCGTGGACAAGTACCGCGACCGGGTGCTCGCCCTGCGGCTCGGCGTCACCGACTTCTGCTCGGCGTACGGTCTGCGCCGCGCCTCCGACATGACGGCGTACGACGTCCAGATCGTCGGGGCCGTCATCGGTGACGTCGTCAACGTGCTGGGCCGGGCCGACGGGACGGGCTTCACGATCACCGGTCCGGTGTGGGAGTACTTCAGGCTCCAGGAACGTATGTTCAAGCCCCAGCTGCGCCGCAGCCCCTTCGCGGGGCGGGCCGAGGAACTGCGCACCACCCTGATCGAGCACGACCTGGACGGACTGCTGCGCGAGATCGAGCTGGACCGTGCCAACGGGCTGCTCGGCAAGACCTGCATCCACCCGTCCCACGTCCAGCCCGTGCACGCGCTGTCCGTGGTCAGCCACGAGGAGTTCAGCGACGCGCAGGACATCCTGCGGCCCGGGCGCGGTGGCGGCGGAGTGCTCCGGTCGGCGTACACGAACAAGATGAACGAAGTGAAGCCGCACCGGGCATGGGCCGAGCGCACCGTGCAGCGGGCCGAGGTCTTCGGTGTGGCCAAGGAAGACGTCGGGTTCGTGGAGCTGCTGGCCGCGGGCCTGACGGACTGAGCGCGTATCGACGAGCGAGCGCGCAACGAGGGAAGAGACATGGACGTGGTGTGGACGGGCAGCTGGGTCGCCGAGCGGCTGGGAGTCGAGCTGGTCGGCGACGGGGAGCTCCGGGACCTGCTGGGTCTGGCCCTGCGCCGCAACCCCAAGCGGGCACACCTGCTCGTATCGAACGTACTGGGCAAGCACGTGCCACAGAAGCCCTCCGTGGTCTACGGCGCGGGTTTCGAGCTGGGGGAGCGGGTACGCGACCTCCTCGGTGAGGCGCAGGCCCGTACCGCCGTCGTGCTGGGGTACGCGGAAACCGCGACCGGCCTCGGCCACGCGGTCGCCGATGGGCTCGGCGTGGCGCCGTACCTCCACTCCACACGCCGGCCCGTCGAAGGGGTGGCCCGAGCGGGCGGCTTCGAGGAGTCGCACTCGCACGCCACCTCCCACCTGCTGCTGCCCGAGGACGTGGACCTGCTGACGCCCGTCCCGTCCGGTGCGCCACTGGTGCTGGTCGACGACGAGTTCTCCACGGGCAACACCGTGCTCAACACGATCCGCGCCCTGCACGAGCTCTACCCCCGTGAGCGGTACGTCGTCGTGGCGCTCGCGGACATGCGCTCGGTGGCGGACCGGGGGCGGCTGGCCGGGTTCGCCGACGAGATCGGCGCCCGGGTCGACCTGGTGGCCAGGAGCGCCGGGACGGTGCTGCTGCCGGACGGTGTGCTGGAACGGGGCCAGGAGCTGGTCGCGGCCCAGGAGGCGATGGCCGCCGTCCCGGAGGCTGAGCCGGCGAAGCCCGCCCCGGCCCCCACCCGGATCGAGCTGGCGTGGCCCGCCGGCGTCCCCGACGGCGGACGGCACGGCTTCACCCCGCTCCACCGCGCGGCCCTGGAAGCGGCCCTGCCCGGCATGGCGGCCCGTATCGACGAGGCCCTGGGCGATGCCCGGCGCGTACTCGTCCTCGGCTTCGAGGAGCTGATGTACGCCCCGCTCCGCCTCGGCACGTCCCTGGAAGAGGTCTCCACCGCCGAGGTGCGGTACTCCACGACGACCCGCTCCCCGGTGCTCGCCCTGGACGACCCCGGGTACGCGATACGCAGCCGGCTGGTCTTCCCGGCCCACGACAACCCCGCGGACGGCCCCGGCGACCGGTACGCGTACAACGTCGCGGGCGCCGGTTTCGACGCCGTCGTGGCCGTCGTGGACTCCACCGCGGACACGCCTGCCCTGCATGCCCCCGACGGCCTGCTGGCCCGGCTCGCTGCCCACACCGACCACGTCCTGCTGGCCGTCGTCCCCTCGTACACCCCTTCCGGTACCGCCGCCGCTTCCCGCGCCGCCGCTTCGCGAGCTGTCCCCTCGCGCGCCGTCCCCTCACTCGTCGCCGAACGGCAGGAGCCGCCCATGCTGCCCGAGCCCCTCCGAGGCCCCGCCTTCTCCTCCTACGCGGCGGACGACGTCGGCTGGCTCCTCCAGGACCTGTCCGGCACCGCACTGGAAGCGCCCACCGAGGAGCGCGAGGAAGCGATACAGAGCGGTGGCGCGCACTACGCCGAGTCGCTTCCCGTCGAGTACCAGCCGACCCCGCAGTACCAGGAGCTCTTCAAGGCCGCGCTCGACACCTCGGCCGCCCGGGTGGCCCGCGCCGTCGGCACCGTCACCGAGACCGTCCTCGCCGAGCGGTCCCCCCGCCCCGTCCTGGTCTCCCTGGCCCGGGCCGGCACTCCCGTGGGCGTACTGATGCGCCGCTGGGCCCGGTTCCGGTACGGACTCGACCTGCCGCACTACGCCGTGTCCATCGTGCGCGGCCGGGGCATCGACGCCACCGCCCTGCGCTGGCTGGCGGCCCACCACGACCCGGCCGACGTCGTCTTCGTCGACGGCTGGACGGGCAAGGGGGCCATCACCCGGGAACTCGCCGCGGCCCTCGCGGAGTTCGAGGGCTTCAACCCCGAGATCGCGGTCCTCGCCGACCCCGGCGGCTGCGTCCGGACCTACGGCACCCGGGAGGACTTCCTCGTCCCGTCCGCCTGCCTCAACTCGACGGTCTCCGGCCTCATCTCCCGTACGGTCCTGCGCGCCGACCTGGTCGGACCGGACGACTTCCACGGAGCGAAGTTCTACCGGGAGCTCGCCGGTACGGACGTGTCCGGCCACTTCGTCGGCACCGTCGCCGACCGCTTCGGCGAGGTCGTGGACGCGGTGGACGCCGACGTCAAGGAACTCCTCGCCGCAGACCGCGCCCCCACCTGGGAGGGCTGGGCCGCCGTCGAGAGGATCAGCGAGGAGTACGGCATCCACGACGTGAACCTCGTCAAACCGGGGGTCGGCGAGACCACCCGCGTCCTGCTGCGCCGCGTCCCGTGGAAGATCCTCGCCAAGCGCGGAGCGGGCGCCGACCTCGACCACGTACGCATGCTCGCCGAACAGCGCGGCGTATCGGTCGAGGAGGTCGACGCACTCCCGTACACCTGCGTGGGACTGATCCACCCACAGTTCACCCGTGGCGCCACCGGTGCGGACGGCAAGGCGGTGACGGGCAAGTGAGCACCCAGGTGACGCTGGTCGCGAGCGACCTCGACCGCACCCTCGTCTACTCCGCCGCCGCCCTCGACCTGCCCATGCCGGACGCCGAAGCACCCCGGCTGCTCTGCGTGGAGATCTACGGTCACAAGCCGCTGTCCTACGTCACCGAGACGGCCGGGGCGCTCCTCGAAGCGCTGGGCGCCAGCACCGTCTTCGTCCCCACCACGACCCGCACCCGCGAGCAGTACCACCGCATCCACCTCCCCGGACCAGCCGCGCGGTACGCCATCTGCGCCAACGGCGGACACATCCTGGTCGACGGGATCTCCGACCGGGACTGGCAGCGGCAGGTCGCGGCCCGGCTCGCCGACGAATGCGCCTCCCTCGCCGAGGTCAGGGCCCACCTCGTCGCCGCGTCCGACCCCGCCTGGCTCCTCAAGGAACGGATCGCCGAGGACCTCTTCGCGTATCTCGTCGTCGAGCGCTCGCTGCTGCCGGAGGGATGGGTGAAGGAACTGGCTGACTGGGCGGACGGCCGGGGCTGGACGGTCTCCCTCCAGGGACGCAAGATCTACGCCGTGCCGAAGCCCCTCACCAAGAGCGCCGCCATGAACGAGGTCGCACGCCGCTGCGGCGCCACACTGACCCTCGCCGCCGGTGACTCCCTCCTCGACGCGGACCTGCTGCTCGCGGCGGACCGCTCCTGGCGACCCGCCCACGGCGAACTCGCCGACAGCGGCTGGACCGCTCCGAACGTCGAGGTACTGGGCGAGACGGGGATCGCGGCGGGGGAGGAGATACTGCGCCGGTTCATCGGCGCTGCGGGTGCGGAGCGGCGCCGCTAGCCGGGACGGTGGACCCGCCGGAAAGCGGGCCGGCCACGGACGGAAGCACGCACGATGAGCACGGGCTACGAAACCAGGATCACGGACGAGCTGTACGCGTACACGCTGGCCGCACAACCCGCCGCTGGACGCGGCGCGGCGTGAGCTCGTGGAGACGGCGTACGCCCGTTTTCCCGATCAGGGTGCGGTGCGGACGGCATCGCGCGGAGCGACGACGTGCCGGGCCCATCGACCGGGCCCACCTGGACGCGGACGAGGACAACTGCGTCCCGTACTGGGAGGAGCGGGGGCCCCGGATGCGACCGGGCGGGCTCATCGCGACGCTCTCGCGCAAGAGGTAGCCGGCCTTCCTGCGGCGGTCAGCCGCAGCAGCCGCCCCCGCAGCAACCTCCTCCGCCACCCCCGCCGGCCGGTGCGGGCGCGGACCCGGCGGCGCCGCCCACGGCGACGGCGGAGAGCAGCTTCACGGTGTCCTCGTGGCCGGCGGGGCAGGTGGCGGGAGCGGAGGACTCGGCCATCGGACGGCTGACTTCGAACGTGTCGCCGCAGGGGCGGCAGCGGTACTCATAGCGAGGCATGGCCCCAGGGTAGAGCCCCGGGACAGCACCACGCCCTACCGTCGGACCTCCGGCATCCGCGGAACCCGCCGACGACGTGCCTCGCGTGCGGCCTGCTCGGGGTGGCGGGCCTGCCAGTACGGGTTGTCGTGCGGAAGACGGCCGCTGACCCGCCCGTACATGCCGAAGAACATCAGCATCAGACCGACCACGAAGCTGAACAGCACGTTCGGCATGCGGAAGGCGAGGAAGTTGAAGTCGGAGTCCAGCAGAGCGAGATTGACGAACCCGCTCAGGATGAACGCGATACCCAGGACCATGTTGATCGTCGAGGCGGTATTGCCGCCGACCACCATTCCGGCGAAGAGCACGAGCCCGCCGCAGATGGACAGGACGCCGAGCGCGCCGTTGGTGTTGAGGCCCGCCACGGTGTCGCCTCCGGTGTCGAAGAATCCGACCTTGCCGATGAGACCGAGCACGCCGAAGACGAGCAGAACGAGCCCGGTGAGCCCGGCCCCGAGGCGGTAGACCTGGTTGAGCCGGTGGTCGAGGGGGAGATGCTCATCGAGCCGCACGGCCCCCCCGCGCCTGCCGGCCCGGGGCGGCGCATGCCGTGGACGTGGAACGTGAAGGGTCATGCGAGCCTCCTCGGGCCGTGGGCGTACCGCGCGTGCGTCCGGCTCGGCGGGTCTGTCCCCGCCTCCCTTCCAGGATCGGCCCGCGGACGCCCGGCGACAAACGTGGGTCCCCTCTCAGGCCCCGGCCCCGCGCTCCTCACGGATGTCCGAGACCACACGGGCCACGGACCGGCGTACGGCTTCCGTCTCGATCAGGAAGTGCCAGTAGTCCGGGTGGCGCCCCTCCAGCCCCGCCACGGACCGGTCCAGCCGGGACACGGCGTCGTCCAGCGGCAGGGCATGGCGTGGATCAGGGGTGTTGCGCCCGGCCATCGCCAGCCGCTGGGCGTCCCGGATCGCGAACCGGGTCCGCTGGATCTCCTGCTGCGGATCCTTCGCCACCGCGTCCAGCCGCTGCAGACGGTCACCCGCGGCGGACACCGCCTCGTCCGTCGCGTTCAGCAGGGCGCGCACCGTGCTCAGCAGCGCCGTCGCATCGGCCCAGCGCTGCTCGTCGCGGGCCTTCGAAGCTTCCGCGATCTTCTCCTCGGCCCGCCTGATGTTCACCGTGGCCTGCTCGGGAACGGGCTGGAGGTCCTGCCAGCACGCCGCCGAGAACCGGCGCCGCAGCTCGCTCAGCACCGGTTCGACCGACCCCGCGCGTGTCGTCAGTGCCTGGGCGCGGGTGCGGAGCGATACCAGCCGCCGGTCGATCTCCGCGGCCCGCTCCGGAAGCCGGTCCGCCTCGGTCCGCAGGGCCTCGGCCTCCCGCAGCACCTGGTCGGCACGCTGCAAGGTCTCCGGTACGCCGTGCCTGCCGGCACCCTGGTTGAGCCGCGTCAGCTCCGGTGCCAGAGCCGCCAGCCGCGCCGCGAGGTCGTCGGCGCGCATACCGGAGGCCCGTACGGCATCGAGGGAGTTGCTCGCCCCGAGCAGCGCCTGCCGTGCGCGCTCCACGGCGGGCGCGAGCCGGGCGAGCTGCGTCTCCGCGCTGCCGAGCAGCGGCCCGAGGCCCTGGGCGAACCGGTCGAGCTCGGCCTTGACCCGGACGAGCTCGTCCTTCGCCTTCGTCAGCTCGGTCAGGGCGCGGGCGGCGACCGCGGGCTCCAGACCGTCCCGGTCGAGGTCGTGCGCGTCGACGGCCGTGATGTACCCGTGGCTCACCTCGTCGATCCGCCGCCCCAGCGCCGCGAAGCCCTCGACGGCCTGACGGGCCCGCGACGTGCTGTCCACGGCGGTGATCGTCTCGATGGAGATCAGCAGATCGCGCTGAGCGCTGTCGAGCTCGACGAAAGCGGCCGCGGCGGCGTCCTTCGCCGCCTGGGCCTCCGCCCGCTGATTCTCACCACCACGCCCGCCGAACCAACGCCGCGTACCGCCGCCCGCGAAGGCCACCGGCAGCGCGGCGGCCAGCAACGGGACCGGCAACACCATGAGTGTCAGGACATCCCGGACGACGGAACCCCCACCCGCTTTCGCCTGCGGCCGCGCGTGTGTCGCCGTCACATCCCTCTCCCGTGCCGTTTCGCCCTGCCCGGTTCATTCTCCCACCAGGTAAGGACGAACACACGGGTCCGTTAGTTCGCGCTTCGGACGGTGACTTCGCCGTTGTCGCTGCGCGCCCGCACCACGTGCACGCTGTCGTCGCGGCGCGGAACCCTGACGGACACGTCCCCGTTGTCGGCCTCGGCGGTCACGGCGTACGCGTCATCGCCCTTCGGCAGATCGATGGTGATCCCCCCGTTGTCGCTGACGGTCTCGACCAGCGTCGGCACCCTGGTGAACATCAGCCGCACGGAGCCGTTGTCCGAGTGGGCGTTCACCGAAGGAGCGGAGATCCGTTCCGCCCGGACCTCACCGTTGTCGCTCTTCAGCTTCAGCGGACCGCTGGAGTCCCGGACCACGACCTCGCCGTTGTCGGACGTGAGATCGAGCCGCGTGTCGAACCCGGTGGCGGTGACGTCCCCGTTGTCCCCCTGCACGGTCACGGCCACCCCGCGCGGCACCTTCACCTGGTGGCGAGCCGCGCAATCACTGATCACCGCCTCACACTTCACCTGAAGGCGCAGGACCCCGTCGTTCATCTCCCAGACGGGCTCGGGCCCGTTCCCCAGCACGACCCACCCGTCGAACTGCCGCGTCACCTCGACCTGCCGCACATCGGCCGGCACGAGCTCGACGCCGGAGTCCTCGGAATCGATGGTCAGCACTTTCCCACCGAGCGCGAACGACTTCCGCTCGACGGGAGCATCGTCGACATCGTTGCTCCCGCACCCACTGAGGACAGCAACAAGAACAAGAACCCCACCGGAGGCGCCGAGGGCGCCGGTGAGTGTGCGCGTACGCAAGGTCATGGTGGTAGGTCCCCCGGGTAGTGCCGCCGATGTGCGTTCACCGTATGTACTGGGGGCCCGGGGAGGCATCCGGACGGCTACCGTCTCGGGGTGGGGATATCCCCCGTACGCTTGCGGAGTACTGGGGACAGGTGCGGGGTGCCGAGGGTCTCCGGATGCTCGGGTGCTCTCCCGGCACCGTTGAGGCACGCTGCGGCGCTCGAAGGCACTTCGCATTTTCAGGGGACGAGCCGGGCGAACGGGAACCGGTTTGCGGGGAGGGGCTGTGAGCCATGTAATCTGTTCCTTCATCCACGGGTGCGTAGCTCAGGGGTAGAGCGCTGCTCTTACAAAGCAGATGTCGGCGGTTCGAAACCGTCCGCGCCCACCAGCCACAACGCCCCCGCAGCGATCCGCTGCGGGGGCGTTGACGGTAGTTGAGCCAGGGAAGTGCAGTGCCTTCGCAAGTGCTGCATGCAGTCCGCGCTCGTCGGTCACAGAACTGACGTCGATGGTGAGCATGCTTGCACTCCTTGCATGTGCCAGCGGGGGCCTGCGTGCCAGATCCGTGCCAGAACGAGCGGTCGGCCACGGTCAATCGGGGTGCGTCAGGCTCAGGCACGCGTCGTCGGGCTCAGTGCCGTCGTGCTACGTGAGCTTCGGAAGGGACCCGCTGCCCGGCGTCGAACCGTCGGCCGTAGTGCAGTTGGGCGAGGGATCTGACATCCATCGCTGACATCAGCAGCGGTGGACTGCGGCGGTCGTCCCGGCTTCTCACAGCGCGGTAGCCCCGGGAGCACAAGCGAGCGAGACCGTCCGGCGAGGAACTGTGGCCGGGACTGTTTGTCGATACCGGTCGAGCGCCTGCCGGAGCAGGGTGCCCCGCGCGGGGCACCCGCCGGTCGGCTCAGGCGGGCCGGCCCCAGTCCAGGCGGTCTGCCAGGCCTGCGGCGGAGAAGGCGGTTGCCAGGCTTTCGTGGCCCTCGGTGAAGTGCGCCCAGCTGTCGTAGTGGACCGGTACCACGCGGCGGGGGTTGAGGAGTCGGGTGGCCTCGGTTGCCTGGGTGCTGTCCAGGACGAGCAGTCCGCCGTCGTACAGCATCGGGAAGCGGGGGGCTCCGGCGAAGAGAAGTGCGGTGTCGATCGTGGGGAAGCGCTCGGCGATCTCCTTGACCACGTCGAGTGATGCGTTGTCGCCGCTGACGTAGACGGTGGGCAGGCCGTCCCCCGTCAGGACGAAGCCGACGACCTGGCCGGTGATCGGCTCGATCTCCTCGCGCTCACCCGGGCCGTGGATCGCGGGGACGCCGGTGACGGTGACCGTGCCGCCGTCGGGGCGCCTCAGCTCGACTGTCTCCCAGTCGGCCAGGCCCTTGGCCTTCTCGCCGAGGCGCTGAGCGCCGGAGGGGGTCGTCAGGGTGAGGGGTACGTCGGAGAGCAGGGCGCGGCCGGAGTGGTCGAGGTTGTCGGGGTGCTCGTCGTGCGAGAGCAGGACGACGTCGACGGGGCCGAGGTCGGCCGGGCCGGCGAGGGACGGTGCGGTCTTCGTCAGGGTCGGGCCGGCCGAGGGGTAGTCGCCGGGACCGTCGAAGGTCGGGTCGGTCAGGAAGCGCAGGCCGCCGTACTCGAAGAGGGCGGTCGGGCCGCCGAGAACGCGGACCGGGAACTGGTCGGTCGTTGCGGAGAGAGCGGAGAGAGAAGACACGACGTACCTCACGGATAGAGTGCTTGCGAACCGTGAGGCGACTGTAGTCATTTCTCATGGATGCTTGCAATCCGTAGCATGAGAAACATGAAGGAGTCAGTGACGGAGGAGTCCGCCGTGCCACCCGCACCGGGTGAGGAGGAGCACCCTTGTCTCGCCCTCGCCAACAGCGCTGTGGCGCTGCCCGGCGGGCACGTGGTGGATCTCCTGGGGAGCCCTGCGCAGGCCAACCACTGGTTGACGCAACGCGGTCTCGCTCCGGTCGACGCCGGCATGCGGGACATGTGCGCGTCGCAGTTGCGGTCGATGCGCGAACAGATCAGGTCGCTGCTCGCCTCGCGCGCCGAAGGGCTTCCCGGCCTTCCGGCCGCTGTCGCCGCCGTCAACGACGCCATGGCCCGTGTGTCCACGGCGCCGCTCCTGCGGTGGGACGAGAGGAGCGGCCCCTGCCGGGTGACCCCCCACCCCGTCACGGCGATCCTCGACCATGCCTTGGCCGCCCTCGCCTCCGATGCCGCCGACCTCCTCACCGGCCCCGACGCGGAA
Organism: Streptomyces finlayi; assembly: GCF_014216315.1. NCBI lineage: Bacteria > Bacillati > Actinomycetota > Actinomycetes > Kitasatosporales > Streptomycetaceae > Streptomyces > Streptomyces finlayi. The sequence continues at coordinate 5,774,062 of NZ_CP045702.1, forward strand.
CGCCTCACCGCCTGCGGCTCGCCGCCCTGCAACCGCTACCTGCTGCGTCATGGCCGCCGCCACTGGTGCTCCACCCGCTGCGGAGACCGCGCCCGCGCCGCCCGCGCCTACGCCCGCCGCACGCGGTCCGGGACGGCATGACGGTCCGGATCGACGGTCCGGCTCGATGGTCCGGTCGCACCCACGTGGCCGCCGGTGGGAGTGAGGGGCGTCACTGCTCGGATCCGATCGGCCTGGCGGTCGACGAGGTCGCCCGTCGGCGCATTGCATGCTGCTGCCGGGACGGGCGAGGGGCAGGAAGCTGTTCACGCGGTGCCGGACTCCCGAGTGGTGGGCTTCCTCCGGTGTGAGGTGTGGGCGAACAGGAACAGCAGTGCCCCGCAGGCTGCGACCAGGGCCCAGCCCGGGCGGGTGGCGTGGGCGAGTTCTGTGGGCTGTGTCGCCGTGACCAGGGCGCCGGCGATGGCGATGCCCAGTGCGGCGCCGAACTGGCGCGCGGTGGAGGTGATTCCGCCGGCCACGGCGGCTCGGGCGGGAGGCAGTGCGCTCACTGCGGTGGTCGTGATCGGGGCGTTCGCGAAGCCGAAGCCGATGCCGATGAGCAGGTAGGCCAGCAGGAGCAGGGGGGTGCTCGTGTGCTGGTTGAGACCGATCAGGCAGAGTCCGCCCGCCGTGACGAAACCGCCGGCCAGGGCGAGCGGGAGCCGTGGTCCCGTGCGGCCGACCAGACCGCCGGACAAGGGCGCGCAGACGGTTGCTCCGACTGCCATCGGCAAGGTGGCCAGCCCGGCCGTCAACGGTGTCCAGCCACGGGCCAGTTGCAGGTAGAAGGTGTTCAGCAGCAGTGCGACGTTCAGGGCCACGAAGACGGCTACGGCGGCCAGGACGGCGCCGGTGAAGCCCGGGTTCCGGAAGAGGCGTGGGTCCATCAGCGGTTCGGGTCTGCGGGATTCGATCCGTACGAACGCGATGGCCGTCATTGCGGTGAGCGCGTACATGGTCAGTGCTGCCGGTGATGCCCAGCCGATGCGTGGGCCTTCGATGAGGGCGCCGACCGACAGGCCGATGGTCAGGGTGAGCAGGGCCTGTCCGGGGAGGTCCGATCGGCGGGCGCGGTGGGCGCGGGACTCGGGTACGAAGACAGCGGTGAGGACGAGCGCGGCCACGACGATCGGTGCGTTGATCCAGAACATGGACCGCCAGCCCAGCGCCTCGATCAGGAAGCCCCCGGTGACGGGGCCGACGGCCATGCTCAGTCCGAAGACCGAGGCCCAGATCCCGATCGCCTGGGCCCGCTCCTTCGGGTTCGGCATCGCGCTCACCACGATCGCGAGCGCCACCGGGCTGAGCATCGAGGCGCCGACTCCCTGGACGGCGCGGGCCGCGATGAGTGTGCCCGCGGAAGGGGCGACCGCGCAGACCAGCGAGGCCGCTCCAAAGACGGCCAGCCCGAGCCGGAACACCCGGCGGCGCCCGAACCGGTCCGCCAGTGCGCCGGACGAGATCAGGAGACTCGCCAGGACGAGGGTGTACGCGTCGACCGTCCACGCCAGGCCCTGCGTCCCCACGTCCAGGCCGCGCCCGATCGCGGGCAGCCCCACGTTGACGATGGTGGTGTCCATGCCCACCAGGAACATGCTCAGGCAGCAGACGGCCAGCACCGTCCAGCGTCTGCGCGCGCTCAAGAGGGGTGGAACGGGGGAAGTCTTCGTGGGCGTGGTGGTCACCGTCTGCCTCTCACGTACGGGAGTCGCTTGCCCGGCAAGAATCCGGCGGGGCGGCGCTCGCGGCCCAGCCTTTTTGCGAAGGCTGCAAAATGGGTGACGTGGACGTGGAACTGGAACAGATCCTTGGCGGCATCGGACCCCGGCTGCGTGCGCTGCGCCTCGACCGCGGACTCACGCTGGAGGCCCTGGCGGCTACGTCCGGGATCTCGGTGAGCACCCTGTCCAGGCTCGAGGCAGGCAAGCGGCGCCCGACCCTCGATCTGCTCATTCCCCTCGCCCGCGAGCACCGCATCGCACTCGACCACCTGGTGGCCGCACCGGCGAGCGGTGATCCCCGTGTGCATCTGGAGCCCCTGCGCAAGGCGCGCGGCAGCACCCTCGTACCCCTGACGCAGTACCCGGGACGGGTCCAGGTGTTCAAGCAGGTGCTGGCTCCGCGCGAGCCGAAACTGGTGACGCACGACGGCTACGAGTGGCTCTACGTCCTCGCGGGCGAGCTGCGGCTCATGCTGGGAGGCGACGAGTTCATCCTCCGGCCCGGAGAGCTGACGGAGTTCGACACCGCGGAACCGCACTGGTTCGGACCCGCGGACACCGGCACGGTGGAGATCCTGCACCTCTTCGGGCCGCGGGGCGATCAAGCCGTCGTACGCGCACGGCCCTCCTCGGGAGCGCCGCCGACGCCGTGACGACCCGCCACGGCCTGTGACGGAATGCCGCCTCAGGCGGGCGGGGCGGGGTGGCGAATGCGGGGATGGCCGGCTCCGTGGCGCCGGGGACGCCGGGAGAGGAGCACACTGGACGTATGGCCCTACCCAGAACGCATCATTGCTCGGTCTGTTCAGACGGTGCCGCATCCGATTCGGTCCTCCACGAGGACCTTGTCATCGGGGCGCCGCTCTCCATGGAAGAGCTCACCGACGCGCAGCGTCTCGATCGGTTCGCGCTCAAGTACGCCCACGACGGTTGCCAGGTCAAAGACGTCCGGCGGGTCCCGCACGACAGTCTGAGCGGTTACGCCTGGTCCGTCACCTTCACCGAGACCGCCTGATCCGTCGCCCACCCGATGGCCCCGGGGAGACGCCCGGGCTGTCCGGGCCGGTGGTTCCGCAGGTATCCGGGCTGGCTGTTGCCGCAGCCCCAGCAGGTCCACCAACCGCCGGCGTTCTCGCTCATCCGGCCTCCGCATTTGCCGCACTGCATGCCGGCTTCCTCCTGGGGTCGGGACTCGCGTCGGCTGCCGCTTCTGCGCTGTTCGTAGGGAGCGTGCCTGTGCGTGTGCCATCCATGCGCGGAGTGTGCACATCTCTACCCCTACGAGGGGCATGACTGTCTGCTCTTGACGGTGCTAGCGCCGTTCTCGCCCCGGGATGCGTCCAGGGGCGGCCGGGCGCACCGTGGAGACATGTCAGGTCACCCGCCCGTCATCGTTCATCCGCCCTCGCCCACCGGAGGGCGGCGGGTGACCGTGCACGGGCAGATCGTCGGGCTGGCGCACGGGCGCGGCGACGTGGCCTCGTTCCTGCGGCGGGCCGGGCTCGCTGCCGGGGCCGGGGAGATCGATCTCGATCAGCCCGAGCTCATCGAATGGCGCGGTGGAGACCTCAACACCTGGGGCGACCCGTGACCCCCCACCCATGCCGCCCTCTTGAGCCCCGATACGTCGCATGCCCCCATGAGCCAGGGATGCGAGGCGCGGTGTGGGGGCCTCACCCGTCCGGGTGCCGCCGAGTGGCTGCCCGGGTCGGGCGCGGGCAGCGTCGGTTCTGAATCTGCAGGACGTTGACGCAGGTCATCTGCAGAACGTTGGTGCAGGTCGGAATCGATGCAGGCCCATCCGCAGGCCGAAGAGCCTGCGCGGCGAAGGAGTCCCCATGGCACAGTCAGCACCCACGCCCGGCACCTCGCGGCGGACGGACGTCGGCAGCAACGGCGGCGGTGGATGGGCGGCCGGCGGAACGATGTTCGCTGGTGTCCTGCTCGTCGTGGACGGCTTCCTCTCCGTCGTGAAGGGCATCGCGGGCATCGCGTCCGACGACGTGTACGCCCGCGTCAACAACTACGTCTTCAAGTTCGACGTGTCCGCCTGGGGCTGGATCCACCTCATCCTCGGTGTGATCCTCCTGTTCGTCGGCTGGGGCATTCTGCAGGGCGCCGGATGGGCCCGCGGTGCGGGCGTCGGACTCGCCTCGCTCAGCATCATCACCAACTTCGTCTGGCTGCCGTACCAGCCGGTGTGGGCCATCGTCTCGATCGCCATCGACGTCTTCGTGATCTGGGCCCTGTGCACCGACCGCTCGAAGCCGGCCGTCTGACGTGGCCGTGGACGACGCCGCGGGACTCCTCACGGCCAAGGCGGTGCGCGACACCGCCGCCTCGGCCCGGGTCCGGGGGTATCCGCTTCCGGACCCCCGGACTCGTGTACGACGCCGACGGCGGGCTGACGCTCCACGTACGGAAGGACAGGGCGCCGGGCCCGGAACAGGCGGCGAACCGGCTGCCCGCGCCCGGCGGACCCCGCACGGCCGCTGTACGCATCCAGGGGCCGAAGGCCGCCGTCCTGGACGGCAGTTGATCCATGCCGCCCCTCGCCGTGCGCGACTGAGACGAGAGGAACACCCGTGGTGGAGACTCCCGAAGAGCTCGTCGAGCTGGCCGCCGAGGCCTATGTCTACGGCTATCCGCTGGTCTTCGATCTGTCGATGGTCGATGCCTTCCTGCACAAGGGGTTCGGCGCACTGCCCGCCGCCCCCTTCAACACGTTCGCCCACTCCGGTGAACTGGCCTCCCCCGGCGCCCACTTCGTGTCCGTCAACAACGACACCGTCTCCTCCGTCGCCCAGCTCGACCTGTCCGGCGGTCCGCTCACGCTCCATGTGCCCGATACCGGCGGTGCGTACTACGTGCTCCAGTTCGTGGACGTGTGGAGCAACAACTTCGCCTACGTCGGCCGCCGCGCCACCGGTACGGCGAAGGGCGACTGGCTGATCGTGCCGCCCGGCTGGGCGGGCGCCGTACCCGACGGCGTGAGCGGGGTGATCGACGCACCGACCTCCCTGGTGACGGTGGTGGGCCGCACCGCCTGCGACGGGCCCGAGGATCTGCCCCGCGTGCAGGCGCTCCAGCGGCAGTTCACGCTCAGCCACCGGGACTCCGCGCCCCACCGCACCGGGCTGCCCACGCCCGACGCCGGTGTGCCGGAGGAGCTGCGGTTCTTCGAGGAGCTGCGGGTCTGGATGGCCGACTTCCCGCCGTCCGCCGGGGATCAGGCGTACCAGGACCGGTTCCAGCCGCTCGGACTCCTGGAGGAAGGGCCCTCGCCGTACGTTCCCGCCGGTCCCGCTCTCGTCCAGGCACTGAAGGAAGGGCTGGCGCGCGGCAAGGCGCGGGTGGAAGCGGCGACCCGGCCCGCGCCGGAAGCGGACGGGGTGGTGCCAGGAGCCTGGGAGGCCAATCCGCACCTCTTCGACTACAACCTCGACCACCTCGGTGTCGGAACGATCGATTCACCGGAGTGGAAGATCGCGGACCGTGAGGCGTCGTACCTGGTCAGGGCGGTCGCCGCGCGGACCGGGCTGTGGGGGAACCACGGCTACGAGGCGGTGTACGCGCACACCTTCCACGACTCCGGGGGCAGACCGCTCAACGGGGCGCACACCTATGTCCTTCGCTTCGAGGAGCGGCCGCCTGTCCAGGCGTTCTGGTCGGTGACCATGTACGACGTCCCGGGCTGCCACCTCGTCGAGAACCCGGCGGGCCGCTACTCGATCGGCGACCGCACGCCCGGACTCGTGTACGCCGCCGACGGCTCCCTGACCCTGTATCTGTCCAAGGACCGGCCCGCGGACCCGGACGCGGCGGCGAACTGGCTGCCCGCCCCGGACGGGGACTTCCGGCCCATGCTCCGGCTCTACAACCCTGAGCAGGCCGTTCTCGACGGAAGCCATGTCATTTTGCCCATCGAGCGGGTGGAGGCGGACCGGGGGTGACGCGGGCGGGCAACGGCCGCGGCCCTGCCGTTGTCAGTGGTCCGGTACACACTGGACTCATGTGCCGCAGCATCAAGACCCTTCGCCCACCCGCCCTTCCGGAAGAGGCCACCGAGGAGGACATGCGGGCCGCCGCACTCCAGTACGTGCGCAAGGTCTCCGGCTTCCGCGCGCCCGCCGCGCACAACCGCGAGGCCTTCGACCGTGCCGTCGACGAGATCACGGAGGCCACTCACCGGCTGCTCGACAGCCTGGAGGTACGAGGTGCCGCCAAGGCCGGCTGAGGGAGACGGGAGGTCGAGGCGGAGACGGTGTTGCCGTCAGGAACCGGTGGCTGCCGCCGCGGCCGGGGGCTCGGCCGCTGCTGAGGGGCGGCGTACGACCAGTGCGGCCAGCGCGCCCACGAGGAACAGGGTGAGCACGGAGACCGCCGTGCCCAGCCAGGTGGTACCCATCCACTGGCCGCCGAAGTAGCCGAGGCTCACGCTGTAACCCGCCCAGGCGACACCGGCCAGCGCGGACCAGGGAAGGAATTCCTGCACCTTGCGGTGTGCGGCGCCCGCGCCGAGGGAGACCACGGAGCGGCCCGCCGGTGCGAACCGGGCGATGACGACGAGCGCGCCCCCGCCACGGCTGAGCGCCGCGCCGAGACGGTCCTGCGCGGTGGTGAGGCGACGCGAGCGGGCGATGGCCCGGTCCAGCCGGTCACCGCCGCGCCAGGCGAGGCGGTACGCGACGAGGTCGCCGAGCACCGAGGCGGTGGCAGCGCACAGGATCAGCACGAGGAGCGAGGGCACCTGCCGCGTCGCCTCCCCGGCCGATCCGGCGACCGTGGTCGTGCCCGCGGCGGCGGCCGTGGCCGCCATGATCACGAGGACTCCGCTGGGGAGCACGGGCAGGAAGACGTCCAGAAGTACCGAGAGGGCGACCACTGCGTAGATCCATGGGCTGCCGGTCAGCGCGCCCACACTCTCAAGCACTTCTACTCCCCGATTCGTCAACGCCGCGGCGTCGCAGGGAGCGGCAGGGGCGGCAGGCCCAGCTGTACAGCGTACGCCCGCGGTTTACCTGGACATCACCTCGGGCGGGTGATGTTGTGCACCTCACGTGCACCTCACGTGCACCTTGGGGAGGGTGCGTAACGTCCGGGGCGTCCGGGGCGTCCGGGGCGTCCGGGCGTCCGGGCGTCCGGGGCGTCCGGGTCGCACGGGTCGGGTGGGTCGCACGGGAGGGTGTGAGGCGGTCCGGCGTCCGGCTCCTGCGCGTGTGTCCGGCTCCCCGGAGCGGCGGGGAGCCGGACACACGAGGACCGGCGGACCGTTCGTGGACCTGGACCTGGACCTGGACCTGACCTGGACCTGGAACGGAACGGACGGACGGAACGGTCAGGCTGTGACGGCCGACTCCTTCTCGCGCGAGCGCTCGGCGTCGTGCGTGGCGTCGCCGCGCGAGGAGAACAGCCCGTCGGCGGCGAGGGCCCCGGGGCCGGTGAAGACGAGCAGCAGGAACGCCCAGCAGAACATCGCGGAAGCCTCGCCGCCGTTCTGCAGGGGGAACAGTGCCTCGCTCTGGTGGACGTCGAAGTAGGCGTACGCCATGGAGCCGGAGGCGATGAAGGCCGCGATACGGGTGCCGAGGCCGAGCGCGACCAGGGTGCCGCCGACGAGCTGGATCACCGCGGCGTACCAGCCGGGCCACGTGGCGCTGGGAACAGTGTCGCCGCCGAGCACTCCGAAGAGCGACGCGGCGCCGTGGCAGGCGAACAGGAAGCCGACGACGACACGGAACGCCGCGAGCGCGTAGGGCTGGGCCTGATTCAGGCGTACTGACATGGGGAGGGCTCCTTCGGTCTGTGGGGGACGTGCACCGATTGCCGACTGAGCGCATCAGGTTAGGGAGGCCTCACGCTTACTTGCAAGTTCAACATTCTGTGTCGTGACTGAAAGTCATTCATTCATCGGGAGTCAGATTCCGTTCCAGAACGGTCTCCAGTTGCGTGTCGCGCGACTCCCCCTTGGCCTGAACCAATGTCAGCGCAGCTTTCCGGCCACGCAGTGTCAGTATCATCAGCTGATTGCCGAACCACGGCCCGCCGGTCTTCTGCCAGCGCACCGGTGGAGTCCCCGTGCGCCCGTGGCGCGCCAGGAGTCCGCCGAGCCGCCGCCCCGCCCGGCTCCAGCCGAAACGGAAGGCGGCGCGCAGGGGGCGCGGGATGGCGTTGTGCAGGGGTGAGCAGGTCAGCTGCAGGATGCGTGCCGCTGGAGCGCCGCCGGGTGCGGACGCCGGCCACTCGGGCTCCGCGATGTACGCATGGTGCACATCGCCCGACAGCACGCATACCGTCGCCGGTGCGTCCGGACCGCTCCCCGCCTCTCTGAGCAGCTCCGCCAGTCGGCGGAACGAATCGGGAAAAGCTGCCCAGTGCTCCAGGTCGGAGCCGCGCCGCAGCTTCTCGCCGAAGCGCGCCCAGCGCCCGTCCGGACCGCCGCGCTCGCCGCGGCACAGCGCGGCGTTCCAGGTCTCCGCCTCGTGGATGAGGGGCGGCAGGAGCCACGGCAGCGAGGTGCCGATCAGGAGATGGTCATACGATCCGGGGCCGGCGAGGGCCTCTTCCCGCATCCAGCGGGCCTCCTCGGCGCTGAGCATCGCGCGCTGTTCCTCGTCGAGGACCCGGGCCGCCCGGGTGTCCACCATCAGCAGCCGTACTCGGCCGAAAACGCGCCGGTAGCTCCAGCGGGCGCGGGAGGGATCCGCCGCGGTCCCGGCGGCGAACTCGCGCAGAAGCTCGGTGCCGTCCGGCGCGGCCCGCACCGCCGCGTAGAGCGGGTCGGCGGCCAGTGCGGCGGGGGAGAGGTTGCCGAGGTGCTGGTACACCCAGTACGACATCAGCCCGCTGACGATCCGCTCGTTCCACCAGGGAGTGGCGCGGATCTCCGCGAGCCAGGCGGCGCTGGTGTTCCAGTCGTCGATGACATCGTGGTCGTCGAAGATCATGCAGCTGGGGACCGTGGACAGCAGCCAGCGCACCTGCGGGTCCCGCCAGGACTCGTCGTAGAGGAAGGTGTACTCCTCGTAGTCCGCCACCTCCGCCCCCGGCGGCTCCGTGAGGTCACGGCGCGTGGCGAGCCGGTGCCGGGTCGCCCGCGAGACCTCGTCCGCGTACACCTGATCGCCGAGCAGGAGCAGGGCGTCGGGCCGTACGGCATCGGGGTCGGTGGCCAGGCGGGCCGCGAGGGTGTCCAGCGCGTCGGAGCCCGCCGGGTCGTGGTCGTCGCCGGGCGGGGCCGCCCATCGGCAGGAGCCGAAGGCGATCCGCACGGGCTCCGGAGTCTCCCCGGACACGGGCGGGGGCGGGGGCGTGGTGATCGTGCTCGCGGGCAACCGGGAGTCGTCGAGCGGCCACACCCGCCTGCCGCCGAGCAGCACCTCGTACGCCGTCGTCGTGCCCGGCGTCAGGCCCGTCACGACCACCAGCGCGTAGTGATGCCCGACGACCGCGAAGGTCGGTGACGAGCCGGATGCCCCGTCCTCGCACCGGACCTCCACGGTGCATGGCCGGTCGGCCTCGATCCAGACGGTCGCCGACGAGGCCGACTCCCAGTCGATGTACCGCAGCAGTGGTCCCAGTCGCAGCCTGGCCATGCCGCCCCCTCGCGTCGCCGTGACAGATGGCTTCGTACCGTACGGAACGACGGAGGGGAACGGTTGGGTTCCGCCCGGCGGGTCTGCGCGGAAGGCGGATCAGTGGCCGGGCGGGTGGCGGTCAGCAGGCGGTCAGCAGGCGTTCAGTACCGACTGGAGTGCGCTCTTCTCCGTCGAGTCGACGCTCAGGCCGTAGTAGTGCTTCACGTGCACCCAGGCGCGGGCGTACGTGCAGCGGTAGGCGGTACGCGGCGGCAGCCACTCGCCCGGGTCCTGGTCGCTCTTGGACTGGTTGACGTTGTCCGTGACCGCGATCAGCTGCGGGCGTGTCAGGTCGTTGGCGAAGGACTGGCGGCGGGACGTGGTCCAGCTGTTCGCACCCGAGCGCCAGGCTTCGGCGAGCGGGATCATGTGGTCGATGTCCACGTCGGAGGCCGCGGTCCAGGTGGCTCCGTCGTACTGCGAGTACCAGCTGCCGCTGACCGCCGCGCAGCCGGAGTCCTGCTGGACGTTGCTGCCGTCACGCTCGAGGACCACTTCGCGCGTGTTGCACGCGCCCGACTGGGTGATCCAGTGCGGGAACATCTCGCGGCTGTAGCCGGTCGACGATCCCTCGGTCCTCACGGTGAGCTGGCTGAGGTACGTACGGGCGGTGGACGCGGTGACCGGGGTCGGCATGGCGGCCTGGGCGGCCGGTGCGCTGAGCAGACCCGTGGTGGCGGCGAGGGCGGCGGACGCGGCTATGACGGCAACGCGACGCGCGTAGACACCGGACATGCGAACTCCCTTGATGTGGGGGGCTTTTGGCGGGCTGTCTGTGGGGCCCGGCCATCGTGGCGGCGCCAGGTTTCCGGGGGGTGGGCGCCAGGTAACAGGGTGACGACATGCGCACGTCACATCAAGAGGTCGGACGGAACTGCTGACGGCAGGTCTGAAGTACCGGGTGGTACGGGTGTTGTGCGCGGTTTTCGCGGAGTGTGCGGTCTTGTGGTGGCCGCGTGCTGCTTCCGGTGAATGTGACGCCCGGGGTCGTCTCGCCGTACTCCTGGCGTTCGCGGTCGCAGTCGGCTCGTGGGCCTCGCTCGGCCGCTCCCGGGAGATCCTCGTCGCCGGACTGCGGGCGACGGCCCGACTGGCCTTCGTCTCCGCGCTCATCGGCTGGGTGGTCCACTCCCTGGCGCCCCTGCTCGGCTTCGTGGCGCTGATGTTCGCCGTCGCGGTGTGGACCGCGGGCCGCCGGATCACCGGCAATCGCATCTGGCGGTGGGCCGCCCTGCCGATCGGCCTGGTGGGCGTCCCCGTCGTCGTCGCGCTGCTGCTGACCGGCCTCGTCCCGCTCAGGGGTATCGCGCTGATCCCGGTCACCGGCATTCTCACCGGGGGTGCGCTCACCGCGACCGTGCTCGGTGGCCGGCGTGCGCTGGAGGAGCTCGCCGTGCGGCACGGGGAGGTAGAGGCGGGGATGGCGCTGGGGCCGCTCGACCGGGACGCCCGGCTGGAGATCGCCCGTCCGGTCGCCGCGGACGCGCTGCCGCCCGGGCTGGATCAGACCCGGACGGTGGGGCTCGTCACGCGGCCCGGGGCCTTCGTGGGCATGCTGCTGGGCGGCGCGTCACCGGTGGAGGCGGGCGCCGAGCAGTTGTTCGCCCTGGTGGCCCTGGTGGCCCTGGTGGCCCTGATGGCGGTGCAGACCGTGGCCGTCGCGGTGGTACTCGAACTCGTGGCACGTGGGCTGCTCTTCCGCGACCCCGTCTGACGGGGGAGGAGGAGGGGCGATGGTCTCAGGCCGAGATGTGCAGACGGATCGAGCCGTCGGCTGCCACCTCCACGCGGATCCGCGTCAGGTCCTCGACATGGGCGTCCGGCGAGAGCGCCGCAGCGCGCGGGCCCACGCCCACGACTCGCATACCCGCTGCCCGGCCCGCCGCGATGCCCGCCTCGGAGTCCTCGAAGACGATGCAGTCCGCCGCGTCGAAGCCCAGCTGGGCCGCGCCCTTGAGGAAGCCCTCCGGGTCCGGCTTGCTGGCGCCGACCTGCTCGGCGGTGACGCGGATTCCCGGCATCGGGAGCGCCGCGGCCGTCATCCGTGCCTGGGCGAGCGCCTCGTCGGCCGAAGTCACCAGGGCGTGCGGAAGGCCGGCGATCGAGGTCATGAAGGCCGGGGCGCCGCCGATCGGCACCACGCCGTCGACGTCGGCGGTCTCCTCGGCGAGCAGCTCGCGGTTCTCGGCGTAGTTCTGCTCCATGGGGCGTTCGGGGAGCAGGACGGCCATCGTGGCGTACCCCTGCCGCCCGTGGACGACCTTGAGGACGGCCACCGGGTCCAGGCCCTGCCGCAGCGCCCAGCGGCTCCAGCAGCGCTCGACCACGGCATCGGAGTTCACGAGGGTGCCGTCCATGTCCAGAAGGAGGGCTCGGGATATGAGAACGGTGGCCGACATCGGCAGGCTCCAGAGAACAAGACGCGCGTAAAGAGAAACAAGCAGCCCCGCCCGCCGGTCAGGGTGAACGGGCGGAGGCTACTTTGTTCCCCCACGATACAAAAAGCGGCGGCAGAACGCGAATCCGTCCGGCCCGTGAAGGCGAGTCCCGGCGGTGCGCTCCGCGCGGCGCCGTCAGTCGCGGCCCCGGCCGGTCGTCTCCGCCTCCAGGGCCCGCCGGGTGTTCGGCCCGTACACGCCCTGCGGATCGCCCTGGACGGCCCTGTACGACTGGAAGACCGCGACGGCGTCCCTGACCTTGCCGGAGTACATGCCGTCGGCCGGTCCGTGGTAGAGCCAGACCTCCTTCAGGCGCCGCTGGAGCTCGGAGACCTCCGCCCCGCTGTCGCCCGGCTGCAGCGTGGAACCGTTGAGTGCCGGCGGGGCCGCCGTCGAGGGGGCGGGCGCCGGCGCGCTCGCCGACGAGGGCGACGGGGTCACTGTGGCGGACGCGGTGGGCGAGGCGGAACGGGAGGCCGTCGCGCTCTTCGAGGGTGACGCGGTAGCGGTGGCGGACGCGGAGGCCGACGCGGACGGTGAGGCCGAGACCGACGCGGAAGGCGACGCGGACGGCGATTCCGACACGGCAGCCGCCGGCTCGCCGGGGGAGTCCTCGGTGCTCGTCGTCGCCGAGGGCAGTGCCTCCGTACGGCCGTCGTCCCCGGTGAACAGGCCCCCGGCGAACGCGGCCGTACCGACGACCGCGGCCACGGCCGCCCCCACGGCGATGACCGCGAACGGTCGGCGGCGGCGCGGCTGTACGGGGTCGTCGTCCGGCCCGTACCCGGCGGCGGTCCGCCGTCCGGTCGCGTCCGGTGCCTCGGTCTCCGGCAGCGGGCTCGCCGCGTGAATGTCCAGGAACAGGGGCATCGTCACGGCGGCGGCACCCGGCGCGCCGTCGTCCGGACCGGGGTCGGGGACGGCACGGTCCTCTCCCAGCGTCACGTACGGACGGATGCGGAGCGGGTCGAAATCCTCCGCCGCGGCGATCTCCGCGGCCGTCTCCGCCAAGCGGGCGGCACGCTGCTGATCGGCGGTCGTCTGCGCCGTACGGTCTCCGCAGGCGCAGCCGGGTCTCATGCCCGCGCCGGACCCGCCACCGGGCGCCGTGCTGCCCCCCGCGCCGCGCCCCGACTGCTCCGGGTCTCTCTCCATACCGCATGCCGGGCACACATGTCCGGTCATTGTGGGTCCCCTCCCCTTTGAACTGCCTGCGATTATGCAGGCAGCCACGGCGTAGCCCAACGGCGTCCGGCCACTCGGCGGGCCATAACGGGGCACAAAGGCCAGGATGTGGGTGTAGCGGACCCGAGGAGATGCCCATGGCCCAGCAGCTGAGCCCACCCCTGGCCCCCGGCGAGGGGCGGTCCCGACGGACCGTTCTCGTCGCGATCGGCGCACTGCTCCTCGGCATGCTGCTCGCCGCACTCGATCAGACCATCGTCGCCACCGCACTCCCGACGATCGTCAGCGAGCTCGGCGGCATGGACCATCTGTCCTGGGTGGTCACCGCCTACATGCTGGCGGCCACCGCGGCGACCCCGCTCTGGGGCAAGCTCGGCGACCAGTACGGCCGCAAGAAGCTGTTCCAGGCGGCCGTCATCATCTTCCTGATCGGCTCGGCCCTCTGCGGAATCGCCCAGAACATGCCCCAGCTGATCGGCTTCCGCGCCCTCCAGGGGCTCGGCGGTGGCGGGCTGATGGTCCTGTCGATGGCGATCGTCGGAGACATCGTCTCCCCGCGCGAACGCGGCAAGTACCAGGGCCTGTTCGGTGCGGTCTTCGGCGTGACCAGCGTCCTGGGACCGCTTCTCGGAGGCTTCTTCACCGAACACCTCAGCTGGCGCTGGGTCTTCTACATCAACCTGCCGATCGGAGTCGTGGCGCTCCTGGTCATCGCCGCCGTCCTGCACATCCCGGTACGCAGGACCAGGCACACGATCGACTACCTCGGCACCTTCCTCATCGCCTCCGTCGCCACCTGCCTCGTGCTCGTCGCCTCCCTGGGCGGCACCACCTGGGCCTGGGGTTCGGTGAAGATCATCGGTCTGGCCGTACTCGCCGTGGTCCTGCTGATCGCGTTCATCGCCGTGGAGCGGCGTGCCGTCGAACCGGTCCTGCCACTGAAGCTCTTCCACATCCGCACGTTCACCCTCGTCGCGGTCATCAGCTTCATCGTCGGTTTCGCGATGTTCGGCGCCATGACGTACCTGCCGACGTTCCTTCAGGTAGTGCATGGCATCTCCCCGACCATGTCCGGTGTGCACATGCTGCCGATGGTCTCCGGCATGCTCATCACCTCGACCGGCTCCGGCCAGGTGGTCAGCCGCACCGGCCGCTGGAAGGTCTTCCCCGTCGTGGGCACGGCCCTGACCGCGGCCGGTCTCCTGCTGCTCCACCGGCTGGACGAGACCAGTTCCACCTGGGAGATGAGCGTCGGCTTCTTCGTCTTCGGCGCGGGGCTCGGGCTCGTGATGCAGGTCCTCGTGCTGGTCGTGCAGAACGCCGTCGGTTACGAGGACCTGGGCGTCGCCACGTCGGGCGCCACGTTCTTCCGGTCGATCGGCGCCTCGTTCGGCGTGGCCATCTTCGGCACCGTCTTCACCAACCGGCTCACCGGCAAACTCGACGCGGCGCTGTCCGGCCGCTCGCTTCCTCCCGGAGTCGACGCCGAACGGCTGGCCGCCGACCCGCGCGCCATCGGCGCACTTCCGGCCGAGTTGCGCCCGTCGATCCTCGGCGCGTACTCGACGTCGATCACCGACGTCTTCCTGTACGCGGTCCCCGTCGTGCTGATCGCCTTCGTCTTCGCCCTGTTCCTGAGGGAGGACAAGCTGCGCGGCTCGGTGACCGCCCCCGACACCAGCCAGACCCTCGCCTCGAACCCGGTCGAGCGGTCCTCGTACGACGAGTGCGCCCGCGCCCTTTCCGTGCTCGCCAGCCGGGAGGGCCGGCGCGACATCTATGTGAAGATCACCGCCAGGGCGGGGTACGACCTGCTGCCCGCGGCCAGTTGGCTGCTGCTGCGCATCAAACGGCACGGGACCATCGAACCCGCCAGGCTCGCCGACGTCGCCCCCGTATCGCTGCGGGTCATCAACGAGGCGGCCCGCCAGGTCGAGGAGCGGGGTCTGGCCTGCCGCGAGGGCGTCCAGATGATCCTGACCGACAAGGGCGCCGAGGCCGTGGTCCGCCTCTCGCAGGCCCGTGAGGACTCGCTCGCGGAACTGCTCGGTGACTGGTGGGGGCCGGAACGGCCGACCGACCTGGTCCATCTGGTCGCGGAGCTGACCGCGGAGGTGAGCGGGTCGAGCGAGGACCGGCCCCGCATGCCGGAGCCGCGCCGCGACCACCAGGCGTGAACGAGGGGCCGGGGCCCGGCCATCAGGAGTGAAGTAGGGGCTGGGGCCCGGCCACGAGCCGCCAAAGCGCCGGGGCCGTCACCGCACAGACCTCACAGTTCCTTCGCGAACCAGTGTTCCGCGTACTGATCGCGGTGATGAAACGCCGGGACCTCCCGGTAGCCGTGCTTGGCGTACAGCCCGCGCGCCTCGACCAGGTCGTGACGGGTGTCCAGCCTGATCACCCGCACCCCGGAACCCCGCGCCGCGCTCTCGATGGCGGCGAGCAGCAGCCCGCCCCCGCCCGTGGACCGGAAGCCGGGGCGTACGAACACCCGGGTCAGTTCCGCGATGTGTGGCTCGGTGTCGTTCAGCAGCAGCCCGGCGCAGCTCGCCGGCTTGCCACCGAAGCGGCCCACGACGAACTCCCCGGTCGGCGGGGCCAGCCGCTCCGCGCCGTCGTCGGTGAGCGCCTCCTCGATCTCCTGGTCGGTCGCGGGCCGCCCCCAGTAGCGGCCGGCGACCTCGTCGTAGTAGTCCCACCGGAGCTGAACGGCATCGGGGGAGCCGAAATGCTCGGGGGCCACGGTCCATGTCATGTGGTGCATTCTGACTTCCGCATGATCGGATCGCGAAGCGTTTACGGGTGGGGGAGAGCTGTGGGGGCGGGGCAGATGGAACGGACCGGGTCGATCCAGCGTCTGGGCCAGCAGTGGATACGGGAGCTGGCAGACGCGGACAGGAGCGGCGACGGTTTCGCGTGCTCGCCCGCCGAGAAGGGCGTGGAGGCCGCCGCGGTGACGGTCGTGCCGACGCGGGCCGGCTCCGCGCCCGGCCCCCGGCAGTTGCGGCACCTCGCCTTCGACCGCCCCTTCGGGATCGTCGTCCTGGACGGGGTCGCGGACATCCCGCTGTTCACCGGCTGGCAGGCGGCTCCGCCCGTCCACGAGGGCTGACGGCCCGCTCCCGCCCGGGGGGTGGCGCGGGCCGAAGGTGTCCGGGAGGTTGATTGTGTCCAGCTCATGAGGCAATGAGAGGCTTCATCCGCACAGCCCCGCGTCGAGGGGACCGTGCACGGAACGGTGGGAGGGTCGGCGCGGGTGGCAAATGCGGAGCAGGGCGTGCGCGGGAACACGGCGGGGCCGGAGGCGGGGGCCGGGGCGACCCGGGTGGTGCTCTGGCTGATCGTGGCGGCACTCGCCGTACGACAGATGGTGGCGCTGCTGCGGCAGCCGCCCGGGGAACGTCTGACCGACCTGGAGACCTGGACAGGCCCCGACGGGGTCCTCCAGGTGGCGGGTTCCCTGTACGACACCGGGCGCTTCACCGGAACACCCTTCGCGGGGCTCGTCCTGAAACCCCTGGCGGCCTCGGCCGAACAGGCCCTCGGCGTCCTGTGGACCTTCGGTTCGCTGCTGCTCGTCGCCGCACTCGGCATCGTCGCCGCGCGTGCCCTGCCCGCCCCGGTGAGCCGCCGCACGATGTTCCTCGCGGCCCCCGTGGCGATCACCCTGCTCATGCTCTCGCTGCCCGTCCGCAACACGCTGCATCTCGGCCAGACGAGCATCCTGCCCGTTCTGCTGGTGCTCCTCGGCTGGTTTGTGGCCCGGGGCGAACGCACCTCGGGCGTGCTGATCGGCATCGCCGCCGCGCTCCAGCCCGCCGTACTCCTTTTTGCCGCGCTCCTCTGGCTCACCGGCCGGCGCAGGGCCGCGGCGGGTGCCGGTGCCGCCTTCGCCGGCTGTACCGCCCTGGCCTGGGCCGTGATGCCGCACGACTCCTGGACGTACTGGCTGCACCACGCGGCGGGCGCCGGCCTCGGTGACCGGCCGGACAGTCTGTCGAACCAGTCCCTGCACGGAGCGCTGCTGCGGCTCGGCCTCGAAGGGCCCGCGGAGATCGTGGTCTTCCTCGCGGTGGCCGCCGCCGTCTGCTTCCTCGGACTGCGGCGCGCCGTGCGATACGCGCAGGACGGGCAGCTCCTCCTCGCCGTCGCGGTGACCGGCTGCGTCGTCGTCGCCGTCTCTCCGACGGCCTGGCAGCACCAGCTGCTCTGGGTCCTCCTGGCGGCGGTCGGCCGCGTCGGCAAGCGGGCCTCGGACCGGCTCGTCTGGCCGGCCGTCGTGGTGCTGGTGCTGACCCTGCCCGGCAAGATGCTGCTGCCGAACATCGGGGCCGTCATCCCCGTACGGGACAACGTGCTGCTGATCGCGGCCCTCGGTGCGGCGTGCGTCGCGCCGTTTCTGCCGCGCTCCTCGCCGTACTGGCAGCAGCCCGTTCCCACGGACTACGCCAAGCCCGTCGCGGCACGATGGAGACGGGTGCCGCTCCTGCCGTTCTGGCGCAGAGTGCTCACCCGCCCCAATCTGCTGCTGGAACTCCTGCTCATCCGCGTCGTCTACTCCGCGTACGCGAAGGTCCGGCTGCTGGCGACAGCCGGGCGTCCCACCGCCGAGGAACACGGCCGGCAGATCCACTCCGTCGAGCAGTGGCTGCACATCGACATCGAACACTGGGCCAACCACGCGGTCGTCGAGATCAACTGGCTGCGCGAGTTCTTCGACTACTACTACTCGACCTTCCACTTCATCGTGCCGCTGGCGATCCTCGGCGTGCTGTACGTGCGACGGCCGGCCGACTACCGGTGGGTCCGCAGCTCCATCGGTTTCGCCACGCTCCTCGCGCTCGTCGGCTTCTGGCTCTACCCGCTGGCCCCGCCGCGTCTGATGCCGGGCCTCGGATTCATCGACACCGTGCATGGCGTGCAGGACTTCGCGAAGCCGGACTACGGGACGCTGACGTCGATGACCAACCAGTACGCGGCGATGCCGTCGCTGCACTTCGGCTGGTCGCTGTGGTGCGGTGTGGTCATCGTGATGCTCGCCCCGAAGCCGTGGATGAAGGCACTGGGCCTGCTGCACCCGCTGTTCACGGTCTGCGCGATCGTCGCCACCGGCAACCACTGGATCCTCGACGCGGTGGGCGGGGCGGTGGTGGTCGGCCTGGGGTTCGGCCTGACGTACCTGCTGTCGGGACCGCGGGCGCTCCGGCCGAAGAATCCGGAGCCGGAGCCTTCCTCGGAGCAGCCGGAGCAGCCGGAGCAGTCGGAGCCTTCCTCGGAGCAGCCCGCGTCCTCCGCGTCCCCCGCGCCGTCGGAGCAGTCCGGGCCGTCCGGTCCCGGTCGCGCCGCCGAGAAGGTCGGCTGAAAGCCGTAGCTGTCCGAGTGGCCGAAGAGGTGCCGGGCGGTCCTCACCGCCCGGCACCCCTGCGGCATGGATCGCCGCGTCACCAGCGTCCGCCCGTACGGCCCGTTACGCCACTCGGGGGAGTCACCCCGCGGGCCCCAGGGCCCAGGCGGCCAGGGACAGGGTGACCATCGACACCACCGTGGTGGCCACCACGGAGTTCCGGGGGAGCGCGGTGTCCAGGCCGTACTGACGGGCGTAGAGGAACGCGTTCTGGGCGGTCGGCAGCGCGGAACACAGCACCACGGCCAGCACCTGGTGCTCCGGCAGCCCCAGCAGCAGCGCGACGCCGAAGGCGGTCAGCGGCCCTCCGTTCGAGGCGGCGCGGTGCGGCTATGTGGCGGACTGGAAGACCCGTTGGCGGCTGAGCGTCGACCCTGAAGAGGCCACGGCGCCGGCGGAGGCAGCGGATGCCGGCCCCAACGATCCGGTCCGGTCACCTGCCGCGCCCGCGCCCTTGCCATCACCGCATCCAGTGCCCGTCGGTGCTCCATCCCACAAAGCGCCGGGCACGTCCGGTGTCTGTCGTTCCGTCATTGCCGAAGCTGCCGCCCTCGGCGACCAGGGCCAGGCCCGCCAGGGCGGGGGCAAGCCGGGTTGCGACATGGGCCGGGTGGCGGTCCGTCTCCTCCTTCAGGCCTGGGATGACGCGTGTGCGGTGGTGGCGGCGACCAACTGTGGCACCAGCTCGGCCATGACCTCGGCGGACGGGACGACGCCCCGGTCCACGAGCGTGCTGAGCGGGGCGCTCAGCGCGGACTCGACCACCTGGCCGATCGTGGCCGGTACGACGGCTCCGGCGGGCAGGCCGGTCTCCCGGCTCTCCTCCTCGGTCACCGGGCCCAGGAGCGGGGCGACATCGGTGATGCCCGTCTTCAGCGGGAGTGCCGCGAGCCGACGCAGCATCAGCTGGGCCAGAGCATGATGGGAAGGAAGCGCCACCTGCGCGGCCTGACACCGGCGCAAGGCCATGTGCGCGGCCGAGCCGGGCAGATTTTCACGTAGACCCCGGGCGTTCCGGGCCCCGCCGCAGGAAGCCGGCCCGCTCGGCGCGGTCCGCGGCCACCGCGAGCGTCAGCCGGTCACCCGGCAAGACGGGGCGGCACCGCAGCGGGACCCAGCGTGGTCGCGCCCGGCGCCGCCCGGTGCCCGAGTCCCGTACGGTACGCGTCCAGCGCCGCTTCCATCCGCCCCGTGCGCCGCAGCAGGTCGCCCAGCAGGCGGCACAGGTCCGCGAGGTCGCCCGCCGCTTCGCTGCGTTCCAGGAACGCCAGCGCCCGCACGTAGTGCTCCTCGGCGCGCTCGTCGGCGCCCTCGTCCTCGGCGATCAGGCCGAGCATGCGGTGCGCGCCCGCCGCGTGCACCGAGCCGCGCCTGTCGCCCAACGATGTCGACAGTCCGCGCTCCAGCAGCCCGGAGAGCAACGCGACCGCCTCCGCGCATTGGCCGCGGCGACGCAGTACATCGGCCAACTCCACCTCGACCTGGGCCGTGTAGAGGGTGGCGCGCTGCACGGTCAGCATCTCACGGGCCGTGCGCAGCTCCGTCTCGGCGCTCGCCAGGTCCCCGTTCTGCGCGTGGACATAGCCGCGCATCCAGTGGCAGTGCGCCAGTTCCGTGCAGTCCACGGCGACCTGGGCCGTCCGCGGCTAGCCTCGGCGGACCGTTTCGCCTTCCGTGGCCGATGTCGGTCATGACGCCCGGCTGGAGAAGAACTACGGCCGGACGCCGAGCGAGCCGCCGGCTCGTGCAGTCCGGGACCGAACCGAATCGGGACCACTGCCAGGACTGCCGTTGCCCTCCGCACCATCGTCTTGTGGAGGGGCAGTGCAATGTGAAATATTACTGGGGTGCTCACAAGGAACTCGGCAGACCTCATCGTCGTCGGCGCGGGAGTGGTCGGCGCGGCCTGCGCCTACTACGCCGCCCGGTCCGGGCTGCGCGTCACAGTGCTGGACCGTATCTCCGTCGCAGGCGGAACCACGGGTGCCGGCGAGGGCAACCTCCTGGTCTCAGACAAGGAGCCGGGGCCCGAGCTGGAACTGGCTCTGCTGTCGACCCGGATGTGGCGGGAGCTGGCCGAGGAACTGCCGCAGGGGATCGAATACGAGCCCAAGGGCGGACTGGTCGTCGCCTCTGACGAGGCCGGCCTGGCCACGCTGAAGGACTTCGCGTCCCGGCAGCGGACGGCGGGTGTCACCGCGGAGGAGGTCCCCGCCGACCGGCTGCACGACCTGGAGCCGCACCTCGCCTCCGGCCTGGCGGGCGGCCTCCACTACGCCCAGGACGCGCAGGTCATGCCGGCGCTCGCAGCCGCCCATCTGCTGCGCGCGGGTGGCGACCGGATCCGGCTGCGCCTCGGCGAAGAGGTCACCGGCTTGCTCGTCGGTGCCTCCGGGGAGATCCGAGGAGTGCGCACAGCGGCAGGGGAACTCCATGCCCCGTACGTCGTGAACGCGGCCGGGACCTGGGGAGGCGACCTCGCCCGCGATGTCGGCGGAGGACTTCCCGTACGGCCCCGCAGGGGTTTCGTCCTGGTCACCGAGCCGCTGCCGCGCGTGGTGCGCCACAAGGTGTACGCCGCCGACTATGTCGCCGACGTGGCCAGCGGCTCCGCCGAGCTGCAGAGCTCGGCGGTGGTGGAGGGCACTCCGGCGGGACCGGTCCTGATCGGGGCCACCCGGGAGCGGGTCGGCTTCGACCGCACGCTCTCGGTCGAGGCGCTCAGACGCCTGGCGACCCAGGCCACCGCCCTCTTCCCGGTGCTGGCCGATGTCCGGGCGGTGCGCACGTACATGGGGTTTCGCCCGTACCTGCCGGACCACCTGCCCGCCATCGGCCCCGACTCTCGGGTTCCCGGTCTGCTGCACGCCTGTGGCCACGAGGGCGCCGGCATCGGGCTGGCCCCCGCCACCGGTCTGATCGTCGCTCGGTCCGTGACCGGCCGCGAGCCTCCGCTCGACATCGCTCCATTCAGGCCGGACCGTTTCGCTTCGGCTGCCTGAAGCCGCCCCGCACCGAAAGGAGGGCCCGTGGCCCGCACCCCTGCCGACCTGGTCGGCGCCCAGCCTGGTCCACCGTTCCGGATCACGTTCGACGGCCGCCCCGTGACGGCCCTGCCCGGCCAGTCGGTCGCCGCCGCACTGTGGGCGGCCGGGATTCTCGCGTGGCGTACCACGCGCAACGCCGGGCGCCCGCGGGGCGCGTTCTGTGGCATCGGCCAGTGCTACGACTGCCTGGCCACCGTCAACGGAGAACCCAACCGACGAGCCTGCCTGGTCCCGGCCCGGCCGGGAGACGCGATCACCACACAGGAAGGACACGGCCGTGCCGGTCTCGGGGTCTGAACCGTACGATCTCGCGGTGATCGGTGCGGGACCCGCCGGCCTCGCGGGCGCCGTCGCCGCCGCCGACATGGGGCTGAAAGTCGCCCTGCTGGATGCTTCCGCACACACCGGCGGGCAGTTCTACCGCACTCCGCATCCCGCCCTGGGAGCCGTCCGGCCCGAGGCCCTGCACCATGACTGGTCCGGCTACGCCGACCTGCGCGGGCGACTGGCACAGAGCAGGATCCGTCACCTCCCCGGTCATCACGTGTGGAGCGTGACGAACGAGAGCGCGGACGTCGGCGCGACGTGGGCGGTGCACGCGGTCACCGGGGCCGACGGCGGCGATGGGCGGCCGGTGCGGCTGCGGGCCCGTGCTGTGCTGCTTGCCACCGGAGCCTACGAACGCCACCTTCCCATTCCCGGCTGGACTCTTCCGGGAGTCGTGGCCGCCGGGGGAGCGCAGGCCATGCTCAAGTCCGGGCTGGTACTGCCGGGCCGGCGGATCGTCGTGGCGGGAAGCGGCCCTCTGCTGCTCGCGGTCGCTTCCGCGCTGGCGGCTGCCGGCGCGAGGGTGCCCGCCGTGGTCGAGGCGTCCGGCTACCTGCGCTACGCCCGGCACCCCCGGGCACTCGTCACGAACCCGCACAAGTCAGCCGAGGCGCTGGTCCATGGCACCGCGCTGCTGCGGCACCGGGTACGGGTGCGGATGCGCAGCGCGGTCACCGAGGTCCACGGCACCGACCGGGTGGAAGCTGTCACCGTCACCCGACTCGACAAGAACTGGCGCCCCGCACAGGGGGCGGGGCGCCGCATCCAGTGCGACGCGCTGGCCGTCGGGCACGGTCTCATGCCCCAGATCGAACTGGCAACGACCCTCGGCTGCGCCTCCCGGTCACTGCCCGACGGCACCCGCGCCCTGGCCGTGGACCGCCTTCAGGAGACCTCGGTACGGGGCTTGTGGGCCGCGGGCGAGACCGGAGGAGTCGGCGGCGCGGCCCTGGCCCGCACCGAAGGAGAACTCGCGGGGATCGCCGCCGCCGCGCGGCTCCTGGGACGCCTTGCCCCCAGTGGCCGCGTCCGGGCACTCCAACGCCGCAGGGACCGGATGCGTGCCTTCGTCGACGTGATGGCCGCCGCCCACGCGCCCGGCCCGGGGTGGTCGCGCTGGCTGACGGACGAGACCGAGGTGTGCCGCTGCGAGGAGGTCACCGCGGGGCGGATCCGCGAGGCGGTCGAGGATCTCGGAGCTCGGGACGCACGCACCGTGAAACTGCTTACCCGGGCCGGCATGGGCTGGTGTCAGGGCCGCATGTGCGGCGCGGCGGTCGCCTGCCTCGCAGCCTGCGGCCGAGCCGACGGACTGCCGGTCGAACGCCGTCCGTTGGCCGTGCCGGTACCGCTCGCCGTCCTCGCCGGCCTCGACGACCCCGATGGCAAACCGGCCGGAGCGCCGAGCTACCGGCCTTCGACCTGAGCCCGATGCCGTCCCAGCGCCCACGGGCGACCGCAGGCGAACGCGTGCGGCGTCCGACCGATGTCACATCCACAGAAAGGTTCTTGCCACATGAGCACCACGGCCTGGAACAGTGCCCGCCCCTGGCGCGGCATCGTGGTCGCCACCGTCCTGCCTCTGCGTGAAGACCTCTCCGTCGACTACGACGCCTATGCCGAGCACGTCCGGTGGCTGATCGCCAACGGCTGCGACGGGGTGGTGCCCAACGGCTCGCTCGGTGAATACCAGACCCTCTCCGACGAGGAGCGGGCCCGCGTGGTGCGGACCGCGGTCGAGGCGGCCGGCGGCGCGCGGGTCATGCCGGGCGTCTCCGCCTACGGCAGCGCCGAAGCACGTCGCTGGACGGAGCAAGCGGCCGAGGAAGGCTGCGGCTCGGTGCTCGTCCTGCCGCCGAACGCCTACCGCGCCGACGTGCCGGCCGTACGCGCCCACTACGCCGAAGTCGCCAAGGCCGGGGTCCCGGTGGTCGCCTACAACAACCCGATCGACACCAAGGTCGACCTCACCCCCGATGTGCTGGCCCAGCTGCACCAGGACGGCAGCATCGTCGCCGTGAAGGAGTTCACGGGTGACGTCCGCAGGGCGTACGAGATCGCGGAACTCGCCCCCGGACTCGATCTGCTGATCGGCGCCGACGACGTCCTGCTCGAACTCGCCCTCGCCGGTGCCGTCGGCTGGATCGCCGGGTACCCCAACGCCTTCCCCACCAGCTGTGCCGCGCTGTACCACGCCGCTGTCGCGGGAGACGTGTCCACAGCGCTACCTCTCTACACGTCGTTGCACTCACTGCTGCGCTGGGATTCCAAGACCGAGTTCGTCCAGTCCATCAAGCTGTCCATGGACATCGTCGGCCGACCGGGCGGGCCCACGCGACCGCCGCGTTCCCCGCTCACCGAGGAGATCGAAGCGGCGGTGCGGACCGCCACCGAGAAGGCGGTGGCCGACGGCCACCACTGACCGGACCACCCGACCGAACGAAAGGAAAACCCGTGCGTACGCGCCATGTCTTCCATGCCGTTGACTCGCACACCGAAGGCATGCCCACGCGCGTCATCACCGGTGGCGTCGGGGTCATTCCCGGCGCCACGATGGCCGAGCGGCGAATGTACTTCGGCGAGCACATGGACCACCTCCGTACGCTCCTGATGTACGAGCCGCGTGGCCACGCCTCCATGAGCGGCGCGATCCTCCAGCCACCCACCCGGCCTGACGCCGACTACGGCGTCCTCTACATCGAGGTCTCCGGGCTGCTTCCGATGTGCGGACACGGCACGATCGGGGTCGCCACCGTCCTGGTGGAGACCGGCATGGTGCCGGTGAGCGAACCGGTCACCACGGTGCGGCTCGACACACCGGCGGGTCTGGTGACCGCCGAAGTACAGGTGGTGGGCGGTGCGGCCAAGGCGGTCACGTTCACCAACGTGCCCGCGTTCTGCTCCGCTCTGGATCGCGAAGTGCCGGTACCCGGCTACGGAACGGTGACCTACGACCTCGCGTTCGGCGGCAACTTCTACGCCTTCGTCGACCTCGACGCACTGCACCTGCCCTTCGACCGTGCCCGCAAGGACGACCTGCTGGCCGCCGGGCTGGCCGTCATGGACGCGATCAACGCCTCACCGGAGCGGCCGGTGCATCCTGAGCAGCCGGAGATCGCCGGAGTCAAGCATGTGTACCTCGCTGCTCCCGGTTCCGACGCACGGCACTCGCGGCACGCGATGGCCATCCACCCGGGCTGGTTCGACCGCTCCCCCTGCGGAACAGGTACCTCGGCCCGGATGGCTCAACTGCACGCGCGCGAACAGCTGCCTCTCGGCCAGGACTTCATCAACGAGTCCTTCATCGGCACCCGCTTCATCGGGCGCCTGACCGAGGAGACCGTGGTCAGTTCCGTGCCCGCTGTCGTACCGACCGTCACCGGACGCGCCTGGATCACCGGCACCGCCCAGTACTTCCTCGACCCGGACGACCCCTTCCCTGGAGGTTTCCTCCTATGAGCGCCGTATCCCTCGTCACTTCCCGCAATCCCGCTGACCCGTCCGACGTGCTCCTTCAGGTTCCGGCAACAGGGGCCTTCGCGATGGCGGAGGCGGTGGAGCGGGCCCGCGACGCCCAGGCCGGATGGCTGCTCTGTGGGGCGGCCGCCCGGTCGGCCGCCTTGGCCGCAATAGCCGATGCCATCGACGCCGCGGCAGTCGAACTGACCGCGCTCGCCGTCCGGGAGGTGGGAAAGCCTCTTGTCGAAGCCCGGGCCGAGGTCGCCCGCACGGCTGCCATCTGGCGCTACTACGCGCAGGCGCCGTATGACCCCGTGGGTGCCGTGCACGAGACGGCCACAGGCCCCGGCCTGCTGCTCACCCGACGCCGCCCGCACGGCGTCGCCGGGCTGATCACGCCCTGGAATTTCCCTTTCGCCATTCCGAGCTGGAAAGCCGCGCCAGCTCTTGCGGCGGGCAACACGGTCGTCCTCAAGCCGGCCCCCGAGGCAACCGCCTGCGCGCAACGCCTGGCCGGAATCATTGAGAACGCCCTTCCCCCAGGTGCGTTCATCTGCGTGCCCGGTGGCTCGACGGAAGGTAACGCGCTCGTCTTCTCCGCTGACGTCGTTTCCTTCACCGGCTCGACGATCGTGGGCCAGGCCGTCGCGCGCGCCGCCACAAGCCGAGGCGTTCCGGTCCAGGCGGAAATGGGCGGCCTGAACGCGGCGATCGTCTTGCCGGACGCCGAGATCGAGCAGGCCGCGACGCATATCGCCGCGTCCATCGCCGGGTACGCTGGTCAGAAGTGCACTGCTACCAGCAGAGTTATCGCAGTCGGTGCGGCCCTCAATCCCCTACGCGAAGCGCTCTCCGCGGCGCTCAGGGCCATTCCGGTCGGCGATCCGGCCGACGCGGCGACGGTGAGCGGGCCACTCATCGACCAACACGCCCGAGATCGGGTCAGCGAGGCCTGGTACGGCCTGTCCGCGCTGGCCGGCGGCACCGTGCCCGACCAGCCCGGCTGGTACGCGGCCCCCACGCTGCTCGAGAAGATCCCCCCGGGGCACCGCCTGCTCCGCGAAGAGATCTTCGGGCCTGTCGCCTCCTTGCTGCCAGCCGATGACCTCGCTCACGCGGTGCGGATCACGAACGCCGTGCCGTACGGATTGGTCACCTCGGTACACACCGCCGGCCTGGACACGGCGCTGGGCGGCCTGGATCGTCTCGACACCGGGATGATCCGGATCAACGCCCCGTCCACCGGCGTGGACTTCCACGTGCCCTTCGGAGGCGCCAAGGGTTCCAGCCACGGGGCCCGTGAACAAGGCGGGGCGGCTTTGGAGTTCTACACCTCCAGCCGTACCTACACCCTGTCGCCTGCCCGGGCAACGTGACATTGTACGGTGGTGGTCCTGTCAGCCCGAAGGGACTACCGCTGCGATGGGCCATCTGAAGCGCCGCGACCTCAATGCCACCCGCGAGCGACTGCGGGACCAGGTCGGCAACGCTCTGCGGGCCGCCCTGATCTCCGGTGAGCTGCGACCCGGTGTGGTGTATTCGGCCCCCACCCTCGCCGAGGACTTCGGTATCTCGGCTACCCCGGTCCGCGAGGCGATGCTCGACCTGGCCCGTGAGGGCCTGGTCGAGCCGGTCCGGAACAAGGGCTTCAGGGTCACCGAGCTGAGCGAGAGCGATCTCGATCAGTACACCGAGATTCGCGCACTGCTCGAGATCCCCACGGTCGGGCGCCTCACCCGCATCGCCACCCGCCAGGCGCTGGAGGGGCTGCGCCCGGTCGCCCGGGAGATCGTGCGGGCGGCGCGCGACCACGATCTCATCGGGTACCTGGAGGCCGACCGGCAGTTCCACCTGTCACTGCTCGCCCTCGCCGGAAACGACCGCCTTGTCGAAACCGTGAGCGAGCTGCGCAGTCGCTCCCGCCTCTACGGTCTCACCGCGCTGGACCACAGAGACGAGCTGATCCCCTCGGCAGAGGAGCACCTGGAGATCCTCGACCTGATGCTCGCCGGTGACGACAAGGGGGCGGAGGAGTGCATGGGCAGACACCTGGGTCACATCCGTTCTCTGTGGGCGAGCAGCGGCAACTCCTCCGCCGAAGACGGGGACTGTAAACCATCGGTGTGACTCCTGATCAAGGAAGATGCGCCGATGACCAGTGAGAACGTGACCGAGGCCGCGTCCGTCGAGCAGTCTGAAGCGGCTCCGTCGAAGTCTGCGGACGACCGGCTGATTGACGATATGCAGCCACCCGCGGCGAGGCCGGCCCCGTACTTGCGTTCGTGGTCGATCGGGCTCTTGGAGTCGCACACGCTATATAGCCGACGGACGTTGTAGAAGTCGGTGATCCAGGTGGCGACCGGGCCTTTTGCCGGTTCCGGCTCCTGGTCTCTCTCCAGGACCCAAGGCCCTACCGGCCGACGATGTGAAACCAGCCGAGCAGCCACCAAAGCCGCAGGCCCTCGAATGATAGTTAGCTGGTATCATTGAATCATGCTGTATGAGACTCCCGCCCTCGACACTTCCGACATCAAGGTCCTGGAAGAGGTCGACGGCCTGCGCGAGCGGCTGCGTGACGCGGTGCAACACGCGCCGATGAAGTGGACACAGGATCTACGCAAGGCGCTGACCGCTAGTGCGATCGCGGCGTCGAACACCATCGAGGGCTACCAGGTCGACGCCGAGGACGTAGCAGACCTGATGGACGGCGAACGCGAGGTAGACGCCAGCGAGGAAAACAAGGCGGAGACCCTCGCCTACCAACAGGCGATGACCTACATCCAGTCGCTCCACGACGTCGAGGACTTCCGGTACAGCAAAGAACTGCTGAACGCTCTGCACTGGATGCTGCAGGGCCACCACCACCCGCAGCGCACCGCCGGGCAGTGGCGCAAGACTTCGATCCGGATCACCGTGCCCGGGGATGAGCTCGCCACCGACTACGACGGCCCGGATCCCGAGCTGGTGCCGGACCTGATGGCCGAGCTGGTGGACTGGCTCAACGACGGCGACACCGAGGGGCATTTCCTGATCAGGGCGGCGATGGCGCACCTGAACCTGGTGAAGATCCACCCGTGGTCCGACGGAAACGGCCGCATGTCCCGCTCCCTGCAGACTCTCCTGATCGCCCGCGGCGGCGTCCTGGCATCCGAGTTCTCCTCGATCGAGGAGTGGCTCGGAATGCCCGGCAACACCTGGGAGTACTACAAGGTGCTGCGGGAAGTCGGCGGCCCGGTGTACTCACCCGAGCGCGACACCCTGCCCTGGATCAAGTTCAACCTGCGCGCCTACCACGAGCAGACGCAGCGGGTGCAGTACCGGGTCGACCGCTCCAACCAGGTGTGGCTCGAGCTGATGCAGCATGCCGAGGCGCACGGAATCAGCGAGCGGCAGGTCACCGCTCTGCACGAGGTGGCCATGGTGAACCGGGTACGACGCTCGCGCTACGAACGGCAGGAAGCGATCAACACCCAGCAGGCGACCCGGGACCTGCAGGCATTGACGAAGGCCGGAGTGCTGACCGCGGTCGGGCAGACCAAGGGCCGCCACTACGTCGCGGGTCCGCAGTTCCCCCAGCACGTCGTTGCGACCGCCCGCCGCCCACACCGCATCATCAACCCCTACACCGCTGCCTAGTGCAGCAGGTCGCAAGTCCTTTTAGGGTTGAGGGTCCTGTGCTCGCTCACGCTTCGTGGACACTAGAGCCTGCCGGTGCTGACCTGCAACTGCTTGATGCCGTTGAGCCAGGCCGAGCGCAGCCGCCGTGGCTCGCTCACCAGACGCAGGTCCGGCAGCACGTCGGCGACGGCGTTGAAGATCAGGTTGATCTCCATCACGGCCAGGGACTTGCCCAGGCAGAAGTGCGGGCCGCCGCCGCCGAACCCGAGATGCGGGTTCGGATCGCGGGAGATGTCGAAGCGCTCGGGGTGATCGAAGACCTCGGGGTCGTTGTTGGCGGAGGAGTAGAACAGCCCGACCCGGTCCCCCTTCTTGATCCGCTGCCCGCCGAGCTCCAGGTCCTGCGTCGCGGTGCGCTGGAAGGAGACCACGGGGGTCGCCCAGCGGACGACCTCCTCGGCGGTCGTGGCCGGGCGCTCGCGCTTGTACAGCTCCCACTGCTCGGGGTGGGTGAGGAAGGCGTGCATCCCGTGGCTGATGGCATTACGGGTGGTCTCGTTGCCGGCGACGGCGAGCAGGATCACGAAGAAGCCGAACTCGTCGCCGGAGAGGTTCCCTTCGCCTTCCGCCGCGACGAGCTGGGACACGATGTCCTTGGCCGGGCACTCCTTGCGCGCCGCAGCCAGGTTCATGGCGTAGGAGACGATCTCCATGGCCGCCTCGGTGCCGACCTCCTCGGTGATCGCGTACTCGGGATCGTCGTACGCGGCCATCTTGTTGGACCAGTCGAAGATCTTGGACCGGTCCTCCTGGGGCACGCCGATGAGTTCGGCGATGGCCTGGAGGGGTAGTTCGACGGCGATGTCGGTCACGAAGTCGAACGAGCCGTTCTCGTCCACGGCGGCGAGGGCGGTCTCGGCGATCGAGCGGGCGCGGTTGTGCAGGGCCTGCTCCAGGGAACGTATCGCGCGGGGCGTGAAGCCGCGCTGGACGATCTGGCGGACCCGGGTGTGCTCGGGCGGGTCCATGTTCAGCATGATCAGCTTCTGGACCTCGATCTGGTCACGGCTGATCGTCTCGTTGAAGCGGATGACCGCGGTGTTGGTGTTCGAGGAGAAGAGTTCCGGGTGGGTGGAGACGTATCTGACGTCCGCGTGGCGCGTGACGGCCCAGTAGCCCTCGTCGTCGAAGCCGGAGATCCCGGCGGGCTGGGCGCACCACCAGACCGGTGCGGTCTCCCGCATCTCGGTGAACTCCGGGTGCGGCACCCGGGCTTGGAGCAGGTCGGGATCGGTGAAGTCGAACCCTTCGGGCAGATGGGGGCAGCGCATGGGCACCTCTCCACTCCAGGTCTGGCAGCGAACTGTCTGACGGCCCATCAGAAGTTGCCCGAAAGGTAGTAACGAGTTCTACAAATCGCAAGAGCCGTGGCCGGATCTGTTGCCCAGCACGGTACGCCGCGCGTAACGGAGTGCGTGCCGCGTGCGCAAGGTGGGTGCACGCCCCTTGCGTACCCGGGGTAAGGGTCATAAGACTGCTACAGAACTAGAACGCGTACTAGTTCCTTCCGTGGGTGCCGGGACGCCCCAGCGGAAGTGCGAGGAGAGGACGAGCTCATGGCCGCGGAACCCGTCATCGTCGAAGCCGTACGCACCCCCATCGGCAAGCGCGGGGGCGCGCTCGCCAATCTGCATCCCGCCTATCTGCTGGGCGAGACCTACCGTGAACTGCTGGGCCGCACCGGGATTCACGCCGACTGCGTCGAGCAGATCGTCGGCGGTACGGTCACCCACGCCGGCGAACAGTCCATGAACCCGGCGCGCAACGCGTGGCTGGCCGTGGGCCTCCCCTACGAGACCGCCGCCACCACCGTGGACTGCCAGTGCGGCTCCTCGCAACAGGCATCGCACATGGTCGCCAACATGGTCGCGGCCGGGGTCATCGACGTCGGCATCAGCTGCGGCGTCGAGGCGATGTCGCGCGTGCCGCTGGGCAGCGGCTCCAAGCACGGGCCGGGCAAGCCCTGGCCGGACGAGTGGAACGTGGACCTGCCCAACCAGTTCGAGGCCGCCGAACGCATCGCCCGGAAACGTGGCCTCTCCCGCGAGAACGTCGACTCGCTGGGCCTGCTCTCGCAGGAGCGGGCGGCGGAGGCCTGGGCCGAGGAACGCTTCAAGCGCGAGACGTACGCGGTCCAGGTGCCCACCACCGAGGAGGAACAGGCCGCGGGGCAGGGCATGTGGCGGCTCGTCGACCGTGACGAGGGGCTGCGGGACACCACCATGGAGGGCCTCGGCGGCCTCAAGCCGGTCATGCCGACCGCGATCCACACGGCGGGCAACGCCTCGCAGATATCCGACGGTGCCTGCGCCATCATGTGGGCGTCCAAGCGCATGGCGCGCGCCCTCAAGCTCAAGCCGCGCGCCCGGATCGTCGCCCAGGCCCTGGTCGGCTCGGACCCGCACTTCCACCTCGACGGCCCGATCGACGCGACCCGCGCGGTCCTTGGCAAGGCGGGCATGTCCCTGAAGGACATCGACCTCGTCGAGATCAACGAGGCCTTCGCCTCGGTGGTGTTGAGCTGGGCGCAGGTGTTCGGCCAGGACCTGGAGAAGGTCAACGTGAACGGCGGAGCGATCGCCCTCGGCCATCCGGTCGGCGCCACGGGTGCCCGGCTCATCACCACGGCCCTGCACGAACTGGAGCGCCGGGACAAGGAGTTCGCGCTCATCACGATGTGCGCGGGCGGCGCGCTGGCCACGGGGACGATCATTCAGCGGCTCTGAGACCGCCCCGGTCCCGGGCAGGGAGCACCGACGGACGCGCCGCCGTCCCTCCCGGGGAGGGGAACGGCGGCGCGTCCGGGAGGTGCGGCCGGGCTTCCGGCGAAGGTCAGGAGCGCGAACCGGAGTCGGGGCGAATGTCCTGATCGGCCATCTGCTGAGCCGCCAGTCTCAATCATTGCCCTCGACTCCACCGTGTTGAGCGCCAGTTGGCGCATCGCCTCGATGTAGTACCTATTCTCGCGGACATCCCTGGGACGCTTCTGGAACGTCATTCCCGTCATGGAATCGAACGCGGTGAGGGGCTTCTCGTCTGCCCCGCCGAACTCCAGGAGATGCAGCGGGTGTGTCGGTGGAACGGGAGCTGTGAAGGGTACGACTCGCAGGCTGATGGCGTGGAGGGCTTCATCCTCGATCAGTGAGTCGAGCTGCTCCAGCATGATGCTTCTGCCGCCGGCGCGCTGGGTCGGAGCAGCTTCGCTGAAGATGAACTCGAATTCAACGGGGTTCGGCCTGGTGAAGAGCCGACGCCGATTGCGGCGCAGCTCAACAGAACGGACTCGGGCCCCATCACGACGATGGCCGGTAAGTCGATCCCCGGCTTCGATCAGCTTGCAAAGCTCTGGCCGGAGCGGGCACCGCTGGGATGGGATACCTCCGACGCCACGTCCGTCGCGGACACGGTGGCCTTCCTCCTCGGTGACGACTCGCACGCCATCACGGGTCAGGTCATCCATGTCGACGGTGGGTTCACGGCCGTCGGTGCCTGAACAAGCCGACGCGAAGGGCCCGGCGCCACGAGGTCCCCGACCGGAGTTGTCCGGTCGGGGACCTCGTGTGAGTTTTGGGCTGTGGGTCAGTACCAGCCGTTGGACTGCCAGAAGTCCCAGGCGCCGCACGGGCTGCCGTAGCGGTCCTCCATGTAGTCGACGCCCCACTCGATCTGGGTCTTGGCGTTGGTCTGCCAGTCCGAGCCCGCCGAGGCCATCTTCGAGCCGGGCAGGGCCTGGACCAGGCCGTAGGCGCCCGAGGAGGCGTTGGACGCGTTGACGTCCCAGTCGCTCTCGTGATCGACGATCTTGTCGAAGCACGTGTACTGGGCGTTGTCGTCGATCATCTTCTTCGCCGTGGCCTGGGCGCTCGCGGCGGTCGTCGGGGCAGCGGCCGGGGCGGCCGTCGCCGGGGTGACGGCCAGGGCCAGACCGGTGGCGCCCAACAGTACGGTCGCGCCGGCGGCGGCGGCCTTACGGCGGGCGGAGCGGGGCTGGGCGAGCATGCGACGGGCGAACGACACGTAGAGACCTCACGTCGGGAACGGGGGAGTCGCGGCCGGTCCGAGTGGTGCGGGACCGGTACTCGTCGACCGTGACCCGTTCGTACGGGGTCCGCGGTGTCCGGCGACGTGATCCATTGTCAGCGAGCCCGACCGGCCTCCGCAACGACCCCGAGTACGGCCCCGCCTCGGAGGAAGGGTCCGAAGTCCCGAGCCGGGGGCGGGCCAGGGAGGCGCGGGCGTGGTTCCGGGGCTACTAACGCCGGTCGTGGAGGACCAAGGGCCTGTGGCATCCTTCACCCCTTCGGGACCTCGAATGTGACCTGGGCCTCGGAGGTGGGGGCGGGCGCTCGCTCGGGTGTCAGGCGGAGTCCAGCAGGCGGTCCTGTTCCTGATCGGCGACGGGCTCGCCGGAGGAGGGGAGCAGTTGCGGGATGCCGTCGACGATCGGATAGCGGCGTCGCAGGCGCGGGTTGTAGAGAGCGTCGCCGTTCTCTTCGAGGATCAGCGGACCCTTGTCGAGCGGACAGGCGAGGATCTTCAGCAGCGGGTTGTCAGGCTTCATGGCCGGCTTCCTTCGATGTGGGGGTGTCCGTGTCGTGTCGCGGCAGGGTGAGCAGGACCGTCAGGGCCAGCACGGTGCCGCCGATGCGCAGTAACAGCCGCAGTGGGTCCTCCGGCAGCGGCTCGTCGAACGCGATCGTGCCGCTGACGATGGTGAACACACAGGTCACCGTCGAGCACACCGGGACGATCAGGGACGCCCGGCAGCGCTGCAGTGCGGTCTGCGACAGCACCAGTCCGCTGAACCCTGTGACCAGCAGAAGGTACGGGTAGGGGCTGGCGAACAGGCCCGCCACGGAGCCCTTGAGGTCTGCGGTGTCCACGTGTCCGGAGACTCCCTTGATGGCGAGCGAGCTGACCCCGTAGAGCAGACCGATCGCCACCGCGTACGCCACTCCGGTGGTCGGCTGCCGGTGACGCCGGCGGGCGCGGCGTTCCGCAGCCGCGTACAGGGCCAGTCCGGCCGCGAGTGTCGGCACGCACAGTGCCAGCAGGATGCCCGCGGGCGCGCTGCGGCTGACCTCCTCCTCGCTCCCGTACAGAGAGGACACCACCATGACCAGTGCCAGCCCGATGACCGCCACCGCGCGCCGCTCACGGCCGGAGGGGCGCTCACCGAGCACCACCGACGAGAGCACCAGCAGGAGGACGAGACCGGAAAGGAACAGACCCTGGGCGGCGGCGATCGGCAGGGAGCGGTAGACGGCCAGTTGGGCGCCGAACCCCAGGGCGAGCGCCATGGCCCCGCAGATCCACAGGGGCCGGCGGGCCAGCAGGAGCAGGGCCCGGCCCGGCTGTGCCGCACTCAGCGCCGGCATGCCGGCCAGCGCACGCTTCTCCAGGACGAAGCCGGTGCTGTAGAGCACGTTCGCCACCAGCGCGGCGGCTACTCCCCACACCACGGGCTACACCTTTCTCGCGTGCACAAGGAGGATGGACGCGAGGGACGGCAGCCGGCAGGCCATCCGGTCCAGAGTCCGGAGCGGGCGCGGCACTCCGTGGAACGGTGCACCGGCGACCTTCACCACCTCGAACCCGCACGCCGCCACGAACTCGCGCAACGCGCGTGCCGTGTAAAGGCGCAGATGGCCGACCACCTGGCTGCCCGGCCTGCCGTGGATGTGGCGCAGACTCACCTCGGAGAACACCGGCTGGACTCCGGCGAGCAGGAGTCCGCGGTTGTACCAGGCGGCGAGGTTGGGGGTGGAGAGCATCAGATGCCCACCTGGCCGCAGCAC
Organism: Streptomyces finlayi; assembly: GCF_014216315.1. NCBI lineage: Bacteria > Bacillati > Actinomycetota > Actinomycetes > Kitasatosporales > Streptomycetaceae > Streptomyces > Streptomyces finlayi. The sequence goes on from NZ_CP045702.1 coordinate 5,808,798, forward strand.
GCGGTGCAGTTCGTCGAGGGCGCTGTCGGGGTCGACGAGATGCTCGACGACCTCGCTGAAGAGCACGGCGTCAGCGCTTCCGGAGGCGAACGGCAGCCCGCCGTCCGTCAGTTCACCGCGGACGACCTGGCTCAGGCGCGGCGCCGCCCGGAGCAGCGCGCCCTGCGACCAGTCGACTCCCACGACGCGGTGCCCGTTCAGTTCTCGGGCGGCGATCGCGGCGGCCGAGCCGTCACCGCAGCCCACGTCGAGCACGGTCGCGGCCGGACGGCCGGCGCTGACGGGCCCGAGGGCCTCGGCGAGCATCCGGGCCTGGCGCAGCGTACGGGCCTCGCCGGAGGCGACGGGGACGGCGGGGTCCTCGTAGAAGTCCCGCAGCCCGGGAGCGGACGGGGCCGGCGAAGGTACGGTCGGCTCCGCCGAGTTCCTGGCGGCTGAGCAGTGGGGGGAGAGGGTCATGACGGCCTCGCAGAGTCCTTTTCGGGGTGGGTGACCTGCGATGTGGCCGAAAGCGACTGCGCGAACAAGCCGGCCAGGTCCGCGCCCGCCGTGTCGCCCAGCAGCGCCCGCGACCAGCGCAGCGTCACATGCAGCCGCCCGCCGGTGGAAGCCGCCGCAACGCTCAGCCCGCGCGGCATCCGGGCCGGTGCGGAGAACCACACGGCCTTCGCCCGCCCGGCGTCGCCGAAGTCCAGCGCGTAGGGAACGCGCCCGACATTGGTGACCAGCACCGTAGACGTCCAGGGGGCCGCGGCCCGCCGGGCGCCACGGGTGAGCGTGCCCCGGATTCCGACCGGCAGAAAGGGCGCGGTCAGCAGGTTCGCCCCGAAGCCCAGCGGCGCACCGTGGGCCGACTTGAGCGCGCGGGTGCGCCGAGCGGTGGCGCGCAGCAGTCGGGCCACGGCCGCCGGGTCCGGCCGCTCACCGAACAGCAGGTCCAGGTCGTGCGGGTCCTCGGGGGTCATGGCCACTTCGACGAGCCGGGTTCCGTTCCCCATCGGCATGTCTCTGCCGCGCGGACGGTCGTCGACGGGCATCGTGATCCGCACCGGACCGGCGGGCCGGCCCTGGGAGACGTTCCAGCGGCCCACCATCAGTGACGCGGCGACCAGCAGTTGATCGTTGACGGTCCACGACGCGAGCCCGCCGGTCCGGCCCGCCGCGGGCGGAACGGGCAATTCCGCCTGCAGCATGCCGTTGCCCATGGCGCGGGCGCGCTCCGGTCCGGGGCGGGAGTCCGGCGCGACCCGCACGGGCCGCGACCGCACCGCACGGTCCGCGCCGCCGGTCGCGGCCGGACCCGGGGGGCCCTGCCGGACCGGCCCGGCGACGGGGAGAGCGGCCGAGCCGCCGTACTGTTCCGCGGTCGTGGCGAGGACCCGTAGTCCGGACCCCGCGTCGAGAGCGGTGTGATGCATCGTCAGCAGCAGCACCGTCCGGGTCGCCTCCGGGCCGTCCGCCTCCGGCGGCTCACCGACGGCGGTTCCCCCGTCCCCCTCGATGACTTCCAGGCGCATCGGCGGCGACAGGGCCAATGACGGGCATTCCCCCAGGGCCCGGGCGCGGGCACGGCCCAGCGCCTCGGGTCCCGGCCTGGGGAAGCTCACCGGATCGCACTCCGGTTCGCCGGTCAGCTCCCACGCGAAGGACTGCCGGAGCCGGCGGCCGGGCACTTCCCGCATCAGTACCCGGGGGTGTGTCAGCAGGGCCCGCCGGAACGCGGTCCGCAACCGTTCCGGGTCCAGCCGTCCGGGCAGATGGACCTCGATGTGTACGGTGTCCGGCTCGTCGTCACTGAGGCAGTGCCGGGACACCTCATCGGTCACCGGAAAGGGAATCCGGACCCCGCCGGGTGGGGGTGAGGACCCCCACCCGGCGGTTCGCGACGAGGTCATGACGGGCCACCGCCTCCTTGGTGCCCAGGGAGCTGCTCAGTCCGGTCCCCGGCGCCCGTGCTTCCCTGCCGGGCCGTGACCACCGGTCCTGCCACGGGTGCGTCGGCACCGCTGTCGCGTTCCGGCGCGTCGGCACCGCTGTCGCCTTCCGGCGCCTCGGCACCGCTGTCGTCTCCCCGCCCGGCCGTGGACCCCGGGCGTACCGCCGTCACCAAGGCGGCGGACAGGGCCACCAGTGCCAGTACCTGGGCGAAGGCGCTGAACGCGCCTTGCCCGGCGGCGGCCGGCTCCCCGGCGCCGATGGCCGCGGCGATACCCGCTCCGGCCATCGCCGCCGCGGCGGTCGGCACCAGGACGGCCGGCCGGAACCTTGCCGCCACGGCGAGTACGGGCACCACCAGGGCCAGCGGACCGGCCGCCACCGCGACGACGGCGGTCAGCGCCAGTGTCCCGAGCAGCATCCCGGGGGCCGCCGGTTCGGGCAGCTCCTCGTAAAGGCCGGTGGGTCCACCGGCGTTGCGCCTGCGGCCCGCGAAGGCCAGTGCGACCAGCGCGGCGAGCGCGATCGCACCGCCGATCAGGGCGGCCCGGTACGGACCGGAGGGCTCGAACTCCAGGTTCACCGTGCCGGACGCCCCGGCCGGGATCACCCACGCCTGCTGCCAGCCGTCGAGCCGCACCGACTCCAGCTCCGCGCCGTCCAGCGTGGCCTTCCAGCCGTCGTTGGCGTTCTCGTAGGTCTGCAGGTACGCGGCCTCGCCCGAGCCGGCCGAAACCGAGACGGTCCGGCTGTCGTCGGTCCACTTGGTGACGTCGGCCTCACGGCCCGCCGCTCCCGCGATCTCCTGCGGGGTGCCCCGGGTCAGCGTGACGTCGGTGATCGCCAGTGGGCCCGCGTCATCCGCCTCCACCTCGTGCTTTCCGGCCGGAAGGTCCAGGGTGCCGTCCTCTTCCTCTCCCGCGCAGAGTGCGACGGTGACGGGACGCCGCTCGGTGAGGTCCCGGACGGATCCGGAGGCCTTCGTCTTGTGCAGGACGCCGCCGACCGCGAGGTCCGGGCCCTGGCCGCACGGAAGCGAGAAGCGCGCGGACGGCTTGGCACGGGGCACCCGCAGATCGGCCAGCGCCGGAACATGGACCTCACTGAGCCCGACGGGCAGCTGCAACTCCGCCTCCGCCACCGGGTTGTGGACGGTGAGCGGGGCTACCCGGCTGATGGTGATGTCGAGCTGGTTCGTCTCGATCTCCGGGAAACGGGCCCGGCCGTTCTCGTCCACGTCAGCCGTCGCGGCGCCGTGCGGCGAACTGATCAGCACCTGCTCGGGCCGGGTGGACACCCCGCCGGCCGGTGCGAGGACGATCTCGTCGATCTTCTCCTTCTTGGGCCAGCTCAGGTGGACGACCGGCCGGTCACCCGCGATCCAGGCGGTCGTCAGGTCACCGTCGACCAGGTTGCGCGCGCTGAGTGACATGCCGCTGCGGCTGGTGGAATCCACGGAGGCCGTCACCCGGTTCTTCGATCCCGGAGCCGAGCGGTCGAGCAGTTCGTCCATGCGGGCGCCGGGTACGGCGACGGCTCGCGCCGACACCTGGTACTCGGCCGCGTCCTTGGTGCTGATCTGCCGGTGCAGTCCCACCTCGGCCGATACGGGCGACAAGCCGCCCGCGTCGGTACCGCGGTGCAGGGAGTACACGGTCGCCGCCGCCTCGGTGTCGCTCGCGTCGGCGGGCAGCGCCAGCATGCGCGTCACCTGCACGTCCGGGATCGACACCTCGGAGAAGCCGGCCCCGGCCAGGCCCGGCCCGCCCTGCTGCGCGGCAAGAACGGTGATCTTCATCCAGGAGGCATCGCCGACGGGTGCCTTGACGGTCTGCGGCGAGCCGTTCGTCTGCAGCGGGCTGTCGGCCGAACCCTGGTCGGTCTCTATCCGCACCCGCGTGGGCGCGGATCGAGTGCCGTCGCCCCGCAGCGGCGTCAGCTGGATGGAGGAGGGGATGTCGGTCGGCTGAGAGAAGTGAACCTTGAGCCACTGACCGGCCGGCTCACCCGGGCTGCCCTCGGCCCATGCCGTGTCCGGGTTGCCGTCGAAGGCGTTCACCGGGTCGTACTGCGGCTGGTGGAACAGCCAGTTGCCACTGCTGGAGGCCGTCACGGACTCCGCACCGCGCAGTTCGGCCGTCGTCTGGTGACCGGCGCCCTCCGACGGCAGGATCTGCTTGGGCTTCTCGCCCGGGTTCTGCAGGCTGTCGGAGTGATTGCGCTCGTTCTCGGTGTACGTGTACGAGGTGTTGTTGTTGACCAGGCCGAAGCGGGTGTCGGCGCGGCGCAGTCCGTCCGCGACGGCCTTCACCGGTGCGGTGACACCCTCGGGAAGACGGTCCCCGGCCAGCACGGCCGGCCGGTCGGCCATGGAGGGATCGGCCGACAGCTGGAGCAGCGACTCGGGTCCGCCACTGACCACGGCCGTGTCGGACGCGGCCGACACACCGACCTTGCCGGGACGGCCCTCGCGGTCCTGCGGGCGGTAGATCTCCACGGCCTGGAGCCGCGGAACGAGCCCCTGCACCTGCAGCGGGGTGCCGGCGGCGATACGACCGCCGGTCACCAGCGGACCGAATCCGGCGACCTTGCCGTAGCCGGACGACTCCAAGGTCCGCTTCACGGTCTGCGGCGGGACGTAACCGATCTGGTCGGGGTCCAGGTCGTTGCGTACGACCACCTCGTGCAGGCCGGCTCGTGCCAGGAAGGCCTGGAGGCCCGGAACCTCGGTGCCGGACAGCAGCGCCTGCTCGACGGCGTCCGTCGCACGGCGTGAACCGGGCGCGCCGAAGGGCACGAAGTCACGCTGTGCCCAGGCCGTCTCGGCCAGTACGTCGAACGGCTGGTCGATCGGGGAACCCCAGGTGTAGATGCCGTGCGCCGTCGCCGGGACGACCATCGCCCGGCTGTCCTGGGCGTTGTCCTTGAGCCAGCCGGCGGCCTTCTCCCAGTGGGTGGGCAGCTTGGTGAAGGCGCCGGGCTGCAGGATCGAGCCGTTGACGTACGGCAGGGCCAGGCCGGGCAACACCAGTACCGCCGCCACCGCGGGCACCCAACGGCGGCCGGGGAGCGCGCGGGGAGCTCTGCTCGCGGAGAGCACCGCGGTCAGGTGGGCCAGGCCGAGAGCGAGCGCGAGGGCCAGTCCCGGCTGGAACTTGTAGATGTTGCGGAAGGGCTTCAACGACCCGTTCAGCCAGTCCTGCACAACACCGTGGAACGGACCGCCGAAGGCGCCGCCGTACCCGGCCAGCGCGATCAGGACGACCGCCAGCACGGTCATGAGCAGCCAGCGTCGCTCGGGCAGGTCCCGGCGGGCCAGGCCCGCGAGACCCAGGGCCGCGGCGAACGCCGAACCCAGGATCGTCAGGACGGAGGCGGCGACGGTCCAGCCGGCCGGCAGCCAGGCCTCACCGAAGTTCAGATACGCCACCCAGTTGCCGGCGCCGCGCAGCAGCTCGGTCGCGGACATGGTGGCGGTGGTGGTGTCGGCCTGCTCCACGTACGCCATGAAGTTCTCGCCGTGCATGCCGAGCAGGAGCAGCGGCACCACCCACCACAGGGTGGCCAGCAGCACGCCCGGTATCCACCAGCCCAGCAGTGCGCGCCGCCGCCGTCCGGCCGGGCGGCTGAGCAGATACAGACCCACGGGCAGGAGCGAGGCCAGTGTCGAGGCGGCGTTCACGCCACCCATGAAGGGGATCAGCAGGGCCGACCGCGCGGCGGCCTTACGGGGGCTCAGCACCGTTGAGGTCAGCGGCAGCAGGACCCAGGGCAGCAGGGCACCGGGCAGCGCGGCGGCGGAGGTCGAACCGATGACGATCGTGAAGGTGGGCCACAGCGCGTACACCACCGCACCGAGCAGCCGGGTCGAGGGCGTACCCACGCGCAGCCGTTCGGCGAGCCTGAGCGCACCCCAGAAGGCGGCGGTCACGATGATGGACAGCCAGAGCCGTTCGGCCAGCCACACCGGGACGTGCAGCGTGTCCATGAGCGCGTAGTAGGGGAGCGCCGGGAAGGCGTAGCCGACGTACTGGTTGGCGATGCCGCCGAAGCCCACGTCGCCGTTCCACAGCGAACCGAGGTCGCCGAGGAAGCGCCAGGGGTCCAGGGCGACGCCCAGCTTGGTCTCGAACGTCATCTTCCCCGGTGACACCGCGAGGAAGGACACCAGCACGACGGCCCAGAAGCCGAACATCAGGCGTCGTCCGCGTGGGCCCTCCGGCGCCTCGGGCGGCGTCGGGCCGGGCTGCGGCGCCCGGGTGGGCGCCTGGACCGTACTGGTCATGACCGGTTCCTCGCTTCGCTTGCTCATGGGCTTCGCCTGAGAATCAGCAGCAGATTCCAGGTGGCGATCTCGCGGATTCCCGGTAGCCGGGTGATCGTGCTCGCGAAGAACGGCCAGTAACGGGATCGCGCCGTGACGACGTGCATGTCGTCACGGCCGCGGACGTGCCGCAGGGTGGTGCCGATATGGACGGGGAACAGGTTCTCGCCGACCGTGTGCTTGGCCTCGCGGCCGGTGCGCCGTTCGTAGCGCCTCCGGGCCCGCCCCGCCCCGAGGTAGTGCCAGGGGGCTGTCTCGTGACCTCCCCAGGGGGAGAGCCAGTTGGTGAACGACAGGTAGATCAGTCCGCCGGGGCGGGTGACGCGCGCCATCTCGCTGATGAACGTCTGCGGATCCGACACGTGCTCCAGCACGTTGGACGAGAAGCACACGTCCGCCACGCCGTCGGCGAGCGGCAGCAGATAGCCGTCGGCGAGCACCGCGTCCTCGATCGCCGGGCCGCGGGAGCTCAGCTCCCGCAGGTCGGGCTCGAAGAGGTAGCTCTGCGCGCCGCGGCGGCGGAACTCCTGGGTGAAGTAGCCGCTGCCGCCGCCGATGTCGACGACGATCTTGCCGGGCAGGTCGATGTGACGTGCCACCTGTGCGACCGAGTCACGGGCCAGCAGGGTGTAGCACCTTTCGGGGGCACTCTCTTCGCGCATGAACGCACGGAAGAGGGTGGCCGACCGCCGCAGCGACGGATCCTTGAACGTGCGTTCGGTGACATCAGACACAGCCGCTCACCTGCCGTGTCCGGGGGCGGCGGCGCGCGCCGCCGCCTCGGCCGCCACCGCTTGGAACTGCCGGACCGTCGAGCTCCAGCGGAAGCGCTCGGCGCGACGCGCCGCCGCACGTCCCATGGCCGCGCGCCGCGCGGCGCTGAGGGACAGAGCGCACCACATGGCGGCGAACGAACTCTCCCCCCGGGCCAGCACCCCGGTCTCCCCGTCCTCTATGGAGTCGCGCAGGCCCGGTATGTCGAAACCGATCGCGGGAGTGGCCCGGGCGGCGGCCTCGGTGACGACCAACCCCCAACCCTCGACGAGGGAGGGGTGCAGCAGCAGCCACGCCTCGCACATCAGCCGGTGCTTCTCGGCCTCCGACACCCGGCCGGCGAACGTAACGCCGGGGCCGGCCATGGCTTCCAGCCGCTCCCGTTCGGGGCCGTCACCGACGATGACGAGGCGACCGCCGGTGACCGGACGGACCCGCTCCCACAGGCGCAGGAGCAGATCGATGCGCTTGTACTCCACCAGCCGGCCGACGGCCAGGAACAGCGGTTCCTTCGCCTCGGGCAACAGCGGGCCGGGGTCTTCGACACCGTTGTTCACGATCCGGATACGGTCCGCGGCGACACCGATGCCGCGCAGCTCGGAGGCGGTCGACTCGGAGACCGCCACCATCAGGTTGTCGCGGTGGGTGCTTGCCAGCGCCCAGTGCTCCAGCCTGCGCCCGAGCCGGGCCGCCGGGCCGGGGTAGCGCAGCTGCCACAGATCGCTGTGCACATGGTTGACCAGGCACAGGGTCGGTCCGCGGTGCCACAGCGGCGCCAGGTAGGGCATGCCGTTGCACACCTCGACCAGCAGGTCGCAGCCGTCGACCTCGCGGGCGAACGTCTTGCCGGCGCGCAGGAAGTGCCCTGCGTCACCGCCTGCGGACACCACCCGGTACTCGCGTGCGGCGACAGGGCCGCCGCACACGAGCGTGACCTCATGGCCGTCGGCGGTCAGGCCGTCGGCTATCCGGTCGATAAGCAGTTCCGAACCGCCGGCGGCCTGGTTGCCCAGGTCGCGGCGGGCCAGGAAGGTGATCCGGCGCGGCAGGCGTTCCACGGCGGATGCGTTGTGCGGGTCGGCGGCGAGCGGGCGGGTGACCTGGCTGCCGATTCGGGCTTGAGCGGGAACGGAGTCTGCCTGGCCGGAGGCCAGAGCGGACGCGTGCTGGGGCATAGAGGTGCTCCAACTCGGTGGCTGCGGGAGCAGTCGGGTTAGGGGATTGCCGGGCTTCCGGGATGAAGCGCTGGGCGACTCGGTGTGCGGGTACTGCGGTGCGCTGAGCCTTACTCAGGGGTAACCCAAGTGTTCGTACGAGTGATTCATCCCGCTACGCACGTGGGTGACAAGTTCGGGCCTGCCGGGAGGTCCGAACTTGTCACGCAGCTGAGTGTTCCGGCTGCCGGCGGCCGCGGATCAGCAGCACCACGCCACCGACGGTGAGCAGACCGCCCGCGATCCCGCCCCACAGGGGAACCGTCTCGCCGATCAGCTTCAGCCGACCGCCGTCATCGGAAGCCAGCGCGGCCTGCTCGCGCCGTGTCGACTCGGTGAACTCCAGCCGCTTGCTGGCCAGCAGGGTGACCGCGTCCTTCTTCGAGCCCGGGGCCCGCAGCGTCTTGGTCGGCGCGATCACCGCGTTCATGATCCGGCCCGTGCGCGGCTCCACAGTCAGCTCGATCAGCGCGTTGGAGTACCACTCCTCGGCGAGCACCTGGCCCGGCTCCTTGCTGCCCACCAGCACGCCCGGGACCTGACGGGTACCGGTGGCGACGGCTTCGACGGTGCCGGTGAAGCGGTAGCCCTGCTGGCCGTGGATCTCGGTGGTGTCCTTGAACTCCAACGGCACACCGGCGCCCAGGCTGCTGTCCCACCAGGTGTAGACGCGCTTCTCGACGTCGAACGGGAACTTCAGGTAGGCCTCGCCCTCGAACGCGGGCGTCTCCTCGCAGCAGTGCACCGGAAGGTTGGTCCGGCGGTCGGTGACCCAGCGTTCCGTCGTCCACTGCAGGGATTTGCGCGGGTCGGCCAGCGGCAGCGTCTTCGGGGTGTCGATCTGCGTCGACACGTCCCAGATCGCCTTTCCGCTCCGCTCGCTCTCAGCGACGTTGCCCAGCACCCGGCGGGTGATCGTGAGGGTCTGGTCGTCCTCCGTGGAGACGGTGCCGGTGTCGAAGTAGCTGCCCTTGCCGGTGAAGACCGTCGTGGAGTTCACGTCGGTCGGTGTGCGTTTGGCGCGCGGTTCCACGTACCAGGCGAGCAGCTGGGTGAGGACCAGCAGGAATACGCCGGCACCCAGCAGAACCAGGGAGGGAAGTGACGTTGAGCGGCGCATGCGGGTACTCCAATGCAGGCAGGATGTGTGCGGTTTCGTTCGCGGGCTGTGCGGAAGTGTCGCCCGCGCAGCCTTCAGCCTGACCGGGCCGAGGAAGGGCGTTCCGGGCGTGAAATGACGTACCCGGGAGTAACAGCGCTGTGAACCGCGAAATTAAGCGGCGCTTGACCACCTGTCAATGGGCTCGCATACTGACCGCGCCGGACCGGGCCGGCGCGCTGGGTGACAACCTCACCCGACTGAGAGGCCGATCATCCTCATGCCCAGACTGCTCGCCGCATTGCTGACCTGCACCGCTTCCGCCGTACTGGCCTCTGGTGCCGCCTTCGGAATCGTCGCCGCCCTCGAGGCCACACCCGAGCCGCAGAACGTGCCGCTCGTCACGTTCCCCGACCCTCCCGCAGACCGGGCATCGGGCGCACCGAGCCCCAGCGCGGGCTAGTTTGTGATCGAGGCCGGCCGATCGAGCGGGCATACGGACCGAACGTCCAGGAGCGGGTGCTGTGGCAACGTCGTCAGCGTGGCACGACGTGCCACGGGAACGGATCAAGCGGTTCGCCGATCTCGCCCAGGAACAGGTGCCCGAGCTCGCACAGGACGTGCTCGCGGCGATCCGCAGGGAACATCCAGGTCTGACGTTCATCGTCGACGAGTCCGGAGAGCCGAAGGGCCTGGTGGCGATCCGGCGCTCTCTGGAGCTCTTCGTGGAGCAGATGATCACGGGGTCGGACCGGCCACGCGCCCTTCCCGAGATGTTCCGGGACTTCGGACGCGGTGAGGTCACGCAGGGGCGCAGCCTGGACTCCCTGCAGGAGATCTACCGGCTGGGCGTACGCCTCTGCTGGCGGCGCATGGCGGCGATCGGCCAGCAGGTCGACATCCCGCCCGCGGCCATGTACGAACTCGCCGAGACCGCGTTCGAGTACCTCGATGTCATGGTGGCCCAGTCGGTACGCGGCTACGCCGAGGCCGTGGCCCGCCAGGCCGGGGAGCGGCTGCGGCTGCAACGACTGCTCGTCGAGTTCCTGCTCGTCGAGCACCGCACGGATCCGTCCGCCCTCCTCGCCGACCGCGCGGCCGGCATCGGCTGGCAACTGCCCGAGAGGGTGGCGGTGGCCGTGCTGATCCGCCCCACCCAGGACGCCGTCGCGCCCGCCGTGGGCGACGAGGTACTGATCAACATGGAGGCCGAGCGGCCGCGCGCGGTGGTCCCGAACCCGGAATCCCCCGGGCGGGCGGAGCTGTTGCACCGGGCGATGGCCAACTGGTCCGGCGCGATCGGCCCGTCCGTTCCCCTGGCCCAGGCTTCCACCTCGCTGCGCTGGGCGGAGGCCGCCGCCGGGATGATCGAGCAGGGCCTGCTGCCGCAAGGGCGGTTGCTGCATTGCACCGAGCACGTCGAAGCCCTGGTGCTGCTGCCCGCGCGCGAGCTGCTCGACGATCTGGCGCGGCGGCGACTGGCCCAACTGGGCGGGACCGGCGGCCCCGCTCACGCCCACCGTCTCGCCGAGACCCTGCTGGCCTGGCTGGAAACGCGTGGTGGTGCGCCGGAGGTGGCCGCCCGTCTCGGAGTCCACCCGCAGACTGTCCGCTACCGGCTGAGGCAGCTCCGTGAGGTGTGGGGCGAGGACCTGGACGACCCGGACCGGCGATTCGAGATGGAGCTGGTGCTGCGAGCCCGGCGACTGCGCGGTGATCTCCTCCCGCCGCCCGACTGACCAGCCCACACACCTTCACTCCTTGGGGACCTCGAAGGTGACCTGGGCCTCGAACGCCGCACGGCGGGTGGCCCGGCGCAGGGCCTTCAGCAGGGTGGGGCCCACGGCGAACGTCAGGGCCACGGTGAGTACGGCCCGGCCCAGGTCCCAGCCCAGCGAGGTGGCCAGGCAGTACGCGACGAAGCGGACCAGGTTCTCGTGCACCGGGTCGCCCGCGACGAACGAGATGCCGGAGCCGGCGGGCGGCACGATCGTCCAGCCGTAGAGGTTCATCACCGTCCCGTAAGCGAACGCCGCCACACAGCCGTACGCCGCGAGCATCAGGACCTCCGCGCGGCCCCGCAGCCGGTCCTGGCCCGGCAGCAGGCCCGCGCCCATCGTGAACCAGGCCAACGACAGCATCTGGAACGGCATCCACGGCCCTACCCCGCCGGTGAGCAGCGCGGACGCGAACATCGTCACCGAACCGAGTACGAAGCCGAAGCCCGGCCCCAGCACGCGGCCGCTCAGCACCATCAGGAAGAACATCGGCTCCAGGCCCGCCGTGCCCGCTCCCAGGGGGCGCAGCGCGGCGCCGACCGCCGCGAGGACCCCCAGCATCGCCACCGCCTTCGCGTCCATGCCGGAGTCGGCGATGGTCGCCACGACCACCGCGACGAGGAGGGGCAGCAGCGCGCCGAACAGCCAGGGTGCGTCCTTCTCGTGGGCGACGCCGAACGACGGGTCGGCGAAGAGGGGCCAGCCGAAGGCCGCCACCCCGATCGCGCTGATGAGGACCAGTGCGGCGATCGCCCGGGGGCCGAGACGGATCGGGCGGGTCCGGTGGGTCCGATGGGTCGGGTGGGCGGTGGGTTCGCTCATGGCGTGACCTCCAGAGCGGTGCGTACCTGGGACACGGTGAGCCAGGGCTGCGGTGCCAGGATCTTCGCGGTCTGCGGGGCGAAGGCGGGGGAGGAGACGACGACCTCCGCCGTCGGGCCGTCCGCCACGATCTCGCCGTCCGCGAGGATCACCACCCGGTGGGCCAGCTCCGCCGCCAGCTCCACGTCGTGTGTCGCCAGGACGATCGCGTGTCCCTGGGCGGCGAGACCGCGCAGGATGCCGACGAGGCGGGCCTTGGCCGCGTAGTCCAGGCCCCGGGTCGGTTCGTCCAGGAGGAGCAGCGGGGGGCGGCCGGTGAGGACGACCGCCAGGGCGAGCGCCAGTCGCTGGCCCTCGGAGAGGTCGCGGGGGTGCGTGCCGTCGTGAATGCCGGGGATCAGTTCGGCGACCAGGGCGCGGCACGTCCCGGGAGCGGCGTCCGCGTCGGCGTCCGCCGCCGTGCATTCGGCGGCGACGGTGTCCGCGTACAGCAGGTCGCGTGGTTCCTGCGGGACCAGGCCGACCTGGCGGATCAGCTCTCGGGGGCTGGTGCTGCGGGGGGTGCGTCCGCCGACCGTGACGTCACCCGTCGTGGGCTCGATCATGCCGACGAGAGTGGCGAGGAGGGTGGACTTGCCTGCGCCGTTGCGGCCCATGAGGGCGATGGTCTCGCCGGGGGTGACGCGGAGGTCGACGCGGCGGAGAGCCTCGATGCGGCCGCGGCGGACGCCGAGGCCGGTGGCCCTGGCGGTGTCGGTGTTCCGGGGCTCGGGGGGCGGGGTGGCGCGGCGCCCCAGCAGGCGGGTGAGCCTTCCCCCGGCCCGCCCCTTCCTGACCCCGGGGCTCGTCCCCGGGCCCCACTCCTCGGTCGCCGGAGGCATTTCCGGCCCGCCCGGCGATCGAGGGCTGGAGGTCCGGGGGCGAAGCTCCCGGGAAGGGGCGGGATCGGGGACATGACCGTTCCCGGGCACGCCCTGCTCCGGCACCGCTCCCGACAGCCTCGCCCGCAGCGCACCCGCCCCCCGCCTCGCATCCCGTACGGACAGGGGCAGCGGCGACCAGCCCGCCAGGCGGCCCAGGGCCACCACCGGGGGGTGGACCGGGGAGAGCGCCATCACGTCCTGCGGGGTGCCGGTCACCGGGGCCGCGCCGGGGGACGGCAGCAGGATGACCTGGTCCGCGTACTGCACCACCCGTTCCAGGCGGTGCTCCGCCATCAGGACCGTCGTCCCCAGGTCGTGCACGAGCCGCTGGAGCACCGCGAGGACCTCTTCGGCCGCCGCCGGGTCCAGTGCGGACGTCGGTTCGTCCAGGACCAGGACCTTCGGGTGCGAGGTCAGGACCGAGCCGATCGCCACCCGCTGCTGCTGACCGCCCGACAGCGTCGCGATGGGCCGGTCGCGCAGCTCGGCCAGACCCAGCAGGTCGAGCGTCTCCTCCACCCGCCGCCGCATGACGTCCGGCGCGAGGCCCAGCGATTCCATGCCGTACGCGAGCTCGTCCTCGACGGTGTCGGTCACGAAGTGCGCGAGCGGGTCCTGCCCCACCGTGCCGACGAGGTCGGCGAGTTCACGCGGTCTGTGGGTACGGGTGTCCCGGCCGTCCACCGTGACCCGGCCGGACAGGGTGCCGCCCGTGAAGTGCGGGACGAGCCCGGACACCGCGCCCAGCAGGGTCGACTTGCCCACCCCCGACGGACCGACGAGGAGCACCAACTCGCCCTCGGGGATGGACAGATCGATGTCGGAGAGGGTGGGGCGGTCCGTTCCCTCGTACCGTACCGAGACATGCTCGAACCGGATCAAGACTGCTCCTTGAAGCCTGTGGGTGAGGGCGGCAGCGGTGCCACCAGCGCGGGCAGCAGACCGATGAGGACCGCGGCGGCGGGCCACAGCGGCAGCACCGGGGCCCTCAGCGGTACGACGCCGGGGTGCAGCGCCCGCGGATCGGCGCCGGACGCCCAGATCATCGCCGCGGCGACGAACGCGCCCGAGCCCGCCACCAGCCAGGCCCTGGCCCCCCACCGGTCGGGCCGGTAGCGGGTACGGACCGAGCGCCGGCCGCCCAGCCGCAGCCCCGCCATCGCGGCGGCCAGGCCGATGAGCAGCAGCGGCAGCCCGTACACCGCACCCTGCGAGGCGAGCAGCCCGTACGTGCCCGCGCACACCCCCAGCAGTCCGCCGAGCGTGAGGATGTTCGTGGTGAGCCGGACGGCGGGCGGCACCCGCGCCGTGCGCCCGTATCCGCGCGCGTCCATCGACGCCGCCACCGCCACCGACCGCTCCAGAGCACCTTCCAGGACCGGCAGTCCGATCTGGAGTACGGCCCCGATCCCGCCGGTCGGCCGCCCCCGCAGCCGCCGGGCCGTACGCAGCCGCACGACATCGGCGACCATGTTCGGCGCGAACGTCATCGCCACGACGACGGCGACCCCCGCCTCGTACAGCGCGCCCGGCAGCGACTTCAGCAGCCGCGCCGGGTTGGCCAGCGAGTTGGCCGCGCCGATACAGATCAGCAGGGTCGCCAGCTTCGCCCCGTCGTACAGCGCGAACACGAGCTGCTCGGCCGAGACCCGGCCGCCGATCCTGACCCCCTGCGCCCAGTCGGGTACGGGCACTTCAGGGAGGGCGAACAGGGTGTGCGTGCCGGGAACCGGCGAGCCGAGGAGGACGGAGAACACCAGCCGTACGCCGACGACGAACAGCCCGAGCCTGACGAACGCCGCGTACGAACGCGCCCAGGGGGCGTCCGTGCGCCGCGCCGCCACCACATAGCCCGCCACCCCGACCAGCAGCCCCAGCAGCAGCGGGTTGGAGGTCCGGGAGGCGGCGGTGGCCAGCCCCAGCGCCCACAGCCACCACGCCCCGGCCGGCAGCGCGTTGCTGCGGGTGGCCTCGGGCGCGCGCAGGGCACGGCGGAGCCGGGCGGCACGGGTGGAGCGGGTCATCGGCGTCGGCGGGCCTGGAGGACGGCGGCGATACCGAGCAGGAGGACGGCACCGAGACCGACGAGCACACCGGCCGAGGGGCCACCGCTGTCGTCGTCGCCTGCGGCCGGGGTGCGCGTGACGGGCTCGGAGGCGGCGGACCCGGCGGCGGTGGCATCCGTGTCCTCGGAGTCCTCGGTGGCCTCGGCGACCTGCTCCCCGCAGCCCGATGCCGGGTAGCCGGAGATCGCGCAGAGCAGCGCGTTGCTGTCGTAGCGCAGCGGTGCCGCCACCGACGCGAGCGCTTGCGCCCCGCTCGCGTCCGGCTCCACCTGCGCGCACGCGGCCCGCGGCGCGGGCGGGCGCTCACCGGCGGGGGCGTCCGCCGCCGTACCGGGATCGATGACGACACCGATCCGCTTCCTGCCCTCCTGGGCGGGCGTTCCCGCGCAGATCTCCTCGAAGTCCGGGGCGCGGCGCGGCTGTGCGGCGTCCTGGGAGTCCTCGCTCACGGCGAAGCGGAAGCCCTCCACCGCTCCGTCGTCGGGCCGCGTCAGGGACGGCCCCTGGGTCGCGTACGTCCACTTCCCGCCGTCGCTCTCCCAGAACGACCAGTAGCGGTACCCGGCCGCCTGCGCGCTGCCCGCGCCCAGCACGGCCGGCAGACCGCCGAGGACCAGCAGCAGGACCGCGGCTCCCATCCGGCCCCGTGCGGCGCCCCCCGCCCGCTTCACAGCTGCTGGTTCTTCCGGCGGCTGCTGAGCAGGAAGCCGATGCCCGCGCCGAAGGCGAGGCCGACGCCGACGATCCACCAGACGCCCATGCCGCCGTCGTCACTGCTCTTGTCCTTCACCGGCTCCTGCCCGGTCACGGTCGGCGAGGGGGCGGCGGTGGCGGCGGGCGCGGGGCCGGTCGCGTTGAGCTGTGCGACGAGGTCGACGCCGCCGAAGTCACGGGCGTCGGTGCCGGTGGCGTGCGCGGCGAGCACCAGCTGCGCGGTGGCCGCCGGGCCACCCTGCTCTGCCCACTGCCTGGAGTTCTTCTCCAGCCACTTCACGGCTCCGGCCGCCTTGTCCTTGTGACCGGAGGCGGCGAGGGCGACGACCGCGTCCGCGGTGTTGCCGAAGTCCGGCTGCGGCGCGGTGTCCTCGGCGCCCGGCATGGGCGGCAGGTTCAGATACGGCTGCTCGCCGAGGGCGCCCGCGAGGTGGTGCGCGCCGTTCTGGGCGGTCTGCTCGGGGCTGAGGCCGGTGCCCTTCCGGCAGACGGGGGCCTTCACCGCGTTGGAGTCGCCGGCCGCCAGGCCCTTGCCCATCGCGCCGAGCACTCCGGCCGCCGTGGCGTCCGCGTTGGCGGTGAGCTTGCCGTCCTTGTCGGGCTGGTACGCGAACGCGCCGCCCTCGGGCCCGCCGCACGGGATCGCGAACGTCTGGAGCGCCGCGTACGGGGTCTTCCCGCCGAGCGTGGTGATGTCACCCAGCTTCTGGCCGGCCCTGGAGAGTGCGCCGATCACGATCGCGGTGGAGTTGGCGTCGCTCGGGCTGCCCGGGTTGTAGCCCCAGCCGCCGTCCTCGTTCTGTACGGACTTCAGCCACCGGACCCCGCTGTCGACGGTCTCCCGGTGCACGGCGAGCTCGACGAGCGCCTGTACCGCTACGGCGGTGGCGTTGGTGTCCGCGACCGTCTTGGGAGTGCAGTTCTCCGTGGCGTCGCGGTACGAGGGGAACGCGCCGCTCGCGCACTGCTGGCCCGCCAGCCAGTCCACCGCCTTCGTGGACGGCGTCACGTACTCGATCTTCTGGGCGAGGAGGGCGAGCGACTGCCGCCAGACACCGTCGTACGTCGGGTCCGAGGTGCCGTACAGACCGGACGGCAGTGCGGTGGTCGGGGAGGGCGACGGGCTCGGGGCGGCGACCGCGGCGGGAGCGGCGGTGGCGCAGAGCACGGCGGTGGTCGCGAGCGCGGCTGCGCTGCGGCGTACGGACATGGCTGGCTGGGCCTCTCCTGCGGGGACCGGGCGCAGGCGCACTGAGGCACCGGGCTCCGGCCCCGTATACCTCGACGGTGCCGGCCACCGGGGTCCCGGTGGCACGAGCCGGTCACGACCGCGTACAGGGCATTCCGACTTCACCGCCGCGGGGCGGATTTCACGGTTGCGCGGTCAGTGCCGGACTTCCACCGGCTTTCCCCTGTACGGGCATGATGACGACGGGCTCACTCTACCGGCCCGCCCCGCCCCCTTCCCGGCCGGACGGCCCGGTCAGACAGCGACGTACGTCACCGGACCGGTGCCCGCCGCCTCCGCGCGCCCGAGCTTCACCAGCCGCCGCAGATGGGCTTCGGCCTCGGAGACGGCGATGGAGCGGGAGCCGTGGGGGATCCGCTCCCAGGGCCGGTTCCACACCATCCGCTCGGCCAGCTGCCACGGGGTGAGGGGTGCGGCGAGCAGGGCGAGCAGCCCGGTCAGCCGCTCCTCGTGATGGTCCAGGAGCTCCCGTACGCGCCCGGAGGCGTCCGTGAACGCGTGCTGGTGCGCCGGAAGCACCTCGGCGGCCCCGAGGCGGCCGATGCGTTCCAGCGAGTCGAGGTAGTCGCCGAGAGGGTCCGTGACCGTCGTGTCGTCGGGGTCCTCGTACAGCCCGATGTGCGGGCTGATCCCCGGCAGCAGATGGTCGCCGGAGAAGAGCCGGCCGCGGCCCGGCAGCCGTGCCGGGTGGTCCTCCTCCAGGTGGAGGCAGACGTGGCCGGGGGTGTGGCCCGGTGTCCAGATGGCGCGCAGCCGGCGGCCCGCCAGGTCCAGCAGCTCGCCCGGGACGATCTCGCGGTCCGGGATCGCGGCGCGGAGTCCCGGCAGGGTGCGCGTCCGGCCGCTCGCGCGGGCGGCCCTGAGCGGGGCGAGGTGTTCCTCGGGGGCGCCGGCCGCGGCGAGTTTCTCCGTGAGGTAGGTGAGCCAGGTCGCCGGTTCGGACTCCCTGGTACGGCGGACGACCTCGGTGTCCGCCGCGTGCATGGCGATCCAGGCGCCGGACACCTCCCGCACCTGGCCGGAGAGGCCGTGGTGGTCGGGGTGGTGGTGGGTGATGACCATGCCGTGGATGTCGGCGACGCCGGTTTTGAGGGAGGCGAGTCCCGTGACCAGGGTGTCCCAGGACTCCGGGTCGTCCCAGCCGGTGTCGATGAGGACCGGGCCGCGGTCGGTGTCGACGAGGTGCACGAGTGTGTGACCGAGAGGGTTGTCGGGGATCGGCACCTTGATGCTGTGGACGCCTCCGCCGTGGTCGGTCACCTGGGCCATGGGTTCCTCGTCTCTGACAAGAACTCGTTCCAGTGGTAGCCCCAGTCAATCACTCTTGCCCGCGCGGATCGATGCCGATGCGTGGACTCCTGCAAGCGGAACTGGTATCAGTTCTGACACATAGTCAGGTACGTGCCGGGTTCGCGGGAGGCAGCAGCCATGACCGAGCTTGTGGAACACGGAAGACTGTTCATCGGCGGGGAGTGGACCGATCCGCTCGGCGACGGCGTCATCGAGGTGATCTCCCCCCACACCGAGCAGGTCATCGGCCGGGTCCCGCACGCCTGCGAGGCCGACGTGGACCGGGCCGTCACCGCCGCCCGCCGCGCCTTCGACGAGGGGCCGTGGCCGCGTACCACCCTGGACGAGCGGATCGCGGTGATCACCCGGATCAAGGACGCCTTCGCCGTACGGTACGAGGAGATCGCCCGCGTCATCAGTTCCCAGAACGGCACCCCGTACAGCTCCAGCGTCATGGTGCAGGCGCTCGCCGCGATGATGGTGTGGGACTCGGCGATCACGGTCGCCCGTACCTTCCCGTACGAGGAGCGGCGCGACGGAGTCCTCGGACCCCTGCTCGTACGCCGTGAACCGGTCGGGGTGGTCGCGGCCGTCGTGCCGTGGAACGTCCCGCAGTTCACCGCGGCGGCCAAACTGGCCCCTGCCCTCCTCGCGGGCTGCACCGCCGTCCTGAAGGTCTCACCCGAAACTCCCCTGGACGCCTACATCCTGGCCGAGATCGCGGCCGAGGCCGGGCTCCCGGAAGGGGTCCTCTCGATCCTGCCCGCCGACCGCGAGGTCAGCGAGTACCTGGTCGGACACCCGGGTGTCGACAAGGTGTCGTTCACCGGATCCGTCGCCGCCGGCCGCCGGGTCATGGAGGTCGCCTCCCGCAACCTCAGCCGCCTCACCCTCGAACTGGGCGGTAAGTCCGCCGCGGTCATCCTCCCCGACGCCGACCTCGACGCGGCCGTCGCGGGCATCGCCCCCTTCGCCTGGATGATCAACGGCCAGGCGTGCGTCGCCCAGACCCGCATCCTCGCCCCCCGCTCCCGCTACGAGGAGATCGCCGAGGCGTTCGCCGCCGCGGCCGGGGCGCTGAAGATCGGCGACCCGCTCGACCCCGCGACCGAACTCGGCCCACTCGTCGCCCGGCGTCAGCGCCAGCGCTCCCTCGACTACATCGGGATCGGCCAGGCGGAGGGCGCCAAGATCTTGACGGGCGGCGGCCGTCCGGCCTCGCAGGAACGGGGCTGGTACGTCGAGCCGACCCTCTTCGGGGACGTCGACAACTCCATGCGCGTCGCCCGTGAGGAGATCTTCGGCCCGGTCGTCTGCCTGCTCCCGTACGGGGACGAGGAGGAGGCCGTGAAGATCGCGAACGACTCCGAGTACGGACTCAGCGGCAGTGTCTGGACCGCCGACACCGAGCGCGGCATCGACATCGCCCGCCGGGTCAGGACGGGCACGTACAGCGTGAACACCTTCAGCCTCGACATGCTCGGGCCGTTCGGCGGCTACAAGAACTCCGGCCTGGGACGGGAGTTCGGGCCCGAGGGCTACGGCGAGTTCTTCGAGCACAAGATGATCCACCTGCCCGCCGGACACCAGGGGGCGTGATGGGTGACCGCTGGCAGGTGGAGGTCGACCGGGGCGTCTGTATCGGCTCCGGGATGTGCCTGAATCACGCTCCGCAGCGCTTCCGGCTGGACACGGCCAGGCAGTCGCATCCGGCCGCCCCGGAGAGCGACGCCGACGAGCAGATCCTCGCGGCGGCCGAGGGCTGCCCCGTCGAGGCCATCACGCTCACGCTCGTGGCCTCCGGCGAGGTGGTGTTCCCGCCGGAGGAGTGAGGGAAAAGGGGGCTTCCCAGCAGGTCAGAGCCCGTGCGAGACTCCGGCGGAGAACGCACGGGCGCCCGCCCGTGAGGACGACGACCGGGCGGGGACGCTTCCAGTGAGTACGAGAAGAACGGCGACCGTCGCCGCCGCGGTGAGCGCGATACTGACCACCGTCGCCGGCTGCGGCCTCGGCGACGGCGGTACGGCGGACAGCGCGGCGAAGGCGTCGCCCACGGCCACCGCACCCTTCACGAAGGAGACGGTGGCCAACGAGGTGGGCGCGGCCGCGGACGCCTCGGGGCTCCCGCCCGGCGACGACTCGATGGCGGGGATGCCCCAGGGGGAGTGGCGGGACTGCGTCGCGCCCTGGCTGGCGGACGCGCCCGACGCCGCGGACGGGTTCGCCGCCACGGTCGAACGGCTGGAGAAGCTCGGCTGGCAGGTCACCACGAGCCGCGAGGAGCAGGACGTCACCTTCCGTACCCTGACCAAGCAGGGCTGGAAGGTGTACGCCCGGCACTTCGCGATGGAGGGTTTCGGCGCCGAGCAGCCGGTCTCCTTCACCGCGGTGAAGGACGGCTGCGCCCTGCCGGATGAGGTTCAGAGGGACTTGAGCGACGACCCGGCCTGACAGCCGGAGTCGGCGATCACGAAGTACCCCGCAGGTGACTCCTTGAGCGTGTGGGTGACGAACACGTTGTACAGCCCCATGTTCTGGCCGGACCCGTGCGCGTACACATAGCCGCCCGAGGTGCGCGCCCGGCCCGCTGTCACGTGCGCGTAGTTGCTCGCGGTGAAGCACCGGACCGTGGAGCCGCCCGTGGTGGTCGCGGTGACCGCGGGTGCGGTGGCGCCCACCGCGCCCGAGGAGCCGACCGCCGCCACCGTGTAGCGGTAGGAGACCCCGGGGGACAGCCCGGAGTCGGTGAACGACGTCCCGGTGGGCGATGCCACCTTCGTGCCGTCGCGGTGCACCACGTACGAGGCGGCCTCCGCCACCGGACTCCAGGACAAGGAGGCCGAGTCGGCGGTGACGCCCGTGACGCGCAGACCCGTCGGCGCGGGCAGCCCGTCACCGCCGCCCGGCGCGTCCCGGTCCAGACCCCAGAAGACGCCGGTGTAGTACGTCGAGCAGACGGTGTCCAGGAAGTACGCGGCCGTCGACCCGCACTGCGAGGCGCCGACACCGGGGTCCACGGCCAGGCCGTGACCCATGCCGGACATGGAGTACGTCTCGACGGCGGGCTTCCCGGAGGCGTCGTCGTAGACGGTACGGGTGGTGTTCCCGGGCAGGGTGCTGGTGCCGTCCGGGGTCTGGCCGATGCCCCACACATCGGTCCACTGGTCGCGCAGCGCGGTGGCGTTGGCCGGGTAGACCGTGTAGTCCGACGTGCCCTGCCAGATCGCCACCCGGGGCCATGGCCCGGTGTAACCGGGGTACGAGGCGCGGACCTTGTCGCCCCACTGGGCGGGGCTGAGCTTCTGCGGCCCCGTCTGACAGCCGGAGGCCGCGGCCTGAGTCGTCGCGCACTGCGCCGGCAGCCCGGAGGCGACGGACCCGCCCGCGAACACGTCCGGATAGGCGGCGAGCAGGTTCGCCGTCATACCGCCGCCCGCGGAGAGCCCGGTGACGTACACCCGGCGGCCGTCGGAGCCGTACGTCCGCTGCGCGTACTCGACCATCTGCACGATCGAGGCGGCCTCCCCCCGGCCCCGGGTGTCCTTGGCCGCATCGAACCAGCTGAAGCAGGAGAGCGCGTTGTTCGCGGACGTGGTCTGGGGGTACACCACGTCGAATCCCCAGGCGTCGGCGAACTTCGGCCAGCCTGAGTTCGCGTGGTAGGCGTTCGCGCTCTGGGTGCAGCCGTGCAGGGCGACGACCAGCGGCGCGCCCGCGGGGGCGGTGGAGGGCGTGTACGCGAACATCTGGAGGTTGCCGGGGTTGGAGCCGAAGCCGGTGACCTGGTGCAGCGTGTCGGCGGCGGAAGCGGAAGTGCCTGCGGGGGCGGCTGAGGCGGCGGCTGTCGCGGTGACGGGTGTCGTCAGCAGGACGCCGAGGGCGGTGGCGGACACGACGCTCCGGAACAGGCGTCGCAGGATCGATGGGCGCACGGTGGGGCCTCCCTGATCGGACGTGCGGACTGCTGCCGGAACCTATGAGCGGAGACGGGAACTGCCCATGTGGTGCGCGGCCACCGGCACCGGCCCAAAGTGTGCGCTACGGCCCTTGCGCAGGTCAGAGCGGGCGCCGGGACACCGCGGCCCCGCACCCGCCGGCCGCCGGGCCGTCACCCCGCACCATGTACGCCGCCACCATGTGCCCGTACGAGGGTGTGTGCACCGGCCCCGTGTGATGCGGGCGGCGATCTCCTTACCGTGACGGCCATGCAGACTTCCCGGACACCGGACCACGCGCCCGCCCCTTCCCCCGACGCCGTGCCCCCGGCGGCGGCCGACCGCTTCCTGGCCGGGCGCACCGCCCTGGTGACCGGCGCGGCGAGCGGCATCGGACTGGCCTGCGCGCGGACGCTCGCCGCGGCGGGCGCCCAGGTGCACATCGTGGACAAGGCGGCCGATGCGGCGAAGCGTCTGGCCGAGGAGCTCGGCGCGACCGCCTGGGTCGTCGACCTCTCGGACCCCGAGGCGGTCGACACGCTGCCCGCCGACGCGGACATCGTGGTCAACAACGCGGGGCTCCAGCACATCGCCCCGGTGCACGCGTTCCCGCCCGAGCGCTTCGCGCTGATCCAGCGGGTGATGGTCGAGGCACCGTTCCGCATCTTGCGCCGGACCCTGCCCGGCATGTACGAACGCGGCTGGGGGCGCGTCGTGAACATCTCCTCCGTCCACGGACTGCGCGCCAGTCCCTACAAAGCGGCCTATGTCACGGCCAAGCACGCACTGGAAGGACTCAGCAAGGTGGTCGCGCTCGAAGCGGCGGAACACGGGGTGACGAGCAACTGCGTCAGCCCCGGGTACGTCCGGACGCCCCTGGTCGAGAACCAGATCGCCGCTCAGGCCCGTACCCACGGCATCTCGGAGGAGGAGGTGGTGGGGCAGGTCATGCTGGAACGCAGCGCCATCAAGAGTCTCATCGAACCGGCGGACGTGGCCGACGCCGTGCTGTGGCTGTGCGGTCCGCGCGCCGGGCACATCACCGGTACCTCGCTCTCCATGGACGGCGGCTGGACCGCCAACTGACCGACCGACCCGACCCGCGCACCCCCGACGAACGATGGCCGCCCATGTCTGAACCGTCCCACTCCGCCGCACCCCACCTCCGGCACCTCCTCACGCTGCTGGCCGACGACGCCCCCGCCGAGGCGCTCGGCGCCGTCTCCTCGGCCGCGAGAGCGGCCGGCGTGCCCGCCGCGGACCTGGCGGAGGTGGAAGGGGCGGTCGCCACGGCCCTGCGGATCAGGGGCGCCCTGCGTCAGCACCGCCGCCGGGAACTCCAGCTCACCGCCCTCTTCGACACGGCCGGTGACCTGGCCGCCTCCCGCGACCTGGACGACGTGCTGAAAGCGATCGTGCGGCGGGCCAGAATGCTGCTCGGCACCGACACCGCCTATCTCACCCTCCCCGACGAGGAGGCCGGGGACACCTATATGCGGGTGACCGACGGCTCCGTGTCCGTGCTCTTCCAGCGGCTACGGCTGGAACTCGGCGAAGGGCTCGGCGGCCTCGTCGCGCAGACCGCCAGCCCGTACGCGACCCCCGACTACCGCACCGACGAACGCTTCCGCCACACCGACAACATCAACGCCGGTGTACTGGCCGAGGGGCTCGTCGCCATCCTGGGCGTCCCCCTCCTGCTCGGCTCCAGCCGGGGCGGTACGGGGAAGGTCATCGGCGTCCTCTTCGCGGCCGACCGCTCCCCGCGCGTCTTCAGCCCGGACGAGGTGGCCCTGCTCTGCTCCCTCGCCGCGCACGCCGCCATCGCCATCGACACCGCCCGCGCCCTCGCCGACACGGGCGCCGCCCTCGCCGAACTCGCGCAGGCGAACGCGGAGCTGGCCGAGGCCAACGCGGCCGTGCGCGAGCACTCCGCCGCCATGCGGCGCGCGGAGGCGGCCCACGACCGGCTCACCGACCTGGTGCTGCGCGGGGGCGACGTCACGGACGTCGCCACCTCGGTCGCCGGCCTCCTCGACAGTCCGCTGACCATCCACGACCCGGGCGGACGCACCCTGGCGGCGGTCCGGCCCGACGGGACCGCCTGCTCGGCCGACGCCGCGGACGGGGAATGGCTGGCCGAGACCGCCGAGGAGTCCCGCGCCGGAGGGCGTGCCGTGCACCGTGACGGGCGGTGGATCTGCGCCGTGCTCGCCGGGCAGGAGCTGCTGGCCAGCCTGGTGCTGCACCAGCGCCGACGCCTCGACGACTCCGACCGCCGGCTCTTCGAACGGGCGGCCGTGGTCACCGGGTTGCTCCTGCTGCTGCGCAGAACGGTGGCCGAGACGGAGAACCGGATCCGCGGTGAACTGATCAGCGACCTGCTGAGCGACGCGGAACGCGATCCGGCCGGACTGGCCGAGCGCGGCCGTCGGCTGGGCATCGACCTGGACCGGCCCCGGCTGCTGCTCGTCGCGGAGTCCGGCGCGCGGGAGAGGCTCGGCGCGGCTGCCATGCGGTATCTGTTCGGTGGGGACATCCGCGGGGTGAGCGCCGAACACGCGGGAACGGTCGTGCTGCTGGTCGACCACGACCACGGGGGCGCCGATGACGGTACGGGCGCCGGGCCCGGCTCCGGCCGGTCGCCCGGAGACGTGGCCAGGGCGGCGGCCGTCCAGCTCGGCCACCTCGTGCAGGCCTCCGTCACCGTCGCCGCGGCGGGCCCGGCGGGCGGACCCCGGGAGCTGGCCGCCGCATACGGGGAAGCGGCCCGGTGCCTTCGGGCGATGCGGGTGCTCGGGCGTACGGGCGAGGGCGCCTGTGTGGACGAACTCGGCTTCCTGGGCGTGGTGCTGGGCAACGCGCAGGACGTCGACGGCTTCGTCCTGGCCACGCTGGGGCCGCTGCTGCGGTACGACGAGCGGCGCGGTACGCATCTGGTGCGCACGCTGAGCGCGTACTTCGGGGCGGGGGGCAGCCTGATACGGGCCAAGGACGAACTGCACGTGCACGTCAACACGGTGGTGCAGCGGCTGGACCGGATCCAGGTGCTGCTGGGGCGGGACTGGAACGAGCCTGCGCGGGCGCTGGAGCTGCAACTCGCCTTGCGGCTGCATCTGCTGGGGGGCGGTCGGGAGGGATGACCGGGCGGCCGGGGTGCCGCCCGGCCTCAATCGCCGGCCGGGCTCAAAGATGTCCTCAATCGCCGGACGGGCTCGATCCGGGTGGGCCGGGTGGTCCTGCCGACATCTGGGATGTCCTCGGATGCGGACGCGCTTGATCTGGTTCGGCCGGTAGATCATCAGGGTGTCAGGGACGTCCTCAATCGCCGGACGGGCTTGGTTCCGGCTGGGGCGTGGTTGATAGGGGTGCGAGGGGTGTCCTCTCACGCCGGACGGGCTCGATGTGGCTGGGCCGCGTGGTGCCGCCGGCGTGAGGGGTGCCCTCAAACGGTGGGTGGGCTTGGCGTGGCTGAGCCTGGTCGTGAGTCGGTCAGCAGGTGGTGGGCGATTTCTCCTGCCCCTGTGTCGCCCGTCAGGATCGTGTAGTGGTTCACGTCCGGGATGCGTACCGTTCGGACCCCCGCTCCCCGGAGGCCGGCCGCCTTCAGGCGGGACTCGTCGTACAGGCCCTGGGGTTCGTTCATCAGGCCCCGCTCCGCCCACAGCAGCGTGGCAGGGGCCGGCAGGTTCCGTACCGCCGACAGCACCTCCTCGGTGAAGAGTCCGGCGCCGTCGGCGCGTACGGCGTCGATCCGGCAGGTGGAGCGCAGCAGCGGCTCCCGACCCGTCAGATCGCGCTGGATGTAGGCGTCCACCTCCGCCGACCACGCCCCGGCGAATGCCGGGTGGGCCTGCCAGAACGACCGGTAGGCGGCCCGGTCGGGGAACGTCATCGACAGCCGGTCCATCGCCGGTCCGATGACGGCGCTCAGGAGCGCGTCCGGGGAGAGGTGGGCAGGCGCGGGGAAACCGGCCCCGCCGTCGACGAGCAGCAGCGGTCCGAACCGCTCCGGATGCCGTACTGCGGCCAGCGTCGCCACGAACGCGCCCATCGAGTGGCCGGCCAGCACCACCCGGCCCTGGCCGGGGCACAGGGCCCCGGCCAGGGCCGCCACGTCGTCCGCGTGCGCGGCGATCCCGTACGGGCCGGGCAGCCCGGAACTGGCCGCCCGGCCCCGCAGGTCCGGGGCGATCAGCGTGACCCGGCCCGCCAGCGCCCGGGCCACCGGCCCCCAGGACAGGGCGTTGGCCGTGATGCCGTGCAGGGCCACGACCACGGGGGCGCCGGCCTCGTGGGCCGGCCAGCGCAGGGCCGCGAGTGCGCCTCCGGTGACGGGGACCCGCAGTTCCTCGTACGGGGTAGTGGTCATGAACTGCGCCCTTCAACCGAGGTGTTCGCTGTGGCGCGGCGGCCCGCGCCCAGCCGTGCGGGCAGCCGCGTGAGGCCGCCGGGCAGCAGATGCACCACGGCCACGAACAGCACCCCGAGCAGGAACAGCGGCTGGGACAGCGGTACCCGTAGCACCGCCGGGAGATCGGCGACCGCCCCCGACCCGGCGAGATCACCGAGACGGTGATCGGCCCAGGTGTAGAGGATGCCGCCGACCATCGGCCCCCACCGGGTCCCCGACCCGCCCAGGACCACCATCACCAGGAGCGACAGCGTGAAGTCGGAGGTCGTCGTCTGCGGGGTGGAACCCCCGGTGAGCAGCAGGTGGACCAGCCCGCCGACCGCGGCCAGCGCACCCGCGAGCACGAAGGCGGTCAGCTTGAATCCGTACGGCTTCAGGCCCAGCACCTCCACCCGGCGTTCGTTCTCCTTGATGCCCTCCCAGACGCGCCCCGTGGGCGAGCGGACGGCCCAGTGGACGACACCGAGCGTGAGGACGAGATAGGCCAGCGCGATCCAGTACAGATTCGCCGTGTTGTCGATACCGACGAGCCCGGACGGCAGCAGTCCGGCGGGTGCCGCGCGGCCCTCCTCGCCGCCGGTGAGGCCGCCGGGGTTGCGCGAGACGAGGATCGAGCCCGCCTGCGCGAAGGCCAGCGTCACCATGGAGAAGCCGATGCCGGTGACCCGCAGGCTCACCGAGCCGAGCACCAGGGCCAGGGCGGTCCCGAAGCAGAGGCCGAGCACCGCGGCGAGGGCGAACGGCAGTCCGGCCTCCAGCAGGAACATGTTGGTGGCGTAGCTGCCCGCCGCGAAGTACAGCGCGTGCCCGAAGGACAGCAGCCCGGTACGGCCGAGCAGCAGGTCGTAGCCGGTCGCCAGGGCGCCGAACAACAGGCAGGTGGCCAGGAGTTGCAGCGATCCGGGGCTGCCCACCGGTCCGTCCAGCAGCCCCGGCAGCGGCAGCGCGCTGAACGGGGCGACGGCCAGGGCGAGCAGCGCGGCGGCGGGCCACCAGCGCAGCACCCGGGCCGGTGTCGCGGCAGCCGGTCGCGGCGGTCCCGTGACGGGCGGCCCGTCGGTACGGTCATGTGTCTCGGTGGCGGTACTCACGCGAGCCTCCCGGTCAGTCCGCGCGGCCGGACGAGCAGCAGCGCGCCGAGCAGGACGACGACGGCCAGGTCGCCGAGGCCCGCTGCGGTGTAGTAGTTGGCGAACTGCTGGACCAGGCCGATGACGACGGCCGCCACGGCGGCCCCGGTCACCGAACCCATGCCGCCGGTGACCACCACCACGAAGGCGAAGATCAGCAGCGAGGTGCCCTGCCGGGGATCGACCGAGCCGAAGTACAGCCCGCCGAGGGCCCCGCCGAGCGCGGCGACACAGCCGCCGATCGCGAAGACGAGCGTGAACGCCCGGCGGACGTCGATGCCCAGAGCGGTCACCATCGCCCGGTCCTCGACCCCCGCCCGTACGACGAGTCCGTGCCGGGTCCGGCCGAGGAACAGCCGCAGCGCGACGAGGACCACGACCGCCGCCGCGATCAGGACCAGCCGGTTGACCGGGACGTGCGCGCCCAGCAGCCCGAAGGTGCCCGACAGCGCCTCGGGGCCCGGGAACGTCAGCGCGTCCGGCCCCCAGATCCCCGAGAGCAGCGCGGGGACGGCGAGCCCGACCCCGACGGTGGCGAGCACCTGCTCGCGCGGCCGGGTGTAGAGGGGGCGGACCACGGCGAGTTCTAGCAGAACGGCGGCGACGGTGCCCACCGCCGTACCGAACAGGACGGCGAGGGCGAAGCCCGCACCGCCGGGCCCCGCGCCGGGCAGATTCCCGGACGCCGCCCACCAGGTGCCGTACGCGCCGATGGAGAGCAGGGCACCGTGCGCGAAGTTGAGCACGTCCATCAGGCCGAAGATGAGCGAGAGGCCCGACGCGATCAGGAAGTAGAGCGCCCCCAGACCGAGCCCGGTCATGGTGAGCAGAACGATGGTGGACATCAGGATTCCGCCTCCGCGGTCGGGGAAGAGGCATGGGCGGCCGGGCCGTGCCCCACGCCGAGGAGCCTGCGGGCCGCCTCCGCGTCACCCAGCAGCGCTTCCGCCGGACCGTGGTGCGCGGTGCGCCCGTCGGCGAGGACGACACACCGGCCCGCCAGGCGGCGCACGACGGCGAGGTTCTGCTCCACGAGCAGCACCGGCACCGCCTCGGCGGCCCGTTCCAGTACCTGGGTGACCTCGGTGACGACCCGGGGCGCGAGGCCCTTGGTGGGTTCGTCGGCGATGACGAGCCGGTTGGTGTTGAGCAGGGTGCGCCCGATGGCCACCATCTGCTGCTGGCCGCCGGACAGTGTTCCCGCCAACTGGCGTGCGCGCTGTTTCAGTTCGGGGAAGAGCTCGTGGACGAGTGCGTACGCGGGCTCACCCGCCCCGCGCCGCTCCGCCAGCCGGAGGTTCTCCGCCACGGTGAGCCCGGCGAAGATCCCGCGGTCCTCGGGGGCGTAACCGATGCCCCGCCCGACGACGGCGTGGGTGGGCAGCGCGACGGTCTCCTCGCCGTCGAGCCGCACACTGCCGGCGCGGGGGACGAGGCCGAGGATGCCGCGTACGGTCGTGGTCTTTCCGGCGCCGTTGCGGCCCAGGAGCGCGGTCACCCCGTGCCGTGCGACGTCCAGGTCCACGCCGTGCAGGATGTGCCGCCCCCCGATCAGGACCCGCAGGTCCCGTACGGCGAGCAGGATGCCCGGGTCCGGAGTCACAGCCCCTCCCCGAGGTAGGCCCGCTGGACCTCCGGGTCGGCGGTCACGGCCCGCGGAGTGTCCAGCGCCAGGAGCTGCCCGTGATGCATGACGGCGAGCCGGTCGGCGAGGCCCAGCAGGACGTCCATGTGGTGCTCGACCATGAGGACGGTGCGGCCCTCGTCGCGGTGCAGGGTGCGGATCAGTTCGGTGAGCGCGGGCACCTCCTCGGCGCTGACGCCGGCCATCGGCTCGTCCAGCAGCATCAGCCTGGGCTCCCCGACCAGCAGCACCGCCAGTTCGAGCTTGCGCTTCTCCCCGTGGGACAGCTCGGCCGCCGTCGCCTGCGCCCGGTGCCCGAGGCCGGTGCGCTCCAGGACGCCGCACACCTCGGCGGTGTACGGGGAGGCCCGTCGCCACAGCCGGTACGAGCCGCCCTTCGCCGCCTGCGCGGCCAGCCGGACGTGATCGGCGACGCTCATCCCCGGCCAGAGGCTGGACGTCTGGAACGTGCGGCCGATCCCACGGCGCGCGCGGATGTGCGCGGGCTGCGCCGTCATGTCCGTACCGTCCAGCGCCAGGGTGCCGGCCGTGGGAGTGGTCAGCCCGCTGATCAGGTTGAACAGGGAGGTCTTGCCCGCCCCGTTGGGGCCGATGAAGGCCAGGAACTCGCCCTCGCGGACGCTCAGGGTGACGTCCTGGACGATGGTCGCCCCGCCGATGCTCCAGCCGAGCCCTTCGAGGGCGAGGACGGGGGCGGGTGCGCGCAGGTGTCGGTCGCGTTCCGTGGTGGTGCCCGGAGACGTCATCGCTCAGCCCGCCGAAGGCGCGACAGGCGGCGCCACCGCGTCCATCGGCCGGGTGCTCACCAGCTCCGGCACAGCGGCTGCGCCCTTCCCCTTCAGCCGTGCCACGAACATCGGCTGCAGCAGGGCGTGGTCCTCGGCGCGGACCTGCTCCTTGCCCTTCACCCCGTCGAAGGTCCAGCCCTCCAGGGCCTTCACCATGGCGGCGGTGTCGGTGGGGCTGCCCTCCTCCACGGCACGGACGATCATCTGGGCGGCCGTGAACCCGTCCGTGGTGAACAGGTCGGGGGTGCCGCCCGCCTTCTCGACCGCGTCCAGCATGGCCTGCTCCACCGCGTTGCCGCCGCCCGCGCCGGGGAAGTAGTGCGCCAGGAACGAGACCTTGGAGCCGGCCGCTCCGAAGACCGGGTACGAGGCCGTTCCGGCCAGTCCCGTGACCACCTTCCCGGCGTCCAGCACCCCCTGCTGGTCCAGTGCCGTCCACAGGGCCGGGGCGGTGGAGCCGGCCCAGGCGACGAAGACCAGGTCCGTTCCCGCGGCCTTCACCTGCCGGGCGAAGGGAGTCAGGTCCGTCGCTCCGGGCGGCGCCAGCACCGAGCCGACCTTCGCGCCTCCGGCGCCGAGCACCGCCTTGACCGCGGCGACGTTGGCCTGGCCGAAGGTGGAGTCCTGGGCCAGCACCGTGACCTTCTTGCCCTCGGCGTCGCCGAGCATCGTGCCCGCGGTGCGGATGTCCTGGTAGGACTGCCGGCCCGACCGGAAGGTGTACGTGTTGATCCCGGTCACCGCGTCGGTGGCGGCCGGCCCGCTGACGTACAGCACCTTGTTCTGCGCGGCGAGCGGGGCCATCTGGAGGGCGACGCCGGAGTCGGTGGTACCGGCCAGCACCTTGTAGCCCTTGCCGATCAGGTTCTTCGCGGCGGCGACCGCCTTGCCGGGGTCGCCCGCGTCGTCCTGCTCCGTCACCTCGATGCGGTGGCCGCCGGCTCTGCCGGTGCCCTTGGTGGCGTGGTCGAGCCCGGCCATGAAGCCGTCGCGGTACTGCTTGCCGTACGCGGCGAGCAGCCCGGTCCGCGAGTAGACCAGCCCCACCTTGACCGTCTCGTCCTTGCCACCGTCGGCCGGGTCGGAGCCGCCCGCCTGCCCGGCGGCCGTGCAGCCGGCCAGGAGCAGCGCGGCGGTGGCGAGGGCGGCTGCGGTCAGGGAACGGTGCTGGACGGTGCCTACGGCTCTGTGACGGCGCATGGTGACCGGCTCCTCGGCGTGGTTCGGATGATGTCGGCCGAACCGTACGAACACCGTGGCGCCGTCGATATGGTGCAGGAGCCCTCACCTGACCGGGTCCCCATGTGGGTGCCCGACATGGGCACGGGGAACGGCCTAGGCCGGACCGGATTCCTCGCTCGTCAGGTCGATCAGCCTGCACACCGTCTCGATGTCCATCTTCACCTGCGCGATCGATGCCCGTCCCGACAGCCAGGTGATCAGCGCGGAGTGCCAGGTGTGCTCGATGACCCGGACCGCCGACAACTGCTGCGGCGTCGGCTTCTCCAGGCCCATCGCGTCCAGCACGATCTTCGTCGTGAGCCGCGAGACGGTGTCCACCTCGGGGCTCACGCTGCGGTCGGCGAAGGTCAGCGCCCGCACCATGGCGTCGGCCAGATGGGGCTCCCGCTGGAGCGCCCTGAAGGCCCGCATCAGGGTCTCGGCGACCCGTTCCGCGGCGCTCTCCCCGGACGGGGGGCGCTTGCGGAGCGTGCTGTGCATGTGCTGGAGCTGGTCCTGCATCGTGGCGACCAGCAGATGGATCTTGGAGGGGAAGTAGCGGTAGAGCGTGCCCAGGGCGACCCCGGCGGCCTCCGCGACCTCCCGCATCTGGACGGCCTCGAAACCGCCCTTGCCGGCGAGCTGGGCGCTGGCATGGAGGATGCGACGGCGCCGGGCCTCCTGGCGTTCCGTCAGGGGCGGCGATGCGGGTCTGGCTTCCGCTGTCATGTGTCCCAATCCATGGCTTCTGTCCGCGACCGGCACAAGGGGGAGCGGGATTGCGGGCGGGCACAGCATGCCAGGGTGCCTGCCGTGGCGCGAATCACCTGATCCGGCGGTTACGCCGACGCTACCTGCCGGTAGATTCGATGCTCGTCGAACGATCCGGTCTGAAACTTGTTCTAGATTAGCGTGAGCGGTTACGCTCCGGCGAACACGCAGTGAGAAGGGGGCCGAGTGTGACCGCTGAGGCCATAGAGACGGGCCCCCGGGCGGGCACCGAAGCACCCGCCGGCGACCGGCCGTTGCGCATCGCACTCCTCACGTACAAGGGCAATCCGTTCTGCGGAGGCCAGGGCGTCTACGTTCGCCATCTCGGCCGCGAACTGGCCCGCCTCGGCCACAGCGTCGAAGTGATCGGCGCCCAGCCCTATCCCGTGCTCGACGAGGGTGTCCCCCTCACCGAACTGCCGAGCCTGGACCTGTACCGACAGCCCGACCCGTTCCGCACGCCGGGCCGCGGCGAGTTCCGCGACTGGATCGACCTCACCGAGGTCGCCACCATGTGGACCGGCGGCTTCCCCGAACCACTCACCTTCAGCCTGCGGGCCCGGCGCCACCTCCAGGCCCGCCGCGGTGATTTCGACGTCATCCACGACAACCAGACCCTCGGGTACGGCCTGCTCGGCGACCTCGGTGCTCCGCTCGTCACCACCA
Source organism: Streptomyces finlayi (assembly GCF_014216315.1). Lineage (NCBI taxonomy): Bacteria > Bacillati > Actinomycetota > Actinomycetes > Kitasatosporales > Streptomycetaceae > Streptomyces > Streptomyces finlayi. The sequence continues at coordinate 5,841,556 of NZ_CP045702.1, forward strand.
TCCACCACCCCATCACCGTCGACCGGCAGCTCGACCTGGCCGCCGCCGCCGGCTGGCGCCGCCGCGCCTCCGTACGCCGCTGGTACGCCTTCACCCGTATGCAGAAGCGGGTCGCCCGCCGTCTGCCGTCCGTCCTCACCGTCTCCGGCTCCTCCCAGCAGGAGATCGTCGAGCACCTCGGTGTACGGCAGGACCGCGTCAGCGTGGTGCACATCGGGGCCGACACCGGCCTATGGTCGCCCGATCCGGCCGTCGCGGAAGTGCCCGGCCGCATCGTCACCACGTCAAGCGCCGACGTCCCGCTCAAGGGCCTCGTCCACCTCGTCGAGGCACTGGCCAAGCTCCGCACCGAGAACCCGCGGGCGCACCTCGTGGTCGTCGGCAGGCGGGCCGAGGACGGACCCGTCGCCCAGGCCATCGAACGGTACGGACTCCAGGACGCCGTCGAGTTCGTCAAGGGCATCAGCGACGCCGAACTGGTCGACCTGGTGCGCGGCGCCCAGATCGCCTGCGTCCCCTCGCTGTACGAGGGCTTCTCCCTCCCCGCGGCCGAGGCGATGGCCACCGGCACGCCGCTCGTCGCGACGACAGGCGGCGCGATCCCCGAGGTCACAGGACCGGACGGGGAGACCTGCCTGGCCGTACCGCCCGGCGACGCGGGCGCGCTGGCCGCCGCCCTCGGCCGGCTGCTCGACGACCCGCAACTGCGGGCCCGCCTCGGCGCGGCCGGCCGCGACCGGGTCCTGGCCCGCTTCACCTGGGCCAGGGCCGCCCTCGGTACGGCCGAGCTGTACCGTCAGGCGATGGTCTCCCGGGGAGCCCGCAGGTGACTGCCCCCGCGGCCCACGGAACCCGTACCTCCGACCTCGAAGGCAGGCCCTCGTGCTGACCGTCGACTTCACCCGCTTCCCGCTCGCCGCAGGCGACCGAGTGCTCGATCTGGGCTGCGGTGCCGGCCGGCACGCCTTCGAGTGCTACCGGCGCGGCGCCCAGGTGGTGGCCCTGGACCGGAACGCCGAGGAGATCCGCGAGGTCGCCACGTGGTTCGCCGCGATGAAGGAGGCGGGTGAGGCCCCCGAGGGCGCCACCGCCACCGCGATGGAGGGCGACGCCCTCAACCTGCCCTTCCCCGACGACTCCTTCGACGTCGTGATCATCTCCGAGGTGATGGAGCACATCCCCGACGACAAGGGCGTGCTCGCAGAGATGGTCCGCGTCCTGCGGCCCGGCGGCCGGATAGCGATCACCGTGCCGCGCTACGGCCCCGAGAAGGTCTGCTGGTCGCTCTCCGACGCCTACCACGAGGTGGAGGGCGGCCACATCCGGATCTACAAGGCCGACGAACTGCTCCGCAAGATCCGCGAGGCCGGACTCAAGCCGTACGGCACCCACCACGCGCACGCGCTCCACAGCCCGTACTGGTGGCTCAAGTGCGCCTTCGGGGTGGGCCGCGACGGCAAGGACGCAGCGCTGCCGGTGCGGGCGTACCACAAGCTCCTGGTCTGGGACATCATGAAGAAACCCGCCGTCACCCGGGTCGCCGAGCAGCTGCTCAACCCGGTCGTGGGCAAGAGCTTCGTGGCGTACGCGACGAAGCCGCACCTCCCCAAGGCCGAGGCGTGAGTACGCCCGAGCGCACCGAACACCTCGTACTGCCCGGGGTCCTCACCGCCGGCGAGGCCGCCGAGACCGTCGCCGCACTGCGCGCGGTCCAGCGTGAGGACGGGGCGCTGCCCTGGTTCCGCGGCCACCACCTCGACCCGTGGGACCACACCGAGGCCGCCATGGCCCTCGACGCGTCCGGCGAGCACGAGGCCGCGGAACGCGCCTACGACTGGCTGGCCCGCCACCAGAACGAGGACGGCTCCTGGTACGCCGCCTACCACGACGGCGACGCGGAGCAGCCGACCGACCGCAGCCGCGAGACCAACTTCTGCGCGTACGTCGCGGTCGGCGTCTGGCACCACTACCTCGCCACCGGCGACGACGCGTTCGTCGACCGGATGTGGCCGACGGTCTACGCCGCCGTCGAGTTCGTCCTGCGCCTCCAGCAGCCCGGCGGCCAGATCGGCTGGAAGCGGGAGCCCGACGGCACCGCCGTCACCGACGCCCTGCTCACCGGCTCCTCCTCCATCCACCAGGCCCTGCGCTGCGCACTGGCCATCGCCGAGGAACGCGAAGAGCCGCAGCCGGACTGGGAGCTGGCGACCGGGGCGCTCGCTCACGCGATCCGCGACCATCCGGAACGCTTCCTGGACAAGAACCACTACTCGATGGACTGGTACTACCCGGTCCTCGGCGGCGCGGTCACCGGCCCCGCCGCGCAGAAGCGGATCGACGCGCACTGGGACCGGTTCGTTGTCCCCGGACTCGGGGTGCGCTGTGTGCTCCCCAATCCATGGGTCACCGGTGGCGAGAGCTGCGAACTGGCCCTGGCGCTCTGGGTGATGGGCGAGTCCGACCGCGCCCTGGAGATCCTCCAGTCCGTTCAGCACCTGCGCGCCGAGGGCGGCCTGTACTGGACGGGATACGTCTTCGAGGGCAACCGGGCCTTCTGGCCCGAGGAGCTGACCACCTGGACGGCGGGCTCCCTGCTACTGGCGGTGGCCGCGCTCGGGGGGGACGAGGCGACCACCGCGGTCTTCAGCGGTGAACGGCTGCCCAGGGGACTGGAACCGGAGTGCTGCCGCTGAGGGTTCGGTGAGGTGCTTGCTGATCGCTCACTGACCGTTCAGGGACGGCTCAGGAGCGGCGGATACGGCCGGCCACGGCGTGACCGATGAAGAGGTAGACGACGGCGGCGAGACCGTACCCGGTGACGACCCGGGCCCACTCGGCGTCGAAGGTGAACAGGTCGTGCGACCAGCCGGCCAGCCACCTGGCGGCGTCCCGTACCCACTCGACGAAGTCGTTGGCCGGGTTGGCCTCGAGCAGGTACATCAGAATCCACAAGCCGATGATGAAGGCCATGACGTCGGCCACGACGGCTATGACGCGTGCGGCGGTACTGCTTCCTGTGCCGGTTCTCGGAGACATGGACTACGGATTACCGTTCCAAGCCGGTTGAAACCCGGAAGGCCCCTCCAACTGGCGGTCCCTTTCCCGGCGGGGAACCTGACCAGGAGTGCGGAAGTGCCCTGCACTCCTGCGAGAGCCCTGCCGGGAGGCCCGCCGCGCCCCGTTCCCGGCACCGTTGCGTCCACCGCGCCGCGGTGGCATTGCTGTTGTCCTGCGCAGTGCTGGTGAGCGCCACGGGGTGTGGGGACAGCGACAAGGCGAAGAACGCCGTCACGACCGGGAGCCCCAGCCCGAGCCCCTCGGCCACCGCCGAGAAGCAGAAGCTCGCCAAGACCCGGTTCGTGGCCAACGCGGGGCCGGCGGCCGGTGCGACGTACCAGCGGATCGTGAAGCCCTGTCGCGCGGGCTCGTTCAAGAAGGGCGGACGGCCGCACGTTCGCCTTGGTCAAGGCGGGGCTCGCGGGCGGATTCGCGTACAACCGGCTGAAGGCGGCATCCGAGAACGCCAAGGGCGACCCGCTGATCATCAACCGCTTCAGGAGTTGAGCTCCGCCAGCACCCGGAGCGTGTGGGGATCCGGTGCCGTGATCAGGAGGTCGGTCACCGGGCCCTCGCGCCATAGCTCCAGGCGCTCCGCGATCCGTTCGCGTGGGCCGGTCAGTGAGATCTCGTCGGCGAAGGCGTCCGGGACCGCGAGTACCGCCTCCTTCTTACGGCCCTCCTGGAACAGCCGTTGGATGCGACGGGCCTCCTCCTCGTATCCCATCCGCCCCATCAGATCCGCGTGGAAGTTCCGCGTCGCGTGTCCCATGCCGCCGATGTAGAACCCCAGCATCGCCTTCACCGGCCACAGGCCCTCGGCCACGTCCTGGCACACCTGCGCCCGTGCCATCGGCGCGACCATGAAGCCCTCGGGGAGACCGGCGGCCGTGACGCCGTACACCTCGGGGCGGGTGGGGGACCAGTACAGCGGGAGCCAGCCGTCCGCGATCCTGGTCGTCTGGGCGACGTTCTTCGGTCCCTCCGCGCCCAGCAGCACGGGGAGCCGGGCACGCAGCGGGTGGGTGATCGACCTCAGCGGTTTGCCCAGGCCCGTGCCGTCCGGACCGTCGTACGGGTGGGAGTGGAAGCGTCCCGCCAGCTCGACGGGGCCTTCCCGGGCGAGCACCTGCCGGATCACCTCCACGTACTCGCGGGTCGCGGTCAGTGGGCTGCTGGGGAACGGACGGCCGTACCACCCCTCCACCACCTGCGGCCCGGACAGTCCGAGCCCCAGCATCATCCGGCCGCCCGAGAGGTGGTCCAGGGTCAGCGCGTGCATGGCCGTCGCGGTGGGCGTACGGGCCGCCATCTGCGCGAGGGCGGTACCGAGCCGGATGCGGGAGGTGTGGGCCGCGATCCACGTCAGCGGGGTGAACGCGTCCGAGCCCCAGGCCTCCGCCGTCCACACGGAGTCGTAGCCGAGATCCTCGGCACCGCGGGCCAGGGCGAGGTGGTGGGGGTTCGGGCCGCGGCCCCAGTATCCGAGAGCGAGTCCGAGTCGCACAGCCGTCCCTCCAGCCGTATATGACGTACCGTCAGCATGCCGGTGCGGGAGGACTGTACGACAACGGCCCCCCGCCCGGAAGGGCGAGGGGCCGCGACGTAGGTGCGCGGGGTCAGCCGCGCTGGATGCCCGTGGTGTCCTGGAGGACTCCACGACGGCCGTCCTGGGTCTGGGCGATGAGGCCCGGACCGCGCTGCTCGACCGCGAGGTACCAGGTGCCCGGCGCCAGCTCGGCGATCGGGTTCGGCGAACCGTCCTCGCCGTACAGCGGACGGGCCACCGGAACGGCGAACCAGAACGGGGTGAAGTCAGCGGCAGGCGCTCCACCGTCCTGCGGTCCGTGCTGCGCCTGCGGGGCCTGCTGCCCCTGCATGGCGTGCGCCTGCGCCGGGTCGGCCTGACCGGGCTGCGGCTGCGCACCGTACGGCTGGGGCTGACCCGGCTGCGTGCCGTAGGGCTGCTGCTGGGCGCCGGGATAGCCGTAGCCCTGGCCGGGCTGCGCCTGCGCACCGTACGGCGCCTGCGCACCCTGCTGCACCGGGCGCGGGGCGCCCATCAGCGGGGCCTTGAGAGCCGGAACCATCGGGGTGGCGATCGCACCGGCCGCCAGCACGACGGCCGCGAGAAGGCCGAGGATCAAGCCGGCGCCCGCGTCGGGGGCGTCGATGATCGTCCAGAACGCCGTCCACAGCGAGAAGACGGTGAACGCGACACCGAACTGCCCGAGGTCCAGCCCCACGACCTTGCGGCCCGGCATGGAACGGCTCACGATCACCAGCGCCGCGCCGATGACTCCGGCCAGGAAGATGCTCATGAGATACGAGAGCGAGTCCCAGGCGTTCGGGCTTTCGAAACTGGAGCAGTTGACGCCCGTGGGGCAGTCGAAGCCGGAGAGGTCGAGGAAAGAGGCGATGAACAGCACCACCGCTGCTCCGATCACCACCCCGTCGCCTCGAGTGAGGGAGCGGATATTCACGTGAAGGTCCTTAGTCGGTCGTCTCGTCGGGGCGGTCGTCGCTGCCGCCTGTTCGGCGGGTACGGCGCGAAGCTCGGGGGCGGCTCCCCATCGTACGGATGAATCTATCGTCTGCCCGGCCGGGTTGTGCCCCGCCCCGGACCTTGGGCTGTTATCCGCCCAATTCCCGCGCAGGCCTTACGGGGTCTACCCGTTGAGGTAGCCGCTGATGCCGTCGGCGATACCGCGGGCCGCCTTCTGACGCCACTTCGCGCTCGTGAGCAGCGCCGCGTCCTTCGGATCACGCATGTTGCCGCATTCGACGAAGACCTTCGGCACGGTCGACAGATTCAGTCCGCCGAGATCCTTGCGGGTGTCGAGACCGGTGTGGTCGCCGACGTAATTGGAAGGCGCGCTTCCGGTGGCGCGGTGGAACTGTCCGGCGATACGGGTGCCGAGTTCGCGCGAGGGTCCGACGATTTTCGTGGTGTCCGCCGCACCTTCGTTCACCGGTCCGGGGACGATCACATGGAACCCGCGGTTGCCGGCCGCGGAACCGTCCGCGTGGACGGAGACGACCGCGTCGGCCCCGGCCTCGTTGCCGATCCGGGCCCGCTCGTCGATGCACGGGCCGAAGGGGCGGTCCTCGTGGTGCGTGAGCACGACCTTCGCGCCCTGCGACTCCAGCAGGGTGCGCAGCCGGTGCGACACGTCGAGGGTGAACCGCGCCTCCGCGTAACCGGCGTCGGTCGCGGTGCCCGTGGTGTCACACTCCTTCATGCCCGTACCGATGTCCACCTTGCTGTTGATCTCGCGGGTGTGGTCACGGTTGCGGGGGTTGTGCCCGGGGTCGATCACCACGGTCCTGCCCGTGAGCGGACCCTTCGGCAGGGGCTTGGCGGCGGCGGAGGAGGCCTCGGAGGGCGGCACGGCACTGCTGCCGGGGCGCGGCCGCGTCTGCTTCGCGTCGGCGCTGCCGCCTGCGGCTCCGCACCCGGCGACGGTCAGGGACAGGATGGCCAGGGCGGCGGCGGTGAGCACGGGCCGGCCGTGGCGGGTGGGGGGAGTTCTGTCGTCGTACGGCACGCGGCGACCCTATCCGGGCGGCTCAGATTCCCGGCCCCGTGCGCCGCAGCACGCGCAGCGAGTCCGTCACCGAGATCTCGCTGAACGCGCCGGAGGCCAGCGCCCGCTGATGGACGCGGTGCGGGGCCTGGCCGCCGTCCGCGGGGTCGGGGAACACGTCGTGGATCACCAGGAGCCCGCCGTCGGCGACATGCGGCGCCCAGCCCTCGTAGTCACCGTTCGCGTGCTCGTCGGTGTGACCGCCGTCGATGAAGACGAAGCCGAGCTTCCCGCCCCAGACGGCCGCGACCTGCGGCGACCTGCCGACGAGCGCCACCACGTGCTCCTCGAGACCGGCCCTGCGCAGGGTGCGCCGGAAGGTGGGGAGCGTGTCCATCAGGCCGACCTCGGGGTCGACGACGGTCGGGTCGTGGTACTCCCAGCCCGGCTGCTGCTCCTCGCTGCCCCGGTGGTGGTCCACCGTGAGTGCCGTGACCCCCGCCGAGCGGGCGGCGTCCGCGAGCAGGATCGTGGAGCGGCCGCAGTAGGTGCCCACCTCCAGGAGCGGGAGCCCGAGCGTGGCGGCGTCGGCCGCCGCCGCGTACAGGGCGAGCCCTTCGCGTACCGGCATGAAGCCTTTGGCGGCCTCGAACGCGGCAAGGATCTCCGGCTTGGGCTCGGCGGCCACGGCGTTCCTCCAGGTGGGTGGGTCGATCGACGGCGCCCCATCGTGCCGTACGCCCCCGCCCGGCGAGACGGCGGGGGCCGGTGCGCTGACCCGGTGCGCTGACCCCGCCGCGCTGACCCCGGGGGGTCAGGCCCGGGCGGGGGCCCAGGCCGCGGGGGCGGAGGCCGGTTCCGGCGAGGCCGTGGCGAGCAGCGCGTCGTCCGCGCTGCTCGCCAGCAGCACCGGCCCCGCCGGCCGCTGCGAGGGCAGGCAGGCGGCCAGCACCAGGCCGACCAGCACCGCCCCCGTCGCGATGACGAACGAGATCCGGAAACCCTCCATGCTGGGTACCTGGACCGGTCCCATGGCCACCGAGGTGTTCGCCAGCACCATGCCGATCACCGCACTCGACACCGAGGTGCCGATCGAGCGCATCAATGTGTTGAGCCCGTTGGCGGCGCCCGTCTGGGACGGATCGACGGCGCCGATGATCAGCGCGGGCAGCGAGGAGTACGCGAGCCCTATCCCGGCTCCGAGCACCACCGCGATCACCACGGTCTGCCACGCGGCGCTCATCAGGCCCAGCCCGGCCCCGTAGCCGATCGCGATGACCAGCATCCCGAGCATCAGGGTCGCCTTCGGTCCGCGTCGGGCCGAGACGCGGGCGTACACCGGGGCGACGAACATCATCGTCAGGCCCAGCGGCGCGACGCACAGCCCCGCCGTCACCATGGACTGCCCCAGCCCGTAGCCGGTCGAGGTGGGCAGTTGGAGCAGCTGCGGCAGCACCAGCGAGACGGCGTAGAAGGCGACGCCCAGCATGATCGAGGCGAGGTTGGTGAGCAGCACCTCGCGCCGGACGGTGGTGCGCAGATCGACCAGGGGGGCGGCGGTGCGCAGTTCGAACAGGCCCCACAGGAAGAGGATCAGCAGGGACGCGCCGATCAGTCCGAGCGTGGTGGATGAGGTCCAGCCCCAGTCGCTGCCCTTCGTGACGGGGATCAGCAGACAGACCAGACCGAGCGAGAGTCCGAGCGCGCCGATGACGTCGAAGCGTCCGGGGGCGCGCAGCGGAGGCTCGGGGACGATCAGCATGGTGAGCACCATGGCGACCACGCCGAGCCCGGCCGATCCGAGGAAGAGGGCGTGCCAGTCGGTGTGCTGGGCGACCACCGCGGCGGCGGGCAGGGCGAGTCCGCCACCCACCCCGATCGACGAACTCATCAGGCCCATCGCCGAGCCGAGGCGCTCGCGCGGCAGCTCGTCGCGCATGATCCCGATGCCGAGCGGTATGGCACCCATGGCGAAGCCCTGGAGGGCGCGGCCGACGATCATCACGGCGAGGTCATCGGTGAACGCGCAGACCAGTGAGCCGAATACCATGACGGCGAGGCTGGCCAGCAGCATCCGCCGCTTGCCGTAGAGGTCGCCGAGCCGCCCCATGACGGGCGTGGACACCGCCCCTGCCAGCAGGGTCGCCGTCATCACCCACGTGGCGTTCGACGGGGTGGTGTCCAGGAGTGCGGGCAGGTCCTTGATGACGGGGACGAGCAGGGTCTGCATCACCGCGACGGTGATACCCGCGAAGGCGAGGACGGGGACGATCCCGCGGCCCGTCCTGTGCTTCCCCGGATCGGGGAGGTCCCCGGCGAGCTGTTCGTTCGTCGTCCGTTGCATACGTGCGGCCTCCGGGCAGCGCTCCGACCACCCGGGCTCCCCCCAAGTGTGTGCATGCTGAACACTTCCGTACGCCCGAGGTATTCCGGTGAACGGGACGCGAACCCGGAGCGGATCGAAACGAGCGGTCTTCTGACCTTCCTTCGGAATGGAACGTGTTCTACTCTTGCGCCGTTCCAGTGGCTGCGACCGGCGAGGAACCGCATGGGCATCGGCATCACCGAAGAGCACCACGCCTTGGCGCAGGCGGTACGGGGCGGGCTGGCCCGCGCCGTACCGCCTCAGGAGACACGCGCGCTCCTGGACGCGGAACACCCCTGCGCGCCGGGCACCCCGGCCGCGCCGGGCACCCACGCACCGGACGCCCGCCCCGCCCACTGGGACGCACTGGCCGGGCAGGGGCTGCCGGGCATCCACCTGCCCGAGGAGTACGGGGGCGGGGGCGGCGCGCTCCTCGACCTCGCCGTGGTCCTGGAAGAGGCCGCGTACGCCTCGCTCCCCGGCCCGTACCTGGCGTCCGTCCTGACCTCGGCGGTCCTGCACAGGGCGGAGGCAGGGGGCCCCGGGGCCCCCGCGGGTCTCGTCAGGGACCTCGCGACCGGCGACCGCGTCGGAGCGGCTGCGCTCGGCGCCGCCGGCCTCACCGCGGTGGAGACCGAGGGCGGCCATCTTCTCGACGGCGTGGCCCCGCCCGTACTCGGCGGCGCCGAAGCCGATCTGCTCCTGCTCGCCGCGACCTCGGCCACCGGCACCCTGTGGTTCGCCGTCGACGCCCGTACGGAAGGGCTGACCGTACGCCCGCACCGCAGCGTCGACCCGACCCGCCCCACCGCCGAGGTGTACGCCAGGGGAGTCCGCGTACCCGCCCACCGGGTCGTCGCCACCGACACCGCGACCGTCCGCGATCTCGCCGCCGTCCTGCTGGCCGCCGACGCCTGTGGCACCGCCGCCCGTTCCCTGCACACGGCCACGGAACACGCCAAGGTCCGCGAGCAGTTCGGCCGCCCCATCGGACGGTTCCAGGCCGTCAAGCACCTGTGCGCCGACATGCTCGTCCGGGTCGAACAGGCCCGCGCCCTCACCTGGGACGCGGCCCGTGCCGCCGACGAGACGCCCGACGTGCGGGGACTGACCGCCGCCCTCGCCGCCGCCACCGCACTCGACGCCGCGTACAGCTCCGCCAAGGACTGCATCCAGATCCTCGGCGGCATCGGCTTCACCTGGGAACACGACGCCCACCTCCAACTGCGCCGGGCCGTGGTGGCCCGGCAACTGCTCGGCTCCGGTGACGCCCACCGCCTTCGCGCCGTCCGGCTCGCCGGGAGCGGCGCCCGCCGCGAACTCATGCTGGAGCTCCCCGCCGAGGCGGCCGCCCACCGCGCCGAGGCACGGCCGGCCGTCGCCGCCGCCCGCGGCCTCGACCCCCGGGCCGCCCGCCGCGCCCTCGCCCCGTCCGGCTACGCGGCCCCGTACCTCCCCGCCCCGTACGGACTCGGCGCGGGACCGGTTCAGCAGCTCGCCGTCCAGCAGGAGTTGACGGCGCAGGGCGTCAAGGTGAGTGACCTGGGGATCGCCACGTGGGTGGTGCCCTCCCTCCTCGCGTACGGGTCCGAGGACCAGCGGAAGCGCTTCCTCATGCCCACCCTGCGGGGCGAACTCCTCTGGTGCCAGCTCTTCTCCGAGCCGGACGCCGGTTCCGACCTCGCCTCGCTGCGTACCAGGGCGGTACGGACCGACGAGGGCTGGCGCGTCACCGGTCAGAAGGTGTGGACCAGCGCCGCCATGTCCGCCGACTACGGCATCCTGCTCGCCCGGACGGACCCAAAGGCGCCCAAGCACCGGGGGCTGACCTACTTCCTGGTGGACATGAAGAGCGCCCGCGGCATCGGCATCCGGCCGCTGAAGGAGATCACCGGGGACTCCCTCTTCAACGAGGTGTACTTCGACGACGTGCTGCTGCCCGCAGACGCGGTCGTCGGCGAGGTCGGCGACGGCTGGCGGGTCGCCCGCAACACGCTGGGCAACGAACGCGTGCACATGGCCGACCAGATGACGTTCGACACCGGCCTCGAAGCGCTGATCGCCCGCGCCGCCGGACTCGACGGAGCGGCCCGCAGCCGGGTCGGCGCACTCGCCGCCGAGGCCCACGCCCTGGCGTGCATCGGACTGCGGACCACGCTCCAGCAGGTCTCGGGCCTGGAACCGGGAGCCGGAGCCTCCGTACGCAAGCTCGTGCAGACCACCCACCAGCAGAAGGTCGCCGAACTCACCCTGGAACTCCTGGGGTCCGAGGGCGCCACCACCGAGGGGGCGGCGGAACGGGCCGTGCACGGCTTCCTGATGTCGCGCTGCCTGACCATCGCGGGCGGCACCACACAGGTCCAGCTCAATGTCGTCGCCGAGCGCATCCTCGGCCTCCCGCGTGACTGAAAGGACCGGTCCATGACCACGAAGGCGTACATCGTCGGCGTCGGGATGACGAAGTTCGAGAAGCCCGAGACCCGCGACTGGCAGTACTGGGACATGGCCGAGGAAGCCGGCACCAAGGCGCTCGGCGACGCGGGCATCCGGTACGAACAGGTCGAGCAGGTCCCCGTCGGCTACTGCTTCCAGCCCTCCACCGCGGGACAGCGCGCGGTCTACGCACTCGGCCTGACCGGAGTGCCCGTCTACAACGTCAACAACAACTGCGCCACCGGCGCGACCGCGCTCATGATGGCCCGCCAGTTCGTCGAGGGCGGCCACGCCGACTGCGTACTCGCCCTCGGCTTCGAGAAGATGGCGCGCGGCTCGCTCGGCGGCGGGGGCGCGGACGGCGGCGCGGCTGACTTCGCGACCTCTCCGGTCGCCCGGCACTACGGGATCATGGCCGCCGCCCACGGCTTCGAGATGTCCCCGCCCACCGCCCAGATCTTCGGCAACGCGGCACGCGAGCACATGGAGCGGTACGGGACGACGGAGGCGCAACTCGCGGCGGTCGGCGCCAAGAACCACCGGCACTCGGTGAACAACCCCCACGCCCAGTTCCAGGATTCGTACACCGTCGACGAGGTCCTCGCCGCCCGGACCGTCCACCGGCCCCTGACCAGACTCCAGTGCTCACCCACGTCGGACGGTGCCGCCGCCGCCGTCGTCGTATCGGAACGCTTCGTCGAGCGGCACGGGCTGTGGCACAAGGCCGTCGAGATCGTCGCCCAGGCCATGACCACCGACACCGGCGACTCCTTCGCGTCGGGCACCTGCATCGACGCGGTCGGCGCACCCATGTCCCGGGCCGCCGCCCAACAGGTCTACGCGGCCTCGGGACTCTGCGCCGCGGACCTCGACGTCATCGAGCTGCACGACTGCTTCTCCATCAACGAACTCCTCACCTACGAGGCACTCGGCCTGTGCGCGGAGGGCGAGTCCGGCAAGCTCGTCGAGTCGGGGGCCACCACGTACGGCGGCCGATGGGTCGTCAACCCCTCCGGCGGCCTGATCTCCAAGGGGCATCCCCTGGGCGCCACCGGCATCGCCCAGGCCGCCGAACTGACCTGGCAGCTCCGCGACGAGGCCGGCGCCCGCCAGGTCCCGGGCGCACGCACCGGGCTCGCCCACAACATCGGCCTCGGCGGCGCGGCGGTCGTGACAGTCCTACGCCGCTAGGTCCTGTCTGGAGTTCCAGCGCCGGAGGCGGCGGTGCCGGACGCCGCGACGCCGCGGGGGAACTCCAGACAGGACCTGGGGCCTTTCGTTCGGATCAGGCCGGATCAGGGAGCGCGTGCCGGCCCCCGCGAGCCCGGCGTGATCCAAACGAAAGACCCCAGGCCTACGCCCACTCCGGCCCTCCAACCGATGTACTGACCACTGGTCGCCTGGGACCATGACAGCCATGGCCGATGTCACGACACCCGCGCGCATAACCGACGACCGCAGAACCGCCGGTACCTGGGCGGTGGTGCTCGCAGCCTGCACCGGCCAGTTCCTCGTCGTCCTCGACATGTCCGTAGTCAACGTCGCCCTGCCGTCCATGCGCACCGACCTGGCGCTGAGCGCCCCCGCGCTCCAATGGGTCATCAGCGCCTACGCGATCGCGTTCGCCGGATTCCTGCTCCTCGGCGGACGGGCGGCCGACATGTACGGCCGCAAGCGGATGTTCCTCATAGGACTCGGCGTGTTCACCGCCGCCTCGCTGGCCGGCGGACTGGCCCAGGAGGGCTGGCAGTTGCCGGCCGCCCGAGCCGCCCAGGGCCTCGGCGCCGCCGTGCTGTCCCCGGCCACCCTCACCATCCTCACCGCCGCTGTCCCCGACGGCCCCGCCAGGACCAGGGCCATCGGCACGTGGATGGCGGTCGGCGCCGGCGGTGGCGCGGCCGGCGGGCTGATCGGCGGGGCGCTCACCGAAGCCCTCTCGTGGCGCTGGGTCCTGCTGATCAACGTGCCCATCGGTGCCCTCGTCCTCATCGGCGCCGCGCTCCGGCTCGCCGAGGGCCAGGCGGGCGTCCGGCGGCGCGTCGACCTGCCCGGCGCCCTCCTCGTCACGGCCGGGCTCGCCACGGTCGCGTACGGCATCGCGGAGACCGAGGCGGAAGGCTGGACCGCCGCCGCCACCCTCGTACCCCTGCTGTCCGGGCTCGCGTTGCTCGCTGCCTTCGTCCTGGTCGAGTCCCGGACGGCGGCCCCGCTGATGCCTCTGCGGGTGCTCGGCGTACGGGCGGTGTCGTCGGCGAACGTGGCCATGTTCATGATGGGCTCCGCGACGCTCTGCATGTGGTATTTCGTCACGATATACGCGCAGAACGTGCTCGGGTACAGCCCGCTCCAGGCCGGACTCGCCCTGATGCCCACGTCCGCCGCCGTCGTCATCGGCTCCACACTCGCCCCCCGCCTCATGGTGCGCATGGGAGCGAAGAGCCTGGCCGTGATCGGGTTGCTGATCACGGCCTCGGGCTTCGGCTGGCAGTCGACGATGACCGTAGACGGCTCGTACCTCACCGCGATCTGCCTCCCCGGCCTCCTGATGATGGGTGGAGCCGGCCTCGCCTCCACCCCACTGGCCACCCTCGCCACGTCCGGCGCCGCACCCGGGGACGCCGGACTCGTCTCGGGCCTGGTCAACACCTCGCGCACGATGGGCGGCGCACTGGGGCTGGCCGTCCTGTCCACCGTCGCGGCGGCCCGCACCGCCGGCTCGGGCACGTCCGCCGAGATCACGGCCGGTTACGCACTGTCGTTCCGGGTCGCCTGCGGAGTGCTGCTGGCCGGGGCGGCGCTCATGCTGCTGTGGCTGCCGAACCACCGGACGCCGTCCCCGAAACTCTGACGGCCCCTCAGAGCCACCCCTGCTGCCGGGCCGCCCGCATCGCCTCCATGCGGTTGCGGGTGCCGGTCTTGCCGATCGCGGACGACAGGTAGTTGCGGACGGTGGACTCGGACAGCCGCAGCTTCACCGCGATGTCCGCGACCGTCGCCCCGTCCACGGACGCGTTCAGCGCGTCGCGCTCCCGCGCCGTGAGCGGGCTGGGGCCGGCCCCGAGTGCCGCCGCCGCGAGCGCCGGATCGATCACGGTCTCGCCGCGCAGCACCTTGCGGATCGCCTCGGCAAGCTCCTCGACCGGCCCGTCCTTGACGAGGAACCCGGCGGCACCGGCCTCCATGGCCCGGCGCAGGTACCCGGGCCGCCCGAAGGTCGTGAGGATCAGCACCCGGCAGTCCGGCACCTCGTTCCGCAACAGGGCGGCGGCGTCCAGCCCGCTCATCCCCGGCATCTCGATGTCCAGCAGCGCCACATCGGGCCGCGCCGCCAGAGCGGCCCGCACGACCTCGTCCCCGGCCCCCACCTGCGCGACGACCTCGATGTCCGCCTCCATGCCCAGCAACAGGGCGAGGGCGCCCCGCATCATGCCCTGGTCCTCGGCGAGCAGAACACGTACGGACCGCGCGGGGCGGTGATCCTGCGGCATCTCGTTCACGGGGTCAGGTTATGGCCGGCCGGGTTCGGGGAAGCCCGGGACGCTTCCGGCACCGGGAGTCCGGCCAGTACCCGGAAGCCGCCGCGTTCCGCCGGGCCCGCCTCCAGGGAGCCGCCCGCCTGGGCCAGGCGTTCCGTCAGGCCCTTGAGGCCGGTGCCCGTACGGGACCGCGGCTCGCGGTCGGCGGGCATGCCCCGGCCGTTGTCCGTGATTCTCAGGCGGACGTGCTCAGGTGAGCCCTCCACCTCGATCTCGCAGCGTGACGCACCGCTGTGCCGTACGGAGTTGGTGACCGATTCACGTACCACCCAGCCCATCAGCGCCTCGCTCTGTGCGGTGAGCGGCGGTCCCGACCGGTGCACGACGGGCTCGATCCCTGCGGCGGAGAGTGCCGAGCGGGCCCGGTCCAGTTCCGTGGCCAGGCTGCCCTCGCGGTAGCCGGTGACGGCCTCACGGATCTCGGTGAGGGCCTGGCGGCCGACCGACTCGATGTCGGAGACCTGTTCCAGCGCGGCGTCCATGTCGTGCGGGGCGAGCCGGCGCGCGGCCTCGGACTTCACGACGATCACCGACAGGGTGTGGCCCAGCAGGTCGTGCAGATCCCGGGAGAAGCGCAGGCGTTCCCGTTCCACCGCCGTGCGGGCCAGTTCCTCCCGTGTTTCGCGGAGTTCCTTGACCGTCTCGGAGAGCGCGACGATCGCAGCCGTCACCATCGCGGAGATGAACGTCCCGTACGCGGCGTTGACGGCGCCCCAGCCGTCCCGGAGCCTCGCGACCAGTCCGGCCAGTGCGCTCAGGCCGAGAACGACAGGGAAGAGGTGCCTGCCGCGCACGATCGAGCCGGTGGCGAGGCCGAGCAGCATGAAGAAGAACAGCCAGCTGCGGGTTGCCCGCCAGCGCGACCGCGAAGCGCACCCGTTGGGTCTGGCCCCCCGAGAGCTTGTCGACGCGGCGTCCGGCGAAGTCGGTCAGCCCGGCCAGCGCCAGCGCCTGCGCGACCGGCATCGGCCGCGGATAGGTGGAGGCGACGAACGCGACCAGCTCCCGCACGGTGACCCCGGGGACCCCCGCCCCGTCCTGCAGCATCGCCCCGATCCGTCCGGCCCGAACCGCCCGCCCCGGGGTGTCACCGAAGAGCCGCACCTGACCGGCGTCGGGTTCGTTCAGGCCCAGGAGAAGTCCGATCGTGGAGGACTTGCCCGCCCCGTTGCGCCCGAGCAGGGCGACCGTCTCGCCGCGCCGTACGGCGAGGTGGACGCCGTCCACGGCCCGTACGGCGCCGTAGTGCTTGACCGCCCCGTCGAAGCTCACCGCGGGTGCGAAATCCGGTGTCTGCGTCATGCCGACGACGTTACGGAGGAGGCGGCCACCCCCGGCAGATGCGGATGTACGGACTCGGCGGTGACAAATGTACCGGCCCGCCCCCGAACGGATCTGACGTGGCGTCAGCGGTATTCACAAGTGCTGGAGCTTGCGTTATACATAGGCCATCGGCCCTAGAACACGTTCTAGAACGCGTGGGAGGAAGAGCGGGGCCGGTCCGCACGCGACCTCGGTGCGGCCGCCGGTGCGGACGGCCGTGCCGGGGTCTCCCCGCCCGCAGGACCAACCATCAAGGAGCAGATCCCCCATGCCCATTGATGCCGTGAAGGCGGTCGCCGCCGCACCCAGGACCGCCGAGATCCGCTGGGAGCACAAAGACATCCAGCTCTACCACCTCGGCCTCGGCGCGGGCATTCCGCCCACCGACCCCGGCGAGCTGCGCTACACCCTGGAGTCACGGCTCCACGTGCTCCCCACCTTCACCACCGTCGCGGGCGCGGGGAAGGCCGTGGCCGGCGTGGTCTCACTGCCGGGTATCGACATCGAACTCGCCTCCGTCCTGCACGGAGCCCAGTCCGTACAGGTGCACCGGCCGGTCCCCGTCCAGGGACGCGCTGTGCAGAGCGCCGCGGTCGCGGCCGTGTACGACAAGGGCACCGCGGCCGTCATCGTGCTGCGCACCGAGGCGGCGGACGACGAGGGCCCCTTGTGGACCAACGAGTCCCAGATCTTCGTACGCGGTGAAGGCGGTTTCGGCGGCGAACGCGGCCCCTCCACGAAATTCGCCCGGCCGGCCGTGGTGCCCGACCGCACGGTGGAGCGTCGGGTCCGAGAGGACCAGGCCCTGTTGTACCGGCTGTCCGGTGACTGGAATCCGCTCCACGCCGATCCCGACTTCGCCGCGCTAGCCGGTTTCGACCGGCCGATCCTGCACGGGCTGTGCACCTTCGGCATGGCGGTCAAGGCCGTCGCCGACACGGTGCTCGGCGGAGACGTCGCCAGGATTCGCTCGTGCGGCACCCGCTTCGCCGGTGTCGCGTTCCCCGGCGAAACCCTCCGTATCGACATGTGGACCTCGGACACCCGCACCGCGGTGACGGTCTGCGCCGTCGAACGGGACGGCGCACCGGTCCTCGACAGCACGCTCGTCGAATACTCCTGAACCACTCCACGAGGGGAGCCGCACCATGCGCGCAGCCGTACTGCACGAGATAGGCCAGGACAAGCTGGAAGTCCTCGACGACGTCGAGGCGGTGGGCTTCGGCCCCGGAAAGGTCAAACTCCGCATCCGGGCCACCGGGCTCTGTCACTCCGACGTCTCCGCGATGAGCGGAGTGCTGCCGCAGCCCGCCCCCTTCATCCCCGGACACGAGGGCGCGGGCGAGGTCATCGACATCGGCGACGGGGTGACCGGGCTCGCCCAGGGTGACCGCGTCCTCGTCTGCTGGCTGCCCGCCTGCGGCGCCTGCCCCTCGTGCAGGCGCGGACAGACGCACCTCTGCCTCGCCGGATTCATGAACGCGGGCACGCCCAACTTCAAGCGCCCCGGCGGTGACGTCTTCGGCTTCGCGGGCACCGGCACCTTCACCGAGGAGGTCGTCGTCGGTGCGGGCTGCGCGGTGCCGATCCCTGACGACCTGCCCTTCGACATCGCCGCACTGATCGGCTGCGGCGTCACCACCGGGCTCGGCGCCGCCATCAACACCGCACAGGTCGAGGCGGGTTCGTCGGTCGCCGTGATCGGCTGCGGAGGGGTCGGCATCTCCACGATCCAGGGCGCGCGGGTCCAGGGCGCCGCCCAGATCGTCGCCGTCGACCCGGTCGCCTCGCGCCGCGAGGCGGCACTGCGCTTCGGTGCGACCGAGGCGGTGTCTCCGGACGGACTCGCCGACGCCAGGCAGCGGATCACAGCGGGCGAGGGCTTCGACTACGTCTTCGAGGTCGTCGGGAAGTCGGTGACGGCCCGGACCGCGTACGAGAACACCCGGCGCGGTGGCACGCTCTGCGTGGTCGGCGCGGGCGCCATGGACGACAACTTCCAGGCCAACATGTTCGAGCTGTTCTTCGACGAGAAGCGGATCCTGCCCTCCATGTACGGCGGCGGGGACGTGCTGCGGTCCTACGAGCGGGCCATCGCCCTGTGGCGCGCGGGCCGCATCGACCTCGAATCGATGATCACCCACCGGGTGCGGCTCGACGGCATCAACGACGCCCTGGACCAGATGAGGACCGGCGAGTCGCTGCGCACCTGCATCGAGCTCTGACCGCCCCGCCGAAAGGCCGGGGAGGGCCGGCACGGGCCGGGAAGGGCCGGGAAGGCCGAGAAGGACCGGGAACGACCACTAGAGAAGGACGCTGAGGGCTGCGATGTCACATCCTCTTCCCCTGGACGGGCTCACCGCGATCGTCACCGGCGCCGGCCGAGGCCTCGGACGCGCCGAGGCGCTGGAACTGGCGCGGCTCGGCGCGGCCGTCGTCGTCAACGACTACGGGCAGCCCGGCCGCGACGGCTCGGGCGCGGCATCGGCCGCGCCCGCCGAGGAGGTCGCCGCGCAGATCAGGGCGGCCGGCGGCCGTGCGGTCGCCCACCTCGGTGACGTCTCCGACCACGAGCAGGCCCGCGCCTTGGTCGAACTGGCCGTGAGCACCTACGGAAAGCTCGACATCCTCGTCAACAACGCGGGCATCCTGCGGGACCGGATGATCTTCTCGATGACCGAGGACGAGTGGGACTCCGTCATCCGGGTCCACCTCAAGGGCCACTTCAACACCACGCATTTCGCCGCCTCCCACTGGCGCACCCGCTCCAAGGGGGCCGGTGGTCCCGTCTACGGGAGGATCGTCAACACCTCGTCCGAGGCGTTCCTCGCGGGCTCGGCCGGTCAGCCGAACTACGCGGCGGCCAAGGGGGGCATCGTCGGCCTCACGACCTCCACCGCCCAGGCGCTGGCCCGTTACGGCGTCACCGCCAACGTGATCTGTCCGCGGGCCCGTACCCGTATGACGGAGGACGTCTTCGCCGGCTTCCAGGAACCGGCGGACGGTCGCCTCGACGCGCTGGCTCCCGAGCATGTCTCCCCGCTCGTGGGCTACTTGGCTTCCCCGGCGGCCTCCCAGGTCAACGGCCAGCTGCTCGTCGTGCACGGCGGCATGGTCGCGATCGTCGAACGGCCCAGGGTGGCGGCCAGGTTCGACTCGTCCAAGGAGACCTTCACCTTCGACGAGCTCGACGGGCTGATCACTCCGTACTACGAGGACCGCCCGCCGCACGAGACCTTCGCGGCGGTCGAAGTCCTCGGCCTGAAACGCGAGTAGTCACCGACGGGAGAGGGCCGCCACAGCCGTAACGGCCGTGGCGGCCCTCCCCCGTCCCGGTCGGATCCTGTTGTGCGGCGCGGCTCAGGCGGCCGCTCCGCCACCCCCTTCGGAGAGGCGGCGGTGGCGGCCATACGTTCGCGTGGCCGTGTTCTCCATCGCCGCACCCCCTCGGTGCTTTCCGGAGCCGCCGGCTTCGGCCCGTTGCGCGTCCGCCCCCGGCGGGCGCGTCTGGGTCGTGTCGGTTCGGGCTTCAGACATGTGGGAAGTCACCCCGTTGTGATCGCTTACGTGTGTGTCGCAAGCCACGCCACCGCCATCCGACGCGGTCACCGTCGGCGACCGCCCCGTCATACGGATGCGTGGCCCAGGCTCCGGATTCAACCAGGCGCCAGGCGCCCCAGGAGAGGCGCCTGCCCCAACGGAACCGGCTTACACACCACAGGAGGCACGGGAGCCGCGGATGGTTCCGCTCCGCTTCCTGCCTGGTCAGACGGGTCCCCGGGCCGGTACTCCTCCCTGTCCGCCGGAGCGTCGACCAATGCCACCGCGCACGGGGCCGCGGCGTGCGCGTACGGGAGACGCAGTACGCCCTCCCGGCTCCAGGAACCGCAACCGGCCTGCCACCCCTCGGGCGCGGCGAACTGGTGCAGCCGGCGGCCCGCCGGACGCCACACTCCCACCCAGCTGCCCGCGGCCCCGTCGATCCGCAGCGCCACCGCACAGCTCTCCGGCATCAGCATCTGCCCCGGCTGTACGGCGAAGGGCGTCACCGCGACATCGGCCGGGCGCAGGCACTCCGGGAACCGCACCGGCAGCGAGCTGCCGAGCACGCCCCAGCCGAGCCGGTCGTGGCCCGGCGCGTCGGAACGGATGAGCAGCAGCCCGCTGTCCGCGTCGGCCAGCAGCAGCCGGTCGTTGCTCTCCGCCGCGATCTGGAGGAGTGGCGTCACCTCGCCGCCCCGTTCCAGGTCGACGGCGACCGCCTTCACCGGGCCGCGGCCCGGCAGCTTCCGGTCCAGTGCCAGCAGCCGCCCCGCCCGGTCCAGCCACACTCCGCCGGAACAGTGCCCCGGGATCTCGGCGACATGTTCGGGACCGAAGGCGCCGCCCGCCACCAGCCAGACGGCCGTGGAGCGTTCACCGGCCACCAGGGCGAAGACGCTCCCGCCGTCCGGTGACGGCGGCAGCAGCGTCAGTCCGGTGCATTCGATCGCGCCCAGTGGGAGCTCTCCCGTCCCGGGGCCGGTGGGGTAGAGCAGAGAGAAGGCGTGGCGGTCGGCTACCAGCCGCCGGATGAGGACCCGCCCGTCGGCGAGAGGCACGACATCGGAGTCCCGCTCCTCGGGCTGGTCCAGCGGGAGCGGCACCGCGTACGGCTCGGGCCCGTCCAGGGTCCAGCGCTCCGGATACCAGGCGCGGTCCTCGCCGGGTGCTGCCGGGGCGGCCGTGAGCCGTGCCGCGTACGAACCGTCAGCGGTGATCGTGAACGGCGGCGGGGGCAGAGGCGACGGAACGGCCGGCGCGGCTTCACCGGGCAGGCCGTTCCCCGGCACTCCATGGCCCGAAACGGCGGCTTCCGGCTCTCCGGGCTCGCCCGGGTCCTCGTCCAGCGGCTCCACCGTGGCGGTGGCCCCGGTGGTCTCACCCTCGATGGCACAGGCAGTCATGCAGCCATCACCTCCGGCAACCGAAGCTAGTTTTCGCACTTCCTGCCGAACAACGCCACCACGCGCGCTTCACACATAAGGGTGGCGATGTCCGTATTCGCCTGAGAGGCAGAGGGTGGTTGTGCTGGGGGCGGGATGCGAAGGTTGGGCAGTCCTGAGAAGTGCCTGTGGCGACGACCTGCGCGCCGACCTCGTGAAGTAACGATTCGTAGCCGGCTGCCGGTCCGCTCCCACGGGCTCCCGGCAGCCATGAACGGCGGGGCGCGGACGGAAGGTAGCCTTTCCTCGTGCCCCGTCTGTCTGAAGTCATCGCCGAGCTCGACGCCCTCTGGCCCCCCGAGCGGGCCGAAGGGTGGGACGCGGTCGGCACCGTCTGCGGAGACCCGGACGCCCATGTCGACCGGGTCCTGTTCGCGGTGGACCCCGTCCAGGCCGTCGCCGACGAAGCCCTGACCCTCGGTGCCCAGCTGATCGTCACCCATCACCCGCTCTATCTGCGCGGTACGACGACGGTCGCGGCCACCACCTTCAAGGGCCGGGTCGTGCACGGCCTCATCAGCAACGGCGTCGCGCTGCACGTCGCGCACACCAACGCCGACACCGCCGACCCCGGAGTCTCCGACGCCCTCGCCGGCGCCCTCGACCTGCGCGTCACCGGACCCCTCGTACCGGACCCGACCGACCCCAAGGGGCACCGCGGGCTCGGCCGGATCTGCGAGCTGGACCACCCCGAGACCCTCCGCGAGTTCGCCGCACGCGCCGCCGTCCGGCTCCCCGCCACCGCGCAGGGCATCCGGCTCGCGGGCGACCCGGACGCGCTCGTGCGTACCGTCGCCGTGAGCGGCGGGTCCGGCGACAGCCTCTTCGACGCCGTGCGCGCCGCGGGCGTCGACGCGTACCTGACCGCGGACCTGCGCCACCACCCGGCCTCCGAGGCCGTCCAGCACTCGTCGCTCGGTCTGGTCGACGCCGCACACTGGGCCACCGAATGGCCCTGGTGCGAGCAGGCCGCCGCACAGCTCGACGCGATTTCCGACCGCCACGGATGGGGCCTGCGGGTCCACGTCTCGAAGCGGGTCACCGACCCCTGGACCACCCACCACTCTTCTGGAGCCCCCAACTGAACGCCGCGCCCGCCGACCAGATCCGACTCCTCGAAGTCCAGGCCCTCGACGTACGTCTGTCGCAGGCGTCCCACAAGGCCCGGTCGCTGCCCGAGCACGCCGAGATCGACGCGCTCAGCAACGACCTCGCCCAGCTGCGTGACCTGCTGGTCGCCTCCCAGACCGAGGAGGGCGACACCACCCGCGAGCAGACCAAGGCGGAGCAGGACGTCGACCAGGTGCGCCAGCGCGCCGTCCGCGACCAGCAGCGGCTCGACTCCGGTGCGGTCTCCTCACCCAAGGACCTGGAGAACCTCCAGCACGAGATCGTCTCGCTGGCCAAGCGCCAGGGTGACCTGGAGGACGTCGTCCTCGAAATCATGGAGCGCCGTGAAGGTGCCCAGGAGCGGGTCACCGAGCTGACCGAGCGGGTCTCCGCCGTCCAGGCCAAGCTCGACGACGCCATCGCCCGCCGTGACGCGGCGATCCATGAGCTGGACGCCGAGGCGGCGACCCTCACCAAGGACCGCGAGGTCGTCGCGGGCGCCGTGCCCGCCGACCTCCTCAAGCTGTACGACAAGCTGCGCGCCCAGCAGGGCGGCGTCGGAGCGGCCCGCCTCTACCAGCGGCGCTGCGAGGGCTGCCGGCTGGAGCTCAACATCACCGAGGTCAACGATGTGAAGGCGGCGTCCCCGGACACCGTGCTGCGCTGCGAGAACTGCCACCGCATCCTGATCCGTACCTCGGAGTCGGGCCTGTAATGCCCCCTCCCCACCAGCTGGTCGTCGAGGCCGACGGCGGCTCCCGGGGCAACCCGGGGCCCGCCGGCTACGGCGCCGTCGTCATCGATCCGCAGACGGGCGAACCGCTCGCCGAGGCCGCCGAGTACATCGGCGTCGCGACGAACAACGTGGCCGAGTACAAGGGCCTCATCGCCGGCCTCAAGGCCGCGAAGGCGCTGTTCCCTTCGGACGACGCCCCGCGGGTGCACGTCCGGATGGACTCGAAGCTGGTGGTCGAGCAGATGTCGGGCCGCTGGAAGATCAAGCATCCCGACATGAAGCCCCTGGCGGCCGAGGCCGCCCGGATCCTTCCCCCGGCCTCCGTGACGTACGAGTGGATCCCGCGCGCCGAGAACAAGCACGCGGACCGGCTCGCCAACGAGGCGATGGACGCCGGCAAGCGGGGCAGGCAGTGGGAGCCCTCGTCCTCGACGGCGGCCCTCGACGCCGCTTCCCCGGCGGTCCCCCTGGACCTCCCGCCCGTCACCGGCCCGCCCGGCGACGCCGTGGCCGGTGCGGCGAAGGCCCGCGCGGCCATGGCCTCCCGGGCGACGACCGCGGCGCCCGTCGCCCCCGCCACCACGCCGCGGACCGGCTGGGGGACGGCGCCCGACCTGGGCGCGCCCGCCACGTTCGTCCTGCTGCGGCACGGGGAGACCGTCCTCACCCCCGAGAAGCGCTTCTCCGGCAGCGGCGGCAGCGACCCCGAACTCTCGGTCGCCGGCCGGGGGCAGGCCGCCCACGCCGCACGGGCCTTCGCCGACCGGGGCACCATCCAGGAGATCGTCAGCTCACCGTTGCGCCGCTGCCGCGAGACGGCGGCCGCCGTGGCCGGGCGCCTGAGCCTCGACGTCCGTATCGACGAGAATCTGCGCGAGACGGACTTCGGTGCCTGGGAAGGCCTGACGTTCGGCGAGGTGCGCGAGCGGTACGGCTCCGACCTGACCGCCTGGCTGGCCTCCCCGGACGTGGCCCCCACGGGCGGCGGTGAGAGCTTCGCCGAGGTCGCCGACCGCGTCTCGGCCGCCCGCGACCGCCTCATCGCCCGCCACCAGGGCCGCACCGTGCTTCTCGTCACCCACGTGACCCCGATCAAAACCCTGGTCAGGCTGGCGCTGGGAGCCCCGCCGGAGTCGTTGTTCCGCATGGAACTCTCGGCGGCATCCGTCTCGACCGTGGCCTACTACGCCGACGGCAACGCCTCCGTACGCCTCCTGAACGACACCTCGCACCTGCGCTGACGGCTCAGCCCCGCAACGCCGACGCCTCACGCGCCAGCCGCTCCACCCGGTCCCAGTCCTTCGCCGCCACAGCATCGCCGGGCAGCATCCAACTGCCGCCCACACAACCGACGTTCGGCAGCGCCAGATACGTCGGAGCCGAGGCGGGCGAGATGCCGCCCGTGGGACAGAAGCGGGCCTGCGGAAGGGGTGCGGACAGCGCCTTGAGATAGGCGGTACCGCCTGCCGCCTCGGCCGGGAAGAACTTCATCTCCGTCACGCCGCGCTCCAGCAGCGCGACGACCTCGGACGTCGTGGAGACACCCGGCAGGAACGGCACCCCCGACGCCTTCATCGCATCCAGCAGCGCGTCCGTCCACCCCGGACTCACGAGGAACCGGGCCCCCGCGGCCACGCTGTCCTCGACATTCCGTACGGATATCACCGTGCCCGCGCCCACCACCGCGTCCGGCACATCCACCGCGATCGCCCGGATCGCGTCCAGCGCCGCCGCCGTCCGCAGGGTCACCTCGATCGCCGGAAGCCCGCCCGCGACCAGGGCCCGGGCGAGCGGCACCGCGTCCGCCGCGTCCTCCAGGACGACGACGGGGACGACGGGTGCGAGATCGAGGACGCGGGGCAGGGCGGGAGCGGGAGAGGTCATGGCCTCATCCTGCCGCGCCGAAACACTCCACGCAATGAGCGTTGCATATTATGCAACGCTCTAGTGGATCTCCGTCACCACCACGTCGAGTGCCCACGCCCGCCCGGCCCGCTCGGGTGCCCGCGCCTCCACGACGAACCCGAGCTGCCGCAGTACGTCCACGAGCTCCGCGGGGCTCTTCGGCCGAGCCCCGGCCATGAGCAGTTCCCGTACCATCCGGCCCTTGGTCGCCTTGTTGAAGTGGCTGACCACGGACCGCTTCTCGACCCCGTTCACCATCTGCGACTGCAGCACCCGCACGCTCGCCGTGCGCTCGGCGACCACGCCCTTCGGCTTCCACGCGGCGGTGTACGCCGAGGACCGCAGATCCAGCACGAGTCCGCCCCCGGGGGCCTCCGGCATGACCTCCGCCATGGGGGTCCGCCAGTACGAGCCGAGCGCGCCGAGACCGGGCAGCTTCACACCCATCGAGCAGCGGTACGAAGGAATCCGGTCGCCGACCCGCACCGCGCCCCAGAGCCCGGAGAAGACCATCAGCGACTTGTTGGCCAGCCGACGGGCAGCGGTGTCCAGCGAGCCCAGGTCCAGGGCGTCGTACAGCACCCCGGTGTAGATCTCCCCGGCCGGACGCGTCCCCGCCGTGCGGAGCCCGACGTTCTTCGCGATCTCGCCGCGCAGCCCTTCGCTGAGCCCGAGCACGTCGCGGGCCTTCTCCTCGTCGGCAACGCACAGTTCGACGAGCTCGCCGAGGACCGCTTCCCGCGCGGCGGCCAGACCCGGCAGGGACAGGCTCTCCACCTTCAGGGGCGCACCACGCCCCGAGGCGGCCTTTCCTTCGGAGGGCGGCAACAGGACGAGCACGGTGTCTCCTTCATACGCAGGTGGGGCCCTGCAAGGGTACGGGTCCGTAGTGGGCGCCCCTCCTGCACCGCTCCACAGGTTCCCCCGGTCACCCACGGCGGCACGGGCGCACACAGGTCCCTTGGCCACCGCCGGTGGCACGGCCCACAGGCACCCACCCGCCGGCCGGTCCGGGGCGTGCGGGAGGGTCCCCGCAGGGTGAGGAACGGACCCCCACCCCAGGCCCGGGATGCCCCACCCCCGCCCCAGCCCTGCGCTCGGGACATGCCCCGCCGTCCCATACACGTGCTGGTGGCGGACGCGGGCACCGGCATCCCGCGTACGCTGCCCGTCGCCCCGGACGGCGCCGTCATCCTGCTGAGGCGCTCCGCGCAGGCTCTGCACATCGACTGACGGGAACCAACCACATCGAGGACCCGGCGATCGTCGCCCGGATCGAGGGGACCACGCGAGGCTCCCGCTGGGGGAGCGGCTGCGGGTGCGGCTCATACAGGCGGAACCGGGTGCGGCGAAGGTGCTGTTCGCACCCGCGTGAGGGCGGCGACCGCGGCCCGTGGGTCGTCGGCGTGGAAGCGGACCGTCCGGGCCAGGCCGGCCTTGCCCAGCGGGCGTACGAATCCGATGGGTTCCGTCAGTTCCACGGTCACCGTCGTCTGGCCGCCCACCGCGAGATCGAGCACCCCGTCCGGGCTCAGCCGGACCAGCCCGCCTTCGGGGTAGCGCCGGTCGACCCGGGCGGACGCCACCGAGGCGGCGGGCACGGCGAGGTCGAAGAGCCCGCCGTAGCGGATGCGGAGCGAGCCGTCCGCGCCGATCACGTGCGGCCGCGTCACGCAGGCCGCGTGCAGGGCGAGGACGAGGACCACGCCGTACACGTCGACGACCAGCAGGACGGCGTGGACGACGGGCCAGGGGATCACCAGGGCGAGTGCCACCGTCTCGATGACGGAGACGAAGACCAGGCCGTACATCATCGCGGTCTGCGGCCCGGTGTACGGGACGGCCAGGGCGTCGCCGGCCACACCGTGGCGGCGGCGCACGATCCACAGGGCGAGGCTGTACAGGGCCCGCATCTCGTGCGCGAGGAGCCGTCGGACCGGTACGGGGACCAGGGCGCGTACCCCGTCGCGCAGCGCCTCGCGACGGTCCGAACCCGCCCGGCGGCCTGCCGCGTAGAGCCGCCACAGCACCCAGCTCTCCAGGACCAGCGCGGCGAGCACCAGCAGTTCTGCCCCGAGGAGGACCGCGGCCGGTATCCGTACGCCGGCCACGAGGCACACCACCAGGGGCAGTTCCAGGGGCAGCACCACCCATGCCGGCATCCGCGCCATCCGTACGCTCATCGCTTCCTCCTGTTCACCCGGTCGGTCATGGCGGTCATCACCCGGCGTACGACCTCGGCCTGCGCGGGCGGATAGTCGGCGAGCAGCGCCTCTCCGAAGCCGGTCGGGGCGGGGCCATCGTCCGGGACCGACTCCAGCGCGGCGTCGGGCACGACGGCGACCAGGTCGGCGGCCAGCCGAGCGATCCGCGGGTCGTCGGCGGAGGCGGAAGCGAGTGCGTCCATCCGCTCGTACAGCCCGAGTACGGCCGGATCGTCGGCCAGCGCCCGCAGCGCGGCGAAGCCCTCGCCGCCCATCCCGGTGGAATGGAGCAGCGCCAGATGCTCGCGGTCCCTGGCGGCGGCCGGTGAGTGCGGGGCGGGCGAGGTCCCGAGCAGTTCGGCCAGCTCGCGTGGGACGGGCTGCTCAGTACCCACGGGCCGCTCCAGCAGCTCGGCCAGCCGCCGGCGCCGGTCCCGGATCTCCTGCTCCTGGCGGGCCAGGTCGGCATCCAGCTCACCCAGTACCTCGGCGAGCTCGCGCCCTTCGTCGTCGGCGAGGACATCGCGCACCTCGTCGAGCCCGAGCCCGAGCTCGGTCAGCCGCCGGATACGGGCCAGCAGGACGGCGTCGCGCACGCTGTACGTCCGGTAGCCGTTTCCCCGCCGTTCGGGCTCGGGCAGCAGCCCGATGTGGTGGTAGTGCCGAATGGCCCGGGAGGTGACTCCGACGAGCGCGGCGATCTCTCCGATGCGCATGAGCCCAGTAGAAACCTTGCCGTTGCGTCAAGGTCAAGCGCGTGCGGGGGGAGGGGCCGACCTCCGGCGAGCCGAGGTGGTCCTGTGCCACGATCGAGGGAAGCACTCCCATCTCACGGACGGCGGGTCCACCGATGTCCCAATCCGGCGAGCGACCGAGGAAGGGGCGTGACATGAGTGCCATGCCGCACGAACCGCTCACGCAGGCGGACGTCCTGCTGGAAGGCTTCCCGGCTCCGGCGGGTAGCATGGGCGGCACGGCAGACGAGCCGGGCGGACGGCCGCGTGAGGATCTTCGGATCCTCCCGAGGAACGTCCGGGCTCCACAGGGCAGGGTGGTGGCTAACGGCCACCCGAGGTGACTCGCGGGACAGTGCCACAGAAAACAGACCGCCCGGGACCTCGGTCCCGGGTAAGGGTGAAACGGTGGTGTAAGAGACCACCAGCGCCTGAGGTGACTCAGGCGGCTAGGTAAACCCCACCCGGAGCAAGGTCAAGAAGAGCCGTCGCAAGACGGCTCTGCGTGAACGTTCGAGGGCGGCCCGCCCGAGTTCACGGGTAGACCGCACGAGACCGGCAGCAATGCCGGTCCTAGATGGATGGCCGTCTCCCCGGCCGCCGCGAGGCGACCGGGCGACAGAACCCGGCGTACAGCCCGACTCGTCTGCCTCCACCTGGGGCTTTGGCTCGGAAAGGGCCTCCGACCTGGGTCGGAGGCCCTTTCCGATCTTTAGCGGGCTTGCCACGTCAGGCGGCAAAACGTCCCTCGAAAGCCCCTCGGGCGCCGGGCCGTTGTTGACTTCGAGCGTCGCCACAAGGGGGCAGGGGAGTTCACCAGCCACAAGGGCGTCTCCAAGGCGGTTGCCCATCTTGCAGGATCCAGGCTGACGCGGGATCTGCTCGACCCGTTCTGCGGCGCGGGCTCATTCCTCTGGGAGGCCGGCCCGTACTGGAATCAGGTCCGGCTCACGATTATGGGCATCACGCAGTTCCTCTGCTCTCAGGTCGCTCTGGAACTCAAGGAGTCTGCCTCCCGGGCGGTCCGGGAAGGAACCTGGGACGATCTTGCATGGGAACTCGTCGCCTTCGATGACTGAGCTGAGAGGTCGTGACCGGCAGACCGATCTCGGTGACGGCGCCGCCGGCGGACGCCAGTCAGGCGGGACGTACCAGGGCGTCGAGCATCTTCTCCAGTAGGTCGTTGTTCGCGTTGAAGCCGGCCACCGATGCGGCGATGTTCTCCTCTTGGTCCATGTCCTGCCAGGAGATGGCGTATCCGGCTTCGCGGGCGAGTTGGGCGAGGAAGGCGCGCTGGGTGCGACCGTTGCCTTCCCGGAAGGGGTGGATGGCGTTCACATCGCCATACAGGTCGGCCAGGGCTTGGATGAACTCCAGGCGGTCCAAGCTTTGCAGGTGGTCGTTGTCGGCGAGCTTGTGGAACACCTCCTTCGCGAAGGAGACGATGTGGATCGACGGGCAGAACGAGGTGCCCTTGGAGATCTCAATGGTTCGTAGCTCCCCGGCCCACGGGTACACGCTGCCGAAGATCTGCCGGTGTAACGCTTGCAGGTGTGCGAGGTCGTAGCTGCCAGGCAGCGGCTCGGCGTCCAGGATGGCGAGTTCCACGGCGGCGATGTCCGCTTCGGCCTCGGAGAGCTCGGTTGCGTCGGTGATGCCGAGACTGTTTCGGAGGACGCCGTTGGGCTCGCTGTAGGGGTCGGTCACTCAGCGGCCTTACGGGTGTAGCGGGCAAGGGTGCGGGCGCGCAAGGCTGCGGCGTCGAGTTCTCCGCGTGCGTAGGCGTCGAGGCCGGCGGTGGTGTCTGCGCTGACGCGCAGCCCCTCGGCCTCGGTGGAGCCGATGGCGGAGGCGACCGCCGCTTGGCGACGTTGGGCTTGCTCGTTCTGTTCGCGTCGTCGGTAGCCCTCTAGGGATGCGACGTCCACACGGCGGTGGGTGCCGACCATGCGGAAGTCGATCACGCCCTTGTCAAGCAGCTTGACCAGGTGCGGCCGGGAGACACCGAGGCTCTTCGCTGCCTGGATAGTGGACAGCTCCATACTCTTGGCGATTACCTCGACCGCGCGGCCGGAGGTAATGAGCGCCATGGTCTCCATGAGGACAGCCAGGGCTTCACGTGGCACCTCCATGGTGACCTTGCCCGCTTCCGCGACGGTGATGTGGAACGTCTCGGCACTGCTGGTGAGGGCGTCACGCAGGCATGGCACGGCCTCCTCGACGCTGCGTTTACGCTGCTTCTTCCGCGTCCGCTGCGCCTGGGTCCCACGCAGTGCCGACGGGTTCTCAGTGGGGCGCTTGCGCGGCACCTTCTTCCGGGTGTGGGAGTCGACCTCGTAACTGAGGGTCGTCGTACTGTCGTCGGTGGGGTGCTTCTTCTGCTTGGCCGGTTTCTGTTCCTGGTCGGTCACGGGCATGGGTGCGTCCCCAACTTTGAGTGGCTGCTATCACCGTCAACCATATGAAACAAGTGAACCAAGTGCAATATGTGCAACTACTTGGAGCGGAGGCGTTGCCCTTTGCGGCACTGGAGGGCAGCAGTCCGCGCCTTTGTCCCCGGTCAGGGTGACGCCGGTGTTGCCGAGGGTCACGTACGTGCTGCCGTTACCGCACTCGTTCGTACCGACCTTGGTACTCGGCGAGGTGTCCAGCGCCCACGGCGCCTTCGGCGGACGGTTGAACTCGACGATCAGTTTGGCGTCGGGCTTGAACTTCTTCCAGCTGTAGACGTCCTTGGCATCCTCCGCGCTCTGCGGGGCACGCAGACCGAAGGTGATGTTGCTCCACTTGCCCGCTGCGGCCTTGATGGCCGCGTCGTTGGCGATGAAGTCGACAGGCTTGTCCGCAATCGGGCAGAGGGCCGGCCATTGTTATCTTCACGAAGGAATTCGGATGGCGCATGAAGAAATGGGTGGAGATACCCGTGTGCACCGATTGCCAAGGCCGGTACAAGAAGTAGTAATTCCAGCCGGACGCCACGTACGATCCGGGCTTGGCGTGGTCGAATTGATTCTCTCGAACAGGAAGTATATGCAGTGAGCAGGAACCTGGCCGAAATCGAGATCGGCCGTATACGGTGGGAGGATTTTCGCACCCTCGGCGACCGGTCGAACGCTGTGCCCGGTGCCCTGCGTCGCCTGTTCGCGGCCGCCGGTGAGGACGAGGTCATGGGCGTCTACTGGGAACTCGAGAATGTCGTGGTGGTGCAGTCGCAGCTCCACAGTGCGGCACTGCCGACAGTCTCCGTTCTCCTGGCAGCCCTTCTCGACGAGATGTCGGCCGATGCCCGCGATGCTGTCGTGGAACTCCTCCTGCAGATCGTGATGGGTGAGTCCGCCAAGGACGAGATCGCCTTGGGTAATACCAACCTCGGCGATCAGTGCAGGGCAGCCGCACGAAACGGTCTGTGGCTCGTCTACCGCGAACTGGGTACCCGGCGCCGTGAGACGGCGGAGGCCATCCTGGAGCACATCGAGGATGACAAGCCGAGGCTCGCCGCCTATCTGGCCGGTGTCCGAGGCAAGTAGCGTGCGGACCCTTCGGCCTGTCGGCTGAAGGAGCACCCTTGACACCTCGACGGCACAGCACTTCCGCATGCCCGGCCCGGCGGACTACCGCGCCGACAGTAAGGAGTGGTCATGTTCGGTACCTTCGACCAGCTGTTCGCACCCAGTAGGCGGCACACCGAGGAAGAGCGGCGCAGGCAGGAGCTGGTCCTGGAGGAGGCCGGGGACGCCGATCCGGGCAGGGGGCCGGTAGACCTCACCAGCGGTGTGGTCCTGATACGCCCCGCGCGTTCCCCGGAGCCGCAGGACCCCGAGGACGGCTGACGGCGGCCCGGCGCGTCACCACGCCTCCTCGTCCCCGGGCGACTGCCAGAGGAAACGGCCCTCCAGCCCGTCCGGCGAGAGGAAGGCGTAACCCACTCCGCCGTCACCGAAGTTGATCCAGAACGGCAGCCGGTCCACGGCGAGCTGCCCAAGGAACTGCATGGGCTCGCCACTCGACCGTGACAGCGGCCAGGCGGGCTGCTCCAGCCAGACGGGCTGCCCGCCGAGCTTGGTCACGGGCGTGCCGACGCGATGCTCGGCGGGAGTGAAAGCGAGGGGAACCGGCACGGTCATGAAGCCTCCATGAGGGCGGGTCAGGCATGACCGGCATGCGAGCGGCGGGACGTGCCTCGGCGGCAGGGACGCCGCACCGGGTGCACATCGCGAACGCTAGCTCCCGCGTCGGTGCGACCCGGCCCCACCCCCGGGCTCGCCCCCCTTCGTGGGCCCGAGCCGCAACGGTCAGGGAGCGATCGCCATGTCGAAGAGGTGGACGTCGGCGTTCGCGGGCAGGACCACGAAGTCGACCGTCTTGGACGGGTCCAGCGGGACCGAGTGGGCGAAGACGCTGTACTTCACGGTGGCGTTGCCGTAACCGTCCTGGCGGTTGCGGCCGTCGGTCGACTTGACCAGCGTGGCGCCGTGCGCGGTGACCGGGTCGAAGGACCAGTTGGGGAAGCCGAACGAGCCCGTCGTGGTCGTGCCGTCGGTGTAGTACACGGTGCTGCTGCCCGTGGCGGAACTCCCGACGCCCGAGCCGAGGAACACCAGCTTGCTGCCCTTGCCGCTCAGGGTGATCGCCTGCCCCGAGCTCGCCACGTTGTCCGTCGTGCCGGCCGCTACATCCGGCCAGGTCAGGGTGGCGCCGAGGGCGCTGACGGATGCTCCGGGGGTCAGGCCGACCGCGGCGAGCTTCTGCGCGGAGAAGCTGTTGCCCTCGCCGTCGTAGTTCCCGGCCGTCGTCGCGGACTCGTCGGTGATCGCCACGCCGTTGTACGCGGCCGCGAGGTTCGCCCGCGGCTCGCCGCTGCGTTCCGAGCGGGTGCCGGTGGCGGAGCCCATGCCGTCCCCGCCCGTGTACGTCGCCGTCGCCTTGAACGTACGGATGACGAACCCGTCCCGCTTCTCCGGGACCTGGATGCGGAAGGTCGTCGTGGCCGAGGCGCCCGTGGCCAGGGAGCCGTCCACGTGCTTCAGGGACGGCTGGACCGCCCATCCGGTGGGTCCGGCGAACGTGACCCGCAGTGAACGCAGGCGCTGCGGGCCCGCGTTCTTGACGGTGACGTCCACCGAGGAGATGGCCGGGCCGTCGAGGTCGACGGATGAGATGGTCACCTCGGTCTTCGCCCCGTCGGCTGCGGACGCGGCGGACGAAGCGGACGCGGCGGGTGCGGCGACGGCCGCCCCGGCAGGAATCAGCAGGGCCGCTGCCACGGCCAGGACTCTGAGCGGGGTGATCAGTCGTACGGGTCTCAAGGTCTGCTCCTTCGACGGGGACGCCTGGGTGGGAGGGTGCGGCTATGCGACGGGGGGCATGTCCGTCTCGCGCGAGTCCAGGCCCGTACGCAGGTTGACCCAGGAGCCCCGGGTGAAGTCGGGGACGGCGACCGGGCGGCCCTTGTCGGCCAGGGACATGACGCTCAGGGGGACGGGCGCGCACCAGACGGCGGAGTCGTACACGTCGATGTCGGGGACCAGTCCGGCCCGCATCAGCTGGATGGTGCGCCACTGCAGGACGTAGTCCATGCCGCCGTGGCCGCCGTTGTTCGCGGCGTCGTCACCGATCTTCTTCCACAGCCAGTGGTCGAACTCCTTGCGGTACGTGTCGAAGTCGCGCCAGGAGTGGCCGCCGTGGTCCGGCTCCACGTAGACGCGTCCGCCCGTCGTCGAAGTACCGGCGTAGTCCTCGAAGATGCCTCGGCTCCCGGCCAGGGTGTTGATGCGGCTGTAGGGGCGGGGCGAACTCACGTCGTGGTCGGCCCGGATGGTCCTGCCGTTCGCCGTCTCGATGGCGCAGCTGACGAGGTCGCCGTTGACGTACGTCTCGTTCCACGACGGGTGGGACCTGGGGACGAAGCGCTCCCGGTAGTCGGCGAGGCCCTTCGGCGCGGTGGCGGTGGCCTTCAGCGTGGTCATGCGGTCGCCGCGGTTGATGTCCATGGCCGCCGCGATCGGGGCGAGGCCGTGCATGGCGTAGAAGGAGGCGGTGGAGCGGGTGTGCCAGAGCCTGCGCCAGGAGTCGGTGTAGTACGTGTTGGAGAAGAGCAGGGCGCGCAGGTCGTGCAGATAGCCGCCGTGGCCGTTGGTGATGTCGCCGAACAGGCCCTCGTGGGCCATCTTCAGCATGGCCATCTCGTTGCGGCCGTAGTTGCAGTTCTCGGCGAGCATCAGGTTCTTGCGGGTGCGCTCCGAGGTGTCGACGAGGTCCCACAGCTCGTCCAGCTCGGTGGCGACGGGGAGTTCGACGATCACGTGCTTGCCGGACAGGAGCGCGGCCTTGCCCTGCTCGTGGTGGAACTCCCAGGGCGTCGCGATGTAGACGAGGTCGATGTCGTCGCGCTTGAGCATCTCGGCACAGGAGTCGGCGGAGCCGCCGAACTCCGCAGGGCGCGGCTTCCCCTTCGCCACCAGCCCGTCGGCGGTGCGCTTCACGCGGTCGGCGCGGATGTCGCACACCGCCGTCACGGTGCAGCCGGGGATGACGGACCAGCCCGTCGTCATTCCGGAACCCCGGTTCCCGAGTCCGATCACACCGACGCGGACGGTCGCGTACGGCTCGAACGGCACGTTGACCATGGACTTCTGGCCGGGCGCGCGACGCGGTGCGGCGGCTCCCGCCAGTGCGGAGGGGGCGGTCGGCGCGGGTGCTGCCGCGGCGCCGGCGGCCGAGCCGATCCCGGCGGCGAGTGCCCCCGTGGCCAGCGTTCCTCCCAGAACCAAACGGCGTGAGACTGCGGGTATTTCGGACATGGCGACAACGCTCCTGTCGTGTGACCGGCATCACTGGCGGCAACGACTCTCGCCGGAATGTCGGTCGCATGTCAATAGGTGTTCGCAGAAGCCGTGTTCTGAGCAAAACCAAGCATCCCGTGAGCGTCGGAGATGCCCGGTTCGCCGGGGGCCCGTTCAGATCACCGGGGGGCGGCCCAGCATCGTCATGCGCCACACCGTGCGCCAGCGCATCGGGCTGCGCGGGCCGCACGGGGTCCGTACCCCCTCGGCGAAGCCGGCCGCCCAGGCCCGCAGCCCTTTCGGTGAGCGGGTCCGTGCCACGGTGAGCAGGGTCCAGGTGCCCAGATAGGCGGGGACCAGGGGCAGGGGCAGGTTGCGGCGGGCCAGCCAGACACGGTTGCGGGCCGTCATCCGGTAGTAGACCGCGTGCCGTGCCGGGGAGGTCTTCGGGTGCTGGAGGAGCAGATCGGGCTCGTAGAGGATCTTCCAGTCCGCGTCCAGCGCCCGCCAGGACAGATCCGTCTCCTCGTGGGTGAAGAAGAACTCGGCGGGCCAGGTGCCGGTCTCCGCGAGCATCTTCATCGAGAACGCGTGGCCGCCGCCCAGGAACGCGGTGACCGGTCCGCGCCGCATGGGGTCGGTGGTGCGCAGCCGGGGCACATGGCGGCGCTGTGTCTCACCGTGCTCGTCCGCGATCCGGAAACCGACGATGCCGAGCCGGGGATCGGAGGCGTAGAGCTCCTGGACCTTGCGGAACACCCCGCTGTCGACCAGCAGTCCGTCGTCGTCCAGCTCGATGACCACGTCCACGTCGCCCAGCTCGGCCAGTCGGCTCAGGGCCACGTTGCGCCCGCCCGGGCAGCCCAGATTCTCGGCGAGCTCGATCGTGGTGACACCGCCCTCGAGACCGGACAGGCCGGGCAGGGTGCTGAAGTCCGGCAGCGGGGAGCCGTTGCCCACGACGACGAGCCGGGTGGGCCGGACGTCCTGCATGGCCACGGACGCGAGCAGCGCCTCGACCTGCTGCGGCCGGTCTCCCATGGTGACGATGGATACGCCGATGCGTGGTTCGGACAAGGGTCGGCACTCCTGGGTTCGGCGACGGGTTAGGTGACGGGTTAGGTGACGGGGCTGCGGTGCGCGTGATCGTAACGCCTCGGGGTTCACCTGTCCGTCGCCGCCCGGCCACCGGAAGGGCGTTCCTCGTTCACGGAGGCGTACATGAGCATGTCCCGGCGCCGCTCGCCCACTCGCTGCCAGCTCCGCAGCAGGCCCTCGCGCCGGAACCCGGCCGCCTCGGCGGTCCGTACCGACCCGGTGATCCACGGTTGCGGGAGGTCACTCAGCTCCCAGGGGCGCAGGACGAAATGGGGTCCCGCGGTCATGCTCGGTACGGTCAGCGGCTGAACCATGTCCGTATCCTGCCGCGACGCGCCCGGTCGGCGGGTGCCGACGCGGGCGCGTCCGGATGATCGGTGACCGGCTCACCCGGCCGGGCTCCGCGTCTCGCGCCGTCCGAGGAGGAACCAGGCGGCCAGGGCGCCGGCCAGGACGAGGGCGGAGTTCACCAGGACGGCCACCGAGACTCCGGACAGCACCGCGTCGGGCCCCGTGGCCCCTCCCATGCGGGCGGTGACGATAGCGCTCATGACCGGGATGCCCAGGGTGATGCCGACCTGCTGGGTCATGGTCGCCAGCCCGGTGGCGAGACCCTGCTCCTCGTCGGGGAGGCCCGAGGTGGCGCTGACCATGAAGCCGACGATCATCAGCATGTTGCCGATGCCGCCGATGAACGTTGCGGCCAGCAGGAGTTGGATCCAGCCGCCCGAGGTTCCGAGCGCCACCAGGGACAGGGTGGCGGCGGCCTGGACGATCCCGCCGAAGGCGATGGTGCGCCGGGTGCCGAAACGGCCCACCGCGCGCCCACCGAGGGTGCCGCCGATCACCGTACCGATGCCCAGGACACCGAAGGCGAGGCCGGTGGCGAGCGGTGAGTATCCGAGGACCTCCTGGAGGTAGAGGGTGAGGAGGAAGACCAGGGAGGTCTCGGTGACGAAGGCGATCAGACCGGTGGTGTTGCCCCAGATCACGCTGCGGCGCTTCAGGATGTGTACGGGGACGAGCGGCGACGCCGCCCGCTTCTCGATGAACCAGAAGCCGACGAGGAGCGCCGCGCCCGCGAGCAGGGCGGCGAGGGTGGCGGGTGTGGTCCAGCCGGTTTCGCCCGCCTGGGTCAGTCCGTAGACGAGGAGCAGCAGTCCGCCGGTGACGGTCGCGGCGCCGGGCACGTCGAGCTTCGGGCGGACGGCGGGGCGCGAGTCCGTGATGACGGCCGGGGCGAGGGCGACGACGAGCGCGGCGACCGGCACGTTGACGAAGAACGCCCAGCGCCAGGAGAGCAGATCGGTGAGCAGTCCGCCGAGGATGGCCCCGGCGGTGAACCCGGCCGACATCAGCGCGCCGTTGAGCCCGAGAGCGCGTTCGCGCAGTCGGCCCTCCTTGAAGGCGGTGGTGAGCAGCGCCAGTCCGGCCGGGGTGACGGCGGCGGTGGCGAGTCCCTGCAGCACCCGCGCGGTGAGGAGGACTTCGGGCGAGTTGGCGAGGCCGCCCAGTGCGGAGGAGAGGCCCAGGAGGACCATGCCGCCGATGAACAGGCGCTTGCGCCCGACGAGATCGGCGATGCGGCCGAAGAGCAGGGTGAATCCCGCGGCGGCGAGGGCGAAGGAGGTGGCGATCCACTGGAGGTGGGAGAGGGAGAAGCCGAGGCCTTCGCCGACGACCGGGAGCGCCACGTTCAGGATGGAGAAGTCCACAGCGATCATGAACTGGGCGCCGAGGAGGAGGGTGAGGACGAGCTTCTGCCGTCCCGTCATGCGAGGGTCGGCTGCTTGCGGGGCCGCAGGTGCGACCGGTGCCGTGCTGGAGATGGACATGGGAGCCCTTTCCTGGGGCGGGACGACTTAATGGTTCCCTGGTTCCGTTAAGGTGGGGGTCACCGTAGCAGGAAAGGGCGCACTAATGGAACTGGAGACCCGTTATGGATGCTGAGGGCGGTGAGCCGGGCATGGTCCGGCCCGGTGGGCGAACGGCCCGGGTGCGGGACGCGGTTCTGCGGGCGGCGGGCGACGCCCTGGCCGAACACGGCTTCGGCGGGCTCGACCTCGCCGATGTCGCGCGACGCGCGGAGGTCGGCAAGACGACGGTCTACCGGCGCTGGTCCACTCCGGCCGGGCTGGTCGCCGACCTGCTCGCGTACATGGCCGACCAGTCCGTACCGCGTACGGACCTGGGTTCGCTCGACCAGGACCTCGCGGCCAACGCCCGACTCGTCGTCAGGACGCTCACCGACCCGCGTCAGGGCGCCCTCTTCACGTCCGTGATCGCGGCGGCGACCTGCGACACGCGTACGGCGAAGGCGCTGCACCGCTTCTACGAGGTGCGCGTCAAGGAGTGGGCGGGCTGCGTCGAGGCAGCGGTCGAGCGCGGTGAACTGCCCGCGGGTACGGACGCGTCCGAGGTGATCCGGGCCGTGTCGGCGCCGCTCTACTACCGGCTGCTGACCGGCGGGGGCGCACTCGACGAAGCCGCCGCCGACCGGGCGGCCGAAGCCGCCGCGGTGGCGGCGAGGGCAGGTGTGTACGTGAGCTGAGGGCCGCGGTGGACAGGGTGTGCCGCGCGGGAGCCCCGGCGCACGGTCAGCCGATGCGCGTACCCGTGCCGGTCACCCGGACGCGGCTGTCGCCGGGGCGCAGCTCCACGGTCAGGGTGCCGGGGCGGCCCATGTCCTCGCCCTGTTGAAGGGTGAGGACCGCGGCCTCCGGGACGAGAGCCAGGTCGCGCGCGTACGCGCCGAAGGCCGCCGCGGCCGCGCCTGTCGCCGGGTCCTCGACCACTCCGCCGACCGGGAACGGGTCGCGTACGTGGAAGACCGCCGGGCCCTCGCGCCACACCAGCTGAATTGTCGTCAGGTCGAGACGGAGCATGAGCGCTTCGAGGCGCGCGAAGTCGTAACTCAGGTCCGCGAGCCGTTCGCGGGTGGCGGCGGCCAGCACGAGGTGCCGGGCGCCCGCGTACGAGATCCGGGGCGGCATGGCCGGGTCCAGATCGGCGGCCGGCCAGTCCAGCGCCGCCAGGGCCTCCGCCAGATCCTCCGGACCGGCCTCCGTGACCTGTGGCTCGACGCTGGTGAGCGTGGCGCGCAGTTCGCCTTCCTCACGGCTGACGGTGACCGGGACCGTACCCGCCCGGGTGGAGAACACCAGGTCGCCCGGACCGTCGCGCTCGGCGAGGGCGATCGCGGTCGCGACGGTGGCGTGACCGCAGAACGGCACCTCGGCCCTGGGGCTGAAGTAGCGGATCGTAAAGGCCCGGCCGTTCGCCTCGGTGAGGAAGGCCGACTCGCTGTAGCCGAGTTCGGCGGCCACGGCGAGCATCGCGGTGTCGTCGAGCCCCGAGGCGTCCAGGACGACGCCCGCGGGGTTGCCGCCCTCGGGGTCGGCCGAGAAGGCGGTGTACCGCAGGATGCCGGCGGCGGAAGCGGAGAGGCCGGGGGTACCGGAACGCTGACTCATGTAGCGGCTCAACCCCGTCCGCGCCGAAGGCATTCCCCGGTAC
Source organism: Streptomyces finlayi (assembly GCF_014216315.1). Lineage (NCBI taxonomy): Bacteria > Bacillati > Actinomycetota > Actinomycetes > Kitasatosporales > Streptomycetaceae > Streptomyces > Streptomyces finlayi. The sequence continues at coordinate 5,880,867 of NZ_CP045702.1, forward strand.
GGGCCGGAGCCCGGACCGGGTGGCGGACGTGCCTCAGCCCCGGCCCACGTACGGCATCGCCGTCGCCAGGACCGTGGCGAACTGCACGTTCGCCTCCAGCGGCAGTTCCGCCATGTGGAGCACCGTTCGCGCCACGTCCGCCGCCGCCATCACCGGCTCCACCGCCAGTTCGCCGTTGGCCTGGAGAATGCCGGTCCGCATCCGCTCGGTCATCTCCGTCGCCGCGTTGCCGATGTCGATCTGCCCGCAGGCGATCCGGTACGGACGTCCGTCCAGGGACAGCGACTTCGTCAGCCCGGTCATCGCGTGCTTCGTCGCGGTGTACGCGATCGAGTGCGGACGCGGCGCGTGCGCGGAGACCGAACCGTTGTTGATGATCCGGCCGCCCTGCGGGTCCTGCTCCTTCATCAGCCGGTACGCCGCCTGCGCGCACAGGAACGCGCCCGTCAGGTTGACGTCCACCACGGCCCGCCAGTCCTCGTACGCGATGTCCTCGACCGGCACCGAGCGCGGCCCGAACGTCCCCGCGTTGTTGAAGAGCAGGTCCATCCGGCCGAACCGCTCGCGCACGGCGGCGAAGAGCGCGGCCACCTCGGCGGGGTCGGCCACGTCCGTCGGTACGCACAGGGCGTCGCCGGCCCCCGCCTCCCGCGCGGTCTCCTCCAGTGCCGCCGGCCGTCGCCCGGCCAGGGTCACCGACCAGCCCGCGCCGGCCAGGGCCAGTGCCACGGCCTTCCCGATTCCCGACCCGGCACCCGTGACGACAGCGGTCCGCCGCTCAGCGTTCATGGCCCGGTAGCGTACGGGAGGTGGGGGTGCGGACGGCACGCAGTGCTCATCGGGTTGCCATCGGGATGTTGTGCACGCGACAACAGTCGGTCGTCGCCCCGCATTCCAATTCCCCCGACAGCAGCCGTCAGGGGAGGGGCACATGACACCCGCACAGATCGCCGCAACGCCTGCGCAGCCGGGCCACTCGACCGAACTCCGCGCCGCCGCACAGCATCTCGGCGCCGGACTGGACCGCCGCCGCTTCCTCACCGTCACCGGCGCCGCGGCCGCACTGGCCTTCGCCGTCAACCTCCCCAGCGCGGGCGCCGCCGGCGCCGCCGAACTCGACTCCCGGCAGATCACCGAGGACCCCTTCACACTCGGCGTCGGCTCGGGCGACCCGCTGCCCGACTCCGTGCTGCTCTGGACGAGACTCGCCCCGCGCCCTTACGAGCCGGGCAGCGGGATGCCGGCCGCCCGCGTCAGGGTCCGCTGGGAGATCGCCCGCGACGAGCGCTTCAGCCGCATCGTCCGGCGCGGATGGAGCACCGCCCATCCGGAGTTCGCCCACAGTGTCCACGTGGACATCGACGGACTCGACTCCGACCGCGTCTTCTACTACCGCTTCCGCGCCGGCACCTGGATCAGCCCGGCAGGCCGGACCCGCACGGCCCCGGCCCCGGGCGCGGCCAACAGCTCGCTGAGCATCGCGGCGGTCTCCTGCCAGGCGTACCACGACGGCTACTTCACCGCGTACAGGCACCTCGCCGACGAGGACGTCGACGTGGTCTTCCACCTCGGTGACTACCTCTACGAGTACGCCGTGAACGCCACCGGCGGCGCCCGTGCCTACACCGACCGCACGCTCCCGGGCCACTACAACCGCGAGACGGTCACCCTGGAGGACTACCGGCTGCGCTACGCCCTCTACAAGTCCGACCCGGACCTGCGGGCCGCCCACGCCGCTCACCCCTTCGTCGTCACCTGGGACGACCACGAGACGGAGAACAACTACGCGGGCGGCGCCCCCGAGAACAACGTCCCGCCGGAGGAGTTCCTGCTCCGCAGGGCAGCCGCCTACCGCGCGTACTGGGAGAACCAGCCGCTGCGCTCCCCGCAGCGGCCGACCGGCCCGGACATGCGGCTCTACCGCCGCCTCACCTTCGGCCGGCTGGCCCAGTTCGACATCCTCGACACCCGCCAGTACCGCAGCAACCAGGCGTTCGGTGACGGCTGGAAGGTGCCGGGCCCCGAATCCCAGGACCCCGCACGCACCATGACGGGAGCCGAGCAGGAGCGCTGGCTGATCGACGGCTGGCACGCCTCGCGGGCCCGGTGGAACGTGGTGCCCCAGCAGGTCGTCCTCGCCCAGCGGCGGGACGTACCGACCGACGCCTTCAAGCTGTCCATGGACTCGTGGGACGGCTACCCGGCCTCCCGGCAGCGGATTCTGAACGGTGCGCAGGCCGCCGGGGTCGACAACCTGATGGTGCTGACCGGCGATGTGCACGTCGGCTACGGCTTCGACCTGAAGAAGGACTTCGACGACCCCTCCTCCCGCACCATCGGTACGGAGATCGTCGCCACGTCCATCAGCAGCGGCAAGGACGGTGCGGAGCGGCCCGCGAACTGGACGAACCTGACGCAGGCCAACCCGCACCTGAAGTTCTACAACGGCCGCCGGGGCTACGCGCTGGTCACCTTCGGCACGAAGGAGGCCCGCGCCGACTTCCGTACGGTGTCGGGGGTCACGACCCCCGGTGCGGCCGTGACGACCGCGGGCTCCTTCGTGACCGAGGCGGGAAACCCTGGGCTCACGCCCGCCTGACAGCGGGACTCGTCGGCCGGGTAGCGGACGCCGATGCGGTCACGTACCGCGTCGAGCGTCCGCATCACGGCGAGGGAGCCGTCCAGCGGTACGAGCGGGGACTCCGTCTCGCCCGCCCGGATCGCGCGCATCACCTCGGCGGCCTCGTACTGCATCCCCGAGAGGCCCCGCGGACCGGGGCCCGAGTCGAACTCCTCCGGGTCCCGGCCCGGCCGGTGCAGGACGAACCGCTCCGGGTGGAAGAAGCCGTGCGGGAAGTCGATGCGGCCGGCCGTGCCGGTGACCGACGCGGTCGTCGGGTGGTCGCCGACGAGCGAGCAGGCGAGCAGCGCGGTGGCGCCCGAACCCGACCAGCCCAGCAGCATCCCGGTGTTCAGGTCGGTGCCCTCGGGGGAGAGCAGCGCGTCCGCCTGCACCCGGTCCGGCTCACCGAGCAGCAGGTGGGCGAAGGAGACCGGATAGACGCCGAGGTCCAGCAGCGCGCCGCCGCCCAGGGCCGGGTCGAGCAGCCGGTGGCCGGACTCGAACGCGCCCGCGAACCCGAAGTCGGCCTGGATCGTGCGGATGTCGCCGATGGCGCCGTCCCGCACGAGTTCGGTCATCCGCCGGATGACGGGGTTGCAGTACGTCCACATCGCTTCCATCAGGAACAGTCCGCGCTCCCGGGCCAGTGCGACGAGCTCCTCGGCCTCCCGGGAGTTGAGCGTGAACGACTTCTCGCACAGCACGTGCTTACCGGCCTCCAGGGCGAGCCCGGTGGCCTCCCGGTGCGCGGAGTGCGGCGTGGCCACGTACACCACGTCCACCTCGTCGTCGGCGAGGAGCCCCGCCCAGGACCCGTACGCGCGCTCGATCCCGAACCGTTCGGCGAACGTCTTCGCGGAGGCGTCCGTGCGGGAAGCCACCGCGACCACCTCGGCATCCGGCATCCCGAGGAGGTCCTCGGTGAACCGCGCGGCTATACCGCCCGTTGCCAGCACGCCCCATCGCACAGTTCTGCTCATGTCCGCCCCCATAAGTAAACGGTTCCGACCACCGTGGTTGAGCTGAGAGCATAGATGCGGATTCAACGATGTGGAGATGAGAATGCCGGACAGCGGCGGAAGCCGGGCCCAGAAAGAGCACATACACACGACAGGGACCGGCGTCGAAGCCGGTGCCGCCCCGATCACATCCACCCCCGCCGCCCGGCGGACCGGACTGCTGGTCACCCTGGTTCTCGGCGGACTGACCGCGCTGCCGCCCCTCTCGATGGACATGTACCTCCCGGCACTCCCGGAGGTCACCGACGTCCTGCACGCCCCCGCCTCGACCGTCCAGCTCACCCTGACCGCCTGTCTGGCGGGCATGGCGCTCGGCCAGCTCGTCGTCGGACCGATGAGCGACCGGTGGGGCCGGCGCAGACCGCTGCTCCTCGGCATGATCGTCTACGTGATCGCGACCGCGATCTGCGCGTTCGCCCCGACCGCCGAACTCCTCATCGGCTTCCGGCTCCTCCAGGGGCTGGCGGGCGCGGCCGGCATCGTCATCTCCCGGGCCGTGGTGCGTGACCTCTACGACGGCGTGGAGATGGCCAAGTTCTTCTCCACCCTCATGCTCATCTCCGGAGTCGCCCCGATCATCGCCCCGGTGATCGGCGGACAGGTGCTCCGCTTCACCGACTGGCGGGGCATCTTCGTCGTCCTCACCGGCGTGGGCATCGTGCTCACCCTGGTCGTGTGGAAGTGGCTGCACGAGACGCTGCCGCCCGAGGAACGCCACGGCGGCGGCGTCGGCGAGGCGCTGCGCACCATGCGCGGACTGCTCGCCGACCGGGTGTTCACCGGCTACATGATCGCCGGCAGCCTCGCCTTCGCCGCGCTCTTCGCCTACGTGAGTGCCTCGCCGTTCGTCGTGCAGGAGATCTACGGCGCCTCGCCGCAGACGTTCAGCCTGCTCTTCGGCATCAACTCGATCGGCCTGATCGCCGTCGGACAGATCAATGGCAAGGTGCTGGTGGGCCGGGTCAGCCTGGACAAGGCGCTCGGCTTCGGACTCGGCGTCATCTCGCTGGCCGCCGTCGCACTCCTGCTGATGACGTCCGGGGTCTTCGGCGACGTCGGCCTGCTGCCGGTTTCGGCCGGACTCTTCGTACTGATGTCGGCGATGGGCCTCGCGATGCCCAACACCAACGCCCAGGCACTCATGCGTACGAAGCACGCGGCCGGCTCGGCGTCGGCGCTGCTCGGCACGTCGTCGTTCCTGATCGGGGCGATCGCCTCGCCGCTCGTCGGAATCGCGGGGGAGCGAACGGCCGTGCCGATGGCCGTGGTGCAGGTGGTCTGCGCGCTCGGAGCGGTGGTGTGCTTCCTGGCGCTGTGCAGGCCGTGGCAGCGGGCCCGTACGGCGGGCGGGCTCTGACGGCGGGCGGGCTCTGACGGGGCGGGACGCGGGGCGGGCGCTCGTGAGGGCCCGCCCCGGCCGGTCAGCCGCTGCGGGGATAGCCGATGAGATGGAGCCGGTCCCTGCGGTCCGTCCAGGGGAACAGGCCGACGCCCGCCGTTTCCATCCCCGGCAGCCGCACATTCGGTGACAGCGGTGAGACCGTCCCGCTGGTGAGCTCCATCTCGACCGGCTCGCCGCCCCCGTCCAGGGCGTCCGACGCGTCCCGCACGTTCGTCGCGCCGTAGGCCACCCCCCGGTCCGTCACCGAGGCGAGCGTCACCGAGGCCGAACCGTCCTCGTCCTCCAGACAGAACCCCTTCGCCGCCCCCAGGTCGAACCCCAGGTTCCCAGCCACGAGATAGCCGTCCGACGCCGCTACGACGGCCTCCGGATAACGCCCCGGCTCGATCGCCGGCCTGTGGCACTCCACCGAGACCACCGGCTTTCCCGTCGCCGCTTCGTGCACCGCCCACAGCTCATGGCTCGCGGCTCGCTTCGCGCCCTTGGCCAGCTGCCATTTCGCCAGGATCCACCCCGGCGCCACGGACGTCGGCACCCCGCTCCGCCGGTCGGTGCCCTTGGGCGCCACGTTCCGGCTGAACCAGCCGCCCCGCACCCAGAACTCCTCTGCCCCGCTCACCAGCAGCCCCTGCCCGGTCTGGCCCCGGACCTCCGTGAGCTGCTTGCACGCAGGGCAGCCCTTCGGATACTTCAGCGCGGTGGAGGCGACCCGGGACACCTCACCGGTGGCCGGATCGATCATCGCGCTGTTCGCACGCCCGTCACTGATCAGGATGTCGGGACCGGTGGCGGTCACCTTCGGCGCGCCGCTCCACGGCACCTCGGCCCGGCGGCGGCTGCCGTCGGCGGCGTCGTACACGTCGAGGGAGACGAACGTGTCCGTGGCGGAGAGGCCGTCGCCGACCTTCCCGTACGCCCAGGTCACGAAGAACTGCCGGTCCGCCGCGGCCACGGAGATCAGCTTCGGGAAGTGCAGCGGGTCCGGCGGGCGCCAGGCCGGGCCGCTCCACGCCAGCTTTCCGGATGCCGCGTCCAAGGTCCGCAGCTGGTAGCGGTTCCCGGAGGCCGTCACCAGGAAGGCCAGCCGGCCGGTCGGCCGGGACACCGCGAACTCGGGCGCCGCGCCGATGATCTCCCAGCCGTGGGCCGTCGAGTAGGCAGGCGGGACGGTCAGCCGCGTCGAGGGACCGGAACTCTTCGCCGCCGGCTTCTTCGGAGACCCGCCGCTCTCGTCGCTGCCGCCGTCGCCCCCGCAGGTCGCCAGCAGGAGCAGCAGGGCCAGGACCAGCACCCCTCCGGCCAGAGCCAGGCGCACGATCCTCTGTCTCATTGGTCCCCCCGATGAGCAATCCCCGAACCTCGCGGCGGTCAGCGTAGCAACAGCCCACCGGGGGACAGCAGTTCGGTTTCGTCGCCGTTCCGTCCCGATTCCGTACCGGCGGACGGGCGGCGGCCGGCCTGCCGCCTGCCTACAATTCGGCGGTGAACGCCTCCACCCCCACCGCGGAGTCCCTGCGCACGGCCCTGGCCGTGCTGCTCGACGGGCTGCCGCCCAAGCAGGCCGGCCAGGCAGTCGACCGGCTGATCGCCAGCTACCGCGGGACCACGCCCACAGCGGCCCCGATCCTGCGCGACCGCTCCGACGTCGTCGCGTACGCCGCGTACCGGATGCCCGCGACCTTCGAAGCCGCACGGTCCGCGCTCGCCGCCCTGCGCGAAGCCGCCCCGCACTGGGCTCCCGCCACGCACACCGATGTCGGGGGCGGCACGGGTGCGGCGAGCTGGGCGGTGGCCGGGGCCTGGCAGGGGACGGCGACCACGGTCCTGGACTGGGCCGAGCCCGCACTCGTGCTGGGCCGCGAACTGGCGGCGGCGTCGGACCTCCCCGGGCTGCGCGGAGCCCAGTGGCAGCAGGCCAGGATCGGCGCCGCACTGGAGCTCGCGCCCGCGGACCTGGTGACCGTCTCGTACGTACTCAAGGAGCTCACCCCGCAGGCCAGGGCCGAGCTGGTGGACGCGGCGGCGGGCTCCGCACAGGCCGTGGTGATCGTCGAGCCCGGCACCCCCGACGGATACGAGCGCGTCATCGAGGCCCGTACGCGGCTGATCACCGCCGGGTTCACCGTCGCCGCGCCCTGCCCGCACGACGACGCCTGCCCCATCGGACCGGGCACCGACTGGTGCCACTTCTCCGCCCGGGTCAGCCGCTCCTCGCTGCACCGGCAGGTCAAGGGCGGCTCCCTGAGCCACGAGGACGAGAAGTTCAGTTACGTCGCCGCGACGCGCTTTCCCGTGACGCCCGCCGCTGCCCGGGTCACCCGCAGGCCGCAGATCCGCAAGGGGCAGGTGCTCCTCGAACTCTGCACCCGCGACGAGGCCCTGCGGCGCGACACGGTCACCAAGCGGCACGGCGAGCTGTACCGGGCGGCCAGGGACACCGCGTGGGGTGACCCCTGGCCGCCCGAGGCCTCACAGCCGTAGCTCCTGGGTGCAGCACTTCACGCTGCCCCCGCCCTTCAGCAGCTCGCCCAGATCCCCATCGGCACCGGATCGAAGCCGCGGTCCCGTTGGCGGCGAAGACCACGTCCGGCAGGCCGGGGCGAGGAGTCAGCAGGTCGACGGTGTGCCCGAGCGTGCGGTAGCGGTCGCGCAGATGTGGCGTCACGGTTCAATGCGGGCTCCTCTCGAACGGCATCCTCGGCTGCGGAACGGTGGGACGCACCGTCGGTGCGTGAGCTCGTGGTGCGCCGCGCCCGGCCGATCCGCAGTGCACCGACCGGGTGGTTCGTACGGGGGTCCGAGCGGGCGGTCCCCGGGCCCGCCCTCCGCCGAACCAAGACGAGACGTATCGGTTGGCTCCACGCTAGATTGGCGGACATGTCACCCACCAAGGCCCCCGACTCCAGCCGCCGCAGCGACCGCTCCCGCCGCGCCATCCACGACGCCGCTCTCGCCCTGGTCGTGGAGGTCGGCTACGGGAAGACGACGATCGAGGGGATCGCCGCCCGGGCCGGGGTCGGCAAGCAGACGATCTACCGCTGGTGGCCGTCGAAGGCGGCCGTACTCCTGGAGGCGTTCACCGCCCTCGCGGAACGGGCGGCGGAGACCGCGGGGGAGGTGCACGGGCTGCCGGACACCGGGGATCTCGCGGCCGACCTCAAGCGCGTCCTGCGTGCCACCGTCGACGAACTGAACGACCCGGCGATCGAGGCGCCGACCCGCGCGCTCACCGCCGAGGGGATCGTCGATCCGAAGCTGGGCGCCGAATTCACCGAGAAACTGCTCGACCCGCAGCTCCAGTTCTATGTCACACGCTTGCGCGCCGCCCAGGAGGCCGGACAGCTCAGGGCCGGTATCGACCCCCGCATCGCCCTGGAGCTGCTGATCGCACCCCTGACCCACCGCTGGCTGCTACGGACCCTCCCGCTGACACACGCGTACGCCGACACCGTGGTCGACTACGCCCTCCGGGGCCTGTCGGCGGAGGACTGAAACAAGCCCGGTATGTCATGACATCCGGCGTGATGGCACTCACCTTCGTGTATCTCACCCCGTACCCGCTCGAGAACTCTGGCCACCCAGGGCGCAGGATGGTGGGACGATGGAGAGGCAACGTGAGGTGAGGGGATAGATGGGCGCCGATTCCGGCCGTTATCGCGGCACAGAGAACAGGATTACCCAGTGGCTGCGGCGACGACCCAAACCGCAGCGGGCCGAAGCCGATGACAGGGCGGCCCGCCTGGAGCTGCTACTGGCCGTCGCCGACGCGGGCATGCCGATCTCGCCCGCCGCGCATCCGAACGGTTACCGGTGTTCGTGCGAACGCGTCGGATGTCCGACCCCCGCGCGTCACCCCGTCTCGTTCGCCTGGCAGACCCAGTCGACGACCGACCGCGCGCAGATCGAGCGCTGGGCCGAAGGCCAGCCACTGGCCAACTTCATCACCGCGACGGGCATGATCCACGACGTCCTGGACGTCCCGCTGACCGCCGGTGCCGGAGCTCTGGAACGGCTCCTCGCCGCCGGGATCGACGTCGGCCCCGTCGCCCGGTCCGGCCAGGACAGGATGCTCTTCTTCACCGCCACCCGCGGGACCCCCGAGGACGAGGACGAGTGGTGGCCCTGCGAGCTGGACTGCCACCCCGAGACCATGGACGAGCATCCGGGGCTGCGCTGGCACTGCCGCGGCAGCTATGTCCTGATCCCGCCCGCGCGGCTTCCCGGTGAGCTGGATGAGCTCGATGTGCACTGGCTCAGGGGACCGGAGCATCCGCTGCCGGATCCGCTGACCCTGCTGGAGACGCTGACCGACGCGTGCGCGCAGTACGCGGACTCCGCGGAGCAGAGCGACCTGGACCACGATTCCGTGGCATGGCCGCTCAGCCGCTAGGTCCTGTCTGGAGTTCCCCCGCGGCGTCGCGGCGTCCGGCACCGCCGCCTCCGGCGTTGTCGTCAGTCGCGAGGGCTCCGCCATCGCTCCCTCCTCCGCCTTGGATTCGACGGCACCGGACGCCGCTCCTTCTCCCGCGCTGGAACTCCAGACAGGACCTAGGACCGGGCGGTGCTATGAACCCTTCGCGGCCGTCAGGCCGGGAAGGCGGTTCAGTACGCGTACCTTGCCGTCGCCGTCCGACGCGTTCCGCCCGGGGACGTACACGAGCTGGCTGGAGACCCGCTCCTTCGTGAGCGAGCTCTTGACCTCGCCCGTCAGCAGCGCCTCCACGTCCGAGTTCAGCACCGGCTTCAGCCCCGGAGCCGCTGTCTGCCGCTCGAAGTGCTTGCTGCTGAAGAAGACCAGCGCCCCGCCGTCCTCCGTCGTGAGTCCGAGCGGCGCGAACGTTCCCGTGTCCAGGGACTGGTCGACGTACTGGTACGAGAAACCGGCCACCCGCGTGTTCTTGCGCGTGTCGCGCCATGCCGAGGTGGCCGGCCCGGGGGCGAACACGTCCGGGTCGCCGTCCTTGAGATAGTCGGCGTACGTCGTGCTCAAGTCCACCGGCTTCACGGCCAGTTCGGCCGCGTCCGCGGTCACCGGCTCGGCCAGACCGTCGTCGTCCACCCGGAAACCGGGAAGCTGGGCAGGGGTGACGACCGCCAGATAGGCGGCCTTCCACAGCGCGTCGGGACCGGTACGCACGAAGACCAGCAGCCAGCGGGTGTCCAGCTTCCCCGCGTCCTGGTCACGGTTGGAGTCGGTGTCCGCGACGAACCAGCGGGGCCAGCCGGCCTTCTTCGGGATCGTGTACGTGGCATCGGTCAGCTCCAGCGGCCGGTGGGCCGGGTTGCCTTCCGGGCTGTTCTTCTGCCGCGCCTTGAGACCCGCCTGGTTGATCGCACCGAGCGAACCGGTCACCCGGTCCGCGTCCAGCGCCGGATCGTACGCCTTGTCCGCCTTGTTGTAGGCGCTCGTGAAGTCCTCCAGGGCCCGTGCGGCCTCAGACTTCGTCGCTCCCGGTACGACTTCCAGCTCGCCGTGCACCGTCACGCAGCCGCTCGCCGTCACGCTCAGCACTGTCGCCGTCGCGAGCCCCGCCGCCAGTCGCCCCAGCCTTCTCATCCGTTGCTTTCTGCGCCTTCTGATCCGTCGCCCGCACTGACCGTCCGAACCCTACCGGGGCGAGGAACAGCGCGAGCGTGGGGACCAGATACAGCGCCCACACCGTGACCTGAAGAACGGTCGGATCGGGCTGGAAGTTGAACACGCCCTTCAGCAGCGTTCCGTACCAGCTGTCGGGCGGGACCGCGGCGCTGACGTCGAAGGCCTTGTTCCGCAGACCGGCCAGGAACTCCGCCTCCTGGAGGTCGTGCACGCCGTACGCCAGCACACCGGCCGCCACCACGACCAGCATCCCGCCCGTCCAGGTGAAGAATCTCGCGAGGTTGATCCGCAGCGCCCCGCGATAGAACAGCCACCCCAGCACGACGGCGGTGGCGATCCCGAGAAGGACCCCGATCAGCGGCGACGAGGACCCCTCGCCGCTCGCCCGCACCGACGCCCACACGAACAGCGCGGTCTCCAGGCCCTCACGGCCCACCGCCAGGAAAGCCGTCGCCACGAGCGCGCCGGTGCCCATCGCGAGCGCCGCGTCGAGCTTTCCGTGCAGCTCCGCCTTCAGATGCCGCGCGGTGCGGCGCATCCAGAAGACCATCCACGTCACCAGGCAGACCGCGATGATCGACAGCGAACCGCCCAGCGCCTCCTGCGCCTTGAACGTCATCTCCTGCGAACCGAATTCCAGCGCGGCACCGAAGGCCAGCGAGATCGCACAGGCGATCCCGATGCCCGTCCACACCGGGCGCAGCGCGTCACGGCGTTCCGTCTTGACCAGGTAGGCGACGAGGACGCACACGACGAGGCTGGCCTCCAGCCCCTCGCGCAGGCCGATCAGATAGTTGCCGAACATGCCGGTCCTTCCGCAGTGCGGACCAAGGGAACGTGGTTCACGAGAACAGGGCCCGGCCCCACCAGTCGTCCTTGTCACGGACGCCCGGCGGGACGGCGAACACGGCCGAACCCACGTGCTGGATGTACTCGTTGAGCGCGTCGTGCGCCGCCAGACTCCGCTGCACCGGAATGAAGCCGGTGCGGACATCACGCTGGTACGCCAGGAAGAACAGGCCCGCGTCGAGCCGCCCGAGGCCGTCCGTACCGTCGGTGAAGGAGTAGCCGCGGCGCAGGATCGTCGCCCCGTCGTTGGTGTCCGGGTGCGCGAGACGTACGTGCGCGCTCGGCAGCATCGCCTTGAGGAAGGGCTCGTCGCGTTCCTTCGCCTTCCCGACCGGTGCGCCCTCGCCCTTGTCCCGGCCGAAGATGTCCTCCTGCTCCTGGAGCGGAGCCCGGTCCCAGGTCTCGATGTGCATCCGGATGCGCCGGGCGACGAGGTAGGACCCTGCGCTCATCCAGCCGGAGCCGTCCCGTTCGCCGACCCAGACGTGCTTCTTCAGGGCTGCCGCGTCGGTACCGGAGACGTTCCTGGTGCCGTCCTTGAAGCCCATCATGTTGCGCGGGGTCTGCTCCTCGGGCGTGGTCGACGAGGTCTTGCCGAAGCCCAGCTGCGACCACCGGATCGCCGTACGCCCCATGCCGATCCTGGCGAGGTTGCGGATGGCGTGCACCGCGACCTGCGGGTCGTCCGCGCACGCCTGGACGCACAGGTCACCGCCGCTGCGGCTCGCGTCGAGATTGTCGCCGGGGAACTTCGGCAGCTCGACGAGTGCCTCGGGGCGCCGGTCCTCCAGCCCGAACCGGCCCTTCGCGAAGAGGGAGGGGCCGAAGCCGATGGTGAGGGTCAGACGGGAGGGCTTGAGGCCGAGCGCCTCGCCCGTGTCGTCCGGCGGAGCCTCCGGCAGCCCTCCGTACGCCCCCTCGCCCACCGGGTGTCCGGCCGTCATCAGTTCGGCGGCCCGGGTCCACTCCTGGAGCAGGGCGGCCAGTCGGGCCCGGTCCTGCGTCGTCACGTCGAACGCCGCGAAGTGCAGCCGGTCCTGCACGGCGGTGGCGATCCCGGCCTGGTGCGGACCGTGGAACGGCACCTCGGCGCCGCTCGGCCCGACGGGCGCCGTGGCCCCCTCGGAGCGCACCGCGGCGACCGCGCCGCCGGCCGCGACGGCGCCGAGCGCGAGCCCGGAGCCGCCCCAGCCGAGCAGGGCACGGCGCGAGGGGCCGTGGTGCCCGTCCGGGGAGGACCGGTCCGGCGCTCCGGATGGGTTCCGCGCGTCCTGGGACATGAGAGGCAGCCTCCTCGCCGTTGTTACTTCGTCACCGCGGCGGCGAGCCGGGACAGCGGCTCCGCGAGCGCGTTGACCGCGTCCAAGAGCTCCTTGCGGTCCGCCTTGCCGACCTTGTCGTACGGGGTGAACTCGTAGGAGTCCTTGTCCTCGCGGTAGGTGTCCAGGAGCGTGTTCAGCGCGGCGAACTGCGTGTCCAGGGAGGCGGTCAGCGCGGCGTCGTTCTTCGACGCGACCGGCTTCAGCAGCGCGTACGACTTCTCCGCACCCTCGACGTTCGCCTTGAAGTCGACGAGGTCGGTGTGGCTGTAACGCTCCTCCTCACCGGTGACCTTGCCGGTCGCGACCTCGTCGAGGAGTTCCTTGGCGCCGTTGGCCATCGAGGTGGAGGTGATCTCCGCCTTGCCGACGCGGTTCTGCCAGTCGACGAGGTCCTTGTAGAGGACGGGCGCGAGGGCCTTCTCCTCGGCACCCAGCTTCTCGTCCTGCCACAGTGCCTTCTCCAGGCGGTGCCAGCCGGTCCACTCCTGGCCCTCCTCCAGGCCGTCCGCGCGGACGTCGACCTTCGGGTCGATGTCACCGAAGGACTCCGCGACCGGCTCGGTGCGCTCCCAGCCGATACGGGAGTCGGCGTACGCCTTCTTCGCGGCCTCGATGTCACCGGCGGCGACGGCGTCGGTGAAGACCTTCACCCTGGGCAGCGTCTCGTCGGCCTGCGCCTGCACATAGGTGCGGTACTCGGCGACGGCCTTGTCCATCTCCGGGCTGCGCTCGGCCGCCGCGGCGCCGGTGACCTCGATCTTCTGCCGGATGCCGTGCCCCTTCATACCGGGCTTGCAGGCGATCTCGTACGAACCGGCCTTCACCTCGGCGGTGATCGTCGCCTTGGTGCCGGGGCCGATGTTCTCGCGCTCGGTGACGATGCGGTCGTCCGGGAAGAGGACGTAGACCTCGGTGACCTTCGATCCCTTGTTCTCGACGGCCAGTTCGACATGGCCGGCGGGGATCTTCGTCTTCGAGACCTCGCAGGAGTCGTCCTTCGCTACGACCTGGACCGCGCCGTCGCCCTTGGCGTCGCTCTTCTCGGCGCAGCCGGTGACGGCGGTCAGTGCGGCCACGGTCGCGGCGGCGGTGACGACGGACAGACGAACGGCTCGCATGCGGGCTCCACGGAATGAGGTCGAAGGGGATTGTCGAAGGGAATGGGGGACAGCCGGGCAAAGCCGGGTGAGGCAAACCTAACTTAACCGAGCCTTACCTTACCCGTACCCCCTCTGGAGGTGATTCGGCTCTCATCTTCCGCGGCGAAGAACGACCTGGTCACAGTCGCCCCATCAGCGACCCAGGGGCGGGTCAAGCAATGGTCAAGCGCCCCTTGCCGGTACGACGGGAGGCACTCCGGTCCGCGGGTGCGGGAAGACGTCGACCGGCTGCCGGCAGACCTCTCCGGGCGGCTTCCGGCGCCGGCGCCGTCGTGGCCGCCGGTACGGCCCTGTCGCGCCTGGGGAGCCCGTACGGTGCTTGAATGCGCGTGTGAACGACTTCGGCGTACCCGACGGCATCGACGTCCTGCGTGTGTTCTGCGGTCCGGACGGGCGGCACGGCAATGCGCTCGGCGTCGTGCGCGAGGGGGGCGCGTACCCCGGCGAGGCGTCCCGGCAGACGCTGGCGCGCACGCTCGGCTTCAGCGAGACGGTGTTCGTCGACGATCCGGAGCGCGGGCGCGTCGACATCTACACGCCGGGGCTGCGCCTGCCCTTCGCCGGGCATCCGCTCGTCGGCGCGGCCTGGCTCCTCGACCTGGAGGTCCTGGAGCTGCCGGTGGGAGACGTGTTCGCCCGCCAGGACGGCGAGTTCACCTGGATCACCGCCCGCCCGGAGTGGGCGCCGCCGAGGGCGCTGGAGCAGTACGCGTCGGCCGCCGAGGTCGAGGCGCTGACGGGACCGCCGCCCGGCGAGGGGTGGCTCTACGTATGGGCCTGGGAGGACGAGGCCGGGGGCCGCGTCAGGGCGCGCGCCTTCCCCCGGAGGGGCGAGGGCATCGTGGAGGACGAGGCGACCGGCGCTGCGGCGTTGCTGCTCAGTGCCGCGCTCGGCCGGGCCCTGAACATCAGACAGGGACGCGGCTCCCAGATCCTCACGGCGCCCGGGCCCGACGGCACGGTGGAGGTAGGGGGCCGCGTCCTTCTGCTGCGGGCGGTTCCGGCCGCGGTGTGAGTGCGGCCTGGTGCGTCAGGCGCTGAGCGGGAAGACCTCGCCCAGCTCGCGGAAGACGGCGGTGTTCAGCGCGAAGGCGCGCTTGCACTCGTCGATGATGCGCTGCTTCTCCAGATCGTCCGCGTCCACCGCGTCCAGCAGCTCCCGGTAACCCCGCTTGAACGCGGCCGGGTTGGCGATCTCCTCGAAGACGTAGAACCGCACCCCGTCACCCTTGCGCGCGAAGCCCCAGGTCTTCTCCGCCTTGTCGCGGATGATCTGGCCGCCCGAGAGGTCGCCGAGGTAGCGCGTGTAGTGGTGCGCGATGTAACCGGCGGGCCAGGTGCGGGCGCACTCGGCGACCCGCTCCGCGTACGCGGCCGTGGCGGGCAGCGGCGCCAGGCCCTCGCGCCAGCCGGGACCGCGCAGATGTGCGAGGTCCCGCTCCAGCTCGGTGCTTCGCATCAGCTCGGACCGTATGAAGGGACCGGCGGCCGGGTCGCTCCGCAGGGACTCCGCACCGTCCTCCAGCGCCCGGTACACGAACCACAGCTGTTCGGTGTAGCGCGTGTACGCGTCCACGCCCAGGCGTCCGCCGAGCAGGTCGCCCATGAACGTCGAGGTCTCCGCCTCGGTGTGCTGTTGGTGCGACGCCGTGCGGATGAGCGTGGAGAAGGGGGTGGCGGTGCCGGGTGCGTCCAAGGCGGGCCTCCGAAGACCAGGGAACGGGAAGTCCGGAAGAAGTCCAGAAAGAGACGGACGTATCGGATCTGCCGCCAACGGTGGACAGCAGCGCTCGCGATACGTCGATCTTCCTGCTTAGGCGTACCTAAGTCAACTGGTTCCCGACTGTCTGTCGGTAAAAAGATACGCCCGGACGCACCGGCGCGGGAGGTTACGGAAGAGTGAGGATCTCCGCCCCCGTCTCCGTCACCACCAGCGTGTGCTCGAACTGCGCCGTCCGCCTGCGGTCCTTCGTCACCACGGTCCAGCCGTCGTCCCACATGTCGTGCTCATGGGTGCCGAGCGTCAGCATCGGCTCGATCGTGAACGTCATCCCGGGCTGCATCACCGTGGTGGCGTGCGGGCTGTCGTAATGGGGAACGATGAGACCGGAGTGGAACGAGGAATTGATCCCGTGCCCGGTGAAGTCCCGCACCACCCCGTAACCGAAGCGCTTCGCGTACGACTCGATGACCCGGCCGATCACGTTGATCTGGCGCCCCGGGCGCACTGCCTTGATGGCCCGGCTCAATGCCTCCCGGGTGCGCTCGACGAGCAGGCGCGACTCCTCGTCGACCTCACCGCACAGATACGTGGCGTTGTTGTCGCCGTGCACCCCGTTGATGTACGCGGTGACATCGAGGTTCACGATGTCACCGTCCCGCAGCACGGTGGAGTCCGGGATGCCGTGACAGATGACTTCGTTGAGCGAGGAGCAGAGCGACTTCGGGAAACCCCGGTAGCCGAGCGTCGACGGGTACGCGCCGTGATCGACCATGAAGTCGTGGGCGACCCGGTCGAGCTCGTCGGTGGTGACACCCGGAGCGATGTGCTTCGCGGCCTCCTCCATCGCCTGTGCGGCGATACGGCCCGCGATCCGCATCCGCTCGACGGTCTCGGCATCCTGGATCTCCGGGCCGGTGTAGGGCGCCGGAGCCGGCTTGCCCACATACTCGGGGCGCCGGATGTTTCCGGGCACGGAACGAATGGGAGTGATCTCCCCTGGTACGAGCAGCGACTGGCCAGACATGCGAGCGAGTCTAACCAGCGGGCTCGGGGCAGCATGATCACAAGGAAAGGAAGCGACGATGGCCCTGTTCAAGAAGCGCACCGTCGGCAAGCCGGGCGAGTGGTACTACTGCCTGGAGCACAAGAAGGTCGAGGAAGGCCCCGAGTGCCCGGCGAAGGACCGTTTCGGCCCCTACGCGACGCCGGAAGAGGCCCGCCACGCCATGGACACCGCCCAGGAGCGGAACCTGGAGTGGGAGACCGACCCGAAGTGGCATGACAGGACACCGCCCCAAGACCCCTCCGGCGACTGACGGATCACTTCCCGTACCGCGCCTCCCTACCCCTCCCCGCTCTCCCGCTCCTCAGACGCCGGACGGGTCCGCGTGCTGCGCCCGTCGCCTGGCCGCGTCCTCGTCCGTCTCCGAGTCGTACGACAGAAGCTTCGGCAGCGCCGCCGCCAGCAGGGCGACCGACACCACGCACGCCACCCCGCCGGTCCAGATGGCCGGCCGTGTCCCCGTCCAGCCCGCCATCGCGCCGGCCCTCACCTGGCCCAGCTGCGGGCCGACGCTGTACGACAGCACCTCGATGCCCGCGAGCCGGCCCCTCAGCTCCTCCGGAACGGTCTGGTTCCAGATCGTCGCCCGGCCCAGGCCGCTCAGCATGTCGCCGGCGCCCGCCACCGCCAGGCACACCAGCACCAGCCACACTTCGCCGAACCAGCCCGCCGCCGCGATCGCCAGGCCCCATACCCCCGCGCCGAACACCACGAACAGCCCGTGCCGCCTGACCCGCGAGGTCCAGCCACTGGTCAGCCCCAGCACCAGGGAGCCGACCGACCCCGCCGCGTACATCAGGCCGAGCGACCACTGCGCGTCCAGCTCGTCCGCCAGGAACGGAAAGATCGCGTTGGGATAGGCGAAGAACATCGCCGCCAGGTCGATCGCGTACGTCCCCAGCAGCACCGGCCTGCTCCACGCGTACCGCGCGCCCTGCGCTATCCCGCTCAGCGACGGCTTCGGCGCGTCATGGGCCGCAGGCGCGGGGGCGAGCCGCAGACAGAGCAGGACGGAGACGGCGAAGGTGACGACCGTGACCGCGTACGCCGTGGCGTGCCCGGCGTAGGCCACCACCAGTCCCGCCAGCGCCGGACCGGCGATGGCGCCGATCTGCCAGCGCAGGGAGTTCAGCGCCGCCGCGGCCGTCTGCTCGCCGTGCGGCACGATCCTTGCGATCAGCGAGTCCAGCGCGGGCCGTTGGAGCCCCGCCAGCGCCGCGACCCCCGCGGCCACCACGTACAGCGGCCAGAGCGCCGGTTCGGGCATCAGCGCGTTCACCAGCAGGATCACCGCGAGCAGCCCGAGTCCCGCCTCCGTGCCCAGGATGACCTTGCGGCGGTCCGCCGCGTCGGCCAGCGCCCCGCCGTACAGCCCGAACACGATCAGCGGCACCAGCTCCACGGCGCCCATCGCGCCGACGGCCAGGGGTGATCCGGTGAGGTGCTTGATCTGCAGGGGCAGCGCGATCAGCGCCATGAAGCTGCCGAAGTACGTGATCAGACCCTGGCCCCACAAGAGCTTGAAGTCGGCCGAGGAGCGCCAGGGCGAAAGATCGGGAAGGAGCGCGGCAAGCCTGGCCCGCCAGGGGATCGGAGACGTCACGAGGGGTCATGGTCCGGGCGCCCGGGCGCCCCGCGCAACCGGATTACCGGGCGGGCCGGAGGTCTCACCAGCGGGCGGGCGGCGGCGCCGTCAGCTGGTCGGCCAGCCGGGAGAGCCGGTCGCGGAACGAGCGGCGGGCGCGCGGCGCGGGCCTGCTGTTCTCCCCGGCCGCCGCACTCACCAGGTGCTGGACGGTGTCGAGGTCCACCTCGTCCTCGCCGGTGACCGAGAGCGACTCGTGGGCGAGACCCCGCACCTCGGAGTCGTCGCCGCCCAGCGCCAGCACGGTCGCCCCGGCCCGCCTAGCGTCGTGCACCCGCTCCAGCAGGCCGCCGTCCGGCCGCTCGGGCGCCACCACGAGCAGGGTCTCGCCGCGTCGCGCCGCCTCGATCCGGCCCAGACCGACGGCCAGGTGGACCGGGTCGCCCGCCTCCACCCGGTGCCGCACCAGGGTCGGCCGCAGCTCCGGCAGCCCGGACCAGGTGGACTCGTCGACCAGATGCGCGGCCAGGTGCCACGGCTCG
Source organism: Streptomyces finlayi (assembly GCF_014216315.1). Taxonomy (NCBI): domain Bacteria; kingdom Bacillati; phylum Actinomycetota; class Actinomycetes; order Kitasatosporales; family Streptomycetaceae; genus Streptomyces; species Streptomyces finlayi. The sequence continues at coordinate 5,899,754 of NZ_CP045702.1, forward strand.
TACACCTCGGTCCCCACGAGCAGCAGCCCGCCGCCGTGCGGGACCACGGACGAGCGGAGCGTCCCGGCGAAACGCCGTGCCGCCGCGGGCCACTCGGTCCCGGCGAGCACTTCCCGCAGCAGTGCCACTCGTACGGCGTCCATGCTCCGGCATGATGCCTCAAGGCCTGCCCCGCCGAACCCCGTTGGCGGCGAACCCACCCGAACGTGAGCCCTCGGACAGCGGGCCGGCCCGGCTCGCACCGCCGCGTTCCACGCCCTACCTGGCAGTAGTGTCGGGGCCATGACTACCCATGACAGCGGCAGCGCGCCCAAGCCCCCCGCCAAGGACCCCTGGGACCTTCCCGACGTCTCCGGACTGACCGTCGGCGTGCTCGGCGGGACCGGCCCGCAGGGCCGCGGCCTCGCCTACCGCCTCGCCCGCGCAGGCCAGAAGGTGATCATCGGTTCCCGGGACGCCGGACGAGCCGGTACGGCAGCCGCCGAACTCGGCCTCGGCGTCGAGGGCGCCGACAACGCGGACTGCGCACGGCGCAGCGACATCGTGATCGTCGCCGTCCCGTGGGACGGCCACGCCAAGACCCTGGAGTCCCTGCGCCAGGAACTCGCGGGGAAGCTCGTCGTCGACTGCGTCAACCCGCTCGGCTTCGACAAGAAGGGCGCCTACGCCCTCAAGCCCGAGGAGGGCAGCGCCGCCGAGCAGGCCGCCGCCCTGCTGCCGGACTCCCGGGTCACGGCGGCCTTCCACCACCTCTCGGCGGTGCTGCTCCAGGACACGGCGATCGAGGAGATCGACACCGATGTGATGGTCCTGGGCGAGGCCCGCGCCGACACCGACCTCGTCCAGGCCCTCGCGGCCCGCATCCCCGGCATGCGCGGCATCTTCGCGGGCCGGCTGCGCAACGCGCACCAGGTGGAGTCCCTGGTCGCCAACCTGATCTCGGTCAACCGCCGCTACAAGGCCCACGCGGGGCTGCGCACCACCGACGTGTGACGGCTCCGGGGCCGCCCGGCACCGGGCGCCACCGGCCCCGGACCGGCTGTGCACGGCCGGGCGGCCCCGGACCGGACAGCGAGCGGAACCGGGCATGAGGGACACTGGACGGGATCGCGCACCATCCCCGGACAGGAGCCCCCCCCATGCCCCGCCTCGCCCTCTACGCCCTCGCCGTCTGCGTACTCGCCGTCGCCGCGGCGGTGGTCTCCTTCGTCCAGGGCAGCTGGCTCGGGATCATCTGGGTGCTGCTGGCCGGTCTGTCCTCCAACATGGCGTGGTTCTACCTCCGGCAGTACCGCGCGCGGGCCGGGGCCCACGACGCCGCCTAGCGGTTCACCGAACAGACAGGGTTCTGCTCGCCCCAGAACTCCTGCCAGAACCGGTAGGTGTCCTGTCCGCAGTACGACTCGATCTCGCTGACCCCGAGCCCGCCCAGGAGTCCGTCGACCGCCTCGAAGAACGCGATGTTCACCTCGGGGATCCACAGGACGCCGAAGACCGCGATCAGCCCGAACGGAGCGAATGGCTCCACCTGGCGGCGGAACCTGTACGGGAGCCAGGGCTCGATGACCCCGTAACCGTCGAGGCCCGGCACCGGCAGGAAGTTCAGGATCGCGGCCGTGATCTGGAGCAGGGCCAGGAACGCCAGCGCGTCGCGGAACGCGGTCGGCACCCCGTCCAGGGCGTCCAGCCAGAACGGCGCCGTGCAGACGATCGCGAAGAGCACGTTGGTCAGCGGCCCGGCCGCGGAGATCAGGCTGTGCCGCCACCGGCCGGTGATCCGGCCCCGCTCGATGTAGACCGCGCCACCCGGGAGCCCGATCCCACCCATGATCACGAAGAGCACGGGCAGCACGATGCTCAGCAGGGCGTGCGTATAGGCGAGTGGGTTGAGTGACAAATACCCCTTTGCTTCGATCGTGATGTCGCCGCTGTGCAGTGCGGTGCGGGCATGGGCGTATTCATGGAGACAGAGTGAGACGATCCAGGCCGCGGTGACGAACAGGAAGACCGCGACGCCGGTCGGTACGGCGAAGTCCGTCCACACCGCCCAGCCCGAGACCGCCAAGACGGCGGTGATCGCGAGGAAGACCGGGCTGATCCTCCGGTCGCTGCGCGTGGCTGCGGTGGTCATCGGTGCGACTCCTGGTGGCTGGACGGAACGCGGCCGGCCCCGACGGTACGCGGCGCGACACGCCGAGAACGTCTCGCGCCTGGACGTTGGTTCCGCAGGGCCGGACGGGCGTCTGCGCGAATCGCCTTCCCCGGTCGCGGACAATGGGCGGGTGCGCTACAGCATCCTCGGAACCACCCGGGCCTTTCGCCCCGACGGCACGGCCGTCGCCCTCGGCGGGGCGCGGCTGCGTACCCTGCTGACCGTTCTGGCCCTGCGTCCGGGCCGTACGGTCGGGGCCGCCGTACTCGTGGGCGAGGTGTGGGACGGCGATCCGCCCGCGGACGCGGTGGGCGCCCTGCAGGCACTCGTGGCACGGCTCCGGCGGGTGCTGGGACGGGCGGCGGTCGAGTCCGTCGAGGGCGGCTACCGGCTCGCCGCCGACCCCGACGACGTGGACCTGCACCGTTTCGAGCGGCGGGCGGGGCAGGGGACGCGGGCGCTGGCCGAGGGGGACGCGGAGAAGGCCCTCGCCGCTCTCGACGACGCACTCGCCCTGTGGCGTGAGCCCGTACTCCCCGATCTGCCCGACCGTGCCGCAGCCGCGGCCGGACTGGAGGCGCGGCGGCTGGACGCCCGCCGCACCCGGCTCGCCGCGGTCCTGGCCCTCGGCCGCCCCGAAGAGGCCCTGCCGGAACTCACCACGCTCGCCGCGGCCCACCCGATCGACGAACCCCTCCAGGCACTGCGCATCCGGGCGCTGCGCGACGCCGGGCGCACGGCGCAGGCCCTGGCGGCGTACGAGGAGGTCCGCCTCGTACTCGCGGACCGTCTGGGCGCCATGCCAGGACCCGAACTCCGCGATCTGCACACCGAACTGCTCTGCCTGGACCGGCCGGACCCCGCCCCGGCCGCCCCCGCCGCGCCGCCCCGGGGAAATCTGCGGGCCAGGCTCACCAGCTTCGTCGGACGGGAAGGCGATATCGCCGACCTGCGCGAGGACCTTGCGCAGACACGGCTTGTCACCCTCCTCGGCCCCGGCGGGGCGGGCAAGACGCGGCTGTCCCTGGAGGTCGCCGAGACGCTCGCCGAGAACTGGCCGGACGGCGTCTGGCTGGCAGAGCTCGCCCCCGTCGACGATCCCGACAGCGTGGCCGAGGCCGTGCTCGGCGCGCTCGGAGCCCGGGAGACCGTGCTGCGGGGTGCGGGCGCTGAGGAGTTGCGGGCCGCCGAACGCGGTGCGGGCGACCCGCTCGTACGGCTCACCGAGCACTGCTCGCGGCGGCGCATGCTGCTGCTCCTGGACAACTGCGAGCATGTGATCGACGCGGCGGCCTCGCTCGCGGACCATCTGCTGGCGCACTGCCCGGAACTCACGGTCCTGGCGACCAGCCGTGAACCCCTGGGCGTGCCGGGCGAGTTCGTCCGCCCCGTCGATCCACTGCCGGACCCGATGGCGCTACGGCTGCTCGCGGACCGGGGCGCCGCGGACCCGGAGACCGCCGCGGCCTGCGCGGAGATCTGTCAGCGGCTCGACGGACTGCCGCTCGCCATCGAACTCGCCGCGGCCCGGCTGCGGATGCTCGGCCCGCGCCAGATCGCCGACCGGCTCGACGACCGCTTCCGGCTGCTCACCAACGGCAGCCGTACCGTGCTGCCGCGTCAGCAGACCTCCGGGCCGTCGTCGACTGGTCCTGGGAACTGCTGGACACGGCCGAGCGCGCGGTGCTGCGCCGGCTGTCGGTGTTCGCGGGCGGCTGCGCCCTCGATGCCGCGGAGGAGGTGTGTTCCGTCGCAGGCGCGGAGCTGTCGGCCGGATCCGACGCCGTCGACGCCGTCGACGCCCGTGATGTCGCCGCCCTGCTGGGTCTCCTTGTCGACAAGTCCCTGGTCGTCGCGGCTCCCGGCGACGACGGAGAGATGCGCTACCGGCTCCTGGAGACCGTCGGTGAGTACGCCGCGGAGCGGCTGGACGAGGCGGGGGAGCGGGCGGCCGTCGAGCGGGGGCACCTCGTCCACTTCCGGGAACTGACCCGTACCACCGGACCCGAACTCCGCGGTGCCGGCCAGCGGGCCGCGATCGACCGGTTCCAGCGCGAGTACGAGAATCTGCGCACCGCCCTGCGCCACGCCGTCGCCGCCCGGGACGAGCAGGAAGTGCTCTGCCTCGTACTCTCCCTGTCCTGGTACTGGATGATGCGCGATCTGCGGACCGACGCCCGCCAGTGGGCCGACGCGGCTGCCGCCCTGGGCCCCGACCCGTTCGCTCCGCCCGGCTCCCCGGCACCCTCGCTCCTGGATCGGTGCACCGATCTGCCGCTGCCCTGGGTCCCCGAGCAGCTGGAGGAGGCGCGGCGCGGGGTGCGGCTGATCCAGCTGGTCAGCATGGACCACCAACTGGACTCGTGGATGAACGAGGAGAGCCAGGCCCGGCTGCGCGTGGTCGTCGACACCTATCAGCCGGGCCAGCCGCAGACCTGCCGGACGCCGGGCTCCTTCTGGATGTTCGCGGTCCTGCTGACCGGCGAGACCGCCCAGTTGCGGGAACTGATGGACGAAACGGTGCGGGCGTGCCGGGAGTTCGGTTACGAGTGGGAGCTGGCGTCCGCGCTCCAGATGCGGGCCAATGTTCTGGCCAATCGTCCCGACTGGGCGGGCGAAGCGCGGGTGGACGCCGACGAGAGCCTGGAGATCTTCGTCCGGCTCGGCGACGACTGGGGGGCCGCGGAAGCGCTGTCCTCACGTGGCGAGGCCAATGAGCGGGCCGGTTCGTACGCCCGGGCCGCCGAGGACTACCGGGCCGCCATCGGCTGTGCCGAACAGCTCGGCGCCCACGCCCAGGTCGCGGTGCTGCGGTCGCGACATGCGAGCGCGCTCACCGAGTTGGGCCGCGCCGAGGAGGCGGAGCGCATCCTGCGGGACATCCTCGACGCCGGCCCGCAGGCGGGGCACGAGGCGATGCCGTCGGCACGCATGGCGAAGATCGAGGAGCCGAACTGGAGGGGCATGAGCACCAGGAACCCCATTCCCTGAACTGCCTGCGCCGTCTTCAGGGACAGCCCGAGCAGGATGAAGATCCACATGATGGCGGCGCCGAACACCGCCGCCAGCCCGACCGCCGCGAGCAGGCCCGGCACCGAGGTGATCCGCATGCCGAGGACGAAGCCCATCGTCAGCAGGATCGCCGTGGCGACCATCATCCGGCCGAGCTCGACGACGATCTTGGCGATGAGGACGGACTAGCGGGCGATGGGCATCGTCCGGAACCGGTCCATGATCCCCTTGCGGAAATCGTCGTTGACGCCGGTGCCGACGGCCATGGCGATGTGCATGCCCATCATCGCCATCAGCCCCGGGACCACGTAGTTGATGTAGGTCTGCCGGTCTCCACCGAGGCTCGCGCCGACGGAGCCGCCGAACACGTACACGAACAGGAGGGCGAAGACGATCGGCATCAGGACCGCGTCGAACATCGACTCGGGGTCCCGCTTGATCTGGAGGAGATTGCGCCGGACCAGAGCGCCGATGTGCCGGAGATTGCCCCGGGCGACAGCGGGCCGACGGGGGAACGCGGCGGACCCGCGACAGGCCGACAGCCCGCCGGAGGGGGGTAGCCGGCGGGCTGTCGGTGGTGCGGGATGTGGTCTGTGCGGATCAGTGGAACGTGTGCTCCGCCCGCGGGAACGTTCCGCCGACGACCTCGTCGGCGAACTCCTTCGCGGCGTCGCCGAGGACCTTGCGCAGGTTCGCGTACTGCTTGGTGAAGCGCGGCACCTTGCCACCGGTCAGCCCGACCATGTCCGTGTAGACGAGCACCTGGGCGTTCGTGTCGGGCCCGGCGCCGATGCCGATGGTCGGGATGTGCAGGGTGCGGGTGACCTCGGCGGCCAGTTCGGCCGGTACGAGTTCCAGGACGACGGCGAACGCCCCGGCGTCCTGCACGGCCTTGGCGTCGCGCAGCAGCTGCTGCGCGGACTCCTCGCCGCGGCCCTGTACCCGGTAGCCCATCGCGTTGACGGACTGCGGGGTCAGGCCGATGTGGCCCATGACCGGGATGCCGGACTCGACCAGGAGGCGGATCTGCTCGTGGGAGCGTTCGCCGCCCTCCAGCTTGACCGCGCCGACACCGGCCTCCTTGATCAGCCGGGTGGCGCTGCGGAGAGCCTGGACGGGGCCCTCCTGGTACGAGCCGAAGGGCAGGTCGGCGACGACCAGGGCGCGCTTGGTGCCGCGGACGACGGCGGCGGAGAGCATGGCGATCTCGTCCATCGTGACGGGCACGGTGGTCTCGTAGCCGAGGTGACAGTTGCCCATGGAGTCGCCGACGAGCATGACCGGGATCCCGGCCTCGTCGAACACGGACGCGGTCATCGCGTCGTACGCGGTGAGCATGGGCCACTTCTCGCCGCGCTCGGTGGCGGCGGCGATGTCGTGGACGGTGATGCGGCGGGTGGACTTTCCTCCGTACAGCGCCTTGCTGCTGTCGGCGGGCCCCGCGGGGGGAGTGGCGGACGGGTCGTGCGCAGCCTGAAGCGACATTGCCAACGGCTCCTTCGTCATCTCGAGGCGCCCTGACGGCGTCCCCGGATCCTCTCCATGGTGGCATCCCGTGCCGGTTCCCGTGAAGTGGCCCCGCGCGGGACCTTCCCCGCGCACCCCGTAACCGCAGGTCACAGCCGACGCGCCCGAGCTCGGGCCGAGTGTGCCCGTTGTGTCACAAGGCCGCTCGGCCGTCCCCGAAGCGGAACCTGCCCCGCCGCTCCGGTCGTCCTATGAGGTACGGCCGTCGTCGACGGCAGGAAAGCGCCGCTCATCGCCTAGGGTCGTGGGGCGCGGCGATATGTAGGGCAAGGCAGTGAGGAAAGCACGATGGTGCAGGCGTACGGAGCGGATACCGGCAACGGCAGCATGGAGCCGCCCCACACCGGAAGCCGTTTCCAGCACCTGCGCGAGAGATGGACGGCGGACCGCGGAATCTGGCGGCGCGGCATCGTGCTCGCCGCCTGCTCGGTGCTCATCACGCTCCTGATGGTCCTCCACGCGCAGATCCCGAACCGGATCGGCAACCTGGGCAGCCTCATCGAGACGTTTCTGCCGTGGCTCGCGGTGTTCATCCCCGTGCTGCTGGTGCTGGGACTCGTACGGCGCTCCGCGACCGCACTGGTGGCGCTGCTGCTGCCGGTCGTGGTCTGGCTCAACGTCTTCGGCGGCCTCCTCACCGACAAGTCGGGCGGCGGTGGCGACCTCACCGTCGCCACCCACAACGTCAACGCGGACAACCCGGACCCCGCGGGCACCGCACAGCAGGTGGCGGGCTCGGGCGCGGACGTCGTGGCCCTCCAGGAACTCCCGGGCGGCCAGGTCGCGACGTATGAGAAGTCGCTCGCGGCCCGTTATCCGTACCACTCGGTGCAGGGCACCGTCGGCCTGTGGAGCAAGTACCCGATCAGTGGCACCCGCCCCGTCGACATCAAGATGGGATGGACGCGGGCGATGCGCACCGTGGTCGCCACGCCCGAGGGACGGATCGCGGTCTACGTGGCGCACCTGCCGTCCGTACGGGTGAAGGTGAAGGCCGGCTTCACGGCCAACCAGCGGGACGACAGCGCCGACGCGCTCGGCGAGGCCATCGCGGACGAGCCGCTGGAGCGCGTCTTCCTGCTCGGTGACCTCAACGGCACGATGAACGACCGCTCGCTGAACGCGGTCACCTCCCAGATGCGTTCCACGCAGGGTGCGGCGGGTGACGGCTTCGGTTTCAGCTGGCCGGCCTCGTTCCCGATGGCGCGGATCGACCAGATCATGGTGAAGGGCGTCGAGCCACTGTCCTCGTGGTCGCTGCCGGCCACGGACAGCGACCATCTTCCGATCGCCGCCCGGGTCGGACTCTGACGCAACGGCCCGTTCACCTCCGGGCATAGAACGTCTGCGACACTTTGTTCCGGGAACATACTTAAACGTGTGCCAGTGAAGACGCCGGTACGTCCTGCCGCACGCCTCCACCGCCGCCGGGCCTCCACGGGGCCGGGCCGCGCCCCACCCCGCCGGCCCGCTTCGAAAGGTCTTCCCCATGCCCCTGGCCCTGCTCGCGCTGGCTGTGAGCGCCTTCGGCATCGGAACGACGGAGTTCGTGATGATGGGCCTGCTGCCCAACGTCGCCGACGACCTGGGAACGTCCGTGCCCACCGCCGGCTACCTCGTATCGGCGTACGCGATCGGCGTCGTCCTCGGCGCCCCGCTGCTCACCGGCCTCGGCTCCCGCATCCCCCGCAAGCGGATGCTCCTGCTGCTCATGGCCCTCTTCACCATCGGCAACCTGGCCTCCGCACTCGCCCCCGACTTCGGCTGGCTGCTCGCCGGCCGACTGCTCGCAGGGCTGCCGCACGGCGCGTTCTTCGGTGTCGGCGCGGTCGTCGCGGCCACGCTGGTCGCGGAGGGCCGCCGGGCCCGGGCCGTCGCGACGATGTTCCTGGGGCTCACCGTCGCCAACATCATCGGCGTACCGGCGGCCACGCTGCTCGGCCAGCACCTGGGCTGGCGGGCGACCTTCCTGGTGGTCGCGGTGATCGGTCTGGGCGCGATGGCGGCGCTCGCCCGCCTGGTTCCGCAGATCCCACTCGACGCCCGGCAGAACGTCCGCCGCGAGATGCGGGCGCTCGGTAACCGTCAGGTGCTCCTGGGGCTGCTCACCGCCGTCTTCGGCTTCGCCGGTGTCTTCGCGGTGTACTCCTACCTCTCGGCCATGACGACGGAGGCGATGGGCTTCGGCGAATCCTCGGTCACGCTGGTACTGGCCCTGTTCGGCATCGGGATGACGCTCGGCGCGCTCGCGGCGGGACCGCTCACGGACCGCGCCCTGCGGCCCACGCTGTACGGCTCCCTGGCGGCGCTCGCCGTGGTGCTGGTGGTCTTCCCGTTCACCGTCCATGTGCAGTGGGCGGCACTGGTGATGGTGGTGCTGCTGGGCGGGGTCGGCTTCATGACGACCACACCGCTGCAGATGCTCGTCATGAACAAGGCCAAGGACGCGCCCACGCTCGCCTCCGCCTCCAACCACTCGGCCTTCAACCTCGCGAACGCGGGCGGCGCGTGGCTGGGCGGCGTGGCGATCGCGGCCGGGTGGGGCTGGACCTCACCGGCGCTCGTGGGCGCGGTGCTGGCGGTGGTGGGCCTGGCCATCGCGGTCACGGCGGGCGTCCTGGACCGCGAGCGTAAGCCGGGTGCGTCGAGGGTCGTGGCAGGCGGAGCGGGCCACGCGGCCCACGAGCAGGAATCCGGCACCCGGGCGGAAGCGCGCTGACGGGCCCTGGGAAGAACCTCACGGACCGGGACTTGGGAAGAAGCGTCCGGACCGGGACCCCGGTCCGGGCTTCGTCCTCGGTCACCGGGCAGGCTTGACTCCGGCTGAGCATCGGCCAACGCTGCCGGTCCGGCGTTCGAAGACGCCGGACGCCGGACGCCGGACGCCGGACGCCGGACGCCGGACGCCGGACGCCGGACGCGAGTGCCGGGGGCCCGCCCCCGGCACACATCCGCCCCGTCACCCCGACTCGCGCCACCGATTCGTGATCGGCAGCCGTCGGTCCTTCCCGAATCCCTTGGGTGAGATCTTCGTACCCGGCGGATACTGCCGCCGCTTGTACTCCGCGGTGTCCACCATCCGCAACGTCCTCACCACCAGTGCGTCGTCGAACCCCGCGGCCACGATCGCCTCGCGGCCCTGGTCCCGGTCCACGTACAGCTCCAGGAGCCGGTCCAGTACGTCGTAGTCGGGCAGCGAATCCGTGTCCACCTGTCCCGGACGCAGCTCGGCGCTCGGTGGCTTGGTGATCGAGGCCTCGGGGATCGGCGGGGTCTGCCCCCGCGCCTCCGCCGCCCGATTGCGCCACTTCGCGAGCCGGAAGACCGACGTCTTGTAGACGTCCTTGATCGGGCCGTACGCACCCACGGAGTCCCCGTACAGCGTCGAGTACCCCACCGCCAGCTCCGACTTGTTGCCCGGCGCGAGGACGATCTGGCCCTCCTGGTTGGAGACGGCCATCAGCATCGTGCCGCGCAGCCGCGACTGCAGGTTCTCCTCGGCCAGGCCGGTCAGTCCCAACGACCCCATGTACGCGTCGAACATCGGCTCGATCGGCACGGTCCGGAAGTTCAGCCCCGTACGCCGCGCCAGCTCGGCCGCGTCGCTCTTCGAGTGCTCCGAGGAGTACGCGGACGGCATGGAGATGCCGTACACGTTCTGCGCTCCGAGCGCGTCGCACGCGATGGCTGCGACGAGCGCGGAGTCGATGCCGCCGGAGAGCCCGATCAGCACACTGCTGAAACCGTTCTTCGCGGCGTACGCGCGCAGGCCCACGACCAGCGCCGAGTACAGCTCCTCGTCGTCGTCGAGCCGCTCCGCGTAACCGCCCGTCAGTTCCGGCTCGTACGCCGGGAGAGGCTCGTCGGAGAGCACCACGTGATCGATGCGCAGCCCGTCGTCCACACTCCCCGACGGCGCCTTTGCCGCGGCGGCCGGCAGGTCCAGGTCGAGGATCATGCTGCCCTCGGAGAACTGCGGGGCACGCGCGATCACCTCGCCCCGCTTGTCCACGACGATCGAGTCGCCGTCGAAGACCAGCTCGTCCTGTCCGCCGATCATCGCGAGGTACGCCGTCGTACAGCCGGCCTCCTGCGCCCGCTTGCGGACCAGTTCGAGCCGGGTGTCGTCCTTGTCGCGCTCGTACGGCGAGGCGTTGACCGACAGGAGCAGCCCGGCCCCGGCGGACCGTGCGGCCGGCACCCGGCCGCCGTCCTGCCAGAGGTCCTCGCAGATCGCGAGCGCCACATCGATGCCGTGCACCCGCACGACCGGCATCGAGTCGCCCGGCACGAAGTACCGGAACTCGTCGAAGACGCCGTAGTTGGGCAGATGGTGCTTGGCGAAGCTCAGCGCGACCTGCCCGCGGTGCAGCACCGCGGCGGCGTTCTGCGGGGACCCGGCGGGCTGGCCGTAACGGGCCTGCGACGTCCCGGACCGGTCCAGATAGCCGACGACGACGGGCAGCTCACCGAAGCCCTCCGCCCGGAGGCGCGCGGCCAGCGCGTGCAGTGCGTCGCGGGACGCGTCGACGAAGGACGACCGCAGGGCCAGGTCCTCGACGGGGTAGCCGGTCAACGCCATCTCGGGGAACGCCACGAGATGGGCACCCTGCTCGGCGGCGTGCCGGGTCCAGTGGACGATCGACTCGGCGTTCCCGGCGAGATCGCCGACCGTCGAGTCGATCTGATTCAGTGCGAGGCGTAGTTGAGGCACGCCACCCAGTCTAATCGTCTTTCTGACGCGATGTCCTGGCGGGCCGGGCGGCATCAGGGCCGGCCCGCCAGGACGGGCCGTCAGCGCCGGTAGCCGATGACCGTCATCATGCCCGCCTCCGCGTGGTAGACGTTGTGACAGTGCAGCATCCACAGCCCCGGATTGTCGGCGTCGAAGTCCACCGTCAGCGGCCGCTTCGGGAGGATCACCGCGGTGTCCTTGCGCGCCCCGGCCGCGCCTCCCGCCAGCGCGAACGTGTGGCCGTGCAGATGCAGCGGATGCCACATCGACGTGGTGTTGTGGAACTCCAGCCTGACCCGTTCCCCGGCGTCGACGGGATGGCGCCGGTCAGCGCTGTACGGCTTCCCGTCGAAGGCCCAGTCGTACGCCCCCATCGACCCCGTGAGCGCGATCCGGATCGTACGGTCAGGGGTGCGCGTGGCGAGGGCGACGGACTCGTCCGGGACCAGCCGGCCGGCCGTCACCAGCTTCCCGTCCAGCTCCTTCGGCCGTACGGAGGCGGTCGGCGCCGCGCCGCTCCCCGTGCGCAGCAGGGCCAGCGCCGATGCCTTCTTGCCCTCGGCGAGCGCGGTCAGCGGGAACACCCCGTCCCCGGCGGTGACCAGCACGTCGTACCGCTCGCCCATGCCCAGCAGCAGGGCATCGGTCGTCGTGTGCCGGACCGGGAAGCCGTCGGTGTGGGTGACGGTCATCCGGTGGCCGCCGAGTGCGACCCGGAAGGCGGTGTCGCCGCCCGCGTTGATCAGGCGCAGCCGGATGCGGTCGCCGGGCCGGGCGGTGAAGGACGAAGGGGACTGGGACGTACGGCCGTTGACCAGGTAGTACGGGTAGGCGACGTCGCCCGCGTCGCCGCCGAGCAGTTCGCTGGTGGCGCCCATCATCATGCGCGAGGGCCCGTCGCCCTCGCTCCGGGTGGACATCTGCGACATGTCGTGCCCGCCACCGTGATCCATGCCGCCGTGGCCTCCGCCGTCGGCCCCGCCCATGCCCCGGGAGAGCTCGGCGAGGACCCCGTCGGGCGTCGAGCCGTCCACGCCGTCGACCCAGTCGTCGAGCACGACGACCCACTCGCTGTCGTACGACAGGGGTTCCTTCGGGTCCTCGACGATCAGCGGCGCGTACAGCCCGCGGTCCTGCTGGACTCCCGAGTGCGGATGGAACCAGTACGTGCCCGGGTGCGGAACCGCGAACCGGTACGTGAAGTCCGCCCCCGGCGCGATGTCCCGCTGGGTCAGCCCGGGGACGCCGTCCATGTCGTTGCGCAGGGCGAGGCCGTGCCAGTGCAGGGAGGTCGGCCGCGGCAGGTGGTTGGCCAGGGTGAGGGCCAGCGTGTCACCGGCGGTGACACGGACCTCGGAGCCGGGCAGCCGGTCCCCGTAGGCCCAGGAGGCGGCCGTGCGCCCGCCGCCGAGATCGAGGCGGGCCCGGGTCGCGGTGAGCGAGACCTTCCGTACGGGACCGGAGCCCCGCTCGGCCTCGGCCGCCGCGACCTCCTTGCCGTCGGGCGAGACGAAACGGTCGCCGGTCTTCGCCCCGGAGGCCGTACCGGTTGACGTATCGCCGGAACAGGCGGCGAGAACCCCCGTACCGGCCAGGGCGATTCCGGCGCCGAGCACGGCTCGGCGCGTGTGCTGTGCGGACATGACTGAGTGCACCTCAATGAAGTCGATGTGCTGGAGGAGGGCGGAGGCGGACGCCCGCTCCTAGGTCCTGTCTGGAGTTCCAGCGCGGGAGAAGGAGCGGCGTCCGGTGCCGTCGAATCCAAGGCGGAGGAGGGAGCGATGGCGGAGCCCTCGCGACTGACGACAACGCCGGAGGCGGCGGTGCCGGACGCCGCGGGGGAACTCCAGACAGGACCTAGATGCGCAGCACCGACAGCGTGGCGAGAACGGTCCTGCGGGGCGGTGGATTCGGCCACGGGAGCAGCGGCGGCCGTACGCCGGTCGCACGGCCGGAGAACGGCCGCGCACGGCCCGGCCCGAGCAGCCGGAGGGCGAGCAGGGTCACGGCCCAGGTGCTCAGCACGGCGAGGCAGACGGCCATCGGGTCCATGCCGCTCATGGGCGCGGCATCGGTGGGACCGGCGGCCGGGAAGGCGTGGGGGAGCGCGGAGGAGGCCGCGCCGACGGGTTCCGGCGCTTCATGGTCTCCGTGTGCGCCCCCGTGTGCCGAGGCCGCCGGCATTCCGGCAGGCGCTCCCGCTGCCGACAGTCCGGCCGGAGCGTGCTCGGCGGGGTGTCCGACCGTATGCATGGTGGCGATCCCGAACAGCAGCGCGACGAACAGCAGCCACTGCCCGGACGTCGCGCTTCTCTTCCGCTCCACACCCGGCACATCCCACACCCTACCCCCGCCGGGTATACGAGCCGTGGCCCGGTACCCCCTTCGCCAGGGGTGCCGGGCCACGGTTGTCACACAGGCGCTCAGCTGCGCGAGTAGACCTTCTCCGCCCAGCCCGCGATCTGCTCGTCGGAGAGGTGCTGCGCGAGATCGGCCTCGCTGATCATGCCGATCAGCTTCTTGTTCTCGACGACGGGGAGACGTCGGATCCGGTGCTCCTGCATCTCGTGCAGCACCGCGTCGACATCCGCGTTCGCGTCGATCCAGCGCGGTGTGCCCTGGGCGAGCTCGCCCGCGGTCACCTTCGACGGGTCGTGGCCCATGGCCACACAGCCGACCACGATGTCGCGGTCCGTGAGGATGCCGACCATACGGTCCTGTCCACCGTTGGCCGAGATGGGCAGCGCGCCCACGTTGTGGTCACGCATCATCTGCGCGGCGCGGTCGAGCGTTTCGTGAGCCGGAATCCACTGGGCTCCGCTGTGCATGATGTCTTTGGCGGTCGTCATGAAGGGTTTCCTCCTGCGTGCCGGTCGGGCATTGGTGTACGGGCCCCGAGCGAACCCATCGTCATGGGACCGCCCGGGGCACGCGACCGCTGCGACCCGTTCGGGTGGGCAGCCGTACGCCTCAGGGCCGGGGCTTCGCTCCCCTGGCCGTCAGCATGTCCGCCATCAGGTCCATCTCGGAACGCTGGGCGTCGACCATGCCCTGGGCGAGCCGCTTCTCGACCTTCACGGCACACAGGTTCACGCAGCCCCTGGCCATGTCGACCCCACCCTTGTGGTGGTCGGACATCAGCTGGAGATACAGGATCTCCGCCTGCCTGCCGTCGGCCGCGCGGAGCCGGCCGAGTTCGGTCCTGGTGGCCATGCCGGGCATGAAGGCCCCGTCGTGGGCGGTGAACCCCGGGCCGTCCGTCCCCGCCGCGTCCATGTCGTGCCCACCGTGCTCACCGTGGTCGCCCTGACCGCCGGCCATCCAGTGCATCGGCGGCTGTCCGTCGGGGGCCGTCTTCGGCAGCTCCCACAGATCCAGCCAGCCGAGCATCATGCCCCGCTGGTTGGCCTGCGTGTTGGCGATGTCGTACGCGAGACGCCGTACGTCCTCGTCCTTCGTACGGTCGCGCACGAGGAAGGACATCTCCACGGCCTGCTGGTGGTGGACGGCCATATCGCGGGCGAAGCCCGCGTCGGCCGACCGCGCCGAGGGGAGCGACGCCACGCCGTTCCCATGGCCCGCACCGTGACCGGCTCCCTCGCCGGCCCCGTCGCCCCGCGAGGAGGCGACCGTCGCCGCCCCCGCGAACAGCAGGGCGAGGGCCACGGCGGACCCCGCCACCCACCGTGTGCGCCGCAGCCGCCGCGCGCTCTCGTCCGCCGGTTCCTGGCCGGCTCCGGGCTCCCGCGTCACCCGGTGGCTCCGATCCCGCCCGTGCAGGGAGCGCCGGGCTCGGGTGTCTGCGCGCCCTGGACGTACTTCGCGAAGAACTGGGCCACCCGCCGGTCGTCGGCGCTGTCCACCGTGACCTGCTTGCCCCAGGCGGTCAGCATGATCGCCCCGGCCTGCTCCTCGTACGGGCTCATCAGCGAGAACGGAGTGCTCTCGACGCGGCTCGCCAGCTTCCGCACATCGGCGTCGGCGGCCTTGCCGTTGTACGTCACCCAGACGGAACCATGTTCGAGGGAGTGCACCGCGTTGACGTCGGCGACGGCCTTCTCGTATACGACGCCGTCGCAGTTCAGCCACGCCTGGTCGTGGTCACCGCCGACCGGCGGCCGCATGGCGTACTTCACCTCACCGGCGACGTGGTTACGGGGCAGCGTCTCCGCATCCCAGGACTTCTCCCCCTCGACGGGCTCGGCGGCGAGCGCTGACTCGTCCTGCACGGGCGGCTTGCCGTCCTGCGCCACCAGGTCCGGCGTCTGCTCCCTCGCCTCGGACTTGTCCAGCACGAGGTAGGAGCCGAAGCCGGCCAGACCGGCGACCACCAGGGTGCTCAGCGCTATGGCGACGATCCGGTTGCGGCGGTCGCGCGTGCGGTCGGCGTCGCTCATCTGCTCTGAGCTGGTCCTGCGGTCGAAACTCATGTCGGCCAGTTCCTTCTGCGAAGGGGGAGTGGGGGAAAACCAGGTCTGAAACAGGCATGCGGAGGGCGGTTGCGAAGCCGCGGGCCCCCTTGCACGCCTTGGCCGCCGATCGTAGTGGGTGGCCGAGTGCTCTCTCTCACACCGTGTGCGTAATCTGGGTGAAATCCCCGGTCGTGATACTGGCGTTCCTCCCCTACCCCGGGCGGTGGTGCACAGACCGTCTGAACTGCAAGGATGTGGCTATGGACAAGCAGCAGGAATTCGTCCTCAGGACACTCGAGGAGCGCGACATCCGCTTCGTACGGCTGTGGTTCACCGATGTCCTCGGGTTCCTCAAGTCCGTCGCCGTGGCCCCCGCGGAGCTGGAGCAGGCGTTCGACGAGGGCATCGGCTTCGACGGGTCGGCCATCGAGGGATTCGCCCGGGTGTACGAATCGGACATGATCGCCAAGCCCGACCCCGCCACGTTCCAGATCCTGCCCTGGCGTGCGGAGGCTCCCGGCACGGCCCGGATGTTCTGCGACATCCTCATGCCCGACGGTTCGCCGTCCTTCGCCGACCCGCGCTATGTGCTCAAGCGCATCCTCGCCAAGACCTCCGACCTGGGCTTCACCTTCTACACCCACCCGGAGATCGAGTTCTTCCTGCTGAAGAACAAGCCGCTCGACGGCACCCGGCCCACGCCCGCCGACAACTCCGGCTACTTCGACCACACCCCGCAGAACGTCGGCATGGACTTCCGCCGCCAGGCGATCACCATGCTGGAGTCGATGGGCATCTCGGTCGAGTTCAGCCACCACGAGGGCGCCCCCGGCCAGCAGGAGATCGACCTCCGTTACGCGGACGCGCTCTCCACCGCCGACAACATCATGACCTTCCGCCTGGTCATGAAGCAGGTCGCGCTGGAACAGGGCGTGCAGGCCACCTTCATGCCGAAGCCGTTCTCGGACTACCCGGGCTCGGGCATGCACACCCACCTCTCCCTCTTCGAGGGCGACCGCAACGCGTTCTACGAGTCGGGTGCCGAGTACCAGCTCTCCAAGGTCGGCCGCTCCTTCATCGCCGGTCTGCTGAAGCACGCCGCGGAGATCTCCGCCGTGACCAACCAGTGGGTCAACTCCTACAAGCGCATCTGGGGCGGCTCCTCCCGCGCCGCGGGCGCCGGCGGCGAGGCCCCCTCGTACATCTGCTGGGGCCACAACAACCGCTCCGCCCTGATCCGCGTCCCGATGTACAAGCCCGGCAAGACCGGCTCGGCCCGCGTCGAGGTCCGCTCCATCGACTCCGGCGCCAACCCCTACCTGACCTACGCGGTGCTGCTCGCCGCGGGCCTCAAGGGCATCGAGGAGGGCTACGAACTCCCGGCCGGCGCCGACGACGACGTCTGGGCCCTCTCCGACGCCGAGCGCCGCGCGATGGGCATCGAGCCGCTCCCGCAGAACCTCGGCGAGGCGATCGCCCTCATGGAGAAGAGTGAACTGGTCGCCGAGACGCTCGGCGAGCACGTCTTCGACTTCTTCCTCCGCAACAAGAAGCAGGAGTGGGAGGAGTACCGCAGCGAGGTCACGGCCTTCGAGCTGAAGAACCTGCTGCCGGTGCTGTAAGTCCAGGTCAGCGCCGTTAGGGCGCCTGCATGTGGCTTCGGGCCGACGGTGTCGCACCGTCGGCCCGAAGCTGTTTCACCCGCCCTGGGCCGTCTGTGGGCCGTCCGGTGCTGAATCGACGGCTTCGTACATGCTGTCCACGGCCTTCCGGGTACGTCCTTCGCTGCTCGGCATGAGGCGCGTGTTGACTCGCAGCGTGAACTTTGGGTCGCTGTGACCGAGGCACGTGCTCATCGGTAGATCGGAGCGGTCATAGCGGCAAAGACGTCCGACTTCCGGCTGGCCGGTGGCATCGCACAGACCAGGTAAAGGTTGGTCTGCTCGGTCCAGCCGGGGCGGACCTGGACGTTGACCCTGCCCCCTGCGGCGGTGGAGAGGGCAGCCAGCCTCGTTGTTTCACGGCGACGTGCGGTTGGTCTTGCGTCCGTGATGTCGTGTTGATCCCGGTCCGGGGACGGTTCCGGTCAGGGGAGTGCGTCGGCTGACGTGCCGGATGACGTCGGGTTCCACGGTCCCGGAGCTTGTGGGTGAGTCTCCTCTTGATGCTCGATGAGGTCGTTCGTGCTGGTCAGGTGGGGTGGGGCAGGGCGAGGATCCGTTCGAAGGCGCGGATGATCGCCGTGGCCCAGGGCCAGGTGTCGGGGAGTTTCAGACGGCGTTTTCGCTGGCCGCGCACGAGGCGGGCGGGGGCGTGGAGGATGCGGTAGCGCAGGGTCTTCGGGGTGGCTTTGGCGAGCTCGCCGTCCAGGGCGAGGAGCTGGAACCAGCAGCGGAGATCGGCGGCGAGGGTGGTGGCGGTGAGCCAGGCGGCGTTGATCTCCAGCTCGCGTGAGGGCGGCAGGCCGATCCCGGATGCCTTCTGATCGCGGATCCTGGGCTCGACCCGGGCGTGTTTGCGGTGTCGGCCGTCCAGGTGGGCGATCTGCCCGCGTTGGTGGTTGGTCGCGAAGGTCTGGTAACGCGCCTCCTGCTTGATCTCGTAGGCGTTGGCGTCCTTGACGTAGCGGGGGTGCAGGGGCTCCTTCCGCGCGATCACCCGGTGGTGCGCGGGCCAGCCGGTCAACTCGCCGAGCAGGGCGGTGATGTCGGCGACGAACGCGCCCTCGCGCACCCCGCCGTCCGCGCCGCCGCCGGCCGGCTGCCACAGGTTCTTCTTGTCGCAGATCTCGATGGCGGCCTGTTCGCGGGTGGTGAAGGCCCAGCCGACGGAGTACTCCCAGCGGAAGGTGGGGCTCTTGCGGCCGCCCGCGGAGGCGATCCAGTCGATCAGCTGGTGGGAGAAGCCCGCCCCGTCGACCCGGAAGAGGATCTTCTGCCGTCGCCACCAGGGCAGTTGGGCCACCGCCCGGGTCAGGATGTCGATGTTCACTGCCGCGTCGTTGGCATTGACGTTGCCCGTGTGGAGCGTCGCGGCGAGCTGTTCGCCGGTGTTGTCGCAGGTGGCGACGAATATGTGGTGTCCGAGGAAGCCCCTGTAGGTGCCGTGGGCTCCTTCCTTCTCCGACGGCGCGGGGATCAGTGTCCCGTCACTGTCGATCACGGTCCAGCCGGTCAGCGGCACCCCTTCGACCTCGACCTCGGGAAAGCCCTCGGGCCGCTTACGGAGCAGTTCGTAGACGCGGCGGCGTACTGCCGCCCGGGCCCGCCCGGCCCGGGCCCGGGCGAGTTCGTCGAGTTCCTTCAGCGCCCGCCACGCGGTGGGATGGGAGGCGACCGGGCCGAAGACGGGCCGCTGGTGTTCCAGCAGCCGGATGTCGCGGATGCAGGTCGCGCCCAGGGTTATCGCGACCGCGATCCACCATCACCTGCCCCCGGTCGTGCAGCGGCATGAACCCCGGCCGAGCCCGTGCGCTCCGCGAGCAGCCGCAGATGCACACCACCCACATGCCCGACCTGCCCCTTCCCGTCCCCCGACATCGCCAGACCCCGCGCCCACTCGCTACCCTGCACGTGAAAGGTGCCCCCACCCGCTCATGATCCAGTCCTCAACAAGCCGGATCATCGCAGGCCACGGGGCACCTTTTGCATGCGGTGACAGAACGTCACAGTTCATGGAATTCACGGTGAAACACCGAGGCCGGGCGTCCTGCACAGTGTCGTCGGCCGAGTCGACGAAACGCACGCGACGAAGGAGCGGAACACCTCGCGGTAGCGTCGTCGTTGAGGTCGACGGAGAGGAACCCCGCAGCATGCCGCAGCGTACGGACACCGCCCATCACGACGCCCCGCGCGGGCTCATCCTGGACTTCGCCGGGGTCCTGACCGGGGACCCCCGCCCCGTGCACCGCGCCTGGTGCGAGTCCGAAGGGCTCCTCGTGGAAGCATGGCGGGCGACGCTCAACGACCATCCCGAGGGACGGCGACTGTACACCGCCCTGGAGATCGGCCAAATGAGCCAGGCCGAGTGGAACGAGGGGACTGCCGCTCTGCTTGGCGCGCACGTTCCCCCGGAGAACTTGATGGGACGCGCCTGGGCGAACGTACCGCCGGCCCGGCGCATGGCCGCGCTCGCCTGCGCCGCCAAGGATGCCGGATACCGGCTGGCGCTCCTGTCGAACAGCTTCGGGCTGGAGCCGTTCAACCCTTATGCACATGCGGGCATTTGGGACCTGTTCGACGTCCACGTGGTTTCGGAGGTGGTCGGTCTCGCGAAGCCCGACCCGGCGATCTACCAGCTCACCCTGGACCGCCTCGGCCTGCCGGGGCCGGCCTGCTTCTTCGTCGACGACCACCCGGTCAACCTTCCGCCCGCCGAGGCCCTCGGCATCACCACCGTCCTCGCGACAACTGAGAACGAGACAGTCGACGAGCTGGAGCGCCTCCTCGGGGTGAACGCAGTCCTCGCCGTGTAGGCGCTTTTCAGCCAGCCCGCCAACTCGCCCTCACCCAAAGGGCGCACGCACCTGCGGTGAAGTGGGTACGGTCCAAGCCTGGCTTGAACGGCCCGGGGAGTTACCGCCATGCAATGGTCGGAATACACCACCGCTGAACGCCTCAAGACCCTCCGCAGCGGGATGACGCAAGAGCAACTGGCCGAGGCCGCCGCGGTATCGGTCGGTGTCGTGCGGAAGCTGGAACGTGGCGGCACCGCTTCTCTTCCCTCCCTGCTCGCCATCGCCTCCACGCTCGGCACCGACATCGCCGTACTCCTCGGGCAGCAGGCACCTCGCCGCTCGATGGATCGTGACGAGCGTGCGGCCCTGCGAACTCTCTCGGCTGCCACGCACGACGCCGCGATCGGCATCCCCGCCGACACCGAGCCGGGCACCGTCACCGAACTGCGTGCCGCCGTCCGGCACGCGGACACCGCCTACTGGGCAGGCCGGTACACCGAACTCGGCACTCTGTTGGCGGCCCTGCTGCCGGAGGCCCGCGCCCGGTACGACGCCGCCGGCACCGACGAGAGAGAAGCCGCGGCCGGGCTGCTGGCCGACGTCTTCCAGACTGCGGGCATGGCCGCGAACGTCTGGGGTTCGCGGGACCTCGCCTACGCCGCCCTCACCTACGGGCGCCAGATCGCAGTCCAGGCCGGGGACGACCTGCGTGAGGCGCACCTCGCGGCCACGACGGCGTGGGTGAACCTCCGTGACGGGCGTACGGCGCAGGGCTTCGCGCTCGCCGCCGCACGAGCGGAGCGGATCGAGCCCAGGATGTCCGAGCACGACCCCGACCGACTGTCGGTGTACGGGCAGCTCGTCACCAATGCAGCCGTGGCCGCGTCGCGGGGAGGGGCTTCCGCCGACACGGCACGCGAGTACCTGTCCCAGGCCCACGCGGTCGGCGCCCGCCTCGGCAGCGAGTACGCGCGCGGCGGTCATGCGCAGCCGCACGGTCCGCTGTACGCCGCCACCCAGGCCATGAGCATCGCCGTCGCCCTGAGCGACACGGCGGGGGCGCTACGGCTTATGGACACCGTCCGACTGGACGAAACGGTGCCGCTCGCGACCCGAGCCCGCTACGGACTCGACGTCGCCCTGACCCACGTGGAGTGCCGCCGGTGGGACCGGGCTGCTGACACCCTGGAGGCGGTCTGCACCATGGCACCGGGATGGGTTCAGCACCAGATGCTGCCAGGCGTGATCATCTCGCGGCTGGCAGGTGTGTCCGTGGGCCGACTTCGCGGACTCGCGCACGCAGCCGGTGTCCCTTTGGGCGTGCGCTGACCACCCACCACCACGACCCGTAGCAGTTCGGCGATCAGGAGTTTGCCGACTGCCACGCTCCGTGGCAATCCGAACCCCGCTTGCGGGCTCTACCGGTAGGGTGCGTTTCCGTCTAAGTGAGATTTGAACTGATGTTCGTGGCGTTCGGGTGGGTTGTTCAGGCTGCTGTGGCGTATTCGTGCTGGTAGTGAGCCTTTTCCAACTTCAGGTTGAGGCGTGGTGGAGGGTGACGATGGCCTTGACGATGTCGGTGATCCGGTTCGTGCTGCAGCGGAGCTTGCGCAGGAGTCGCCAGCCCTTGAGTGTGGCCATGGCTTGCTCGCCGAGGCAGCGGATCTTGGCGTGAGTGCTGTTGTGCCGCCGCTTCCATCGTTTGAGCCGCCGTCCCCGGAACGGCACTAACCACGCCGGGGCGAAACTCACCGCCGGTGACCTGCGGTGGGGAGTGCGGCCAGGCCCGGCCCGGGGTGGAGGCGAAGCCGAAGGTGTCCCGCGCGGAACGTTTCCAGCTCCACCTGGTCAGGCTCGCGGGGCTCGTCGAACGGGAACCACGCGAAGGTGCCGCGCCCTTGCAAGACCCCGGACGGGGCGGTAGCGGCATGCTGGCGGTGGGCGATCTCGGCGATGCTCAGGGCCGTCATAGGCGGTGGGCGTGAGCCGCGCTCACCGGGTGTGGGGGCGGTGAGCGGCAACGGCGTCGGCGCCGTCCAGGGCGGCCAGGGTCTTGTTCTTGGGAGCCGGGCAGGCAGGCTGCGGCCTCGGCCTGGTGGTGCGCGACGGGGCGCAGCGCGCGTTCCAGGACCGTGGGGGCATGGTGCTGATGGCAGATCAGGACCAGGCGGGGCCCGGTGTGGTCACGTAGGTCGAGTAGGGGCTGCAGCCGGGCGGCAGGAAGCAGGTGTGCGCGCAGCACGGTCAGAGGGGTGATGCCGGTGGCAAGGATCCAGGTTGCGGCGATCGATCTTTGGGCTGCGGTGTGGCGCGAGGCATGGGGGCCTGATTCGCACAGCTCAACCGGGCGGGTGAACGAAGGTGGCGTGTGCAGCAGCCGGGGTGCCGTTCATGTTCGGGTGCTCTCACTACATCAACTGCTCGACGGCGGTGGCGCAGACGCGGATATTGATCATGTGAGGGCACAACGTCGTTACGCTCTCCGGTAAGGGTGGTGCTTCCTGTGTCAGGTCTCGCGTTCGGCGATCTTGATGCGGCGGCGCGCCCTTGTCCTGTCGTGACCTGGATGGAGTGTGCTCGATGGCAGATTCAGTGAACTACCCCGGCGTCAACATCGAGGAGGTCGCCTCGTTGAGCATGGTGGTTTCCTCCGGCGCGACTGCCGTGCCGGTGTTCATCGCCGACTTCGGTAGAGCGTTCGAGGACATCGTCCGGGTCAACAGCTGGCTCGACGTTTCCCAGGCTGCCGGTGGGGCCCAGTTTTCCGGCGTGAACGGTGGGGTGCTGCGTGGGTACTTCGAGAACGGGGGCGGCTCCTGCCTTCTGGCCAACACCGCCAGCAGGACTCTGAAGGAGGTGTTGACCTCACTCGAAGGTGACGAAGTAACGATCCTGGTGCCGCTCGGCCTGTGGGACGGCGGCGCCGATGCGGCCGGCGAGATGGCCAGGGCCGTGACCGCCTACGCGGCGACCCACCAGGCGATGGCCATTTTGCACGCCGGCCAGGACCACGATGCACGGCAGGCTCGCGACGCGGCGAGGGCGTTCAAGCTGGACGCCGACCAGAGCGCGCACGCCGTCCTCTACCACCCGTGGCTGGTTCCCTCCGCAGACGGCGCCAAGCCGGTTCCGCCCGTCGGCGTGGCTGCCGGGGTGTGGTGCCGGGTCGATAGCGAGCGCGGGGTGTGGAAGGCTCCGGCGAACGTCACGGTGAACGGCGCGCGTCCGTCCCAGACGGTGAGCGACGCGGAGCAGGGCGAGGCTCAGCCGGTCGACGTGCTGCGTGAGCTCCGGGGCGTGGGCACGATCGTTGGGGGCGCCCTCACCCTCAACGAGACCGACGACCGGTGGAAGTCCATTCCGGTGCGACGTCTGGCTGACACGGTGGAGCGCGACCTGCAGAAAGCTTTCCGCGTCGTGTTCGAGCCGAACACCGAACCGACGTGGCAGAAGGTGCGGGCTGCGGCCGACAACTACCTGCAGACCCTCTGGCGGAAGGGCGGGCTGCAGGGGGCTAAGCCGGAGGACGCGTACTTCGTCCAGGTCGGGGTGGGCGTCACCATGACCGAGGAAGACGTCCAAGCCGGAAGGATCATCCTGAAGGTCGGCCTCGCCGCGGTACGCCCGACCGAGTTCATCCCTGTGGCCGTGACCGGAAACGCGGCTCAGGCCTGACGGCCGGCATCAGCCTGCGCGCCTCTCCGACGGCGCCGCGCGGACTGCGCCCGACGGACACGGGAGGAGCTAGTTCCTGGCAGGTCCTTGGGTGGGTGGAGCTCGGCGCGTAGCATGCGCACCTGCCACCACGGATCATCGGGCCTGCCGCGCCGGTACGCCTTGCGCTGCTTGTCGGTGGGTACATGCAGGCGCAGCTGCTTCGGGGTTCCACGGTGGCCGCCCGTGTAGGCGGCCACCGGGAGCCATCGGCTTTGGGCCGTCATCGCCTTGCGACGGCGGTGTTCTTGGTCAGGCGGAGGTGGTGGGGGTTGCTTCTTCTTGGGCGATCCTGGCTTCCATCTCGGCGGTGTCGGTGCCGGCCGCCCTCGCGCCGTAGCCGCGGTGGACGACGAGGAGCTGGTTCTCGGTTCCGTTCTTGTCGCGGTAGGCGACCACTGCGGGGCCTGCTCCGCTGCGGTGGTCACCGAGCCTCTGGTCGGTGCTCCACGAGCTGCCGTTGTAGGAGCTGAACCACAGCTGGTCGTCGCTTCCGCCGTAGCCGCGGTGCAGGCAGTAGAGCTTGTTGTCGAGCACCGCGAGAGCGGGGCCTTCCAGGCTCTCGTGGGCGGGCAGCCTGGTGTCCTTGCTCCAGCTGGCGCCGTCGTAGATGGCGTGCCAGAGCTCGGTGTTGTTGCCGGACTTGTGGACCAGGTGGAGCTTTCCGCCGTAGACCGTCAGGGCCGGGTTGGCGGAGGTCTCGTGCGCCGGCAGGGCGGTGCCCTTGCTCCAGCCGGCGCCGTCGTAGGTGGCGTGCCACAGCTGGTTGTTGTTGCCGGACTTGTAGACCAGGTGCAGGCGCCCGTTGAACACGGCGAGGGCCGGCCCCGTCGTGCTCATGTGGTCGATCGGGGCATCCGTGCTCCAGGAGGTGCCGTTGAACATCGTGTGGAAGAGCCGCTTGTCGTCACCCACTCCCCGGTGCACGCAGTGCAGCTTGCCGTTGAACGCCGCCAGCGCGGGTCCGGCCGCCGTCATGTGGTCAGGGAAGCGGTGGTCCTCGCCCCACCCGTGCTCCGGGTCGTAGACGGCCCACCACAGGTCGTCATGAGGGCTGGCGAAACCGCGGTGCACCAGATACAGCTTGCCGTTGTACTCGGCCAGCGCCGGGTTCGAGCCGCTGTGATGCGCGCTGAACTTCTCGTCCGCGTTCCAGGCCATCCGGCCGGTGTCGTCCCGCCCGTAGACGGTCCACCACAGGCTCGTGTCCTCACGCGGGGCCAGCGAGATGGGCAGCAGCATGGCGGGCATGGGCCAGGGGGAGACGAGTTTGCAGCCGTAGTCCTTCATCCGCTCCACGGCATCGGCGCGCAGGGCCATGGTGGCTTCGGCGGCGATGGCGATCGGCAGCGGCAGGAACTCGGCGACCAGCGCGGTGACCGCAGGGGCGGCTTTGGCGAACAGCTCGCAGCCCGCCGTGTTGAAGTGGATCTCGACGCCCCACCACTTCGTCACCACCGCCACCTGCGCCCCCGGGAAATACAGGTCGTCGGTCAGCGGGATCTCGGTCCAGCCGAGCGGGACGGTGACCGACTCCCCCGAAGCGGTCTGCATAGTCAGCACGTGCTGCCCGTCCGGGCCCGGCTCCTGTGCCTGTGTCCCGGCGCCCGGCACCGTCTCACCGACCTGGCGGTTCTCGACCGTCATCATGCTCCTCTCCTGGTTGCCCGCGTGATCACGGACACGTCATCCGTACACCCGGCGACACCAGGACAAACCCGAAATCCAGCCAGCGTGACACCGCCGCCGGCCCAGGCCTGATGCCGGACTTCGCACTCACCCCGACCTCGCACGCGCCTATCCGCACAGGTCACAGGGCGCGACAGCCCCCAACGCGACAGGGGCCGCGACAGCCGCGCGGCCGCCCGCAATCACGCGGCGCAGTCCTTCACCGGGTAAAGCCTGCCGTGCAGCACCCGCACCTCCCACCACGGATCGTCCGGCGCGCAGACCAGCGCGGCCAGCAGCGAAGAACCGCGACGCGCTGCGTCAACAGCGGCCTCGTGGAATCAGGTGCTGGCCGGGGCCGTCGGCTCCTGGCTGGCCTTGCGCCAGGGTGCCGCAGGGTCTCGGAGGGTGTCGAGCATGAGCTCGCACCAAGTGAGGGCGGCGTTAGCCGCGAGGTGGGCGTGGCGGGCGCCCAGTCCGGTGGGGGGTGCGTTTCCGTCTGAGTGAGATTTGAACTGATGTTCGTGGCGTTCGGGTGGGTTGTTCAGGCTGCTGTGGCGTATTCGTGCTGGTAGTGGCTGGTGTGGTCGCGTTGGTGGGCGCGTTGGGCGTGGAAGTGCCAGTAGGCGTCGAAGTCGCCGTTGTCGATGACGGCGCGTAGGAGGAGGACGGCTTCGGCGCCGGTCAGGCTCCATCGGGCGCCGGTGATGTCGAGTCGGTCCTTGATCAGGTAGCGGCAGCAGCCCTCGATGACGCCGCTGGCGATGGGCCAGCCCATGGTCAGGGCGATGCGGTAGGCCAGGAACGGCTCCTTGGCCTCGATGTAGGCGATGGCGCGGTCCAGTCCGGGCAGTTGGGCGGGGCCGTCGTGGCGGCGGGTGCGGGCTTGGGCGCGGAGGTCGGCGACCACGCGGGCGCTGTGTCCTTGCAGGACGGTGCGGGCCAGGGCGTCGACGCAGGCCGCGCGGGCGGGCCCGGCGGGGTGGAGGTCCTCGGCTGCCTTCCACAAATATTCCAGCACGTGGATAAAGTCGACGACGATGTCGATTTTGACACGCGTGTGGCGGCTTCGCTTTGCAGGCAGTCGAGTTGGTGGTTCGCTCCGTCGACCAGGACGACCCAGCGGCGCTGGTGTCCGGGGTCGCGGGCGGTGGCCTGGTCGAACATGGCGGTGACCATCTGGGTGGTGGAGTGCTCCAGGGAGGCGTGGACCTCGCGGCCGGTGGCCCGGGGGCCGGGCTCGCGGTTGCGGCGCTGGTCGGCGGTGGCGGGCAGCACGTCGGCCGGCGGGGACGGCGTCGTAGACGGCGGTGACGGTGGCCATGCGCCGCTTGCCGGTGCGGGTCCGGGAACTGAGCTGCGCGGACGGCGGCTGCGGGCCGCTGCGGGCGGCCGCTGCCGCGCGGACCGGCTCGCGCAGGTCCTTCTCGATCATGTTGACACCCGTTGCGTCGCAGGTCAGGACCAGCAGATCGCCGACGTCGGGACCTTGGCCGGCGCCGGGGGCGTCGAGCTGGGCCTGGTAAAAGTCGGGGATGTCGGCGGCGGCGCCTTCGCAGATCTCCATCAGCTGCCGGGTGCCGATCCGCTGGCCGGTGGTGCGCTCCAGGTTCAGCGCGGCCTGGCGCAGGGAGCCGCTGGCGGCCTCGTGCACCGCATGGCGCTGCAGGGGACGGGTGTAGGCCTGCGCGGGCAGCGACAGGACCGCGTCGGCGGGGTGCAGGTTCCCGGCCTTCAAGGCCCGGTAGGCGATCCGGGTCGTCTCGACGCGGCCCAGCGCGGAGACCATCAGCCGGCGGTGGCCGGGCTCGGCCCAGCACCGCACCACCTGGTCCGAACCCGTCACCCGGGGCAGGCGGACCTCGGTGGCGGCGCGGGAGTCGAGCTGGTCCTGCATCATGCGACGCAGCAACTCCCGGCCCTCGGTGGTGACGTAGTCCTCCAACGCTTCCGCGGTGCACGACATCATCACCGGCCCGGACAAGTGTCCGACCATCTCATCCAAACGGGTGTAGGTGGCGGCGAACGGCTGGGCTTCGAGGCTGGGGCGGCGCATGCCACAAGCGTGCTGGGGCAGACCGTTGGTCAACAGGCACGGGCCGTTGCTACAGCGGAGGTTCGGGACCGTTTGGGCTGTCACACCCCGTACCGGTAGGGGTGCGTTTCCTTCTGAGTGAGATTTGAACTGGGGTTCGGGGTGTCTGTGGGGGTGCCCGTCTCGTTGCGGTTGCTGGTTGGCCAGTTGACGTGAGAGGTGGGTTCGGATGGGCTGCGACGAGGTGCTCCGGCTGTTGCGGGACCGGGAGGCGGCCTGCCGGGGGGAGGTCGAGCGGCTGCGCGGGGAGGCGGAGCGTATCGCTCAGCTCCTGGCGGAGTGTGAGGAGGACCTGGCGGCGGTCGCCACGGCGTCCAAGGTGGTCGGCGAGCTGCCGGCGCTCCACGCGCCGGTGCTGGCGGGCCCGGTGGGGCCTGTCGTGATCCCGTTGCCGCGCGCTGGGGTGTCGGCAGGGCGGGCCGGGGTGCGGGAGGCGGCGGCGGAGTTCACCGAGCAGGTAGTGGAGGTGCTGGCCCGGGCGCGCGGGCCGGTGCGCGGGTAGGGTTCCACCGGGTCTTCTTTCTAATCGGTCAGGCGGTTCAACCCGACCAACTAGGAGAAGGCCCTTTACCGTTACACCAGTTCACCCTCGCGAGGACACCGCGGCCGGCGTGTTGACCGGCGCGAACAGGCCCCCTGGCGTCGCGACCGCCCGGCCATCGGCCACCGCTCGCTTCAGGTGGTGGCGCACCCGCTCGACATTGCGCGCCGTGCCCTCCAATCCGAGCCACCCCGTGGACACGTCCCCGTCGCCGACTACTCCTGCGCAGCCGAACCCCCTGCAGTACGCGAGGCGGAACGTCGGGCTCGTCACTACTCCGATGCCCGCCACTGGCACGTCGCCGGTGTCTGGTCCGACGACGACCCCACCGTGCCCCTCGACACCCGGTTGGGCTGGTCCGCCATCACGGGGGCCCTGTCGTCCGGCCTGGTCCGTGGAATCGTCGTCGCCGGAGCCACGCACGTCGCCGACGACGCCGCCCAGTTCGCCGCGCTCGGCGTCCTCATCCGCGACCGTGGCGGATTCCTGACCGAGGCGACTAACAGCCCCTCCCGCCACACACCCGGTCAGCACGACCGTCGCCGGATCCTCTTCGAGGCCGCGGCCGGCTGGACGCCATGAGGGCGCCTCATCCCCGGAAGCGTCCAATGAGCCGCGCACGTGCGGAGATCGGCGATCTTGTCCAGGACGGCACCGGACGGCAGGCGATCGTGACCGACATCAAGCAGGGGCGGACCTGGGTCCTGCGTCGACCGTCGGGCGGCACGGCGCACCAGTGGGAGACCCACGACCCCGACTCCCTTCACGTGCTGGAGACCCGCACGTCCCGGTTCGCACGCCAGCGAGACGAGCAATGAGCACCCCTACAGACGTCCCGTCCCTGCCTCTGGAAGGCGAACCCGCTGTGTACGCATTCGGCTTATGCCTCGACCAGCGCTACCTCGTGCCGGGCCTGGCCGCCATCACCGCCCTCGCCGACAGCCTCACTCCCCGAGCCCGCCGGGACGTGGCGCTGCGCGTCCTCACCCTCGACCTGACTTCGTCCGAGGCCGTGCTCCTCTCGCACCTGGGGCACCGCGTCGGCTTCGGCTCGTTCGACCTGGCCCACCGCTCCCCGCTGCGTACGGCGCGGATGGCGGACTCCTCCTACATCAGCGTCGCCACCTACCTGCGGTTCGAGTTCACCGCCGCGTTTGTCCGACGGCCGTATCTGATCTACCTCGATGCCGACACTCTCGTGCGAGGCGACCTGAGCGCACCGCTGAACGACTTGCGCCTGGGTGACGTGGGCGCTGTACCGCGAACATCAACCACATCATCTCGAAGAAGATCGTCACCACCGCTGAACGCACCGGCCGCGGTATCGCCCTGGAAGACCTCACGGGCATCCGCGACCGGGCACGGCTCCGCAAGGACCAGCGGACACAACTGCATTCGTGGAGCTTCCACCAGCTCGGCTCCTTCCTTGAGTACAAGGCGCGCCGGGCCGGGGTGCCTCTGGTGTACGTCGATCCGGCGTACACCAGCCGGCAATGCTCCGCATGCGGACACATCGACCGGAAGAACCGAGTCGGTCAGGCAACGTTCGCGTGACAACATCGACCGCAAGGGCGAAGCTGTGTGGACAGCGGGGCGTGAGTCACGCGTCCCAGCCACCCCATAGGTGGTCCGGACGGAGGAGGCCACACCACAGCCAGTGGCGCCCCACCTCCAAGCCCGGTCCTTCAGAGCCGGGTCAAGTTGACGCTGGGTGCTCCCTTCTGACGATCGCGTGGTCGACCCGACATAGACGATCGCGGAGCGCCCATCGGCATTCCCGAAAGGCTCCGCTTCATGTCGGTATCCGCGTCACCGCTTTCCCTCTCTTCGGTCGTCACCACCCTCCGCGCCGCAGGCTGTGTCTTCGCCGAGGACGAGGCCGCACTCCTCCTCGCCACCGCCGGAACCCCGGCCGAACTGGCTGCCATGGTGGAGCGCCGCGTCGCCGGCCTTCCCCTCGAACACGTCCTGGGCTGGGCCGAGTTCTGCGGGCTGCGCGTCCACGTCGGCCCCGGTGTCTTCGTCCCCCGCCGCCGCACCGAGTTCCTCGTCCAGCAGGCCGTGGGACTCACCCCGATCCCGTCCGTCGTCGTCGACCTCTGCTGCGGATCGGGAGCGCTCGGAGCGGCTCTGGCAGCGGCACTGGAGGGCGTCGAACTGCACGCCACCGACGTCGAACCGGCGGCCGTACGGTACGCCCGGCGCAATGTCGGCGGCCTCGGAAAGGTCTACGAGGGCGACCTCTTCGCGCCCCTGCCGGACTCCCTGCGCGGACGCGTCGACGTCCTGCTCGCGAACGTGCCGTACGTACCGACCGGCGATGTCGAACTGCTGCCCGCCGAAGCACGCATCCACGAACCGCGCGTCGCCCTCGACGGCGGCGGTGACGGACTCGACGTGATGCGCCGCGTGGCCGCCGAGGCACCGCGGTGGCTGGCGCCGGGCGGCAGCCTGCTCGTGGAGACGAGCGAGCGGCAGGCGGCGCGGGCGGAGGAGGCGGTGGGCAGCGGCGGGCTCATCCCGCGCGTGATGACCTCGGACGAGCTGTACGCCACCGTCGTCATCGGCACCAGGCCGGTGGACTAGTACTGCAACCACATGTGGGGGTCTTGGCCCCGTCGTTGGTAGTGCAGCGGCGGGCTCGGGCTTGGCTGCGGCGGCGGAAGTGTGACCAGCGGAGACGGTGCTCGTTGGGTTGGCAGTGGGGCGTGAGGACGACGTGCCCGATCATCCGGCGGATCTCGGGGACGCTGAGGGGTATGAGGTGCGGGCGAGCGCCCAGTGCCCGAATCCGCCCTCCCAGGTGGGCCGGACCGCGACGCGGGCCCAGTGGCAGATCCGCTGGCCGTGGCCGCCGGCACCCTGCACGCTGTGTCGCCCGTCCGGCCGGTCGATGCCGCGCGCCCGGCCCACCGCGACGTCCTGGTCACGACCTTCACACCCGGCTGACCGGGCCTGTCCCGCCGGTGGGGGTCCTTGCCCGGCGGCACCTTGGTGATGCCGGCGCCGAGGACATCGGCCAGCCGCGCTCGACTGCGAGGAGGTGCCGCCCGCTACCAAATCCACCGGGACCGGCCCCTCGAGGGACTGCGGCGCACGAAAGTCGAGCCCGTCGAGAGCACCGGATGGGAGCGGGGGCATGACCAGCGCCGCTGGTCCGGGCGGTCTGTGCGGTCCAGATGGTTCGAACAGGTGTCAGGCCACGTGCGTCGGCCCGGGAGGGCGGGCCGGAATCGGAGGCCGGTTACGGTCGGTCATCGAGCGGTCGGCGCCGGCCGACGTACAGGAGGTGCTGCTGTGTCGACTACGGAGCCGCGATCCACCATCGCGATGCTCCCGATCATCTCGGGACTCTCCCTGGCTTTCACGATCACGGCCGTCGACCCGCTGGTCCTCAGCCTGAACATGCCGCAGGTCAGTCGGGCGCTCCAAGTGCCGCCCGACATCGTCGGGTTCCTGGGAGGCGCGGCTACGCTGGTCGTGGCCGCCGCCGTGCTCGCCGTGGGCAGTCTCGGCGACGCCTTCGGGCTCAAGCGGATGCTGATGCTGGGGCTGGTCGGTGACATCCTCGTCAACCTGCTGTCGGCGCTCTCCCCCGGCTACACGTACCTGCTGGTGATGCGCCTCCTCGACGGCCTGGCCCTGGCCGCGGTCCTGGGAGTGTCACTGGCCCTGCTCAAGGTGTCGGTGCCGGCGGAGAGGCGGCCGGCAGCCATCGGCATCTTCATGGCCATCGAGATGCTGCTGTGCGGGGTCACCCCCGCGCTCGGGGGCTGGGTGGTGGACACCGTTGGCTGGCGGTGGCTCTTCCTGCTCGCACCACTGCTGTCGCTGATCGCACTCGGGCTGACGGCCCGGTACGTCGCCGAGCCCCCCACCCTGCAGCGCCGACGAGTCGACATCGTCGGCGTCAGCCTCGTCGGCCTTACCCTGCTGACCCTCGTGCACGGCATCGCCGAGGCGCAGAACGGGATCTCCCAGCTCCAGGCATGGCTGCCGCTGGTGATCAGTTCGGTCGCCGGCGTGCTGTTCGTGCTCCGTGAGCGCCGGACACCGGATCCGGTCCTCGACCTGTCGCTGTTCCGCAGCAGCCCGTTCACCGTGGCGGCGCTGGCCAGCCTGACGCTGAACTTCATCGTCGCGGGCTTCAGTTTCGCACTGGGGCAGTTCGGCAGTGTGATCATGTCGCTGCCACAGAGCACGATCGGCCTGCTGTATCTGCCAGGCACACTGGCGATTTCCGGCGCCGTCATCCTCGCCGGAAGCCTGATCGGGAAGTACACACCCCGGCCCGTGCTCATCACCGGCCTGCTGGTGCTGGTTGCGGGCGGGCTGCTGATGGCGGCCACCGCCAAGCCGACGATGCCACTGTGGATTCTCGTACTGGCCACCTGGCTCACCAACCTCGGATCGCTGGTGGCCTCCGCCGCGGTGGCCGAGACCATCCTCTCGCACGCCCCGCCCGGGAAGTCCGGCGCCGTGGCCTCCGTCCAGCCGGCGTTCGGAATGACCGGCTACGCACTCGGCCCCGCCGTCTACCTCCTGCTTCTCAACTTCTTCTTCCAACGGCAGTGGCTCAACGACGCCGAGGAGCGTGGAGTGTCGGCGACCGAGGCCGATCAGGCCGTGGACGCCACCCGAAGCGCGATGGCGCACAGTCCGGGCACCACCGGATACGACCCGGGCCTGCTCCGGCAGTCCGGACTGGACCTCGGGCTGGACTTCACCAACGGTCTGAGGCTCACCATGCTGGTCGTGAGCCTCCTGCCCCTCGCCCTGGCTGTGGCGGCGTACCTGCTCATTCCCCGCCGGCCGCGGCCCACGCGGTAGGAAGCCGTCCGGGCCGGTCCGACCGGCCACCAGGAGGCCGTGGCCACCGGGCCACCCGGCCACAGACGGCGCGCAGAAGTTCGAAGGGATGGACGCGACGCTCGTGACAAGCCTTGGCTGTCCCGCAGGGCTGCACAGTCGGACGCGGCGGGTCAGTATGGAAGGGAAGGCACGTTCCCGAGTGGAGGCTCTCATGGCTGATACCGAAACGTCAACGCCGTTGCGTTTGGGTTTTGAGTCGCAGGTCAAGCCCTGTTGAATGACGCAACGGGACGTCCTGATAGATCAGCTTGTGTCGAGCAAGAAGATCATCGGGAGTCCCGTTGCAGGAGAAGTCTGTCATCACGCGCACGGTCGAGGCGGCCGGGGGTGTGTACGCGCCCGGCCACTTGGGCGAGCTGACCCAGATCGTGGACTTCGTACTGGTGGACGCGGTGATCGATGAGACAGGGTCACGTGAGAAGCGGCTGCGGCTGCTGCCGTCCCGGGTGGTGGTCTATTTCGTCCTCGCGCTGGCCCTGTTCGAGGACTGTTCCTATCGGGGCGTGTGGGGCAAGCTGACGGCGGGGCTGGAGGGACTGCCGTTGGTGCGTCCGGCGGTCTCCTCGCTGTCCCGGGCCCGACGGCGGATAGGAGCGGCACCGCTGCGGCGGCTGTTCGAGATCCTCGCCGGACCCGTCGCCCACCTCGGGCAGGCCGGCTCGTTCTATCGGGGGCTTCGGACCGTGGCCGTGGACGGCACCTTGCTGCACGTGCCCGATGAGGAGGCGCTCACCTGGCGCTATCCCAAGCGGGCGGGCGAGAGCGTGGAGTTCGGCTACCCGCTGCTACGACTCGTGGTCCTGGTCGAGTGTGGCACCCGTGCCGTGCTGGCCGCCGCGTTCGGCCCCGAGAGTGACGGCGAACTCACCTACGCGGGACGCCTGTTGAGTGTGCTGGACCGCACGATGCTCCTGCTGGCCGATGCCGGCTTCGACGCGAACGAGTTCGCCCGGGACGTCCAGGCCACCGGCGCCCAGTTCCTGGTGCGCTCCTCCGCCCGCCGCATACCCACCCCCTTCCGGCACCTGGACGACGGCTCCTACCTGGCCCGGATCGGCTACGGCGTCCTGCCCGTCATGCTGACCGTCCGCGTCATCGAGGCGTCCGTCACCGTGACCCTGGCCGATGGCACCGTCCGCACCGAGCAGTGGCGCCTGCTCACCACTCTCCTCGACCCGGCCGCCCACCCAGCTGCCAGGCTCGTGGATCTCTACCACGAGCGGTGGCAGTCGGAGACGACGTACTTCTCGATCAAGGCAACGATGCTGGACGGCCGTGTCCTGCGCTCCCGCAGCCTGACCGGCCTCGACCAGGAGGTCTACGCCCTGCTCACCACCTACCAGGCCCTGATCCGTGCCGCTTCCGACACCGCCTGCACCCGGCCCGGCCTGGACATGGACCGCATCAGCTTCACCGTCCTGCAGACCACCGCCGGCGACACCGTGACCACCGCGACCGCGATCCTGCCCCCGACGGGACCCGCCGACCTCGTCGGCACCATCGGCCGGGCCGTCCTCGACGCCCTGCACCCCGCCCGCCACCGGCACCGCGTCAAGGCCCGCACCCGAAAGAACCCCACCAGCAAGTACGGCCCGAACGCCGGACAACACCCCACGACCAGCCAGAACTACACCGTCCACACCACTGTCACGTTCTTCGAGCACGGACTTGCGAGCCGCTCGCGGACGTAAACGCAACGGTGTTGACCGAAACGTTCGTCCGCGATCTCTTCAGGGCGTGGAACGACAGGGACTACGACTCCATCGCCGAGTCCGTCGCTCCGGACTGCACCCTCGTCGAGCAGGGCAGCGGAAGGACACTGAAGGGTCCGGAGGGGTTCACTCAGCTTGCGAAGGCCATGTTCGAGGCGATGCCCGACGGCACGTTCACCCTCGACCACATCACGTCCCAGGGGGAGACGGTGGTCGTCGAGTACACGGGCAGCGGGACCCAGACCGGCGACCTGGTCCTGCATGCGGGCACCGTGCCCGCCACGGGGCATCGCGTCACGGTGCACGCGTGCGACATCTACGAGGTCAAGGACGGCAAGATCCAGGAGGGCCGCGCCTATCTGGACACCGGCGCCATCATGAGCCAGCTGGGTCTGGCCGAGCAGCTGCGGGGCTGACCGGAAAAGGCCCCCTACCGAGGGCCCCCGACCGAGATCGAGAAGCCAAGGGGGGCGACCACCTGATCAGGTAGTGCACCTCCCGCCGCGTAGTCTCGGCGCCACACCGCCCGCTTCAGTGCAGGTCGCGAGGTGACCGTCAGGCGCGCATGGGATCTGAGCAGACCGGCGACGGCCCAGGTGAGCGCGGCTGCCCGCCTCGACGGGCACCAGGACCGCTTTCGGGGCCGAGCCTGCGGGCGTCCAGCTCGGTGACCGGGTCCCTCTCGGACATGGTCTCGGGAATGGTCCCGGACATGGCGGTCCTCCTGTTCCTCATCGTGCTTCCGAAGCTCCTGCCTCCGAAGCTCCTGCTTCCGAAGCTCCTGCCTCCGAAGTGCGGACTCCGTCGCCGCTCCGGATTCATCGGTGCCCGGCTAGGCTCGACCTGCGGGTCCATGAAGGTCAGCGGGCAGGAGAGCGTGGAATGACGACGGTGCCGGGGCGCAGTAGCAGTACGTTCACCCGTCTGCTACGGCACGGTTTCACCGATCCCTCCGCAGCCGAACGGCTCCTGGAGCTGGGTGCCCTCTCCTCCGTACGGTCCGATCCGGTCCTGCTCGAAGCGCTCGGCGCGACCGCCGACCCCGATCTGGCACTGCGGAGCCTCGTCCGGGTGGTCGAGGCCGAGGAGGCCGACGAGCGGCAGAGGCTGCTGGACACGCTGGTCACCGCCAAGCCCCTCCGGGACCGGCTCCTCGGCGTGCTCGGTGCCTCGGAGGCGCTCGGGGACCACCTGGCGCGCCACCCGCGCGACTGGCGGGCACTCGTCACGTACGAGGCCACCGACCTGCACCCGGGCGTGGCCGAATTCGAGCGGGGGCTCGCCGACGCCGTGGATCCGGACACGCTGCGCATCTCCTACCGTCGCTGCCTGCTGGCCATAGCGGCCCGGGACGTCTGCGGCACCATCGATGTCGCCGAGACCGCCGCCGAGCTGGCCGACCTGGCGACGGCCACGCTCCGGGCGGCGCTCGCCATCGCCCGTACGGCCACGCCCGCCGACGCCGCCCTCTGCCGGGTCGCCGTCATCGCGATGGGCAAGTGCGGCGGCCACGAACTGAACTACGTCTCCGACGTCGACGTGATCTTCGTGGCGGAGCCCGCCGACGGGGTCGAGGAGAGCATGGCGGTGCCCGCCGCCACCAGGCTGGCCGCCCACATGATGCGGATCTGCTCCGACACGACGGGCGAGGGCACCATCTGGCCGGTCGACGCCAACCTCCGCCCCGAGGGGCGCAACGGCCCCCTCGTCCGGACTCTCTCCTCCCACCTCGCGTACTACCAGCGCTGGGCCAAGACCTGGGAGTTCCAGGCACTGCTGAAGGCCCGGCCGGTCGCCGGTGACCCCGAGCTGGGCGCCGAGTACGTCGAGGCGGTCTCTCCGCTGGTGTGGCAGGCAGCCGAACGGGACAACTTCGTCGCCGACGTGCAGAAGATGCGCCGCCGTGTCGTCGAGACCATTCCGGTGGACCGCGTCGACCGCGAACTGAAGCTGGGACCGGGCGGGCTGCGTGACGTCGAGTTCGCCGTCCAGCTGCTCCAGCTCGTACACGGCCGCAGCGACGCGAGTCTGCACAGCGGATCCACGCTGGAGGCGCTGCGGGCGCTCGCCGAAGGCGGCTACGTGGGGCGCGTCGACGCCGCGCACTTCGACGAGGCGTACCGCTTCCTGCGTGCCATGGAGCACCGCATCCAGCTCTACCGGCTGCGCCGCACCCACCTCGTGCCCGAGGGCGAGGCGGACCTGCGCCGGCTCGGCCGGTCCCTCGGGATGCGTACGGACCCGGTCGCCGAACTCAACAAGGCGTGGAAGCGCCACGCGTCCGTCGTGCGCCGGCTGCACGAGAAGCTCTTCTACCGGCCTTTGCTGGACGCTGTCGCCCAGCTGGCCCCCGGCGAGTCCCGGCTCAGTGCCAAGGCCGCCGGAATCCGGCTGGAAGCCCTCGGCTACGCGGACCCGGCAGCGGCCCTGCGGCATCTGGAGGCGCTGTCGTCCGGGGTCTCCCGCAAGGCCGCCATCCAGCGCACGCTGCTGCCGGTGCTGCTCGGCTGGTTCGCGGACTCCGCCGACCCGGACGCCGGACTCCTCGGCTTCCGCAAGGTCTCGGACGCGCTGGGCAAGACGCCCTGGTACCTGCGGCTCCTGCGCGACGAGGGGGCGGCGGCGGAGAACCTCGCCCGTGTCCTGTCCGCCGGGCGCCTCGCTCCCGACCTGCTGCTGCGCGCCCCGGAGGCCGTGGCGATCCTCGGCGATCCAGAGGGCCTGAAGCCGCGCACCAGGGAACACCTGGAGCAGGAGGTGCTGGCCGCGGTGGGGCGGGCCGACGGTGCCGAGTCCGCGGTCGCGGCGGTGCGTGGCATACGGCGCCGGGAGCTGTTCCGGACGACTGCGGCCGACATCATCCGCTCGTACGGAACGGAGGAGAGCCCCGCCGAACAGGACCTGGGCGCACTCGTCGACCGGGTCGGCTCCGCGGTCTCCGACCTGAACGCCGCCACTTTGTCGGGCGCGCTGCGGGCCGCCGTACGGGAGCGCTGGGGAGACACCCTCCCGACCCGGTTCGCGGTGATCGGGATGGGCCGCTTCGGGGGGCACGAGCTGGGGTACGGCTCCGACGCGGACGTGCTGTTCGTCCATGAGCCGCGGGAGGGGGTGAGCGACCAGGAGGCGTCCCGGGCCGCCAACACGGTCGTGTCGGAGATGCGCAGGCTGCTCCAACTGCCCACTGCGGATCCGCCGCTGCTGATCGACGCCGATCTGCGGCCGGAGGGCAAGAGCGGCCCGATGGTGCGGACACTCAAGTCGTACGGGGCGTACTACCGGCGGTGGGCGCTGATCTGGGAGAGCCAGGCGCTGTTGCGGGCCGAGCCGGTCGCGGGCGACGAGGAGCTGGGGCGCGAGTTCATTGATCTGATCGATCCGCTTCGGTATCCGATGGAGGGGCTGGGGGACGACGCGGTCCGCGAGATCCGCCGGCTCAAGGCCCGGATGGAGTCCGAGCGCATGCCGCGCGGCGCCGATCCGACGCTGCACGCGAAACTGGGGCGCGGCGGGCTCAGTGACGTCGAATGGACCGTTCAGCTCATGCAGTTGCAGCACGGCTGGGTCGAGCCGGGGCTGCGGACGACGCGTACGAGGGAGGCACTCGCCGCGGCCTGTGCGGCCGGACTCATTCCGGCCGAGGAAGCGCAGACCCTGGACGAGGCATGGGTGCTGGCGACGCGGGTGCGCAACGCCGTGATGCTGGTGCGGGGACGGCCGGGAGACACGTTCCCGTCGAACCCGCGCGAGCTCACGGCTGTGGGGCGGTACCTGGGGTACGAGCCGGGGCACGTCGGCGACATGCTGGACGACTACCGGCGGATTACGCGGCGGGCCCGGGCGGTGATGGAGGAGCGGTTCTACGGGGCGGTGTGAGGGGCTGGGCCGCTCGGGCCGACCTGACCGCGTCCGGGCTCGACCCTGTGGGCCGGTATCGGATCGTCCTCGTCCTCAGACGCGGGACGAGCCGGTTCGTGCCGTCGCCGCCGCCGGGGACAGGGCTCCCAGCCGTCCCCGGCCGGTGGGAACCAGCTTCGAAAGGCGGTGCGGCAGCGAGCCGTACCAGGCGAACGACAGTGCGTAACCGAAGCTCAGGCAGGCGATGCCGCCCACCGCGTCGAGCCAGAAGTGGTTGGCCGTCGCGACGATCACGACCAGGGTGGCCGTCGGGTAGAGCAGCCCCAGGATGCGCCCCCAGGGTGCCGAGGCCAGCGCGAAAATGGTCAGACCGCACCACAGCGACCAGCCGATGTGCATCGACGGCATCGCCGCGTACTGGTTCGACATGTTCTTGAAGTCGCCCGAAGCCATCGAGCCCCAGGTCTGGTGCAGCAGCACGGTGTCGATGAAGTTCCCGCCGTTCATCAGGCGGGGCGGTGCGAGCGGATACAGGTAGTAACCGAGCAGAGCCACACCCGTGGTCGCGAAGAGGACCAGTCTGGTCGCGGAGTAGCGGCCAGGATGCCGGCGGAACAGCCAGACGAGCACACCGATGGTGACGATGAAGTGCAGCGTCGCGTAGTAGTAGTTCATCGACACGATCAGCCATGTCACCGAGTTGACGCCGCGGTTGACCGTTTCCTCGAACGCGAGGCCCATGGCCTTCTCCGCCGACCAGATCCAGTCGGCGTTGCGCAGGGCGGCGGCCCGCTGTTCGGGGACGGAGTTGCGCACAAGGGAGTACAGCCAGTAACTGACCGCGATCAGCAGGATCTCGAACCACAGCCGTGGCCGACGAGGCGAGCGCAGCGACCGGAATCTCGCCGACGCGCCGGACGGCTTCGGTTCGGGGGCTGCCTCGGCCGCCATGGGTGCCGCAGCGGCCGTCGTCCGGCCTTCCTGTGTCTTCACTTGCGATTCACCCATAGGCGCAGAGTCTGCCAGATACGTCCCACACTCCCCGATCATCCTCCGGTCGGGCTCCGGTTGCACGCCCTGCACCTTACGAACGGGGGGAAATGCCGGAATCCGGCCCGGGGCCGGAGGCCGTCGAGCCGCGAACCACCAGCTCAGGCATGAACACGAACTCACTGTGCGGGGCCGGGGTCCCGCCGATCTCTTCCAGCAGCGTGCGTACCGCGGCCTGGCCCATCGCCGTCACCGGCTGCCGGACCGTGGTCAGCGGCGGATCGGTGAACGCTATCAGCGGCGAATCGTCGTAGCCCACGACCGACAGATCGCGCGGCACTTCAAGCGACAGCCGACGGGCCGCGCGGATCGCGCCGAGCGCCATCATGTCGCTCGCGCACACCACCGCCGTGCAGCCTCGCTCCATCAGCGCCGAGGCGGCCGCCTGGCCGCCCTCCAGCGTGTACAGGGAGTGCTGGATCAACTCCTCCACCTCGTCCACGCCGAGGCCGAGCTGCTCGCGCATCGTGGCGTGGAAGCCCTCGATCTTGCGGAGCACCGGGACGAAGCGCTTGGGGCCGACCGCCAGGCCGATCCGCTGGTGGCCCAGCGAGATGAGGTGCGTGACCGCGAGCCGCATCGCGGCGCGGTCGTCGGGAGAGATGAACGGTGCCTGCACCTTGGGCGAGAAACCGTTGACCAGGACGAAGGGGACACCCTGGGCGCGCAGTTGTTCGTAGCGCTGCATGTCGGCGGAGGTGTCGGCGTGCAGCCCCGAGACGAAGATGATGCCCGAGACGCCCCGGTCGACGAGCATTTCGGTGAGTTCGTCCTCGGTGGAACCGCCGGGAGTCTGGGTCGCCAGCACCGGGGTGTATCCCTGCCGTGTCAGCGCCTGGCCGATGACCTGGGCCAGCGCCGGGAAGATCGGGTTCTCCAGCTCGGGCGTGATGAGGCCGACGAGGCCCGCGCTGCGCCTGCGCAGGCGTACCGGGCGCTCGTAGCCCAGCACGTCGAGCGCTGCGAGGACGGATTCGCGGGTGGCAGCGGCAACGCCGGGTTTGCCGTTCAGTACGCGGCTGACCGTAGCTTCGCTGACCCCCGCCTGAGTTGCGATATCGGCAAGCCGTGCGGTCATGAAAGGGGACTGTACCGGGCCCGTGTCGGATTGCCCACCGTGTGCGGAAATCGGCCATGCGGGCTGCTCCGGGCCGCGGAGATCAAGGATTCCCGGCTCGTTGCCGCCGCTGCCCCGGCTCGTTGCCGCACCGTCCCGGCTTGTTCCAGACCTCCCCGTCGCAACATCTTGCAAGGGCTTGCGGGGGCCGTTCGCTGACCGCAGTCAGATGGTCGCACTACGGATATACCGTGTGTGGCCTGCGATGTGTAGGGGTAAGACGCTCCCGTCAAGAGTCCCGATGGCAACCTTGAGGACACGCGGATGTAACGATCGCCAGAGCTTGCGGAAATCTTCCGCAAGGTCTTTCGGTCGTCTTTCATCCTTGTTACGTTCTCGACGACCCGGCGCCGCGACGGAGCGGTACGGCAGTTGAAGGAGTTCAGATGCGACGTGGCATAACGGCCACCGCCCTGGTTGCGGCCCTGGCGCTCGCGGCGACCGCCTGCGGCAGCGACGAGAAGACCGAGGGCAGCAAGAGCTCGGGAGAGCTCTCCGGCACGGTGACGTGGTGGGACACCTCCACCGTCGGCAGTGAGGACAAGGTCTTCAAGAAGCTCGCCGAGGGCTTCACGAAGAAGCACCCGAAGGTCGACGTCAAGTACGTCAACGTGCCGTTCGGTGAGGCGCAGAACAAGTTCAAGAACGCCGCGCAGGCCGGCGGCGGCGCCCCCGACGTGATCCGCTCCGAGGTCGCCTGGACCCCCGAGTTCGCCGACCTCGGCTACCTCGCCCCGCTCGACGGCACCGCGGCGCTGAAGGACGAGAGCGACTTCCTCAAGCAGGCCGCCGCGTCCACCAAGTACAAGGACAAGACGTACGCGGTCCCGCAGGTCATCGACTCCATGGGCATCTTCTACAACAAGAAGATCTTCAAGGACGCCGGTGTCGAGGTCCCGGCGTCGATCGACGACGTGAAGACCGTCTCGAAGACGATCAAGGACAAGACCGGCAAGACCGGCCTCTACCTGCGCGGCGACGACGCGTACTGGTTCCTCTCCTTCCTGTACGGCGAGGGCGGCGACCTGGTCAACGCGTCCGACAAGACCGTCACCGTCGACAAGCCCGAGGGCGTCAAGGCGTTCAAGGTCGTCAAGGACCTCGTGGACTCCGGTGCCGCGAAGACCGACGCCACCGACGGCTGGGAGAACATGCAGTCGTCGTTCAAGGACGGCAAGGTCGCCATGATGATCAACGGCCCGTGGGCAGTGGCCGACACGCTCGCCGGCAATGAGTTCAAGGACAAGACGAACCTGGGCATCGCCCCGGTCCCGGCCGGCTCCGCGGGTCAGGGTGCCCCGCAGGGCGGTCACAACCTCGCCGTCTACGCGGGCTCCAAGAACCTCGACGCCTCCTACGCCTTCGTCGAGTACATGACGTCCGTGGAGACCCAGGCGCAGACCGCCGGCGAGCTGAACCTGCTGCCGACGCGCACCTCCGCGTACGCCAAGCAGCAGGCCGTGGACAGCGAGATCGTCGGCTTCTTCAAGCCGGTCGTCGAGACCGCCGTCGAGCGCCCCTGGATCCCGGAGACCGGCAGCCTCTTCGCGCCGCTCGTCACCGAGTACACCAAGGTCCTCACCGACCAGACCACGCCGGAGAAGGCCGCATCGGCCACCGGTGACTCCTACCGCAAGCTCCTCAAGGGCTGGAAGTAACCCAGGAAGGCAGGCCGGCTGATGGCTGTCCACACCAGCCAGTCGGTGGCGAAGGCCGCGGGCGACGATGTCGCCCGCGGCCGGAGCCGCGGTACTGGTAACCCCCCGCCGCCGAGCAGGCTCCGGCGGGCTCTGTCGGTCCACTGGTACGCCTGGACGATGGTCGCCCCCGTCGTCCTCGTGATCGGCGTGATCATCGGCTATCCGCTGGTCCGCGGCATCTGGCTGTCGCTGACGGACGCCAACGAGCGCAACGTCGCCCGGTCCATCGGCGTCAACGAGATGCCCGCCACCTACGAGTTCGTGGGTGTGGACAACTACGTGGACGCGCTGACGGGTACCCAGTTCCTCGGCACGCTCGGCTGGACGCTGGTGTGGACGGTCTCCTGCGTGGCCATCACGTTCTCGCTGGGCATGGGCCTCGCCAACATGCTCAACCGCCGGTTCGCCGGGCGCTCCGCCTACCGGATGGCACTCATCCTGCCCTGGGCGATCCCCGGCTTCGTCTCGGTCTTCGCCTGGCGCTTCCTCTACAACGAGGACCGCGGGCTGCTCAACAAGATCCTCGGCGGCGCGGGCATCGACGGCATCCCGTGGCTCAACGACCCCACCTGGGCCAAGTTCTCCGTCATCGCCGTCAACGTCTGGCTCGGCATCCCCTTCATGATGGTCGCCCTGCTCGGCGGACTGCAGTCCATACCGGCGGAGCAGTACGAGGCGGCCGAGATGGACGGCGCCACCGCCTGGCAGCGGTTCCGCCACATCACGCTCCCCGGTCTGCGCCCGGTCTCCACCACGGTGATTCTGCTCTCCACCATCTGGACCTTCAACATGTTCCCGGTCATCTTCCTGCTCACCCGCGGCGGACCCGGCGAAGCCACCCAGATCCTGGTCACCCAGGCGTACAAATTCTCCTTCGAGATCAGCCCGCGAGACTTCGCGCAGTCCTCCACCTGGGGCGTGCTGATCCTCGTACTCCTGATGCTCTTCGCCGTGGTCTACCGGCGAGTGCTCCGCACGCAGGGAGACAACTGGTGACCACCATCACGGAACCCTCCGGACGGCACGCCGTCCGCAAGCCGCGCCGGCGCGGCGACCGCTCCCCGCTCGCCTCCACGGGTCTGCACCTCACCCTGATCATCGCGTCCGTCATCGCGGTCTTCCCGGTGCTCTGGGTCCTGCTGACCTCCCTGAAGCCCGCCAAGTTCGCGACGACGACGGACTTCTTCCGGGAGACGACGTTCGTCAACTACACGAACCTGATCAAGGACACCGAGTTCCTGAGCTGGTTCGGCAACTCCGTGATCATCGCGGGGCTCTCCACCGTCATCGGTGTCTTCGTCTCCGCGACCACGGGCTACGCCGTCAGCCGCTTCCGCTTCCCCGGCAAGCGCGGGCTGATGTGGACGCTGCTGATCACCCAGATGTTCCCGGTCGCCGTCCTCATCGTGCCGATCTACAACATCATGTCGAACATCGGCCTGCTCAATCAGCCCGCCGGTCTCGTGATCACCTACCTCACCATCTCGGTGCCGTTCTGCGCCTGGATGATGAAGGGCTTCTTCGACACCATCCCGCGTGAGATCGACGAGTCGGGACAGGTCGACGGCCTCACCCCCTTCGGCACGTTCTGGCGGCTCATCCTGCCGCTCGCCAAGCCAGGGCTCGCCGTCACCGCGTTCTACTCCTTCATCACCGCCTGGGGCGAAGTGGCGTACGCCTCCGCCTTCATGGTCGGCGACGAGAACCTCACGCTCGCCGGCGGACTCCAGAAGTTCGTCAACCAGTACGGCGCCCAGTGGGGTCCGATGACCGCCGCCTCCGTACTCATCGCGATACCGGCGGCGCTCGTCTTCCTCTTCGCGCAGCGCCACCTGGTGACCGGCATGTCCGCCGGAGCCGTCAAGGGCTGAGGGGCAACCCGACAGGCTCTGCCCCCACGCCCGACCGTACGACCGATCGCACCAGTCACAGCGGCGCCGGGACCCCGACCCGGTCACGGCGCCGCTCCCCTCCCAGACACCCCAGGGACGACATGACCCAGCACCTCGCTGCCCCCTTCACCGGCACGTCCGACGGCGCCCAGGGCCACCGCACCGGCTGGTGGCAGGACGCGGTGATCTACCAGGTCTATCCACGGAGCTTCGCCGACGGCAACGGCGACGGCATGGGCGATCTGCCAGGCGTCACCGCCCGTCTTCCGTACCTCAAGAGCCTCGGTGTCGACGCGGTCTGGCTCAGCCCCTTCTACGCCTCGCCGCAGGCCG
This sequence comes from Streptomyces finlayi, assembly GCF_014216315.1. NCBI lineage: Bacteria > Bacillati > Actinomycetota > Actinomycetes > Kitasatosporales > Streptomycetaceae > Streptomyces > Streptomyces finlayi. The sequence goes on from NZ_CP045702.1 coordinate 5,944,600, forward strand.
ACGCCGGTTACGACGTCGCCGACTACCGGGCCATCGACCCGATGTTCGGCACGCTGCTGGACGCCGACGCCCTGATCCGGGAGGCCCATGGCCTGGGGCTGCGCATCATCGTCGACCTCGTGCCCAACCACTCGTCCGACCAGCACGAGTGGTTCAAGCGCGCCCTCGCCGAAGGCCCCGGCTCGGCCCTGCGCGACCGCTACCACTTCCGCCCCGGCAAGGGCACGACCGGCGAACTCCCGCCCAACGACTGGGAGTCCATCTTCGGCGGCCCGGCCTGGACCCGGACCACCGACCCGGACGGCACGCCCGGCGAGTGGTACCTCCACCTGTTCGCCCCCGAGCAGCCCGACTTCAACTGGGAGCACCCGGCCGTCGCCGACGAGTTCCGCTCGATCCTGCGCTTCTGGCTCGACATGGGCGTCGACGGATTCCGCGTCGACGTCGCCCACGGCCTCGTCAAGGCCGAGGGCCTGCCCGACCTCGGCGCCCACGACCAGCTCAAGCTGCTCGGAAACGATGTCATGCCGTTCTTCGACCAGGACGGTGTGCACGAGATCTACCGCAGCTGGCGCGTCATCCTCGACGAGTACCCCGGTGAGCGGATCGCCGTCGCCGAGGCCTGGACGCCCACCGTCGAGCGCACCGCCAACTACGTGCGCGGCGACGAGATGCACCAGGCGTTCAACTTCCAGTACCTCGGCACCGCCTTCGAGGCCGCCGAACTGCGCAAGGTCATCGACACCTCGCTCGACGCCATGCGTCCCGTCGGAGCCCCCACCACCTGGGTGCTCTCCAACCACGACGTGACCCGGCACGCCACCCGCTTCGCCAACCCGCCCGGCCTCGGCACCCAGATCCGCACCGCAGGCGACCGCGAGACGGGTCTGCGCCGTGCCCGCGCCGCGACCCTGCTGATGCTGGCGCTGCCCGGCTCCGCCTACGTCTACCAGGGCGAGGAGCTCGGCCTGCCCGACGTCACCGACCTGCCCGACGAGGCCCGCCAGGACCCGTCCTTCTTCCGTGCCGAGGGCCAGGACGGCTTCCGCGACGGCTGCCGGGTGCCGATCCCGTGGACCCGCGACGGCGGCTCGTACGGCTTCGGGGACGGCGGCAGCTGGCTGCCGCAGCCCACCGGCTGGGGCGAGCTCTCCGTCGAGGCGCAGACCGGCGTGGAGGGATCCACCCTGGAGCTGTACCGGGCCGCGATCACCGCCCGCCGCACCCACCCGGGCCTCGGCGCCGGAACCGGCGTGGAGTGGCTGGACGCCCCGGAAGGCGTCCTCGTCTTCGGCCGCCCCGGCTTCGTCTGCACCGTCAACACCACGACCCGTCCGGTACGGATGCCGGTCCGCGGCAGTGTGCTGCTCTCCAGCGCGCCCGTGACCGTCGACGGTGCCGAGTTCGAACTGCCCGCCGAGACCACGGTGTGGTGGACGGTGTGACCGTCCCCGCACCCCGGACCGGCGGAGCGCTCCGGCTCGCCGACATCGCCGGCCAGGCGGCGGTCAGCGAGGCGACCGTCAGCCGGGTGCTCAACGGGAAGCCGGGCGTCGCGGACACCACGCGTCAGCGGGTGCTCGCGGCGCTCGACATCCTCGGCTACGAACGTCCCGTACGGCTGCGACGGCGCAGCGCCGGACTGATCGGACTGGTGACTCCCGAACTCACCAACCCGATCTTCCCGGCGTTCGCGCAGTCCGTCGAACAGGTCCTGGCCGGGCATGGCTACACCCCGGTGCTCTGCACCCAGCTGCCCGGCGGTGCCACGGAGGACGAGCTCGTCGAGCAGCTCGTCGAGCGGGGCGTCGGCGGCATCGTCTTCCTGTCCGGGCTCCATGCCGACCTGTCGGCGGACCCGGCGCGGTACGCCGCACTGGCCGACCGCGGGGTGCCCTTCGTCCTGATCAACGGCTACAACGAACGGATCAGCGCCCCGTTCGTCTCGCCCGACGACGCCGCGGCCGTGCGGATGGCAGTCGGCCATCTCGCCGCGCTCGGCCACCGCAGGGTCGGCCTGGCGATCGGTCCGCAGCGCTATGTGCCCTCCCGCCGCAAGCGGGACGGTTTCATCGAGTCGGCGGTCTCGCTGCTCGGGCTGTCCCCGGCCGAGGCCGAACTCCTGGTCTGCTCCACGCTGTTCGGCGTGGAGGGCGGCCAGGTGGCGGCGGGTGCCCTGCTCGACCGGGGCTGCACCGCCATCGTCTGCGGCAGCGACCTGATGGCCCTCGGGGTGGTGCGTGCCGCCCGGGGGAGAGGGCTCGACGTGCCGCGCGACGTCTCGGTCGTCGGCTACGACGACTCGCAGCTGATCGCGTTCACCGACCCGCCGCTGACGACCGTGCGCCAGCCCGTACAGGCCATGGCGGCGGCGGCGGTGGGGGCCCTGCTGGAGGAGATCGGCGGGAGCCCGGTGCAGCGCACGGAGTACGTGTTCCAGCCGGAGCTGGTCGTACGAGGGTCCACCGCGGCGGCCCGTACGGTCTGACCGGGGGCGGAACGCGGCGGCAACGCACAGGAGAGGCACCGGAGTCGGCCCGGGACGGGCCAGCGGGGAGTGAACGACTCCAGGTGCCTCTCGCTGTCGTGACCGGCCCGGCCGGCCGGGCGCGTGGGGCCCGGCGCCGAAGCGACCGAAACCCCCGGCCGACCGGACCGGAGTCGCGTTGAACCTAACAGGGTCGCAATATCTTGCGAAAGAGCTTGCAGGAAGAAATCCGCACGGTTTCGCGGATGTTAGCGGGGGATGTCCAAAGGGTTGACCGGCGCGGGGTGGGCTCGTACGGTCTGCTCCGCGGCAAGGTTTGCATTTTTGCAGCAAGAACCTTCATGAGCCTTGAGGGCACGGCGCGTTGCCACGTGAGGCTGCCGTCACCCCCGCGTTTCCCCCACAGCAGGAGGAAAGACATGGCACGCAGATCCCTCTCTGCCGCACTCGCCCTTGTGGCAGGTGCCGCTGTTCTGGCCGTCCCCACCGGCCTCGGAACGGCAGGAACCGCCCAGGCCGCAGGCCCCGGCGACAAGGACGTCACCGCCGTGATGTTCGAGTGGAAGTTCGCCTCCGTGGCCAAGGCGTGCACGGACTCCCTCGGCCCGGCGGGCTACGGCTTCGTTCAGGTCTCACCGCCCCAGGAGCACATCCAGGGCGGCCAGTGGTGGACCTCCTACCAGCCGGTCAGCTACAAGATCGCCGGCCGTCTCGGCGACCGCGCGGCCTTCTCCTCCATGGTCGCCGCCTGCCACGGCGCCGGCGTCAAGGTCATCGCCGACAGCGTCATCAACCACATGTCGGCGGGCTCCGGCACCGGCACCGGCGGCAGCTCGTACACGAAGTACGACTACCCGGGCGTCTACTCCGTCAGCGACATGAACGACTGCCAGTCCCCGATCAACAACTACGGGGACCGCGGCAACGTCCAGAACTGCGAACTGGTCGGCCTGGCCGACCTGGACACGGGTGAGAACTACGTACGCGGCCGGATAGCCACCTACCTCAACGACCTCCTCTCCCTCGGGGTCGACGGCTTCCGGATCGACGCGGCCAAGCACATGCCCGCCACCGACCTGGCCGACATCAAGTCCCGGCTGAGCAACCCGGGCGTCTACTGGAAGCACGAGGCGATCCACGGTGCGGGCGAGGCCGTGTCGCCCTCGGAGTACCTCGGCAGCGGAGACGTGCAGGAATTCCGTTACGGCCGCAGCCTCAAGCAGGTCTTCACCAGCGAGAACCTCGCCAACCTGAAGAACTTCGGCGAGGGCTGGGGCTTCATGGAGTCCGGCAGGTCGGCCGTCTTCGTGGACAACCACGACACCGAGCGCGGTGGTGACACGCTGAACTACAAGAACGGCTCCGCGTACACGCTGGCCAGTGTCTTCATGCTGGCCTACCCCTACGGCTCCCCGGACGTCCACTCCGGCTACGAGTTCAGCAACCACGACGCGGGCCCGCCCAACGGTGGCCAGGTGAACGCCTGCTACGCCGACGGCTGGAAGTGCCAGCACTCCTGGCGCGAGATCTCCTCCATGGTGGGCTTCCGCAACGCGGCCCGCGGCGCGGCCGTCTCCAACTGGTGGGACAACGGCGGCGACCGGATCGCGTTCGGCCGGGGCGCCAAGGCGTACGTCGCCCTCAACCACGAGGGCTCCGCCCTGACCCGCACGTTCCAGACCTCACTGCCCGCCGGTGACTACTGCGACGTCCAGTCCGGAAAGGCCGTCACGGTGAACGGCTCCGGCCAGTTCACGGCCACGCTCGGCGCCGGCACGGCGCTCGCCCTGCACGTCAACGCCCGCACGTGCACCGGCGGTGGCGGCACCGGCCCCGGAACCGGGACATCCGGCGCCTCCTTCGGCGTCAACGCCACCACACAGCCCGGCCAGAACATCTACGTCACCGGCAACCAGGCCGCCCTGGGCAGCTGGAACACGGCCAACGCGCCGAAGCTCGACCCGGCCACGTACCCCGTCTGGAAGCTCGACGTGAGCCTGCCCGCGGGGACCGCGTTCGAGTACAAGTACGTCCGCAAGGACGCGAGCGGCAACGTGACCTGGGAGAGCGGCGCCAACCGCACGGCGACGGTACCCGCCAGCGGCAAGGTCACGCTGACCGCCGACGTCTGGCGCGCCTGACCTCTCCCGGACCCGAGTGCGCGCCCGGAGCCAGGGTGCGCACTCGGGGCGGCTCCGCGGACGCCATGGACGTCCCGACTCCCCGAACAACCAAGGAGACCCTTCCGTGTCCCGTACCACCCTCAGACGGGGAGCTGTCGCCGCACTGTGCGTGGCGCTCATGCCCGTCGTGCCTGCGGCGTCCGCGACCGCCGCGGCCAGGCCGCCCGCCCCGCCGTCGGACGCGAAGCTGGCCGCCGCCCCGGCCCGGCACGACCTGACCCGTGAGCAGTTCTACTTCGTCCTGCCCGACCGCTTCGCCAACGGTGACGCCTCCAACGACCGCGGCGGGCTCACCGGCTCCCGGCTGGAGACCGGGTACGACCCCACCGACAAGGGTTTCTACCAGGGCGGTGACCTGAAGGGCCTCACCGACCGGCTCGACTACATCCAGGGCCTCGGCACCACCGCCATCTGGCTCGCCCCGATCTTCAAGAACCGCCCGGTGCAAGGCACCGGCGAGAACGCCTCGGCCGGCTACCACGGCTACTGGATAACCGACTTCACCCAGGTCGACCCGCACTTCGGCACCAACGCCGACCTGTCGAGGCTCATCGACAAGGCCCACGGCAAGGGCATGAAGGTCTTCTTCGACGTCATCACCAACCACACCGCCGACACCGTCGACTACGCCGAGAAGGCGTACGGGTACAAGCCCAAGGGCGCCTTCCCGTACCTCGACAAGGACGGCCGCCCGTTCGACGACACGGCGGGCATGGAGGAGGTCGACCAGGACTCCTTCCCCTACACACCGAAGAGCACCGGCACCAAGGTCCCCTCCTGGCTCAACGACCCCACGATGTACCACAACCGCGGTGACTCGACCTATGCCGGTGAGTCCACCGAGTACGGCGACTTCTCCGGGCTCGACGACCTGTGGACCGAGCGCCCCGAGGTCGTCTCGGGCATGGCGGAGATCTACCGGAAGTGGGTCCGCGACTTCGACATCGACGGCTTCCGCATCGACACGGTCAAGCACGTCGACCTGGACTTCTGGACCGAGTGGGCGACCGCCCTCGACGCCTACGCGGCGAAGCGCGGCCGGGACGACTTCTTCATGTTCGGCGAGGTCTACTCCGCGGACACCGCGATCACCTCGCCGTACGTCACCCGGGGCCGGCTGGACTCCACGCTCGACTTCCCCTTCCAGGAAGCGGCACGCCAGTACGCTTCCCAGAGCGCGCCGGCCAACAAGCTCGCCGCGGTCTACGGTGACGACTACCGCTACACCACCGACAAGGCCAACGCCTACGAGCAGGTCACCTTTCTCGGCAACCACGACATGGGCCGCATCGGTACGTTCCTCAAGCAGGACAACCCGGGAGCGGACGACGCCGAACTGCTGAAGCGGGCCCGCCTCGCCAACGAGCTGATGTTCCTCGGCCGCGGCAACCCGGTGATCTACTACGGCGACGAGCAGGGCTACACCGGCGCCGGCGGCGACAAGGACGCCCGGCAGACCCTCTTCGCCTCGGAGACCGCCGACTACCTGGACGACGACCAGCTCGGCACGGACCGTACGCACGCCTCCGACGCGTACGACACCCAGCACCCCGTGTACCGCTCCATCGCAGCCCTGTCGAAGCTCACCAAGGAGCACCCGGCACTGCGCGACGGCACCCAGACCGAGCGCTACGCGCAAGGGTCCGTGCACGCCTTCTCCCGTACGGACGCCAAGCGCCCCTACGAGTACGTCGTGGCCTCCAACAACGCCACCGAGGCCCGGACCGTCGAGCTGGCCACCGAGTCGGCGGGCATGAACTTCCGTACGCTGTACGGCGGTTCAGGCACCGTGCGCAGCGGCAGTGACAAGAAGATCAGCGTCACCGTGCCGGCGCTCGGCAGCATAGTGCTCCGGGCCGACCGGACGCCGGGTGCCCCCGCCACCGCGCCGGCCATCACCCTGAAGGCGCCCGCCGCCGGAGCCACCGGCACCGTCGAGCTGGCCGCCGACGTCGAGGGCGGACAGCTCGACCGCGTGGTCTTCGCCGCCCAGACCGGCAACGGCAAGTGGCGCACGCTCGGCTCCGCCGACCACGCCCCGTACAAGGTCACCCAGTACGTCGACCACTCGGTCGCGGCTGGAACCCCCCTGCGCTACAAGGCCGTTGTCGTCGACCGCACGGGGCGTACCGCCAGTGCGCTCGCCTCGACCACGGCGGGCCAGGCCCCGCCGACCGAGAAGCCCGTCGCCGTCGAGCGCGACTACGCCGTCGTCCACTACAAGCGGGCGGACGGTGACTACGACGGCTGGCAGCTGAAGTCCGGTGACAAGGCCGCCGACTTCATCGGGCGGGACGCCTACGGGGCGTTCGCCTGGGTCGCCGTCGACGAGGGCGCGTCCACCGTCCCGTACACCGTCGAGAAGGCCGGCACCGCCGACGGCCCGCAGCGCTCTGTCGACCTGGCCAGGACCGGCCAGGTCTGGATCGAGCAGGGCAGGGACGGCCAGGCCACCGAGGCGCCCGACGGCGCACAGCCGCCGCAGGACACCACGAAGGCCGTACTCAACTACCACCGCCCCGACGGGAACTACGACGGCTGGGGTCTGCACACCTGGACCGGGGCGAAGAACCCCACCGACTGGGCGAAGCCCCTCCAGCCGGTGAGGAAGAACGCCTACGGCGTCACCTTCGAGGTCCCGCTCACCGAGGGCGCCACCTCACTCAGCTACATCCTCCACAAGGGCGACGAGAAGGACCTCCCCAGCGACCAGTCCCTGGACCTCGCGTCGCACGGGCACGAAGTCTGGATGCTCGGCGGAAAGCCCGGATACCTCCTGCCGCAGGCAGGCGGCGCACCCGCCCCGGACCTCACCGAGGCCGCGGCCCAGTGGATCGACGACGACACCGTCGTCTGGAAGGTGAAGTCCACCGACGCCACCAGCCAGCAGCTCGTGTACGCCGAGGACGGCGGGATCTCCGTCGTCGACGGCGCGCTGTCCGACGAGGGCCGGTGGCTGCGGCTGAACACCTCGGCGCTCACCGACGCGCAGAAGGCGAAGTACCCCCACCTCAAGGACTACCCGGCGTTCACCGTCGACGTCCGCGACCGGGACCGCGTCCGCGACTCCCTGCGGGGCCAGCTGATCGCCACCCAGCGGGCCGCCAACGGCGCCCTGCTCGCCGCCACCGGGGTGCAGACCGCCGGGGTGCTCGACGACCTGTACGGGGAGCGGGCGAGCGGCGCCGCCCTCGGCCCGGTCTTTCGCCACGGCCGCCCCACCCTGTCCGTCTGGGCGCCCACCGCCCGTACGGTCTCGCTCGAACTGGACGGCACGTCCGTCCCGATGCGGCGCGACGACCGCACCGGCGTCTGGTCCGTCACGGGCAAGAAGAACTGGTACGGCAAGTCCTACCGGTACGCCGTGAAGGTCTGGGCGCCCACCGTCCAGAAGACCGTCACCAACAAGGTCACCGACCCGTACTCCACCGCACTGACCGCGGACTCCACCCGCAGCCTCGTCGTCGACCTGACCGACCCGGCGCTGGCCCCCCGCGGCTGGTCCGGACTGAGGAAGCCTGCCGCCGCCCCGCTGCGCGACGCCCAGATCCAGGAGCTGCACATCCGCGACTTCTCGATCGCGGACCGGACGGCGAAGCACCCCGGTGAGTACCTGGCCTTCACCGACACCCGCTCGGACGGGATGAAGCACCTGGAGCGCCTCGCAGACTCGGGCACCGGATACGTCCACCTGCTGCCCGCCTTCGACATCGGGACGATCCCCGAGAAGAAGTCGGACCAGCACAAGCCCGCCTGCGACCTGTCCGTCTACGCCCCCGACTCCGAGGTGCAGCAGGACTGCGTGGCGAAGGCCGCCGCGAAGGACGCCTTCAACTGGGGCTACGACCCGCTGCACTACACCGTCCCCGAAGGCTCGTACGCCTCCGACCCGAACGGCACCAGGCGCACGGTCGAGTTCCGCAGGATGGTGCAGGGGCTCAACGGAGCCGGACTGCGCACCGTCATGGACGTCGTCTACAACCACACCGTCGCCTCCGGCCAGGACGACAAGTCGGTACTCGACAAGATCGTGCCCGGCTACTACCAGCGGCTCCTGGAGGACGGCTCCGTCGCCACCTCCACCTGCTGCGCCAACACCGCGCCCGAGAACACGATGATGGGCAAGCTCGTCGTCGACTCCGTCGTCACGTGGGCCAGGGAGTACAAGGTCGACGGCTTCCGCTTCGACCTGATGGGACACCACCCCAAGGCGAACATCCTCGCGGTCCGCAAGGCCCTCGACGAGCTGACCCCCGCCAAGGACGGCGTCGACGGGAAGAACATCGTCCTGTACGGGGAGGGCTGGAACTTCGGAGAGATCGCCGACGACGCCCGCTTCGTCCAGGCCACCCAGAAGCACATGGCCGGCACCGGCATCGCCACCTTCTCCGACCGGGCCCGCGACGCGGTGCGCGGCGGCGGCCCCTTCGACGAGGATCCCGGTGTCCAGGGCTTCGCGAGCGGTCTCCACACCGACCCGAACACCTCGAAGGCCAACGGCACCGAGGCCGAGCAGAAGGCCCGGCTGCTGCACTACCAGGACCTGATCAAGGTCGGGCTGACCGGCAACCTCGCCGACTACACCTTCACCGACAGCAGCGGCCGTACGGTCAAGGGCTCCGCCGTCGACTACAACGGGGCACCCGCCGGATACGCGGCGGCCCCCGGCGACGCCCTCGCCTACTCCGACGCCCACGACAACGAGACGCTGTACGACGCCCTCGCCTTCAAGCTCCCGGCGGACACCCCGGCGGCCGACCGGGCACGGATGCAGGTCCTGGCCATGGCGGCGTCCACGCTGTCGCAGGGGCCCTCGCTCTCCCAGGCGGGCACCGACCTGCTGCGCTCGAAGTCGCTGGACCGCAACTCCTACGACAGCGGTGACTGGTTCAACGCGCTGCACTGGGACTGCCGCGAAGGCAACGGCTTCGGCCGGGGGCTCCCGCCCGCCGCCGACAACGCGGGCAAGTGGTCCTACGCGAAGCCGCTGCTGACCAACGCCACACTCACCCCCGGCTGCCCGCAGATCGACGGCGCCTCCGCCGCGTACCGCGACCTGCTCACCATCCGGACCACCGAGAAGGAGTTCTCCCTTCCCACCACCGAGCAGGTCCAGTCCACGCTGTCGTTCCCGCTCTCGGGGACCGGCGAGACCCCCGGCGTGATCACGATGCGCCTCGGCGAGCTGGTCGTCGTCATCAACGCGACCCCCGGTACCGAGAGCCAGCGCCTCGCGGACCGCGCGGGCACGGCGTACGCCCTGCACCCCGTCCAGGCGGGGGGCACGGACGCCACCGTCAAGAAGTCCGCGTACGACAGGAAGTCCGGCACCTTCACCGTCCCCGGACGTACGGTCGCCGTCTTCTCCCTGCGCTGACGCGCACAGCCCCACCCCGCCCGGCCGCGGTCCGGTCCTCTCACAGGGGCCGGATGGCGGCCGGGCTTGTGCTGTCCCGCGGATCACCGTCAGGGTGGAGTCCGACTACCGGCCGGACCGTACACAGGAGCACCTGATGCCGCAGATCACCGTCGACTACTCCGCCGAGCTCGACGACGCCTTCGACCGCCGCGGTTTCGCCCTCGCCCTGCACCCGCTGGTCGCCGAGACCGTCACCACGCAGGTCCCCAACTGCAAGACCCGGTTCCGCCGGGTGGAGGAGTCCTTCGTGGGAGAGACGCCGGAGGGTGACGCGATCGTGCACGTCTCGATCGGGCTGCTGTCCGGCCGTACGCCGGAGACCAAGGTGCGGCTGACCCAGGCGGTCCTCGATCTGCTGGCCGGACATCTGAAGCCCGTCGATGAGCTGGTCGTGCACGCCTCGGCCGAGACCCGCGAACTCGACCCGTCCTACCGGAAGAACTAGCGCCTTTCGTTGGGATCATGCCGGGCTCGCGGGGGCCGGCACGCGCATCTGCGGCGTTGTCGTCAATCACCAACGCTCCGCGTTGCCTCGATCCTCCGCCTTGCAGCTGCACGCACCGGCCCCCGCTCCCTGATCCGGCCTGATCCAGACGAAAGACCCTAGGGCCTGCGCTGCGGGGGGACGGCGGACACCGACGGCGCCAGCGTCGACAGACGGGTCAGGAGATCCCCGAACGGGCCGTCCACCGGCTCCTCGGCGAGGACCCGCAGCACGACGCCGGCCATCTCCTGGTTGTACGCGGCGCTGACCGCGGCCAGCGCCGCGAAGTCGTGCACGAGCTGCGTCTCCAGCTCGGACCGCGGGATGCGCCGCCCGTCGAGCCAGATCAGGGCAGTCGACTCGGCGAGCGAGACCCAGGAGCGCACGACCAGCTCGAGCCGGGCGGGCGGGTCCTGGACCCCCAGGTGGCTGATGATCTGCTCGTACGCGGCCTGGCGCACCCCGTCGATCATGGCGTTCGCCGTCGAGGAGCCGACCGAGGGACCGCCGCGCATGAGCGCGGAGAAGCCAGGGCCGTGCTCCTCGACGAAGTCGAAGAACCGGCCCATCACGCGCAGCAGCCGGGCACCCAGCGGTCCTTCGAGCGGCTCAAGGAACCGCCCCGCGAGCTCGGTGGCGGCCCGCCCGAGCGCCGCCTCGTACAGGCTCTGCTTCCCCGGGAAGTAGTGGTAGACGAGCGGACGCGAGATCCCCGCGGCGGCCGCGATCTCGTCGATCGACACCTCGTCGGGGGAGCGGTGGCTGAACAGCTCCAGCGCGACGCCGATCAACTGCTGCCTGCGCTCCTCGACGCCCATCCTGCGCCGCACCCCGGTCGTCATGCCAACAGCCTAGCCGGGGCGCGTCGTCGAGGAGGTCAGAGGTCGAGGACCAGCCGGTCACCACGGCAGCGTGAGACGCACAGCAGCATGGAGTCCGTGCGCTCCCCGTCCGTCAGCAGCTCGTCCCGGTGGTCGATCTCGCCCTCCAGGACCCGCTGTCGGCAGGTTCCGCAGAAACCCTGCTCGCAGGAGTACGAGACATGGGGAAGCTTCTCGCGCACGGCCGCCAGCACCGACTGGCCGGCCTCGACCCGGACGGTGCTTCCCGAGCGGCGCAGTTCGACGTCGAAGGCCGTGGCGGACGGGTCCGTGCCGGTGGCGGCGGTGAAGCGTTCGAGGTGGAGGGCGCAGCCCTCGGGGAGCGCGGCGGCGACCGCGTCCATCAAGGGTTCCGGGCCGCAGACGTAGACCGCCGTACCGGGCGCCGCAGCCGCCAGCGCCGCGGCCGCGTCCGGGCGTCCCGCCTCGTCCTCCGCGACCACGGTGACGCGCCCGCCGTCCGCGCCGAGTTCCGCGATCTCGTCGAGGAAGGGCAGGGAGGCACGCGTACGGCCCCCGTACAGCAGCCGCCACTCGGCGCCCGCCGCGGCGACGGCCCGCAGCATCGGCAGGATCGGCGTGATGCCGATGCCGCCCGCGACGAACACGTAGGCGGGGGCCTCGACGAGCGGGAACCGGTTGCGCGGCCCGCGGACGCGTACCCGAGTGCCCTCGTGCAGCTGTGTGTGGACTTCACGGGAGCCGCCCCGGCCGTCCTCGACGAGGCGCGGTGCGATGGTGTACGCGGCACGGTCGGCCGGGTCCCCGCAGAGCGAGTACTGCCGCACCAGGCCGGAGGGCAGCACCAGGTCCAGATGCGCGCCGGGCTGCCAGGCGGGCAGGTCGTCGCCCGCCAGTCGGAGCCGTACGACGCCGTCGGCGACCGGCTCCCGCTCGGTGATCAGCAGTGGCCGGGTGGTGGTGGAGCGCCGCTCGGAGTAGCCCGAGACCGGATGCTCCAGGGCGGGCATGGGCCACAGGGGTGACGCCTCGATACGGCGGCGCACCGCACGCCGGGCGAGTACGGCGGCTCCGGCGACCAGGACGAGCGTGCGCAGACGGGGAGGGGCCATGGGTCAGCTCTTTCCCGGCATCCGGGCCTCGGCCGCCAGGGCCGCGGGCGAGTGGGCGAGGTAGGCGACGGCCTGGGCCGTACTGGCCTCCTGCGAGGGGTGGTACGTACGGCTCAGATAGGTGGGGATGGAGCGCGCCATCGCGGCGGTGGTGGGCAGCGTGCCCTTCCTGCCTCCCGCCCGGAGCTGGCTGAAGGACGCCTTGCCGTCGAGCAGGCTCGGGTCGTTCTCCATGAGGAAGCGGGTGCCGCGCTGCCAGAGGAAGACGAGCGCGGTGAACGCCACCGCCCAGGTGCGCACCCGCCGCCGGTAGCCGCCGTCGACATGCATGAACACGTCGAAGGCCACGGAGCGGTGCTCGACCTCCTCGGCCCCGTGCCAGCGCATCAGATCCAGCATCGTCGGATCGGCGCCGTGCCGGTCGAGCGCTTCGGCGTTGAGGATCCAGTCACCGAGGAAGGCGGTGTAGTGCTCGATCGCCGCGATGATCGCGACCCGCTCCATGAGCCACCACTTACGGGCCCGGCCGGGCGGCAGCGTCCTGTCACCGAGCAGCTTCTCGAAGAACCAGTCGATCTGCGCGGTGTACGGGGTCGGGTCGAGCCCGAGCTTCTTCAGATGCGGCAGCACGTCGTCATGGGCCTGGGAGTGCACGGCCTCCTGGCCGATGAACCCGATGACGTCCTCGCGGAGTTGATCGTCGTGGATGTACGGCAGGATCTGGCGGTAGACATGGATGAACCACCGTTCCCCGGCCGGCAGGAGCATATGGATGGTGTTGATCATGTGCGTGCTGAAGGGCTCTCCAGGCACCCAGTGCAGCGGCGTCTCCTCCCAGTCGAAAGAGACCTTCCGGGCTTTGAGCGAGGTCCGCTCCGACGCGTCCGCCGCTGGCTGCGTGTTAGACATGTTGTCAATGTACTGACGGGTATGCGCGGGGGACAGGGGTGTGCGCCGAATTCCTGTGCGTATGGCCGTCCTCGCCGCTCAGCGCAGGGCGCCGACCTTACGGCCGTCCGCCAGCAGCCCGCTGAGCTCGGCCCGGTCGCCCGCACCGGCGCGTACGGTCAGCAGTCGGCCCCGGGAACTGCCCACCACGCCACCGGAGGTGGACAGCGAGGCGAACTGACCCGAGCCCGCCGCGACCAGGTACCACCGCCCGCCCGCCGACTTCCAGAGCACCCCGGCCAGTACGTGCGGATCGCGCGGACCGCACGCCGGAGAGTCCTCGGCGCGGGCGACGACCGCTCCCGGCGCGGTCGTCGCCGCAGGCGCCTGGAACTCGGCGAGCACCCTGCTCCCCGTGCCCCGCCAGGTCTCCGCGCGGACGCAGAGCCACCGCGCCGAACCGTTGCCCTCGGGCAGCGGCTGGCGCGCGAACAGCCAGGAGTTCACCGACCGGACGCCGCCGGCCCGCACCGCGGGCAGCAGGCACGCGGTGCGCGCCCAGCTCTCCCGCTCGGCCCGCCCCGACACGTCGTGCGGGGCGGACGGGATCCCGGACGTCAGCCGGACCGGAGTCAGCTCGCCGAGATCGGTCATCCATCGGACGGACTCCGCGTCCCGGACCTCCAGGGCCTCCCAGGAGTGGCAGCCGTCCGCCGTGTCCCGCAGCCCGGCCAGGGGGCCGGTCACCCCGTCCGCGTCCCGGGGCAGGGCGCGCGGCGCCGCGTGCGGGGCGAGCAGGTCCCGTACGGCCACGGCGCGCACCCAGGGGGCCGTCAGATAGCGGACCCGGCCGCCCGCCCGCCCCACGACCAGTGCGTTCGCGGCGGCGGAGTCCGCGCCGTCCACCCGGGCGAAGTCCAGTAAGGCACCCCGGTCCGGCGCCGCGCGGCGTGACTCGGCGTACCGCACGATGCGCAGCCCGTCGTGGAGCAGCACCACCACGGCCTCGTCCACCACTCCCGCGTACAGCAGTTGCGGCGGTCCCATCGGCGGGCCCGTGGGCGTACCGGGTGTCGCGGTCGCCCGGTCGGCGTGACCCGGCAGCGTCCAGGCGGCGAGCGCCCGCCGCAGCAGTCCGGTGTCCCCGGTGCGGTTGCCGCGGGCGGGCCAGGCCGTGAAGTCGGTACGGGCCGAGTGCCGCCAGGACGACGGCGGGACCCGCTGCAACGCGGCCGGGTCCAGGGCCTGCCGGGCCGCCGGGTGGTGCGCGGACGCCGGTGGGGGCGCCGCGTCCGGGCCCCAGCCGCCGCCCGGCATCACCAGCAGTGCCCCGCACGCCGTCAGCGCCGCCAGCCCGGCCCGCGCCGCCCGCGCACGCCGGCGCCGCAGGAGCAGATCGGTGGGCCGGACCTGCAGCGAACAGGGATCGAACTCCGGGGAAGCCAGCAGTGCGTACGGCGCCGTCACCGTGTTCGCCTCCGCCAGCGCGGCACCCGGATCGGCCACTCCGGCGGCGGCGAGCAACCGGCACACCTCCGGGTCCGGGAGCCCTTCAAGGCCCCGCAGGACATGGGCGGCCCGGCACGGGCCGGAAGCGGTGGAAAGCGTCTGTTCCAGGGCGAGTTCGTCCGCACCACCGGACCGCGGGAAGAGCTGGAGCCCCCAGACCCGCGGCGCCAGGAGCGACCCCCACGCCCGCCTCGCACGGGTCGGCACCCGCAGCCACCGCGACCGGCTCCGGGGCCGCAGCGACCCCCTGGCCTCCAGCGCCGACCGCACCACCCGCAGCCGGAGATCGGCATACCCGGGGTCCACCGCGGCCGCCCCTTCCGGCCCGCGCGGCTGCGGCACCCCGCCCACCGCCTCCACGGCCCGCGACCGGGGCAGGGACCGCTGAACGAGCCCGTGCGCCGTCAGCACCCGCCGACCGCGCCCGAGCGAGGACGGCAGCACCAGATATCCGATCCGTGTCAACCGGGTGTAGTGCTCTACCAGCGCGGCATCCGCCGGTTCCGGATCGGCCGACCCGACCATGCGACGCTCGGCGGCGGACGGCACTGCTCGACTCGGAGGCATGTTCAGCTGAACGAGCGAATGGTGCGATGGTCACCCCGGCCGGTGGGGTGGGCGGAGGGTTCGCTGCCCGCGTCCGTCCCACGTGGTCACCCTGGCCGTCGCACACCCACGAAGAATCCACCGTTCCGCCGCGGCGGAAGGGGCTCGCGGGGCACGATGGGTGGATGCTGACACTGCTGGAACGGCGCCGGAAGAAGGGGCGTCGGGCTGCCGTCGTCGTATGTGCCGGACTGGTGCTGCTGGCCGGGTGCGGCGGGGGAGCGGGCGACGGCGAACGCGAGGCGCCGCCCACCGCGATTGGCACGCTGGAGCAACTGGCCGCCAAGGCGGACTGCGAGCCCGATCTGCAGACCGATGCGGAAGAGATCCGTCAGGCCAACTGCCTTACAGCTGACGGTCGTTATGTGCTGGTCACCTTCGCCACCGACCGTGGGCAGCGGGAGTGGATCGACGAGGCCGACGACTACGGCGGCTCGTATCTCGTCGGCCGCAAGTGGGTCGCGGTGGGCGAACCGAAGGTGGTCGCGGCGCTGCGCGGCCGGCTCGGGGGGACGGTGGAGACCGCCTCGCCGCACCACTCGGGGAGGAGTGGCAGCGGGGGGAGCGAGGGAGGGCACTCCGGTCACCGCGGGAGCTGACCGCGCAGGTTCCGGGTGCCGCCGACCGAGCGGGTCAGCGGCATGTACGGCCGTCGTTGATGCAGCTCACCACCCTGTTCATCGCCTTGCGTCCGAAGACGTTGATGAAGTCACCGTGATCCGTGACGGGTTTGTGCAGCTGCTCGGGAAACGAGTCGACGGCGAAGCCGGGGCCCGGCGGGACGTCGTACACGATGCGCTGCACGAGCTGCGGAATGGCCCGGAAGCCGTCCGGGCAACTGCCGTCGTCCTGCGCGAAGGCCACATGGGTGCGGTGATTCGCGCTGTCGGTGTTCCTGCCGTCCCAGCAGCTCTGGAACGCGAACGAGCGCACCACCTGGCTGCCTTCCGGACAGATCGGGTACTTGTCCTTCAGCTGACGGTCCTCGAATCCGGTACAGCTCCAGGACGCGTTGGCGTTCGCGTCCCCATTGGTGAACGCCTTCGCGTCCCCGGTGATGATCCGCAGGAAGCGCGGCATGGCCGTCACCTTTCCCCTGGGCGACCCGACGAACTTCAGGGTGACCTGCGACGGTGTCTGGATCTCGCCGACGTTCTGGTCCTTGCCGCCGCCGTCGGCGTCCACGTCGTTCTCGTCCTCGCCGTTCTGAAGGCGCAGCACCGGCCAGTAGTACGTGGACCTGTCGCCCTGATTGCGGCAGGTCGTCGCACCCCGGGCCAGGTCGTCGTCGCTCGCGAACGCGTCGTTGGCCTGGTTGCCCACGTAGTCGTGCATGTGGTGGGCGCCATTGCTCACTCCCGGCGCGACGATGACGTTGTCCGGGTTGAACTTCCCGTTCTCGTTGCGCCCGCAGTCGGTCGTGAACGTACCGCGTGAGGCGCCCCGTCGCTGGCGGGGGCGTTCGACGTTGGGCTGGACCGACTGGATGTCGACGAAATCGGACGCCTCGGGCCCGTTGCCCTCCTGCGCAGGGTCGGGATCTTGGTTCTCGTCCTCACCGGGTTCCTGGCCCTCGTCCTCCTCGCCTCCGCCGCCGGCTCCGGTGTCGTCCGCGCGCAGGGTGCACGGGGCCAGTCCTTCCAGCCCCTCCGGCCGGTCCGCGCCGCTGCGCTCGACGGCGATCCCGATACGGTCGAGGCCGGCCGTCCTCTTGGCCCTCAGCGGGCCGAGCACCGCGTTCTCGGCGAGATCCGGGTCCTGGGCGATCTGCTCCCTGCGGTCGGCGAACTGCCGATACGCGTCGGTGATCTGCGTATCCATCGCCGCCAGTTCGAGGTCGACCTCCCCGCGTGCTTCTTCGGGCACGTCGGCAAGTTCGTTCCCCACATCGGGACAGTCGATGGTGGACATCTGGGGACCCTCGTTACGGGTCTGTTCGGGAGGCGAGCCGGACCAGCCTTCTCCCGCGCTTGCGTAGACATTGAGGGCGACCAGCCCGCCTCCGCCCAGAATCAGTGCGGCCGAGGCGGCAATCGCCCGATTGGCCAGTGAGCTTCGTTTCTTGCGCGATGTGCGTCCCATGGAACTCCTCTGCTTCGAGGGAGAAGCGTCACGTCCCATACGCACCGGGCGCGCACCCTGTTCAGACGCTCGTGGAATTCGTGGAGATCCCCATGCGTAAAACGACCGGAATGCTCAACTCTCAGGCGAACGCCGCCATTTGCGCGTCGACGGGTGCCCCCGTCAGCCGGTTCGCGAGCGTCGACATCGTGTACGCGCCGACGCCGAGCACCACCTCCAGCGCGTTCTGCGGGGTGTAACCGTGCGCCTGGAAGCTCTCCAGGGACGCGTCGTCGACCGCGCCCGACGTGGCGAGAACGTCGAGCGTGAACCGCCGTACCGCTTCCATCCGTTCGTCAGGAAGCGCCGGTGCGCGGTCGTCGCGCAAAGCGGCGATCAGGTCCTCGTCCGCGCCGAGCGCGGTGAGCTTGGCCGTGTGCATCGCCACGCAGACGTGGCAGGCGTTGCGGGTGGCGATCGTCATGATCACGACCTCGCGGGAGAGCGGATCCAGCGTGGTCGACTCGAATACCGCGCTGATCTTCAGGAAGCCGTCGAGCAGGTGGGGCGACGTGGCGAGTCGTGCGACGGCGGAGGGCAGATAGCCGGACCGCCGCGCCACGGCCTCCATGGTGCCGCGGGCGGCGGCGGGTGCGGTGTCGAGGGTGTGCTCGGGGAACGCGGACAGGGTGATGGCTGACATGGATACCTCTCGGCTCTCGCGGTAAACTCGACAACATGATTGACGAAAAGGTAAACCAGGTTGTCGAGATGCGCAATGGCTGAGCCGGAGGAAAGGGCGGGCTTCGAGCTGCCGCTGCTGCTGTTCGCGGGGTTCCGGTCGATCATCGACGAGCTGCACGGCGAGCTGGCCGCGCACGGTCACCCGGACGTGCGGCCCGCCTACGGCTTCGCCCTCCAGGCGGTCGGGCGGGACGGTGCGAGCGCCGGCGGGATCGGGCGGCGGCTCGGGGTGTCCAAGCAGGCCGCGGGCAAGACCGTCGAGAAGCTGGAGGCCCTCGGTTACGTGGAGCGCGTCGACGATCCGCAGGACGGCCGGCGCAAGGTCGTCCGGCTCACCCCGCGCGGCACGGACGTGCTGGTCAGGTCGGCCCGGGAGTTCGACCGCATCCGGGCGGAGTGGGTGGCGTCCCTGGGCGCCGAACGCATGGCCGCGATGGAGGCGGGTCTGCGGGCGATGGCGCCCGCGAGTGCGTTCCGCCTCGACGCGGCGGGGTGGTTCACGGGCTGAGCGAGCCGGAGCCGGCTGTCCCCGGCCCCCTCTTCCGGCTGCCGGGCCTGGAACCGGTGAGTCCGCCGCCGGGCCCGGGCGGGCCGGGGACCCGGTGGGGCGGGCGGGAGGTCGCGGCTGACGCGGCAGCCGAGAAGGACCCCGGACCGGTGTCCGGGGGCCGTCTCGTGGCGGGGCGCGGTTGCGGTTCAGGGGGCGTACGTGTAGCCCACGCGCCGGACGGTCCGGATCGTGCCGCGGTGTTCCGCGCCCAGCTTGCGCCTCAGCCGGGCGACATGGACGTCCACGGTGCGCCCGTCGCCCACGTGCCCGTACCCCCACACCGTCGTCACCAGCTGATCACGGGTGTGGACCCGGTGGGGGTGCGCCACCAGGTGCGCGAGGAGCTCGAACTCCAGATAGGTGAGGTCCAGCGGGACGCCGTCCACCGCGGCGGTGCGCCGGGCTGAGTCGATACGGACGGGCCCGCTGCCCGGACCCTCCGCGTCCGGCTGCGGATCGGCCGGTACCAGGACGAGGTAGCCGATCATCGGGGGCTGCCCCGGCAGCGTGGGCAGGGAGTGCTGCGGCGCGGGCAGCCAGGTGGCTCCCGGCGGCAGCAGACCGGCCAGATCGGAGAACTGGACGATCTCGTCGGGGTCGACGGAACGCAGCCGGTGGCGGGGGGAGGAGAAGGGGCGGACGGTGGAGGTGGCCGCAGCGGGCGCCGATGATGCCGCGGAGAGGGTACGAGTGTTCGCCATGAGGGTCAGCTCTTTCGCGCGAGGAGTCGTCGAGGACGGACGTACGTCGTGCGCGCGGGGCCGAAGACCGGGGTGAGCGGCTTTAGAGGGCCTGCGCGTTCCACGCGCGGCAACACACCCGGTCGAAGTCATCATGCTGGCGAGAGGGCCAGAACGGCTCGAGGTCGCTGCGACCCGGTGAGATGTGCTGGAAGCCGACCATGCCCCCATTGAAGCAGACAACGCGTCAGCGCAGCAGGGGCCCTCTCACCCGTCGATAGGGTCCGTCCGGCCGAGGCGGACGGACCCTATCGACGCCGCGGGGGCGCCCACCGGAATCCGGTGAGCGCCCCCGCGTACGGACGAAGAGCGGGATCAGACCTGGTCGGCCTTCTCCAGCGCGGTGCAGCACGTGTCGACGATCAGCCGCGTGACGACGTACGGGTCGACGTTGGCGTTGGGGCGGCGGTCCTCGATGTAGCCCTTCTGGTCCTGCTCGACCTGCCACGGGATGCGGACCGAGGCGCCACGGTCGGAAACGCCGTAGCTGTACTCGTTCCACGGGGCGGTCTCGTGCAGACCCGTCAGACGGTCGTCGATGCCCGCGCCGTAGTTCTTGACGTGGTCCATCGGCTTCGAGCCCTCGCCGAGGGACTCGCACGCGGTGATGATCGCGTCGTAACCCTCGCGCATCGCCTTGGTGGAGAAGTTGGTGTGCGCACCGGCGCCGTTCCAGTCGCCCTTGACCGGCTTCGGGTCCAGGGTCGCGGAGACGTCGAAGTCCTCGGCGGTGCGGTACAGCAGCCAGCGGGCGATCCACAGCTGGTCGGAGACCTCCAGCGGGGAGACCGGTCCGACCTGGAACTCCCACTGGCCGGGCATGACCTCGGCGTTGATGCCGGAGATGGCCAGGCCCGCCTTGAGGCAGTTGTCGAGGTGCTTCTCGACGATGTCGCGGCCGAAGATCTCGTCGGCGCCGACACCGCAGTAGTAGCCGCCCTGCGCGGCCGGGAAGCCGGCCTCCGGGAAGCCGAGCGGGCGGTGCCCGTCGAAGAAGGTGTACTCCTGCTCGATGCCGAAGACGGGCTCCTGGCCCGCGAACCGCTCGGCGACCGGACGGAGCGAGGCACGGGTGTTGGACTCGTGCGGCGTCATGTCGATGTCGAAGACCTCGCACAGGACGAGGACGTCGTCACCGCCCCGGATCGGGTCCGGACACGTGAAGACCGGCTTCAGCACCCGGTCGGAGGCGTGGCCCTCGGCCTGGTTGGTGCTCGAACCGTCGAAGCCCCAGATGGGCAGGTCCGCCACATCGGCCGAGGGCGACCCGGCCATGATCTTCGTCTTGGAGCGAAGCTTGGCGGTCGGCTCGGTGCCGTCGATCCAGATGTACTCAGCCTTGAACGTCACGGAAGCCATCCTTCGAGGGGTGCTGCGGTCTCTGCTGCGCAGCTTCGCAAGACGCGATTTCCCGGCCGTTGCCCGAATGTGAACCCCGTGTTACCTAGGATTCCTCCGTATACCGGGGACACGGTGCGGGGACGCGGTGGGGCGACGCGGTGCCGGGGACACGCGCCGGTCGGTCCGCCCGGCCGGTCCGCCCGGTCACGCGCGAGCCTTCGGCAGGGAGGCGAATCCGGCGGCGTGAACCCGTCGCACCATCTCCTCCTCGCTCGTGCCCAGGGCGACGGCCGCGCGGGGGAGCGACCAGTCCGCGTCGGACAGCCTGTGCGGCAGATGGCCCCGTCGGACCTGGGCCTCGGACAGCCGGAACGTCTTCAGACAGGCGACCCGCCCCCTGTGATCGTCTCCCCGATGTGCCGGCCCTCCTGGTTGCGAAGGAACGGCGGCAGGAACCGCCACGGCGTGAAGTCCCCCATCCGGTGGACCCGGTCGAACGCGTACGAGGTGTCCAGCAGCTCGCGGCGAGAGCCCTTCGCGCACGAGGTTCCCTTCCCCTGGCCGTCCACAAAACGTGCGACCTGCCGGTCCAGACAGGTGTGCAGCGCCACCACCCCCCCCGTACGCCCCGGAGAACTAGGCGAGTTCCACCAGAGCCGGCAGATCCTCGGCGTCCCGGATCCCCGCCGTGGGCACGCTCGGAGTCAGCCGCCGCACATCGAAACCGTCCGCGTCGTATACGGGGTTCACATGGACCACCGCCGTGTGCCGGCCCGGGTCCAGCCGCTGTGAACCTCGGGCGCCACCGATCCACTTCTCGTACGTCCCTGGGGACCGATCCCGCTCGGCACCCGGGTAACCGCCCACGACCCTGCCCCGCCACCGCGTTCACCCCGCCACCGCGTTCACGGACAGGGCGAAGTCATCGCGGCGCGCACGGGGCGGCACACTGGCTCCCATGACGACACCTCCTGCTCCCCACACGCCGCTGCGGATCGGCCTGCTCGGTACGGGCCCCTGGGCCCGCAACACCCAGGCCCCCGCCCTCGCCGCCCACCCCGGCGTCCGGCTGAGCGGTGTCTGGGGTCGTCGGCCCGAGGCCGCGGAGTCACTGGCCGCCGCCCACGGCACCGAGGCGTACACCGGTGAAACCGGCATCGATGAGCTCTTCGCGGCGAGTGACGCGGTGGCCTTCGCGCTGCCGCCGGACATCCAGGCCCCGCTGGCGGTCCGCGCCGCTGCCGCCGGCTGCCACCTCCTGATGGACAAGCCCGTCGCCACCACTGTGGCGGGCGCACGGGAGCTCGCCGGGGCGGCGGAGCGGGCCGGGGTCGCGTCCGTGGTCTTCTGCACCCTGCGGTTCGCCACCGGGACGGCACAGTGGATCACCGAACAGGCCGCGCTGGACGGCTGGTTCACCGCCCGCGCCCAGTGGCTCGGCGCGCTGTACGCACCGGAGGCGTCGAGCGAGTACGCCGCCTCGCCCTGGCGCCGGGAGAAGGGCGGCCTGTGGGACGTGGGCCCGCACGTGCTCTCCGTCCTCATCCCGGTGCTGGGCGAGGTCACGGAACTGACAGCGGCCCGCGGCCCCGCCGACACCACCCATCTGGTGCTCCGCCACGCCTCCGGGGCTTCGAGCACGGTGACGCTCGGCCTGGGCGCACCCGTGGCTGCGGTGGGCATGGAGATCGAGCTGCGGGGCGAGAGGGGTGTGGTGACCCTGCCGGACTGGGGCGACGCGGTGGGCGCGTTCCGGAGCGCGGTGGACGCGCTGACGGAGTCCGTGCGTACGGGAGTGCCGCACCCCTGCGACGTACGGTTCGGGCTGCGCCTGACGGAACTGCTGGCGGAGGCCGAGGCAGGACTGCTGGTTTCCCGGCGCCTCTGACCTGCGCTCCGGCGGGGGCGTCCGATCTCGGCGCGCGGTACCTCCGCAGCCCCAGACCCTTCTCAGCCGGGCGGCACCCCCGCAGCCCCAGGCCCTCTCTCACTCGGGCGGCAGCGCCCGGCACAGTGCGTCCAGGGCGGGTGGATAGGCGTGCTCGGCCGGGGTCGAGTACCCCACGACCAGCCCGTCCCGGCCGCCTTCCGTCGCGGCCGGGTGCAGATAGTCGGAGAGGCCCTCGACCGCCAGCCCTTGCCAGGCCGCCGCCCGGACCACCGACTGCTCCGTCCCGGCCGGCAGTTCCAGGACCGCGTGCAGACCCGCGGCGATCCCGGAGACCCGGACGGATGGCGCCCGTTCCGCCAGGGCGGCCACCAGCAGGTCGCGCCGGCGTCGGTGGCGCTGCCGCATCCGGCGCACCTGGCGGTCGTACGACCCCGACTCGACGAAGTCGGCGAGTGTGAGCTGCTCCGTGGCGCTCGACCACTGCTCGCGCTCGCCCTTGGCCGCCACGACGTCCTCCACCAGCCGTTCCGGAAGCACCAGCCAGCCGATCCGCAGCGCGGGGGAGAGGCTCTTGCTCACGGACCCCAGCAGCACCACGTGCTCCGGATCGAGACCCTGCACCGCGCCGACGGGCTGCCGGTCGTAGCGGAACTCGCCGTCGTAGTCGTCCTCCACGACGACGCCCCCGGTCGCCCGCGCCCAGTCGACCACGGCGGCGCGCCGCTCCGGATGCAACGGCCCACCGGTCGGGAACTGGTGCGCGGCGGTGAGCAGAGCGGCCCGGTCCGTGCCCCTCAACTCGGCGACGCGCGCGCCGTCTTCGTCCACGCCGATCGGACGGGTGCCGACGCCCTGGCCGGTGAGCAGCGCCCGGTGGAACGGCAGTCCGTACGCCTCCACCGCCCAGGGGCCGCCCAGCACGTCCGCCAGCAGGCGCAGCCCGTGCGCGGCGCCCGAGCACAGGACGATGCGCTCTGGTGCGGTCCGTACGCCGCGTACCCGGGCCAGATAGCCGGCCAGGGCCTGCCGCAGCTCGGGCCGCCCGCGCGGATCTCCGGGTCCGAAGGCGTCGTTGGGCGCCTCGGTGAGCGCCCGCCGGGCCGAGGCCAGCCACGCGGTCCTGGGGAACACCGAGGGGTCCGGCTTCCCCTGGACCAGGTCGTGGACCGGGCGGGCGGTGCGCGGCGGGGTCCGCTGCCGGTGTACGGGGGTGACGGGCGCGGCCCGCTCCGCGACCCGGGTGCCGGAACCCTGGCGGGCGGTCAGCCAGCCCTCGGCGACGAGCTCCGCGTAGGCGTCGGCGACGGTGTTGCGGGCCAGGCCCAGATCGACGGCGAGCGAACGGTACGGCGGCAGCCGGGTGCCCGGTGCGAGCCGCCCGCTCCGCACGGCCTCGCGCAGCGCCCGCATGAGGACGGCCCGCCTGTTCCCCGTACCCGAAAGGGCCAGCGGCAGATCGCTGCCCAGGACCTCGGCCGAATTGACCCATGAATCAACCATCGAAATGCACCCCGTAGCCGGTCGCTGGTTCCCATAGATTCGTACTCATGACGACGACAGAGATCAAGACCGACGCCCCGTCCGCCACGACCGGAGCCGCCGTCCGGCTCAACTTCGCGAAGGCCGCACCGAAGGCGTTCCGAGCCGTGATCGGCCTGGACGCGGCGGCGCGGGAAGGACTCGACCCCACGCTGGTCGAGCTGGTACAGATCCGTTCCTCGCACCTCAACCACTGCGCGTACTGCCTCCACATGCACACCACGGACGCACGGAAGGCCGGCGAGAGCGAGGAGCGGCTGCACATGGTCGCCGTGTGGCAGGAGGCGACGCACTTCTTCACGGAGAAGGAGCAGGCGGCGCTCGCCCTCACCGACGCGGTCACGCGGGTCGCGGACGGCGGCATCTCGGACGAGGTGTACGGGCGGGCCGCGGCGCACTTCGACGAGCCGGAACTGGCCCGGCTGCTCGCCCTGATCTTCACCATCAACACCTGGAACAGGATCGCCCTGGCCACGGGCAAGCGCGCCGGCACCGACGAACGCTGACCGGCCGGGGCGGGGCCGACCTCGGCGCCCGCCCCCGGCATCCGCCCGCGTGCCCCCACTCCGGACCGGCGTCTCACCGCCCCAGCGCGTCCCGTACCGCCTCGTCCGTACGCCCCACGACGGCCGTCCCGTCGTCCGCGGTGATGATCGGCCGCTGGATCAGCTTCGGGTGCGCGGCGAGCGCCTCGATCCACCGCTCCCGTGAACCGGCCTCCCTCGGCCACTCCTTGAGCCCGAGCTCCTTCGCGTCGGCCTCCTGGGTCCGTGTGATGTCCCACGGTTCGAGCCCCAGCCGTTCGAGCACGGCCCGGATCTCGTCGCGCGACGGCACGTCCTCCAGGTAGCGGCGGACGGTGTACGCCGCCCCCTCCGCATCGAGCAGATCCACTGCGCTGCGGCACTTGGAACAGGCCGGATTGATCCAGATCTCCATGGGGCCCAGGTTACGCGAGGGGATCGCGAAAGCCCGTCTGGCCAGGGGCGATTGTCAGTGGGGGGTAGTAAAATAAAGGGAGTTCGTGAGGGTTCCACCACCGTGCCAGGAGGTTGCCGATGGCCGTTGCCGCAGTCACGACCAAGCCGCTCCACCACCAGTTCACCAAGCCGCTGCAGAGGAAGCGACTCCCCGCGGGCCGCCCCCGCGAGTGGTACGTCTCCCACAACCGCCGCCTGAAGGCCATGCGCCTGGCGATCGCCCTGCTCGACACGGGCGTCTACCAGCCGTCGAGCGCCACCAACGCCCGTATACGCACCATGGCCGAGCGCCTGGGCATCCACCCGCCGTCCGACACCACCTGCCGCATGGTCCGCACCCTGATCCGCTACGGCCGCTGACCACGGCCTCCCGCACCTGACACCTGTGCCGTTGCTCTGATCATCAAGCGATCTCAGCAATCCCGGTGTTTCCACCGGAATGGTCCGCAACGGGTCACCAGAGCGCGAGTTGCGCTCTGGTGACCCGTTGGCGGTCTCCCGTTTCTGTCCCGGCCCGGGGGCTGGGGATCGTGCCACCTGCCCGCCCCGTCCCGGCCTTGCGGCGCGGGTTGGGCTCCTCGCCGAGAACACCGTCGCTGTCCGCGAGAACCGCCAGTGTCTCGAGCCCGAGATCGGTGCCAGCCGCTGCGTCCGGGCGAGGGTGACCCGCCCCGGTAGTCGTCTCGGCCGACGAGCGTCAAGGTATGACGTGTCACAGACAATATGGCGGCGCTGTGGGAACTTCAACTCTGTTACCCGTCAGTTGAGTTATCGACGCGCGCGTGGAGAGGGTCGAATTGAGCACGCTGCAAGCCATCACGCTCGACCTGGTGGTCGACACGGACCGCTACCCCCTGTCGGACCCAGGGAGCGTCGAGGGACAGACGGTGATCGACCGGGCCCGGCACGAACTGGCCACGGTCGGCTGCACCGTACTGCCGGACTTCATCCGCCCGTCACTCCACGAGGTCCTGCGCCAGGAGTGCGCAGCCATCGCACCCCAGGCGTACTTCGACGTCGAGACCGTCAACGTCTACAACATCGCCGTGGACGCGGACCTGCCCGAGAACCACCCCGGCCGGCGCACCTTCCAGCGGGGCAACGCGTTCGTCGCGCGCGACCACATCCCCGGGGGCGCCCTCATCAGCCGGCTCTACGCGCACGAGGTGTTCCAGCGCTTCGTCGCCGACTGCTTCGGACTGCCGCAGCTGCATGAGCTCGCCGACCCGCTCTCCGGGCTCGTTCTCAACGTCGTACGGCCGGGTATGGAGCACCCATGGCACTTCGACACCAACGAGTACACGGTGAGCATGCTGACCCAGCAGGCGCAGGCAGGCGGTGACTTCGAGTACTGCCCGAACATCAGGTCCGCCGAGGACGAGCGCTTCGACGCCGTCCGCGACGTACTGGACGGCAGCACCCGGGGCGAGCGCCTTCTCCTGCGGCCGGGCGACCTGCAGCTCTTCAAGGGCCGCTACTCGCTGCACCGCGTCAGCCCCGTGCAGGGCGACGTGGCACGCCACTCCGCGATCTTCGCCTACAGCGAGCGCCCCGACGTCATCGGGAGTATGTCCCGCACCCGGCAGCTCTTCGGCCGCGTCCTGCCCGCACACCAAGCTGCCGAAGGCCGGGCCGTACGGGGCGACAAGCTGCTGGACTAGCGGGCGGCCCGCGCAGACCGCTCCTGCCCCGCCCCGCGAACCACGGAGGAGTAAGCCCCTTGCGTTTCGACGCGAACGGAAAAGTCTCGCTCGACCACATCTACACCGCTCCCGACCCGCGCACGTACTTCCAGGTGCTCCGACCCCTCGGCTACTGCGTTCCGCAACAGGCCAAGCCGTACTTCGAGAAGCTCATCAAGGAGTACCGGGAGTCGGAGGAGGTGGCGGTCCCGACCGTCCTGGACATCGGCTGCTCCTACGGGATCAACGCCGCCCTGCTGAAGTACGACGCGACGATGGACGAGCTGTACGCGCGCTACGGCGATGCCGCCCGGATGTCCCGCGAGGAGCTCCTGGCCCGCGACCGTGACCTCTCCCGTTCCCGCAGACCCGCGCACGGCCTTCGCTTCACCGGGCTGGACGCGTCCACCAGCGCACTGGCCTACGCGCGCGAGGCCGGGTTCCTCGACGAAGCGGTCCACGCCGACCTGGAGAGAGACGACCCCACACCGGAGCAGCACGCCCGGCTCGCCGGGACGGACATCGTGATCTCGACGGGCTGCATCGGCTACGTCACCGAGCGGACCCTCACCCGCGTCGTACGGGCACAGGGCGAACGGCGCCCCTGGATGGCGCACTTCGTCCTGCGGATGTTCCCCTTCGACCCGGTCGAGGACGCCCTGGCCGGACTCGGATACCGCACCGTCAGGGTCGACGACGTCTTCAAGCAGCGGAAGTTCGCCGATCCGCACGAACAGACACGCGTGCTGGACAGCATGGCGGCGGCCGGAGTGGATGCGCGGGGCCTGGAGGAGGAAGGCTGGATGTACGCACAGCTCTACCTCTCCCGCCCGAACTGAGACCAGCCACCCTTCCCACCAACCGAAAGCAGAGCCGAATTGAACGTCAGCCAGGAAGTTGCGGTCAGCGCCACCTTCGCCCGGGAGGGCAGCCTGCCGCGCGTGCCGCTGCCCACGCTCGAGGCGAGCTGCGAGAGGTTCCTCGCCTGGAGCGCACCGCTCCTGACCGCGGAGGAGCGGGAAGCGACCGAGGCCGAGGTCGCTGCCTTCCTGCGGCCCGACGGACCCGGCCGGGTCCTGCACGCGGCGCTGGAGGAGTACGACGGCACGGAGGGCGTGCACAGCTGGCTCGACACCTTCTGGCCGTACCGCTACCTCGGCCGCCGGGACCGGATCGCGCTCAACGCCAACTTCTTCTTCCTGTTCCAGGACACCGGCCAGGGGCAGCTCGACCGGGCGGCCGGGCTCGTCGCCGGGGCGCTCAACTACAAGCGGCAGCTCGACGAGGGCCTCATCGCGCCGGTGGAGCAGCGCGGAGTGCCCCAGTCGATGGTGCAGAACAAGTACCTCTTCTCCACGACCCGTATCCCCGGTGTCCCCCTGGACACGGTGCGCGCCCCGTACAGCGACAGCGCGCCCGGTCCCTCCACGGCCCGGCACATCGTGGTGTTCTTCCGGGGCAGCATGTTCCGGCTGGTCGTGCTCGGTGAGGACGGCGCCCCGCACAGCCTCGACGAGATCGAAGCCGGGCTGCGCGCCGTGACCAAGGCCGACGTGCACACGGACGAGGCGAACCGGGCGGGCCACCTCACCACCATGGCGCGTGCGGAGTGGGCGGCTGCCCGGGACGCCCTCCTCGCCCACCCCCGCAACGCCGAGACGCTGGACGAGATCGAGACCGCGCTGTTCTGCGTCTGTCTGGAGGACTTCGCACCCGAGGACACCAAGGCCACCTGCGACGAACTGTTGTACGGAGACCGGGGCAACCGCTGGTTCGACAAGGCAGTCTCCTTCGTCGTCTACAGGAACGGCCGGGCCGGCATCAACGTGGAGCACTGTGAGCTCGACGGGACGACCATCCTCAGCTTCACCGACGCACTGCTCAGCACCCCGCCCGAGGAGCACGCCCGCCGGTCCGGCGCACGCTCGCAGGGCCAACCGGTCCCGCAGCCCCTCGTGTTCGAGCTCGACGCCACCCAGCGGGCCCAAGTGCACACGGCTGCTGAGGCGTTCGCCGCGTACGGGCACAACACCGCAACCAGCACCGTGTCGTTCGACGACTTCGGCAGCACGGCGGCCAAAGCGCTCGGCGTATCCCCGGACGCGTTCGTCCAGGCTGCCTACCAGCTGGCCCACCAGCGCGCCAAGGGGCACCTCGGCGCCACGTACGAGTCGATCGCGACCCGCCAGTTCCGGCACGGGCGGACCGAGGCGATGCGCGTCGTCACCCCCGAGATGCCGGCCTTCGTAGCCGCGATGGAGGACCCGACGGCGGACCGCGAAACCCGCCGCGCCGCCTTCCGTGCAGCCGCGGGCGCCCATGTGGCCCGGGCGAAGGAATGCCAGGCCGGGGACGCCCCCGAGCAGCACCTGTGGGAGCTGGAGCTCATCCAGCGCCGGCGCGGGGACGAACTCGGGATCACCGAACAGCCCGCCCTGTACCGCTCACCGGGCTGGCTCACAATGCGGGACGACTACCTGAGTACCAGCTCGGCGCCGTCGGAGAACATCCAGTACTTCGGCTTCGGCTCCACGAGCAGCAAGTGCATCGGCATCGCCTACGTCTTGCTGCCCGACCGCTTCAACCTCTACCTGAGCACCCCGCTTCCGGTGGCGGCCCAGATGCACGCCTTCGCGGACCGCCTCCGCGAGGCGGTCGTGGAACTGCGCGAGCTGCTGGCGGGCTGACACCGCACAGCGGGCAGGTGGCGAGCCGCCGGTACGGCCCAGCTCGCCGCCTGCCCGCTCGGGCGGGCCTTCACCGCCATGACGACCGGCATGTGCGTTTCGCCGCCCACGCCCGTCGCCCGGCGAGGTGGCCGGGGTTCGCTGGAGGCCATGCTCGGCGATGCCCGTCATGGCCTCACGGTGCGGGAACT
Source organism: Streptomyces finlayi (assembly GCF_014216315.1). Taxonomy (NCBI): domain Bacteria; kingdom Bacillati; phylum Actinomycetota; class Actinomycetes; order Kitasatosporales; family Streptomycetaceae; genus Streptomyces; species Streptomyces finlayi. The sequence goes on from NZ_CP045702.1 coordinate 5,974,537, forward strand.
CGCCATCGGCCCAGCCATCCGTCAGGGGCCGATGGCCGCTGCCGGGAGGCCGAAACGCTGCGGTCCCCAGTGGGCAGTCAGCCCGTATCCGCGGACACCTCAGACATCGGCATGCGCAAGCGCATCGTTCCAGACGCCCGAACCAGCACCCATCCAGCTCGACCAAACACATAGGGGCAACCCCCCAAGTAGCGAAGGACGGGCTTCACCAACGAAGTGGAGTTCCGGCGCTGCCCTCATCGCCGAGCACTCAACATCGTCCGCGACGCCTACTTCGTGTGCGTTTCCTGCGACGGCGATCTGCCCCGCGAGTGGTACGTCTCGCACAACCGTCGCCTGAAGGCCATGCGGCTGGCGATCGCCCTGCTCGACACGGGCGTCTACCAGCCGTCGAGCGCCACCAACATCCGAATACGCACCATGGCCGAGCGCCTCGCTATCCACCCGCCGTCCGACACCACCTGCCGCATGGTCCGCACCCTGATCCGTTACGGCCGCTGACCACGGCCTCCCGCACCTGACACCTGTGCCACCGGGAAATCGAAACCGGGGGCACAGGCATGTCGTGACGGCCCGCCAAGGGTGCTGCCGGCGCTTCAGAATCCGGTGCAGGTGGCCGTCGCGGACGGACCGGACGCCGTGGCAGTACGGCGCGAACCGTCGTCCACGGTCACCGAGCACCTGACGTTTCCGCCCGCCGCGCCGACAGTGACGGCCAGGGTCCCGCCCTTCACGAAGCCGGTGGCCTCGACATCGCGCCTCCACGGCAGACTCTGCCCGGTCTCCTGGCTCGTCGAGAGATCACCGTCCCGCCAGGTGGTGTAGGCGATGGTCACACCCTTCGCGGTGCCCGTGACCTCGTACCGCACCCGGACCGTCCGGTCGCTCTCCTCCGACACCCCGTTGACGACCAGTGCGACGACCGCGACGCAGCCGCCGGTCAGCAGGAGAACGACCACTAGCAGGACCCAGGGCCACCTACGACGCCTCCGAGGAGCAGGAGGGTAATGACCGTACGGCGGAGGCTGCTGCGACCGGTCTCCCCACTGGGGCTGACCGGGCCGGTGCTCTGGATTCCCGTCCGGGGGCTGTTCGCTCATGCCCTCCAGAGTTGGCCCTCCCGTTCCTTCGCGCGACTCCGTGACACGTACGGCGTACACGGCATGCGGCCCCGTCCGGCTCCGCCTTGACTGAGACCATCGCGAGTGCTGGGAGGCGCAGATGACAGGACGCGGCGTACGAGGGGCACGGGCCCTGCTGTTGGCGGCGGCAGTGGCGGCAACGGCCGTCGGCTGCTCGGACGAAGACGGCGGTGGCGCGTCGGACGCGGCCTCCAAGGCGGCGTCCGCCGCCTCGTCACTGGCGTCGAAGGGCTCGGACTTGGTCGCATCCGCCACCGCCGCCGCCCAGGAGAAGCTGGCCGGCTTCAAGGACGGCGTGAACGCCAAGGGCGACGTCCGGCTCGGGGACGTGAGCAAGGACGCCGACGGCCGCTCCACGGCGAAGTTCACGGTGACCAACGGCTCCGACTCCGCCCAGTCGTACGCGGTCCAGATCAACTTCCGCGACAAGGGCGACAAACTGGTCGAGACGGTCGTCGTCTCGTCGACGACGTCCAGCCCGGCAAGAAGAAGGACGCCACGGCCCGCAGTAACCGCACACTCGACGGAGACGTCACCGCCGAGGTCGGCACGGCGCTGCGCCACTGATACGGGCCCGGGAGCACTCATCCCATCTCAAGGGCTCTTTCCGCGCTGTCGATCAGTTCCTGGCAGGTGAGGACTTCGATCCTGTTCAGATGTGACGTGTGAATGCGCAGCGCGTCGTTGATTTCCTTTTCGGTGACTTCCGGCTGACTCATCGGGTGACCGATGAGGACGAGGGCGCTCGCGCGGTGGGTGTCGATGCCGAACTCCTCGTATATGCGTTCCTTTTTTCGGCTTGAGCGGCCGCAAGCCGTGCCGAGGAGTTCCGTGCGCCGCTTGCCGCCTCTCCGCCTCCCACCTGGGCCGGACCGCACGTGGCTCAGGGCGAGGTCGACCGCCTTCTCCCCCGGCGCGCAGAACACGGACAGCTGACCGCACACGAGCAAGGGCCGCCACCCCCGGTCAAGGGGTAACGGCCCTGGCTCATACGTCCGGCGTCACATCTTTAGAGGTCGAAGTACAGCTCGAACTCGTGCGGGTGCGGGCGGAGCTGGATGGGGGCGATCTCGTGCACGCGCTTGTAGTCGATCCACGTCTCGATCAGGTCGGGGGTGAAGACACCGCCGGCCAGCAGGTAGTCGTGGTCCGCCTCCAGGGCCTCCAGCACGGCCGGCAGCGAGGTCGGGACCTGCTGGACGTTCGCGTGCTCCTCGGGAGCCAGCTCGTACAGGTCCTTGTCGATCGGCTCCGCCGGCTCGATCTTGTTCTTGACGCCGTCCAGGCCGGCCATCAGCAGCGCCGAGAAGGCGAGGTACGGGTTCGAGGACGGGTCCGGGGCACGGAACTCGACGCGCTTGGCCTTCGGGTTCGAGCCCGTGATCGGGATGCGCATCGCGGCGGAGCGGTTGCGCTGCGAGTAGACCATGTTGACCGGGGCCTCGAAGCCGGGCACCAGGCGGTGGTACGAGTTCACCGTCGGGTTGGTGAACGCCAGCAGCGACGGGGCGTGCTTCAGGATGCCGCCGATGTAGTAGCGCGCCATGTCCGACAGGCCCGCGTAACCCTGCTCGTCGTAGAACAGCGGCTCGCCACCGGCCCAGAGGGACTGGTGGACGTGCATGCCCGAGCCGTTGTCGCCGAAGATCGGCTTCGGCATGAAGGTCGCGGTCTTGCCGTTGCGCCAGGCGACGTTCTTCACGATGTACTTGAAGAGCATCAGGTCGTCGGCCGCGGCGAGCAGCGTGTTGAACTTGTAGTTGATCTCCGCCTGGCCGGCGGTGCCGACCTCGTGGTGCTGGCGCTCGACCTGGAGGCCGTTCTTGTCCAGCTCCAGGGAGATCTCGGCACGCAGGTCGGCGAAGTGGTCGACCGGCGGCGTCGGGAAGTAACCGCCCTTGTAGCGGACCTTGTAGCCGCGGTTGTTCTCCTCCGACCCGGTGTTCCAGGCGCCTGCCTCGGAGTCGATGTGGTAGAAGGACTCGTTCGCCGAGGTCTGGAAGCGGACGTTGTCGAACACGTAGAACTCGGCCTCGGGGCCGAAGTACGCCGTGTCGGCGATGCCGGTGGAGGCCAGGTACGCCTCGGCCTTCTTGGCCACGTTCCGCGGGTCACGGCTGTACTGCTCGCCGGTGATCGGGTCGTGGATGAAGAAGTTGATGTTGACGGTCTTGTCGCGGCGGAACGGGTCGACACGAGCGGTCGAGAGGTCCGCGCGGAGCGCCATGTCGGACTCGTGGATGGCCTGGAAGCCACGGATCGACGAGCCGTCGAACGCGAGCTCCTCGGTCGGGTCGAAGACCGCCGCCGGGATGGTGAAGTGCTGCATCACACCGGGCAGGTCGCAGAACCGGACATCGATGAACTTGACGTCTTCGTCGGCGATGTACTTCTTCACGTCGTCGGCGTTCTGGAACATCCAACTCCTCCTACTCCCGACCCGGAGAAGGGCGGGGTTGCAGCTCTGTCGTGCGGCCAGTGCGGTGGCACACGCTGGACCCGACCATAGGCAGACGGGATTTCTCAAGCATGACCCATTTGTTTCGCCCAAGTTAACCGGGCGAACTGGGCGCGGCACCTCAGCGACGTCTTCCGTGCCCCGCCCGGCCGGGCGCAAACGCGGGCGCAGTACCGTGGACGGGTGGACAACAGGCAAGTAATCGGATCGTGGCTGTCCGGGCCCCGCGCGGCCGCCGAGGACATGGGCGTCGACTTCGGCTACCGGGGAAAGCGACTCGGACTGCCCGAGCAGGGCCCGGGGTCCGTGGCCCGGGTGGGCCGGCGCTTCGCGGCGGTCTTCATCGACTGGGCGCTGTGCATGGTGATCGCATACGGGCTGCTCGCTCGCGGTGACCAGCAGGCCGCCGGAAACTGGGCGCTCGGCGTCTTCCTCGTACTCAGCGCGCTGACCGTCGGAACCATCGGCAGCACGCCCGGCAAGCGCATCCTGGGCCTGCGGGTCCTCGCCGAGAACGGCGAGCGGCTCGGTGCCGGACGCGTGATCACCAGGACCGTGCTGCTCCTCCTGGTCATTCCGGCGCTGGTCTGGGACCGCGACGGCCGCGGCTTGCACGACCGGCTGGCGCGCGCCGTGCAGGTCAGGATCTAGGACGGTCGCGCAGGTCAGGGTTCTGGATCTGGGAACGTCCCGCCAAGGGCCGCCCCGCCGGGCCGGCATCCAGACCGTCGGCGGCGGCGATGTGACGACGACGTGACGAAGGGGCGGCCGGGCCTGTCGGTCCGGAGCCGCCCCTTCTTGTACGAGGAACCAGTACGGGGAACGTGTACGAGGAAACGAGCTGTACGGGTGAGCTGTACGGGTGGAGTCAGCGCATCTTTCCGCCGCGCGGCATCCGCATGCCCTTGGGCATCGGACCCTTCGGCAGCGGCATGTTGCTCATCAGGTCGCCCATCGCCCGCAGCCGGTCGTTGGCCGCCGTGACCTGCGGGCCGGTGAGGACGCGGGGGAGCTTCAGCATCTTGGTACGCACCTTCTTCAGCGGCACCTGCCCCTCGCCGTCACCGACGATGATGTCGTGCACCGGCACGTCCACCACGATGCGTGCCATCCGCTTCTTCTCGGCCGCCAGCAGGCTCTTCACCCGGTTCGGGTTGCCCTCGGCCACCAGCACGATGCCCGCCTTGCCCACGGCGCGGTGAACGACGTCCTGGCTGCGGTTCATCGCGACCGCGGGAGTCGTGGTCCAGCCACGGCCCACCCGGTCCAGTACGGCCGCTGCCGCGCCCGGCTGCCCCTCCATCTGTCCGAAGGCCGCCTTCTCGGCGCGCCGCCCGAAGATGATCGCCATCGAGAGGAACGCCAGGAGAAAGCCCAGAATGCCCGCGTAGACGGGGTGGTCGATCAAGAAACCGATCGCGAGGACGACACCGAAGGTGACGATTCCCACACCCGCGATGACAAGACCGATCTTGGGGTCGGTCCGCCTGGTCATCTTGTAGGTCAGGGCGATCTGCTTGAGCCGCCCCGCGTTCTCGGCGCTGTCCGCGCCTTCCGTGTTTGCCTTCCTCGCCATGTACCCGAGTTTACGTGGCCTAGGAACGATGGTCGGCCACGGCCTCCAGTACATGCTGGACCTCGACCCGGTCCTTGGCCCTGCGGCGGTCCTCCAGGACCGAGGTCCAGGCGTTACGACGGGCGGTGCGCTGGCCGCTGCTCAGCAGCAGCGACTCGACGGCACGGAGGGCGATGGTGACGGACGGGATGGCGTTGGCGCGTACCGGCACGGCCTGCATGGTGGTGTTCCCTCTCGGAGCGGATGCGCTGACTGGCGCGGACTGAGTGCGGGAAGGGGTGGCACGCGGCGGCCCGACGGAACTGCAGCCGTGTGTGTACCCAGGGTCACTGCTTGGTGTTACCAGCGCATGACCAGGTGGTCAAACACCAATGAAACCTGGAATTCGGCGCCGTGCACGCCGACGCGGCCCATACGCGTCCCCGACCTGCGAGGAGCGCATGAGCCGCGTCGAATCGAGCGGTACCGCTCAGTAGTCGCCTGTGCCCGGTTTCACATGTTCGGCGTGGTCGTCGCCGACGCCGCCGCCAGCGCCTGACGCCGCTCGATCGCCTGCTGGAAGAGGCGTCCGGCACGGTACGAGGAGCGGACGAGCGGGCCCGACATCACGCCGGAGTAACCGATCGCGTCGGCCTCGTCCTTCAGCTCCACGAACTCGTGCGGCTTCACCCAGCGCTCGACCGGGTGGTGCCGCACGGACGGCCGCAGGTACTGCGTAATCGTGATGAGCTCGCAACCTGCGTCGTGCAGATCCTGGAGCGCCTCACTGACCTCCTCGCGGGTCTCGCCCATGCCGAGGATCAGGTTGGACTTCGTCACCAGACCGGCCTCGCGGGCCCGCGTGATGACTTCCAGGGAGCGCTCGTAACGGAAACCGGGGCGGATCCGCTTGAAGATCCGCGGAACCGTCTCGACGTTGTGCGCCAGCACCTCGGGGCGCGAGGAGAAGACCTCGGCGAGCTGTGCGGGCTCCGCGTTGAAGTCGGGGATCAGCAGCTCCACCTTGGTGGCGCCCGCCTCCCGCTCCGCGGTCAGGCCGTGGATCTGGCGGACCGTTTCCGCGTACAGCCAGGCTCCGCCGTCCTCCAGGTCGTCGCGAGCGACGCCGGTGATGGTGGCGTAGTTCAGGTCCATCGTGACGACGGACTCGCCGACGCGGCGCGGCTCGTCGAGATCGAGATCGGCGGGCTTGCCGGTGTCGATCTGACAGAAGTCACAGCGTCGGGTGCACTGGTCGCCACCGATGAGGAACGTGGCCTCGCGGTCTTCCCAGCATTCGTAGATGTTCGGACAGCCGGCCTCCTGGCACACGGTGTGCAGGCCCTCGCTCTTCACGAGTTTCTGCATCTGCGTGTACTCGGGACCCATCTTCGCCCGCGTTTTGATCCACTCGGGCTTGCGCTCGATGGGGGTCTGGCTGTTCCGGACCTCCAGGCGCAGCATCTTGCGCCCGTCGGGTGCGACAGCGGACACTCCGGCTCCCCTTTGCTTTCGCTGCATTCGAATCTTCGGTAAACACCAGGGTACGCCCGTAGTTAGAACGGCCTTACGTCTGGCCAACCTGGGGCCGACGGGGCGTATTCCCCGCCCGGGGGCGGGGCCGGGACCCGTGTCAGGCGGGCGCCGGGGCGCTTGCCGGCTCCACGGCGGGCACGGAGGCCGGGACGGCGGCCTCCGTGGGCGCTACGGCCCGGGGTGCGAGTGCCGCGTTCTCCAGGACGTCCCTGAGGTGCTTCTCCAGGACCGGAAGGACCTCCGCGATCGTCAGGTCGCGGCCCAGTTCGTACGCGAGTGAGGTGACGCCCGCGTCCCGGATGCCGCACGGCACGATCCGGTCGAACCAGGTGTTGTCCGGGTTCACGTTGAGCGCGAAGCCGTGCATGGTCACACCCTTGGCGACCCGGATGCCGATCGCGGCGAGCTTGCGGTCCTCGCGTCGCTGGCCCGCGTTGGACGGCGCGTACTCCGGGCCGTTCATCCGCGGGTCGAACTCCTCGTCCTGAAGGCGCGGATCGAAGTCGAGGGAGAGCCCCCCGAGCGCCGCCCGCTCCTCGACCGGGTCGCCCAGGACCCAGACCCCGCTGCGGCCCTCGACCCGGGACGTCTCGACGCCGAACTCGGCCGCCGTACGGATCAGCGCGTCCTCCAGGCGACGGACGTGCGCGACGACGTCGACCGGGCGCGGAAGCTTCTGGATGGGATAGCCGACGAGCTGGCCCGGGCCGTGCCAGGTGATCTTGCCGCCACGGTCGACGTCGATGACCGGGGTGCCGTCCAGGGGGCGCTCGTTCTCCGCCGTGCGCCGGCCCGCCGTGTAGACGGGCGGGTGCTCGAGGAGCAGGCACGTATCGGGGACCGTGTCCTCGAAGCGAGCGGCATGCACCTCGCGCTGCTTCTGCCAGGCCTCCTGGTACTCGACGGAATCCTCGCCGAATCCCAGACGGACGAACCGCAGCTCACTCACTTCAGGTGCCTCCCTACTCGCGGTGCCGGAGGCCCGGGGGGTGTCCCCGGAACCACGTCACCCTGCACTGGTGTGCGCCCCCAGCCACTGTACGACCGCCGTCGTCGGTGCGGCCCGGCAGGTCGTTTCCGTCAGCGCCGCCGACAATCCTCACACGATCGGATGAATGTGGGGCGAAGGCGGCCGGGGGTATGGCCGGGGCGGCTAAGTTCGCGCCGTTCCATAAGGGCTGCCCGCCCGGCCCCGAAGGCAGGAGACCGTACAGCTGATGTCGGAACGACCTCCGCAGCGCACCCCCAACCGCCGGCTCGCCTCGCTCATCGCCGAAGCCGGGTTCTCCCATGCGGGTCTGGCCCGCCGGGTTGATCAACTCGGTCTGGAGCACGGCCTCGATCTGCGGTACGACAAGACCTCCGTGACCCGCTGGCTGCGGGGCCAGCAGCCTCGGGGAACCACTCCCGCGCTGATCGCCGAGGTCTTCACCCGACGGCTGGGGCGGCGGCTCTCCGCCCAGGATCTCGGGCTCGACGCCTGCGCTCCCGTCTACGCCGGTCTGGAGTTCGCGGCGACGCCCGCCGAGGCGGTCGACATCGTCAGCGGGCTGTGGCGGAAGGATTCGGGAAGCCATGCGGAGTTAAGGAAGATCGCGTTCACGCCCGCGGGGCTCGTCGTCCCCAGCCGGGACTGGCTGATCGGGCGGGCCGACGAGCGGGTGGGCAGCACCGAGTCACCGGCGACGGCCGCAGCGCCGCGTGGTGCGGCAGGGACGGGCGGTGCCGCCGGTGCTGTCGGCTCGGTCATGAGCGGTGGGGCTCATGGTGCGTCAGGGGCGGCGGGGGCGGTCGGTCCGCCCGGGGCGAGCGGTACGGGCGGGCTGGGTGCTCCCGAAGGAGCGGGACGGGCAGGAGGGGCGGGATCGGTGACCGTGGCGGGCGGTTCCCACGCCCCTCACGCCCCTCACGCCGCCCACGCCCCTCACGCCCCTCACGCCGCCCACGCCCCTCACGCCCCTCACGCCGCCCACGCCCCTCACGCCCCTCACGCCGCCCAGGCCGCCCAGGCCGCCCAGGCCGCCCACGCCCCCCACGCCTCCTCCTATGCGCCGCACAAGGCCACCACGGTGCACGGGCAGGCCGGCCGGAACAGTGCCCGCCCCGGTCCCGCGCGCCCGCCCACGCATCCGGCCCCGCCGCCCGCCGCCCTCTCGACCGTGCCGCGCCAGCGGCAGATCGACCGGGGCCCGGGCCAGCGGGTGAGCAGTGGAGACATCGCCGCCCTGCGCTCGGTCGGCGAACTCTTCCGCACCCTCGACGACGCCTACGGCGGCGGTCACGCCCGGCAGGCCCTCGTCCGCTATCTGGAGCACGAGGCGGAGCCCATGCTGCGAGGGAGCTACGGCGAGGCCACCGGCCGACGGCTGTTCTCCGCGGCCGCCGACCTGACCAGGCTGGCGGGCTGGACCTCGTACGACATCGCCGCCCACGGTCTCGCCCAGCGGTACTTCGTCCAGGCGCTGAGGCTCGCGCAGGCCGCGGGGGACCGGGGGTACGGCAGCTACGTCCTGATGACCATGAGCAGGCAGGCCGTGTATCTCGGCCACGGCAGGGAGGCCGTCCAGCTGGCGCGCGTCGCCCAGCAGGGCATCGGTTCGTCCGCGCCGCCCGTCGTGCAGGCCATACTGCACGCGGTCGAGGCCCGGGGGCACGGTGTGCTCGGTGAGGCCAGGACCTGCACCGCCGCGCTCGCCCGGGCGGAACGCGCCCTGGAGGCCGCCAGGCCCGGGGACGAGATCCCGCACTGGGCCAGGTACTTCGACGAGGCCCAGCTCGCCGACGAGTTCGGACACTGCCACCGTGACCTCCAGTCCTACAGGACCTCGGCCCAGCACGCGGAACGCTCGCTCCAGCTCCGCGCTCCGGCGTACGCCCGCAGCCGGCTGTTCTGTCAGGTGGTGCTCGCCTCCGCGCGGCTCGGGCTCGGAGAGCTCGACCAGGCGTGCTCCCTGGGCGCCGATGCGGCGCAGCAGGCATCGGAGATGAGATCGGTACGGGCCACGGAGTACGTACGTGACTTCGAGCGCCGCCTGGAGCCGTACCGGGACGCGGCGGCCGTACGCCACTACCGGGACCGTGTCGCCGCCCTCGGCTGACGCGGCCCGGTAGATGAGCTGACGGTCACTCACCCCTTGCGGGCGCTCCTCACCCGGGAGCGGCAATCCGCGGGCCGTACGCGATGTGCACGGGTCATGATGGGAGAGGTCCGATGCGAGTGCTCCCCGGCGCGAGGCCTGGGCGGACCCCTCAGGCGGCCGTGGTGAGCGGCGCCCCCGCCTCGCACCCTTCGCGCACCCCCAGGTCGGCGAGGATCGCGGATGCGGCACGGCGGCCCGAGTGCAGGGCCCCCTGGACCGTGCTCGTATCGCGGTGGTCGCCGCACACGTACAGCCCGGCGAGCATCCGGACCGGGCGGCGCGGATCGTGCGGGGCGGGCATCGCGGGGACCGCCTCCGGATCGTGATGGGCCGCCAGCAGCTCCCAGTCGTCCGTGGAGGTTCCGTACAGCGCCGCGAGGTGCCTGCGGACCGTGCGGTCGAGGTCCGGTGGAGGCGTGCCGAGCACCGTCGACGTGATCAGCGACCGGCCGTGCGGGGCGCGTGAGGGGTCGACCTCGCTCATCACGGCGGTGTGCGAGACCGGTCCCGAACGGTCGGCGTCAAGCAGCAGTGAGGTGCCGGCCGGCGGGGGAGCGGGCGTCGTGTGGTGCAGCACCGTCACCGGGTGGAACGACGGTATCCGCAGCCCGGGCAGCAGCTCGGCGGCGGCGCCGGCCCCGGTGGCCAGCAGCAGGGAACGGCAGCGCAGTTCACCGTGCTCCTTGGTGCGCACCGAGGTGATTCCGGCGGCGGTGACATGGACGCCGGTCCGTACGGTGCCGGGTGGCAGCGTGGCCGCCAGGATTTCCGGCAGGGTCGAGGAACCGCCCGCCGGTACGCACAGCCTGCCGCGCGCATAGCCGCGCAGGGCGAGATCGGCCACACGGCTCGATGTGGTGAGCGCGGGGTCACTGAGCAGCGCGGAGAGCAGTGGGCGCAGGAATCCGTTGACCGTACGGGACGGGAGGCCGCGGGCCGCCAGGGCGGCGAGGGCGGTCCGTTCCGGCCGGGCCAGGAGGCGGGGGACGGGCGTGGAGGCCAGTCGGCCCAGTGCCGCGCCCAGGCGGGCCTGCTCGATCGCCCCGCCCAGTGGTGCATGGGGGGCGCTCGATCGGGAGCGCACTGCTCTGAGAGCGCCCCTCGCGCTCCGTATGGTGCCGGTGCGGTACTGGCGGCCCTCACTGTGGACCAGCAGCCCGGGTGCGAAGTCCCGCAGCACCAGCCCTTCGAGAGCGGGCGCGAGGCCCAGCTCCGGGCAGGAGGAACTGAGCAGAGGTCCCAGGTGGTCGAGCCGGAATCCGTCCACGTCATGCGTGGCCATCCGGCCGCCGACACAGGGGGCTGCCTCCAGGACGCTGACGCTCACCCCCGCGCGGTTGAGCTGATGGGCCGCCGACAGGCCGGCTGGCCCGGCCCCGATGATGATCACATCTGCGTGGTGTGCCGTGCCGATCACGTCTGCCCCTCCCCGAGTCGGTGCGACTGGTGGGAGGCTCTTGCCCCCAACAGGCCGCCGGAATGCCCGAGTTCGGGTCGAGGCTAGGAGGATGGCTGATACGGGCGCAGCAGCGCGTGCCCCGGGCACCGGGGCACGGGGTCGCACAGCGGCGTCAGCGCAGGGCTGCCCGGATCGCCCCGTCGATGCCGGGGAACGCGAACGAGAAGCCCGAGCCGAGCAGTTGGCCGGGCAGCACCCGCTGGCTGCCCAGCACGTCCGTCGCGAAGCCGCCCAGCGCGATCCGCAGCGCCGGCGCCGGAGCGGTGAGCAGGGTCGGGCGGTGCAGCACCCGTCCCATCGCGGCCGTCACCTCCCGGTTGGTGACCGGGTCGGGCCCGGTCAGATTGACCGGGCCCGACAGCGCCGGGGTGTCGATGATGTGCCGCAGCGCCGCGATGTGGTCGTGCAGCGCGATGAAGCTCCAGAACTGGCGACCGTTTCCGAGCCGCCCGCCGAGACCCGCCCTGAACAACGGGAACAGCCGCCCCCAGGCCCCACCCTCCCGTGCCACGACCAGGCCCGTGCGCCCGAACACGGTGCGGACGCCCGCCTCCTGCGCGGCGGCCGCGGCCTCCTCCCACTCCACGCAGACGGACGGCAGAAAACCTTCGCCGGGAGGGGCGCTCTCGTCGACCGCGCGGTCCCCGGTGTCGCCGTAGTAGCCGATGGCCGACCCGGACAGCAGCACCTTCGGCGGAGCGTCGAGGGAAGCGACGGCCTCGGCGATCGCCGCCGTGCCCAGCACCCGGCTGTCCCGGATCTCGCGTTTGTACGCCTCCGTCCAGCGGCGGTCGCCGACTCCGGCACCGGCCAGGTGGACGACGGCGTCACAGCCCACGAGCCCCGCCACGTCGACGTACTGGCGCTTGGGATCCCACTCCACCTCGTCGCCCGTGGCGGGCGGGCGGCGCACCAGGCGGACCACCTCGTGCCCGTCGGCGAGGAGCGAACGCACCAGCGCCGCTCCGATGAGTCCGGTCGAACCGGTGATGGCGATACGGGAGTGCGACATGGGGCCATCCTGCCTCAGACGTGCTCCGCGCCGCCGTGTTCCGGCCGTGCGGCGGGCGTCCCGGTCCGCGAAAGTGCGCTGACCGGACGGGGGCGGCGTGCCACAGTGGAACGCATGCCCGAACTGCGTACCCGCCCCGTCCGTCAGGCCGCTCTCGCCGACGGTGAGGCGCTGGCTGAACTCGACCGGGCCACCTGGTCGACGCTGCACGCGGTGCAGCCGCGGCCCCAGCCCCCGTACGACCCCTTCTTCGGCGCGGGGCACCGGCCCGCGGACTTCCTCGTCGCGGAGGCCGAGAACGCCGACGGCGAGGCGGTCGTCGCCGGATACATCCGGCTGGTCGCGCCCACCCCGCTCGCCTGCAACGCACATGTGCGCCAGATACAGGGCCTCGCCGTGGCCGACTGGGCGCGCGGGCGCGGTCTCGGGCGGAACCTGCTGCGCGCCTCGTTCGCCGAGGCGCGGCGCCAGGGCGCGAACCGCATCACCCTGCGCGTCCTCGGGCACAACACCCCCGCCCGCGCGCTGTACGCGGCGGAGGGCTTCGCCGTCGAGGGTGTGCTGCCCGGCGAGTTCTTCCTGCACGGACGGTACGTCGACGACGTGCTGATGGGGCGCTCGCTCACCCTCTGAACAGCCTGCTTGGAGCGGAAGTACCGGTGGAAGGTGCGCAGCGCGACGCGCACCGGCGAGCGAGTACGGCGAGCAGGGCCTGCGGGTGGTCGCGCCGCCCGAGGCCCGGGTCTCAGGACGGGCCGAAGCGGTCCCGGAGCGAGGGAAAGCGCGTGGCCAGCTGGGAGTCGCCCTCCAGGCTGAAGGGCACGCCCTCCGGCTCGGTGGGCTGGGGCGGGACACCGAGGTCCGGCGCGACCACTCCGGTGAGTTGCTCGTACGCCTCGTCGGCGGCGTAACCGAGCTCCTCGCCGTCCCCGTCGAACTCCTCGTCGAAGTCGTCGAGGAGCTCGGCGAGGCTGTCCGGATCGTGCAACGCCCCTTCGAAGACCTCCCGGCCCTGGCCGATCAGCCAGCACCGGAAGTAGTCGAAGGCGTCGTCGCTCGCCCCGCCGAGCAGCACCGCGGCGGCGCCCCACAGATCCCAGCGGTACGCGCGGTTGTAGCGGACCTCGAAATGCCGGGCGAAGTCCAGCACGGAGTCGGGGTCGAGCTGCACCAGCCGTTCGACCAGCAGATCGGCATGGTCCTCGGGGTCGCCCTCGGCGGCCTCGCGGGTGCTGTCGATGATCTGCCAGAACTCCGTCTCGTCCATCACGGGACAAGCATCGGCCCTGACGGCGGGCGATGCACGCGGAGACACCGAAATGAAGCCCTTCACCGGTAGAGATCGCGCAGCCGTTCGGCCGCGTCGGCGAATCGTGCGCGCGGGCCGGCCGGTTCGAGGACTTCCAGCTCGGGTCCCAGCGCCGGCAACTGGCCGTACGCGATGTCGAGCGACTTCACGGGCAGGGTGACCGTGCGCCGGCCGTCGGCGCCGGGCACCCGCCTCGGAGACGCGTACGGTCACCTCGGTACTCGGTACGGAGGATGGACAGGCGAACCGCGCGGAGCGGGCGTCCCGGAAGCCGGGCAGGCCGAAGTCCTCGTCGCGTACGAAGCGCTCGTCGGTCGCCGTGACGGCGGAGAACCGGTCGATCCGGTACACCCGGAGGCTGTCCTCGGCCCGGGCGCAGGGATATCAGGTCCCACCCTTCAGGACGAGCCCGTACGGGGCCGGCGGCCGCCGGGCAGGTCCAGCGGAGCCCTCGATCGCCGGGCAGGCTCGAAGGATCGAGCCCGCCCGGCGATCGAGGGCAAGAACGGCCAGGTCAGAGACCGTACCGCTCTCGTGCCTCCTTCACCGCGGACGCCGGCACCTCGCCGCGCCGCGCCAGCTGGGCCAGCGCCGCGACCGCGACCGACTGCGCGTCGACCCCGAAGTGGCGGCGGGCCGCCTCACGCGTGTCGGAGAGGCCGAAGCCGTCCGTGCCGAGTGAGGACCAGTCCTGCTCCACCCACTGGCTGATCTGGTCCGGAACCGCGCGCATCCAGTCGCTGACGGCCAGCACCGGACCCGGCGCACCGGACAGCGCCTGCGTCACGTACGGCACCCGCTGCTCGCCGTGCAGTATCGCCTCGTCGGCCAGGAGCGCCTCGCGCCGCAGCTCGCCCCACGAGGTCGCGGACCAGACGTCGGCCGTGACACCCCAGTCCGCCGCCAGCAGCTCCTGCGCCTCCAGGGCCCAGTGGATCGCCGTACCGGAGGCCAGCAGCTGGAGCCGCGGTGCGTCCACGCTCGCGGGCGTGCCCTCCTTGAAGCGGTACAGGCCCTTGACGATCCCGTCCTCGACACCTTCCGGCATCGCGGGCTGCCGCTTCGGCTCGTTGTAGACCGTCAGGTAGTAGAAGACGTTCTCGGCCTCGGGGCCGTACATCCGGCGCAGACCGTCCTTGACGATCACCGCCACCTCGTACGCGAACGCCGGGTCGTAGTTCAGCGACGCCGGGTTCGTCGACGCGATCAGGTGCGAGTGACCGTCCGCGTGCTGGAGGCCCTCTCCCGTCAGCGTCGTCCGGCCGGCCGTCGCGCCGACGATGAAGCCCTTGCCGAGCTGGTCGGCGAGCTGCCACATCTGGTCGCCGGTCCGCTGCCAGCCGAACATCGAGTAGAAGATGTAGAACGGGATCATCGTCTCGCCGTGCGTCGCGTACGACGTCGCCGCGGCGATGAAGTCGGCCATGGCGCCGGCCTCGGTGATCCCCTCGTTGAGGATCTGACCGTCCTTGGCTTCCTTGTAGTACATTAGCTGGTCGCGGTCGACCGGATCGTACGTCTGGCCCAGCGGCGAGTAGATGCCCGCCGACGGGAACAGCGACTCCATGCCGAACGTGCGTGCCTCGTCCGGGACGATCGGCACCCAGCGCTTTCCGGTCTGCTTGTCCCGCATCAGGTCCTTGGCCAGGCGCACGAACGCCATGGTGGTGGCCATCTCCTGCTTGCCGGACCCCTTGTACAGGGCCTGGAACGCGCGCTCCTCAGGCTCCGGCAGGGCCACCGCGTGCACCCGGCGGGCCGGTGCGGGACCGCCGAGCGCGGCACGGCGCTCCTGGAGGTAACGGACCTCGGGGGAGTCCGCGCCCGGGTGGCCGTACGGCACCAGGCCGTCGGCGAAGGCGCTGTCCGGGATCGGCAGGCCCAGGAGCTCGCGCATGTCCTTGAACTCGTCGACCGACAGCTTCTTCATCTGGTGATTGGCGTTCTTGGACTCGAAGCCCTTGCCGAGCGTGTAGCCCTTCACCGTCTGCGCGAGGATCACGGTCGGCGCGCCCTTGTGCTCGACGGCCGCCCGGTACGCCGCGTACACCTTGCGGGCCTCGTGGCCGCCGCGCGAGGTGTAGAAGCACTCGGCGATCTTCGCGTCGGTGAGCAGCTTCGCGAGCTCGGCGAGCGCGGGCTCGGCGCCGAAGAAGTGCTCACGTATGTACGCGACGTCGCGGGTGGCGTACGTCTGGAACTGCGCGTCCGGGACCTCGCGGAGCCGGCGCAGCAGCGCACCCGTGGTGTCCAGCTGGAACAGCTCGTCCCAGGCGTTGCCCCAGAGCGTCTTGACGACGTTCCAGCCGGCGCCGCGGAACGCGCCCTCCAGCTCCTGGACCACACGGAAGTTGGCGCGGACCGGGCCGTCGAGACGCTGCAGGTTGCAGTTGATGACGAAGGTCAGGTTGTCGAGCTGCTCACGGGCCGCGAGGGCGAGGGCGGCGGTCGACTCGGGCTCGTCCATCTCGCCGTCGCCCAGGAAGGCCCAGACGTGCGAGTTCGACGTGTCCTTGATGTTGCGGTTGGCCAGGTAGCGGTTGAAGCGTGCCTGGTAGATGGCCGAGAGCGGGCCGAGGCCCATCGACACGGTGGGGAACTCCCACAGCCAGGGGAGCCGCCGCGGGTGCGGGTAGGAGGGCAGACCCTCGCCGCCCGCCTCCTGGCGGAACTTGTCGAGCTGCTGCTCACTGAGCCGGCCGTCGAGGAAGGCGCGGGCGTAGATGCCGGGGGAGGCGTGGCCCTGGATGTAGAGCTGGTCGCCGGAGCCTCCCCCGTTCTCGGCTCCGCTCGAACGGGAGGTGCCACCTCCCTCCTTCCCGCGGAAGAAGTGGTTGAAGCCGGTCTCGTACAGCCAGGCGGCCGAGGCGAAGGTGGCGATGTGGCCGCCGACGCCGTAGCGGGCGCCGCGGGTGACCATGGCTGCCGCGTTCCAGCGGTTCCACGCGGTGATGCGGGACTCCAGCTCCAGGTCACCGTCGAAGGCGGGCTCCGCGGCGGTCGGGATGGAGTTGACGTAATCGGTCTCCAGCAGTTTGGGCAGCGTGAGACCGGCACCCTCGGCGTGCTGGAGCGAGCGCCGCATGAGGTACGCGGCCCGGTGCGGGCCGGCGGCCTTGGTGACGGCGTCGAGGGAGGCCGCCCATTCAGCGGTCTCCTCGGGGTCACGGTCCGGGAGCTGGTCGAGCTCGCTCGGGAGCTTTCCTACGGGGTCGGTCATGATCGCCGCCTTCCGGAGAGGAGGGGGGTGGAGAAGGCCCTGGCTGGCAGGACAGGGCGATGGGGCCGGTGGGCCCGCGGAGTGAACTGTAAATGGCTGATCGATGATCGATCAAAGGGTTGAAGGGGAAAACTTCTCGATATGAAGAAAGTGGCATTCGGTGCCGCGAAAGGGGGCACGCAGTGACGTCACAAAGAGGGCAAAAGGGGCGCTCGACTGCGCAGTCGAGCGCCTGGTGCCGCAGATGGGCAGAGGGGTCACGCGCGGGGCGCGCAGCCCAGCACATGTGCCTTGACCAGCGTGCCGATCTGCGGGTCCTTCCGCAGGAACGCCTCGATGAGCGCCTCGTGCTCCTCCGCGTACGACTTCTGGACCGTGCCGAGCCACCGGATCGACAGGGCCGTGAACACCTCGATGCCGAGCCCTTCCCAGGTGTGCAGCAGGACGGCGTTCCCGGCGGCCCGCACCATCTCCCGGTGGAAGGCCACGGTGTGCCGTACCTGGGCCTCGCCGTCGGCCAGCCGGTCCGCCTCGTAGAGGGCCGCCACGTGGGGTGTGAGCGCCGAACAGTCGTCGCCGAGCGCGGGGGCCGCCAGCTCCGCCGCGATCTGCTCCAGGCCCGCCCGTACCGGATAGCTCTCCTCCAGATCGGCCGCGGTCAGATTCCTCACCCGCACGCCCTTGTTGGGCGCCGACTCGATCAGACGGAGGGTCTCCAGCTCGCGCAGCGCCTCCCGGACGGGCGTCTGGCTCACCTCCAGCTCGGTCGCGATGCGGCGCTCCACGATCCGCTCGCCCGGCTTCCAGCGCCCGCTGACGATCCCGTCCACGATGTGCTCGCGGATCTGTTCGCGCAGCGAGTGGACGACGGGCGGGGTCATGAGGGGCTCCTTCTGAGCGATCCGGCGCTGCCTGCGCCGGCACGGCCGCCTGGGCGACCGCCGGCTGTCTAGACAATACGGCGGCGCCCCCGCCCGGAGGTGTTCCGGACGGGGGCGCCGCTGGTGAGGCTGGTTACAGGTACGTCGCTCAGAGGCCGAGCTCGACCTCGAACTCACCGGCCTCCAGGATCGCCTTGACCGTCGTCAGGTAACGGGCGGCGTCCGCGCCGTCCACCAGACGGTGGTCGTAGGAGAGCGAGAGGTACGTCATGTCGCGCACCGCGATCGTCTCGCCGAGGTCCGGGTGGTCGATGATCACCGGACGACGGACCGTGGCACCGATGCCCAGGATGGCTGCCTGGTTCGGAGGCACGATGACGGTGTCGAACAGCGCACCGCGCGAGCCGGTGTTGCTGATCGTGAAGGTGGCACCGGACATGTCGTCCGGGGTCAGACCGCCACCGCGGGCCTTGCCGGCCAGCTCGAAGGTCTTCTTCGCGATGCCGGCGATGTTCAGGTCGCCCGCGCCCTTGATGACCGGGGTCATCAGGCCCTTCTCGGCGTCCACGGCGATGCCGATGTTCTCCGAGTCGAAGTACGTGATGGTGCCTTCGTCCTCGTTGATCCGGGCGTTGACGACCGGGTGGGCCTTCAGCGCCTGGGCAGCAGCCTTCACGAAGAACGGCATCGGGGACAGCTTGACGCCCTCACGGGCGGCGAAGGAGGCCTTCGCCTGGTTGCGCAGCTTCATCAGCTTGGTGATGTCGACCTCGAGCACCGAGGTCAGCTGGGCCTGCGAGTGCAGCGCCTTCATCATGTTGTCGCCGATGACCTTGCGCATGCGGGTCATCTTGACCGTCTGACCGCGCAGCGGGGACGCCTCCAGCTTCGGCGCCTTCGCGGCCGGAGCAGCGGCGGCCGGAGCCGGAGCGGCGGCGGCGGCCTTGGCGGCCTCCGCGGCGGTGACGACGTCCTGCTTGCGGATGCGGCCACCGACGCCGGTGCCCTTGACCGCGCCCAGGTCGACGCCGTTCTCGGCGGCGAGCTTGCGGACCAGCGGCGTGACGTACGCGCCGGAGTCGTCACCGGAAGGCGCGGCCTGGGCGGCCGGTGCCGGGGTGGCGGGCGCCGGAGCGGCGGCTGCCGGAGCCGGAGCGGCCGGAGCGGCGGCTGCCGGAGCCGGAGCCGGAGCGGGTGCCGGAGCGGGTGCCGGAGCCGGAGCCGGAGCGGGTGCCGGGGTGGCGGCTGCCGGAGCCGGGGCGGACGGAGCCGGGGCGGACGGAGCCGGGGCAGCGGCGGCGGGTGCCGGGGCAGCCGGGGCCGGAGCGGCGGGTGCCGGGGCCGGGGCGGACGGAGCCGGGGCAGCCGCCGGAGCGGCACCCGGGGCACCGATGACGGCGAGCTTCGCGCCGACCTCGGCGGTCTCGTCCTCGCCGACGACGATCTCCAGCAGCACACCGGAAACCGGGGCCGGGATCTCGGTGTCGACCTTGTCCGTGGAGACCTCGAGGAGGGGCTCGTCCTCGGTGACCTCCTCGCCGACCTGCTTCAGCCAGCGGGTGACAGTGCCCTCGGTGACGCTCTCACCGAGTGCCGGGAGGGTGACGTCGGTGCCGGAGGCGGACGAGGCACCGGTGGTGGCCTCGGCCGTCGGAGCCGCGGCCGGGGCCTCGGTCTCGGTGGACGGCGCGGTCGGCGCCTCGGCCGCGGCCGGGGCCGGAACCGCGGCGGGCTCGGCGGCCGGAGCGGCGGCGGGCTCGGCGGCCGGAGCCGCCGCGGGCGCGCCGGAACCGTCGTCGATGACGGCCAGCTCGGCGCCGACCTCGACGGTCTCGTCCTCGGCGACCTTGATGGAGGACAGGATGCCGGCGGCGGGCGACGGGATCTCGGTGTCGACCTTGTCGGTCGAGACCTCGAGCAACGGCTCGTCGGCCTCGACGCGCTCGCCCTCGGCCTTCAGCCAACGGGTGACGGTGCCCTCGGTGACGCTCTCGCCGAGCGCCGGAAGGGTTACGGAAACCGGCATGGTTTCAGTTGCTCCTTACGAAAGTGCGGAAGTGGTCGGTCGTCGCGCCCGTTCGACTGGTCAGTCGTGGGAGTGGAGGGGCTTGCCGGCCAGGGCCAGGTGGGCCTCGCCGAGCGCCTCGCTCTGCGTCGGGTGGGCGTGGATGAGCTGCGCGACCTCGGAGGGCAGCGCCTCCCAGTTGTAGATCAGCTGGGCTTCGCCGACCTGCTCGCCCATACGGTCACCGACCATGTGGACGCCGACCACGGCACCGTCCTTGACCTGGACGAGCTTGATCTCGCCCGCGGTCTTCAGGATCTTGCTCTTGCCGTTGCCCGCGAGGTTGTACTTGAGGACGACGACCTTGTCCGCACCGTAGATCTCCTTGGCCTTGGCCTCGGTGATGCCGACGGAGGCGACCTCGGGGTGGCAGTACGCCACCTTCGGCACGCCGTCGTAGTCGATCGGCACGGTCTTGAGACCGGCCAGCCGCTCCGCCACCAGGATGCCCTCGGCGAATCCGACGTGCGCGAGCTGGAGGGTCGGGGCCAGGTCGCCCACGGCCGACACGGTCGGAACGTTGGTCTGCATGTACTCGTCGACGAGGACGTAACCGCGGTCCATCGCGACGCCGGCCTCCTCGTAACCGAGGCCCTGCGAGACCGGACCGCGGCCGATGGCGACCAGAAGCACCTCGGCCTCGAAGGTCTTGCCGTCGGCGAGGGTCACGCGGACGCCGTCCTGCGTGTACTCCGCCTTGTCGAAGAAGGTGCCGAGGTTGAACTTGATGCCACGCTTGCGGAACGCGCGCTCAAGGATCTTCGAGCTGTTCTCGTCCTCGACGGGGACCAGGTGCTTCAGGCCCTCGATGATCGTGACGTCGGTGCCGAAGGACTTCCACGCCGAGGCGAACTCGACGCCGATGACGCCACCGCCCAGGATGATCGCGGACTTCGGTACGCGGTCCAGCGTCAGCGCGTGGTCCGATGAGATGACGCGGTTGCCGTCGATCTCCAGGCCCGGCAGCGACTTCGGCACGGAGCCGGTCGCCAGCAGGACGTGGCGGCCGGTGACGCGCTCGCCGTTCACGTCGACGGAGGTGGGGGAGGAGAGCCGCCCCTCACCTTCGATGTAGTGCACCTTGCGCGAGGCGATGAGTCCCTGCAGACCCTTGTACAGGCCCGAGATCACCTCGTCCTTGTACTTGTGGACGGCCTCGATGTCGATGCCCTCGAAGGTGGCCTTCACGCCGAACTGACTGGCCTCGCGGGCCTGGTCGGCGATCTCGCCGGCGTGCAGCAGCGCCTTCGTGGGAATACAGCCGTTGTGCAGGCAGGTGCCGCCGACCTTGCCCTTTTCGATCAGGGCGACGTCCAGACCCAGCTGCGCTCCGCGCAGGGCCGCGGCGTACCCGCCACTGCCACCGCCGAGGATCACTAGGTCGAAAACGGTGCTGGCGTCGTTCGCCACGTCACGTCCTCCATGCATGTGCGCCGGATGCCGGGCCCCGTAGCTGGGGTGTGACCGGCCGGTCGGCTGGTGTTCGGCCGCTTCGTTGTTCGGCCCTGTGGTGGGGGCCCTGTCCTGCCGAGAACCCATCTTCGCACTTGTTGACGGTGGGCGGGACGCGGGGCCCGGGTCGGAGGCGGATGATCAGCCGCCTCCGGGGGTTACTGCTGCGTACAAATCGGGGTGAAGCCTTCCGGCGCCCCTGTGTGAACGCGTACGGCCCCGGACGTATGCCCGGGGCCGACGTCACATCCTCACTGTCAGCCGAGGTCGCCCGCGGCGGTGTGCTCCGCCAGCGCGACCAGCGTGCGGACCGCGGAACCGGTGCCGCCCTTGGGCGTGTAGCCGTAGGGCGCGCCCTCGTGGAAGGCCGGGCCCGCGATGTCCAGGTGCGCCCAGGCGATGCCCTCGCCCACGAACTCCTGGAGGAACAGACCGGCCACCAGGCCGCCGCCCATCCGCTCGCCCATGTTGGCGATGTCGGCGGTGGGGGACTCCATGCCCTTGCGCAGGTCGGCGGGGAGAGGCATCGGCCAGGAAGCCTCGCCGACCTCCTCGGCGATCTCGTGGATGGAGGTACGGAAGGCGTCGTCGTTCGCCATGATGCCGAAGGTGCGGTTGCCCAGGGCGAGCACCATCGCACCGGTCAGCGTGGCGACGTCGACGATCGCGTCCGGGTTCTCCTCGGAGGCACGGGTCAGCGCGTCCGCGAGGACGAGTCGGCCCTCGGCGTCCGTGTTGAGGACCTCGACGGTCTTGCCGCTGTACATGCGCAGCACGTCACCGGGGCGGGTGGCGTTGCCGGACGGCATGTTCTCGGCGAGCGCGAGCCAGCCGGTGACGTTGACCCTGAGGCCGAGACGGGCGGCGGCGACGACGGCCGCGAACACGGCGGCGGCGCCGCTCATGTCGCACTTCATCGTCTCGTTGTGGCCCGCCGGCTTGAGCGAGATGCCGCCCGAGTCGTAGGTGATGCCCTTGCCCACGAGGGCCAGGGTCTTCTCCGCCTTGGGGTGCGTGTAGGCGAGCTTCACCAGACGGGGGCCGTGGGCCGAGCCCTGACCGACACCCAGCAGACCGCCGAAGCCGCCCTTCACGAGCGCCTTCTCGTCGAGGACCTGCACCTTGATGCCGTGCTCCTTGCCCGCGGCGGTGACCACGGCGGCGAAGGACTCGGGGTACAGGTCGTTCGGCGGGGTGTTGATCAGGTCGCGGGCGCGGTTGATCTCCTCGACGAGCGCGGTGGCGCGCTCGGCGGCGGCCTTGAACGCCTTGTCGCGCGGCTTGGTGCCGATCAGGGCCACCTCGGCGAGCGGCAGCTTCGGGCCGTTGTTCTTGGCGCCCTTGGGGGCGAGCGAGTTCTCGCCGCCCTGGTAGGCCGTGAAGGCGTACGCGCCCAGGAGCGCACCCTCGGCGACCGCGCCGGCGTCCTCGACGGACAGGACGGGCAGCGCGAAGCCGGCCTTCTTCGAACCGGCCAGCGCGCGGGCTGCGGAACCCGCGGCCTTGCGCAGCGTCTCGGGGTCGTACGCGTCGTCGCCGTCCGGGACCTTGCCGAGCCCGACCGCGAGGACGACCGGGGCCTTGAGGCCGGACGGCGCGGGGAGCTTGGTCACTTCGCCCTCGGCACCGGAGGCACCCAGGGTCTCCAGGACGGCGGCGAGCTTTCCGTCGAACGCCTTGTCCACGGCCTCGGCGCCCGGCGCGAGGACCAGGTCCCCGGACTTGGATCCAGCGCCCTTGGCGACGCCGACGACGAGAGCGTCGGCGCGCAGCGTCGCCGCACCGGCGGTGCTGAGAGTGAGAGCAGTCACGGTGGTGGAATCTCGCTTCCGTTGAGTTCTGTTGTCGGTCGAGGGGTGGGCCGACCGTGCCCGGCGCATCGTAGACGGCGCCGCAATGTGCCGGGAATGAGCCTACGCGCGCCTTTCCTGGTGCCTCACAGCGGCGGGCCGTCCTGGGCCCTCCCGGGTGTACGGACATCCGCCGGGCGGCCCCGGTCCGGCGGGAAGGGCGCGCGCCAGTAGGGTCGTTGCCGGTGAAGGTGCGAGCGGGGGGAGAGCGATGCGGTGGCAAGGCCGGCTGCGCGGTACGGGGCCGCGGACACCGCTGTCCGCCGCCGTACCGGTTCTTCTGCTCGTGCTCACCGCCTGCACCTCGGGGGCACCGGCCCCCGCCCCTGTGCCCTCACAGGCCACCGCACCGGTCCCCTCCCGAGCTTCCGAGCGGGCTCCGGGCACCCACTGGCGCCCGGAGCCGGGCACCGACTGGCAGTGGCAGCTCTCCGGTCGGCTGGACCCGTCCGTGGACGCGCCGGTCTACGACATCGACGGCTTCGAGAACGGTGCGGCGGACGTGGCGGAGCTGCACCGCCGGGACCGCAAGGTCATCTGCTACCTCTCCACCGGTGCCTGGGAGGACTTCCGCCCGGACGCCGGGAAGTTCCCCGCGTCGGTGCTCGGCGAGGGCAACGGCTGGAAGGGCGAGCGCTGGCTCGACATCCGCCGCACCGATGTCCTGGAGCCGCTGATGGACGCCCGGATCGCGATGTGCGCGAAGAAGGGCTTCGACGCGGTGGAGCCGGACAACATGGACGCCTACCTCAACCCGTCCGGCTTTCCGCTCACGGCGGACCACCAGCTGCGCTACAACCGGCTGATCGCCCGCCTCGCCCACGGGCACGGTCTCTCCGTGGGCCTGAAGAACGACCTGGACCAGATCCCGGAACTGGAGCCCGACTTCGACTTCGCGGTCAACGAGCAGTGCGCCCAGTACGAGGAGTGCGACGCCGTCACCCCGTTCACCGAGGCGGGCAAGGCGGTCTTCCACGCGGAGTACGAGCTGGCCCCGGCCCAGTTCTGTGCCGAATCACGGCGGCTGAAGCTGAGTTCCCTGCGCAAGGAGTACGCGCTCGACCCCTGGCGCGAGACCTGCGCGCCCTGAGGGTGTCCGCGAAGTCCCGCCTGGCTAGAACGCCAGCACCACCAGCGCCGCCGTCGCGGCCGTCTCCTCCAGTGCGCCGAACACGTCCCCGGTCACCCCGCCGAAGCGCCGTACACAGTGCAGCATCAGCAGCTGGGCGACGCCCAGCGCGACCACCACGGCCAGCGCGTGGTGCACGGCCCCGTAACCGCCCAGCAGGGCCCCCGCGCCCGCGCAGACCGCGACGGCCAGTACGGTCACGGCCATCGCACCGATCCGGGGGACCGTGCCCGCCACCGCCGCTCCCAGGCCCTCGGGGCGGGCGGGCGGGACGCCCTGACGGGAGGCCAGGGTGAGCGCGAGCCGGGCCGCCACGCCGGACACGACCGCCCCGGCGGCGCCGTGCGCCCAGCCCTGCCCGTACAGCTCGAAGAGGGCGGCGACCTGGGCCAGCAGGACGAGGAGCAGAGTGATGACACCGAACGGGCCAATGTCCGACTGCTTCATGATGCGCAGCGCCTCCCCGGCGGGCTTCGCGCTGCCGAGTCCGTCCGCGGTGTCCGCGAGTCCGTCCAGGTGCAGCCCCCGGGTGACGGCCGCCGGCACGGCGACGGAGGCCACGGCGGCCAGCAGGGGCCCCGAGCCCAGCAGGAGCGACAGGGCGCCCGGCACGGCCGCGAGCAGGCCCACCAGGAGCCCGGCGAGCGGGGCACACAGCATCCCGGTGCGGGCGGTCGCACGGTCCCAGCGGGTCACGCGGACGGGGAGTGCGGTGAGGGTGCCGAAGGCGAAACGCAGGCCGTGGCTGTTCAGGGAGGTCACCGCGCGCAGGCTAGCCGGTGCCCGCCACCGATAGATTGGGCGGATCACCTCAAATCCCCCGTGAGGTGACCTATCGGGAGTGGGTGGCATGGGTCACTGGTTGCACGAGAACTTCGTCGAGCCGGGCAAGCTTCCGATGCTCCTCGCCCTGAGCGCCTTCGTGCTCACGTTCGGCGTCACCCGTATGATCACCCGGCTGATCCGGGCCGGCAAAGGCCCCTTCCGCAACGTCACGCCCGGGGGTGTGCACGTTCACCACGTGGTGCCCGGGGTGGTGCTCACCGTGCTCGGCGGCTTCGGCGCGGTGGCCAGCGGCCGGGAGGGCGTCGGAGCCTCGCTCTGCGCGGTGATCTTCGGTGTGGGCGCCGGTCTGATGCTCGACGAGTTCGCGATGATCCTGCACATGGACGACGTGTACTGGACCGAACAGGGCCGGCAGAGTGTGGAGGTCGTCGTCCTCACCGCCGCGCTCGTGGGGCTCTTCCTGGCCGGTTTCTCGCCGCTCGGGGTCGACGAGCTGAGCGACGACGAGCAGCAGGGGCGGCTGAGCATCGTCCTGACGCTCGTCGTCAACTTCGCCTTCGTGCTGATCGCCCTCTTCAAGGGCAAGGTACGCATGGCGGTTCTCGGCGCGCTGATCCCGTTCGTCGCCCTGGTGGGCGCGGTCAGGCTGGCCCGGCCGGCCTCGCCGTGGGCGAAGCGGTTCTACCGGAACAGGCACCGGGCCAGGTCCAGGTCGGTGCTGCGCGCCTACCACCACGACCGGCGGTGGGCCGGTCCACGGCGCAGGTTCCAGGACCTGATCGGCGGCGCCCCCGACCGGGTCCCGCTGCCCACCGGCAAACCCTGACCGCCGGTGGGCGGGCTCAGGCGCCCGAGGCCTTCTCGGCAGTGACCTCAGTGACCTCAGTGACCTCAGTGGCCTCCTCGGGCTCCTCCGCCCCCTCCGCCCCCTCGGTCCCCTCCGGTTCCTCCGCCTCCTCCGCACGCTCCGGCAGTTCCGCCGCCAGCGCCGCCGCGGCCTGCACCAGGGGAAGCGCGAGGATCGCCCCGCTGCCCCCGCCCACGGTCACCCCGTGATCGAGCAGCGGTGTGAGCGCCATCCGGTCCAGTGCCTTCGCCTGCGCCGGCTCACCGCTCGCCTGCCCGGCCAGCCACCAGTCCGGCGCACGGAACGCGGCCCGCTGCGCCACCAGCGCGCAGGCCGAGCCGACGACCCCGTCCAGGATCACCGGCATCCGGCGGACCGCGCTCTGCAGCAGGAAGCCCGTCATCGCCGCCAGGTCGGCGCCGCCGACCGCGGCAAGCAGCTCCAGCTGGTCACCCAGCACCGGTCGCGCCCGGCGCAGCGCGTCGCGGATCGCCGCGCACTTGCGCATCCACGCCAGGTCGTCGATCCCGGTGCCGCCTCGGCCCGTGACCACCGAGGCGTCCGTGCCGCACAGTGCCGCGATCAGGACGGAGGCCGCCGTGGTCCCGCCGACGCTCAGGTCGCCGAGCACCACCAGATCCGTACCGGAGTCGGCCTCCTCGTCGGCGATCGCCGTACCCAGCCGCACCGCCCGCTCGGCTTCCTCGGCCGTCAGCGCGTCCTCGATGTCGATGCGCCCGCTGCCGCGCCGCACCCGGTGCCTTACGACGGACTCGGGCAGCAGCTCCGGATCGCAGTCCAGCCCGGCGTCGACGATCCGTACGGGAACCGAGAAGCGGCGGGCCAGTACGGCGACGGCGCTCGCACCGTCCAGGGTGTCCCGCACGAGCTCGTACGCGGTGCCCGCGGCGCGGCCGGAGACATTCAGTGCCGCCACCCCGTGGTCCGCGGCGAAGACCACCACGCGGGGACGCTCGACCGGCCTGACCGGTACGGACTGCTGGGCGGCCGCGAGCCATTCCCCCAGCTCGTCGAGGCGTCCGAGCGCCCCGGGCGGCACGGTCAGCCGTTCCCGTCGTTCCTCGGCATCGCGCCGTACGCCGCCGTCGGGGCGTTCGATCAGGTCGGAGAAGTCGTCCAGATTCACGGGGGTCTGCCTCGCGGGGTCGGTACGTGATGGCCGGGAACCCGGCGGCGGGCTCCCCGACGGAACAGTACCCGGCACCCTTCTGACGCGACGTCAGAAAAGGGCTGCGGCTCACCCCCGCAGCACCAGCGCCTGCCCCGCCACCACCATCAGCACGTGCTCGCACTCCGCGGCGAAGGCGGCGTTCAGCCGCCCGAGCTCGTCCCGGAAGCGCCGCCCGGCAGCCGTCGCGGGGACCACCCCCGAACCCACCTCGTTCGTCACCGCGACCACGGTCCGCCGGGTCCTGCGCACGGCCCGCACCAGTTCGGCGACCCGCTTCCGCAACGCCTCCTCACCGCTGCCCGCCCACGTCGCGTCGTCCCAGGCGCCCACCCGGTCCATCGCGTCCGTCAGCCACAGCGACAGGCAGTCGATCAGCAGCGGGGGACCGTCCGACGCCAGCAGCTCCGCCAGCTCGCAGGTCTCCTCCGTACGCCAGGCGGCCGGCCTGCGCTCCCGGTGCAGCCCGACCCGGGCCGCCCACTCCCCGTCCCCGTCCCGGCGTCCGCCGGTCGCCACGTACACCACCTCGGGGAAGGTCTCCAGCCGCTGCTCGGCCTCCAGCGACTTCCCCGACCGGGCGCCACCGGTCACCAGCGTGCGCCGCGGGACGTCGGGGACGGCGTGGTACTCGCCCACCACCAGCGTCGTGCCATCGGGCACGGCCCGTGCCCCGGCCGCCGCGAGCCGCCGGTCCAGCGCATCGCCGGGCGGTGCGTCGTGGTCCAGATGGACGGCGATCACCTCGGTCGTCGGCCCTGCCGCCCCGACCGCCCTCAGCCGGGCCACCGCGTCGGGACGCCCGATCACATCGCCCACGACCATGTCGTACGGTTCCGCCACCCGGTCGGCGAGACCGCTGGGAGCGGCCATCGGCGGCAGGTACAGCAGCCGTTCGCCCTCCGGTGACATCACCTCGTAGCCGGTCCCCGGAGCGTCCATCGCCACCGCCCGCACCCGGTGGCCGCTGATCAGCGTCAACACCTGACCGTCCGGCACCCGGCCGGCCGGTGGCAGCCCGGCGGGCAGTTCGAGGGCCGGTCCGTCGTGGGGATGGGTCAGCAGCACCTGGCGTACGGCGGTGAGCGAATGCCCCGAGCGGGCGGCGGCGAACACGGCCCCCGGAGTCAGGTCGAGCAGCAGGGCGTCGTCGACCAGGAGCGCGGTCGCGGCACGCGCCAGCGCACCGCGGGCCGAGGCGCAGACGGCGCAGGGACATTCGGGCCGCGGCAGCCCGTCGGGGGCTCCGGTGCCGAGCAGAGTGAGTTCCACGTGCTGATCCTCCCGCGTCCGGGCATCCCGTGCGCGCCCGGCCGAGGCACTAGGCTCTGGGCAGCAACGTGACCCAGGAGGCGCACATGGCGTGGACGTGGCGGTTCGAGAAGTCCGACGGTACGGAGACGGAGCCGGCGCTGACGCCGGACGAGTTCACGACGCAGGGCGATGCGGAGTCCTGGATCGGTGAGTTCTGGAAGGAGCTTCTGGAGGGCGGGGCGGAACAGGTCACGCTCTTCGAGGACACGACGAAGATCTACGGTCCGATGAGCCTCTCGGCCGACCAGGGCTGACGCTCCTTCCCCGTACCGACCGCCGGACAGGCCCGGTGCACGAGCCTGCCCGGTGGCCGGGGGAACACCCGGACCCACCAACCGCGAGGCCCCTGGATCTCGCCCAGCGTGACCTCGGCCGTCCTTCGCGCACCGCCGCGCACGTAGGCCCTCCGGCGCGAGAGCCTGGGCTGACAAGCCGGCCGGGTGTACGGCGCCGACGTGGCGCGGCCACCCGCGAAAGCCGTTCCGGACGCGTCAGCCGCGTACGCCGCAGAGGTGCAGCAGCGCCGCCACCCGGCGGTACGGATCGGTCCGCCCGGCCCGGTCCTCGGCGTCCATCAGCCGCGCCAGTTCCGTGGGGGCCGGCAGCTCCGCCTCGTTGCCCACGTTGTCGCAGAACACCCGCACCCCGTACCAGGCGTGCAGCGGCGCGGCGATCCCGGCGAGCGTGGCGGTCAGGGCGTCGAGCCGGTCGGCCCGCACCGTGACGCCGATCCGGTTGGTGTACGTGTCCGTGTCGAAAGCGGCCAGCGCCCCACCGAAGTCACCCGCGGTCCCGGGCCGCATGGCCAGCGCGTCCGCGTTCCGTACGAGCAGGGAGAGGAGTCCGCCGGACGCCAGCATCCGGGCCAGGCCCGCCAGCATCGGATCGGGCTCCGGGACATACATCAGCACGCCGTGGCACAGCACCACGTCGAAGCTCCCGGGCAGGAAGTGCACGCCCGTGTCCTGGCCGTCGCCCTGGATCAGCCTGACCCGCTCGCGGATGCCCTCGGGTTCCCCCGCGAGCGCCTCCCGGGCGGCCGCCAGCATCGTGGCGTCGGACTCCAGACCGGTCACCGAGTGACCGGCCCGGGCCAGGCGCAGGGCCTGGGTGCCCTGCCCCACGCCGACGTCGAGCACCCGCAGACGCTGTCCCACCGGGAAGCGCGCGGCTATCTGCTCATCCACCTGCCGGGCGACAAGCTCCTGGCGGACCGCGTTACGCAGTCCGCCGAGACCCTTCATCCACGCCGGAGCGGCCCCCGTGAAGCCGGAGGCCGCGCTCAGGGCCGCTCTCCGCGCTTGACCTGCGGCTTGGGAAGCCGCAGACGGCGCATCTGGAGCGTACGCATCAGGCCGTACGCGACGGCGCCGCGCTTCGGGGCGTCGGGGAAGCGTTCCCGCAGCTGCTTCTTGAGCCGGAACGCCAGACCGATCGAGTCGACGACGATCAGCACGATCACACCGAGCCAGAGCAGCAGAGAGATGTTCTGGATGTTCTGGATCTGGATCACGCTGAGAATCAGGATGATCACCGCCAGCGGCAGGAAGTACTCGGCGATACAGAAGCGCGAGTCCACGAAGTCACGGACAAAGCGCCGGACCGGCCCCTTGTCGCGCGGCGGCAGATAGCGCTCGTCGCCCGTCGCGAGAGCCTCGCGCTGCTTGGCCAGGTCGGAGCGCCTCGCTTCGCGCTGGCGCTTCATGGCCTCCTTGCGGTCGGTCGGCGTGCTGGAGGCACGACGGCGCTGCGTCTGGGCCTCGCTGCGCTTGGGGGTGGGGCGACCCTTGGGTGACTGGGGGTCGCGGGGCTGCTTGGAGAGGTCCGCCGTCACCTTGCCGGTGGGGGCCTTCTCGTCCTTGGAGGAACGGCTACGGAACACAAAACCCAAGGGTACGGGGTCGATCGCGGGGAGAAGGGACCGGGCGGGAACGATCCGGCAACGGCCCGCGTCCTTAAAGGCATCCCGACAGGGGCAGAACGGACGATGCCGCACGTTTCCCTGACGGTCATCTACTCCCTGCGCGGGAGTGGTGACCAGCGGCAGTCGTCCTTGGGGAGGAGCACATCCGTGCTCCGACAGTGCGGTAATAGAGACAGGGCCCGTACTGTGGGTTCTGTTGGAGTGCCGGAGCTCAGTCCGTCAGAAGGGGGCGCGCGAAGCCCATGAGCGGTGTCATGAAGCGTATGGGAATGATCTTCCGCGCGAAGGCAAACAAGGCCCTTGACCGGGCCGAGGACCCGCGCGAGACCCTCGATTACTCGTACCAGAAGCAGCTGGAGCTGCTTCAGAAGGTGCGGCGCGGCGTCGCCGATGTGGCGACCTCGCGCAAGCGGCTTGAGCTGCAGCTGAACCAGCTGCAGGGCCAGTCGTCCAAGCTGGAGGACCAGGGCCGCAAGGCACTCGCGCTCGGCCGCGAGGATCTGGCCCGCGAGGCGCTGTCACGCCGTGCGGCCCTCCAGCAGCAGGTCACGGACCTGGAGACGCAGCACCAGACGCTGCAGGGCGAGGAGGAGAAGCTCACTCTCGCGGCCCAGCGGCTCCAGGCCAAGGTCGACGCCTTCCGCACCAAGAAGGAGACCATCAAGGCGACGTACACGGCGGCCCAGGCGCAGACCCGGATCGGCGAGGCGTTCTCGGGCATCTCCGAGGAGATGGGCGACGTCGGCCTGGCGATCCAGCGGGCCGAGGACAAGACCCAGCAGCTCCAGGCGCGAGCCGGCGCCATCGACGAGCTGCTCGCCTCGGGCGCCCTGGACGACCCGACCGGAACGGCGAAGGACGACATCGCCGCCGAGCTGGACCGGATCTCCGGTGGTACGGATGTGGAGCTGGAGCTGCAGCGCATGAAGGCCGAACTGGCCGGCGGCTCCTCCGCTCAGCAGCAGGCCATCGACAGCGGGACGCAGGACGCCGCACCGCGGTCGCAGCAGAGTCCGCACAAGTTCGACAAGCAGTAAGGGCAACGTCATGATCGTACGGATCATGGGGGAGGGCCAGCTCACGCTGGCCGACAGTCACGTCGTCGAACTCAACAAGCTCGACGACGAGCTGCTCGCCGAGATGGAGAGCGGCGACGGCACCGGTTTCCGCTCCACCCTCCAGGCACTTCTGGAGAAGGTGCGAGAGCTCGGTTCGCCCCTGCCAGACGACTCCCTGGAGCCGTCCGAGCTGATCCTGCCGTCCTCGGACGCGACCCTCGAAGAGGTGCGCGACATGCTCGGCGACGGCGGCCTGTTCCCCGGCTAGACGCACCCTCCGCTCCAGCACCCGCCTCTGTGCCCCGCCCGGTCCGCCGGCCGGGGGGCACGGTGCTGTAGCGGAATCAGCGCACGTACGGGACATGGCGGCACGCGACACGCCGTACCGTAGCTCGACGTGACCACCCTCGGAACCGGGTTCGCGCGGGCCCATCGCTGGCTGCGCGGCCATCCCCTCGCATTCGATGCGGGGCTCGCGCTGGGCGTGCTCCTCTGCATGATCTGCGCGTCGTTCGCCGACCCGAACCACGGGGCGAACGGACCCGCCTTCGGTACCCGCACCCCCGAACCGCTCAGCGTGCTGCTGATGGTGCTCGCCGCCGCCGCGCTCGTCCTGCGACGGCGGCGCCCGAGGGCGGTGCTCGCCGCCACCGGGGCGCTGTCGGCGGCGGAGTTCGTGGTGATGGACCCGCCGGCCCCCGTGGTGATGAGCGCCGTGATCGCGCTCTACACCGTGGCCTCGCGCACCGACCGCCCCACCACCTGGCGGGTCGGCCTGCTGACCATGACGGTGCTGACCGCGGCGGCGATGTTCTTCGGCTCGGCCCCCTGGTACAGCCAGGAGAATCTCGGCGTCTTCGCGTGGACCGGCATGGCGGGCGCCGCCGGGGACGCCGTCCGCAGCAGGCGCGCGTTCGTCGACGCGATCAGGGAGCGCGCGGAACGCGCGGAGCGCACCCGTGAGGAGGAGGCGCGCCGCAGGGTCGCCGAGGAGCGGCTGCGGATCGCCAGGGACCTGCACGACGTCGTCGCGCACCACATCGCCCTCGTCAACGTCCAGGCCGGCGTCGCCGCCCACGTCATGGACCGGCGGCCGGACCAGGCGAAGGAGGCACTGGCCCACGTCCGGGACGCCAGCCGTTCCGCGCTCAACGAGCTCCGTGCCACCGTCGGGCTGCTCCGTCAGTCGGGCGACCCGGAGGCTCCCACCGAACCGGCTCCCGGGCTCGCCGTGCTCGGCGAGCTGGTGAACACCTTCCGCAACGCCGGACTCCCCGTCGAGGTCGCCTGTACGGACCCGGAGAACCCGCTGCCCGCCGCCGCCGACCTGGCCGCCTACCGGGTCATCCAGGAGGCGCTGACCAATGTGCGCAAGCACGCCGGGGCGGCCGCGAAGGCGGAGGTGAGTGTCGTACGGGTCGGGGCGACGGTCGAGATCACGGTGCTCGACAACGGCAGCGGCGGTGACGCGCTCGCGCGCGCCGCGAAGGCCGGGGGAGCGGCCGGCGAGGGTGGCGGCGGCGGTCACGGACTCATCGGTATGCGCGAGCGCGTCACCGCTTTCGGCGGCACTCTCACCGCGTGCCCCCGGTACGGCGGCGGATTCCGCGTCCATGCGATCCTGCCGGTCAAGGCCCGCACGGGTGAGCAGGCGACGTCCGGCGCGCCGGGCGGAACGGGGTGACGGACGTGAATCCGATCAAGGTGCTGCTCGCCGACGACCAGGCGCTGCTGCGCAGTGCCTTCCGGGTGCTCGTCGACTCGGAGCCGGACATGCACGTCGTGGGGGAGGCCGCGGACGGTGCCGAGGCCGTGGCGCTGGCCCGCTCGACGGGTGCCGACGTCGTGCTGATGGACATCAGGATGCCCGGCACCGACGGCCTCGCCGCCACCCGCATGATCAGCGCCGACCCGGATCTGGCGGATGTCCGGATCGTCATGCTCACCACCTTCGAGGTCGACGAGTACGTGGTGCAGTCCCTGCGTGCCGGCGCCTCCGGATTCCTGGGCAAGGGTGCCGAACCGGACGAACTGCTCAACGCCATCCGGATCGCGGCGGGCGGCGAAGCGCTGCTCTCCCCGGCCGCCACCAAGGGGCTCATCGCCACCTTCCTCGCGCAGGGCGGGAGTTGGGGCGAGGGGCCGGACGCGGCGGCGTACTGCGAACGGCTCGCCGCGCTCACCGTGCGCGAACGCGAGGTGCTGGTGCTGGTCGCGGGTGGGCTCTCCAACGACGAGATCGCCGAGCGGCTCACCGTCAGCCCACTCACCGTCAAGACCCACGTGAACAGGGCGATGGCGAAACTCGGTGCCCGCGACCGGGCGCAATTGGTGGTAATCGCCTACGAATCCGGCCTGGTGCGTCCCAGAGTCGAGTAGCGGCACCGGCGTTGCGCCGCAGGTGCCGAGCCCGCCCCTACGGCAGCGCCAGCATCCGCTCCAGCGCCAGCTTCGCGTACTTCTCCGTCTCGGGATCGACCACGATCCGGTTGACGAGGTTGCCCTCGGCCAACGACTCCAGCGTCCACACGAGGTGCGGCAGGTCGATCCGGTTCATCGTCGAGCAGAAGCACACCGTCTTGTCGAGGAAGACGATCTCCTTGTCCTCCGCCGCGAAGCGGTTGGCAAGGCGCTGCACCAGGTTCAGCTCGGTGCCGATCGCCCACTTCGAGCCGGCCGGAGCGGCCTCCAGGGCCTTGATGATGTACTCCGTGGAGCCCACGTAGTCCGCGGCGGCCACGACCTCGTGCTTGCACTCCGGGTGCACCAGCACGTTGACGCCGGGAATCCGCTCCCGCACGTCGTTGACGGACTCCACCGAGAAGCGTCCGTGCACCGAGCAGTGCCCGCGCCACAGGATCATCTTCGCGTTGCGGAGCTCCTCGGCGGTCAGGCCGCCGTTGGGCTTGTGCGGGTTGTAGAGGACGCAGTCCTCCAGGGTCATGCCCATGTCCCGTACGGCCGTGTTCCGGCCCAGGTGCTGGTCCGGCAGGAAGAGGATCTTCTCGCCCTGTTCGAAGGCCCACTCCAGGGCCCGCTTCGCGTTGGAGGAGGTACAGATCGTGCCGCCGTGCCTGCCGGTGAACGCCTTGATGTCGGCGGAGGAGTTCATGTACGAGACGGGTACGACCTGCTCGGCGACGCCGGCCTCGGTCAGTACGTCCCAGCACTCGGCGACCTGCTCCGCCGTGGCCATGTCGGCCATCGAGCAGCCGGCGGCCAGGTCGGGCAGCACGACCTTCTGCCCGTCGCCGGTCAGGATGTCCGCGGACTCGGCCATGAAGTGCACGCCGCAGAAGACGATGTACTCGGCCTCCGGGCGCGCGGCCGCGTCCCGGGCGAGCTTGAAGGAGTCGCCGGTGACATCCGCGAACTGGATGACCTCGTCGCGCTGGTAGTGGTGGCCGAGCACGAAGACCTTGTCCCCGAGCTTCTCCTTGGCGACGCGGGCGCGCTCCACCAGGTCCGGGTCGGACGCGGAGGGCAGATCGCCCGGGCATTCGACGCCGCGCTCGCTCTTCGGGTCGGCCTCGCGGCCGAGCAGCAGGAGAGCGAGCGGCGTCGGCTGTACATCCAGGGGCTGGGCGGTGGTCACGTCACGCACCCTTTCTTTTTCTGCGGCGAGTTTTGCGGCAAACCTTTTCGTCTATTTGACGCTATCTATCATAACCGCTTCGTGTCAGTTTGACGATGCCGATAGTGTCGATGTGACGCATCCCCCCACCGGTGCGGTGTGCGAGCATGAAAAGGAACAGGCAAGCGTCGGCCCGGAATGAATCCGAGGCTCCGACGGTTGCAACGTCGGCAAGCAGTCCGTACAACCCGGGAGAGAAGCAGATGTCCGTATCGGACGAGACCACCACCGTGAGCGACGGCATCCTCCTGTCCGACGCCGCCGCAGCCAAGGTCAAGGGCCTGCTGGAGCAGGAAGGCCGTGAGGACCTGGCGCTGCGCGTCGCCGTCCAGCCCGGCGGCTGCTCCGGCCTGCGCTACCAGCTCTTCTTCGACGAGCGCTCGCTCGACGGCGATGTCGTGAAGGACTTCGACGGAGTGAAGGTCGTCACCGACCGGATGAGCGCCCCGTACCTGGGCGGCGCCTCCATCGACTTCGTCGACACGATCGAGAAGCAGGGCTTCACGATCGACAACCCGAACGCCTCGGGTTCCTGCGCCTGCGGCGACTCCTTCAGCTGATCCCGCTGAGGTTCGCGCCCGACAGCGACAGCGACAGGAACAGCGATACGAACAGCGACACGACTGCGGCGGCCCTCCCGGATGCCAGGAGAGCCGCCGCAGTCGTGTCGCCGGTACCTTCTAGGCGCGTGGCACAGTCGCACCCGAGGCCGCGTCCACGATCCGGCGGTCGCCCTTCGGCTCGTCCAGCGTCACCGTCTGCTTCAGTTCCTTGGCGATCATGATGCAGACCCTCTTGCCGTCCCCCGGAGACTCGGTGACGGACACCCGCACCTCGCCCGCACTCTCCTCGGCGTGCGCCGAGTACGTGCTGCACACACCACCCCAGAACGTCACCGTCAGGGTCCGCCCGTCCACGCTGTACGAGGTGATCTTCCGGTCCCCGGACTTCGGTCCGGGCTCATTCGTCGGTCCGGGCCCGGGCTTCGTCAGATGGGCCGGGTCCACGGCCACCTGCGAGACCGTGCCGGCCGGTCCGCCCGAGGCGGGCCGCACCGAGAACAGCCAGGACGGCACGAGCGCCTGCTCCCCGTCGACGTACTGCACGGCGAGCCCGAACACCGCCTTGTCCACCGTCATCACGACGGGCTCCGCGGCATCGCGCGGCATCACGCAGTCCGCCGGAGGAACCGACTGCTCGCCCTCCAGAGGTACGGGAGTGGCGCACCCGCCCACATCCGTAGGCCCGCCGCCCTTCGCCGAGGCGTTCAGCCGCTTGAGCGCGTCCCCGGCACCGGTCACCGGATAGCTGTCGCCCTTCTCCAGGCCCTTCAGCTGCCCGCTGCCGCCGACCACCTCACCGTCCGCGCCCACCTGGATCCCGGTCGCCCAGCCGTACGTCGGCAGCCCGCCGATCACCGGGTCCGCGTTCACCACCCGTACCGAGCCCATCACCTGGCGCGCGTCGAGGGCGGCCTCGTCCTGGCCGACAGCCTTCAGTACGGGCGCGGCGGCGGCCTTCGCGGCCCTCTCCTCCAGCGGGGCGACCTGGCCGGCCCGGGCGTCGCCTTCGGTACCGCTCGCGCAGACCGCGGGGGAGGCGCACTGGTCCGGGCCGCCCGAGGCGTACCGGGAGAAGGTCCAGGTGCCGGGCGCCTGCTTGTTGACCTGGAGGACCGGGCCCGAGCCGTCCTTGTCCGAGCCCACCTTCCAGACGGTGCCCACCGCCCTGGGAGTGCCGTCCAGTTCGAGCGCACGCGCCAGCCGGGCCACGTCCGCCGCGCTCACCGTGCCCTTCGAGCGGTGTACGGCCGCCGTGCCGGGGCCCTCCGGCAGCTCGCCGGAGGCCCGGTAGACGACGCCGTCCCCGCCGGGCGACGGTTCGCCGGGGGCGATGCCCCTCGACGGCTCGGAGGGGCTGTCTGCGGGCGAGTCCAGGGCGAGCGGGGGAGGCATGCGGCCGTCCTGGGCCGCGGCGCTGTCGTCCGCGGCGCCGTCGTTGCCCGCGGCGGCGGCCCAGTACGCGCCACCGCCTCCGGCGAGCAGTACCGCGGCCGCCACCGAGGCGACCGCGAAGGGTGAACGCCTCCGCCGTGGGCCGGACGTGTCGTTGTCAGGTCGCTCGGTGCTCACCGGATCGCTCCTTCGACTGCGTTGGCCGGTCGGCCCTGCTGGATGTCTCCCGAGTGGGGACACCCGTGGGACGGAGCGCAGGAGCGCACGGTTCCACGGCCGACCGCGTGCTCAGTCGCCGTACTCGGACATCGCGTCGATGAGCCGGGCGGAGGCGGGCGGCACCGTGACTCCGTGAATCAGGGACGGAGCCACCGGCGCGGTGGCAGTCTTCGTGGGTACCACCCAGTGCGGCGCCATGCGCGCGCAGTCTCCGCGCAGCTCGGCCAGGTTCATCTCGGACTCGCGTGGGGCGATGTGCTTCGGCATAACCGCACCGTACGCACGTGATCGCTCAGGTAGAAAGCCCTACTATCGGGTAGTTTTCCCCATTCAGACCCGGAGTGGTGAACCGGTAGCGTGAACTGTCACGCCGTCCCGGAGGGTGCGCTCAGCGTTCCTCCGCTTCCCTCAGGAGCAGCATCCCCGTGCGTATTGCAGTCACCGGCTCCATCGCCACCGACCACCTCATGACCTTCCCCGGCCGTTTCGCGGACCAGCTGGTCGCCGACCAGCTGCACACGGTCTCGCTCTCCTTCCTGGTCGACAACCTCGACGTACGCAGGGGCGGTGTCGCGGCCAACATCTCCTTCGGCATGGGTCTCCTCGGAACGAACCCGATCCTGGTCGGCGCGGCCGGTTCGGACTTCGACGCGTACCGCGCCTGGCTCGACCGGCACGGCGTCGACACCGGCTCCGTCCGGATCTCCGAAGTCCTGCACACGGCCCGCTTCGTCTGCACGACGGACGCCGACCACAACCAGATCGGCTCCTTCTACACGGGAGCGATGAGCGAGGCCCGCCTGATCGAGCTCAAGAGTGTCGCCGACCGCGTGGGCGGTCTCGACCTGGTCTCTATCGGCGCCGACGACCCGGAGGCGATGCTCCGCCACACCGAGGAGTGCCGCACCCGGGGAATTCCC
The DNA here is from genome assembly GCF_014216315.1 of Streptomyces finlayi. Classification (NCBI taxonomy): domain Bacteria; kingdom Bacillati; phylum Actinomycetota; class Actinomycetes; order Kitasatosporales; family Streptomycetaceae; genus Streptomyces; species Streptomyces finlayi. The sequence goes on from NZ_CP045702.1 coordinate 6,012,591, forward strand.
TTCGCCGCGGACTTCTCTCAGCAGATCGCGCGGATGGACGGCGAGGAGATCCGCATCCTCCTCGACGGCGCCACGTACCTCTTCTCCAACGAGTACGAGAAGGGGCTCGTCGAGTCCAAGACCGGCTGGACCGACGAGGAGATCCTCGCCAAGGTCGGCCACCGGGTCACCACGCTCGGCGCCCGCGGTGTCCGGATCGAGCGCGTCGGCGAGGCGACGATCGAGGTCGGCTGCCCCGACGAGGAGAAGAAGGCCGACCCCACCGGCGTCGGCGACGCCTTCCGGGCCGGATTCCTGTCCGGTCTGGCCTGGGGCGTCGGCCTGGAGCGCGCAGCCCAGGTCGGCTGCATGCTCGCCACCCTGGTCATCGAGACGGTCGGCACCCAGGAGTACACCCTGCGCCGCGCCCACTTCATGGACCGCTTCACCAAGGCGTACGGCCACGAGGCCGCCGCCGAGGTCCAGGCACACCTCTCCTAGAACCGCCAGGACAAACCCGGCTCAGTGGAGCCGGCGGACCAGATAGGCCGAGCCCAGGTCCGCCGGCTCCTCGCCCGCGTACTCGTGCTCGCGCATCTCGCACCAGGCGGGAATGTCGAGCCGCGCGGCCTCGTCGTCGGCGAGGACCGTCACCGTGCCGCCCACCGGTACCTCCCCGATCACCTTTGCGAGCTCGATCACCGGAATCGGGCAGCGCCTGCCCAGCGCGTCGACGACGAGTGAGGCCGCCGTCGTGGGGGAGGGGGCCGCCGCGACCGGGGCGCCGAGCCGCTCCCGTACGCCGGTGACCACTCCGGGAAGCACCTCCAGGAAGCGGTCGACGTCCGCCTCGGTGGTCCCCATGGGCAGCGACACGCGGACGTTCCCCTCCGAGAGCACCCCCATCGCCTTGAGCACATGGCTCGGCATCAGGGTGCTGCTCGTGCAGGACGAACCGGACGATACGGAGAATCCGACACGGTCCAGCTCGTGGAGCACCGTCTCTCCGTCGACATAGAGACAGGAGAAGGTCACCAGGTGCGGAAGCCGCCGGACGGGGTCGCCGACCACCTCCACATCGCCCACCAGCTGCGGCACCCGCGTCCTGATCCGGTCCACCAGGGCCCGCAGCCGTACGGACTCGGCCGCCGACTCGGCCCGTACCGCCCGCAACGAGGCCGCCGCCGCCACGATCGCGGGAAGGTTCTCGAAACCGGCGGCCCGCCCCGACTCCCGCTCGTCCGCCGGGCCTTGAGGGGCGAACCTGACACCCTTGCGCACGGCCAGCAGCCCCACGCCCGCCGGTCCGCCCCACTTGTGGGCACTGGCCGCCAGCAGTGACCAGCCCGCGGGCACCGGCCCCCAGGTCAGCGACTGCGCGGCGTCCACCAGCAGCGGAACCCCGGCCGCCGCACAGATCCCGGCGATCTCCGCCACCGGCTGCTCGGTGCCGACCTCGTGGTTGGCGGACTGCAGACAGGCCAGCGCGGTGTCCTCGCGCAGCGCATCGGCGAAAGCCGCGGTGCCGACCGCCCCCGTCCGGTCGACGGCCACCTCGGAGAACGAGCCGCCCGCCGCCTCGTGGGCGGCGGCCGAATGGAGCACCGACGAATGCTCGACCGCGGATGCGACCAGGTGGCGGCCGACACGCCGACGCCCGGAAAGGGTGCCGGCAATCCCGGAGTGCACCGCCCGGGTCCCCGACGAGCTGAACACGAGCTCGTCGGGGCGGCATCCGACGGCCTCCGCGGCGGCCTCCCGGGCGGCGTCCAGCAGCATTCTGGCCCGCCGCCCCTCGCGGTACAGCCTGGCGGGGTCGGCCCAGCCGTCGTCGAGTGAGGCAAGCAGCGCCTGACGGGCGACGGGATGCAGAGGGGCCGAGGAAGCGGCGTCGAAGTAGGGCACGGCGCCACGCTAGCCCGCAGCTGTCCGGCAGGACGGGAGGGGATGGCCGGCAGGCCAGGAGAGAGGGCGTCAGATGGCTCCCGGAGGCCAGGATTCCATCCCTTCGGGGAGTCGGACGGCGCGTTGGGCACCCTCCCCGCGCGACCCCAGATAGCGTCCAGTAGGGTTTGGTCCGCATAAACATCCAAACCCCTGCCCGCGACAGGGCCGGCGACCGACCAGAGAGACGGGCGCGCCGACCGTGCGGGCGAGACTCTCGGGAAGGCGCTACGTGAGTCCCAACGGCTCCGACCGCTCGTCGCGGCGCCCGATGCGGCGGAAGCTGCCGCAGGTGCTGACTGCGGGCCTGGTTCTGGCGACGGCCTCCGGTTGTTCGTACAACTGGGAAGATTTTCCCCGCCTCGGTATGCCCACACCGGTAACGGAAGAGGCCCCTCGGATCCTCTCCCTCTGGCAAGGCTCGTGGGCGGCAGCGCTCGTCACGGGTGTCCTTGTCTGGGGGCTGATCCTCTGGAGCGTCATCTTCCACCGGCGTTCGCGCACCAAGGTGGAGGTCCCTCCGCAGACCAGGTACAACATGCCCATCGAGGCGTTGTACACAGTGGTTCCCCTCATCATCGTCTCGGTGCTGTTCTACTTCACCGCGCGCGATGAATCGAAGCTCCTGGCACTCGAGGACAAGCCTGCCCACACCATCAATGTGGTCGGCTACCAGTGGAGCTGGGGTTTCAACTACATCGAGAAGGTGGAGGGCCAGCCCTCCGCCGGCAGCGAGATCCCCAAGGAGCTCGACGCCATCCCCAACCGGTTCCGCGAGGACTTCCCCGAGGGCGCCGGCGGCGTCTACGACGTGGGCGTCCCCGGTACCCGTAACCCGCAGAACGGCAACCCGGGTCCGACCCTGTGGCTGCCGAAGGGCGAGAAGGTCCGCTTCGTCCTGACTTCGCGTGACGTCATCCACTCCTTCTGGGTGGTGCCGTTCCTCATGAAGCAGGACGTCATCCCGGGCCACACCAACGCGTTCGAGGTCACTCCCAACCGGGAGGGCACCTTCATGGGTAAGTGCGCCGAACTGTGCGGCGTCGACCACTCCCGGATGCTCTTCAACGTCAAGGTCGTCTCTCCCGAGCGTTACCAGCAGCACCTCAAGGAGCTGGCGGAGAAGGGTCAGACGGGCTACGTGCCGGCAGGCATCGAGCAGACGGACCCGGCCAGGAATGCGGAGACGAACAAACTGTGAGCATCCTCAACGAACCTCAGGGTGCCGCGGCAGCAGACGACTCGTACGAGGACGAGCTGCCGGTACGGCGCAAGCAGCCGGGAAACACCGTCATCAAGTGGATGACCACCACTGACCACAAGACGATCGGCACGCTCTACCTGGTCACGTCCTTCGCGTTCTTCTGCATCGGCGGACTGATGGCGCTCTTCATGCGCGCCGAGCTGGCCCGTCCGGGCACGCAGATCATGTCGAACGAGCAGTTCAACCAGGCGTTCACGATGCACGGCACGATCATGCTGCTGATGTTCGCGACGCCGCTCTTCGCCGGATTCGCCAACTGGATCATGCCGCTGCAGATCGGTGCGCCCGACGTGGCGTTCCCGCGGCTGAACATGTTCGCTTACTGGCTGTACCTCTTCGGCTCGATCATCGCGGTGGCGGGCTTCCTGACCCCGCAGGGTGCGGCCGACTTCGGCTGGTTCGCCTACTCCCCGCTGTCGGACGCCGTCCGCTCGCCGGGTATCGGCGCCGACATGTGGATCATGGGTCTGGCCTTCTCCGGCTTCGGCACGATCCTCGGCTCGGTCAACTTCATCACCACGATCATCTGCATGCGCGCGCCTGGCATGACGATGTTCCGCATGCCGATCTTCACCTGGAACGTGCTGCTGACCGGTGTTCTGGTTCTGCTCGCCTTCCCGGTTCTGGCAGCCGCGCTCTTCGCGCTGGAGGCGGACCGTAAATTCGGTGCGCATATCTTCGACGCGGCCAATGGCGGCGCATTGCTCTGGCAGCACCTCTTCTGGTTCTTCGGCCATCCAGAGGTGTACATCATCGCCCTGCCATTCTTCGGAATCGTTTCCGAGGTGATCCCGGTCTTCAGCCGGAAGCCGATGTTCGGTTACATCGGTCTCATCGCGGCGACGATCTCGATCGCGGGTCTTTCCGTGACGGTGTGGGCGCACCACATGTACGTCACGGGCGGCGTGCTGTTGCCGTTCTTCTCGTTCATGACCTTCCTGATCGCGGTACCGACCGGTGTGAAGTTCTTCAACTGGATCGGCACCATGTGGAAGGGATCGCTGTCCTTCGAGACACCGATGCTCTGGGCCGTCGGCTTCCTGATCACCTTCGCCTTCGGTGGTCTGACCGGCGTCATCCTGGCCTCGCCGCCGATGGACTTCCACGTCTCCGACTCGTACTTCGTCGTCGCGCACTTCCACTACGTCGTCTTCGGCACCGTGGTCTTCGCGATGTTCTCCGGATTCCACTTCTGGTGGCCGAAGTTCACGGGCAAGATGCTGGACGAGCGGCTCGGGAAGATCACGTTCTGGACGCTGTTCGTGGGCTTCCACGGCACGTTCCTGGTGCAGCACTGGCTCGGTGCCGAGGGCATGCCGCGACGCTACGCGGACTACCTCGCCGCAGACGGCTTCACCGCGCTGAACACGATCTCGACGATCTCCTCGTTCCTGCTCGGCCTGTCGATCCTGCCGTTCTTCTACAACGTGTGGAAGACGGCCAAGTACGGCAAGAAGATCGAGGTCGACGACCCGTGGGGTTACGGCCGTTCGCTGGAGTGGGCCACGTCCTGCCCGCCGCCGCGGCACAACTTCCTCACGCTGCCGCGGATCCGTTCCGAATCCCCGGCGTTCGACCTGCACCACCCGGAGATCGCGGCGCTCGAGCTGCTCGAGTACGACTCCGGCACCGCCAACGCCCTCGCCGGTGGCAAGGAGGCAGGCAAGTGAAGATCCAGGGCAAGCTGTTCATCTGGCTGAGCGTCTTCATGCTCGCGATGGCGGTCACGTACGGCGTGTGGTCGAAGGAGCCGGTCGGTACCACCGCACTGGTCCTGTCCTTCGGACTGTCCATCATGATCGGCTTCTACTTGGCCTTCACGGCCAACCGGGTCGACGCGATGGCCCAGGACAACAAGGAAGCCGATGTCGCGGACGAGGCCGGCGAGGTGGGGTTCTTCTCCCCGCACAGCTGGCAGCCGCTCTCGCTGGCCATCGGTGGCGCCTTCGCCTTCATGGGCGTCATCTTCGGCTGGTGGCTGCTCTACTTCTCGGCCCCGATCCTGCTGATCGGCCTCTTCGGCTGGGTCTTCGAGTACTACCGGGGCGAGAACCAGACCCAGTGACACCGCACCACCCGTAGGACCCGTTCCACCTCGCAAGGGGCCCGGCCGCTCAGTACCGAGCGGCCGGGCCCTTCGCTCGTTTGGAGTCATTGAACGCGCTGGATCGGATGAATCTTCTTACGTTGAGTTCATGACGCACACGCCGCGCATCCGCACCGTAGTGAGCTGCACTCTGCTGGTCGTGACCCTGGTCGCAGGTGCGACCGCCTGTGGCGAGCCCGATGGTCATCCCCTTTCCGCACGGCCTTTCGACGCGGCCGGGCAGGTGTCCTTCAACGCCCCCTCCGGCAAGGAGAAGGCCGACCCGGACAAGCCTCTCGAAGTCACCGTCAAGGGTGCGAACGGCCGCATCACCGACGTGACGGCCTCGTACGCCGACGGCCGCCAGCTCGCCGGCGAGCTCGCCGCCGACGGGAAGCGCTGGCATTCGACGGCCCCACTGGCGGCCGGAGCCCGGTACACGGTCAAGGTCTCCACGGAGGACGAGGACGGCGCCCCCGGCAGCCGCACGCTCTCCTTCGAGACCACCTCGGCCAAGAAGCTGCTGAAGGTCGCGTTCGGCCCGGAGAAGGGCACCTACGGCGTCGGGCAGCCCATCACTGCGGAACTCAGCGCTCCGGTGAAGGACAAGGCCTCCAGGGCCACCGTGGAGCGCGCGCTGAAGGTCAGGTCGACGCCGGCCGCCACCGGCTCCTGGTACTGGGTCGACGACAAGAACCTGCACTACCGGCCGAAGGAGTACTGGCCCGCCAACGCCACCATCGAGGCCCGGAGCAACCTCGCGGGCATCAAGGTGACCAACACCCTCTACGGAGCCGCGGCGAAGCCCCTGAAGCTCACCACCGGGGACCGGATCGAGGCCATCACCGACGCCTCGGACCACTCGATGACGGTGAAGCGCAACGGGGAAGTGATCAACACCATGCCGGTGACGACGGGCAAGCCCGGCTTCTCCACCCGCAACGGCGTCAAGGTGGTGCTGGGCAAGGAGTACTACGTACGCATGCGCGGTACGAGCATCGGCATCGCCGAGGGGTCGTCCGAGTCGTACGACCTGCCGGTGTACTACGCGACCAGGGTCACCTGGAGCGGCGAGTACGTGCACGCGGCCCCGTGGTCGACCGGATCCCAGGGCAACGCCAACGTCAGCCACGGCTGTACGGGCATGAGCACGAGCGACGCCGAGTGGTTCTTCGACACCGTGCGCCAGGGCGACATCGTCAAGGTCGTCGGAAGCATCGGCGACACCATGACACCGTTCGACAACGGTTTCGGCGACTGGAACCTGTCCTGGGAGAAGTGGCAGAAGGGCAGCGCGCTGCACAACGGCACGCCCGACAGCGCGGTCGGGAACACCGTCCAGGCGGCGCGCCTGCGCCCCCACGTCTGATCCGGCCGGAGTGCGCGGCCCCTCGACGGGACAGCGAACCGGAAACCGGAGCCCCTCAGGCGTCCACGGACAGCCTGCCCCGCAGCAGAGCCGCGAGGGCGTCGGCGAACTCGACCGGCTCGACCGGAAGGGTCACCGCCGCGTCCGCGCGGCTCCAGGTGGCCAGCCAGGCATCCTGCGGGCGGCCGATCAGCAGGAGCACCGGCGGGCAGTGGAAGACCTCGTCCTTGATCTGCCGGCAGACACCCATACCGCCCATGGGGGCGGTCTCGCCGTCCAGCACACAGACGTCGATGCCGCCCCTGTCCAGGGCGGCCAGAACGGCGGGCAGGGTCGCGCACTCGACGAACTCCACCGGGGGCACGTCCGCCGCCGGCCTGCGACCTGCTGCCAGCCTCACCTGCTCGCGGACATTGGCGTCGTCGCTGTAGACCAGGACCGTGGCGGTCGGCTGCATTGTTCCTCCGTGACATCTGCGTCTTCGGGGCTCTCCGGGCATGAACCGATGCGCGGATCGTACTCCGACCGACAGGCTGTCAGCACCGGAAATGACACCGATTCGATGGGCCGTTCGGGGAGGACACAGACGGTTGACACACCGAACGGCACCCCCGGGAGTGAGGGCGGGATAAGCGACCGACATAATGTCGGTCGTGGCGACAGCAACGACAGTAGAAACCGGGCACGCGCACCCGTCGGTCAATCGACCGAACCTCACCAGCGTCGGAACCATCATCTGGTTGAGTTCCGAGCTGATGTTCTTCGCGGCCCTCTTCGCGATGTACTTCACCCTGCGATCGGTGATGGGACCGGACCACTGGAAGGAGATGGCTCATCATCTGAACTTCCCGTTCTCGGCGACGAACACCACGATCCTGGTGCTCTCCTCTCTCACCTGCCAACTCGGCGTCTTCGCCGCGGAGCGGGGCGATGTGAAGAAGCTCCGCACCTGGTTCATCATCACGTTCGTGATGGGTGCGATCTTCATCGGAGGCCAGGTCCTGGAGTACACCGAGCTGGTCAAGGACGCGGGGCTCTCCCTGTCGTCCGACCCGTACGGCTCGGTGTTCTACCTGACCACCGGCTTCCACGGGCTGCACGTGACAGGCGGTCTCATCGCCTTCCTGCTGGTTCTCGGCAGGACGTACGCAGCCAGGAGGTTCACCCACGAACAGGCCACCGCCGCCATCGTCGTGTCCTACTACTGGCACTTCGTCGATGTCGTGTGGATCGGCCTGTTTGCAACGATCTACATGATCAAGTAACCGGGCTCGCACCCACCCACCATCGACGCAGAAGATCCTGACACCGGGGTAATCCGTGAAAAAGCTCTCCGCACGACGACGCCATCCGCTGGCGGCGGTCGTCGTACTACTCCTCGCGCTGGCGGCTACCGGGGGGCTGTACGCCGCTTTTGCGCCTGCGGGTAAGGCGCAGGCAGACGAAACCGCCCAGTCCCTCGCTATCGACGAGGGCAAGAAGCTCTACTCCGTAGGCTGCGCCAGCTGCCACGGAACCGGCGGTCAGGGCACCACCGACGGGCCGTCCCTCGCGGGCGTGGGCTCCGCCGCCGTCGACTTCCAGGTCGGTACGGGCCGTATGCCGGCACAGCAGCCGGGCGCCCAGGTACCGAAGAAGAAGGTCATCTACAGCCAGGCCCAGATCGACCAGCTCGCGGCGTACGTCGCGTCGCTCGGCGCCGGTCCGATCACGCCGACCGAGAACCAGGCCAGTCCCAAGGGCGCGGACGCGGCCAGGGGCGGCGACCTGTTCCGTACCAACTGCGCCCAGTGCCACAACTTCACCGGTGAGGGCGGCGCGCTGACACACGGCAAGTACGCCCCGAGCCTGCAAGGCGTGAGCCCGAAGCACATGTACGAGGCCATGCAGACCGGCCCGCAGAGCATGCCCTCCTTCCCCGACACGACGATGCCGGAGCAGCAGAAGAAGGACATCATCGCGTACGTACAGACCGTGAACGGAGAAGACTCGGCGAGCCCCGGTGGGCTCAAGCTGGGTGGTCTCGGTCCGGTCAGCGAGGGTCTGTTCGGCTGGATCTTCGGACTCGGCGCACTGATCGCAGTTGCCGTTTGGGTCGCGGCCCACACCGCTAAGGCCAAGAAGACATGAGTAGCCAAGAGATTCCAGAAGAGAACCTGCCGGTTGAGCAGGACACCGCGCACGGCGCGGTATCGGGTGCGGACGATCCGTTCGCCGACCCGGGGCTGCCGGCCCACAAGCCGCGCATCCAGGACATCGACGAACGGGCCGCGAGGCGCTCCGAGCGCGCGGTCGCGCTGATGTTCACGCTGTCCATGGTGTCGACGATCGCGTTCATCGCGTCCTTCGTCGTCTTCCCGGTCGACAAGATCGTCTTCATCTGGCCGTTCGGCCACGTGAGTGCGCTGAACTTCTCCCTGGGCGTGACCCTGGGTCTGGCGCTCTTCTTCATCGGCGCGGGCGCCGTCCACTGGGCGCGCACCCTGATGTCGGACGTCGAGCGGGCGGCCGAGCGCCACCCCATCGAGGCCGAGCCCGAGGTCAAGGCGCAGGTGCTCGCCGACTTCGCGGCAGGTGCCGAGGAGTCCGGCTTCGGCCGGCGCAAGCTGATCCGCAACACCATGTTCGGCGCGCTGGCCCTGGTGCCGCTCTCCGGTGTGGTGCTGCTGCGTGACCTCGGTCCGATGCCGGAGAAGAAGCTCCGCTCCACCATGTGGGGCAAGGGCAAGCAGCTCATCAACATGAACACGATGGAGCCGCTGCGTCCCGAGGACATCGTCGTCGGCTCGCTGACCTTCGCCATGCCCGAGGGGCTGGAGGAGGACGCGCACGACTTCCAGACGCAGATGGGCAAGGCCGCCCTGATGATCGTCCGGATCGAGCCGGACGACATCAAGAACAAGCGTGAGCGCGAGTGGGCCCACGAGGGCATTGTCGCGTTCTCGAAGATCTGCACCCACGTCGGCTGCCCGATCAGCCTGTACGAGCAGCAGACGCACCACGTCCTCTGCCCGTGCCACCAGTCCACCTTCGACCTCTCCGACGGCGCCCGCGTCATCTTCGGTCCGGCCGGTCACCCGCTTCCGCAGCTGCGGATCGGCGTGAACACTGAGGGCAACCTCGAGGCGCTGGGTGACTTCGAAGAGCCCGTCGGTGCTGCATTCTGGGAGCGCGGATGAGTACTGCGAACGACAAGAACCGAAAGGCACCCGCCGGTGAGCGGGTAGCCGACTGGGCGGACGGCCGGCTCGGCATCTACGGCCTGGCCAAGGCCAACATGCGCAAGATCTTCCCGGACCACTGGTCCTTCATGCTGGGTGAGATCGCGCTCTACAGCTTCATCATCATCATCCTCACGGGTGTGTATCTGACGCTGTTCTTCCACCCCAGCATGAACGAGGTCGTCTACCACGGCTCGTACGAGCCGCTGCAGGGCATCCGGATGTCCGAGGCCTACGCCTCGACACTCCACATCAGCTTCGACGTCCGCGGTGGTCTGCTCGTCCGGCAGATCCACCACTGGGCCGCGCTGATCTTCCTGGCCGCGATGTTCGTGCACATGATGCGCGTCTTCTTCACGGGTGCGTTCCGCAAGCCCCGTGAGGTCAACTGGGTGTTCGGCTTCCTGCTGTTCGTCCTGGGCATGTTCACCGGGTTCACCGGTTACTCGCTCCCGGACGACCTGCTGTCGGGCACCGGTGTCCGCTTCATGCAGGGTGCCGTTCTCTCGGTGCCGGTCGTCGGCACGTACCTGTCGATGTTCCTGTTCGGCGGAGAGTTCCCCGGCGTCGACTTCGTCGCCCGGTTCTACTCGGTCCACATCCTGCTGCTGCCGGGCATCATGCTCGGGCTCGTGGTCGCCCACCTGATCCTGGTCTTCTACCACAAGCACACGCAGTTCGCGGGTCCCGGGAAGACGAACAAGAACGTCGTCGGCATGCCGCTGCTGCCGGTGTACATGGCGAAGGCCGGAGGCTTCTTCTTCCTGGTCTTCGGTGTCATCGCCATCATCTCGGCGATCGCCTCGATCAACCCGATCTGGGCCCTCGGCCCGTACCGCATCGACCAGGTGTCGACCGGCGCGCAGCCCGACTGGTACATGGGCTTCTCCGAAGGTCTCATCCGTGTGATGCCGGGCTGGGAGATCAACCTGTGGGGCCACACGCTCGTCCTGGGTGTGTTCATCCCGCTGATGATCTTCCCGCTGGTCCTGGTCGCGATCGCGGTCTACCCGTTCCTCGAGTCCTGGGTGACCCGCGACAACCGCGAGCACCACATCCTGGACCGCCCGCGCAACGTGCCCACCCGCACCGCGTTCGGCGTCGCCTGGATCACCTGGTACTTCGTGCTGCTCGTCGGTGGTGGAAACGACCTGTGGGCCACGCACTTCCACCTGTCGATCAACGCCATCACCTGGTTCGTGCGGATCGCGTTCTTCGTGGCTCCGGTCATCGCGTTCATCGTGACCAAGCGGATCTGCCTCGGCCTCCAGCGCCGCGACAGGGACAAGGTGCTGCACGGACGCGAGTCCGGCATCATCAAGCGCCTGCCGCACGGTGAGTTCGTCGAGATCCACGAGCCGCTCAGCCCGGGCCAACTGCACACGCTGACCGCGCACGAGCAGTACACGCCGGCCGAGATCGGCCCGGCGGTCGACGAGAACGGCGTCAAGCGCAAGGTCTCTCCGGTGGAGAAGCTGCGTATCAAGCTCAGCAAGGGCTACTACGGCGAGGACAACCAGATCGCCAAGCCCACCGCCGAGGAGTACAAGGAGATCACCAGCGGCCACGGCCACCACTGATCACCTGAACCGATCGCCACAGCGAGAGCCCCGTCCATCGAGTGGACGGGGCTCTTTGCCGCCTCCCGGGCTGGATAAGGTGGAGCCGATCCCTTATCGGCTGTGGACCCCAGGAGCGGACCATGAACGTTGTGACCCCGGACGGCGGCGACAGCGTGGCGGCTCGTTCCTGGCCGGGCGTGCTGAACCCGCTGCTGCGCGGCGAGAACCTCACATCGGACGACACCGCGTGGGCCATGGACCGCATCATGAGCGGTGAGGCGACCGACGCGCAGATCGCCGGTTTCGCCGTCGCGCTGCGCGCCAAGGGCGAGACGGTCGACGAGGTCACCGGGCTCGTACGGACCATGTACGCGCACGCCAACACCATCCACGTTCCGGGCCGTACGGTCGACATCGTGGGCACCGGCGGCGACCTGGCCAAGACGGTCAACATCTCCACCATGTCGGCGATCGTCATCGCGGGAGCCGGCGCGAAGGTCGTCAAGCACGGCAACCGCGCCGCCTCCTCGGCGAGCGGGGCGTCCGACGTCCTGGAGAAGCTGGGCGTCAACCTCGAACTGACGCCGCAGCGGGTCGTGCAGGTCGCGGAGGAAGCGGGCATCACCTTCTGCTTCGCCGTGAAGTTCCACCCCGCTCTGCGGTACGCGGCCAAGGCCCGCAGGGAACTCGGCGCGCAGACCACGTTCAACATCCTGGGCCCGCTCACCAACCCGGCCCAGGTCCGCGCCCAGGCGGTCGGCGTCGCCGACCTCCGGATGGCGCCCATCGTGGCGGGTGTGCTGGCCGACCGCGGCAACTCCTCGCTGGTCTTCCGCGGCGACGACGGCCTCGACGAGCTGACCACCACGGCGACGTCACGGGTCTGGGTGGTACGGGACGGTGCGGTGCGCGAGGAGGCGTTCGATCCGCGTGACGTCGGCCTGCGGCTGGTGCCCGTGGAGGCGCTGCGCGGCGCCGACGCCTCGTACAACGCGGATGTCGCCCGCCGGCTGCTGGACGGCGAGACCGGTCCGGTGCGCGACGCGGTCCTGCTCAACACCGCCGCGGCGCTGGTCGCCCTGGACGCGGGGCCGGGCACGCTGAACGAGCAGATCGCCGCCGGGATCGTACGGGCCAATGAGTCCATCGACTCCGGTGCGGCCAAGCGCGTACTGGAGCGCTGGGTGGCGGCCAGCAACGCCTGACCAGGGCGGCAGACGCAAGGCGCGGTCCGGATGCCGGACCGCGCCTTGCGTCTGTGCGTACGTGTGGCAAGATGCTGCGCAGGTCATGAGTGACAGCGAATAGGCCCCGGCTCGCTGTCCGGCAACCCTCCGTCCGTGGCGGGGTGCCCCGGGTGAAGACCAGGCCGCAGGCAGCGAGGTCTGCGGCAAGCGCGGGCCCCTCGGCATCTGTGCATGCCAACCCCCGGGGTCCTGGTCCCTAGGGAGCCCCTTGTGAGCAAGCGAATGCGTTAGGGCTCCAGAAGGGTCTTGAAGACCCCTGGCCCTCCTCCGCGCACCTCCTTCTTCTCCTGCGCTGCCGGCGTACGCCTCGGCGCGCGGAATTCGCCTGCCTGTTACGGGAGTTCGCCATGTCTGTCTCCGCCGCTGCCCTCGACCGGCCCATTTGTGCATCGCTGCCGGTTCTGGGCAAGGACGTCACCGTTCCACTCGTTACGGGGGGCGAAGTGGCGTATGCCGCCCTCGACTACGCGGCCAGCGCCCCGGCACTCCAGCGGGTGTGGGACGACGTCGCCGCGTACGCCCCGTACTACGGCAGCGTCCACCGGGGCGCCGGCTACCTCTCGCAGCTCTCCACGGATCTCTTCGAGAGCAGCCGCAGGACCGTCGCGGAGTTCCTCGGCTGCCGGGCCGACGACCAGGTGGTCTTCACCCGTTCGACGACCGACTCCCTCAACCTGCTCGCCGCCGCGCTCCCCGCGGACTGCGAGGTGTTCGTCTTCGAGACCGAGCACCACGCCTCGCTGCTGCCCTGGCGCGACGCCCGCGTGACCTGCCTCGACGCCCCGCGCACGCCCGGGCAGGCCGTCGAGTCCCTGGAGCGGGCGCTCGTCGGGCGCCGCCCCAACGGCCCGGCGCTGGTCTGCGTCACGGGTGCCTCGAACGTCACCGGTGAGCTGTGGCCGGTCAGGGAGCTGGCCGCCGCCGCCCACGCCCACGGTGCCCGGATCGTGCTCGACGCCGCGCAGCTCGCCCCCCACCACCCGGTGGACATCACGGAGCTGGACGTCGACTGGGCCGCCTTCTCCGGACACAAGCTGTACGCGCCGTTCGGCTCGGGAGTCCTCGCGGGCCGCGCCGACTGGCTCCAGGACGCGGAGCCGTACCTCGCGGGCGGCGGCGCCTCCCGCAAGGTCGCCCGGCGCACCGACGGCGGCGTGGACGTGGAGTGGCACACCACCGCGGCCCGCCATGAGGCCGGTTCGCCCAATGTCATCGGTGTCTACTCGATCGCTTCCGCCTGCAAGGCGCTCACCGAGGCGGGCTTCGGCACCCTCGTCGCCCGTGAGCAGCACCTCGTCTCGGTGGTCCGTGCCGGACTCGCCGAGGTCCCGGAGGTGCGGGTGCTCTCCCTGTTCGGCGATGACGCCCCGCGGGTCGGCGTCATCTCGTTCGTCGTCGAGGGCTGGAACAGCTCGCACTTCGCCGCCGCGCTCTCGGCGGAGTACGGGATCGGCGTCCGGGACGGACTCTTCTGCGCCCACCCGCTGGTGCGGACGCTGCTGGGCGGCGAGGCGCGGGACCCGGGCGAGTGCGGTGCGCCGGAGTCCGAGCCGGGCGAGAAGTCCCTGAACGCGATCCGGGTCAGCTTCGGGGCCGGTACGCCGGACGAGCACGTCGAACGTTTCGTACGGGCGGTCAAGGAGCTCGTGCGCGATGGCGCCCGGTGGAGCTACCGCACGGAGGGCGGCCGCTGCGTCCCGGACCGCGGGACGGCCCAGGTCTGACAGCCGCGGCACACCGCCCGGGCACGGAACCGATACCCGTGCCCGGCCCGCGTGCCGCGTGAGGTCCTAGGCGTCCAGGCCGATCGCGAAGGCCGCTTCGAGGTCGTGCTGCGAGTACGTACGGAACGCGACATGCGTGTCGGTTCCCTCGACGCCCGGGATCTTGCTGATCCGGCCGGGGATGACATCGGCGAGATCGTCGTGCTTGGACACGCGGACCATGGCGATCAGGTCGTACGTACCGGTGACCGAGTAGACCTCGCTGACACTGTCCAGCGCGGCGATGGCCTCGGCGATCTCCGGAATCCGGTCCACGCTGGTTCTGATGAGCACGATCGCGGTGATCACGGCTGGCTTTCTCCCTCGGTGGCCGTGGCTGGAGACTTCACTCTAGCCCCACGGCGACAGCACACCCAGGCGCAGAGGAACCCGGCGGCGAAGCCCGCGACATGGGCGAGATACGCCACGCCCGGGCTGTTTCCCACGCTCTGCGCCGCCAGCCACTGAAGGGTGAACCAGAAGATCAGCACGATCCAGGCGGGGAAGCGCAGCGGCAGGAAGAAGAGGAACGGGAAGATGCTCGTGACCCGCACCTTGGGGAAGAGGCAGAGGAACGCGCCGAGTACCGCGGAGATCGCCCCGGACGCGCCGACCAGGGTCTGGTCGGATTCGGCGTGGGCCGCCGCGAAGACGAGCAGGGCCAGATACCCGCAGCAGAGGTAGAAGACGGCGAACCCGAGGTGGCCCATGCGTTCCTCGGCCATCGCGCCGAACACGTACAGGAACAGCATGTTGCCGAGCAGGTGCAGCCAGCTGCCGTGCACGAACAGCGCGGTGAGCGGGGTGAGAATCGCGTGCGCCGAGCCGCCCCACAGTTCGCTGGGGATCACGCCCCACCGTTCGAAGTACGCGGCCTGTGCGGCGAGCAGCCGGTCGGCCGTGCCGTAGGAGAGGTTGAACCCGGAGAGCGGGCTGATCAGGAAGACGGCGCAGCACAGCGCGATGAGCCCGTAGGTGACGGGCGCTCCGTCCGCCGCGGCCGCCTCGCGAATCCTCCTGGCCCTGTTCCGCCAGTCGACTTCCCGCCAATCGGTCATGCGCAGAGCATGACGCACAGGGGGAGAACGGGACAGACCGCCTCGCCGTGTCTTGGGGTATGCCTGAGGCCGTAGGGTTACGGCAGGACATCCGCAGTTCGACGGCGCACCGCGAGATCGTTGATACAGACAGCTTCAGGCTCGACGAACGACGAAAGAGGACGCAACGATGACGACGGTTCCCATGCCGACCGACGGGACCCGCTGGCGCTGCACGCTCTGCGGAAACCTCACCCGGTTCGACGTGACCCGCTCCTCCAAGGTCGTGGAGTACGTCCATCTGGACCTGGCCGGGGAGTCGAGCGTCGAGGAGCGTGAGGTGGTCAGTGAGACCATCGAGTCGGTGCGCTGCCGTTGGTGCAACGCGGTGGACCAGATCGAGCTGGTAGACAGGCCGGGCGCCGCCTCCTGACAGGACCGCGGACAGACGTATTGGGGTGACGGATGGTGGAGCAGCCGACTAGCGGCGCCGAACCGGCCGATGAGGCCGAAAGCGCCGTCGAGGCACTCGACCGCCCGCTGCCCGAGGGGGTGCGACGGCGGGTCATCGCGCTGGTCTCGGACGCGTTCGGCGGCCTGACCGTCGGCGAACTTCCCGGCCAGCTCAGACAGTACGCCCGTTTCACCCCGACCCGGCGTGCGAAGTTCGCCGGGAACGCGATGGCGGCCGCCCTGGAGAGCGATCCGGTGTTCCGCCGGCGCATCGGTGAACGGATCGCGCAGACGCAGCCCGAGCTGGCCGCCACGCTGGAGGCCGGAGCGCCGCCCGCCGCGGCCGATCCCGTCGATGTGGCCGCCGCGGCCTATGTGCTGCGGCCGGCCGGCTGGGTCAAGCTGGTCGCGGCCGCGGGCGAAGAGGTCCAGCGGGCCGACGCCGAGCGGGCCGACGAGGAGACCCGGCGCGAACTGGAGCGGCTGCGCGAGGAGCTGGCGCAGGCCCGCGGTCAGACGAAGAGCGAGACCGAGCGGCTGCGCGCCGAACTCGACGCCGCCCGCAAGGAGGCGGAGTCGCTCCAGCGCAAACTCCGCAGCGCCCTCAGTGAGGTCAAGCGCAGCGAGGCGGCCCTGCGCCGCGGCGGCGCCGAGGCCGAGACGGTACGGGCCGAGGCCGCGGTGCAGATCTCGGCCGCCGAGAGCGAGTCCCGGCGGCTGAAGGCGCGGCTCGGCGAGGCGGAGGCGTCCGTCGAGGCGAGCCGCAGGGCCGCCAGGGAAGGGCGCTCGGTCGAGGACATGCGGCTGCGGCTGCTGCTCGACACGGTGCTCGACGCGGCGCAGGGGCTGCGGCGCGAACTGGCCCTGCCGCCCTCGTCGATCCGTCCCGCGGACAGCGTCGAGGCCGTCGAGCCTGGCCGGATGTCGCCCAAGGACATTGCCGCCCGGGCCCTTTCGGAGACCGATCCGGCTTTGCTGGACCAGTTGCTCGCGCTGCCCCAGGCGCATCTGATCGTCGATGGCTACAACGTCACGAAGACCGGGTATCCGCAGATGCCGCTGGAGAAGCAGCGGTTGAGGCTGCTGGGCGGTCTCTCGGTCCTGGCGGCACAGACCGGGGCGGAGATGACCTGCGTGTTCGACGGGGCCGAGCTGGCGGCTCCGGTCCTGCTCGCGCCGCCTCGCGGAGTGCGGGTGCTGTTCAGCAAGGCGGGCGTGACCGCCGATGAGCTGATCAGGCAACTGGCCCGCGCGGAACCGCCCGGCCGTCCCGTCGTGGTGGTCTCCACCGACCGTGAAGTGGCCGACGGAGTGGCGAAGGCGGGTGCGAGGCCCGTCGCGTCCGCCTTGCTCCTGAAGCGGCTATCGCGCGTCTGACGCCCTGTGTCCCGCATGTGCGACTTGCCGGATTTGTGGGAACGTACCGTCAAGTTGTGGCTACACGCGGTGTGCTGTGAGCAAAGAAGTGCCAGGTGTGGCGAGATTTTGCTCGTGAGGATTTGAACTGATCACAAGTTGGTCACTAAGGTCAGCCCTCGAACCTTCGCACGGTTGATCACCCATCCGGGGTGGCAGCGAAGGAACCGCCGAGTCCGTGAGTGTACGGAGCCGGGGATCCACGTCCCCCACAGCCCGGTAGGCGGCTCGAGGAAGAAGGAGCTCGCCTTCGTGGCGTCCCACCGTCGTCCCAAGCAGCCGAGCCGCACCCGCGTGACCGTGCTCACCGTCACCGCCGCTGCGGCCGTGGCTCTGACCTCTCAGGCAGCGCATGCCGATCCCAAGCCGACCAAGAGCGAGGTCAAGGCAAAGGTCGACAAGCTCTACCACGAGGCGGAAGCTGCCACCGAGAAGTACAACGGGGCCAAGGAGCAGCAGGACAAGCTCAAGAAGCAGGTCGACGCTCTCCAGGACAAGGTGGCCCGCGGCCAGGACGAGCTCAACACCCTGCGCGGCGAGCTCGGTTCGCTCGCCACCGCGCAGTACCGCTCCGGTGGCATCGACCCGTCCGTCCAGCTCTTCCTCGCCTCGGACCCGGACAGCTTCCTCGACAAGGCGTCGGCGCTCGACCAGCTGACCGCCAAGCAGACCGAGTCGCTGCAGAAGATCCAGAGCAAGCAGCGCACCCTCGCGCAGCAGCGCAAGGAGGCCCAGGGCAAGCTGGGCGACCTCGCCGACGTGCGCAAGGCGCTCGGCGAGAACAAGAAGAAGTACCAGGGCAAGCTCGCCGACGCGCAGCAGCTCCTCAACACCCTCACCGAGGCCGAGCGCGAGAAGATGCGCCAGGAGGAGGTCCGCGCCAGCCGGGCGTCGAGCGAGCGGGTCAGCCTCGGCAACGAGGTCCCCGCGTCCGCCCGCGGCGCCGCCGCGCTCCAGGCGGCCTCCACCCAGCAGGGCAAGCCGTACGTCTCCGGCGGGACGGGCCCCAGCTCGTTCGACTGCTCCGGTCTGACCCAGTGGGCCTACGCCCAGGCCGGTATCCAGATCACCCGCACCACCTACACCCAGATCAACGACGGTGTACGGATCGGGCGCAGCGCGCTGAAGCCGGGCGACCTGGTCTTCTTCAACAACACCTCGCACGTGGGCCTGTACGCGGGCAACAACCAGATCCTGCACGCCCCGAAGCCGGGCACCGTGGTCCGTTACGAGTCGATGGACTACATGGGCACCTTCCAGTTCGGCGTCCGCCCCAGCTGACGCCCGAACGGGCGAATTACCGCCCCCTTCGCTGACGCCCCGCCCCGCCGGAGACCGAGGTCACGGCGGGGCGGAGCTGTGTGCGCACCCTCAGGGGTCCGGCGTGGTCCTTGGTCGCTGTGCAGCCGCCCGATTACTGTCTGCCTGCTGTGCAGCTCCCGGTCGTCGGTCCGCCCGCCCCGGGCGGCAGGGGCTGCGCACCGTCCGTGTCCAGCGGGCGGGTACGCGAAAGGGAGTGCGGCTTCCTGTGGTGTCCCATCGCCGTTCCACACCGTCCGGCCTCAACCGGACCGTCCGGATCACTGTCCTGTCGACCGCCGCGGCGACCGCCGCGGCGACACTCGGAGCCGCACCGGCGAGCGCCGACCCCCAGGACACGCACGAGGCCACGAAGGCCCGGGTCGACCGGCTGTACGGCGAGGCGGAGAAGGCCACCGAGCGCTACAACGCGGCCGGGGAGAAGGTCGGGCGGCTGCGCGGCGAGGTGACCCGCGCCCAGGACGCGGCGGCCCGCGGCCAGGAGAACATCAACCGGATGCGTACGGCCCTCGGTTCACTCGCCGGCGCGCAGTACCGCACGGGCGGCATCGACCCGTCGATTGCGCTGCTGCTCTCGTCCGACCCGGACACCTTCCTCGACCGGGCCGCCACCCTCGACCGGCTGAGCGCGCGCCGGACCGCCGAACTGCACAAGCTCCAGGGGGCCCAGCGCGCGGTCGCCCAGACCCGCGCGGAGGCCACCAGGTCCCTTGCCGGGCTGGAGAGCGGCCGGGCCGCCCTCGTCCGCCACAAGCGCACCGTCGAGGGCAAGCTCGCCCAGGCCAGGGAGCTGCTGAACTCGCTGCCCGACGAGGAGCGGGAAACCCTCGACCGGGCCTCCCGCTCAGGACGTGACGAGCCGGTCCCGGCCCTCTCGGACCGGGCGCCCGGCTCGGGGAGGGCGATGGCCGCCCTCACGGCGGCCCGGCACGCGCTCGGACTGCCGTACGTGTGGGGTGCCAACGGGCCCGGCGGATTCGACTGCTCCGGCCTCATGCAGTGGGCGTACGCCCAGGCCGGGATCAGCCTCCCGCGCACCTCCCAGGCCCAGCGGTACGCCGGCCGGATGGTGCCGCTCTCCGAGGCCCGCCCCGGGGACCTGGTCGCCTACCGGGCGGACGCGAGCCATATCGGGATGTACGCGGGAAACGGCCAGGTGATCCACGCCCCGTACCCGGGTGCCCCGGTGCGCTACGACCCGGTCGGCATGATGCCCGTCTCCTCGGTCACCCGGCTGTGACCGTACGATCGGCAGGATGGCTGTTCACAGGCGTGGTGCGGTACGGGAGCGGACCCGGGCACGGCGCGCGGCGGGTGCCGTGCTCGCCGGGCTGCTCCTCGCGTCCGCCTGCGCGTCCCCCCGTGACCCGGCCCGGGACACGGCCGCCCAGGAGATCCGGGCCACGCTCGACCGCCGCGCGACCGCGGTCCTGAACCACGACCCCGCCGGATTCCTGGCCGTGCTCGCTCCGGAGGCCGCCGCGCTGCGGGCCGCCCAGCGCACGGAGTTGGCCAACCTCGCCGACGTACCGCTGAAGTCGTGGTCGTACGAGGTGCGGACCGTGACCCCGCACGGCACCGGCCGGGCCACCGCGGACGTCGACCTGCGGTACCGGATCGACGGCTACGACCGGGCCCCGGTGTCCGCTGCCCGAACCCTGGAGCTGGCCCGGGACGACACCGACGGCCGCTGGTACATCGCCGCCGACCGGCCGGGCAAGGGCGCCGCGAGCCAGCTGTGGCAGCAGGGCGACGTCCAGGTCGTACGGGGCACCCACAGCCTCGTCCTCGGGGTGGGCCGGCCGGATGGGGAGCTGCGCGGGGTCGCCCACACCGCGGACCGCGCCGTCCCGGCCGTCTCCGCCGCCTGGCCGGATTCCTGGGTGCGCCGGGTCGTCGTCCTCGTACCGGACTCCGTGGAGGACATGGCGGGGCTGCTGGGTTCGCCGGCGGCGAGTTACCGGGGCATAGCGGCCGTCACCACGGGCGAGGTCGGCGGCTCGGGCAAGGCACCCGGCGCGGCCGACCGGGTGATCGTCAATCCGCAGGCGTACGCGCTGCTCGGCACGTTCGGACAGCAGATCGTCCTCACCCACGAGACCACCCATGTCGCGAGCCGCGTCGACACCTCCCCGGCCACGCCGGTCTGGCTCTCCGAGGGCTTCGCCGACTGGGTCGCCTACCGGGACGAGGACCGCCCGGCCGGCCTCGTCGCCCCGGAGCTGGCCGACGCGGTCCGCGACGGCGAGGTGCCCGCCGCACTGCCCGTCGACGCCGACTTCGGCTTCGGCGGCGACGCCGCGAAGCTCGCGAGGGCGTACGAGGGCGGCTGGCTGGCCTGCGAGCTGATCGAGGACCGCTGGGGCGAGGAGAAGCTGATCGCCTTCTACAAGGCCGTGGGGGGCCATCCAGGGCGCGACGGAGCGGTGGAGCGGGCGCTGCACACGGTGCTCGGTACGAACCCGCAGGAGTTCGCCGCGAGCTGGCGGGACTACCTGGCGGCCCGGCTCGGCTGACGGGGCTCCGGTCCTCCGGCGGACCGGGCGCGCGGTCCGGTGCCGGCCCGGACGGGCACGGTCTCCCGCCACAGCCGCCGCCCGGCGGTCAGCGTGGCGGCGACCAGCAGCCCGTTGCGTACGAGGAGGAGCCCCACGCCCAGCGCGTCACTGGCAGCCACATGCGCGAAGCCCAGCGGGAACTCCAGCAGCGTGACCCCCGTGGCCACCAGCACCAGAGCGCCGGGCAGCACCATCCGGCTGCCCCGGAACAGGAGGCAGACCGCAGCCAGACCGACCAGCCACAGCATGTACTGCGGGCTGATGACCCGGCTGGTCGTGGTGAACAGCAGGACCGCCGTGAACGCCGCGTCCGCCGGAGTGCGCACCGTGAACGTCCGGGCCCGCAGCCGCCACACCAGGAGCCAGCCGAAGGCCAGCGCCGTCAGCCCCATGGCGAGCGTGGAGACCAGCGGGACGAACGGGCCGGTGAACTCCATCGAGCCGTAGCGCAGCTCCACCCCGCCCTGCCAGCCGAACTGCCGGGCCACATGGAACACCAGTGCCCCGAGCGACTCGATCTCGGTGCCCCGGTCCTGCTGGAACGACAGGAACGCGAACGCACCGGGCAGCGCCGCCGCGCACAGGGCGGCCAGCGCCACCGCCGTCGCCGCGGCGGCCACCCACGCGCTCCGGCTCGTACGCCCCCGCGCCGTGCCCACCAGCAGCAGGACGGGCCAGACCTTCAGCAGCGCCCCGAAAGCGGCCAGCGCCCCCAGCACCCGTGGGTGGCGCACCCCCGCCAGCAGCGCCGCCACCGCGACCGCGGTGACCATCAGGTCGTATCGGGCGTACGCGGTGGGACCCAGGAGCGGCACCCCCGCCACCCACACCCAGGCGCCCGCGCCGCTCCTCTCCGGCCGCCGCCCCGCGTGCAGCAGCAGGCCGAGGACAAGCGCGTCGCAGAGCAGCACCAGGACGTAGAAGGCGGACGGGTAGTCGAGGAACGGCAGGACGGCGGGGGAGAGGACGGCGAGCGCGGCGGCGGGCGGGTACTGCCAGGTGACGTCGTCCACCGGGTAGGTACCGCTCCTCAACACCTCGTACCAGCCGTGGTAGATCGCCGACACATCGCTGGTGACGTCGGGTCCCGGGACCGTGAAGACCTTGAGGACGCCGAGCAGCAGGACCGCTCTGGTGAGGCCCCACACGGCGAGGGACAGACGTGTACCGGTTGCTCCCGTCATGCCCGGCCTCATCCCTTTCGCGGTGGTCACGGTGAGCCATGATGCCCGGCGGGACGGTGCGGGAGCGATGAAGCGGGGCCGTTCGGTACTGTCGGCGACGATGGACAAGACCCTGATCGTGACGAACGATTTCCCGCCCCGGCCCGGTGGTATCCAGGCGTTCCTGCACAACATGGCGTTGCGCGTGGACCCAGGACAACTCGTCGTCTACGCCTCCACCTGGAAGCGCGGCCCCGAGGGCGCCGCCGCCACCGCCGCCTTCGACGCCGAGCAGCCCTTCACGGTCGTGCGCGACCGTACGACGATGCTGCTGCCGACCCCGGGGGTCACCCGGGGGGCGGTCCAGCTCCTGCGGGAGCACGGCTGCTCGTCCGTATGGTTCGGCGCGGCGGCCCCGCTCGGCCTGATGGCACCGGCCCTGCGCAAGGCGGGTGCGCGCCGGATCGTCGCCACCACGCACGGGCACGAGGCAGGCTGGGCCCAGCTGCCCGCCTCCCGGCAGCTGCTGCGCCGCATCGGCGAGGGCACGGACACGCTCACGTACCTCGGCGAGTACACCCGCTCCCGCATCGCCGCCGCGCTCACCCCGCAGGCGGCGGGCCGCATGGTCCGGCTGCCGCCCGGAGTCGACGAGCGGACCTTCCACCCGGACTCCGGCGGGGACAAGGTCAGAGCAAGGCTCGGGCTCTCGGACCGGCCCGTCGTCGTCTGTGTGTCGCGGCTCGTCCCGCGCAAGGGCCAGGACACCCTGATCCTCGCCATGCCCGCGATCCTCGCGCGGGTGCCGGACGCCGTGCTCCTGATCGTCGGCGGCGGACCGTACGCCGGGGAACTGAGGAAGCTGGCCGCCCAGACGGGCGTGACGGAGTCGGTGCGCTTCACCGGGCCGGTGCCGTGGGAGGAACTGCCCGCGCACTACGGCGCCGGTGACGTCTTCGCGATGCCGTGCAGGACCCGGCGCGGCGGCCTCGACGTGGAGGGGCTCGGCATCGTCTATCTGGAGGCGTCCGCGACCGGGCTGCCGGTGGTGGCGGGCGACTCGGGCGGTGCGCCCGACGCGGTGCTCGACGGCGAGACCGGCTGGGTGGTGCGCGGCGGCTCCGCCGAGGAGTCCGCCGACCGGATCGTCACGCTGCTCGCGGACCCGGAGCTGCGGCAGCGGATGGGGGAGCGGGGCAGGGCCTGGGTCGAGGAGAAATGGCGCTGGGACCTGCTCGCCGAGAAGCTCAAGACGCTGCTCTGAGCCCCTGACGCGACGTCAGCCGGCGTACGGCGAAGGGCCTGTCCCCTGGAATTCGAGCAGTGGGAGACAGGCCCTTCGCGCAACCGCCGGATCAGGCGCGGTAGATGGACTCGACCTCGTCGGCGAAGTCCTTCGCCACCACGTTCCGCTTCAGCTTCAGCGAGGGCGTGATGTGGCCCGCCTCCTCGGTGAACTGTGCGGCCAGGATGCGGAACTTGCGTACGGACTCGGCCTTGGACACCGCCGCGTTGCCGTCGTCCACGGCACGCTGCACCTCGGCCAGCAGCTCCGGGTCCTCGCGCAGCGACAGGGCCGTCGAGCCGACGGGCTTGCCGTGCTCCTCGGCCCAGCGGCCCAGGAACTCCTCGTCCAGGGTGACCAGCGCCCCGACGAACGGACGGCCGTCACCGACCACCATGCACTCCGCGACCAGCGCGTGCGCGCGGATCCGGTCCTCGATGACGGCGGGGGCGACGTTCTTGCCGCCCGCCGTCACGATGATCTCCTTCTTGCGGCCGGTGATCGCGAGGTATCCGTCCTCGTCGAGGGTGCCGATGTCACCGGTGTGGAACCAGCCGTCGGCCAGCGCCTCGGCCGTGGCCGTCTCGTTCTGCCAGTAGCCCGCGAACAGGTGCTCGCCGTGCAGCAGCACCTCGCCGTCGTCGGCGATCCGGACGACCGAGCCGGGCAGCGGCTGGCCGACCGTGCCGATCTTCTGACGGTCCCACGGGTTGAAGGCGGTGGCCGCGCAGGTCTCGGTCAGGCCGTAGCCCTCCAGGACCGTGAAGCCGATACCCCGGTAGAAGTGCCCGAGCCGCTCGCCGAGCGGCGCGCCGCCGGAGATCGCGTACTCGCCCCGGCCGCCGAGCACGGCCCGCAGCTTGCCGAAGACCAGCTTGTCGAAGACCTTGTGCCTGACCTTCAGCCCGATGGACGGGCCCTGCGGGGTGCCCAGCGCACGGCTGTACGCGATCGCCGTTTCGGCGGCCCGGTCGAAGATCCTGCCCTTGCCGTCGGCCTGCGCCTTGGCGCGCGCCGAGTTGTAGACCTTCTCGAAGACCCGCGGCACACCGAGGATCAGCGTCGGCCGGAAGGCCGCCAGCTCATCGGTGAGGTTCTTGATGTCCGGCACGCAGCCGAGCTTGATCGGGGCCATCACCGAGGCGACCTCGACCAGCCGGCCGAAGACGTGGGCGGCGGGCAGGAAGAGGAGTACGGAGCACTCGCCGGTACGGAACAGCGGCTTCAGCCGCTCCACCACGTTGCCGCACTCCGCGAAGAAGCTGCGGTGGGTCAGCACACAGCCCTTGGGGCGGCCCGTGGTGCCCGAGGTGTAGACGATGGTGGCGGGGTCGTCGGCCTTCGCGCTCACCGTGCGCAGATCCATGGTCTCGTCCGAGACCTGCGCCCCGGCGGTGACGAGCTCCCCGACCGCGCCCTTGTCGATCTGCCACACGTGCCGCAGCGCGGGGAGACCGTCGCGCACGGAGGCGACGGACCCGGCGTGGGCGTCGCTCTCCACGATGACGGCGACGGCACCCGAATCGCCGAGTATCCACTGGACCTGCTCGGGAGAGCTCGTCTCGTAGACGGGGACGGTGACCCCGCCCGCGCTCCAGATCGCGAAGTCCAGCTGCACCCACTCGTAGCGGGTGCGCGACATCAGGGCGACGCGGTCGCCGGGCTGGACGCCCGCCGCGATCAGGCCCTTGGCCGCGCTTGTGACCTCTGCGAGGAACTGGGTGGCGGTGACGTCCGTCCAGACGCCGGCCACCTTGCGGCTCATCACCGCGACTTCGGGATGCTGAGCGGCATTGCGGCGGATGAGATCCGTCAGGTTGCCGTCTGAGGGGACCTCGTACAGGGCCGGAAGGCTGAACTCGCGCAAGACTGCTGCTCCTCATCGGGCTCCGGTGCCACGGCTCTGTGCGACGCACCGGATGCGGTCCAAGACTGGCACGTACTCCGTGGGGTGGGCACGACTGGACTGCCCGGACGTTACCCACCGGTACGTGGTTCCCGATAGGGGTTTCCGGCCAGATGTCTTATGCATCACACATAGAGGTGGGCCTCCGCGCACACTAATGCACCTGTGCGACGGCCCGGAAGTATCCGCAGGTCCGGCCACCCCTACCCAGTCGGCGGGCCGAGATCTAGGGTGATCGGATGCGAGGAAGCGGAGTGGACGGCCGAAGCACGACCGCGAGAACCGGTACGCGCATCCACGTGGTCAGCGACGTACACGGCAACGCTGAGGCGCTCGCCCGCGCGGGAGACGGCGCCGACGCCCTCGTCTGCCTCGGTGACCTGGTGCTCTTCCTCGACTACGAAGACCACTCGCGCGGCATCTTCCCCGACCTCTTCGGTGTGGAGAACGCGGACCGTATCGTCGAACTGCGCACCGCCCGCCGCTACGAGGAGGCCCGCGCCTTCGGCCGCGCCCTGTGGGCGGGCATGGACCGCAACGCGGCCATCGTCGCCGCGGTACGCAAGCAGTACGCGGAACTGTTCGCGGCCCTGCCCACCCCGACGTACGCCACCTACGGCAACGTCGACATCCCCGGCCTCTGGCCCGAGTACGCGGCCCCCGGCACGACCGTCCTGGACGGCGAGCGCGTCGAGATCGGCGGCCGGGTCTTCGGCTTCGTCGGCGGTGGCCTGAAGACCCCGATGAACACCCCGTACGAGATCGGCGACGAGGAGTACGCGGCGAAGGTCGAGGCGCTCGGACCGGTGGACGTGCTCTGTTCGCACATCCCGCCCGACGTCCCCGAACTGACGTACGACACCGTGGCGCGCCGTTTCGAGCGCGGCAGCCGGGCCCTTCTCGACGCCATCCGGCGCACCCGCCCCCGGTACGCGCTTTTCGGCCATGTCCACCAGCCCCTGGTCCGCCGGATGCGGATCGGCGTCACCGAGTGCGTCAACGTCGGCCACTTCGCCTCCACCGGGCGGCCATGGGCCCTGGAGTGGTGACGCGGACCGCGCAACGGCGACCCTCCCGTACGCGATAGCCTGCACGCGGCAGACCTCTGCCGAACGCGACCGGTACACCGCACTGGAGGGCCACGGCGATGGCTGAACACACCAGCTCGAGCATCATGATCGAGGCGGCACCGGCCGACGTCATGGGAGTGATCGCGGACTTCGGCCGCTATCCCGAATGGACCGGCGAGGTGAAGCAGGCCGAGGTACTGGCCGCCGACGACCAGGGCCGCGCCGAGCAGGTCCGCCTGGTTCTCGACGCCGGCGCGATCAAGGACGACCACGTCCTCGCGTACACCTGGACCGGCGAGAACGAGGTCAGCTGGACCCTCGTGAAGTCCCAGATGCTGCGGGCCCTCGACGGTTCGTACACCCTGGCGTCCGTCGGCGACCGCACCGAGGTGACCTACCGGCTCGCCGTCGACGTCAAGATCCCGCTCCTCGGCATGATCAAGCGCAAGGCGGAGAAGGTCATCATCGACCGCGCCCTCGCCGGACTGAAGAAGCGCGTCGAGTCCGTCCCGCGGGGCTGACCGCGTGCGTACGGTCCTGGTCACCGGCCCCGGCGGTGCGGGCCGTACGACGGTCGCGGCGGCGACCGCCCTCGCCGCCGCCCGCGCCGGCCTGAGCACCCTGCTCGTCTCCGCCGACGCCGTCCCCGGATTCCCCACCGGTACGGAGCCCACCGAGGTCACCGACGGCCTGCGGTACGCACGGATCGACTCCGGCGCGCACTTCCGCAGCGAACTCGTCGCCCTCCAGGACCGCGCGTCCGGAGTGCTCGGCCTGCTCGGCGCCAACCGCCTGGACGGTGAGGAACTCACCGAACTGCCCGGCAGCGCACAGCTCGCACTCCTGCACACCCTGCACCGCGCCGCCGCGGGCGACTGGTCGGACGACGGCACTGACGTCCTCGTCGTCGACCTGCCCCCGCTGTACGAGGCACTCGCCGTACTCGCCCTGCCCGAGCACCTGCGCCGTTACCTGCGCCGCGTTCTGCCGCAGGAACGCCAGGCCGCACGCGCCCTGCGCCCGGTCCTCGCCCAGCTCGCCGGAGTCCCCGCACCCGCGCAGTGGCTGTACGAGGCCGCCGCCCGCAAGGACACCGAGCTGGCCTCGGTCCAGGCACTGATCGAGAACGAGGCGACGACGGTACGCCTGGCCGCCGAACCCGGCACGGCCGCATGGGACACCCTGCGCACCGCACGTACGGGACTCGCCCTCCAGGGGCTCCGCGTCGACGCGCTCGTGGCCACCCGGGTGCTGCCCCGGCATTCCGCGGACCCCTGGTTCGCCGGTCTCGCCGCCCAGCAGGAGAAGTGCCTCGGCCACTGGGCGCAGGAATGGCCGGGGATGCTGCACGAGGCGGCCCACCTCGGCCACGACCCGCACGGCCCGGACGACCTGGCCCTCCTCGGCGACCTCGCACCCGACGACCGCGCCCCCGGCCGGGCCGACGACCCCTGGTGGATCGAGGACACCACGCCGGAGGGCACCGCGCCGGAGGTCTCCGGCGACCCGTCCGGCCGGACACTCGTCTGGTGTCTGCCGCTGCCCGGAGCCGGGAAGAAGGACGTCCACCTGGTCCGCCGCGGCGACGAACTCCTCCTCACCGTCGGCCCGTTCCACCGGATCGTGCGCCTGGAGCCGGGACTCCGCCGCTGCACCGTCTCCGGGGCCGCGCTCACCGGCGGCGTGCTGCGTGTCCGGTTCACTCCGGATCCGGCGCTCTGGCCGCGGACCCGTGAACGGTTTACCCCGTTCGGGTAACGTCGGTACTACGCCATCCTTGCCGCAGGAGCCCATCATGAGTGAAGCCACCGACCGTCCCGCCGACGGCGACGCGTGGGCCGATGCCTGCGCCGAGGACTTCGAAGCCGAGAAGGCCAGGCGGCGCGCCCAGTACGGGCCGCAGCCCGGTTCCGCCGCCGAGGAACTGCGCAAGCTCGTCGACGCGGTTGCCGACAAGGTCGCCTCGCTCCAGTCGCCGCTGCTTGGTGTGGCCGCCCAGGGCGCCGTCCAGCAGGTGATCAAGCAGGCGAAGTCCGCGGTCGAGCCCGTCATCGAGCGCAATCCGGACCTCTTCGACCATCTCGCGGCAGCGGGCAACGAACTCCTGGCCGCCTACCGCTCGGCCGTCGAGGGCCAGGAGGCCCGCTGGACCCGCACCACCGAAGGCGCGGGCGGGGCCGGCGCACCCAAGAAGGCCGCCGACGACCCGTCCGACCCCCGTGACGAGGGCCCCGGCGGCAGCGAGCACATCGACCTCGACTGACCCCGGGCCGGAGGCAGAAGGGCCGGGGCCCGCTCTGCCTCGGGTACGGTTGGCCGTAGCGGGGCTCGACCGAAACTGAGGGATTCATGGGACTCACCATCGGCGTCGATATCGGCGGCACGAAGATCGCGGCTGGAGTGGTCGACGAAGAGGGCCAGATCCTCTCGATGTTCAAGGTATCGACCCCGCCGACGGCCGAAGGCATCGTCGACGCGATCTGCTCAGCCGTGGCCGGAGCGAGCGAGGGCCACGATATCGAGGCGGTCGGCATCGGAGCCGCCGGATATGTCGACGACAAGCGCGCCACCGTGCTGTTCGCACCGAACATCAAGTGGCGGCACGAGCCGCTGAAGGACAAGGTCGAGCAGCGGGTCGGTCTGCCGGTCGTCGTCGAGAACGACGCCAACGCGGCCGCCTGGGGTGAGTACCGCTTCGGCGCCGGCCAGGGCCACGAGGACGTCATCTGCATCACGCTCGGCACGGGCCTGGGCGGCGGCATCATCATCGGCAACAAGCTGCGGCGCGGGCGCTTCGGTGTCGCCGCCGAGTTCGGCCACGTCCGGGTCGTCCCGGACGGTCTGCTCTGCGGCTGCGGCAGCCAGGGCTGCTGGGAGCAGTACGCCTCCGGGCGGGCGCTCGTCCGGTACGCGAAGCAGCGTGCCAACGCCACGCCGGAGAACGCCGCGATCCTGCTGTCGCTCGGCGACGGCACGGTGGAGGGCATCGAGGGCAAGCACGTCAGTGCCGCTGCCCGCCAGGGCGACCTGGTCGCCGTCGACTCGTTCCGTGAGCTGGCCCGCTGGGCCGGAGCCGGACTCGCCGACCTCGCCTCGCTCTTCGACCCCTCCGCGTTCATCGTCGGCGGCGGCGTCTCGGACGAGGGCGAACTCGTTCTCGACCCGATCCGCAAGTCCTTCCGGCGCTGGCTGATCGGCGGCGAATGGCGCCCGCACGCACAGGTGCTCGCCGCCCAGCTCGGCGGCAAGGCAGGTCTGGTGGGCGCGGCCGACCTGGCCCGCCAGGGCTGAGCCCACCCGCAGTGCGGCCGGACGCCCGTCGCGCCCCCTGGGGAGCGGCGGGCGTCCGTCGTATCGTGAAGGGCATGGTCATGACGCCGCTGCCCGACTCCCGTACCGAGCCGGACGGTTCGGCCGTCATCAGAGTGCTCAGCTACAACATCCGATCGCTGCGTGACGACACCGCGGCCCTGGCCCGGGTCATCCGCGCCTGCCGTCCCGACCTGGTGTTCGTCCAGGAGGCTCCGCGCTTCTTCCGCTGGCGCAAGGCGGCCGCCCGACTCGCCGCCGCCACCGATCTGGTGGTCCTCTCCGGCGGCGCCACGGCGGCCGGACCGCTGCTGCTCTGTTCGCTGCGGGCCACGGTGGAGCGGACCAAGGACGTCCTGCTGCCACTCACCCCCGGCCTGCACCGCAGGGGCTTCGCCACAGCCGTCGTGCGGATCGCCGGCACCCGGATAGGCCTCCTGAGCTGCCATCTCAGCCTCCAGCGTGAGGAACGGCTGGACCAGGCGGACCTGCTGCTCGAACGGCTGGACGCCATGCGGGTGCCGCACGCCGTCGCGGCGGGCGACCTCAACGAGGGACCGGAAGGGCCGGCGTTCGGGCGGCTGGCCGGCCGGCTCCAGGACTGCCGGGCCGTACGCCCGTGGGGCGGCGAGCACACCTTCTCGCCGGACGACCCCCGGCGGCGTATCGACGCGGTATTCGCCACCGAGGGCATCGAGGTGCTCGGCTGCGGTGTGCCGTCGGGCCTCCCGGGCATCACCGACGCGGACCTCCGGGCGGCCACGGACCACCTTCCGGTGCTGGCGGCACTCCGGGTGCACGCCCTGTCCACGACGGCCCGGCAGGTCTGACCCGGCGGGGCGGTACGGGCCGGGGGAGGCACGGGCCATCACGTCATACGCCGGCCGCCATACGCCGGCCGTCAGACGACCGCGCCGCGCCCCGGGTCGTCGTCTTCCTCGTCGTCGTGGGGCATCCGGGCCACCAGCGTGGTGAAGCCGCCGAGGAATCCGCCGATGCAGAGTGTGGTGAGCCACCACGTCATCTCCCACTGCAGCACCACGGCGATCAGCAGCAGGACCGGCCCGCCGACGACCGCGAGCCAGGCGAATTTCGCCGTGACATCGGCCTCGGGCAGCGGCGGCGGCTCCGGCGGAACGAAATGCCCCTCCTCGCTGTCGCCCGGCCCGTCGGTGTCGCCGTTCTTCGGCTCCTCGACCTCGTAGTCGCGCGGCCCGGCGACACCGGGAGCGAAGACGACTGAACTGCCCAGCCCCTTCTTCTCCGGCGGCTTCGCGGGCTTGGGCTTGCCCGAACCCTTGTCCGCGTCGTCGCTCGTGCCCGCGTCCGGCTCCAGGACGTTGAGCTGATCGTCCTCCAGCAGGGCCAGGTCCTCGATCGACTTGAAGGGTTTGGCGCCGGGCGGGTCCGGGGGTTCGTCGCCGTACCCCGCGACGATCGCCTCCCAGGCCGCGTCCTCGTCGACCGGCCGGGCGCCCTCGGCTCCCTCCGGGACACCGGTGCCCTCCGTGGGACGCGGTTCGCGCTCCTCGTCACTTCCTGTGCGCTCCGCGTCGTGCTCAGCCACCGGACGTGCTCCCCTTCTTCCCGACGCTGGGTGCGAGGCGGCCGACGAACGAGTAGCTCTCCTCGAAGATCCGCTCCGCATCATGGTCCAACGTCGCGACGTGGTAGCTCTGTTCCAGCAGGATCTCCTCGACGTCCGTCGACGACACCCGGCTGAGGATGCGGGCCGAGTCGGCGGGCGGCACCACATGGTCCTGCGGGCTGTGCAGCAGCAGGAGCGGCTGGGTGACCTGCGGCAGCTCGGCGTCGACCAGACGGAAGAAATTGCGTACCGAATGGGCCGCGTGCAGCGGCACCCGGTCGTAGCCGGTCTCCTCGACGCCCTCCAGCGCGATGTCGCTGGTGAGGCCCTTCGTCGTACGCACCAGATGGCGGGCGACCGGCAGGGCGTAGGCGGAGAGGCCGTGCACCTTGTTCGCCGGGTTCACCAGGACCAGGCCCGTGACCGCGTCCCCGTGCTTCGCCGCCAGCCGCAGCGACAGCGCACCGCCCATGGAGAGTCCGAAGACGAAGACCCGGCCGCAGCGCTCCCGCAGAATCCGCAGCTCCCGGTCCACCTCCGCGTACCAGTCCTGCCAGCCGGTGACGGCCATGTCCTCCCAGCGCGTGCCGTGTCCGGGCAGCAGCGGGAGGGAAACGGTCAGCCCCCGCTCCGCGAGGTACTCGGCCCAGGGGCGCAGTGACTGCGGTGACCCGGTGAATCCGTGACAGAGAAGGACGCCGACCTCTCCGCCCTCGTGGCGGAACGGCTCGGCTCCAGGGAGGACCGGCACCGGGGGTCTCCTGTTCGTGAGGCTGGGACTCAAAAGGGAGTGCGAAGAAGGATTACTTCACCGTACGCGACCGGACCGACACCGACCAGGGCCGTCACGGGTCGCAGCCGGGGGACCGGCTCCGTCTCCTGCGGGGGCGCGCCCCCGTGCCGGGCGGAAGAGCGGACGATCCCACAGGTTAAGGTCTGACCGACAGCACACAGGAGGCACCCGAGTTGATCTACGGCGCAATGAAGTTCTCCATCGGCGGCTCCCTGAAGCTCGCCTTCAGGCCATGGGTGGAGGGCCTGGAGAACGTTCCCGCGCAGGGACCCGCGATCCTCGCGAGCAACCATCTGTCGTTCTCCGACTCGTTCTTCCTGCCGGCCGTACTCGACCGCAAGGTCACCTTCATCGCGAAGGCCGAGTACTTCACTGCTCCCGGGGTGAAGGGCAGGCTCACCGCTGCCTTCTTCAAGGGCGTCGGCCAGCTCCCGGTGGACCGCTCCGGGGCCCGGGGCGCCGGTGAGGCGGCCATCAAGGCGGGCATCCAGGTCATCGAGAGCGGTGGGCTCTTCGGTATCTACCCCGAGGGCACCCGTTCGCCCGACGGCCGTCTCTACCGCGGCAAGCCCGGTGGCCTCGCCCGGGTGGCCCTCGCCACCGGTGCGCCCGTCATCCCCGTCGCGATGATCGACACGGAGAAGATCCAGCCGCCCGGCCAGGTGATGCCCAAGCTGATGCGGCCGGGCATCAGAATCGGCAAGCCGCTCGACTTCAGCCGCTACCAGGGCATGGACGGCGACCGCTTCATCCTGCGTTCGGTGACCGACGAGGTCATGTACGAGATCATGAAGCTGTCCGGTCAGGAGTACGTCGACATCTACGCGACGGCGGCGAAGCGGCAGATCGCCGACGAGGCGAAGCTCCGCGCCGAGGACGAGAAGCGCGCGCAGAAGCAGCGGACCGCCACGGAAGCGGCGGACACCACGGGCACGGAAGGAACGGACCGGTCCGGCGCGTAGTGGCGTCGCTGTCGGTCCGGGGGGTGGGGAGATGACCAGACGCGAGCGGGTCGTGCGGATGTCCGTCGAGCAGCCGTTGTGGCGTGCTCTGACCGCGTACCGCGTGCTGGCCATGCTCTACGCGGTGCTCCTCGCGGTCCTCGGCCGCGGGAAGTTCGAGCGGCTGTGGGTGGCCGTCGCCTACCTCGCCGTGATGGTCGTCTGGACGCTGGTCACCCTCCCCAGGGTGGCCGGCGCCGTGCGCTGCACCAAGCGCTTCCTCGGCGCGGACCTCGTCATCGCCCTCACCGGCGTCCTCCTCACCCCGCTCGCCGACTTCGACGCCCGGCACATCGACGGCCCGACGCTCCCGTCGATCTGGACTGCCGGTTCGGTCCTGGCGTTCGCCATCAAGGGCGGCTGGCGGTGGGCTGCCTTCGCCTCCACCTTCGTCGCCGTCGCCAACATCATCGAGCGCGGCCACCCCAGCAGGGACACCGTGCACAACGTCCTGCTGGTCTGGGTCGCCTCCATCGCCATCGGGTACGTCGTCGAGGTGGCCCGAGCCAGTGAACGCACCCTGGCCCGGGCCCTGGAGATCGAGGCCGCCACCCGTGAACGGGAGCGGCTGGCCCGTGACATCCACGACAGCGTGCTCCAGGTGCTCGCGATGGTGCAGCGCCGGGGCTCGGCGCTCGGCGGCGAGGCCGCGGAACTGGGCAGGATGGCAGGAGAGCAGGAAGTCGCCCTGCGCACCCTCGTCTCCAGCGGCCTCGTGCCCACCACCCGGGTCTCCGAGGACGCGGCCGACGGCGCCGTCGTCCGTACCGTCGAGATCGACGAGACCGGGGCCGCGGGAGCCGAGTGCGACCTGCGCGCCCTGCTCGCCCCGCACGCCGGTTCCCGGGTCGTTTTCGCGGAGCCGGGTGCTCCGGTACTGCTGCCGCCGGAGGCCGCACGGGAACTGGCCGCCGCTGTCAGTGCCGCCCTGGACAATGTGCGGGTGCACGCGGGACAGGACGCCCAGGCGTGGATCCTGGTCGAGGACGAGCGCGACGAGGTGATCGTGACCGTCCGGGACGACGGCCCGGGCATCCCGGACGGCAGGCTCGCCCAGGCGGAGGGGGAGGGCCGCCTCGGGGTGGCCCTGTCGATCCGCGGGCGGCTGCGTGACCTGGGTGGCACGGCCGCGTTGATCTCGGTGCCCGGCCAGGGCACCGAGGTCGAGTTGAAGATTCCGAAGGCTTCACGGGGGAAGGCAGGATCAGCCCGATGAGTACACCGAACACGCAGGAAGCCCACGAGCGGCCCACCAGAGTGATGGTCGTCGACGACCACCCCATGTGGCGCGACGCGGTCGCCCGGGACCTGGCCGAGTCCGGCTTCGAGGTGGTGGCGACCGCCGGTGACGGCCCGCAGGCGGTCCGCCGGGCGAAGGCCGCCAGGCCGGACGTCCTCGTCCTCGACCTGAATCTGCCGGGGATGCCCGGTGTCCAGGTCTGCAAGGAACTGGTCGGCTCCCACCCCGGACTCCGGGTGCTGGTGCTCTCCGCGAGCGGCGAGCACGCCGACGTCCTGGAGGCGGTGAAGTCGGGAGCCACCGGCTATCTCCTGAAGTCCGCCAGCACCCAGGACCTGACCGACGCCGTGCGCTCCACCGCCGCGGGTGACCCGGTCTTCACCCCCGGCCTCGCCGGTCTGGTCCTCGGCGAATACCGCAGGCTCGCCTCCGACCCGGTCCCCGTGGCATCCGACGAGCCGAAGGCCCCGGAGCTCACCGACCGTGAGACGGAGGTGCTGCGCCTGGTCGCCAAGGGACTGTCGTACAAGCAGATCGCCGAGCGGCTCGTGATCTCCCACCGCACCGTCCAGAACCACGTACAGAACACCCTCGGCAAACTCCAGCTGCACAACCGGGTGGAGCTCGTGCGGTACGCGATCGAGCGCGGCATCGACGACGCCGGCTGAGCGGCGCCCCGGGGGCCCCGGCCGTATATTCGCGAGGACCGGCACGGGTGCGAGCAACGGGAGACGGCGTGGAAATCCTGGCCTTCGGTGTGCAGTCCGACGAGAAGCCCCTGATCGAGAGCGCGTTCGCCGGGCAGCACGAGGTCCGCTGCCTGGACGTCTTCCTGAACGGGGACACCGCACCGATCGCGGCGGGCTACGAGATCATCTCCACCAGCGTCAACGCCGACCTCGGCGGCAGGGTCCTGCAGACCCTCGCCGCGGGCGGCACGCAGATGATCGCCCAGCGCTCCACGGGCTTCAACAACATCGACCTCGACGTCGCCGAACGCCTGGCCCTGCGCGTCGCCCGGGTCTCGTACTACTCGCCGTACTCGGTCGCGGAGTTCGCCTGGACGCTCGCGATGGCGGTCAACCGGCGCATCATCCGCGCCGCGAGCCGCACCCGGGACTTCGACTTCCGCCTCGACGGCCTGCTCGGCCGCGACATGCGGGGCCGCACCGCCGGGGTGATCGGCACGGGGAAGATCGGTGAGGCGTTCACCCGGATCGCCCACGGCTTCGGCATGAACCTGCTGGGCTGGGACGTCGTGGAGAACCCGGCGTGCCTGGAGCTCGGCATGAAGTACGTCGACAAGGACCAGCTTCTGGCCGAGGCGGACCTGATCAGCCTGCACGTACCCCTGATGCCCTCGACCCGCCGCCTCATCGGCAAGGAGGCCCTGGCCGCGATGAAGGACGACGTGATCCTGATCAACTCCAGCCGCGGCGGACTCATCGACACCACGGCCCTCGTCGCCGAGCTGCGGGCGGGGCGCTTCACCGGTGTGGGACTGGACGTGTACGAGGCGGAGGCCGGGCTCTTCTTCCTCGACAAGTCCCTCCAAGGCATCGACGACGACACCCTGGCCCGGCTGGTCACGTTCCCGAACGTCGTCGTGACCTCGCACCAGGCGTACTACACCCGCGAAGCGGTGGGCCAGATCATCGAAGCCACCGTGCGGAACGTCGCCGACTACCTGGCCGGCCGCCGCAGCGAGAACGTCCTCGTGCCGGCCCCGCCCACGGACTGAGCGGGCCGGGGCCCCGGCCGGACCGCCGGGGCCCACGCCCCTTCCTCCGTCAGCTGAGCACCGGCAGCCCCGCCAGCAGTTCGGTCACGATCCCGGCCCCACGCAGCGTCAGCACCGACTCGGGGTGGAACTGGACCGAGGCGAACCCCACCCCGCGCAGCGCGTGCAGCTCACCCGTGGCCGAGTCTCGGCTCGCCTCGACGGAACGCGCGGCCAGCCCGGCGGCCGTCGACTCGTCGCAGCGGGCCGTGAAGCTGTTGTAGAACCCGACCGTCTCCGGGCGGCCGAACAGCTCGATCCGGGTCTGCGCCCCCTGGTAGGGCACCGCCTTCCGGACGATCTCCACCCCCAGTTCCGCCGCGATCAGCTCGTGCCCGAGGCAGACCCCCAGCAGCCCGTGCCGGTGCTCCCTGAGCAGCTCGGCGGCCAGTCCGCGCAGCAGCCGCATCTTGGGATCGGCGGCGTCGGCCGGATTCCCCGGCCCGGGGCCCAGCACGACCGGCCCCGCGTGCGTCCGTACGGCCTCGAGCAGCCCCGGCTCGTCGTACCGCCGCACCGACACGTCCAGCCCCGACGACCGCAGAAGGTGCGCCAGCATCGCGGTGAAGGTGTCCTCGCCGTCCACCACGAGGGCATGACCGGACAGCTGCCGCGTACGTTCCTGCATCCGCAGCCAGAACGGCGCGAGTCCGTCGCGCCGCTCGTCCAGTGCCGCCCGCACCCGCGGATCGGAAGCCAGCTGCGGCCGGGCCGCCTCGGTGTGCGGGCGTTCCGGCCGCACACCGAGGGCCGCCAGCACCCCGGCCGCCTTGGCATGGGTCTCGGCGACCTCGCTCTCCGGGTCGGAATGGCGTACGAGTGTGGCGCCGACCGGCACCTTCAGCCGGCCGCCGGGCGAGATGTCGGCCGTACGGATCAGGATCGGCGAGTCCAGGGTCTGCGTCCCGTTCGCGTCGAGCCGCAGCAGGGCCAGGGCGCCCGCGTAGTAGCCGCGGCCGTCCGGTTCGTACCGCTCGATGACCCGGCAGGCGTTCTGGACGGGGGAGCCGGTGACCGTCGCCGCGAACATGGTCTCCTTGAGGACCTCCCGGACGTCCAGCGAGGTGCGGCCGCGCAGTTCGTACTCGGTGTGCGCCAGGTGCGCCATCTCCTTCAGCCGGGGGCCGATCACGACCCCGCCCATGTCACCCACGGTGCACATCATCTTCAGTTCCTCGTCGACCACCATGGAGAGTTCCTCGGTCTCCTTGCGGTCGCCGAGGAAGGCCAGCAGGCTCTCGGCGGTGGGCCCGTCGGCGGGGTAGCGGTAGGTGCCGCTGATCGGGTTCATCACGACGGTGCCGCCGGACATCCGCACATGCACCTCGGGGCTGGCACCGACCAGCGTCCGGTCCCCGGTGTGGACGACGAACGTCCAGTACGCGCCCCGCTCGCCCGACAGCAGCCGCCGGAACAGGGCCAGCGCGTCGGCTCTCCCGAACCCGGGGATCTCACCGCGGAAGGTCCGCCTGATCACGAAGTTCGCGCCCTCGCCCTGTCCGATCTCGTCCCTGATGACACGCCGGACGGTGTCCGCGTACTCGGCGTCGGGCACATCGAAACGTCCGCCCTCCACCCGCACCTCGTGGGCGGGGAGTGCGGCGAGCACCTCGTCGAGCGGCAGCGCGTACGACTCCTCGGCCAGGAGCACGGAGAGCGGAGTGCCGTCGTCGCGGACGTCGAAGCCCCGCTCGGCGATCTGCCGGAACGGCACCAGGGCCAGCGAGGGCTGCTCACCCACGGGGATGTCGGCGAGCCGGTCCGCCTCCTGGACCCGGCCGATGAGTACGTCGACGGTGTCGTGGTCGTGGCCGGGGGTGCGCCTGCGCAGCAGCGCGAACGGCGGGCAGTCGTCCTGGAGCAGCTTCTGGACGAGGTCGGTCACGTGGTCGGGCATGGGTGTTCCTTCCGATGAGAAGGAGGAACGGCTCCGAAAACGCAGAAAGGCCGCCCCTCGGGCGGCCTTCGCGAAGTGTGTACGCGCGTCGAGTCAGCGGGCCGCCGGATGAGCGGGCCACCACCAGTTCTGAACTGTCTGCGCGAACATGCCGTGGATCGTAGCGCACGGGCGGCCCGGCCGGGGGCTTCTTCGCGCCCGTGGCGCGGGCTCTCGTCCGGGCCGACTTCGGACGGTCTGTCTCACCAGGCGAGCGAGTACCGGCCGGGCGGCGGCGACCCCGTACTCTTGCTGTCGTGATCGTGAAAGCTGAATCCCTGAGCGTCGCCGACAAGGCGACCTGGCGAGACCTTCCCGCGGCGCAGCAGCCCGAGTACCCCGACTCCGAGGCCCTGCGCGATGTGCTCGCGGACCTCGCGTCGTATCCGCCTCTCGTCTTCGCCGGCGAGTGCGACCAGCTGCGTGCCCGCCTGGGAGCCGTCGCCAAGGGCGAGGCATTCCTGCTGCAGGGTGGCGACTGCGCCGAGGCGTTCGACGCCGTGTCGGCTGAGCACATCCGAGCCAAGCTCAAGACGCTGCTCCAGATGAGCGCCGTCCTCACCTACGCGGCCTCCGTACCGGTCGTGAAGATCGGCCGGATCGCCGGCCAGTACTCCAAGCCGCGCTCGAAGTCGACCGAGACCCGCGACGGCGTGACGCTGCCGACCTACCGCGGCGACTCCGTCAACGGCTTCGACTTCACCGAGGCCGCCCGCATCCCGGACCCCCAGCGGCTGAAGCAGATGTACCACGCATCCGCTTCCACGCTGAACCTGGTCCGCGCCTTCACCACCGGCGGTTACGCCGACCTGCGCCAGGTGCACGCCTGGAACCAGGACTTCGTGAGGTCGTCGCCCTCCGGTCAGCGCTACGAGGCACTGGCCCGCGAGATCGACAACGCCCTGAACTTCATGAAGGCGTGCGGCACGGACCCGGCCGAGTTCAAGGCGGTCGAGTTCTACGCCTCGCACGAGGGTCTGCTGCTGGACTACGAGACGGCGCTGACGCGCGTCGACTCGCGCACCGGCAAGCTCTACGACACCTCGGGCCACATGGTGTGGGTCGGTGAGCGCACCCGTCAGATGGACGGCGCGCACATCGAGTTCGCCTCGAAGATCAGCAACCCGATCGGCATCAAGCTCGGCCCGACGACCACCGTCGACGAGGCGCTCGGCTACATCGACCGCCTCGACCCCGACCGCGAGCCGGGCAGGCTGACCTTCATCGTCCGCATGGGTGCCGACAAGGTCCGCGACAAGCTCCCCGAGCTTGTCGAGAAGGTCACCGCGTCCGGCGCCACCGTGGTGTGGGTGACGGACCCGATGCACGGCAACACCTTCGAGGCCGCGTCCGGCCACAAGACCCGCCGCTTCGACGACGTCCTCGACGAGGTCAAGGGCTTCTTCGAGGTGCACAAGGGTCTCGGGACGCACCCGGGCGGTATCCACGTCGAGCTCACCGGTGACGATGTCACCGAGTGCGTCGGCGGCGGCCACGAGATCTTCGTGGACGATCTGCATCAGCGGTACGAGACGGCCTGCGACCCCCGGCTCAACCGCAGCCAGTCCCTCGACCTGGCATTCCTCGTCGCCGAGATGTACCGCGACCAGTAGGAGACGCCGGACTGCACGACTGTGGGGCACGGATCCATGTGATCCGTGCCCCACAGGGGTTCCGGGGCTTTTACCCACCAGGGGTGGCGGGTAAGGTTAGGTTAGCCTCACCGAAAGAGGGGGGCGGTCCCAGCGAACGACCCCCGGCGGGAGGTGAACCGCGTGTACGTCTGCTCGTGCTTCGGAGTCACGGAACAGCAGGTCAAGCAGCATGCGGACGCCGGTGCCTGCACGCCCCGCCAGATAGCCTCCGCCTGCAAGGCCGGTACGGACTGCGGCGGCTGCGTCCGCCGGATCCAGGCGCTGCTGGGCCGCGGTGACTACCCGCGCCGCGAGTTGCTCGGCGAGAAGCGGGAGCCGGTGGCCGGTTCCGCACTCGCCCCGACAACGGTCGGCGCCGGTACGTCGCAGGACATCCGCCTCTCCGGCGCGGCCTGAGCCCGTCCGGACCCCTGAGCCCGTCCGGACCCTTGGGCCGGGCGCGTGCCGCTGGGCCGGGACTGCCGTCTCAGCTCTCCGGCTGCTCGATCAGCTGGGCGATGTAGAGCGCCTCACCGAGCTTCTTGACCAGGTCCAGCTGGGTGTCGAGGTAGTCGATGTGGTGCTCCTCGTCCGCGAGGATCGACTCAAAGATGTTCGCGGACGTGATGTCGCCCTTGGTGCGCATCAGCTCGATGCCCCGCTTCAGCCGGTCGATCGCCTCGACCTCGACCTGGCGGTCCGCCTCGAACATCTCGGTGACCGTCTGGCCGACCCGTACGTGGAACAGTCGCTGGTAATTGGGCAGGCCGTCGAGAAACAGAATGCGGTCGGTCAGGATCTCGGCATGCTTCATCTCGTCGAACGACTCTGCCCGGGTGTACTTGGCGAGCTTCGTCCAGCCGAAGTTTTCCTGCATCTTCGCATGCAGGAAATACTGGTTGATGGCAGTGAGTTCGGCGGTCAGCTGTTCGTTCAGGAACTCGAGGACCTCGGGGTCGCCCTGCATCGCAGAGGCTCCTTCCAACCGGTGTACTGGGTAAGTTGGCCGCATCCTCGCATCGAGCTTCCCGGTCGTCCAGTAAGTGCACGCTTAGTGCGAGTTGCCCGAATCGGCTCTTCCCTGGTCATGACCACCCCTGCCTGTCTGTCACCATGGAGGCATGGGTCAGCCGGAAAGCCGGGAATACAGCGAATCAGGGCAGTCCGAGCTTCCGCCGGGGCAGCGCCTGCAGCGCGGCTGGCCGGTCACCCACTACGGGCCCGTGCCCAAGTTCAAGCCCGACCGCTGGGAGTTCCGGGTCTTCGGAGCCACGGCGGACGGCGAGAAGCGCTGCTGGAATCACCAGGAGTTCACTGCTCTGCCGTTCTCCTCGGTCGTGGCGGACCTGCACTGCGTGACGAAGTTCAGCATGGTCGGCGCCGAATGGGGCGGGGTCCTCGCCCGTACGCTCGTGGAACTCGCACCGCCCGCGCCCCATGTCACCCACGTGATGGTGTGGGCCGAGTACGGGTTCAGTTCGAATCTCCGGCTGGCCGACTTCGTCGCGGACGGGACCGTGTTCGCCACCCACAAGGACGGCGAACTGCTCACCGCCGAACACGGCTTTCCGGTGCGGCTGGTCGTGCCCCACCTCTATGCCTGGAAGGGCCCCAAGTGGGTCCGCGGTATCGAGTACATGACCGCCGACCGCCGCGGTTTCTGGGAAGAGCGCGGCTATCACAACATCGGCGACCCGTGGAGCGAGCAGCGCTACTCCTACCAGGAAGAGCCCGGGGACGGCCCCGAGCTCTGATCTGCGAGGCCCCGCGCCTCAGTGGTGGTACCGGTGCACCACGGCGTGGCCCTTGCCGCGGCCGATCATCCACTTGTTGACCGGCACCGTGATGACGAAGGCGCAGGCCAGTGCGATGGCCAGGACGATCCAGAACATCGCGTCCGCCAGGTGGGCGTCCATGGCTCCGGGCCACAGCGCGAGCACCCCGTTGTCGATGAGCTCCATCACCGCGATCGACAGGGTGTCGGCCGCCAGCGCGACCCGGAAGGCCGTACGGAAGTCGACGCCGGCCTTGAGGACGCCGCGCAGGGTGAGTGCGTAGCCGAAGAAGAACGCCAGGGTGATCGCCAGCACCATCGTCGGCACGTTGCCCCAGCCGAGCGCGGTGCCGATCACCATCCCGAGGACCTCGCCGATGGCGCAGCCGGTGAGGCAGTGCAGCGTGGCCTGCGCGGCCGTGCCCCAGCTCGCCTTGCCGTGGGCGGACCCGGCTGCGTCGTGGCCCGCGTGTCCGCCATGGCCCATGTGTCCCGCGTGCTCGTCGTGCGCCTGGTGGGCAGGTCCGGTGTGCGGGTCGTGACGGGTGTCGTAGTGCTGCATGGTCTTCCCCCAAGGCCGGATAGCGGTTCCTGTCGACAACAGGAACCGTATACCCCCTAGGGGTATTCCTCAAGATTCTTCGGGATCACGTAGCTCCTTCAGCCGAGCCACGTCCGCCGCATGCCCCGCCTTGCCGCCGGGGGTCTCGATGATCAGGGGAACCCCGTCCGTCGCCGGGTGGGAGAACAGCTCGCGGAACGGCTCCGCACCGATGTGACCGGCGCCGATGTTCTCGTGCCGGTCCTTGTGAGCTCCCACCACGTCCTTGGAGTCGTTCGCGTGGATCAGCTTCAGCCGGCCCTCGCCGACGGTGTCCACCAGCAGATCGAGGGTCTGACGCATACCCGCCGGGCCGGTCAGATCGTGTCCCGCCGCGTAGATATGGCAGGTGTCCAGGCAGATGCCCAGTCGGGGATGGGAGTCGAGCGCCTCGAAGTACGGGCCGAAGTCCCAGGTGCGCGAGCAGAGCGAGGAGCCCTGCCCGGCCGTCGACTCCAGCAGCAGATACGGGTCGTCGTCATGCGTCAGCTCGTCGAGTAGCGGCCTCATGTGCTCGCGCACCTGCGCGAGGGCTTCCGAAGGCGGACGCCCGTCGGTCGCCGAACCCGTGTGCACCACGACGCCCAGCGCGCCGATCTCCCTGGCCCTGCGCAAGGAGTGGCGCAGGGAGTCCGCGGACCGCTCGACAGTGGCCTGGGTGTGCGAGCCGAAATTGATCAGATACGGGGCGTGGACGTACGCCAGGACCGACCTGGCCGCGCACTCCGTGCGGAACAGCTCGTCCTGCGCAGGATTCCCGGGCGGCGTCGCCCAGCCGCGCGGATTGGCGGCGAAGACCTGTACGGCCTCCGCGCCCAGCTCGCGCGCGTAGTCGAGGCCGACCTTGGCGAGCCCGCCCGCCACCGGGACGTGGGCGCCTACCGGGTTTCGCATGTGGATCTACAGTCCCCTGGTCCTGATCGTGATCGTGGAGCCCTCGGCGGCCTCTTCGCCGCCGTCGACGGACTGCTTCTCGACGGTGTCACTGAACGACAGGAACGGCCGTTCGACCTCGACATCGAACCCCGCCTCTTCCAGTGTGCTCCTGGCCTCGTCCACGTTCATGCCCGTGACGTCCGGGACGTCGAGCATCCGCGGCCCCTTGGAGACCGTGAGTTCCACGGAATCGCCTTCGGCCGCCTCGGCGCCCTCGGCGGGTGACTGCTCGGCGATGTCGCCCGCCACCTCGACGGAGTTCACCCGGCCGGGCCGGACCTCGGCCTCCAGGCCTTCCTCGGCCAGCGCGGCGGTGGCGTCCTCGACGGAGAGGCCGGTGACGTCCGGGACGTCGACCGGACTGCCCTTGCTGACCACGAGGCCCACAGCGGACCCGGAGCGCCGCTCGGTGCCCGCCTCGGGGTCCGTGCGGACCACGTCGCCGCGTGCCACGTCCTCGCTGAACTCCCGGGTCACCGCCCCGGGTGTCAGACCGGCTTCCTTCAGATCATCTCTCGCCTCGGCGAGAGTGACGCCGGCGATATCGGGGACATCCACCATCTCGGGGCCCTTGGAGACCACGAGCCGCACGGAGCCGTTGCCCCGGATGCGCTCCCCGGAACCCGGATCGCTGCTCGTCACCGTGCCCCGGGCGGCGGTGTCGCTGAAGGCGCGGTCGATCCGCTTCACGTCGAGACCGGCGTCCCGCAGCCGCTGCTCGGCCGTCTTCTGCGTCTGGCC
This sequence comes from Streptomyces finlayi, assembly GCF_014216315.1. Taxonomy (NCBI): domain Bacteria; kingdom Bacillati; phylum Actinomycetota; class Actinomycetes; order Kitasatosporales; family Streptomycetaceae; genus Streptomyces; species Streptomyces finlayi. Next base: position 6,056,567 of record NZ_CP045702.1, read on the forward strand.
CAGCACCGACGGGACCTTGGTGAACTGTCCGGAGTTGATGTACCAGACACCCGTGCCGACGCCGAGGACCAGCAGGACCGCGGCGAGCGCGGCGACCATGCCGCGCCGGGGAATCCCGCCGAAGAGGCCCCGCCGGCCGGGCCCGGTCCTGCGGGGCGGCAGGGACGGCGGCATCTCCAGCCGGCTGGTGTGGTGGGTGGTGCCCTGGCCGGGCGGGATCGCGCGAGGAATCACGCTCGTACGGTCATCTGCGCCGTCGTGCTCCTCGCCGCGGGCCTGCGGGGGCTTCGCGTCGAGCTGCGCGTCGGTGAGGGCGGCCCGGCACTCCCGGGCCCCGGCCAGCAGGACCACCGCGTCCTGCGGGCGCACCTCAGGGTTGCGGGCGGTGGCGCTCGCGACCAGGACGTCCAGTTCCACCGGGAGACCGGGGACGACGGCGGACGGGGCCGGGACGTCAGCGTTGAGGTGCTGGTAGATGACCTGCGCTGCGGTGTCGCCGGTGTGCGGCTTGCTGCCGGTCAGCATCTCGAAGAGGACGACCCCGCACGCGTAGACATCGGCCCTGGTGTCGGCAGTGCCGTACTGGATCTGCTCGGGTGCGAGATACGACACGGTGCCCAGGAGGGACCCGGTGGTCTCGGTGACGGTGCCCACCGCCCGTACGAGCCCGAAGTCGGCGACCTTCACCCGGCCGTCGTCCCCTATCAGGACGTTCTCCGGCTTCATGTCGCGGTGCACGAAGCCCGCGCGGTGTGCGGCGCCGAGAGCGGCCAGGACCGGTTCCATGATGTCCAGGGCGGCCCGGGGCTGCAGGGCACCGCGCTCGCGCAGTACGTCCCGCAGGGTGCACCCCGCGACGTACTCCATCGCGAGGTAGACGTACGCGCCCTGTGCGCCCTGGTCGAACACCGCGACGACATTGGGGTGCGCGAGCCTGGCCACGGACTTGGCCTCGCGGATGAAGCGCTCGACGAACGAGGCGTCGGTCGCGAGGGCCGGGTGCATCACCTTGAGCGCGAGCACCCGGTCGAGCCGGGTGTCCGTTGCCCGGTAGACCGTGGCCATGCCACCGACGGCGATCCGCGCGTCGACGCGATACCGGCCGTCGAGCAGCCGCCCGATCATGGGGTCCTGGAGGGTCGTATCCACGCACCGAGTCTACGAGCCGCCGCCGACACGGCCGACGGTCCGGCCGTCCCCGGCGCCCTACTGCAGCCGAGCCGTGACAGGGACACGCCTCCGGGCGCGTCTAGAACGCCGGACGCTCCGGGTCCAGTACCGCGCGGCCCTCGCCCGGGGACGAAGCCTCGGCGAAGTGACGGCGCGGAATCCGGCCGGCCCGGAACGCCAGACGCCCGCCCTCCACCGCATGCCTCATCGCGCCCGCCATCAGCTCCGGCTCCTGAGCCCGGGTCACCGCCGACGCCAGCATCACCGCCGAGCAGCCCAGCTCCATCGCGAGCGCGGCGTCCGAAGCGGTCCCCGCCCCGGCGTCCAGGATCACCGGCACCCCGGCCCGCTCGACGATCAGCTGGAAGTTGTGCGGGTTGCGGATGCCGAGACCGGAGCCGATGGGGGAGCCCAGCGGCATGATCGCCGCACAGCCCACGTCCTCCAGCTTCCGGGCCAGCACAGGATCGTCGTTGGTGTACGGCAGGACCGTGAACCCGTCGTCCACGAGGATCTCGGCGGCGTCCAGCAGCTCGATCGGGTCGGGCAGCAGCGTGCGCTCGTCCGCCACGACCTCCAGCTTGACCCAGTCGGTGCCCAGCGCCTCCCGCGCCAGCCGGGCGGTCAGCACGGCCTCGCCCGCGGTGAAGCAGCCCGCCGTGTTCGGCAGGACGCGGATGGAGAGCCGTTCCAGGACGGAGAGGACCGAGCCCTGCACGGTCGGGTCCAGCCGGCGCATCGCCACGGTAGTCAGATCGGTGCCGGAGGCGAGCAGCGAGCGCTCCAGGACCTCCAGGCTCGGAGCGCCCCCCGTTCCCATGATCAGCCGGGAGGAGAAGGGCGTCCCGCCCAGGGTGAAGAGATCGTCGGACATCGGGTCAGCCTCCCTGCACCGCGGTGAGGACCTCGACACGGTCTCCGTCGGAGAGCGCCGTGGCGGACCACTGGCCGCGCGGGACGACGGTCTCGTTGACGGCCGCCGCCACTCCGGAGTGCGAGGCGGTGAGCGTTGCCACGAGGGTGTCGAGCGGGGTGTCGAGGGGAACGCTTCGGCGTTCCCCGTTCACGGAGATCAGAACGGGGCCGGACAGTGACTCGGTCATGCGGGCTGCTCCTGAGGTACGGGGGCGGCAAAGGACGAGGGGGCGAAACGGCTCGGCGTGAACGGGCGGCCCACGTCCGGCAGCTCGCCGGTCGTCAGCACGTGGGCCATCACCTCGCCGGTGACCGGGGTCAGCAGCACCCCGTTGCGGTGGTGGCCGGTGGCGAGGTGGAGGCCGGGCAGGGCTGTCGGGCCCAGCAGTGGCGCGTTGTCGGGGGAGGCAGGGCGCAGGCCCGCCCGGGTCTCGGTGAGCGGCAGCTCCGTGATGCCGGGCACCAGCTCGTGCGCGTCGCGCAGCAGCTCGTACACCCCGCCGGCCGTGACGGTGGTGTCCCAGCCCAGCTCCTCGCTGGTGGCGCCCACGACCAGTTCGCCGTTCTCCCGCGGCACGAGATAGACGTGGCTGCCCCGGACCACGGCACGCACCGTCCTGCTCAGGAAGGGGGCGTACGCGGACGGCACCGTCAGCCTCAGCACCTGGCCCTTGACCGGCCGGACCGGCGGCACGACCTCCTCGGGCAGTCCCGCGAGCCGGCCGCTGAGGCTGCCCGCCGCAAGGACGACCTGGTCGGCGGAGAGCTCGGTGCCTCCCGCGAGCTCGGCTCCGGCGGCGCGTCCGTGCGTGACGTTCAGCCGCTGCGCCCAGGCCCGGTGGAACACCACCCCGGCGCGTTCGCAGGCGGTCAGCAGCGCCGAGGCGAGCCGCCGCGGGTCTACCTGATGGTCGCCGTCGACGCGCAGACCGCCGCGTACGCCGGGGGCCAGCATCGGTTCCAGGCGGCGGCAGTCGCGCCCGGTGAGCCACGAGGACTTCAGCCCGGATCGCTGGTGCAGGTCGTGCAGGTCGCGCAGATGGGCCCGGTCGTCGGAGTCCAGGGCCACGGCCAGGGTGCCGCAGGCCCGGAAGCCGATCTCCTGCCCGCTCGCCTCCTCCAGCTCGGCCGCGAAGGCGGGGTAGCGGGCGGCGGACGCGACATTGAGGCCGAGCAGGGTCTGCTCGCCGTAGTGGAGTTCGGTGACGGCCGCGAGCATCCCGGCCGCCACTTCGGCGGCTCCGCCGCCGGGCTCGGGGTCGGCCACCGCCGTCCGCAGGCCGCGCTGGGCCGCCCGCCAGGCGGTCACCAGCCCGATGATGCCGCCCCCGATGACGAGGACGTCGCACCCGTTTCCGTTCGGTGGAATCAGTGGAGCACGCATGGGCTTCCAGCCCCTCCCTTCGCCGGCATGACCCGGATCAGGTTCGTACGGTCGGAGGCCGCCCAGCCTCCCTCTCAGCCCGGTGCGTCCGGGCTCCCGCGAGTCTTTTACGTTGGCCACCCTAAACCCCGCCACCCGTGGTGGTAAGAGCGTCCGGACGACCTGCCGGCCCGTCGTGTGCCGGCCGCTGTGCGGCAGTCCTCTTCCTGACGTTCCGTCAGGTGCTTAAGGTGGGCGGGTGAGCGAGCAGAAGGAACAGCAGACAGTGGGACGGCAGGCCCGGCACGTCGTGGTCGTCGGAGCGGGAATGGCCGGTGTGCAGACCGCCGTGGCCCTGCGCGAACAGGGCTTCACCGGCCCCGTCACGCTGATCGGCGCCGAACCGCATCAGCCGTACGACCGGCCGCCGCTCTCCAAGGCGGTCCTGCTCGGCACGGCCGAGGGCTCCGCCTTCGACGTCGACTTCGAGGCCCTCGACATCACCCTGCGCCTCGGCCTCGACGTGACCGGCCTGCGGCCCGGGGCGCACGAACTGGACACCGAGGGCGGCCCCGTTCCGTACGACGTCCTGGTCGTCGCGACCGGCGCGGAACCGGTCACGCTGCCCGGCTCAGAGGGCACCCAGGGCGTCCACCTCCTGCGCACCCTCGACGACGCGGCACGGCTGCGGCCCGTCCTGGAGCGGAAACACGACGTCGTGGTCGTCGGGGCCGGCTGGATCGGCGCGGAGTTCGCCACCGCCGCCCGCGCCGCCGGATGCGCGGTCACCGTCGTCGAGGCGGCCGAGCACCCCCTCGCGGGCGCCCTGCCCGCCGAGGTCGCCGCCCCCATGGCCCACTGGTACGCGCAGAGCGGCGCCACACTCCTCACCGGCGCCCGGGTGGCCCGCATCGAACCGGGCGTGGTCGTCCTCGCGGACGGCCGTGTGGTCCCGGCCGGAGCGGTGGTCGTGGGCATCGGTGCCCGGCCCGCCACCGCCTGGCTGTCCGGCTCCGGTATCGCGCTCGGCCCGGACGGCTCGGTCACCGCGGACAGCGCGCTGCGCACCTCACTGCCCGATGTGTACGCGGTCGGGGACTGCGCCTCCTTCCCCTCCGCCCGCTACGGCGAGCGTCTGCTCGTCCACCACTGGGACAACGCCCTCCAGGGTCCGCGGACCGTCGCCGCCGCCGTCCTCGCCGCCGACGGTGACGGACAGCCGCAGCCGTACGATCCGGTGCCCTACTTCTGGTCCGAGCAGTTCGACCGCTTCGTGCAGTACGCCGGCCATCACGCGGGCGCCGACACCCTGCTGTGGCGGGGCGACCCGGCGGAACCCGTCTGGTCGGTGTGCTGGCTGCGCGCGGGAGTCCTGGTCGCGGTGCTGGCCGTCGGCCGCCCGCGCGACCTCGCGCAGGGGCGCAAGCTCATCGAATCGGGCGCCCGCGTCGACCCGGAGCGGGCCGCCGACCCCGCCGTACCGCTGAAGTCGGCGAAGCTCTGACGTGCTCCGACACCACCTCGTGACCCCCTTACGACCGGCTCGGTTACCGACTGTCGGTCCGGGATGGCACGCTTGTCCCTGTGACCGAGATTGACGCAAAGATCGATGTTCTCGTCCCTGCCTGGCTCCACCTCCCCGACATCGCTGAGATGCTCGATATCGAGGTGACGCGTGTGCGGCAGCTGGTCAGGGATGGCCAGCTCATCGCCGTACGGCGCGGTGGGAACCGGGCGCTCCAGGTGCCTGCCGCCTTCATCGACGGCGACCAGGTGGTCAAGGGCCTTCCGGGGCTCCTGACCGTCCTGAGGGACGACGGCTACAACGACGTGGAGATGCTGGAGTGGCTCTTCACTCCCGACCCGACCCTGCCCGGTACCCCCGCGCAGGCGTTGAGTGAGAATCGCGGTACGGAGGTGAAGCGCCGCGCCCAGGCGCTCGCCTTCTGACCGAGACAACCGCACACGGAGTGCGGGCCGTGCCGCACGGACCGGCCCGCACACCGCCGTAACCACGGGGGAACCATGTCCACGCCTCGCACCCTGCTGTCCGACGCCCGGCTCTATCTGTGCACGGACGCACGCAAGCGGCAGGGCGACCTCCCCGCGTTCCTGGACGCCGTTCTCACCTCCGGTGTGGACGTCGTCCAGCTGCGTGACAAGGGCATGGAGGCCGCGGAGGAGCTCGAACACCTCGCGGTGTTCGCCGACGCCTGTAAGCGCCACGGGAAGCTTCTCGCGGTGAACGACCGCGCCGACGTCGCCCACGCCGTCGGATCCCATGTGCTGCACCTCGGGCAGGGAGACCTGCCCGTGCCCGCCGCCCGGGCCGTCATCGGCCAGGACGTGGTCATCGGCCGCTCCACCCACGCCGAGTCCGAGGTCGACGCCGCGGTCGCCGAGCCCGGCGTGGACTACTTCTGCACGGGCCCCTGCTGGCCCACCCCGACCAAGCCCGGCCGCTACGCACCGGGCCTCGGACTCGTCCGGTACGCGGCCTCGCTCGACCAGCCGCGCCCCTGGTTCGCCATCGGCGGGATCGACGCGGGCAATCTTGACGAGGTGCTGGACGCGGGCGCCCGCCGGATCGTCGTCGTACGGGCGATCACCGAAGCCGATGATCCGGCCGCTGCCGCCGCCCACCTCGCCGAGCGTGTCAGGTCACGCCTCGGCTGAGCAGGCGATGGTCCACGTCCGTGTCCGAGGGGTGGACAACAACCCCTGTAATTCGGGCAAATCGCACCGGTCTTGTTGGGGTACCGCCCTGCCCTGGTTAACCTCCCAGTATGGCTCTTGGCACACCTTCCACCAGGACGGATCACGCGCGCACCGTGCGTGAGCTGCTCGCGACCGGCAAGACCTCGTACTCGTTCGAGTTCTGGGCGCCCAAGACCGAAAAGGGCGAACGGAACCTCTGGAACGCGCTGCGCCGGGTGGAGGCCGTCGCCCCGAGTTTCGTCTCCGTGACGTACGGGGCCGGAGGCTCCACACGGTCCGGGACGGTCAAGGCGACGCAGCAGATCGCCGAGGACTCCACGCTGACGCCCGTCGCGCACCTCACCGCTGTCGACCACTCCATCGCTGAGCTGCGCAACATGGTCGGCCAGTACGCGGACGCCGGAATCCGGAACATTCTCGCCGTGCGCGGCGACCCGCCGGGCGACCCGATGGGCGAGTGGGTCAGGCACCCGCGAGGTGTGCGGTACGCGGCGGACCTCGTCCGCCTCATCAAGGAATCCGGCGACTTCTGCGTCGGTGTCGCCGCCTTTCCCGAAATGCATCCGAGGTCGGCCGACTGGGACACCGACATCGGTCATTTCGTGGACAAGTGCCGTGCCGGTGCCGATTATGCGATCACTCAGATGTTCTTCGATCCGGAGGATTATCTCCGGATGCGTGACCGTGTGGTCGCGGCGGGTTGCGATACGCCGATCATTCCCGAGGTCATGCCGCTCACCAGCGCCAGACAGCTGGAAAGATTCGCCCAGCTCAGCAACGCGTCCTTCCCGTCTTCGTTGAAAGAACGCATCCTCGCCGCCAAGGACGATCCCGCCGCTGTACGCTCCATTGGCATCGAGTTCGCAACGGAGTTCTGCGCACGGTTGCTCTCCGAGGGTGTCCCCGGACTGCACTTCATTACGCTCAACAACTCGACGGCAACACTCGAGATCTACGAGAATCTCGGACTGCACAAGCAGTCGTGACCGGCCGTACCCGCCACCAACCGGGGCGGTGGCCGTAGGAGGGGGCGGGCGTGGGCTGGACGGTCCTCTACATCGCATTCGGCATCGTGGCGTTGTGGCTGCTCGGTGAGGTGCTGCTGCAGTACAAGGCGCGGCTGCGCTGGCGGTTGCTCGCCTTCGGCGGATTCCTCGGTGTGGTCATCGGTGTCCTGATCCCGTCCGTGCTGGTGATCGCCCTCGGCGCGATCGCCTTCGCGACCGGACAGACCTATGTGACGCTCTCCTTCAGGCAGGGCTTCTCGACGGGCTGGGCCATAGGGGGCAGCCCCGGTGAGAGCCGACGGCGCCGCGGACGGGCCGAACGGCCCGAGACCAGGGAGCCCGTACTCCAGGTCTCCGACCTCGAGTACACGGCCGAGCCGGAAGGTCCCGCCGCGGTCTACGCACCGGAACCCCTGCCTGACGACACCGGGCAGTACGGCGTGTACTCCGAGTCGGCCTACGCGGCCACGGGTGGCGGCGGGAGCCGCACGGAGCAGGGAGAAGCCCAGTACGACGCCTACGCGCCCTACCCCGACCACCACCAGCCCGTCCAGGACGCCTTCACCGGGCAGGACGGCTACGCCACACAGGGCACCCCGGGCCAGGACACCCACGCGGGGCAGTACGACTACGGCACGGGCCGCCAGAGCTACGCGGCGTACTCCGACCCGTACATCGGGACCGGGACCACCGGCGGCTCAGCTCCGTACGGCTCGTACGACAGCTACGGCAACGGGTACGACAGCTACGGGGGCCAGCAGCAGTACGCCGAGCCCTCCCCGCAGCAGTACGGCGAGACCCCGCCCGGCGGCGTCTGGGTCCCCCATCAGCGCGAGGGCGACCAGTACCCGCCGATGCCGCAGCAGGAGCCCGAGGAGCCCGCTCCGTACGGCAATGGCTACGACACCGGTCAGAACGACCCGTACCGCTACTGACTCCGCCCGGAATCACTGACTCCGCCCCCGGAACTACTGACTCCGCCCCCGGAACCTCACCGTCTCACCGGGAGCCGCGGAAGCCGTCGCCCTCCACGACGAGTCCCGCGACCAGTGCTCCCGACATCCCGGCGTGCGCCAGTCCGCCGCCGGGATGCGACCAGCCGCCCGCCAGATACAGGCCCGGCAGCCGGGTGCGGTTGCCGGGGTGCAGCCAGGCGCCACCGGCCCCGGCCAGCGCGGGCGCCGGAACCGAACCGCCCTCGGCGCCGGTCTCCGCAGCGGTCTCGGCGGGTGTCCGTACCTCCGAGTGGATCAGCCGGTCCCGCAGTCCGGGCACAGCCGCGCAGGCGACGTCGGTCATCGTGTCCGCGAACCGCTCGCGCAGCGCCGTGTCCGTCCAGTCGACCGGGCCGTGCGGGGCCACCGTCGCCATCAGGGTCACCGCCTCGTGCGCCTCGTCGGGGCGGGTGGAGGGATCGTCGGGGCGCAGGACCGTCACGGTCGGCCGCTCGGCGGTCCGGCCCCCGAACACGGCGTCCCGCTCGGCCGCCCCGCCCGCACCGTGCACCACGGTCCGGTGCGCCGCGCCGGGCTCGCGGGCACCGCGCAACGACAGCAGAACCACGAACCGGCCCGGTACCGCACCGCTCCCCGGACGCCCCGACGGCCCCACATCCCCGTCCTGCCACAGCTCCTGACCCGGTACCAGCTCCGGACGCGGCTGCGCGGCCAGCACCACGTGGTCGGCCCCCACGCTCGTCCCGTCCGCCAGCTCGACGCCCGCGGCCCGGCCGTCCTTCTCGGTGATCCGGACGACCTCGGCCCCGAAGGCGAAGGTCACCCGCCGGGCCAGACACCGCTCGTACAGCGCCTCGGCCAGCACCCGCATGCCCCCGGTGACGTACCAACTGCCGAAGGTCTCCTGCATGTACGGCACGAGGGCGGCGCTTGTTGGGGCCTCGCGCGGATCCAGCCCGTACGACAGGGCGTACCCGTCGAGCAGGGCGGCCAGCCGCGGGTCCGACAGCTCCCACGCACCGATCTCCGCGACCGTCCCCGCCTGCCGGGCCGGGCGCAGCAGTCTGCGTTGACGGACCGCGGGATAGGGATCGCGGCCCAGCACCTGCCAGTCGGGACGCAGCGGCTCCTCCAGCAGAGGGCGCCGCGAGCGGTCCCAGGCGTCTCCCGCCCGTTCCAGGAAGGCTCCCCACCGCTCACCGGCGCCCGCCCCGAGCGCCTCGTCCAGAGCGGCGACCACGCCGGCCCGGGAAGCGTTCGGCAGCGACACCGTGGTGCCGTCCGCGAAGACATGACGGCTCGCCGGGTCCACCTGGGTCAGCGTGACGCACTGCTCCAGAGGCTCCTTGCCGGTCTTCACGAACAGATCGCGGTAGACGGCGGGCAGATGCAGAAGGGCCGGCCCGGTGTCGAACGAGAAACCGTCACGGGCGAACCGGCCGACCGAGCCGCCGTACGTCGCGGACCGCTCGTACACCGTCACCCGGTGGCCTGCCACGGCGAGCCGGGCCGCCGCCGCCATCGCGCCCGTCCCGGCGCCGATCACCGCAATTCGTGCCATGTCAGTGACCTTAATCGGTGCCACCGACAGCTCGGCCGGGAGGCCGGTACCCGCGTGCTTCCGTCAGCCGGCTCTCCTCGCGCCGCTGCGCCCCGCGGCGCGGGAACCGGCGGATCCGTGAGGCCAGGAAGACGAGCATCACCACGCCGAGAATCAGCAGCGCCCCGGCGACGGACGCGGCAGCCACCGGTAGGCGTTGATCCCGCTCGCCCAGCCACTCGTGAACACCAGGGGGAGTACGGACACGGAGGCGATCGTAACCACACGGAGCCCCGGACGGGTGGGGTCGCGCACACAGCCCTGAGTACGCGTACCCAGGCGGCGAGATGAGTAGGGGCGCGGATGGGCTCCCACCAGTGCGGACGGCAGAGTGTGGAGCACGGAAGGGGCGCGGCTCCGGGACCGCCGACACGGGGTGGCGGAACGGAGCGGTACCCCTGACGCAACGGGGGTGCACGGCGGAGGACCCGGGACCACGGGGGAAACACGGGGTCACGGGGGAAGGGTTCTCCGGCAGCACGGAGAACGCCGGTCCGGTGGAGTTCGAGGGGGATCGAACGCCACAGGGCCGGCGTCTTCGTGTCCGTACCAGACCGTGCCGTGTCGCCGTGTCGCCTTGTCACCGGTCCGCCGCGTTCTCGGAGCGCGGTTCAGCGCCCGCTGACCCGCCCGTACAGCAGCAGGGACAGGGCCGAGTGCACATCGTCTATCGACCGCTCCGGCTGGAACGCCTGCCAGTCGAGGGCGGCCACGAGCACCATGCCGACGAGCGCGGCAGCGGTCAGCGGAATGTCGATCTCCTTGCTCAGCTCGCCGTTGCGGACGCCCTCCCTGAGCACGTCCTCGACGACGGCCACGGCCTGCTGACGCACCACCAGGAGGGTCCCCTGCCAGGCACGGTTGGTCCGCCAGAGCTCGGCGACGTACAGCTGGGTGAAGGCCGGGTAGCGGTTGATGAAGACCAGGCCGGCCCGGATCATCGCGTCCAGGGCCTCCACCTGGGTGCCGCCGCGTGCGGCGGTCTCCTCGGACGCGGATCGCAAGGAGGACGTGAGCAGCCCGACGCCGTGCCGCAGCAGCTCCTCGAAGAGCTCGGTCTTGCTCTTGAAGTTGTAGTAGACCGTGCCTTTGGCGACCCCGGCCCGCTCGGCGATCTCGTCCACCGTGGTGGCGGAGAACCCCTTCTCGGCGATGAGGGTCACCGCCGCTTCGTAGAGCTTCTGCCGGGTGGCCTGGCGGCGCGTGGTGCTACTGCTTTCCATACGGTCGATTCTCACAGGTCCCGGCGCGCTCACAGACTGAGCTCCGGATGGAGCCGGTCCAGGGTCCACACCTGCTTGCGCCGGGCGGAGAGGGCGGTCAGGGCCACCGCGCCCGCGGTGAACGCGACGAGGACCGCACAGGCCTGCCAGACCGGGCCGGGTCCGCCGCCGGTGATCAGCCGCCGCAGGCCCTCGACGATGTAGCTCATCGGCAGGAACGGGTGGATCGCGCCGAAGAATCCGGGGCTCGTCTGGACCGGGTACGTTCCGCCCGCCGAGGTCAGCTGGAGCATCAGCACCGCCAGGACGAGGATGCGCCCCGCGGCCCCGAAGCGGGCGTTGAGCCACTGCACGATCGCGGCGAAGCAGCAGGTCACCAGGGCCAGGAAGCCGATCGTCGCGGCGGGGTGCGCCATCTGGAGACCGAGCCCCCAGTGCAGTACGGACATCAGCGCGGCGACCTGGAGCACACCGATCGCGACGACGGGCAGCCAGCCGGCGAGGGCGATCCGCCAGGCGGAGGCCCCGGCGGCCAGTGCCCGCCTGTTCAGCGGCTGGATCAGCATGTACGCCACCATCGCGCCGACCCAGAGGGAGAGCGGGATGAAGTACGGGGCGAAGCCGGTGCCGTAGTTCGGGGCGGTGTGCAGGGACCTGGACGCCAGCTGTACGGGATCGGCCATGACGTCCGTACGCGCGTCGCGGTCCTTCTCGGAGTAGTCGGGGATCTTGCCGACACCGTCGTTCAGCCCCTGCGCGAGGGTCGCCGATCCGTCACCGAGCCGGAAGAGTCCGCTGTCCAGGTCGGTGGCGCCCGTCTTGAGCCTGCCGACCCCGGTGTCCAGGTCGGAGGAGCCCGTCTTCGCGGTGCCCAGGCCGGTGTGGAGCGTGTCGGCGCCCTTGGCGACCCTGTGGGCGCCCGTGTTGAGCGCGTTGATCTTCGAGACCGCGGACTCCAGGTCCTTGTCCAGGCTCGGTGAGCGCTTCGCGAGGGCTTCGGCCTGCCCCTGGAGCGTCGTCAGATGGCCGCGGAGTTTCGCCAGGTCCCCGCTCTGGTTCTTGACCAGGACGTTCACGTCGTCGGCGACCTTCGCGACGTCGGTCGCGGCCGTCACGGCCCGCTGTAGCGGGGGACAGACGGCAGGGTCGGGCAGCAGCGCGTCCTCGCACCGGGTGCGATGGACGGCGGTGAGTTCGTCGGCGGCGGTGTGCGCGGCGGTGGCCGAGGCCGGCGCAGCCTTCACCAGCAGGTCGAGGTTGTCCCGCACCGTCTTCGACGAATCGGCGACCAGCCGGGCCGTGTCGCCGATCGCCCGGCCGTTGTCCTTGAGGAAGGGGCGTACGTCGGCTGCGATTGCGTTGACCCTGTCGGCGAGGGCCTGGGTGCCGTTCGCGACCTGCCTGGAGCCGGTTTCGAGGTCGCCCGCGCCCTTGTCGAGCCGGGTGATCCCGCCGGCCAGCCGGCCACTGCCCGCCTTGGTGTCCTTGAGCCCGCTGGCGAGGTCCTCGGAGCCCTTCTTGGCCTTGGAGAGGCCGCCCTTGAGGTCATCCGCCCCCTTGGCCGCCTTCTCCGTGGCGTCATGGATGCCGGAGAAGGAGATGAAGATCCGGTCCAGGAACCCGCGCGAGGCATTCGTCGAAGCGGCGGTGCGCACCTCGGAGAACACCGTTCGGGAGATCTGCCCGACGATGTAGTTGTTCGCGTCGTTCGTCCGTACCTGGAGAGCGCCGGTCTCGGGGGTGTCCCCCGAGCTGGAGGCGATCCGCCTGCTGAAATCGGACGGCATGGTCAGGGAGAGGTAGTACGTACCGTCCTCGACGCCCCGGCCCGCCTCGGCGGAACTCACCTCGTGCCACTCGAAGACCTTGGAGTCGAGCAGCTTGCCGGTGATCTCGTCCCCGGCGGCCAGGCGCTTCCCCGAGACGGTCGCCCCCTTGTCGTTGTTGACCAGCGCGACGGGAATCCTGTCCAGGCGCCCGTACGGGTCCCAGAACGACCACAGGTACAGCGCTCCGTACAGCAGGGGCAGCAGTAGGAGCGCCACCAGTGCGGCGCGCGGCAGCTTCCCCCTGCCGAACCGCTTCAGCTCAAGCGCGGCCAGTCTCGGCGATCGCATCGGCCGTCCCCTCCTCGGTCGTGGTGTCGGTGCGTACGGAGATCGCGCCCTCGGGGGCCTCGCTGCACACTGCGAGCACCGTCGTGCCGTCGTCGGCGACGGCACGCAGCAGGGCCCACGCCTCGGTGCGTTCGGCGTCGGAGAGCTTGAGGTCGGTGTCGTCCACGGCGAGCAGCCGGGGGCGGCTGATCAGGGCGAGGGCGACGGACAGGCGCAGTCCCTCCAGGCGCTCCAGATCGCGTACGGAGGTCCGTTCGGCCTTGGGCAGGGCGGCGAGGTCGAGCCCCGCCGCGTCCACGGCGGCGTCGACGCGGGCCCGCGCGGTGGCGGCCCGCTCGGCGCGGGGCCGCAGGAGTGCGCGGAGCGAACCGTCGTAGCGGCTCTGGAGCAGTGCTCGCTCGCGCAGGTGCTCGGCGACGGTGAACGCGGGGTCGAGCTCGCTGACGCCCGGAACGTGGCCGAGGGCGCTGATCGCCCGTACAGCGGCGAGCTTGCCCGGCAGCCGCAGGCCGCCCGTTTCGGCATGGCCCTGCGTGGAGCGCATGCGGCCGGTGAGCGCGAGGAGCAGACAGGTGCGTCCGGAGCCGGACGGACCTTCGACCGCGAGGAGCGAACCGGGCCCCGCGGTGAAGCCGACCCCCCGGAAGGCCCAGCCGCGCGGTCCTTCGAGCCCGAAGTCCTCGGCACTGACGGCTGCCCCGTGCGGGCTGTCCACAGACTCTCCTTCTTTTGAACTGACCAGTCAGTGCAAAAACTTAGCCCGAACTCACCAGCGAAGCAAAAGGCCCAGGTCAGGGGGCGAGCAGGGGGGATTGTCAGTGGTGGCCGTCACGATGGACACAGACGGCCATGAAGCCGTCACACGACGACAGGAGGTTCGTCATGGCCAGCTCGTCCGCAGCCGCCGCCCCGCGGCGCCGCCCAGGCAGCCCTGCCCCCTCACCGACCGGTCCGGCAAGCGACGTCCACCCCGTAGCGCGCCGGGCCACGGCCCCGCCCGCCGCCCTCGATCTGCTCGCCAAGGCCCGCAGCGGCCTGGTCGAGGCGGCAGTCCTCGACGTACCGAACGAGCGCTACGCCACAGCCCACCTGGCCGCGCTGCGCACCGCCGCGGCCGTGCTCGCGGCCCGTGGCCGCCCGGAGACCGGAAGGCGACGCCGGGAGCGCATCCGCAGCGCCTGGGAGGTCCTGCCGGAAATGGCCCCGGAGCTCACCGAGTGGAGCGCCCTGTTCGCCTCGGGGGCCGAGCGCAGGGCCCGCGCGGAAGCCGGCATACCGGGGGCGGCCACCAGTCGTGACGCCGACGATCTGCTGCGCGACGCCGCCCTCTTCCTCCGCCTGGTCGAACGGCTGTTGGTGCTCCAGCCGGTGCTTCCCCGGCCCAGGGAAGGGGCGGCCGAAGCGGGGTGACCGGGCGGGCGGCCGGAGGCAATAGGGTGGACGGACCCGTACCACCTGCACTGTTCACGCTCCGCCCGTAAGTGGCGGCACCGTGCCGAGGAGTCAACTGCCGTGTCGGACCAGCTGCGCCCCCGCGCCTCCCTCCGTACCGCCGTGGTCTGGGAGGTCCTGAAGGACGCTCTCGACCGCCGGGTCAAGGCGACCGGCAGGGACACCCTGGACGTGCTGGACACCGGCGGCGGCACCGGCAACTTCGCGGTGCCCGTCGCCCGGCTCGGCCACCGGGTCACCGTCGTCGACCCCAGCCCCAACGCACTGTTCGCGCTGGAGCGCCGCGCCGCCGAGGACGGCATGGCCGAACGGGTCAGCGGGGTCCAGGGCGACATCCTCGGCCTGTTCGACGTGGTGGAGCGCGGCGGCTACGACGCGGTGCTCTGCCACGGTGTCCTGGAGTACGTGGACGACCCCGCCGAGGGTGTGCGGAACGCGGTCGACGCGCTCCGCCCCGCCGGCGCCCTCAGCCTGCTGGCCGCGGGGCTCGGCGGTGCGGTCCTGGCGCGGGCGCTCGCCGGTCACTTCACCGAGGCCAGGCACGCGCTGAGCGACCCGGCCGGCCGCTGGGGCGACGGCGACCCGGTGCCCCGGCGCTTCACCGCCGATCAGCTCACCGAGCTGGTCGCCGCCGCCGGCATGGAGGTGGGAGCGGTCCACGGTGTACGGGTCTTCGCCGACCTCGTACCGGGCGTCCTGGTGGACACCGAACCGGGTGCGGTCGAGGCGCTTCTCAAGCTGGAGGCCGCCGTGGCCGAACTGCCGTCCTTCCACGCCGTCGCGACCCAGTTGCATGTTCTCGGCGAGAAGCGCGGCTGATCAGCGAAGCAAGCGCGGACGGAGTCCGGCTCCAGGACCCCGATCGCCGCTCCGGCCCCGTATGATCGGGTGACACCAGTCGGCATGACGGAGCGGACGCCGGGGAATCTACGCCTCAGCAGACGAACCGACATGGCGGTCCGGACTGGTTCATGGCTACAGGGCGGGTTTCACGGGGGCGAATCCCTGCCTATCCTGGAAGGGCCGCATACCGGTCGCCCCCCGCGGCCGACGACTAGGAGGACTCCGTGCCGCTCTCGGAGCACGAGCAGCGAATGCTCGAGCAGATGGAGCGAGCGCTGTACGCCGAAGATCCCAAGTTCGCGACAGCGCTCGAGGGAAGCGGGCTGCGTACGTACACCCGACGACGGGTCTACCAGGCGGTCGCTGGTTTTCTCGTGGGTATCGCGCTCCTCATGGCCGGAATGGTCGCCCAGCAGATCTGGATCAGCGTGGTGGGTTTCCTCGTCATGCTGGGCTGTGCCGTGCTCGCGGTCACCGGGTGGCGCAAGGCGCCCAAGCCCGGGGAACAACAGCCGGCGGGGAGCGGGGCGACAGGCGAAGGCCGACAGCCCAAGCAGCGCCGGTCAGTGATGAACCGGATCGAGCAGCGGTGGCAGCGCCGCCGTGACGAGCAGGGCCAGTAAGCACTTCCGCCCCGGGAGTTCTTCCGGGACGGACCGAAGACATGACGCCGGGCACGTGAGCGCCACACATATGGGTGAGGGGCGGCCGCTTTTCTGCGGCCGCCCCTCACCCATATGCCTCGCCGCCTCGGTCTGCCGGGCCTTCCGGTTCCGCGCCGGGTGGCGTTGGATCAGGTTGGACAGTGCCGGATCACGCCGGACGGCGTCGGATCATGGCGGACCGTGCCGCACGACGGCCGACCGCGCCCCCGTAACTCCGGGGGCGCGGTCTCCGTGTCAGCCCCGCTGGCGGGACAGCCGGCGGAATCGCCCGGCCCACCGGTCGCGGCCCGGCCGGTCCGCCCACCGCCGCGCGAGCGCGGCCCACCGCTCGGAAGCCGTCCACACCACCCGGACGGCCGAGCGCGGCGCGATCACCGCGCGGAGCCGGGCCGGGCGGCCCACGGAGGCCCGCAGAGCTGCACGGACGGCAAGGACGTCCTCGGTGAGCCCCGTGGCCGACCGTGGCTGCGGGGCGTACAGCACCTGCTCCACCGCACCCGCCACCCGGTGGGCCGAAGCCGCCGCGGCGCCGTCGAGTTCGCCCAGCCGCACGATCCGCGCCGCCGCCTTGCGCGGCGTCTGCGACTCGTCCGGCGGGATGCCGTGGTCCCAGGCCGTGTCCGTCAGTTCGCGCCAGGCCGCCATCGTTCTGGCCATGGCGTCCGCGGGCGTACGGCCCGGGGAGAAGCCCAGCCTGTGCCCGCGTGCCCGGGTCCGCCAGAGCAGCGGCACCAGAGGCAGCACCAGCAGCAGCGCGGCAGCCAGGCTCAGCAGCACCACGCTGCGCAGCGGAGTCCCCGGATCGGCCGGACCCACCGCGCCGGGCAGCGCCGCGGCACCGCACTCACCCTGACGGCGTAGTTGCTCCGGGCAGTTCTGCGAGGCGGACGGAGCGGCCGACGGCGCCCGGGAGGCGTCCGTGGACGGCTGGGCCGGATCGTTCGTACCGCCCGTGGGAGCGTCCGGCAGCGTGTACGAAGGGGTGGAGCCCCGGGACGGGGTCGGCTCGAACCGTGTCCAGCCCACGCCCTCGAAGTACAGCTCGGGCCAGGCGTGGGCGTCACGCAGCCCGACGGACATCGAGCCGTTCGACTGGAAGGTCCCGGGAGTGAAGCCCACCGCGACCCGGGAGGGTATACCCAGGGTCCGTGCCATCGCCGCCATCGTGAACGAGAAGTGGACGCAGAAGCCCTGCTTGTCCTTGAGGAACCGGCCGATCGCCGCCGTGCCCGTCCCCGAACTCACCGTCGTGTCGTAGGTGAAGCCGCCCTTCGAGGCGAACCAGTCCTGCATGGCGACCGCCCTCTCGTACGCGTTCGTGGAGCCCTCCGTCACCTCGGCCGCGGTCCTGCGCACCACGTCCGGCAGCGAATCGGGCACCTTGGTGTACTCGCGTGCCAGCTCCGGCGGCGGCGGGCCCGCCGCGGCGAGCTGATCCGCGGTCGGCAGAACCACCAGGCTGCTGACCTCGTACCTCGCATTCCCCGTCGTCTGCCCGTCGTCCCCGACGAGCGTGCGGCCCTCGGGCTCGTACCGCCAGCGCCCGCCGATCTTCACCTCGGTCGCCGGATAGGGGAGCGGGAGGTACGTCTGCTGGTAGGAGGGCGACGAGGAGAGGTTCGTCCTGATCTCCGTGACGGCGACGCCGGAACCCAGACCCGTGGGCCGCGGGAGCCGTCCCGGCACATCCGTCAGCCGGCGGGTCGACGGCCGCCACTCGGTTCCGTTGAACTGGTCCAGGGCCAGGATGCGCAGATAGAAGTCCTCCGGGGCCCCGGAGTCGGTGCGATACGTCATCACCTCCCGGTCCTCCGGCTGGTTCAGATTGTTCTGGAGCGAGACCAGCGGATTGACCGCGGAGATCGTGCCCCCGCCGCCGCCCCTGCCTGTCCCCGAGCCCGATCCGGCCAGAAGCCCGCCGTCCAGGGCGGGCAGCGCCGCCGGGACGACCAGCGCGATGCCCAGCGTCAGGACCCCGATACGCCGCCCCGTACGCACGGAGGCGAACGCGCGTCCGCCCGAATCCGCGATGCCGGCGGTCAGACCGCCCGGCGACCCGGCCGCGCCGCCGAAGACCCGCCCCCACTGGGAGAGCCGGTCACGTCCCTCGGCCAGCAGCAACAGCAGATATCCGGAGGCGGCGAGCAGGAACCAGAGCCAGCCCGCGCCCCCCTCGGACAGTCCGGCGGCCACCGAGTAGAGCGCGAGCAGCGGCAGTCCGGCAGGGGCCGCACTGCGGAACGTCACCGCGAGCGCGTCCACCCCGAGTCCGATCAGCAGCACACCGCCGACCAGCATCAGCCGGATGCCGTCCGTCGCGGGAGCGGGGATCGCGTATTTGCCGACATCGTCGAAGCCCGCACTGAACAGCTCTTGCATCCACAGCACGGTCTCGGGGCCCGGCAGCACACCGAGGAACGCCTGCTCCCTGGCGAACGCCACGGTCAGCAGGACCGTCGTGAGCAGGACCTGCGCGCCGACCGTCAGCGTCCTCGCCAGCGGCACCCGGCGGGCCAGCGCGCCCACCCCGCTCTGGATCGCCAGCAGCAGGGCCGCCTGCAGAATCCAGCCGGCCGGATCGACCAGTGGCAGGAGGGCGCCCGACGCCATCAGCGTCGCCGCGAAGGCGCACAGCGCCAGCCGACCACGACCACTCATGACCATCCCCCGGAGAAGCCCTTAAGTCCGCCGGTCGCGGCGGACTGCGTGTCACCGTGCTGCTGCCCGGCCTGTTGCCACAGCGGGGTGAGCCGCGTCCCGGGCGGAACGGCCACGGCCGTCCAGCCCGCCTCGCGCAGCAGCCGCAGACGCGCCGTGACCGGGGCGGGCGGTGTCCCGTCCCCGCCCCGCACCCAGCCCTCGCTGTCCACGACGAACGCCACGGCGGCTCCGCTGCGCTGCCGCATCCGGCTCGCCACGGCGACCTGCTCCTCGTCGAGGTCACCGAAGAATGCGATCAGCAGCCCTTCGTTGCCGCCCCGCAGCACGTCGTAGGCGCGCGACAGGCCGCCGCCGTCCGAATGGTCGACGACCGCGAGCGTGTCCATCATCAGTCCCGCGGAATCGGCGGACTCCTGGGTCGATCCGGCGAAGCCGTCGGACCCCTCACCCGCCACCGAACTGCCGTCGTCCGTGAGCAGTCGCACCCCGAAGCCGCGCTCCAGCATGTGCACCAGCGCCGAAGCCGCTGCGGAGACCGCCCACTCGAAGGCCGAATCAGGACCGGCCCCCTGATAGGCGATGCGCCGGGTGTCCAGGAGCACCGTGCACCTGGCCCGCTGCGGCTGCTCCTCGCGGCGCACCATCAGTTCGCCGTAACGAGCGGTGGAGCGCCAGTGGACCCGGCGGAGGTCGTCGCC
This sequence comes from Streptomyces finlayi, assembly GCF_014216315.1. Taxonomy (NCBI): domain Bacteria; kingdom Bacillati; phylum Actinomycetota; class Actinomycetes; order Kitasatosporales; family Streptomycetaceae; genus Streptomyces; species Streptomyces finlayi. Next base: position 6,075,955 of record NZ_CP045702.1, read on the forward strand.
ATGCCGGTAGCCGCGCGGAATGACATCGTCCTCGCCGGCCAGGGCCAGCGACCGCTGCCGGCCGTCGCCGTATCCCGAAGCTTCACCGGCCAGCCGCAGGACCGGCAGGGACTCGGTGCGGGGGATGACGGTCAGGGTGTCGTACGCACTGAACGAACGGGTCAGCTCGCACATCCCGAACGGATCGCTGAGCCGCAGCTGCAGGGGACCCAGCGGGTAGCGCCCGCGCAGATCCGACCGGACCCGGTAGGACACCTCGCGCCTGCCGCCCGCCTCCACCCGGTCCAGGACGAACCGGGGCCGCGGACCGAGCACGTACGGAACGCGGTCCTGGAGCATGAGCAGCCCGGTGGGCAGCCGGGAGATGTTGTCCATCCGCAGGTGCACCCGTGCCTCCGAGCCCGCCGGCACCCGCGACGGCGACAGCCAGCGGCTTCCGGTGACCCGGTAGCGGGTGCGGTAGAGCACGGCCACGCAGATCAGCGGCAGCACGGCGAGCAGCAGGCCGACCCGCAGCAGGTCGCCCTGGCCCAGTACATAGGCGCAGACCGCGGCGGCCACACCGGCCGCGAGGAAGGACCGCCCGCGTGTGGTCAGACCGCTGAGGGCGGCCCGGAGACCGCCCTTGTCGCCGTCGTCGTCCACGGCGCCGGGCCCCCCGGCCGCCATCACAGCCGCCGGGTGCCGGGCGGCTGCTGGCCGTACACCGGGTGGCCGGGCTGATGCGGGGGTACGGCAGGGGCCGTCACCCCGCCGGCCGAGGTGGGTACGGGGGTGCGCTGCAGGATCTCCAGCACCACCTGCTCGGCGGTCCTGCGGTTCAGCTGCGCCTGCGCCGTGGGCAGCAGCCGGTGGGCGAGCACCGCCACGGCGAGGGCCTGCACGTCGTCCGGCAGGGCGTACTCGCGCCCGCTGAGGGCGGCCGACGCCTTCGCCGCGCGCAGCAGATGCAGCGTCGCGCGCGGTGACGCGCCGAGCCGCAGATCCGGGTGGTTACGGGTGGCGCCCACGAGCTCCACCGCGTACCGCCGGACGGAATCGGCCACGTGGACCGTGCGCACGGCGTCGATCAGCTTCACGATGTCGTGGGCGTGGGCCACCGGCTGGAGATCGTCCAGCGGCGAGACCCCGCCGTGCACGTCGAGCATCTGGAGCTCGGCCTCGGGGCTCGGATAGCCGATCGACACCCGCGCCATGAAGCGGTCGCGCTGGGCCTCGGGCAGCGGGTAGGTGCCCTCCATCTCGACCGGGTTCTGCGTGGCCACCACCATGAACGGGTTGGGCAGCTCGTACGAGTGCCCGTCGATGGTGACCTGGCGTTCCTCCATCGACTCCAGCAGCGCCGACTGGGTCTTGGGCGACGCTCGGTTGATCTCGTCGCCGATCACGATCTGAGCGAAGATCGCGCCCGGTTTGAACTCGAACTCCCGTCGCTGCTGGTCGAAGATCGACACCCCGGTGATGTCCGAGGGCAGCAGGTCGGGAGTGAACTGAATACGCCGCACCGAGCAGTCGATGGACCGCGCCAGAGCCTTGGCCAGCATCGTCTTGCCGACTCCGGGGACATCCTCGATGAGGAGATGTCCCTCCGCGAGCAGCACGGTCAGCGAAAGCCGTACGACCTCAGGCTTGCCCTCGATCACACTCTCCACCGACCTGCGCACCTGCTCCACTGTGGTGGTCAGATCTGTGAGGCTCGCTCGATCGTCATAGGTCGTCACCCGGCCCTCCTCGGCACCTTTGTGCAGGGCCGACGCGCATCGCTGCCCGGCCCACCCCGACATACGGACACTCCGCGGAAGGCCCGTGGATGTGTCACACGCGCATTCTTGTTGCCGTTACCGCTTCGTGTCACTCGCCTGTGGATAAGTGGGTGCGATATGTCGGGTGTTGGTGCGAATTCGGAGTCCGAGGACCGCTAGTGAGGCAACGAGCGGACGCGGGAGGTCAGGAGGTGGGAAAGATCTCGCGCAGCAGACCGGTGGTCACGTCGAACACGAAACCGCGGATGTCGTCCGTGTGCAGCAGGAACGGTGAGGTGCGCACGCGCTGCATCGACTGGCGCACGTCCTGGTCGGCGTCGGAGTACGCCTCCACCGCCCAGACCGGCCGCTGGCCGACCTCGAGCTCCAGTTCGTGCCGGAAGTCCTCCGTGAGCGATTCCAGACCGCAGTTGGTGTGGTGGATGAGGATGACGCTGCGGGTGCCCAGGGCGCGCTGGCTGATGGTCAGGGAGCGGATCACGTCGTCGGTGACCACACCGCCCGCGTTGCGGATGGTGTGACAGTCGCCGAGCTCCAGGCCGAGCGCGTCGTGCAGGTCGAGACGGGCGTCCATGCAGGCGACCACGGCTACGTGCAGAACCGGCCGGGCGTCCATGCCGGGGTCGCTGAACTTGTCCGCGTAGCGGGCGTTCGCCTCGACCAGGCGATCGGTGACCGTGCCACCGGAACGGACCGCGCCCGCGGCAGGGGAGGCGGGGGCGGCGGGTTCTGCGGGGGAGTGCGCGGAAGTCGACATGGAGACGACGTTAGCGTTCGGGACCGGCCGCGGCGTGCTGTGGAAGGGGACAAAGAACGTCAACGCGGCTTGTTGTGAGCTAACCCACAAGCCTCACAGAAGTGCACCCGGTCGAGTGAGGATCCGGGGACGAAGAGGGCGGTGCGACGCGCTGTCCGCCTCGTTGATCGGTAATCGATCGAATGGCAGGGTGGACTAAAGTGACGCGAAGTTACCGACACGCCTCGCACATTCTTCACATTCCGTACGCCCCGCCATGCGCGGCGCGTGAGCGGCCCGGCCTCTCCCGCTCCCGGTCGGTCGGCGTCCCCTTCCGGGCGCCGGTGGACCTCCCCTTCCGAGCGGGCGGGGACCAGGCCGCACACGCGCGCCGCACATGAACCGAGCCTGAGAGGGCGCATGAGCCAGACCCGACACGTCCCGGTGATGCTCCAGCGATGCCTGGACCTGTTGGCCCCGGCTCTGGAGGACCCGGGGCCCCGGCCACCGGTGGTCGTCGACTGCACCCTCGGCCTCGGCGGACACAGCGAGGCGCTCCTCGCCGCCTTCCCGACGGCCCGGCTGATCGCACTCGACCGGGACAAGGAGGCGCTCCGGCTCTCCGGCGAGCGGCTCGCCCCCTACGGCGACCGCGCCACCCTGGTGCACGCCGTCTACGACGAACTGCCCGAGGTCCTGGACCGGCTGGGCATCCCCAGGGTCCAGGGCGTGCTCTTCGACCTCGGCGTCTCCTCCATGCAGCTCGACGAGGCCGACCGCGGATTCGCGTACGCCCAGGACGCTCCCCTCGACATGCGCATGGACCAGACGACGGGGATGAGCGCCGCAGAGGTGCTCAACACCTACCCGCCCGGCGAACTCGTACGGATTCTGCGGCAGTACGGCGAGGAGAAGCAGGCCAAGCGGATCGTCTCCGCCGTCGTGCGCGAGCGCGAGAAGGACCCCTTCACCAACAGCGCCCGGCTCGTCGAACTCATCCGCAACGCGCTGCCCCAGGCCGCCAAGCGCACCGGCGGCAACCCGGCCAAGCGCACCTTCCAGGCCCTGCGTATCGAGGTCAACGGCGAGCTCACCGTCCTGGAGCGGGCCATTCCCGCAGCCGTGGACTGCCTCGCCGTCGGCGGCCGTATCGCCGTGCTCTCGTACCACTCGCTGGAGGACCGGCTGGTCAAGCAGGTCTTCGCGGCCGGTGCCGCCAACACGGCGCCCCCCGGGCTGCCCGTCGTCCCCGAGCGCTACCAGCCACGGCTGAAGCTGCTGACCCGAGGTGCCGAGCTGCCCACGGAGGAGGAGATCGCCGAGAACCGGCGCGCCGCCCCCGCCCGGCTGCGTGGCGCCCAGCGCATCCGCGAGGAGGAGCGATGAGCGTCCCCGCTCCGGCCCAACCGGCATGCGGCACGTCCGAGGCGATGCCGTGAGCAAACCGGCCGACCAGATGAAGGGGCGGGCCGCCCGGCTCGCCCGGCTGATGCCCTCGGGGCCGAGCAACGCGGCCCGTACCCCCTTCGTGCTGCTGGTGGTCCTGCTCCTCGGCGGCGGCCTGATCACGCTGCTCCTGCTGAACTCAGCACTCAACGAAGGGTCCTTCAGGCTCAGCGAGCTGAAGCGGGAGACCACGGGGCTCACCGACGAACAGCAGGCCCTCCAGCGGGACGTCGACAGCTACTCGGAGCCGGACGCGCTGGAACGGCGCGCCAGGGAACTGGGCATGGTGCCGGGTGGCAGCCCCGCCTTCCTGAGCCCGGACGGCACGGTGCGGGGTGTGCCCGTGGAGGCCACCGCCGCCCCGACGCCCACGGCCGCCCCGCCGAAGCCGGTGGAGACCTCGCCCGACAGCACTCCCGACGCCTCCGGCGCCACATCGCCCGGCCTTTCGGCCTCGCAGCCCGTCTCCGGGGCGCCGTCGCCGGGGCCCTCGGAGCCCTTGTCGCGGAACGCGTCGCAGAACGCATCGGACAACGCCTCGCAGACCGCGTCCGCCCAGGGCTCCGCCGGACCGGAGTCCAGCCCCGGAACAGAGACCACGCCGACCGCGCGGCAGCGCGTCTCGGCGCCCCCGCCCACGACGAGCCCCGGCAGGTGACGCAGTGCCGTCCAAGGAACCGCCGCGCCGCCGCGTACCCGGCCCGGCACGCCCCCGTAACGCGGCGGGCGGCACCGGCCGCTCCCGGCCCACGGCCCGCCGCCCGCGCCCCTCGGCCGGGCGGTCGCGCGGCAGCACCCCGCGTTCCCTGCGCCTTGGCAGCCCACGTCCACGTCTGCGCCTGGTCGGCCTCGCCCTGACGGTCGTCATGCTGGCGTTCGTCGTCCGGCTGCTCCAGGTCCAGGCCGTCGACGCCAGTACGTACGCCGCCAAGGCCCAGCAGAACCGCTACCTGGAGTACACGGTGGCCGCCGAACGCGGGGAGATCACCGACCGCAACGGGATCGCGCTGGCCACCAGCGTCGACGCGCACAACATCACCGCCGACCCCAAGATGTTCACGCCCGAGGACAGCAAGGCCCCGGACGCTCCGCAGCAGGCGGCCGCGCTCCTCGCCCCGATCCTCGGCAAGGACGTCGAGGAGCTGACGAAGAAGCTGTCGGCACCCAAGAGCCGCTACACGCTTCTGGCGAGCCGGCAGACCCCACAGGTCTGGAAGCAGATCAAGGACCTCAAGGCCGCCTTCGCCGAGAAGGCCCAGGAGGACGAGGCCAACGGCGGCCCGGGGGCCAACGTGCTGGCAGGCGTCCTTCAGGAGCCCACCACCAAGCGGGTCTACCCGAACGGCGATCTGGCCGCCGGGATACTGGGATTCGTCAACGCCGAGGGCAAGGGCGGCGGCGGCCTGGAGTCGAAGCTGAACAAGGAACTCGCCGGGCAGGACGGAAGGATCCGGTACGCCCAGTCCGGCGGCCGGCGCGTGCCCACGGCCGGTGCCAGGGAGGTCCCGGCCGTCCCGGGCGCCGACATCGAGCTGACGATCGACCGTGACATCCAGTGGGCGGCCCAGCGGGCCATCGCCGACCAGGTCAAGAAGTCCAAGGCGGACCGCGGCTATGTGATCGTCCAGAACACGCGGACCGGCGAGGTACTGGCCATGGCCAACGCTCCCGGCTACGACCCGAACGACCTCTCGCAGGTCAACGCCGCCACCCTCGGCAACGCGGCGCTCCAGGACGTGTACGAGCCGGGCTCCACCAGCAAGGTCATGTCCATGGCCGCCGTGCTGGAGGAGAAGGCCGCCACGCCCGGCACCCACGTCACCGTCCCCAACCGCCTGCACCGGGGTGACCGGCTGTTCAGGGACGACATCGACCACCCCACCTGGTACCTCACGCTCAACGGCGTACTCGCCAAGTCGAGCAACATCGGCACCATCCTGGCGACCGGTCAGCTCGGCAGGACCCAGGCCGAGGCCAACAAGGTCCTCCACTCCTATCTGCGCAAATTCGGGATCGGCTCGGTCACCGGACTCGGCTACCCCGGTGAGTCACCCGGCCTCCTCGCGAAGCCGCAGGACTGGTCTACCTCGCAGCAGTTCACGATCCCGTTCGGCCAGGGCCTCTCCCTGAACGCCATGCAGGCCGCGTCCGTCTACTCGACGATCGCCAACGGCGGGGTCAGGATCGTCCCCACCCTCGTACGCGGGACCAAGGACGCGGACGGCGGGTACACCGCCGCGCCCGCCCCCGGACAGACCCGGGTGGTCAGCGAGAAGACCGCCAAGACGCTGTCGGTCATGCTCGAATCCGTGGTCGACGACCACGAGGGCACCGGGACCAAGGCGGCGATCCCGGGCTACCGCGTCGCGGGCAAGACCGGGACGGCCAACCGGGTCGACCCGGAGCGCGGCGGCTACCACGGCTACACCGCCTCCTTCGCGGGATTCGCACCGTCCGACGACCCGCAGGTCACCGTCTACTGCGCGATCCAGAACCCCACCAAGGGCAGCTACTTCGGCGGCCAGACCTGCGGTCCCATCTACAAGAAGGTCATGGAGTTCGCGCTCAAGACGCTCCAGACCGCACCGTCCGGCAGCAAGCCCGCCCGGCTGCCGGTGTCCTTCCAGCCCGGCGAGCAATAAGGAGGCCACTGTGGGTCCTGGCCGGGCTCATGATCCGCAGTAGCCCCGAGGGAACCCTCAGTGACAACGATCACCCCTGACCCCGGGAACCGGAACGAGAAGTACCGCGACCCTGGCCCCTCGCTTCGCGAGAGGCCGGGTGAGCCCGGTACGCTCACCGCCGTGCCCCACCCTGATCAGTCCCAGAACACCCAGAAGGACGCGCCTGTGAGCTACCCGGGAGCGCCTCGACCGGACCGGCTCCGGCCCACCCCCCTCGGCGAGCTGGCCGCCATGCTCGGTGTCGAACCACCCGGGTCCGGCGAGGTCACCGGCATCACCCATGATTCGCGGGCCGTGCGCCCGGGGGATGTCTACGCGGCCCTGTCCGGCGCCCGGCTGCACGGCGCCGACTTCGCCGCCCAGGCGGCGGGTCTCGGCGCGGTCGCGATCCTCACCGACCCGGCGGGCGCCGAGCGCGCCGCCGCCACCGGACTCCCGGTCCTCGTCACCGAGGACCCGCGGGGCCGGATGGGCGAGATCGCCGCCGAGATCTACGGGCGGCCGGGCGTCGGCCTGCTCCAGATCGGGATCACCGGAACATCCGGCAAGACGACCACGGCGTACCTCGTCGAGGGCGGACTGCGCGGCGCGGGCCGCACCACCGGACTGATCGGCACCGTCGAGATGCGGATCGGCGACGTGCGCATCAAGTCCGAGCGCACCACGCCCGAGGCCACCGACCTCCAGGCCCTCTTCGCCGTCATGCGCGAACGCGGCACCGAGGCGGTCGCCATGGAGGTCTCCAGCCACGCGCTGGTGCTCGGCCGGGTCGACGGCTGCGTCTTCGACGTCGCCGTCTTCAACAACCTCAGCCCGGAGCACATGGAGTTCCACTCCGGGATGGAGGACTACTTCCAGGCGAAGGCCCAGCTCTTCACCCCGGCCCGCAGCCGGCTGGGAGTGGTCAACTTCGACGACGAGTACGGCAGGAGGCTGATCGCCGAGGCCACCGTCCCGGTCGTCTCGTTCTCCGCCGAGGGCCACCCGGACGCCGACTGGCGTGCCGAGGACGTCGAGGTCGGCCCGCAGGACAGCACCTTCCGCGTCATCGGCCCCAAGGGCGAGCGGATCAACGCCAAGGCCCCGCTGCCCGGCCCGTTCAACGTCGCCAACAGCCTCGCCGCGATCGTCACCCTGGCCGTCGCGGGCGTCGACCCGCAGATCGCCGCCGACGGGGTCGCGGCCGTCCCGGGCGTCCCCGGCCGGCTGGAGCGGGTGGACGCCGGACAGCCGTACCTCGCCGTCGTCGACTACGCACACAAGACGGACGCGGTCGAGTCCGTCCTGCGCTCCCTGCGCAAGGTCACCGAGGGCAGGGTGCACATCGTGCTCGGCTGCGGCGGAGACCGGGACACCACCAAACGCGGCTCCATGGGTGCCGCCGCTGCCCGCCTCGCCGACACCGCCGTACTGACCTCCGACAACCCCCGCTCCGAAGACCCCCTGGCCATCCTCGCCGCGATGCTCTCGGGCGCCGCCGAGGTTCCCGTCCACGAGCGCGGCGACGTCCTCGTCGACGCCGACCGGGCCGCGGCCATCGCCGCGGCCGTCGCCCGGGCCGAACCGGGCGACACCGTCCTCGTCGCGGGCAAGGGACACGAGCTGGGCCAGGACATCCACGGAGTGGTACGCCCCTTCGACGACCGCAAGGTCCTGCGCGCCGCCATCGCGCGCTCCATGGGCCGCGAGAGCACCGAGGGCGTCCCCGAGGGCACCGCGGACCGCGCCCACACCCACGAGAACAACAGTCAGGGATGACCAAGTGATCACCCTTTCCCTCACCGAGATCGCCGAAATCGTCGGCGGGCAGCCGCACGACATACCCGATCCGGCAGTCACCGTCGGCGGGCCCGTCGTCATCGACTCCCGGGAGGTGAAGCCCGGCAGCCTGTTCGTGGCCCTGCCGGGCGAGCAGGCCGACGGCCACGACTTCGCGCAGCGCGCCGTCGAGGCGGGCGCGGCAGCAGTGCTGGCCGCCCGCCCCGTCGGCGTTCCGGCGATCGTCGTCGACGACGTCGAGGCGGCGCTCGGCGCACTCGCCCGCGCCGTCGTCCAGCGGCTCGGAGCCACCCTCGTCGCGCTCACGGGATCTGCGGGCAAGACCTCCACCAAGGACCTGATCGCCCAGCTCCTGGAGCGCAAGGCCCCCACCGTCTGGACCCTGGGCTCCTTCAACAACGAGCTCGGCCTGCCCCTCACCGCGCTCCGCGCCACCGAGGAGACCCAGCACCTCGTCCTCGAAATGGGCGCTCGCGGGATCGGCCACATCCGCTACCTGGCCGGCATCACGCCACCGCGCATCGGACTGGTCCTCAACGTCGGCACCGCGCACATCGGCGAGTTCGGCAGCCGTGAGGCGATCGCCGAGGCCAAGGGCGAGCTCGTGGAGGCCCTTCCGGCCGCAGCGGAAGGCGGCGTCGCCGTCCTCAACGCCGACGATCACCTCGTGCGGGCCATGGCCGCCCGCACAAAAGCGCGGGTCCTGCTCTTCGGAGAGGCCGCGGATGCGGACGTACGGGGAGAGAACGTCCGGCTCACCGAGGACGGGCGCCCCGCTTTCGAGCTCCACACACCCACCGGGTGCAGCGGCGTGACCTTGCGCCTGTACGGTGAGCACCACGTGTCGAACGCGCTCGCCGCGGCCGCCGTCGCCCATGAGTTGGGCATGTCCGTGACTGAGATCGCCGTGGCGCTCTCCGAGGCGGGCACCCTCTCCCGCTGGCGCATGGAGGTCACCGAGCGTCCGGACGGTGTGACGGTCGTCAATGACGCCTACAACGCGAACCCCGAATCCATGAGAGCCGCACTCCGTGCGCTGGCTGCCATGGGCAAAGCCTCACGGGCCGGAGGGGGACGCACGTGGGCGGTGCTCGGTCAGATGGCCGAGCTCGGTGACGCGTCGCTCGCCGAGCACGACGCTGTCGGACGGCTCGCCGTCCGGCTCAACGTCAGCAAGCTCGTCGCTGTCGGAGGAAGAGAAGCCTCCTGGCTGCAACTGGGCGCATATAACGAGGGTTCGTGGGGTGAGGAGTCGGTGCACGTGTCCGACGCACAGGCGGCCGTCGACCTGTTGCGCAGTGAACTGCGCCCGGGAGACGTCGTGCTGGTGAAGGCGTCCCGGTCGGTCGGCCTGGAGAAGGTCGCTCTGGCACTGCTGGAGAACTCTGCCGAGGGCGAGGTCGTCGTCCGATGAGGCAGATCCTCTTCGCGGGGGCCATCGGGCTCTTCCTGACCCTGGTCGGCACTCCGCTGCTGATCAAGCTCCTGGCCCGCAAGGGCTACGGGCAGTTCATCCGGGACGATGGCCCGCGCAGCCACGGCAGCAAGCAGGGAACGCCCACGATGGGTGGGATCGCCTTCATCCTGGCGACGATCATCGCGTACGTCCTGGCCAAGGTGATCACCGGCGAGGAGATGCGATTCTCCGGTGTGCTGGTGCTCTTCCTGATGGCGGGCATGGGCCTGGTCGGCTTCCTCGACGACTACATCAAGATCGTCAAGCAGCGTTCGCTGGGCCTGCGGGCCAAGGCGAAGCTGGCGGGCCAGCTGATCGTCGGCGTCGCCTTCGCGGTGCTGTCGCTCCAGTTCGCCGATGCCCGGGGCAACACCCCGGCCTCGACCCGGCTGTCGTTCGTCGAGGACTTCGGCTGGTCCATCGGCCCGGTGCTCTTCTGCGTCTGGGCGCTGTTCATGATCCTCGCCATGTCCAACGGCGTGAACCTGACGGACGGTCTGGACGGTCTGGCCACCGGCGCGTCGGTGATGGTCTTCGGCGCGTACACCTTCATCGGGCTGTGGCAGTTCCAGGAGTCCTGCGCCAACGCGGACACCCTGACCAACCCCAGCGCCTGTTTCGAAGTACGTGACCCACTCGACCTCGCGGTCGTCGCCTCCGCCCTGATGGGCGCCTGCTTCGGCTTCCTGTGGTGGAACACCTCGCCCGCCAAGATCTTCATGGGCGACACCGGTTCGCTCGCCCTCGGCGGAGCCCTAGCGGGTCTCGCGATCTGCTCCCGCACGGAGTTCCTGCTCGCCCTCCTCGGCGGCCTCTTCGTGATGATCACCATGTCGGTGGTCATCCAGGTCGGCTCGTTCAAGATGACCGGCAAGCGCGTCTTCCGCATGGCACCGCTCCAGCACCACTTCGAACTCAAGGGGTGGTCCGAAGTCCTTGTGGTGGTCCGCTTCTGGATCATCCAGGGCATGTGCGTGATCGTCGGACTCGGCCTCTTCTACGCGGGATGGGCAGCCAAGAAGTGAGCAACGTGGACTGGCAGGGCAAGCACGTCACGGTCGCCGGGCTCGGCGTCAGCGGAATCCCCGCGGCGCGCGTCCTGCAGGGGACTGGGGGCGCTGGTCACCGTCGTCAACGACGGCGACGACGACCGCTCCCGTACCCAGGCCGCAGAGCTGGAGGCGCTCGGCATCACGGTGCGCCTCGGCGACGGGGCGACCCTGCCCGAGTCCACCGAGCTGATCGTCACGGCCCCGGGCTGGAAGCCGGACAAGCCGCTCTTCCTCGCAGCCGCCGAGGCCGGCGTCCCCGTGTGGGGCGACGTCGAACTGGCCTGGCGGCTGCGGGGACTGGACGGCAGGAAGCCGGCGCCCTGGCTCGCGGTCACCGGAACCAACGGCAAGACCACCACCGTCCGGATGCTCGCCTCGATCCTCGAAGCGGCCGGCCTGCGGACGGCCGCCGTCGGCAACATCGGTGTCTCCCTCCTGGACGCGGTCCTGGACGAGAAGCCCTACGACGTCCTGGCCGTCGAACTCTCCAGCTACCAGCTGCACTGGGCACCCTCGGTACGCGCCCACTCCGCGGCCGTCCTCAACCTGGCACCGGACCACCTCGACTGGCACGGCTCCATGGCGGCGTACACCGCAGACAAGGGCCGGGTCTACGAGGGCAACACCATCGCCTGCGTCTACAACGTGGCAGACCCGGCGACCGAGGACCTGGTGCGCGGGGCCGACGTGGAAGAGGGCTGCCGGGCCATCGGCTTCACCCTCGCCACCCCCGGCCCCTCGCAGGTCGGGGTGGTCGACGGCATCCTCGTCGACCGGGCCTTCGTGACCAACCGGCAGAAGCAGGCCCAGGAACTGGCCGAGGTCGGCGACATCGACCCGCCGGCTCCGCACAACATCGCCAACGCCCTCGCGGCAGCCGCCCTCGCCCGCGCCTACGGCGTGGAGCCGATGGCGGTACGCGACGGACTGCGGGCCTTCCGCCCCGACCCCCACCGCATCGAGCACGTCGCGGACATCGCCTCGGTGACGTACATCGACGACTCCAAGGCCACCAACACCCACGCCGCCGAGGCATCCCTCGCGGCGTACGACCCGATCGTCTGGATCGCCGGCGGCCTCGCCAAGGGCGCCACCTTCGACGAGCTGGTGAGCGGGGCCGCAGAGCGGCTGCGCGGCGTCGTGCTGATGGGCGCCGACCGGGAACTGATCCGTGAAGCCCTGGCGCGACACGCCCCCCAGGTACCGGTCGTCGACGTGGCCCGGACCGACACTGGGGCGATGTCCGGGGCGGTCAGGGAAGCGGCAGGGCTCGCCCGGCCGGGCGACACCGTACTGCTGGCTCCGGCCTGTGCCTCGATGGACATGTTCGTCAACTACAACAAGCGGGGCGAGGCGTTCGCGGACGCGGTCCGCGCGCTCGCGGCCGAGAACGTCTGACGGACCGGGCCGGGCCGAGGCCCGGCCCGGGACAGCCCCGGGCACGAGCAGTAGAGGGGACAGCGACATGCCGGCCGAAGAGAGCTCCGCGCGAAGCCGGGGCCGCTCACGCGCGTCCGTACCGCCCCGCCGGGCGCTCACCCCGGGCCTCCTGGCCCTCTCCGCCCCCGCAGGCCCTCCGCTCCCCGCGGGCCTCGCCCTGCGCGGGCGGCTGGCCACCGGCTCCCGACGGCCGGCGGTACCCAGGGGCGGCCGGGCCTCCGGCAGTTTCCGTCCGCCGCGCGCCGACGGTGTCCGGCGGCTCTACGAGCAGGCGCGCAGGGCCTGGGACCGCCCACTGACCGCCTACTACCTGATCCTGGGCTCCAGCCTCCTGATCACCGTGCTCGGCCTCGTGATGGTCTACTCCGCCTCGATGATCAAGGCGCTCGACATCGACAGGCCCGCCACCTACTTCTTCCGCAAGCAGTTCCTCGCCGCCGCCATCGGGGCGGGACTGATGTTCATCGCCTCGAAGATGCCCGTGAAGCTCCACCGGGCACTCGCCTACCCCCTGCTCATGATCACCGTCTTCCTGATGGTGCTGGTCCAGGTGCCGGGCATAGGGATGGCGGTGGGCGGCAACCAGAACTGGCTCTACCTGGGCGGCCCCTTCCAGCTCCAGCCCAGTGAGTTCGGCAAGCTCGCGCTGATCCTCTGGGGCGCCGATCTGCTGGCCCGCAAACAGGACAAGCGGCTGCTGGCCCAGTGGAAGCACATGCTCGTGCCGCTCGTCCCGGTCGCGTTCACGCTGCTCGGGCTGATCATGCTCGGCGGAGACATGGGAACTGCGATGATTCTCACCGCGATCCTGTTCGGACTGCTCTGGCTGGCCGGCGCACCCACCCGGCTGTTCGTCGGGGTGCTCGCCATCGCGGGCGCCCTCGTCCTGCTGCTCATCAAGACCAGCCCGAACCGCATGGCCCGACTGGACTGCATGGGTGCGAGCGAGCCCGGCCCCGGCGGCTCCTGCTGGCAGGCCGTACACGGAATCTACGCTCTGGCGTCCGGCGGATGGTTCGGTTCCGGCCTGGGTGCGAGTGTGGAAAAATGGGGTCAACTGCCGGAACCTCACACCGACTTCATCTTCGCCATCACCGGGGAGGAACTGGGACTGGCGGGGACTCTGTCGGTACTCGCCCTCTTCGCGGCTCTAGGCTATGCGGGTATCCGCGTGGCCGGACGCACGGAGGACCCCTTCGTGAGGTACGCCGCGGGAGGCGTGACCACCTGGATCACGGCGCAGGCCGTGATCAACATCGGTGCGGTGCTCGGCCTGTTGCCGATCGCCGGTGTCCCGCTCCCGCTGTTCTCATACGGGGGGTCGGCCCTGCTGCCGACAATGTTCGCTGTCGGGCTCATGATCGCCTTCGCGCGGGAGGACCCCGCGGCGAAAGCTGCCCTGGCCATGCGGAGGCCCGGGGTGAGATGGAAGACGATGAGACGGCGCGTCAAGAAGCGTCCGTCCGGAGAGCGGTGAATTTCGGTGCATGTCGTACTCGCCGGTGGGGGGACCGCCGGCCACATCGAGCCCGCGCTTGCCCTCGCAGATGCCCTGCGCAGGCAGGACCCGACCGTGGGCATCACTGCCCTCGGCACGGAACGTGGACTCGAGACCAGGCTCGTACCCGAGCGGGGGTACGAACTGGCACTGATCCCGGCTGTGCCGCTGCCCCGTAAGCCCACTCCCGAGCTGATCACCGTCCCGGGACGGCTGCGCGGCACGATCAAGGCCGCCGAGCAGATCCTGGAGCGCACCAAAGCGGACTGTGTCGTCGGCTTCGGCGGCTACGTGGCCCTGCCCGGCTACCTCGCCGCCAAGCGCGCCGGGGTCCCGATCATCGTCCACGAGGCCAACGCCCGCCCCGGTCTGGCCAACAAGATCGGTTCGCGGTACGCGTACGGGGTCGCCGTCTCCACGCCGGACAGCAAGCTCCGCGGTGCCCGCTACATCGGCATCCCGCTGCGCCGCACCATCGCCACCCTCGACCGGGCCCGGGTCCGCCCGGAGGCGCGTGCCGCCTTCGGGCTCGACCCGAACCTGCCGACCCTCCTGGTCTCCGGCGGTTCGCAGGGCGCCCGCCACCTCAACGAGGTCGTCCAGCGGGTCGCGCCTCTGCTCCAGCGCTCCGGAATCCAGATCCTTCATGTGGTCGGCCCGAAGAACGAATTGCCGCGCATCGACAACATGCCCGGAATGCCGCCCTACATCCCGGTACCGTACGTGGACCGGATGGATCTCGCGTACGCCGCGGCCGACATGATGCTCTGCCGCGCGGGCGCGATGACCGTCGCCGAACTCTCCGCCGTCGGGCTCCCCGCCGCCTACGTCCCGTTGCCCATCGGCAACGGCGAACAGCGGCTCAACGCCCAGCCTGTGGTCAACGCCGGCGGCGGTCTCCTGGTGGACGACGCGGCGCTCACCCCCGAGTGGGTGCAGGGCAACGTCCTCCCGGTGCTGTCGGATCCGCACCGGCTGTACGAGATGTCCCGCTCCGCCGCGGAGTTCGGACGGCGGGACGCCGACGACCTGCTCGTCGGCATGGTGTACGAGGCGATTGCCGCACGCCGTCAGGCGTGAGGCGGTGCAGGACCCGGGGCGTGCGCCCCGGGTCCGGCTAAGGAGCGAGCGTGGCCGGACCGACGACCGCCCAGCGCGGTGCAGGGCAGCAGGCGGACGCCTCCGCCCGGCCGCCGCACATCGGCCCATGGGGACGCCGGATCGGCCGCCGTACGCTCCTGATCCTCATCGCGGTGGGCGTGGCCCTGCTCGCCGCGGGCGGAATCTGGGTGCTCTACGGCTCTTCCTGGCTCCGGGCGGAGCAGGTACGGATCACCGGTGTCGAGGTACTGACCGAGACCGAGGTGGACGAGGCCGCGGCGGTGCCGATCGGGGCGCCGATGATGTCCATCGACACGGACGCGATCGCGGACAGGTTGCGCCAGAAGTTGCCTCGTATCGATTCCGTGGATGTCGTACGGTCATGGCCGCACGGCATCGGACTTAGAGTGACCGAACGGAAGCCGGTTCTGCTGGTGGAAAAGGGTGCAAAGTTCATCGAAGTGGATGTGGACGGTGTTCGCTTCGCAACCGTGGACAAAGCGCCTGCAGGCGTACCTCTGCTGGAATTGACACCTGATCAGTCCGCGAGTCTGCGCCGTTTCGGCAGCGACCGGCTGGTGCGGGAAGCGGTCCGGGTCGCGGGTGAACTCCCGGGAAGTGTTGCCGAGGACGCCAGGGTGGTTCGGGTGACCTCGTTCGACTCGGTCCTTCTGGAGCTCACCCGGGGTCGCACGGTGAACTGGGGCAGCAGCGAACGAGGGCCGGTGAAGGCGAAGGTCCTCACCGCTCTCATGAAAGCCGTTCCCAAAGCGGGGCACTTCGACGTGAGTGCGCCCATCGCCCCTGCCGTATCGGATAGTTGACGCACGTTTGGCCTGGCCAGCACCCTGGTTGGTCAGCGCTACGGGTGATCACATAGGGTGAAAAGAAAAACGGGAGGTTCGGCGTGTTCGTTGAACGTGCGCCACTTGTCGACTTAGTGTCCTGTTCGGAAGAGTCCAAGAAGCAGACACACTGGTAACCCTGAACTTCAACGTTAGGGTTCGGGTCGGCGTTCGGACCGTCCCAATCGGCATCCGTCGTCGCGGCGGAATCACCGCAACGCGACGACACGTAACTCGAGGCGAGAGGCCTTCGACGTGGCAGCACCGCAGAACTACCTCGCAGTCATCAAGGTCATCGGTGTCGGCGGCGGTGGTGTCAATGCCATCAACCGAATGATCGAGGTCGGTCTCAAGGGCGTCGAGTTCATCGCGATCAACACGGATGCGCAAGCCCTGTTGATGAGCGACGCCGACGTCAAACTCGACGTCGGCCGTGAACTCACCCGTGGCCTCGGCGCCGGGGCGAACCCGGCAGTCGGTCGCAAGGCGGCAGAGGACCACCGTGAAGAGATCGAGGAGGTCCTCAAGGGGGCCGACATGGTCTTCGTCACCGCAGGAGAAGGCGGCGGCACCGGCACCGGCGGCGCACCCGTCGTCGCCAACATCGCGCGCTCGCTCGGCGCCCTGACGATCGGCGTGGTCACCCGCCCGTTCACGTTCGAGGGCCGGCGACGCGCGAACCAGGCGGAGGACGGCATCGCCGAACTCCGCGAAGAAGTCGACACCCTCATCGTCATCCCCAACGACCGACTGCTGTCCATCTCGGACCGCCAGGTCAGCGTGCTCGACGCGTTCAAGTCGGCCGACCAGGTGCTGCTCTCGGGTGTCCAGGGCATCACCGACCTCATCACCACCCCGGGTCTGATCAACCTCGACTTCGCCGACGTCAAGTCGGTCATGTCCGAGGCCGGATCGGCGCTCATGGGTATCGGATCGGCCCGCGGCGACGACCGCGCGGTGGCCGCCGCGGAGATGGCGATCTCCTCGCCGCTCCTGGAGGCGTCCATCGACGGTGCCCGCGGTGTGCTGCTCTCCATCTCCGGCGGCAGCGACCTCGGTCTCTTCGAGATCAACGAGGCGGCGCAGTTGGTGAGCGAGGCGGCCCATCCGGAGGCGAACATCATCTTCGGCGCGGTCATCGACGACGCACTGGGCGACGAAGTCAGGGTCACCGTGATCGCCGCGGGGTTCGACGGCGGACAGCCGCCGGCCCGTCGCGAGAACGTCCTGAGCGCGGGGTCCGCCAAGCGCGAGGAGCCGGCCGCACCGGTCCGGTCCGCCGAGCCCGCCCGTCAGTCGGGCGGACTGGGCTCCGTGCCCTCGCGCGAGGAGGCTCCGGTCCAGGCCGAGTCCGTACCGGTGGCGAACGAGAACCCGCTTCCGCCGGTCTCGCCGCCGCACGTCCCGCCGGCCCGTCCCTACCAGGACACCCAGGCCGAAGAGCTGGATGTTCCGGACTTCTTGAAGTGATAGGTCCGCACGACGCGGTGCCCGCAGCGCGCTCTGCGGAAAGCGGCGCCCACTTCGCCTTCACCGACAGGTGGGGCGGGGTGAGCGCCGCTCCGTACGAGGAGCTCAATCTCGGCGGCGCTGTCGGGGACGACCCGGCCGCCGTGCGCGCCAACCGCGGGCACGCCGCCCGTTCACTCGGTCTCGACCCGGCGCGGGTCGTCTGGATGAACCAGGTGCACGGGCGGGACGTGGCCGTGGTCGACGGACCCTGGGGCGACACCCCGGAGATCCCGGCCGTGGACGCGGTGGTGACCGCGAGGCGCGGACTCGCCCTCGCCGTCCTCACGGCCGACTGCACGCCGGTTCTGCTCGCCGACCCGGTCGCGGGAGTCGTGGCCGCGGCGCACGCGGGCCGCCCGGGACTGGTCGCCGGAGTCGTTCCGGCCGCGGTCGAGGCCATGATCGCTCTCGGCGCCGAAGTCTCCCGGATCAGCGCCCACACCGGACCGGCCGTCTGCGGACGGTGTTACGAGGTCCCGGCGCCGATGCGGGCCGAGGTCGCCGAAGCGGTCCCGGCCTCGTGGTCAGAGACCAGCTGGGGAACGCCGGCGGTGGATGTCACCGCCGGAGTCCACGCCCAGCTCGACGGACTCGGTGTGAGTGACCGGCACCGTTCCCCGTTCTGCACACTGGAATCGGGCGACCACTTCTCGTACCGCCGCGACCGCACCACCGGGCGGCTCGCCGGATATGTCTGGTTGGACTGATAGGGCATGACGGACCGTAGGACTGAACTCGCGGCAAACCTGGCACAGGTGGAGGAACGCATTGCTTCCGCCTGCGCCGCGGCCGGTCGCAAGCGGGAGGAGGTGACCCTCATCGTGGTCACCAAGACCTATCCCGCAGACGATGTGCGGATTCTGCACGGACTCGGTGTACGGCATGTCGCCGAGAATCGTGACCAGGACGCGGCCCCCAAAGCCGCCGCTTGTGCGGATCTGTCGCTCACATGGCATTTTGTCGGGCAATTGCAGACGAACAAGGTTCGTTCTGTGGTGAGTTATGCCGATGTCGTGCAGTCGGTGGACCGGATCAAGCTGGTGTCGTCGCTCTCGTCGGCGGCCGTGCGCGTCGGGCGGGAACTCGGCTGTCTCCTCCAGGTCGCTCTCGACGCCGGGAGCGGTGAACGCGGTGACCGCGGCGGTGTCTCACCGGACGGGATCGACGAGTTGGCCGCGGCGGTGGCCGCGGCTCCGGGGCTCAGGCTCGACGGGTTGATGACCGTCGCTCCGCTGGCCGGTCCGTACGCGGACCGGCAACGGGCGGCGTTCGATCGGCTGATGGAAATCTCATCCCGCCTGCGCGCGGACCATCCGACTGCGAACATGGTCTCCGCGGGGATGAGTTCGGACCTCGAGGACGCGGTAGCGGCCGGAGCGACACATGTACGCGTCGGTACGGCGGTACTCGGAGTCCGACCCGGCCTCGGGTAACGTCGCGAAGCAAGTCGGACCACAGTAGAAAATATGGTCATTTCCGCCCAAAGCGGTCAGGCCACAGTGGATCTCGGGCACTTGGTGACGAATGCCGATCCACCACAGAGCGGAGGACTCAGAGCATGGCCGGCGCGATGCGCAAGATGGCGGTCTACCTCGGCCTCGTGGAGGACGATGGGTACGACGGTCCGGGGTTCGACCCCGACGATGAATTCGAACCCGAGCCGGAGCCCGAGAGGGACCGGCGGCGGCATCAGCCCCCGCATCAGGTGGAGCGGGAACGTGACCGTGAACGGGACGAACCGGTACGAGTGGTGCAGCCGCCCGCGCAGCGGGAGCCGGTTCAGCTCCCCGCGGAAAGCGGACGACCCGCCCGAATCGCACCCGTGGCATCCATCACACCTGAACGCCCGAACATGGAGAAGAACGCACCCGTGATCATGCCCAAGGTCGTGTCCGAGCGGGAGCCGTACCGGATCACCACGCTGCACCCCAGGACCTACAACGAGGCCCGTACGATCGGGGAACACTTCCGTGAGGGCACTCCGGTGATCATGAATCTCACGGAGATGGACGACACGGACGCGAAGCGACTTGTCGACTTTGCCGCGGGACTTGTCTTCGGTCTCCATGGCAGCATTGAACGAGTGACGCAGAAGGTGTTCCTGTTGTCGCCTGCTAACGTCGATGTCACGGCGGAGGACAAGGCCCGGATCGCAGAGGGCGGATTCTTCAACCAGAGCTGAGAACACGACACCGGGAACGACCCGGCCGAGAGGCCGGAGCTACGAGAGCTAGGGGAGAGGGAAGCGCGAGTATGGGCGTCGCACTGGATGTGGTCTATATCGCGTTGATGTGTTTCCTCATCGTGCTGATCTTCCGGCTGGTCATGGACTACGTCTTTCAGTTCGCACGTTCATGGCAGCCGGGCAAGGCGATGGTGGTCGTACTCGAGGCCACCTACACAGTCACCGATCCACCGCTCAAGCTTCTGCGGCGGTTCATCCCGCCGCTGCGTCTCGGGGGCGTGGCACTCGACCTGTCCTTCTTCGTTCTGATGATCATCGTCTACATCCTGATCAGTGTTGTGAGCAGCATTGGGCGTTCGATGTGAGCGATACGGTCTTGCCGACTGCCGACGACTACGTAGAGGTGAAGAAGAGATGCCGCTGACCCCCGAGGACGTGCGGAACAAGCAGTTCACGACCGTCCGCCTCCGAGAAGGCTATGACGAGGACGAGGTCGATGCCTTCCTCGACGAGGTCGAATCCGAACTGACGCGTCTGCTCCGCGAGAACGAGGACCTGCGCGCCAAGCTGGCCGCTGCCACGCGTGCTGCCGCGCAGAACCAGCAGCAGCAGGGCATGCGCAAGCCCGAGCCGCAGGATCGTCCCGGCGCGCCCGTTCCCGCCGCCATATCCGGTCCGCCGGTGCAGCAGCAGCCCCCGCAGATGGGCCCGCCCCAGCTGTCGGGTGGCGTTCCGCAGCTGCCCGCCGGTCCCAGCGGCCATGGCCCCCAGGGTGGCCACGGTCCCCAGGGTGGCCACGGTCCCCAGGGTGGCCACGGTCCCGGCCCGCAGGGCCAGCACGGCCCCGGCCCGATGCAGGGCGGCCCGATGGGCGGCCCCATGGGCCACAACCCGCAGCAGCAGCAGATGCAGCAGATGCAGATGCAGCAGCAGCC
This sequence comes from Streptomyces finlayi, assembly GCF_014216315.1. Classification (NCBI taxonomy): domain Bacteria; kingdom Bacillati; phylum Actinomycetota; class Actinomycetes; order Kitasatosporales; family Streptomycetaceae; genus Streptomyces; species Streptomyces finlayi. The sequence goes on from NZ_CP045702.1 coordinate 6,096,387, forward strand.
GCCGCAGATGCAGCAGCAGGGTCCCGGTGGCGACAGTGCCGCCCGTGTCCTCTCGCTCGCGCAGCAGACCGCCGACCAGGCGATCGCGGAGGCCCGTTCCGAGGCCAACAAGATCGTCGGCGAGGCGCGCAGCCGTGCCGAGGGTCTGGAGCGCGACGCACGAGCCAAGGCGGACGCCCTGGAGCGGGACGCGCAGGAGAAGCACCGCGTGGCGATGGGCTCGCTGGAGTCGGCCCGCGCGACGCTGGAGCGCAAGGTCGAAGACCTGCGTGGCTTCGAGCGCGAGTACCGCACCCGGCTGAAGTCCTACCTGGAGAGCCAGCTGCGTCAGCTGGAGACCCAGGCCGACGACTCGCTGGCCCCGCCGCGGACCCCGGCGACCGCTTCCCTGCCGCCGTCGCCCTCGCTGGCTCCGGCCGGTGCGGGTGCGATGGGTCACGGTATGGGTGGCAACCACGGTGGTCACGGCAACCAGCAGATGGGCGGAAACCCGTCCATGGGCGGTGGTCCCTCGTACGGTGGCCAGCAGCAGATGTCGCCCGCGATGACGCAGCCGATGGCACCGGTGCGGCCGCAGGCGCCGCAGCCGATGCAGCAGGCGCCTTCGCCGATGCGCGGGTTCCTGATCGACGAGGACGACAACTGAGCGGTTCGCGCTCGCTGAGCGCGTAGCCGTCGGCAGGCAAAGGGCCGGGCCCCGGGATTCCCGGGGCCCGGCCCTTTGCCGTGCGCGGGGGCGGGGCTGAAGGTGCCGGGCCCGGCCGTATTTCAGCCCGTCCGGCGCTTGCGGACCGAGGTCCGGGGCCAGAGCCCCGGTCACGGGAAGGGGCTGAAGGGGAACAAGCCGAGGGCCCGGCCGGAATCGCTCCGGCCGGGCCCTCGACTGTGCTCGTTACCGCTGCTTGCGCAGGCGGAAGGTGAGGGAGAGGCCCTCGTCCTCGAACGGGGTGCCGTACGTGTCGTCCGCCTCGCCCTCCGCGTAGTCCACCGCCAGCACCTCGTCCGCGATCAGCGGCGTGTGCTCGGTCAGGGCCTCGACCGTGGCCGGGGACGTGGACGTCCAGCGGACCGCGATCCGGTCGGCCACGTCCAGGCCGCTGTTCTTGCGGGCCTCCTGGATCAGGCGGATCGCGTCACGGGCCAGGCCGGCGCGGCGGAGTTCCGGAGTGATCTCCAGGTCGAGGGCGACCGTCGCGCCCGAGTCGGAGGCCACGGACCAGCCCTCGCGCGGGGTCTCCGTGATGATGACCTCGTCGGGGGAGAGCGTGACCGTCTCACCATCCACCTCGACCGAGGCGGTGCCCTCGCGCAGGGCCAGGGAGAGCGCGGCGGCGTCCGTGTCGGCGACGGCCTTCGCCACCGCCTGGACACCCTTGCCGAAGCGCTTGCCCAGGGCGCGGAAGTTCGCCTTCGCCGTCGTGTCGACCAGCGAGCCGCCGACCTCCGAGAGGGAGGCCAGCGACGAGACGTTCAGCTCCTCCGTGATCTGGGCGCGCAGCTCGGTGGAGAGCGCCTCGAAGCCCGAGGCCGCGACCAGCGCCCTGGACAGCGGCTGCCGGGTCTTGACCCCCGACTCCGCGCGCGTCGCGCGGCCGAGCTCGACCAGGCGGCGCACCAGCGCCATCTGCGTGGAGAGGTCCGGGTCGATCGACGGCAGGTCGGCCTTCGGCCACGAGGAGAGGTGGACCGACTCGGGTGCGTCCGGGGCGACCGGGACGACCAGGTCCTGCCAGACCCGCTCCGTGATGAACGGCGTCAGCGGGGCCATCAGCCGGGTGACCGTCTCGATGACCTCGTGCAGGGTGCGCAGCGCGGCCTTGTCGCCCTGCCAGAAGCGGCGGCGCGAGCGGCGTACGTACCAGTTGGACAGGTCGTCGACGAACGCGGAGAGCAGCTTGCCGGCGCGCTGGGTGTCATAACTCTCCAGAGCCTGCGTCACCTGGTCGACCAGGGCGTGGAGTTCGCTGAGCAGCCAGCGGTCCAGGACCGTGCGGTCCGCCGGGGCCGGATCTGCCCCGGACGGCGCCCAGCCGGACGTACGGGCGTACAGGGCCTGGAAGGCGACGGTGTTCCAGTAGGTGAGGAGCGTCTTGCGGACGACCTCCTGGATCGTGCCGTGACCGACCCTTCGCGCGGCCCACGGCGAGCCGCCAGCTGCCATGAACCACCGCACCGCGTCGGCGCCGTGCTGGTCCATCAGCGGGACCGGCTGCAGGGTGTTCCCCAGGTGCTTGGACATCTTGCGGCCGTCCTCGGCGAGGATGTGGCCCAGGCAGACCACGTTCTCGTACGAGGACTTGTCGAAGACGAGCGTGCCGACCGCCATCAGCGTGTAGAACCAGCCGCGGGTCTGGTCGATGGCCTCCGAGATGAACTGCGCCGGGTAGCGGCTCTCGAAGATCTCCTTGTTCTGGTGCGGGTAGCCCCACTGCGCGAACGGCATCGAACCCGAGTCGTACCAGGCGTCGATGACCTCCGGAACGCGGTAGGCCTCCAGCCGGCAGTTCTCGTGGGTGCAGGTGAACGTGATCTCGTCGATGAACGGGCGGTGCGGGTCCAGGCCGGACTGGTCGGTACCCGTCAGCTCGGTCAGTTCGGCGCGCGAGCCGACACATGTGAGGTGGTTGTCCTCGCAGCGCCAGATGGGCAGCGGCGTGCCCCAGTAGCGGTTGCGGGACAGCGCCCAGTCGACGTTGTTGTTCAGCCAGTCGCCGAACCGGCCGGTCTTGACCGAGTCCGGGAACCAGTTGGTCTTCTCGTTCTCCTGGAGCAGGCGGTCCTTGACGGCCGTCGTGCGGATGTACCAGGACGGCTGCGCGTAGTAGAGCAGCGCGGTGTGGCAGCGCCAGCAGTGCGGGTAGCTGTGCTCGTACGGGACGTGGCGGAAGAGCTTGCCGCGGGCGTCCAGGTCGGCGGTGAGCGCTTCGTCGGCCTTCTTGAAGAAGACGCCGCCGACGAGCGGCAGGTCCTCCTCGAAGGTGCCGTCAGGGCGGACCGGGTTCACGACCGGGAGACCGTAGGCGCGGCAGACGACGAGGTCGTCGGCGCCGAAGGCGGGGGACTGGTGGACCAGACCCGTACCGTCCTCGGTCGTGACGTACTCGGCGTTGACGACGTAGTGCGCCGGGGCGGGGAAGTCGACGAGCGCGAAGGGACGCTCGTACGTCCAGCGCTCCATCTCGCGGCCGGTGAACGACCGGCCGGTGAGCTCCCAGCCCTCGCCGAGTGCCTTCTCCAGCAGCGGCTGGGCGACGACGAGCTTCTCCTCGCCGTTCGTCGCGACGACGTAGGTGACGTCGGGGTGCGCGGCGACGGCGGTGTTGGAGACCAGCGTCCAGGGAGTGGTCGTCCAGACCAGCAGGGCGGCTTCGCCGGCCAGTGGGCCGCTCGTCAGCGGGAAGCGGACGAAGACGGAGGGATCGACGACCGTCTCGTACCCCTGGGCGAGTTCGTGGTCGGAGAGGCCGGTTCCGCAGCGGGGGCACCAGGGGGCCACGCGGTGGTCCTGGACAAGGAGGTCCTTGTTGAAGATCTCCTTGAGTGACCACCACACGGAGTCGACGTACTGCGGGTCCATCGTGCGGTACGCGTCGTCGAGGTCGACCCAGTACCCCATGCGGGTCGTGAGCTCGGCGAAGGCGTCGGTGTGGCGGGTCACGGACTCGCGGCACCTGGCGTTGAACTCGGCGATGCCGTACGCCTCGATGTCCTTCTTGCCGTTGAAGCCCAGTTCCTTCTCGACCGCGAGCTCGACCGGCAGACCGTGGCAGTCCCACCCGGCCTTGCGGCCGACGTGGTAGCCCTGCATCGTGCGGAAGCGCGGGAAGACGTCCTTGAAGACGCGGGCCTCGATGTGGTGCGCCCCCGGCATGCCGTTGGCGGTCGGCGGGCCCTCGTAGAAGACCCACTCGGGGCGGCCCTCGGACTGTTCGAGGCTCTTGGCGAAGACCTTGCTGTCGCGCCAGAAGTCGAGCACTGCGTGCTCCAGCGCGGGCAGGTCGACCTGGGCGGGTACCTGGTGGTACTGCGGCGATGTCATGGGCGGGCTTCCTCCGGCGGACGTTTTCCACTTCCGTCGGAGGGACGAGAACCGTGCGGTTCCCGCGGTACCACCCTCCTTGGCCCCGGGCGTGGTGTCGCCCTTGGCCCCCTCATTGGGGTCGCGATGCCGGGTCTACTTGCCTTGCGGCGTTCTTCCGGCGGCTCCGGGGTGATCTTCACGACGCGCTCGCCCCCGGGCTTTCACCGTCCCCGGGTCGCTCCTGGCTGCGTACGACGCTACTCGTCCCATCCACGCCTCTCGCTGGGGCCAGTGTACGGGCCCGTACGGCCGACGGCCGACCGGTTCAACCGCGGGGCGGGGCGTGACCCGAATGGCCAGATGGGCCCGGACGGAGTTCCGGCGGGCCCCCGGGGGTCGGATTACCGGGCGGGGAGCTGGGAACAACGGATGCAAGCGCGCCGCGCCCGGGTACGGGGAGGGGCGAACGGGCGGCGTGCCCCGTTGCCGCGGAGCTGGGGTCGATTTATCGTCCCAGCACGATTCGCGAGCAAGATCACCCTATGTGAAGGGGCCGCGGCCATGGTGGCGAGGAAGACCGCCGTATCGAGAACGGTGTCCGCGGGATCCACGGTGGCGGCAGCCGCGGACACGACCGGGGAGACGGTGCCGGAGACCAGCGCGGGCGGGAAGGCACCGGCCGCGAAGAAGGCCGCCAGGAAAGCGGTGAAGAAGGCCGCGAAAGCAGTGAAGAAGGCCGCGGTGAAGAAGACCGCTGCCGGGAAGCCACCCGCCAAGAAGGCGGCGACGGAGGCGGCCGAGGCCGCCGAGCAGACGGGAGCCCACACGGTGGTAGCCAAGAAGAGCGCGAGCCGGACCACGGCGACTGCCGGGAAGAGCGCGACAGCGGTGCCCCAGGCCCGCGTAGCGGCGGCCACGGCGCCGGGGGACCTGGCCGTACGGCCGGGCGAGGACCCCTGGACGCAGGAGGAGGTCACCGAGGCCCGGACGGGGCTGTCCGGCGAGGTCATGCGGCTGCGCAGCGAGCTGGAGGCGTCCGGCGCCGCCCTCGCCGGGCTGATGCGGGACTCCGGTGACGGAGCGGGCGACGACGACGCCGATACGGGCACCAAGAACATCACCCGCGAGCACGAGCTCTCCCTCGCGGCCAACGCGCAGGAGATGCTGGAACAGAGCGAACGCGCTCTCGCGCGGCTCGACGCGGGTACGTACGGACTGTGCGAGGTCTGCGGGAAGCCGATCGGCAAGGCGAGGATGCAGGCGTTCCCGCGGGCCACGCTGTGCGTGGAGGACAAGCAGAAGCAGGAGCGGCGCGGCTGAACGGCAGAGGTGTGTCGTACCCTCGTCCTCAGTCAGGCACCTAGGTTGAGGGACTCACGTGGCAGAGGCGGAGCGCATCATCGATACGCCGGATATCCCTGATGCTGAGGGGGCTGACGGGGCCGCGGCCCAGCAGCCCGCTGAGGGCACGGCAGCGCCGGCCGAGGCGTCGGACGGCGAGGGCGCGGCCGCCGACGGCACCGGCGGCGGCAAGGGCAAGCGGAAGATCCTCGTGCTCTTCGTCGTCTCCGTCGTCGCCTATCTGCTGGACCTGATCAGCAAGATGATCGTGGTCGCCAAGCTGGAGCACCAGGCACCCATCGAGATCTTCGGTGACTGGCTGAAGTTCGACGCCATCCGGAACGCGGGGGCCGCGTTCGGTTTCGGTGAGGCGTTCACGATCATCTTCACGTTCATCGCCGCCGCGGTGATCGTGGTGATCGCCCGGCTGGCCCGCAAGCTCTACAGCCTGCCGTGGGCCATCGCCCTCGGGCTGCTGCTCGGGGGCGCGCTCGGAAACCTCACCGACCGCATCTTCCGGGCGCCGGGAGTCTTCGAGGGCGCGGTCGTCGATTTCATCGCCCCCGCGCACTTCGCCGTCTTCAACCTCGCCGACTCCGCGATCGTCTGCGGCGGCATCCTGATCGTGATCCTTTCCTTCAAGGGCCTGGACCCCGACGGCACCGTGCACAAGGACTAGCGGGCGCAAGGCATACTCGACAGGTGAGTACGCATCCCGAGGTCCGCACCCTGCCCGTACCCGATGGCCTGGAAGGCGAGCGTGTCGACGCCGCCATTTCCCGGATGTTCGGTTTCTCCCGCACGAAGGCCGCAGAGCTGGCAGCCGCCGGGAAGGTCCAGGTGGACGGTTCGGTTGCCGGGAAGTCGGAGCGGGTGCACGGCGGTGCCTGGCTGGAAGTGGAGATGCCACAGGCAGCCGCTCCGGTCCAGATCATCGCCGAGCCCGTCGAAGGCATGGAGATCGTCCATGACGACGACGACATCGTCGTCATCATGAAGCCGGTCGGCGTGGCCGCCCACCCGAGCCCCGGCTGGACGGGCACCACGGTCATCGGCGGTCTCGCCGCGGCCGGGTACCGGATCTCCACGTCCGGTGCCGCCGAGCGTCAGGGCATCGTGCACCGGCTGGACGTCGGCACGTCCGGGCTGATGGTCGTCGCCAAGTCGGAGCGGGCCTACACGCTGCTCAAGGCGCAGTTCCGCGACCGGGTCGTCGACAAGAAGTACCACGCGCTCGTCCAGGGCCACCCGGACCCGATGAGCGGCACGATCGACGCCCCCATCGGGCGCCACCCCAACCACGACTACAAGTGGGCGGTCACGGCCGAGGGCAAGCCCTCCGTCACGCACTACGACCTCATCGAGGCGTACCGCGCGGCCAGCCTCCTCGACATCAAGCTGGAGACGGGCCGCACCCACCAGATCCGGGTGCACATGTCCGCGCACCGCCACCCCTGTGTGGGCGACCTCACCTACGGCGCCGACCCGACGATGGGCAAGCGCCTCGGCCTGACCCGGCAGTGGCTGCACGCCGTGCGCCTCGGCTTCGAACACCCCTCCGACGGCAGCTGGGTCGAGTTCGCCAGCACCTACCCGGACGACCTCCAGCAGGCCCTCGACAAGATCGCGGCAGAGAGCGAATGACCGGCACGCCCGCCCCGTACAGCACGCGCAGGGCGCTCGACGAGACCGATCGCGCAGCCTGTTTCCAGGTCCGCAAGGACGTCTTCGTCGGGGAGCAGCAGGTGCCCGAGGAACTGGAGTACGACTCCCTCGACGCCACCGCGGTCCATGTCCTGGCAGTCGCCGCCGACGGCTCCGCGCTCGGTACGGGGCGGCTGCTGCACGGCGCCGCGGCGGGTGACAGGACCGGCGGCGACCTCACCGTCGGCGCGCTTGGCCGGCTCGCGGTGACCCGCGCCGCCCGCGGCCTCGGCGTCGGAGCGGCCTTGGTGCGCGCCATCGAGGACGAGGCACGCGCGCTCGGCCTGGCCGCCGTGGACCTGCACGCCCAGACCCACGCACTCGGCTTCTACGAGCGGCTCGGATACGTGGCGTACGGGGCCGAATTTCCCGACGCGGGCATTCCCCACCGGTCGATGCGCCGCGTCCTCTGACCGCTTGGGCCCGAATGCGAAGCCCGCCCGGTCGAGGGAGGGCGACGTCTCCGGAGGACCCGTCCGTCAAGGGGATGTCCTGGCGGCAGTTCGCCGCCACGACAAGCGGCCCGTCTTCCCGCGCCGAGGCAGCCGCCCGGTGTCAGCCCCGGCCGGTACGCGGGGCCCTGCCGCCGCTCGGGGTCTCCTTCCTGGCGGAGTCCCGGTCGCCCGGAGAGGCCTGGGTGGGCCACTGCTCACCCGGAGGCAGTGCCGCGGGCGAGGTCGCGATGCGCGGCAGCGCGTACGGATGGTGGTCGCGCAGCCAGCCGATGAGCTGTTCCCGTACGGCACAGCGCACCGTCCATATCTCGTCGGCGTCCTTCGCGGTCACCACCGCGCGTACCTCGATCGTCGAGGGGGTGGTGTCCGTGACGGCGAGCGACCAGTCGCGGCCGTCCCAGGCCGCGCACTCGCCGAGAACGGTCCGCAACCGCTCGCGCATGGCGGCGACGGGCGCCGAGTGGTCGAGGTGGAAGAACACCGTGCCGGTCATCTGCGCCCCGCCGCGCGACCAGTTCTCGAACGGCTGGCTGGTGAAGTACGACACGGGCATCGTGATCCGCCGCTCGTCCCAGGTCCGCACCGTGAGGAAGGTCAGGGTGATCTCGTCGATGGTGCCCCACTCGCCGTCGACCACCACCGTGTCGCCTATGCGGACCATGTCGCCGAAGGCGATCTGGAACCCGGCGAAGAGGTTGCCGAGCGTCGACTGGGCGGCGACACCCGCGACGATGCCCAGGACACCGGCCGAGGCGAGCATCGACGTGCCGACCGTCTTCATCGCCGGGAACGTCAGCAGCATCGCCGCGGTCGCGACGGTCGCCACGACGGCGATGACGACCCGCTGGATCAGCGTCACCTGTGTACGGACCCGGCGCACCTTGGCCGGATCGCGCGTTGCCGTCGCGTAGCGGCTGTACGACGCCTCGACGACGGTCGCCGCGACCCTGACCACCAGCCAGGCCGAGGCCCCGATCAGTACGAGGGTGAAGGCCTGACCGATCCCGTCCCGGTGCCGCTGCACCAGCTCCAGCCGGGTCTGGGTGTAGGTGGCGCTCAGCAGCACGGTGCACAGCACCAGTTGCAGCGGCAGCCGGCAGCGGCGCAGGAGGCCCCACAGAGGGGTCTCCCCGTGCCGGGTGTCGGCGCGCCGGAGCAGCAGGTCGACGAGCCAGCCGACCAGCAGGGTGATCACCAGCACACCGACCACGACCAGCAGCGGGCGCAGCACGTTCTCCATTCCCTCGTCCTCCAAGCTCAGGGGTAAAGCTGGCACCATGGGCCTCATGAACATCATGCTTTTCCACTCGATGTACGGACTGAGGCCCGCGGTGCATGCGGCCGCGGAGCGACTGCGGTCCGCGGGGCACGTCGTGCGTGTGCCCGACCTCTTCGAGGGGCACACCTTTGAATCCGCCGAGGAAGGCATGGCCTTCAAGGAGCAGGTGGGCAAGGACGAGCTGCTGCGGCGTGCCGTGCTGGCCGCCGCACCCTATTCCGACCAGGGACTCGTGTACGCGGGCTTCTCCTTCGGCGCGTCCACGGCCCAGACCCTCGCCCTCGGTGACGCGAAGGCGCGCGGGCTGCTGCTGTTCCACGGCACCTCGGACATCGCGGAGAGCGCGTCCGTGGACGAGCTGCCCGTACAACTGCATGTCGCGGACCCCGATCCGTTCGAGTCGCACGACTGGCTGACGTCCTGGTACCTCCAGATGCAGCGGACCGGTGCCGATGTGGAGGTCTACCGCTACCCGGGGGCCGGGCATCTGTTCACCGACCCGGAGCTGCCCGACTTCGACCAGGCGTCGGCCGAGCAGGCGTGGAAGGTCGCGCTGGGGTTCCTGGCCACGCTGTAGGGGGTGCGCGGGGACACGGCGAGGGCCCCGCGCGGGTGCGCGGGGCCCTCGTTCCGTGCGGTGCCGGGTGGTCAGCCCGCGCGGTAGGCGGTCCAGTACTGGCTCATGCGTGACACCTGACCGGTCGTGAACTGGGTCATGCACGCGTCGTAGGTGTAGTCCATGAAGTTGTGGATGGGGTCGACGCCGGTCTTGCTGGCGCAGCTGTCACGGCCGGTCGGGCACGCGTAGGCGGGGCTCTTCTCGGCCGGGGTGTCGGTGACGTAGTCGCCGTTTCCGTTACAGCCGCCCTGGAAGGTGTGGTAGAGCCCCATCCAGTGGCCGACCTCGTGGGTGGCGGTGTCGCCCTCGTCGTAGTTGGCGGCCGAGCCGCCCGGCAGCGAGGTGTCGAGGAGGACCACGCCGTCCATGGACGGGTTGGAGTCGTACGAACTCGGGAAGGTCGCCCAGCCGAGCAGGCCGCCGCCGAGGTTGGCGGTGTACACGTTGAGCGCTCCGGCGCCGCCCTGGCGGAGCGAGCTCTTCATGGCCTTCTCGGCCGTGGAGCCGGAGGACAGGTTGTACCAGGCGGCGTTGTCCGTGTAGGTCGTGGCGGCGAGGGTGAAGCGGAAGCCGGAGTCGGTGTTCCCGGTTCCGGCACCGCTGTACGCGGCGTTCAGGACGTTCATCTGGTTGGTGACCTGGGCCGCGCTGAGCTTGCCCGTCGTCCCGGAGTGGATGACGTGGAAGTAGACCGGGATCGTCGCTCCGGCTGCGAGGGCCTGGCCGTTGACGCGGCGGTCCGCGAGCTTCCTCTGGAGGTCGGCGTCCATGGCCTTGGCCTTGGCGGCGCTCACCTCGTTGGGCTCGGCGGCGTGGTCGGATCCGCCGGGGCGCGCCTCACGAGCGGTCGCGCTCGTGCCGGAGGGCTCCTCGCACTCCTCGGCCGACAGGGTCGTGGAGGGTGCGGCGACGGCGCTGCCGGGCACGGCGGAGAGTGGAGCCAGTGCCAGAGTTCCAGCCAGTACGGCGGTGCTCAGTGCGTGACGGCGCAGTCGGGGCGATATGCGTACAAGAGCGCGCACGGTGACTCCTTGCGGACATGTGGGGGAGGTACTTCCTCACCCGCCGCCGGGAGATTACGTGGCCATGTCATGTCTTGAAGAGAAGCGATTCAGCCCAATGATTCGTGGCGCGTATCCGGGTATTTGGGAGAAAGCCTGCGGTCCGTACCAAGGATTGAGACAAGTACGTAACGTCAGGGGTTACCCCGACGGGTGGTGTGTCCGCATTCAGCCACCGGCCTCCGCCACCCGCCGTCACGATGTGACCCGTCCTTAACCTGACGGCGGATGGCTGGAATTGATCGGTCAGTGCACCGGGCGGTCGGCCCGCTCGATCTTCTGGGTGCCGTTCAGCGTCCGGTAGGAGCGCACCCAGGACGACGTGGCGTCCGGATTCCGCTTGTCGGAGACCGCGAAGTAGTCCATCTGCGACCTTTCGGCGGTCACGTCGAGGACCCCGTAGCCGTGCGAGTCCAGATCGACCCACTTCACATGGCGATTGGCGGACCTGACCGCAGCGGCCGCGACCAGCGAGACCGTCTGCGGGGCGACGCGCAGGATGTCGTCCAGATTGTCCGAGGTCACCGACGTCACGACGAACTCCGTCGCCGCCGAGGCCGACAGCGGATACGTCGCCGCCCTCACCGGCACGTCGTTGGCCCACGCCATGTGGATGTCGCCGGTCAGGAACACCGTGTTCCTGACCGCCCGCGCCCGCAGATGTGCGATCAGTTCCCTGCGGTCGTCCGTGTATCCGTCCCACTGGTCCACGTTGACGGCCAGACCCTCGCCGGGCAGCCCGAGCAGACCTGCGAGCGGCGCGAGCAGATGGGCCGGCAGGGCGCCGAACGCGACCGGCGAGATCATCACCGACGTGCCGACCAGTTGCCAGGCGGCATCCGATCCGGCCAGGCCCGCCTTCAGCCAGTCCAGCTGCGCCCGGCCGGTGACGGAGCGCTCGGGGTCGTCGACCGCGCCGTTGCCGACCGACGACTGCTCGGAGCGGAAGCTGCGCAGATCGAGCAGATGCAGATCGGCGAGGGCACCGAAGCGCAGACGCCGGTAGACGGTGCCCTCGGTGGAGGCACGGACCGGCATCCACTCGAAGTACGCCTGCTTCGCCGCCGCCACACGCTCCGCCCAGGAACCCTCGGTCCCCGGTGTGTGGTTCTCGGCGCCCCCGGCCCAGGCGTCGTTGGCGAACTCGTGGTCGTCCCAGATCGCGATCACCGGGTGGGTGGCGTGCAGGGAACAGAGATCCGGGTCCGTCTTGTACTTCCCGTGCCGGGCGCGGTAGTCGGCGAGGGTGAGGATCTCGTGGGCGGGCTCGTGCCGCCGTACGCCCTCGGTCTGCGCCGGATACGCCCCGGACGCGTACTCGTAGAGGTAGTCGCCGAGATGAAGCACCGCGTCGAGATCGGCACGGGCGGCGAGATGGCGGTACGCGGAGAACCAGCCGGCCTCCCAGTTGGCGCACGACACCACGCCGAACCGCACCCCGGGGACGGCCGCACCGGCGGCCGGCGCCGTCCGGGTCCGGCCGACGGGGGAGTGGGCCTGCTCCCCGTCGCCCGCCGTGAAACGGAAGAAGTACGCCGTCGCCGGACGCAGCCCGCGCACGTCGGCCTTGACCGTGTGGTCGGACGCGGCGCGCGAGACGACCGTGCCCTGTGCGGCGATCCGGGTGAAGGCGGCGTCCTCGGACATCTCCCAGCGCACGGCGGTGTCGGCGCCGCGTCCCGAACCGGGCACCGCGTCGGCCGTCGGCGTGACGCGGGTCCACAGCAGGACACCGTCGGGCAGCGGGTCACCGGAGGCGACCCCGTGAAGGAAGGCTGCGGCCCCGGCGGCCCGGGCACTGGTCGCGGAGGCGAGGACGGGGGCGGCGACCGCCGTGGCGGCGGCGGCTCTGACCACCGTACGGCGGGTGGGCGCGAAGAACTGTCGACTGGTCACGGGCCACGACCCTACTGAGCGGTAGAGCGCCCTGACAGTCGATTCGGACGAACAGGCGGGCGAAAAACGGAAGTTCGCCCGCCCGTCGGGAATTCGCCGTCCGGAATTACGCCCGGGTACCTGGGTGCCCGCGCTCCGGGGGGTGGCTCGCTACGCCTTGAGCGCCTTGGCGACCGCGGCGTTGAACTCCGCCACCGTCATCGGCGCGTTCTTGCTGCCCTCCGCGGTGACCGCCTTGCCGTCCATCTTCAGCGTCGGCGTGCCCTCGACCCCGCTCTTGTCGAACGCCTTGGACATCCTCATCGCCCAGCCGTCGTACGTACCGTCCTTGACGTTCTTCTCGAACGCGGCGTTGTCCTTCAGCGCGTCCACCGATCCCGCCACCTCGATCAGGTAGCTGTCCTCGGCGAACTTGTCCTCGCTCTCCTGCGGGTGGTACTTCGCGGAGTACAGCGCGGCCTTGTAGTCCATGAACGCCTCGGGGCTCACATCCAGTGCCGCGCCCAGGGCGCTCAGGGCGTTCTTCGAGCCCTCGCCGTTGTCGGAGTTGTCGATGAAGGTCGCGCCGACGTACTTGACCTTGTACTTGCCGGCGTCGACGTCCTTCGCGACCGTCTCGCCGAGCGACTGCTCGAAGGTCGCGCAGATCGGGCAGCGCGAGTCCTCGTACAGCTCGAGCGTCTTCTTGGCGGCCGGCTTGCCGATGAGGACGGTCGTGCCGTCGTCGCCCGAGGTGTTCTTCGGAACGGTCACGTTCTTCGCGTCCGCGGCGGCCTTCCAGGCGGAGGGCTTGTTGAGCTGCATCACGCCGTAGCCGATGCCGCCGGCGACGGCCAGCACGGCGACGACCGAGACGGCGACGACGATCTGCTTGCGCGCCTTGTCCTTCTTGACCTGCCGCTCACGCTCCGCGCGCAGCCGCTCGCGGGCCGCGGCCTTGTTCGTCTGGGTGTTGCGCTTGCTCATGGTGGATCTCCGTATGTGCGTGGTGTCGTGCGGGGGACATGCGTGCTCAGGCGTGGGCCGAGCGCGGTGGTCCTCTCCGTCCCACGGAGTGCCCCAGGAGCCGGGCGGGAAAGAGCGGGTGCGGGTGCCCTACGGGGAGAGTGCCGCGCCGCACGGGGCGGCGGGTGCTCCCCGTCACGGCGAACGCGACCAGCAGCGGACGGAACGCGACTGCGCCCGCCGCGCGGAAAAGCCTGGCGAGCGCGGCCTCGCCACGGCTCAGCCAGGCCGCGGCCAGCAGGCCCACGGTCATATGGGCGGCGAGCAGCAGCCATGGCACCAGGGGGCCGGGCGAGGCCAGCAGGGCGGCCGCGCGGTCGCCCGCGCCCGTCACCCCGGCGAGCGGGGCGCCGACCGCGCCGACACCGGTCAGCCGGGCCGGACCCGCTCCGGCCTCGCCACCCCCGCACAGGACGTCCAGACCCACGGAGCGCAGGGGACCCGCGACCGGGCCGCCCGCAGCGCCGTAACAGAGGTGCTGGCCGGTGGTGAACACCGTGTCGGCGGCCAGCTCCAGCGGAACCAGCAGCCCCGCGATGGCCCAGAAGCCGCGCTCACGGCCGGCCAGCGCGAAAGCCACGGCGAAGACGGCGCCGGCCATCAGGGCGAGCACGGTCAGCGGCAGCGGGACACGCGACAGCAGCACGTGGGACGCAGCCGAGAGCGTCACGACGAGCGCTGTGAAAAGCGCCGCGCGAACCGCTCTGAGCTGCGTCCCTGATACGTCCATCGTCGAGGAGTGTCCCATGTGAACCTGTAGGTGATCCTTAAAATCGCCTGTGCTTGTGGGGTTCCTTACAGGCCGGGTTCCTTACAGGCCGGGTGCCTTACGGACCGGGGCCCTCACAGACCGGGGATGCGGCCGTTGCGGAAGAGGTCCACGAAGAGCTGGTGATCGGCGCGGGCCCTTGCCCCGTAACTGTGGGCGAAGTCGACGAGCAGTCCGGCGAAGCCCTCCTCGTCGGCCGCGATCGCGGCGTCGATCGCCCGCTCCGTGGAGAACGGCACCAGAGAGTGCCCGCTCTCGTCGTCCGCCGCCGAGTGCATCGTCGCCGTCGCCCGGCCGAGGTCCGCGACGACCGCGGCGATCTCCTCCGGCTCGTCGATGTCGGACCAGTCCAGGTCGACCGCGTACGGCGAGACCTCGGCGACGAGCTGTCCCGAGCCGTCCAGCTCGGTCCAGCCGAGCCACGGGTCGGCGTGCGCCTGGAGGGCGCGCTGCGAGATGACGGTGCGGTGCCCCTCGTGCTGGAAGTAGTCCCGTACGGCCGCGTCGGTGATGTGCCGCGAGACCGCCGGAGTCTGGGCCTGCTTGAGGTAGATCACGACATCGTTCTCCAGGGCGTCGCTGTTCCCCTCCAGCAGGATGTTGTACGAGGGGAGCCCGGCAGACCCGATGCCGATGCCGCGCCGCCCCACCACGTCCTTCACCCGGTAGGAGTCGGGTCGCGTCAGGCTGGACTCCGGCAGCGTCTCCAGATAGCCGTCGAACGCGGCCAGCACCTTGTACCGGGTCGCCGCGTCCAGATCGATCGCACCCCCGTCGGCGGCGAACCGGCGTTCGAAGTCCCGGATCTCCGTCATCGAGTCCAGCAGCGAGAACCGCGTCAGGGAACGGGCGTCGCGCAGCGCACCCAGCAGCGGGCCCTCGGCGGTGTCCAGCGTGAAGGGCGGCACCTCGTCGTTCTTCGCGCCCGTCGCCAGGGCGTGGATGCGCTCCCGGTATGCGGCGGCATAGACCTCGACCAGCTCGGTGATCTGGTCGTCGCCCAGCGCCTTCGCGTAACCGATCAGGGCGACGGAGGCGGCGAAGCGCTTGAGGTCCCAGGTGAAGGGGCCGACGTACGCCTCGTCGAAGTCGTTCACATTGAAGACGAGACGCCCGTTGGCGTCCATGTACGTGCCGAAGTTCTCCGCGTGGAGATCGCCGTGGACCCACACCCGGCCGGTGCGCTCGTCCAGATACGGTCCGCCGTGCTGCTCGCGCCCCAGGTCCTCGTAGAACAGGCAGGCAGTGCCCCGGTAGAACGCGAAGGCGGAGCCCGCCATCTTCCGGAACTTGACCCGGAAGGCAGCCGGATCCGCGGCCAGCAGCTCACCGAAGGCGGTGTCGAAGACAGCGAGGATCTACTCCCCGCGCTGCGCTGCGCCGGTCTGCGTTTCCGACATCTCTGGGTGCCTCCTGGTGCAAGGTGTTCATGACAAATGGAACGGGCGTCTCCGCCCCTTCAACGCGCGACCGTACCCGGGAGTGCCCCTCGGTTGTCACTGCGGAGAAGTAGACTTCCACGCTGTCCCCCCAACCATCATCGCCAGTTCTCCCGGAGGCCCAGCGCCGTGACCAAGCCGCCCTTCACGCACCTTCACGTCCACACCCAGTACTCGCTGCTGGACGGTGCCGCGCGGCTCAAGGACATGTTCGAGGCGTGCAACGAGATGGGCATGTCGCACATCGCGATGACGGACCACGGCAACCTGCACGGCGCCTACGACTTCTTCCATTCGGCGAAGAAGGCGGGTGTGACACCGATCATCGGGATCGAGGCGTACGTCGCTCCCGAGTCGCGCAAGCACAAGCGCAAGGTCCAGTGGGGGCAGCCGCACCAGAAGCGCGACGACGTGTCCGGTTCGGGTGGCTACACGCACAAGACGATCTGGGCGGCGAACAGCACCGGGCTGCACAACCTCTTCCGGCTGTCCTCGGACGCGTACGCCGAGGGCTGGCTCCAGAAGTGGCCCCGCATGGACAGGGAGACCATCTCCCAGTGGTCCGAGGGGCTGATCGCGTCCACCGGGTGTCCCTCCGGTGAGGTGCAGACCCGGCTGCGGCTCGGCCAGTTCGACGAGGCGGTCCAGGCGGCCTCGGACTACAAGGACATCTTCGGCGAGGGAAGGTACTTCCTGGAGCTGATGGACCACGGGATCGAGATCGAGCGCAGGGTCCGCGACGGCCTGCTGGAGATCGGCAAGAAGCTCGACATCCCGCCGCTCGTGACGAACGACTCGCACTACACGTACGCGAACGAGGCCACTGCGCACGACGCGCTGCTCTGCATCCAGACCGGCAAGAACCTCTCCGACCCGGACCGCTTCCGCTTCGACGGCACCGGGTACTACCTCAAGACGACCGAGGAGATGTACGGCGTCGACTCCTCCGACGCCTGGCAGCAGGGCTGTGCGAACACCCTCCTGGTCGCCCAGCAGATCGACACCGCCGGCATGTTCGAGGCGAAGAACCTCATGCCGAAGTTCGACATCCCCGAGGGCTACACGGAGATCACCTGGTTCCAGGAAGAGGTCCGGGTCGGCATGAACCGCCGCTTCCCGAACGGTGTCCCCGAGGACCGGCAGAAGCAGGTCGAGTACGAGTTGGACATCATCATCCAGATGGGGTTCCCGGGGTACTTCCTCGTCGTCGCCGACTTCATCATGTGGGCCAAGAACCAGGGCATCGCGGTCGGCCCCGGACGAGGCTCGGCGGCCGGCTCGATCGTGTCGTACGCCATGGGCATCACCGACCTCGACCCGATCGAGCACGGGCTGATCTTCGAGCGGTTCCTCAACCCCGAGCGCGTCTCCATGCCCGACGTCGACATCGACTTCGACGAGCGCCGGCGCGTCGAGGTCATCCGGTACGTGACGGAGAAGTACGGCGCCGACAAGGTCGCCATGATCGGCACCTACGGAAAGATCAAGGCCAAGAACGCGATCAAGGACTCCGCCCGCGTCCTCGGCTACCCGTACGCCATGGGCGACCGCCTCACCAAGGCCATGCCCGCCGACGTCCTCGGCAAGGGCATCGACCTCAACGGCATCACCGACCCCAAGCACCCGCGCTACAGCGAGGCGGGCGAGATCCGGGGGATGTACGAGAACGAGCCGGACGTCCGCAAGGTCATCGACACCGCGAAGGGCGTCGAGGGACTGGTCCGGCAGATGGGCGTGCACGCCGCGGGCGTCATCATGTCCAGCGAGCCGATCGTCGACCACGCCCCGATCTGGGTGCGGCACACCGACGGCGTCACCATCACGCAGTGGGACTACCCGCAGTGCGAGTCGCTCGGCCTGCTGAAGATGGACTTCCTGGGCCTGCGGAACCTGACCATCATGGACGACGCCGTCAAGATGGTGGAGGCCAACAAGGGCATCAAGCTCGACCTGCTCTCCCTCTCGCTGGACGACCCCAGGACGTACGAACTGCTCTGCCGCGGTGACACGCTCGGGGTGTTCCAGTTCGACGGCGGGCCGATGCGTTCCCTGCTGCGCCAGATGCAGCCCGACAACTTCGAGGACATCTCCGCCGTCTCGGCCCTGTACCGGCCGGGCCCGATGGGAATGAACTCGCACACGAACTACGCCGAGCGGAAGAACAACCGCCAGGAGATCACCCCGATCCACCCGGAGCTGGAGGAGCCCCTCAAGGAGGTCCTCGGCCTCACCTACGGCCTGATCGTCTACCAGGAGCAGGTGCAGAAGGCCGCCCAGATCGTCGCCGGGTACTCGCTTGGCGAAGCCGACATCCTGCGCCGTGTGATGGGCAAGAAGAAGCCCGAGGAGCTGGCGAAGAACTTCGTCCTCTTCGAGGCGGGCGCCAAGGAGAAGGGCTTCTCCGACGCGGCGATCAAGGCGCTGTGGGACGTCCTGGTGCCCTTCGCCGGGTACGCCTTCAACAAGGCGCACTCCTCGGCGTACGGCCTGGTCACCTACTGGACGGCGTACCTCAAGGCGAACTACCCGGCCGAGTACATGGCGGGGCTCCTCACGTCCGTGAAGGACGACAAGGACAAGTCCGCGGTCTATCTCAACGAGTGCCGGCGCATGGGCATCAAGGTGCTGCCGCCCAACGTCAACGAGTCGGTGTCCAACTTCGCCGCCCAGGGCGACGACGTGATCCTCTTCGGCCTGACCGCCATCCGCAACGTCGGCCAGAACGTCGTGGACTCGATCATCAAGACCCGCAAGGCGAAGGGGAAGTACAGCTCCTTCCCCGACTTCCTCGACAAGGTCGAGGCGATCGTCTGCAACAAGCGCACCGTCGAGTCCCTGATCAAGGCCGGCGCCTTCGACGAGATGGGCCACACCCGCAAGGGTCTCGTGGCGCATCACGAGCCGATGATCGACAACGTGGTCCAGGTCAAGCGCAAGGAGGCCGAGGGGCAGTTCGACCTCTTCGGCGGCATGGGCGAGGAGGAGAGCGACGAGCCCGGCTTCGGGCTCGACGTGGAGTTCTCCGACATCGAGTGGGAGAAGTCCTACCTGCTCGCCCAGGAACGCGAAATGCTCGGCCTGTACGTCTCGGACCACCCGCTCTTCGGCATCGAGCACGTCCTGTCCGACAAGTCGGACGCCGCGATCTCCCAGCTCACCGGCGGTGAGCACGCGGACGGCGCGATCGTCACCATCGGCGGCATCATCTCGGGCCTCCAGCGCAAGATGACCAAGCAGGGCAACGCCTGGGCGATCGCCACCGTCGAGGACCTCGCGGGCTCCATCGAGTGCATGTTCTTCCCCGCCACGTACCAGCTGGTCTCCACCCAGCTCGTGGAGGACACCGTCGTCTTCGTCAAGGGGCGTCTCGACAAGCGCGAGGACGTACCGCGTCTGGTCGCCATGGAGATGCAGGTCCCCGACATCTCGTCCGCCGGCACCAACGCACCGGTCGTGCTGACCATCCCCACGGTCAAGATCACCCCGCCGATGGTCAGCCGCCTCGGTGAGGTGCTCAGCAGCCACCGCGGCGACACCGAGGTACGGATCAGGCTGCAGGGCCCCCGCAAGACCACCGTGCTCCGGCTGGACCGGCACCGGGTGAAGCCGGACCCCGCGCTGTTCGGGGACCTGAAGGTGCTGCTCGGCCCGTCCTGCCTGGCCGGCTGAGACCCCCGCGGTCGTACGAGAGGGGCGCCCCGCGAAAGCGGAGCGCCCCTCTCGGCTGTTCGGCCTGCGGCCGGACCGGGTAAGGACCGGTCAGTTGTGGCCGAAGCGCCGCTGGTGCTTACGCGCAACATCCGCCGGGCTGCCCTGGGGCTGCGACTGAGGGGCGCTCTGTGCCTCGAAGGACGAGGACTTCGCGTCCTGCGCGCTGCGCTCCGCGGCGGACGCGGCGCGATCCTGCTGGCTGCCCTGCTTGCGGTTCTTGTTCTTGGCCATGGTCTTCCTCCTAGGGGGACTCTCGGGGCCAGGACCGTTGTCAGACTCACATAGCGCCACAAGCGCCGCATTTTGGATCATTACCGTGCGTAGTGAGGGGGGTGGGCCGCCCCCTTTTCCCGATCCGCCACGCCGATGATCGAGTTCCGGACGTTAACCGCCGCGTGGTCGGGCAGACTCCAGGGAAACCCTGAGCAAGCAGGCCCACCCCCCACGACCGGGCCCGCCGAGAACCGTTCCCGAATTCCTGGAAGAGGGTGGAACGCGTGGACCGTTGCGTCGTCCTGGTGGACGCCGGTTATCTGCTGGGCGCGGCCGCGAGTCTGCTGGCCGGGGAGCCCGCCCGTTCCCGCATCACCGTCGACCACGCGGCCCTGATCCAGGGCCTGCGCGAGCGCGCGGAGGCGGACACCCAGCAGCCCCTGCTCCGGATCTACTGGTTCGACGGCGCCCCCGACCGCGTACCGCAGCCGGAACACCGCAGACTCCGGGTCATGCCCCGTGTGACCGTCCGGCTGGGCGCTCTCACCCGCAGTGACGGACGCTGGGCGCAGAAGGGGGTCGACGCGGCGATGCACGCCGAGCTCACCGAGCTCGCCAGGAACCGCGCCTGCTCCGACGTGGTGCTCGTGACCGGCGACGGCGATCTGCTGCCCGGACTGATGTCGGCGAAGGAACACGGGGTGGCCGTCCATCTCTGGGCCGTCCAGGCCGCCGACGGGGACTACAACCAGTCCGAGGACCTGGTAGCGGAGGCCGACGAGCGGAGGGTCCTCGACCGGGTCTGGATCACCAAGGCCGTACGGGCCAAGGAGATCGGCGGTGTCTGCGCACCGCCGCCCGTTCCGCGCCCCGACATCGCCGCGATCCTCTCCGCGCCGCTGCCCGAAGCCGCGCTCGCGGCCTCCGCGGAACGGGCCGCCGAGGCCCAGGCCGCCGCCGAGCGCGACGGCACCTCCGCGCCGGCCGGCCAGGACGACGACACGCCATCCGGCCCCGGCCACCGCGGGGTGCCCACCCCGAAGGACCTGGCGAGCCTGCGTGGCCCCGGCAGTCAGGCGGCGCAGCACCCCACCCCGCCGGCGCCCGCCAACGCCACTCTCCGCTGGTCGTCCGACAAGGGCTGGGTCGAGCGCGGCGGACCGCTCGGCGAACCGGCCGAGACGGCCTCCCTGCCGACGCTCGCCCAGCTCACCAGCGCGGAGCAGCGCTGGGCGGACCGGGAGGAGGACATCACGACCGTCGGCGGCGATCCGTTCGAGGTCGGCCAGGTCTTCGCCCGCCGGTGGATGGAGCGGCTGCCGGAGACCGTCCACCTCCAGAAGCTGTCGACCATGTACCCGCGCGTCCCGCACCGGATCGACGGCGAGCTCCTGCGGTACGCGGCGCGGTTCGGTCTGCTCGCGCACAAGGACGACCAGATCGACGAACACGACCGCTATGCGATCCGGGCGGGCTTCTGGCGGGAGATCGACGTAAGGGCCGCCGCGGAGCAGGCGCCGGTCGCGGAGCAGCGGCCGGGCGGGTGATTGGGCGCCACGGAAGTGGAGCCCGGCCGGGGTGCGCACCGCTGTGCGGGAGGCTGCCGTGGTCCGGCCGGTGTGACCCCGGGCGCAATCCGGGGCATCCGACCCCGTACCCTCGTACCTCGTGAGTACGGGCACAGCACAGGCGCAGACCGGAACCGGGACCGTGTGCGCGGTGCGTGATCTGGTCAAGACCTATCCCGCCGTCCGCGGCCGCCGCGGGGCGGCGGCCACATCTGAGGTGCGCGCCACCGACGGGATCAGCCTCGATGTCCGGCAGGGCGAGATCTTCGGTCTGCTCGGCCCCAACGGCGCGGGCAAGTCCACGCTGGTGCGCCAGCTCACCGGACTCATGCGGCCCGACTCCGGCAGCGTGGAGGTGCTGGGGCACGATCTCGTGCGTCACCCCGAGCGGGCCTCCCGGCTGATCGGGTACCTCGGGCAGGAGTCCACCGCACTCGACGAGCTGACCGTCTCCCTCGCCGCCGAGACGACCGGGCGGCTGCGCGGACTCCCGGTGCGCGAGGCGCGCGCCGCCCGCGACGCCGTCCTCGAAGAGCTGGGACTCACCGAACTTGCCGGGCGCCCCTTGAAGAAGCTGTCCGGCGGTCAGCGACGGCTCGCCTGCTTCGCCGCGACGCTGGTCGGGGAGCGCCCCGTCCTCGTCCTGGACGAACCCACGACGGGTATGGACCCGGTCGCCCGGCGGGCCGTCTGGGCCGCCGTCGACCGGCGCCGGGCCGAGCGGGGCGCCACGGTGCTGCTCGTCACCCACAACGTGATCGAGGCCGAGACGGTACTCGACCGGGTCGCCGTGATGGAGCGGGGCAAGGTCATCGCCTGCGACACCCCTCACGGGCTCAAGGAGGAGGTGGCGGGAGAGGTCCGCGTCGAGCTGGTCTGGCGCGAGCGTGCCCCCATGGACGTACCCGAGGTGGCGGCCCTGCGCGGTTCCGCCACGGAGTCCGGGCGGCGCTGGGTGCTGCGGCTGGCGCCCGACGAGGCGCGGGCCGCTGTGGCCGCGGTGACCGGCGGGGCGGCGTTTGCCGCGCTCGACGACTTCACGCTGGCCACGCCGAGCCTGGAGGACGTCTATCTGGCGCTCGGCGGGGACGCGGCCAGGGCGACCGAGGGACTGGTGAAAGCGTGAACGTGCACGGATCCCGGGCATCTCACGGATCTTGCGTATCGAAGGGGAGCAGCGCCAGGTGACGAGCATCGTTCGCACGGAGGCGGCGACGGGTCCGGGGACGGGAGCGGGGACGGGAGCGGACGTGGGGGCGGTGTCCGGACAGTCCCGGTCCGCGGCCGGTCCTGCCGGTCCGCTCGGTGGCCCCGCTGCGCCTGCGCCGCTGGCCCCGCGGGCGAGGCTGCTGCCCGCGCTCGCCGCCGTGTACCGGGCGCAGCTCTCGCGGGCCCGGGTCGCCCGGATTCCGCTGCTGTTCGTGGCGACCTTCCAGTCCATCGGGATCATGGTCCTGATGCGCGGGGTCGTCGACGGGGGGTCCGAGGCGCGGGCCGTCGTCGCCGGGTCCAGCGTGCTGGTCGTGGCCTTCGTCGCGCTGAACCTGCTCGCCCAGTACTTCGGCCAGCTGCGCGCCAGCGGCGGACTTGACCACTACGCCACGCTTCCGGTGCCGCCGGCCGCGGTGGTGCTGGGGGCGGCGGGGGCGTACGCGTCCTTCACCGTGCCCGGCACGATCGTCACGGCCGTGACCGGCAGCGTGCTCTTCCAGCTGCCGATGACCCATCTGTGGGTACTGGTCGCCGTGGTGCCGCTCGCCGGGGCGGCGCTGGCCGGTCTCGGGGCGGCGCTGGGCCTGCTGGCACCGCGTCAGGAACTCGCGACGCTGCTCGGGCAGCTGGGGATGTCCGCCGCGTTGCTGCTCGGTGTCCTGCCGGCCGACCGGCTGCCGCAGCCGGTCGGGTGGGCGCGTGACCTGCTGCCTTCGACGTACGGGGTGGAGGCGCTCGCGCGCTCCTTCGACACGCGTCCGGACTGGCCGGTCATCGCTCTGGACCTCGCGGTGTGTGCGGTGGTGGGCGTGCTGTCGCTGGCGGTGGCCACGTGGGCGTACCGGCGGGCAGCGGTCCGGTAGCGGCCGGATAGCTGTCCGGTAGCGGGTCGGGGGCGGCCCGGGGAGCCGGTCCGGTGAGGCGCGGCACAGGGTCACCTGGCACGATGGCACGGTGACCGCACCTCTGACGCCGCCGCACCAGCCTTCGTCCAACGATCCTTGGCAGTCGCCGCCGTCGGGGGCCTCGCCGGCGCCCGGCCGCAGGCCGTTGTACGGCCAGGAAGTGGCGACGGAGCTGCGGCAGGCTCTCGTGATCACCGCCCTGCTCACGGCTGCGGGTGCGGTGCTCGGGCTGCTGTGGCTGTGGCTGGCTCCCAGGGTGCCGCTGATCTCCGACGACACGGCGGTCTTCCTCAAGGACAGCGAGGGCGAGGAGGCGGTGGCGGCTGACGGAACGTTCGTGCTGCTGGCTCTCGGGTTCGGGACCGTGGCCGCGGTCGCGGTGTTTCTGTACCGGCGCCGCGGGGGCATCCTGCTGGTGGCGGGCCTGGCGCTCGGCGGTCTGCTCGGGTCGCTGCTGGCGTGGGGGATCGGTGTCTGGTTCGGTCCCTCGTCGGATGTGGTCGCGCGGGCGCGGGAGGCAGGCAAGGGAGTCACCTTCGACGCGCCGCTGGAGCTGCATGCGCCGGGGGTGGTGCTGGCGTGGCCCGTGGTCGCGATGCTTGTGCATCTGGGGCTGACGGCGCTGTTCGCTCCGCGGGATCCTGAGCCGGAGTGGGGGCCGGGGGACGGGTGGGGTCCTGGGCCGGGTCCTGGGCCGGGGGGTCCGGGTGGTTCCGGCCCTGGGGGCGGGGAGTCGGTGCGGCCGTAGGGCGGGCATGAGGGGGCGGGGGCGCCTGCGGCGGGCTGTTCCCCTACCCGCCCCTTCCCGCAACCGGGGCTCGGCCCCGGACCCCGCTCCTCAAACGCCGGACGGGCGGAAGGGTTGCCCTCAAACGCCGGGCGGGCTGGGTTGGGTGGCTCGGACGGGCGGAAGGGTTGCCTTCGAGCGCCGGGCGGGCTGGGTTGGGTGGCTCGGACGGGCGGAAGGGTTGCCTTCGAGCGCCGGGCGGGCTGGGTTGGGTGGCTCGGACGGGCGGAAGGGCTGCCTTCGAGCGCCGGGCGGGCAGCCCTGCCTGTATGCGGTCATGCGCGGCCGATCGGGGCGAACACCGCTTCTGTCAGTGTTGCCAGGTCCTTGGCCGCCAGTTCTACCTCCAGGCCCCTGCGGCCCGCCGAGACGCAGATGGTCGGGTGGGACTCGGCCGAGGTGTCGAGGACTGTGCGCAGGGGCTTGCGTTGGCCGAGGGGGGAGATTCCGCCTCGTACGTAGCCCGTGGTGCGCTCCGCCGCCGCCGGGTCCGCCATCGTGGCCCGTTTGCCGCCGACCGCGGATGCCAGGGCCTTCAGGTCCAGGGAGCCGGCCACCGGGACGACCGCTACGGTCAGTTCGCCGTCCACGTCGGCCACCAGGGTCTTGAACACGCGGTCCGGGGAGACGCCCAGGACCCGTGCCGCCTCCTCGCCGTAGGACGGGGACGACGGATCGTGCTCGTAGGCGTGGACGGTGAAGGCGGTGCCGGCCTCGGTCAGGGCGACCGTGGCCGGGGTGCCGCCCTGCTGCTTCTTCGGCTTCTTCGCCACGGGGCAGGGTCCTCGGGTCAGTTGGGGTGCGTGGGGGCCCGGGTCAGTTCCACCGCGGGCAGCGACGGCAGATGTCGGATGACCGCGGTCTCCCTCCGCAGGAGGGTCAGTTCCTCGCGCAGCCGGGTCGCGGTGTCCGGGGCCTGGAGCAGGCGCTGCTTCGACGGGATGTCGAGTACCGCGGCGGCGGCCACCAAATACGAGACCACCGACGGGTCGTCGGGCAGGTCCGCTCCGGTGGTCAGGGAGCGCTCGCTGGCTCCCGCGAGCCGCTTCTGGTAGCCGCGGAAGGCCCGCAGGACACCCTCGGCGAGCGCGCCGGCCTCCTCGGCCCCGCTCGTCCCGCCACTCTCCTCGTCGCCCGGCTCCTCGGTCAGTTCCTCGACCTCGGCTGTCAGATAAGGGCCGCTCGCGTCGACGGACAGCAGCTTGACCCGGACCGTGCCGGTGGCCAGGATCTCGAAGCTCCCGTCCGCGCGCTCACGGATCTTCGCGGCGTCCGCGACGCAGCCGACCCGGTGGAAGGACTGGATCGGGTCGGGTCCGAAGCCGTCGGCGGGCGCGCGGTCGACGGGGACGGCCTCGGCGAGGCTGTCCGGCATCCCGGTGGCCGTCGGCGCGACTTCGCGGCCGTCGCGGATCGCGACCACGACGAAGCGGCGCGCGTCGTCCTCGTCGGTCTGCAGCAGCGCGCGCATCATGGCGCGATAACGCTCCTCGAAGACGTTGAGCGGCAGCACGAGGCCGGGAAACAGCACCGCGTTGAGCGGGAAGAGGGGGAGGCGAGCCGTGGTCACAAAGGTCAAGCGTAATGGCCGCGCGCCCGGCTGCGGCCTTCCCGGTTACGTAAGGGGGTCACGGAGGCGACCTGGAGCCGTGCGCCGTCCCTCGCGTCGAGGAACTGACCGAGCGGATCGTCGGACACCGAGGACCACGGGAACGAGGTCGCGTACGGTCCGATCAGCCGGAACTGTTCCAGGGCCTCGTCCCACCGCCCGCGCACCACGAGCACGTACGCCAGGAGGTTGCGCGTCTCGGCCGGCCAGAGGTCGCCGGGCCGGTACGCGGCGGAGAGCCTGATCGCGAGATCGGCTGCCGCGTCGATCCGCTCCACCTGCACCGGGCCGGGCCGGTGGTCGAGCTGGGCGTCGAGCAGCAGGGCGAAGGCCGCCCGTACGGGCAACGCCTGCACCAGTGAGTCGGGCAGCGCGTCCTGGGCCGCCTGCTCGGCGAAGTCGAAGCACTCGCGGTGCGAGCCGTACCAGGCGGCGGAGAGGTACTGGAGCGCCGCGACATGGCAGCCGTAGTGGTGCGGGGAACGCCGTATGGCCTGCTCCCACAGGGCCTCGAACACGGTGTGCGTGGCGTGCGTACCGCGGGCGTGGTCCAGGGCGAGCCGCCAGGGCACGGGGTCGCCCGGCTGGGCCTCGGCGGCCGCCGAGATGAGCGGGCCCACCTCACGCAGCCGTTCGGCCCGGGCGGGCGACTCCCAGGCCCGCCGGACGGCCAGCCCCGCCTTGACGAGCAGGGCGTCCGGGTCGCGCGGAGCGGCGGACAGCCAGTCGGCGAGCCAGCCGTCGCGGCTGTGCGCGAACGTGACCAGCCGGGTGAGGAAGCGGTCGCGGGTCTCCCACTCGGCGCCCTCCCGGGTGACGGCGAGCAGTTCGGCGGCGGGTCCGTAGCCGCCGAGGGCCGCGGCCACCAGAGCCGGTGACAGCCGCTCGTCGGGGGCGTCGAGCAGCACCGCGTCGTCCACGGGCAGTCCGGCGGACAGCTCGGTGCTGTGCCGGATCATGCGCGTGGTGCTGAGCAGAGCGCGAAGGAATGGCATGGTGCAGACCATTGAAAAGCGCTGGTGAAAGGCGCGCCAGTGGGGCGAGGTGAAGCTTCTGTGCCGAGTGGGAGGGTTGCCCTGGCCCAGGTCAAGACAGGGCAAAGGAAATGCCGGATTCTGGCTTGAATCCGCCCTGCTGGTCATATCTCGCCCCTCAGGCGCCGGACGCGTACTGCCCCTGTCTCACGGGCTGTTGAGGAATTCGACGGGGTCTCCGGATCAGCCCCGGCGCAGCAGCCGGGAGGCGCCCGCCGCGACGGTCGTGGCCAGTATCCAGCCCAGCAGGACGAGTGCCGCTCCGACCCACTGCCAGCCGCCCTCCAGCCGCCAGTAGCCGTCCTGTCCGAGGTTGATCACCGGCACCAGCAGATCGAGCGCGTACAGGGCGGCGTTCCACTCCGGGTGCTCCTCCTGCTTGATCGCCGCGGGGTCGTACCGGGAGAACGCCACCGTGCCCGCCGCCCACAGCACCGCCATCCACACCGCCGCCCGCCCCGGCCGGTAGCCGTACGCCACTGTCCAGTCCTGGAGGTAGCCCCACAGCCTGGCGGCGGGTGGCAGCGTCTCCCGGCGCCGCCGCTGCTTGGCGAGCAGCACCTCGCGGGCGTCCGAGTCCTCGCCGCAGCTGCGCAGGACGGAGGCGAGCCGCTCGTACGGCTCGGGCACGTACTCCGGGGTCGCCGCGAGCACCCACTCCAGCCGCCGGGAGAGCGGGAAATGCCCGTACGGGACGAGGTTCTCGTAAACGAATCCGCCCATCGCCAGACCGCCCGGGCCCGGCCAGCTGGTCGACACGTCGATCAGCGTGACGACCTTCGCGCCGTTCAGGACCACCCGGCCCTCCTCCGGGCGC
Source organism: Streptomyces finlayi (assembly GCF_014216315.1). Taxonomy (NCBI): domain Bacteria; kingdom Bacillati; phylum Actinomycetota; class Actinomycetes; order Kitasatosporales; family Streptomycetaceae; genus Streptomyces; species Streptomyces finlayi. The sequence goes on from NZ_CP045702.1 coordinate 6,123,832, forward strand.
TCCGCGTTGAAGCGCAGCTCGGGCGTGGCGATCCTGCGCAGCGAGAGCTCCTCGTGCCGGGCCAGCACGAACCGTGCCTTGTGCAGGTCCACCGCGTCGCCGAACCTGCCGTCGTCCAGCCGCACGCCGCCCCGGCACTCGAAGACCTGGGAGCGGGTGCCGCGCGCCGGAGTGCCCGAGGACAGGGCGATGCCGTACGGGGGAGTGGTGCCCTGGTTCCCCGTGTCGACGCTGACCCAGGCCTCGGTCATGTAGAGCGTGCGCTCGACGGTCAGCTGCGGGGCGTTCAGCGCCCGCCGCCCCTCCGTGCCCCGCAGCCTGCTGCCGCGCAGGCTCAGCGAACCGCCCACCTTCGCGCCGCGCAGACTCAGTTCCCCGCGCGTCTCGATCATCTCGGCCTGGAGGTCCTGCGCCACCGCGAGACCGTCGGCGGTCAGCGCGCGGCCCTGTCGGTCGGGGCCGACGCTGATCTGGTTGATCAGCAGGTCCGTACCGATCTGGGCGTCCGTGAGCCGGATGCCGCGCTCGATCCGGCAGCGGGGCAGATGCAGATCGCCCTCGGTGTGCAGCCGGGCCGCCTCGAGACGCGGAATCGCGCAGCCGACCATCCGCAGCGTCGTGAAGCGGCACTCGGGCAGCACCACCTCCTGCTCGAAACGGCAGCCCGTCAGCTCCACGTACGGAGAGACACGCCCGCCCGCCAGATCGAGCCGCCCCGTGATCCGCACGCCCCGGAGCTTCAGTGCCGCCACCCGTCCGGGGCGTGCCTCCGGCCCGCTCAGCAGCAGCCTGGCCACCGTCCGGGCACCGACACTCCGCTCGGGTCCCCAGATGTGCGCCGCGAACGGATCGTCGCGCACCGGGTCACGGGTGCGCAGATCGTAGGTGGTGCCGTTCCGGAAGGACTGCCACATACCCAGCTCCGCTGCGCTGAGGCCGTCCGGGATTTCGCCATCCTGCGGCTCGGTCACTGCCGTCCCCTCTGTGCAGATGCCGTACGTGTGTTCTTCCCCGTGTGTAACGGCGTGAACGCTAATAGTCAGCAGTGACAACCGGGGCATGTATCAGCCAGTGATACGGACGTCCGGGCGCCGGAAACGGTCTGCGAGAATTGGTGTGTGATTTCTCGAATCGATCTGCGCGGCAACGCCCTCCCCGAGGGCGGCGACCTGCGCGACCTGCTGCCCCGTGCCGAGTTCGACGTGGAAGCCGCCCTGGAAACGGTGCGGCCCATCTGTGAGGACGTGCGCCATCGTGGCTCCGCGGCAGTGATCGAGTGGGGGGAGAAATTCGACGGCGTGCGCAGCGACTCGATCCGGGTCCCGGCCGAGGCCCTCACCGAGGCCCTCGAACAGCTCGACCCGGCCGTACGGGCCGCGCTGGAGGAGTCGATCCGCCGCGCCCGGCTCGTCCACCGCTCACAGCGCCGCACCACACACACCACCCAGGTCGTCCCGGGCGGCACTGTCACCGAGAAGTGGGTGCCCGTCGACCGCGTGGGGCTCTACGTACCGGGCGGCCGCTCCGTCTACCCCTCGTCCGTCGTCATGAACGTCGTACCGGCCCAGGAGGCGGGCGTCGAAGGCATCGCCGTCTCCTCGCCGCCGCAGAAGGAGTTCGGCGGACTGCCGCACCCCACCATCCTCGCCGCCTGCGCCCTGCTGGGCGTCGACGAGGTGTACGCGGCGGGCGGCGCCCAGGCCGTCGCGATGTTCGCGTACGGGACGGCCGACTGTCTCCCTGTGAACCTGGTCACCGGCCCCGGCAACATCTACGTCGCCGCCGCCAAGCGCCTCCTCAAGGGGCGCATCGGCATCGACGCCGAAGCCGGCCCTACCGAGATCGCGATCCTCGCCGACGCGACCGCCGACCCGGCGCACGTCGCCGCCGACCTGATCAGCCAGGCCGAGCACGACCCGATGGCCGCCGCGGTCCTCGTGACGGACTCCGAGGACCTGGCCGCCGCCACCGAGGCCGAGCTGAAGACGCAGGTCGCCGCGAGCAAGCACGTCGCCGACCGGATCGCGCCCGCCCTGGCCGGCCGTCAGTCCGCGATCGTCCTGGTCAACGACCTGGAGGACGGCCTCAAGGTCGTCGACGCGTACGCCGCCGAGCACCTGGAGATCCAGACCGCGGACGCCGCAGCCGTGGCGGACCGCGTCCGCAACGCCGGCGCGGTCTTCGTCGGCCCCTGGTCGCCGGTCTCCCTCGGCGACTACTGCGCCGGCTCCAACCACGTCCTGCCCACCGGCGGCTGCGCCTGCCACTCCTCGGGCCTCTCCGTGCAGTCCTTCCTGCGCGGCATCCACATCGTCGACTACACCCGCGACGCACTCGCCGAGGTCACGCACCACGTCGTGACCCTCGCCGAGGCGGAGGACCTCCCGGCGCACGGCGCCGCACTCAAGGCACGGTTCGGCTGGAAGGTTCCGCAGGCGTGACGAACGGCAGCACCACCCCCAACCCCTGGGACACGCTCCCCCTCCGCGAGGAGCTCCGCGGCCAGTCCCCCTACGGGGCCCCGCAGCTCGACGTACCCGTACGCCTCAACACCAACGAGAACCCCTACCCGCTCCCCGAGGAACTGGTCGACCGGATCGCCGAGCGGGTCCGCGAGGCCGCCCGCGACCTCAACCGCTACCCCGACCGCGACGCCGTCGAGCTCCGTACCGAACTCGCCGGCTACCTCACCCGCACCGCCGGGCACGAGGTCGGCCTCGCCAACGTCTGGGCGGCCAACGGCTCCAACGAAGTGCTCCAGCAGCTGCTCCAGACCTTCGGCGGGCCGGGGCGCACGGCGATCGGCTTCGAACCCTCGTACTCGATGCACGCCCTCATCGCGCGCGGCACCGGCACCGGGTGGATCTCCGGCCCCCGCAACGAGGACTTCACCATCGACGTCCCGGCGGCCCGCAAGGCCATCGCCGAGCAGCGGCCGGACGTCGTGTTCATCACCTCGCCCAACAACCCCACCGGCACCGCGGTCGACGCCGAGACCGTCCTCGCGCTGTACGACGCGGCACAGGCGGCCAAGCCCTCGATGGTCGTCGTCGACGAGGCGTACGGCGAGTTCAGCCACCACCCCTCGCTGCTCCCGCTGATCGAGGGCCGCCGGCACCTGGTGCTCTCGCGCACGATGTCCAAGGCGTTCGGCGCCGCCGGACTGCGCCTCGGCTATCTCGCCGCCGACCCGGCCGTCGTCGACGCCGTACAGCTGGTGCGGCTGCCGTACCACCTGTCCTCCATCACGCAGGCCACGGCGCTCGCCGCCCTGGAACACACCGATACGCTGCTGGGGTACGTCGCTCAGCTCAAGGGCGAGCGCGACCGGATCGTCGACGAGCTGCGCGCTCTCGGCTTCGACGTGACCGACTCGGACGCCAACTTCGTCCAGTTCGGCCGCTTCGCGGACAGTCGCACCGCCTGGCGGCGGATCCTCGACCAGGGCGTCCTGGTCCGGGACAACGGGGTACCGGGATGGCTGCGGGTCTCCGCGGGGACCCCGGCCGAGAACGACGCGTTCCTCGATGCGGCGCGCACGCTTGTCACTGAGAACGCCAAGAAGGAGCACGAGGCATGAACCCCCGCGTAGGCCGCGTGGAACGCACCACGAAGGAAACGTCCGTGCTCGTCGAGATCAACCTCGACGGCACCGGAAAAGTCGATGTGTCGACGGGGGTCGGCTTCTACGACCACATGCTCGACCAGCTCGGCCGCCACGGGCTCTTCGACCTCACGGTCAAGACCGACGGCGACCTGCACATCGACTCGCACCACACGATCGAGGACACCGCCCTCGCGCTCGGTGGCGCCTTCAAGCAGGCACTCGGCGACAAGGTCGGCATCTACCGCTTCGGCAACTGCACCGTCCCGCTGGACGAGTCGCTCGCCCAGGTCACCGTCGACCTCTCCGGCCGCCCGTACCTGGTGCACACCGAGCCCGAGAAGATGGCGCCGATGATCGGCGAGTACGACACGACGATGACCCGGCACATCCTGGAGTCCTTCGTCGCGCAGGCGCAGATCGCCCTGCACGTCCACGTGCCGTACGGGCGCAACGCCCACCACATCGTGGAGTGCCAGTTCAAGGCGCTCGCCCGCGCCCTGCGGTACGCCTCCGAGCGGGACCCGCGCGCAGCCGGAATCCTTCCCTCCACGAAGGGCGCGCTGTGACCGGGCTCAATACGATTCTGATCGTCGTCGGCCTCTTCCTGGCCGGCGGCGTCTACTCCTTCTCGAAGCAGGACATGCCCAAGGGCCTCGTCGTACTGCTCGGGATCGGCTCCGTGATGTGCCTGGTGGCGGGCATTCTGCGGATTCAGGGACTCTGGGACTGAGGGACGTCTGTGAGTGACAAGAAGAAGGTCGTCGTCTTCGACTACGGCTTCGGCAACGTACGTTCCGCCGAGCGGGCTCTCGCCCACGTCGGCGCGGACGTCGAGATCACCCGGGACTTCGACACGGCGATGAACGCCGACGGGCTGCTGGTGCCCGGTGTCGGAGCGTTCTCCGCCTGCATGGAAGGCCTCAAGAAGGCCCGCGGCGAATGGGTCATCGGCCGCAGGCTGGCCGGCGGACGCCCCGTCATGGGCATCTGCGTCGGCATGCAGATCCTGTTCGAGCGCGGCATCGAGCATGGAGTGGAGACCGAAGGGCTGGACGAGTGGCCCGGTACCGTCGGCCCGCTGAAGGCCGACGTCGTCCCGCACATGGGCTGGAACACCGTCCAGGCCCCCGAGGACTCCCAGCTCTTCGCCGGTATGGACGCGGAGGCCCGGTACTACTTCGTGCACTCCTACGCGGCGCACGACTGGTCCCTCGAAGTCACCAACGCCAAGATCCGTGCGCCCAGGGTCACCTGGTCCACGCACGGCGAGCGCTTCGTGGCGGCCGTGGAGAACGGCGCGCTGTGGGCCACCCAGTTCCACCCCGAGAAGTCCGGCGATGCCGGCGCCCAGCTGCTGACCAACTGGATCGAGACGCTGTAATGCCGAAGCTTGAACTGCTCCCCGCCGTCGATGTCCGCGACGGCCAGGCCGTCCGCCTCGTCCACGGCGAGTCCGGCTCCGAGACCTCGTACGGCGACCCCCTGCAGGCCGCCCTCACGTGGCAGCGGGCGGGCGCCGAGTGGCTGCACCTCGTCGACCTGGACGCCGCCTTCGGCACCGGTGACAACCGGGCGCAGATCGCCGAGGTCGCCCGCTCCATGGACATCAAGGTGGAGCTCTCCGGCGGCATCCGCGACGACGCCTCGCTCGCCGCGGCCCTCGCCACCGGCTGCACCCGTGTCAACCTCGGCACCGCGGCCCTGGAGACCCCGGAGTGGGTCGCCAAGGTGATCGCCGAGCACGGCGACAAGATCGCCGTCGGCCTCGACGTCCGCGGCACCACCCTGCGCGGCCGCGGCTGGACCCGCGACGGCGGAGACCTCTACGAGACGCTCGCCCGCCTCGACTCCGAGGGCTGTGCCCGCTACGTCGTCACCGACATCGCCAAGGACGGCACGCTCCAGGGCCCCAACCTGGAACTCCTCAAGAACGTCTGCGCCGCCACCGACAAGCCCGTCGTCGCCTCCGGCGGAGTGTCCTCACTGGACGACCTGCGGGCGATCTCCTCGCTCGTCGCGGACGGCGTCGAGGGTGCGATCGTCGGCAAGGCGCTGTACGCCGAGGCGTTCACCCTGGAAGAGGCGCTCAAGGCGGTCTCCGTATGACGGACTCCGTACGCCGCCTCTCCACCGGCGCCCCCTGGGAGGAGAGGTTCGGCTACTCCCGCGCGGTGGAACTGCCCAGCGGACTGGTCCTGGTCTCCGGCTGCACGTCGGTGGTCAAGGGCGAGATCTCGGCGGGCAGTCCGTACGAGCAGACCAGGACCTCCTTCGACGTCGCCTTCGAGGCACTGAAGGAGCTCGGCCTCGGCCGCGAGGACGTCGTACGTACCCGGATGTACATCACGCACGCCCGGGACGTGGACGAGGTGGGCCGCGCCCACAAGGAACTGTTCGACGACATCCGGCCCGTCGCGTCGATGATCATCGTGTCCGGATTCGTCGAGCCGAGCCTGGTCGTCGAGGTCGAGGTCGAAGCATTCAGGGACGGTACGAAGTGAGCCTCGCGGTCCGAGTCATTCCCTGCCTGGACGTGGACAACGGCCGGGTCGTCAAGGGCGTCAACTTCCAGAACCTGCGCGACGCCGGGGACCCCGTCGAGATGGCGAAGCTGTACGACGCCGAGGGCGCCGACGAGCTGACCTTCCTCGACATCACCGCGTCCAGCGGCGACCGGGAGACCACGTACGACGTGGTGCGCCGCACCGCCGAGCAGGTCTTCATCCCGCTCACGGTCGGCGGCGGTGTCCGCACCACCGAGGACGTCGACAAGCTGCTGCGCGCCGGGGCCGACAAGGTCGGCGTCAACACCGCGGCCATCGCCAGGCCCGAGCTGATCCGCGAGATCGCCGAACGCTTCGGACGCCAGGTGCTCGTGCTCTCGGTCGACGCCCGGCGCACCCCGGCGGGCACGTTCGAGGTGACGACGCACGGCGGCCGCAAGGGCACCGGCATCGACGCCGTCGAGTGGGCGCACCGGGCCGCCGAACTCGGCGCGGGCGAGATCCTGCTCAACTCGATGGACGCCGACGGCACGAAGGACGGCTACGACACCGAGATGATCGCCGCCGTACGCAAGCACGTCACGGTCCCGGTCATCGCCTCCGGCGGTGCGGGCCGGCTCGCGGACTTCGCACCGGCCATCGAGGCGGGCGCCGACGCGGTGCTCGCCGCGTCCGTCTTCCACTTCGGTGACCTGCGGATCTCCGAGGTCAAGGGCGCTCTGCGGGAAGCCGGTCACCCGGTCCGCTGAGCGGTCACACGGCAGAAGGCCCCCGAGGGGCCGGCGGGCCCGGTCGCGAAGACCGGTGATCTCGCCGATGTGCGCACACGGGGTGCACCGCAAGAGTGGCGACCGCCAACGAACAACGGCGGCAGCCACGCGGTGCACCCCGAAGCCTTGGGCGAGGTTTCCGGGGTTCCCCGAGCACGGTGTGGTTGCGCCACAACCGAGAGGACCCCCCTCGTGCACCAGCTCCTCCACTCCGGCGGCACCTCCCCGCGTCCGCACCGGACGCCCACGGGCCGCACCCGCACTCTCAGGAACCTGCTGGTCACCGCCGCCGCCACCGCCGGCCTGTTCACCGCGCTGATCCCCGCCGGTGCCCAGGCCGCCGACAACCCCTACCAGCGCGGTCCCGCACCGACCGTGTCGAGCATCGAGGCGAGCCGAGGCACGTACGCCGTCTCGGAGACCTCGGTCTCCTCGCTGGTGAGCGGCTTCGGCGGCGGCACCATCTACTACCCGACGTCCACCGCCGACGGCACCTTCGGCGCGGTCGCCATCGCGCCCGGCTTCACCGCCTACCAGTCCAGCATGGCCTGGTACGGCCCCCGGCTGGCCTCCCAGGGCTTCGTCGTCTTCACCATCGACACCAACTCCACGATGGACCAGCCCGCCAGCCGCGGCGACCAGCTCCTGGCCGCGCTGGACTACCTGACGGAGCGGAGTTCGGTCCGCAGCCGGATCGACAGCTCCCGGCTCGGCGTGATGGGCCACTCCATGGGCGGAGGCGGCACGCTGGAGGCCGCCAAGGACCGTCCCTCGCTGAAGGCGGCGATCCCGCTGACCGGCTGGAACACGGACAAGACGTGGCCGGAGGTGCGGACACCCACCCTGGTGGTCGGCGCGGACGGTGACACCGTCGCCTCGGTCGGCTCGCACTCCGAGCCGTTCTACAACTCACTGCCCAGCACGCTCGACAAGGCGTACCTGGAGCTGCGCAACGCCTCGCACTTCACGCCGAACTCCTCCAACACCACGATCGCGAAGTACAGCATTTCGTGGCTGAAGCGGTTCATCGACAACGACACCCGGTACGAACAGTTCCTCTGCCCGCTGCCGCAGGCGAGCCTGACGATCGCCGAGTACCGGGGTACCTGCCCGCACTCCTCCTAGAGCGCCGGGAAGGGCCGGGCCGGGTACGTCCCGGCCCGGCCCTTCCGTATGCCGCCACCCGGCCGGTGCTGTGCGGCCGCACAGCGGCAGGCGCCTCCCGTTGGGAGGCTGCCCTGCACCCGGCCGTCCCGGCGGAGCATCCGGACGGGCGTCTTCCGAGGTTGTTTACGCGGAAGTAACGTGACGGCGTGACCTCGTCCACGACCGTGCACAGTCCGCTCCGGCTGTACGGCCGCAGCGGTGAACTCGCCATCCTCGACACTCTGCTGGGGAGGCTGCGGGCGGGTGACGGCGGTGCGCTCGTCCTGACCGCGCCGCCCGGCCTCGGCCGTACCGCACTCCTGAGACGGACCGCCGAGGCCCACCGCGCCTGCGACCAGGGGCCCGTGCTGTACGCGACGGGGGCGCCCGCCGAGCAGCGCCTGCCCTACAGCGGACTCCACGCCCTGCTCTGCTCGGCGCCCGGCGTCCTGCCCGCACAGGCCGACCGGGTGCTGCGCTCCGGAATCACCCCGGGCGGTCTGCTCGGCCTGCTGCGGGGCCTCGGCACCCAACGCCCCCTCCTGGTCTGCGTCGACGACGCACACGCCTGGGACCCCGACTCGCGTGCCGCGCTCGGCTTCGCCGCCCGCAGGCTCGGCGAGGGCAGCAGGGTCGCCGTCGTCCTCGGAGCCGAGGACGAGACCAGTTTCGCGGGACTGCCCGCGCTCCGGCTCGGCCCGCTCGACGACGACGCGTCGGCCGCCCTGCTGGAGCGGCTCACCGAAGGAGCCGGGGGTGTCGACCCCGTCGTACGGAGCGAACTGCTGCGGGAAGCCGCAGGGAACCCGCGGATGCTCGCCGGACTCGCGTGCCGCCTCACCCCCGACCAGCTGGCCGGGCGCACCGCACTGCCCTATCCGCTGCCCGGCGGCGAGAGCGTGCTCGACTCCCACGCGGCCCACCTCGACGCCCTCGCCCCGGAGACCCGGACCCTCCTTCTCCTGGCCGCCGCGGCCGAGGAACACGAACCCGAAGGGGCGGGGGCGGACGCCGCGCTGCTGCTGCGGGCCGGTGCCGGGGCCGGACTCGCCTCCGGCTTCCTGGACCACGTACTCCTCGGCTCCACCGGGATCACGGGCATCCTCCAACGTGCGGGCAGCCGCCTGCACTTCAGCCACCCGCTGCTGCGCCGCGCCGTTCTGCACCGGGCGTCCCCGGCCAGGCGCAGGGCCGTCCACGAACTGCTCGCCACCCTCCTGTCCGGTCCGTGCGCACCGCCGCTGCCCCCGCTCGTCCAGCGGGCCTGCGCCGCGCCAGGACCCGACGCGGCGCTCGCCGGACAACTGGCGGCCGCCGCCGTCGCACCCCGCCCGCACGCCGAACGGTCCGCGGCGCTCGCCCGGTCCGCCGCGCTCTCCACCGACGGCACCCTGCGCGCCGCACGGTTCGCCGCCGCGGCGGAGCACGCCCGGCTGGCGGGCGACGCGGCCCGCTCCCGCGCCCTGCTGGCCCGCACCGGACCGCACCCGGTGACCGGCGGCCCCTCCTCGTACGGCACGGTCCGGGGGAGCGGCACCCCGACGGCCGGCGGCCTCGCCGCCTACGTACGCGGGATGCTCGCCCTGCGCGACGGACCGGCCGCCGACGCCAGGGAAGCACTGATCGCCGCAGCCGCCCTGCTCGCCGCGCACGATCCGCGCCGCACCCTCGACGCCCTGCTCGGCGCGGCCGAGGCGGCCTGGGCGATGGGGGACGCCCTGGCCTATCTGGACGCCATGAACCGCATCCCCGACTACGCGCACGACGTGGGCGTGGAGCGGTACCGCGCCGGGATGTGCGCCATGCTCGACGGGCGCACCGGCGAGGGCCATGCGCTGCTGCGAGGCTGCCTCGACCCCGCCGAGGGCGCCGAGGACCCGGCGGCCCTGCTGCGGGCCGGGGTCTGCGCGCTGGTGCTCGGGGACGTCGAGGACGCCTGCCGGGCCGGTGCCCGCACGCTCGCCGCCGTGCGCACCCGCGGGCCCGAGGCGCTGCTGCCGCAGGTGCTGGAGCATCTCGCCTACGCCGAACTGCGGGCCGGCCGGCACGCGAGGGCCCGCGCGCACGCCCTGGAGGGGCTGCACGCGGCCCGCCGTACCGGGCAGCCCAACTCCTCCGCCCATCTGCACGCCGTCCTGGCGCTCGCCGCCTCGGTGGAGGGTCCTGCCGAGGCGTGCGCCGCCCACTGCGACGCCGCGCTGGCCGGTGCGGGGCCGCACGGCCTCGCCCAGGCGGCGACGCTCGCGACCTGGGCCGTCGCCCGCGCCGACCTGGCGGCCGGACGTCCGGGCGAGGCGGCGGCCAGGCTCGCGCCGCTGGTCGGCCCCGGGCCCCGGCGCGGCCACTTCGCCACCCGGCTGCTCGCCATACCGTGCTACATCGAGGCAGCGGTGCTCTCCGGCCGCGCGGACGAGTGGCCCGACGGTCTCGCGGCGGCCGTCGAGGAATTCGCCGCATGGTCTGAACGCACCACCGACCCGCAGGTCCCCGCCCAGCTGGCCCGCTGCCGGGCCCTGCTGGCACCCCCGGAGGAGGCCGCCGCCCGCTACGAGGAAGCCATGGCCCACCACGACCGGGCGGGCGGCGACTTCGAACGCGCCCGCACGCAGCTCCTCCACGGGCAGTGGCTGCGGCGCCGCAGGCAGACCCGCGCGGCCCGGGGCCCCCTGCGGGACGCCCTGGTCGCCTTCGAACGCTGCTCCGCCCGCGCCTGGGCGGCCCGCGCCGCAGGGGAACTCCGTGCGGCCGGGGAGGCGGTCGACGCACCGGAGGCAATCGGTCCGGCACCGCTCGCCGGGCTCACTCCGCAGCAGCAGCGGATCGCCCGGTACGTCGCGGAGGGCGCCACCAACCGGGAGGTGGCGGTGCGCCTGTCGGTGAGCCCCCGGACGGTCGACCACCATCTGCGCAACGTCTTCGCCACCCTGGGGATCAGGTCCCGCACCGAGCTCGCCAGGGTCCTGGGCCGTCCTTAAGGGGCGGCATTCCGGTGCGCGGCAGCCGCGTGTGTCCGGGAGGTTGCAGGACCGTGATGATAAGAACTCCGCAGACCCCTAGGTACCGACTGGGCGGTATGTCATTCTGCGGGCGTCAGGATCATCGGTGTGCTCGTGCCCAAGGCAGGGCCGGGTGCACCGGAGCCGGTCTGTCCACGAACCGGCCGAGTCCCGGTGGAGGCCGCCATGCCACAGCTCGTACGTTCACGGATCAGGGCGCTGCACGGACCGCCCCCCGTAGCGCCGTCGCCGCACCGCTTCCGTTCGCTGGCCGACCGCGAGGCCGTCGCCGCGCTGCACCGGGCCGCCCGGGTGCTCATCGAAAGCCTCCCCGAGCTCACGGACCGGCTCGTCGAGGCGCTCCGGGAGCAGGAGCCCGCCTACCGCACGGCCATCGAGAACGAACCGGCCGAGGTGTGGCAGGAGGTGAACCACTCGCTGCGGCACAACGTCGGTTCGCTGATCCAGCCCCGCGAGTTCCGGGACGCCGCCCACCGGACGTCCCGGTGGATCGGCGAGGCCCGCGCCAAGCAGGGCGTACCGCTCGACGCGGTGCTGCACGCCTTCCGCATGGGTGGCGCGATGGTGTGGCAGGACCTCGTCGACGAGACCGCGCGCCGTCACCCCGAGGACATCCGGCTGCTCGTCCACGTCGCCGCCGACGTCTGGAACTTCGTCGACGAGCACTGCGCCGTGGTCGCGGACGCCTACCGGCAGGCCGAACGCCGGCTGGTCTGGCGGCGCGAGAACCAGCAGCGTCTGATGACGGCGGCCCTGCTCGACGGCACCGCCCGGATCGCGGACCTGCCCGACGCCGCGGCGATGCTGGGGCTCCCGGTGGACGGCCGGTACGCCGTGCTCGCGGTCGCCGCCGCGCGCCGCGCCCCGCACGGCGCGGACGAACAGCCGCTGAGGCTGCCCGCCGGCACGGACGTGCTGTGGCACCCGGGCCAGGACGCCGAGTTCGCGATCCTGGCACTGACCGCGTCACCCGCCGCTGCGGTGTCCGGTGACCAGCAGGCCGAAGGGGAGGGGACGGGCCTGCCCGGCCAGGATGAACTCGCCTCCCTCACCGCCGAGCTGGGGGCGGCGCCGGGGACCCGGGTCGGCATCAGCTCCGTGGTCGACGGACTCGCCGCGCTCGGTGACGCCCGCAGGCTCGCCGAGACCGCGCTGCGGTCCTGCCCCTCGTCGGGCGGTGTCGTCCTGCTCGACGAGCACCTGCCGACCGCCCTGGTCGTCTCGTCCCCGGGCCTCGGCAAGGCCCTGGCCGACCGGGTACTGGGGCCGCTCGACCGCCTCGACCCGGCGGACCGCGACGTACTGATCGAGACGCTCACCGCCTGGCTCGACTCCGACGGTTCGGCGCAGCGGGCCGGGGCGCGGCTGTACTGCCACCGCAACACGGTGCTGAACCGTCTGCGGCGCTTCGAGCAGCTGACGGGGCGGTGTCTGACGCGTCCTTCCGACGCGGTGGAGGTCTCCCTGGCGCTGGCGGCGCGGCGGCTGCTCGGCGCGTGAGGTGGGGCGGGGCGGTGCGGGGCGGGCATCCCGGGGATCGGTCCGCCGGGGGTCCGATCCCCGGACGGGCTTGAAGTGGCCCTCGGGTCGGCATGCGCAGCCGGGGCGGGCTTGAAGCGGTCCCCGGCCCGCACGTCCGGCCGGGGCGGGCTTGGGGTGGTCCTCGGGTCGGCGTGTGCAGCCGGGACGGGTTCGAAGTGCCCTCCAAGCCCTCAGCTACCCCGTCACGGGAGCGGCCGTCGCCCTCTGGGGCACCGGCCCCGTCTTCGTGGCCTCCGCCGCCCTCTGCGCGGCGGGAGGCGTCGTGGGACTGGCCGTCACCGCCCTCCGCCGCGCCGAACTCCCACGCTGAGAGCCACCCGGAACGGGGCACCCGGGGCCCCGGGGAGGGCGGCCCCTACATCCCGAGCTGCGACAACTGCAGCCTGGCCACGGTGTCCTCGTCGCCCTCCAGCCCCACCTTCGCCGTGTCCTGGCGTCCGCTCACGAACATCAGCAGTTCACCCGGCTCTCCGGTGACCGTCACCACCGGGGACCCCTTGCGCGCGACCGCCGTCTGGCCGTCCGGGCGGCGCAGCACGAGGCCGACCGGGGACCGGCGGCCCATCAGCCGGGCCGTCCGTTCCAGGCGCGACCACAGCACATCGGCGAAGACCGGGTCCAGCACGCGCGGCGACCAGTCGGGCTGGGCCCGGCGCACATCCTCCGCGTGGACGTAGAACTCGACCGTGTTGGCCGCCTCGTCCACCTGCTTCAGGGCGAAGGGGGACAGCCGCGGAGGACCCGTACGGATGAGCTGGATCAGTTCCTCGTACGGCTTCGCCGCGAATTCGGCCTGCACCCGCTCCAGCC